>JAMLGT010000001.1 GCA_023957755.1 Chitinophagaceae bacterium
ATAAATCTTCTTGTACACACTTATAAACCCATTTACTCAGCTACCACTTTTGAAAAAATAGTCTGAACTTGCAATAGTGGAAGGAACTAAAGAAACTCAGGTAAAATCGAAAAAACGCGTTGCAGACCATGGTGAAGTCTTCACCAATGAACGCGAGGTGAATGCCATGCTGGATCTGGTAAAGCAGGAGACGGAACGCATTGATTCCCGTTTCTTAGAACCCGCATGTGGCAATGGCAATTTTCTGGCAGAAGTGCTGAGAAGGAAATTGAATACCGTTGACAGCCGTTATACTAAAAGTCAGACAGAGTGGGAGCAGTACGCCATTGTAGCCGTTTCCAGTATTTACGGGGTAGATATTTTAGAAGATAATGCAGAGGAATGCAGACAGCGGTTGTTTACAATTTTTGATGACCGATATACAGCCCACTTTAAAAGCAGGTGCAAACCGAAATGCAGGCGAAGTGTGCTCTTTCTCCTTGGCAAAAACATCATTAATGGCGATGCCACCAATTATTGTATTCCCAATACGGACAAGCCCATCATCTTTTCGGAATGGACACCTATCGGAAAAAAAATACAGCGGAAAGACTGGGTATTTGAATCCTTAGCCAAAGGTTCCTATCAACTCAGGCTTTTTGATGAAAATGACGAGCCTCAATTCTTTGACAAATCCATAAAACAATACACACCGGTAGATTACCTTAAATTAGGTGAAGATGAATAAACCTGCTTCATATAATACTTTGGTAAAAGATATCGGTGAATTGCTGAAGCAGGCCGGGGCGAAGGCTGCCTATTCGGTCAATACGATATTGGTCAATACTTATTGGCATATCGGGAGGCACATTGTGGAATTTGAACAACAGGGAAGTAGTAAGGCTACTTATGGAACCGAACTCTTAGATAATCTGTCCAAGGACCTTACGCTGGCTTACGGCAAAGGTTTCAGCCGCTCCAATCTTATTTATATCCGGAAGTTTTATTTAGCCTTCCCAAAAAGTGAAACACTGTCTCACCAATTGAGCTGGAGCCATTATGTTGAAATACTAAAAACAGAAAACGACCTTGAAATCAGCTTCTACACCCGCCAATGCGAAAAGGAACACTGGAGTGTGCGTGAAATGAAACACCCGATGAAAAAGAATTGGCTCACGAATTAGAAAAACTGCTCCATGACTCAGACCATACAATACAACCCTGATGTGCTTTCCTGCTTAGCCAACCTGAGCAATGATGAGGTATTTACCCCACCCGTATTCCGGTGTTTATGTATCTCACGGATTACCGTGAACGAAGCCTGAAAGATGTAATCACAAAATTGGAACCCGGTTTATTCAAAAAAGTAACAGGTCTGACTGTACGTGATTTTGAATTGTTGGTCAGCCTTGGTGTTTTCAACTCTGCGCTGATGAATGATGCAGTCTATAAATTCAAGCGGTATGAAGATTCCAGTTTGGTTTATGTTGGCGTGAATAAACATGAAGGCGAAGATGTGGGTCTGTATGACATGGTATTGAGCAGAAAAGACTACGAAGAAAGTTTTGTCAATGAACCGGAAGGCTATGAATAGAGCCAATCCCGGATACGATAATTATTCTTCAATTACACAGTTATCCCTCTAGCCGTTCAAGTGTTGACAAAATAATTTCCAGCCCTCCTCAGCTGAGGTAGTCACGCAGGCAACAGACACATACTTCCAGCTCACCTTTTTTAGTTTCGAGCGTATGGGCAATGTGGCTAAAGCCGTAACCCGTTACCCCTTTATTCCGCTGGCTGAAGCCACCGTTAATAACAGTTCCTTAAAGAACTCTATCCACAAAATTATTTCAGGCAAGGCGGGCAGACGAAGTAGGTTCAGACAACACTCAATTTGAGAACTCTGATTCTGAGTGGGAAAAAGTAAAGTGCCAAATTCCCTTTACCGTTGGCTTTAGCCAACCGAAACGAAGGCACACTCCTAAGGCTTTAGCCGCATTTCTATCGCTTTAAACAACATAAGAAAATTGTCCCCCCCCCTCTCTCACCAGCGTATTCTCAATGAAGAAAAAAATATCAATAAGCCTCGTTGCAGTAGCAGTGATTGCCATCCGGAATACCGTTCTATTATTAATGGGAAAGCCACGCCAGGTTTATATCTCCTTCTATATTTTCAGCCTGATAGGATTGGGCTTTGCAGCGGTCGGTTATATAGTAGTCTAACTCGCATCCCGGAAGAACGTCAACCTGCCCAAATAAGATCATTAGCCTGAAATCTTTTCTATACTAATTACACGCTCCCTTTCAATTCCTTCTTTACCGGTTACATTCATTACTGACGACTGCAAACACCCGGGCTTTGTGAAGTGGCTTTCGCTAAATTATCTCAAAAAATCGTAGCTACACGATAGAGCAGCTTCCTCCCTGTCGGCCTACCCTCACAACTCCGCTTCATAAATATTTTCTGGAAAGAAAATTGCATCTACTCTCTAAAACCTATTTTATGAAACAAGAAGGCTTCTTAATCGACGAGTTGATTCAACTCCTGAGAAAGGGCAATGCACACATCTCCACCGATGATGCACTTGCAGGTATTCCCTTCAGTAAAATAAATACAGCCGTAAATAACGTCCCTTATACTATTTGGGATCTGGCAACACATCTGAGAATTG
This sequence comes from Chitinophagaceae bacterium, assembly GCA_023957755.1. Classification (GTDB taxonomy): domain Bacteria; phylum Bacteroidota; class Bacteroidia; order Chitinophagales; family Chitinophagaceae; genus Ginsengibacter. The sequence continues at coordinate 2,652 of JAMLGT010000001.1, forward strand.
CACAATGGGATATTGTGGAGTTTTGTAAAAGTCCACATCACAAATCACCTGAATGGCCTTCAGGTTACTGGCCTGATAAAAAAGCAACCTCTGAAAAACAATGGAAACAGTGTATTCAAAAAATTCATTCAGATAGGGAAGAAATGATTTCATTGCTACAGGAGGCGGATAAGAATCTCTTTACTCCATTCCCATACGGAACAGGCCAGTCCCTGTTTCGGGAAGCGCTCGTGCTGGCCGATCATAACAGCTACCATACAGGGGAAATAATTGCACTCAGAAGAATATTAGGTATCTGGAAATAATATAAATTCTAATTGTCAACCTGAGTTTCGCATAATATTTGTTGCTTGCCCACAGCAGATTCGGTATCTATCACAAAATAAAAAAATCTACAATGGACAACGCAAATACATTTGCAACCCAATTAGCCTCATCACTAAACGGTGCAAATCCGGTCTTATCCTTCGAAAGGGTATTTGAAGGTATTCCCTTTGAAAAAGTCAGTATCCGCCCGGCAGGCCTCCCATACAGTATCTGGGAACTGGCATCTCACCTGAGGATTGCCCAGAATACTTACCTGAATACTGCCAGAGAGGCTACATTTAAAGCACCGATATGGCCCGACCAGTTCTGGCCGCAAAGAAACAGTCCTACCGAAGAAGAATGGAACCAATGTGTGAAAATGATTCACGAAGACAGCGCTTCACTTGCTAACTTAATTTTACAAAAAGGAACCTTGATTGCTCAGCCCCTGGCCCACACAAACGGTCTGTCAATTATAGACATAGCGCTTAAAGCAGCACGCCATAATAGCTATCACGCAGGTGAAATCATAGTCCTGAGAAGATTACTTGGAATCTGGCAGGAGGCCTCGCGCTAATAAAAAACATTTCAAACAATTAGGGATACGGGATAACGGCTAATTAATAATTTGAAGTGCCGGTAAGTGAAAAGTCTTCTTTAACCCCGAGGATTAAAACATTAATAGCTAGCGGATTCGCCAGGGGCTATTCAAATTCAAGCCCTTCGTGCTTCTGCAGCACCTCAAGCTATTAACCAGCCACGATAACCCACAAACCTGATTTTTTATCTATCTTTAATATGTGTGCTCCGGTTATTGTTCGTTTTGCCCATTCAATAATATCATGCCGGTATGTGGAAGAAATTTATTCAGGACTATCTCACTTTCACTAAAAAGGACAGGATTGGTGTATTGACCTTGCTCACAATTATTTTCATCATCTTAATAATCCCCCGGATTTTCCCTTCCCTGGTGAAGCAAAGACCATTACACACAAACGACGAGATCGTGAAATTTGCACAATCCCTCGACAAAGCAACATCTGCTCCCAAAGACACAAACAACAACTCCGTTTTCAAAGCGAGAGATGTGCATCCGGAAACAGAATATCGCCTGTTTTACTTTGACCCCAATACAGCAACCATCGAACAATGGATCGCGTTGGGAGTAAGAGAAAAGACTGCACAGACGATCAGGAAATACCTCTCGAAGGGAGGCAGATTCAAAAAGCCCGAAGACCTTAAGAAAATATATACACTTCCGGCAGACGTAGCAGACAGGCTGATGCCTTATATCCGTATTCCGTCTGAAGAAAAAGAAATCCACAACACTCCGCCGATCGCTGCTGCTGCTCCGAAAATAAATAATGTACCACCACACAATGACAATCCACCCCCAAACAGGCCTGCTGTCTCGGGCAGCAGTTACGCACGCAAAGAGTATCGCAATGTAGATATCAATCTGGCAGATACCACCGCTTTCCAGACCTTCCCCGGTATTGCAAGCAAGATGTCAGCACGTATCATAAACTATCGTGAAAAATTAGGCGGATTCGTAAGCATTAATCAGGTGGCGGAGGTATGGCCTTTGCCTGATTCCGTATTTCAAAAAATAAGACCTTACCTCCAACTCTCTCCTTATACAGTCAGGAAGATGAATCTGAATACTATTACTATCGATGAGCTCAGGGCCCATCCTTATCTCGGTTACACTATTGCTAATACCATTATCCAATATCGAAACCAACACGGGAATTTCAAAAGTATCCAGGATCTCAGAAAATTACATTCCATTGATGAAAACCTTTATAAGAAAATATTCCCCTACCTCTCGGTAGAATAATTCTCCCCAGTGCGCCTCTCTCTTTTGAATTGCGTAGCGAATCAAGTAAATTGCACCCCTTAATGATTCAGTGATATGGACTTTTCGGTAAATGAAATTACAAAGCAGGTAGCAGCTACGGCAAAAGAGTTTGCAGAGAAAAAAATTCGCCCTCACATTATGGAGTGGGACGAACGGCAGGAGTTTCCTGTACAGGTTTTTAAAGAAATGGGGAAACTCGGCCTCATGGGCGTATTGGTTCCTGAAAAATATGGTGGCTCGGGACTCAGCTATTTTGAGTACAGTGCAATCATCCAGGAAATCGCTCAGGTAGATGGTTCCATCGGATTGTCGCTTGCCGCACACAACTCTTTGTGCACAGGCCATATCCTCAGCTTTGGCAACGAAGTTCAAAAAGAAACCTATCTACCCAAACTGGCATCTGCTGAATACATAGGCGCATGGGGACTTACAGAACCGGGTACCGGAAGTGATGCAGGGAACATGCAATGTGTGGCTGTTCGGGATGGTGACGACTGGGTAATAAATGGAACAAAGACATGGATTACACATGGCAAAACGGGTGATGTGGCCGTGGTAATGTGCAGAACAGGAGCTCCTCACACACGTAACAATTCCACAGCCTTCATTGTGCCCAGGGGAACGGCCGGATTTAAAAGCGGCAAGAAAGAAAATAAACTTGGAATGCGGGCCAGCGAAACAGCCGAAATGATTTTTGAAGATTGCCGGGTGCCCGACTCTGCCAGACTGGGAGAAGTGGGAGAAGGGTTTATACAGGCAATGAAAGTGTTGGACGGAGGGCGGATATCTATCGCCGCACTTTCCCTTGGAATTGCAAAGGGAGCGTTCACTGCATCTGTGAACTACGCTAAGGAAAGGCATCAATTCGGAAAACCAATTGCCGAATTTCAAGGTATCAGCTTCAAGCTTGCCGACATGGCTACTGAAATCAAGGCCGCTGAATTATTGATAGACCATGCCTGTGATATCAAGTCAAGAAACGAAAATGTCACGCAGGCCTCAGCCATTGCAAAATACTTTGCAAGTGAGGTGGCAGTAAAAGTAGCTACCGATGCCGTGCAGATTTTTGGCGGTTATGGCTACACCAAAGATTTTCCGGTTGAAAAATTTTATCGCGACAGCAAGCTATGTACTATCGGTGAAGGAACCAGTGAAATCCAAAAGCTGGTAATAGCAAGAGAAGTCTTTAAACAGTAGCGCGAAGCGTGGTTTTAATATTTGACCACGACTACTTTTCCTATAAAGAAATAAGGCACGATTCGGAAATCGTGCCTTATTTCTTCGCAGCTACACCTGGTAGCCAGTCTCTTCGCTAACAGATTAGTATTGCCAAAGATTTTGTTCGTAGTTAAATATTTTATCCTTGATATTTTCACTTTCAAGTAATTGAAGGATGTTCTTTCCATTGAATCCCTGCATCTGACTGATATACTGGTTGAATGGATTATCAATTGTGCTCTTCACTATTCTGCCATGAAACATACGGCTTTCAAACAATTCCTCCCAACTCATCCTTGCACCATAGTTCTTTCCATTATACACTTCATATCTGGCAAAAGTAGCCCGGATGTCAGGATAATAAACCCAGAACATCTCTGACTCACCAAGATCAATCCCTGTAGAAGTGATCATCCTTTTTAGAGGAGCTATACCCAATATTCTCCAGAAAAGCCTGCTGCTTTCCTTATCAAAGATTACTTCTTCCTTAATCCTAAACTTATAGAAAGAATCGAGGTTAACTTCCGGCATAGTCGTTTTATACTCTACAATATTATTATCCTCGTCATAGATAGGCACAGTAACCGGTTCGCCCAAAATCTGCTTAGCTACCTCGGCTCTGGTCATTGGTGTGGTAAAGCGATCATCTACTGCACTGAAAGCAGTCACACCACCATTGTCCGGCCCATCCTGCACCGCCTTTAGCAGGATAGCAATGAAGCGTTGGTTACCTGCATCCTCATCAGCCTGATATCTGAATGGCAGATTAATCTTTTCACGGGTATCTATGTCCCTCCACACCTTCTGGCGATATACCGCATCATCCTCCCGGATATTTTCATACGCCAGAGGCACTCTGTCTCTAACCAGGTTGCGCTCTATCGCATTATCATTTCTCAATGACTTCTTTATAACAGGGATGGGCACACTATCAGGCATTGCGGGCACTACTACGGTGTCGACCGGTGGGGGTGCTACGGGCTCAGCCTGCGTAGCTCTTGCCACAGGAGTCTGTTTTTTAGTAGTAGTCTTCTTTGCCTGTGCTCCTGCTGTCAGTGCAAAGCCACCCAAAACGAAAGACAGTACGGCACATTTTACAAAACATTTTTTCATGTGTGTTGGTTTTATTCTTTTCTGATCTGCTTCTTTTTTACACATTTTTGATGAGGTTAGTATAATAGGAATCCACCTCCCGGAATACTCCTCACAGGCCCACCCGGCCCTTGTACACGCACATTATCAAAGGTAACATTTGTACCCGGAATACACTTCTGCAGCATAGCTTCCAATGGAGCAAGGTTAGAGCTTGAAATGTTCACCTGTTGCGGGTTGGGGAAGTTTGCCCCTGAAAAATAAACGGTAGCACCTACGATGTTAAACTTATAGTCAAAGTCAAAACCTTCCAGATCTGCACGCGCAAATCTTTGATTCTTAAACACGACCGACTGTACACGTCCGCTTGCGTTAGGCCCTACTTTAAATACAGGGTCAGGAATATCTTTTATCCTGAAAGAGTAAGTGCTAGCTTTTCCATCAGAATTAACAGTAATGGATGCACTACCCAGTTTCTCTACTCTCACCACATACTTGCCCGGCCCACCTGCCGACACAAGGCTTCCACCGGTCATAGACACCTTCGTTTTATCCCATCCGGTTCCCGAAGAGATTGTTACAGGATTATCCACGAATCTATAAAATACGTTCATCTTATCCAACATTACGGCCGCACCTCCGGGTGTTCCAACAGTGTATTCTACCGGGAAACTCTTAGTCTCTTTCTCTCCGTCGGGTTTAGTATAAGTAACTACTACCGGCATTTTATGTACGCCTGCACCCGACGCCGTTATGGTCTGTTTGGCCACACCATCCGGGCCAACAGCTACCCTGACACCTCCAATGGTAATTTCAGGTTGAGCTGCGGTGCTATATGCCCCTACACCGGCAGATATCGTCATCGTTTGCCCGGGCATCAGATAGTTGGAGGTTTGCCCCACTAATGCTGCAAACTGATCGTAAACAACTTTAACAGCACCTATCTGATTATGACAATAAGTAATGATTTCACTCTCCGCAGTCTTTACACCATTCTGAAACTTACTCAGCATAGTAAGTGCAGACACAGTCGGTGTCATATTGAAGAAGGTTTGCGAAAAGTCTTTATGCTTTCCTTCTCTGGTTTTAAAAGACTCTGTATTTGTGCTTACAGGAAAGCTTGTTTCAAATTGCTTACGCACACTGGGATCCACAATGTTGAGCATAGCCTCCTTGTATTCATTCAGTTTCTTCTCAAGTTCTTTCCCCTTGCCTTCGGTAATAAAAAGGCGAGTAGAGGCATCCAGATTATCCTCACGAAAATCTTCCAAACCTTCATCGGTAATCCTCAGGCCGGCTTGCCTTTTTAATTGTGCTTTTAATGTATCAATGTAGGTATATATATCTGCTGAAAGCTGCTTTGCCTGATTAGCCTTCGGTTCCCAGATCGCTGCATTTTTTGCAGTCTGGGGATCAGCGAGCTTTGCTTCCAGCGATTTATAAATCGTCTCGTTTCCTTCATTTATCACCTCGTTGGAAGTCATCAGACTCTTATCCACAACTTTGAAGGCAGTGATAACTTCGTTAGATACATTCAGTGCCAGAATAGCGGTCAGCACCAGGTACATAACGTTAATCATCTTCTGCCTCGGTTCTCTAGGTAATGGCATAGTATTTTAATTTTTTTTCTTTAGGGATTAGTATTAACAACAATCATCAGCTTACTGCCTGCCTTGCATGGCACTCAGCATATTGCCATACACCTGATTCAGTTTGCCAAGATTTCCTGCAAGTGCGTTGATCTGCTCTTTGGTCTTCTGTGCATCCTCCACAGTATTAGCCATCACTTCACTAGCTTTTGCCACCTTACCATAAAAAGCATTCATGGCTTTCAGGTGGTTGTTGCTTTCATTAAGTTCCAGTTCATAAATACTATTGAGCGAGCCCATATTCTTTGCAAGTAATTCTACCTGCTCTTTAAATCCACGCGCCTCATCGGCTGCGCTATTGAAACTGCTCATTGCATTTGCTGAATTAATAAAAGCATCCTTCATCATACCTAAAGCGGTGTTAGCTTCTTTTGTCTTGGAAGTAAACTCTGAGGTATTCTTAACCACATCGCCTACCTCGCCCAACTGAGATACAGTGGTATCCAGTCTTTGGAAGTTTTCACCTAATTTTTTCATGTTTACAGAATTAATTTCTGCATCTTCCATCATTTTGTTCATCGCATCAAGCGGGCTTTCTTTACCTGTTGATGTCGGAGCTGCTACCGCATGTGCATGCGCTGCCTGATGATCGTGGGGCCTTACCCACTCGATTACTGCGTAGATAAGGAAGATGACGGTTTCAGTCCACATACCAACTGTGAGCATGGTATCTGCATAAGACTGATGGGTTAACTTAGCCCATGCAGCAAAAATAACTACACCGGCGCCGGCACTCACAAATACGTCAACTAATGTGAGAAAGTTTCTTTTGGGGAGTTGCTGAGTCTGAGACATAACTTATTGGTTTTTAATTTACTGGGTTTAAGGATTATCGGTTTGAGTTTCCACAATAAAAAGCCCATATTAATTCATTCTTCCACAATGAACAATTAATACAGGCAATAAGATTGAGAAACTAAAAATGTATTCTATAAAAGGTTTTCTTTGGTTAACTGATACAGGGGTTTTAATTCTTTTTATTTCTTCTTACCTAAGGATGGGGGTAAATCAACCACACTACGGAATCCGATGTAGGATTTTGAAGTATCCTGATACTCGTATGTACGAGAACTTACCTGGAGATAGTGCCCTACATCCTTCCAGCTACCGCCACGAATCACCTTGCGCTTCATCCTGGGAGGATCCTGTTCTTTGGCATTCCAGCGAATATCCGGGTTCAGGTCGTGTTGGAAGTTGTATCCACCTTCATAATACAATGAGGATGTCCACTCCGCCACGTTACCGGCCATATTATACAAACCAAAGTCATTAGGCCAATAGGCATCTGCACGCACGGTGTAGAGTCCTCCGTCTTCAGGATAGTTACCGCGACCAGGTTTAAAGTTTGCCATCAGACAGCCTTTTCTGTTTCTCAGATAAGGGCCGCCCCACGGAAACGGAGCCTGTGAACGTCCGCCACGTGCCGCATACTCCCACTCAGATTCTGTCGGAAGCCTGAAGCCCGATTCGGTAGATCGCTTCTTAGACTCAAGAAAGCTATTTAGATAAAGTGTCCTCCATTCGCAGAAAGCAGTAGCCTGTTTCCAGGACACACCCACCACCGGATAGTTTCCAAATGCAGGGTGATTAAAATACTGCTTTGACATCGGTTCATTATATGAGTATGAAAAATCACGCACCCAAACCAACGTGTCCGGATAAATCGGTAAATCGTATTTCACTATAAACTGTCCGCGCGGTACATTGGCATTCTCACGCTTTGCAGCTTCTTTGTAATCAAAGGTTTCAGAGTGGTAAACCAGTTTTTGTGCATCTATTTCTTTACGTCCGAAAATACGGTTATCAGGAGTAACTGTCATTGCTTCCAGCTTCTCATAGATGTCTTTATCATCCCACTTTATCGCTCTCGCCTTTGTCCAGTCGATATACTGAGTACCATCTCCGCCCTGGGCCTGCTTCACGAGCCCCAGCAACTTTGCTGCTATTGAGTCTCTTACCCAATTGGTAAAAAAACGATACTCGTTATTCGTAATCTCGGTAGCATCCATCCAGAAGCCGCTGATTGACACCTGCTTGTTTCTGGCAGTAAAGGCGTAATTGAGATCCTCATCACTGGGCCCCATGTGGAATGTGCCCGGTGGTATATAAACCATTCCCGGAGGTTTAGGCAATGTGTATTTGCTTGAAGGAGCTACACCATGCAGCTGCCCGTCATTCGGAATACTGCTTTTCGACTTCCCAAACTTTCCACATCCGGTTAGCACAATAGCAGTGCATCCAAGCATAGCCAATAAACTATTCTTCATTGTAATTGACTTTACGGGTAAGGACAATTTTTTCATTCAATTAGTAGGTTTGACTGATATCCAATCGGGTCGATTGTTCGATACCGAAAATTAAAACGAGTAAAAAAATTAATTATTGTAGAAAAGTATCAAATAAATGTTTCCTTTTGGATGTTCTCTGGTTTATAAATCCAGTCAAATTTAGGATAGGAAGATAAAACTAAGGAAATACTATCAAAACCATCAAGATTTTCACTAATCCCACAAAAAAAATTAGTTAATATTCCTCATGCCTTCCCGCCTTCAATCGCCGGATCACCCTCAATTTTTGCCAGCAAAATTTAACGCACAATTTAGCTGGTTTATTTTCGGGGGGAACAAATATAGTGACTTTGCATACTTTTCCATATCTCAATATATTTTTAATATTAATTTAATCTTCCATCTCAAATAAGATCTGGGTAGCTAACCCGCCACAATCATTGAAAACGGATGAAATATCTGACTAATTTTGTATTCTTAGAAAATGCAAAAAGTAGAAAGCGAATTCGCTACAGGAAACAATGAATATATAGAGGTCTGGGGTGCCCGTGAGCATAACCTGAAAAATATAGATATCTCGATTCCCAAGAACCGGCTGGTGGTTATTACCGGAATAAGTGGCAGCGGCAAATCATCACTTGCCTTCGATACCATTTTTGCCGAAGGCCAAAGAAGGTATATGGAAAGTTTTTCTGCCTATGCCCGACAGTTTATGGGTGACATGGAAAGGCCTGATGTAGATAAGATTTCAGGCCTGAGCCCTGTGATATCCATCGAACAAAAAACCACCAACAAAAATCCCCGAAGTACGGTAGGAACCATCACGGAAGTTTATGACTTTATGAGGCTGCTATTTGCCCGAATAGGTGAAGCATACAGCTATAACACCGGCAAACGAATGGTCAAGTGGTCTGAGGACGAAATCGTTCACAATATTTTTCAACGATTCTCAGATCAGAAGATGACGATTCTGGCACCAATTGTCAGAGGAAGGAAGGGACATTACAGAGAGTTATTTGAGGATTTCCGCAAAAAAGGATTTCTTAAAGTAAGGGTCGACGGAGAGGTAAAAGACCTGACTCCCAAGATGCAGGTGGACAGATACAAGATCCACGACATCGAACTGGTGATTGACCGTGTAGAAGTGAAGGCTGCACAAAAACACAGGATCAGCAGCAGTGTCCAGAATGCGCTTTCCACCGGAAACGGTCTTATGTTTCTGTTACTGCAAGACAATGACCGCGTGGTGCAGTATAGTCGCAAGCTGATGTGCGAAGACACAGGCATCAGTTACGAAGAGCCTTCTCCCAATTCATTTTCGTTCAACAGCCCTTATGGTGCATGCCCTGCCTGCCGTGGGATTGGCAATATTTATCAGGTAAACCTGGAAGCAGTAATCCCCGACCGTTCACTATCTATCAACCAGGGAGGAATCGCACCCCTTGGTGAAGAAAGAGATGTGTACACTTTCCAACAGGTGGCCAAGCTCGCAAAGAAATATAAATTTTCTTTAGACACTCCTATTGCTTCTCTGCCTGATGAGGCTCTGAACCTTGTGCTCTACGGCCATAAAGAAAAACGGGAGCAGGTAGCCGATGCCGACTTTGACTGGTACGGGTTTACTCATACAGGCGAAGAGTCTGCTTCAGGATACGAAGGCATTGTGAATATGCTGTATCGCTGGTTCACCTCAGGCGATTCAGGGGAAAATATACAGGCATGGGCCGAACAGTTTATGGAGCTCACGCCATGCCCGGAGTGCCACGGAGCAAGGCTCAGAAAAGAAAGCCTCTGGTTCAGAATCGACGAAAAAAACATTTCAGAACTCAGCGAGTTAAATCTTGACGAACTATACAAATGGTTTAAGAATATCGAATCGCGATTATCAGAAAAGCAGAATCAGGTGGCAAAGGATGTGCTAAAAGAAATAAGAGACAGGATTCAGTTTCTTCTTGAAGTAGGCTTATCGTACCTAAGTCTAAGCCGCCCCTCCAGATCTCTTAGCGGCGGGGAATCGCAGCGGATCAAGCTGGCTACTCAGATAGGCTCAAAGCTGCAGGGCATCACCTACATACTTGACGAGCCCAGCATAGGCCTTCATCAGCGAGATAACCACAGGCTGATAAATGCACTCAAAGGGCTGAGAGATATCGGCAACAGTGTACTGGTTGTGGAACACGACAAAGACATTATGCTCTCGTCTGATTATCTTATAGACATCGGCCCCGAGGCCGGGAAGAAAGGGGGAAATATTGTAGCTTCAGGCAAGCCCGAACAGTTTACAAAACTCAACACAGTTACTTCCTCATATCTCAACGGGAAAAAATCAATTCCTGTACCTGCGCAAAGGCGCACAGGAAGCGGAAACCTCATTAAACTGTATGGAGCGGCCGGGAACAACCTTAAACAAGTAGATGCTGCCTTCCCTCTCGGAACGTTCATCTGTGTTACCGGTGTCAGCGGCAGCGGCAAATCCACCCTGATAAACGAGACCCTTTTCCCAATCCTTAAGCAGCATGTCTATAAAAGCAGGAACAAACCGTTGCCATACAAGAAGATCACCGGACTTGAACATATCGACAAGGTTATTGAGATAGACCAATCACCCATCGGACGTACTCCAAGAAGTAATCCTGCTACCTACTGTGGCTTTTTTACAGACATCCGGACTCTATTTGCCTCAGTACCCGAGTCAAAAATAAGAGGTTATAAACCCGGCAGATTTTCATTCAATGTAAAGAGTGGAAGGTGCGACCTGTGTCACGGAGGAGGGATGCGGGTTATCGAAATGAACTTCCTGCCGGATGTATTTGTGAAATGTGAAAAGTGCAATGGCAAGAGATACAATCGGGAAACGCTTGAAATCAGATACAAAGGAAAATCGATCAGCGATGTGCTGGAAATGACTGTAGATGAGGCGGTGGAGTTTTTTGTAAATGTGCCCTCTCTCTACAGAAAAATAAAGGTGCTTCAGGAGGTGGGGCTGGGTTATGTTACTCTCGGTCAAAGCGCCACAACTCTCAGTGGTGGCGAAGCACAGCGGGTAAAACTATCTACAGAACTCGGAAAACGCGATACGGGAAAGACATTTTATATTCTGGATGAACCTACTACAGGGCTTCATTTTCAGGATATCGGGATGCTTGTCCAGGTTCTTAATAAGTTGGTTGACCGTGGCAACACAGTGTTGGTAATAGAGCACAACCTCGACATTATAAAAGTGGCAGATTATATTATCGATATCGGGCCTGAAGGGGGAAACGGAGGAGGGCAGATTGTATTTCAGGGAACACCTGAAGATCTTCTGCTTTGCAGGAAAAGTTATACCGGACAATATCTGAAAGAGGAACTGGCAAACAGCTAAGCATTTATTGTAAGAGGAACAAAGCACCTAAAGAGATAATCAAGAAGGTTTGTGGTTTCAGTAGGGTATAGAAGACAGCATATCTATCTTCTCTCTCTTTTTGCAGGTGGCTTTGTTCTCTATACAATAATTTTCCAAAGGGGGTATTAAAATCTGTGAGGGCAGCGCATACGGTTCAGGCTGCTTTTGTTTTCATTTCTTGTAAAACTCCAGCCGACTCTGACAAAGGTGGTAAACCACGAGTCGTTCTGGTTAGGGTTGCCTCTCTGTTCTCCGGGGGCAAATCTTGTAAGTCCCGGCGTGACAATAGCATTTGCCTTGTCTGATATTTTCTTTGCAAGTGCAGCATCTACTGCAGACAAGTACTTATCAAACAGAACAGGATCTACATACGAATCGCTTACATCATCTACATAATCGTTAAAGGATTTTCTTAAAAGTAATTCCAGGCTCAGATTCAGGTTTTCAGTAACGAAATATTTCACTCCCACACCCATCGGAATGTTTATCTGGGTAAGGCTGTACTCTTTACGATCGGGATATTCCTCAAATCCTTGGCCTTCAGTGTGTAAAGGCCTGAGATAATGCCATGTCTTTTTACCATTGGCATCCGTGATAGAGCCTTGCGGGTTGTAATGATACACCCCTACCCCTATTACTCCGTAAGGAGCCAGCCTGAAGTCGCGTTCGTCGCCAAAAAAGAATTCCAAAGGATAAAATTCAGCGGCTGCGTAGGCTTCAAAAAGGTCAGTTCTGAAGTCCAGATTCCTTTGTTTACGAAACAATTCCGCGCCCCCATTCTTTCTAATCTTGGAGTCGTCTCCTTCGAGCGCACCTATCTGTGCCGCTACTCTAAACCCAAGCCAGTCACTAGGATACACAGTCACGAAAGCACCTTTCATGATGTTGGTCAAATCAAGATTTATATCTTTTATAAAGCGAGTTCCTTCTCCTCTGTTGCCTCCCAGATCGCCCAGGAAAAAGGTGGGGCCAATGTTTATACCGGCCTCAACCCTGAGGTTTTTGGTTCTAAATGAAAGCGACTGAGCGTTCACTTCATAATGCCCGACCCCCACGCACAGCAAGATAAAGAGCATGTAAATGTATGCTTTCATAAGGCGGATGAATTTTGTCGTTATACTCATCTATACGATGAGGAATAACAGCAAAATCTTAAACGACCTCCATACTCATATTATTGTGAAGACATGCCTGAAAAGGGCTTTCGCATTCGGATATGGTCAATATTGTCTTCCTGATAAATGGTTCCTTCCTTTACAAATCCAAACGATTCATAAAATGGAATCAGGTAAGTCTGTGCGCTAATGACTACTTCTTTACTACCAAAATTCTTGTAAACACTATTAAGAGAGCGCCGCATCAATTCTTTACCGAGCCCCAGGTGCCTTGCCCGTCCGGATGTCAGCACCCTGCCAATCGAAGCAGCATGTTCATAACTCACACCCGGTGGAAGCAGGCGGGAATACGCTACTATATCTGCTCCCCGTAATGCGATTAAATGGAATGCTTTGAAATCTTTGTCATCACAATCCTGATAGGGACAATTCTGCTCTACTACAAAAACCTCATTTCGCACCTTCAATATGCTGTAAAGCTCAGGAATCGTCAATTCATGGAAGGCCTTACACACCCATTTAATGTCAGAAATATCACTCATCAGAAAGTTGTTAAACTGAAGTTTCGGAATCAAACCGTTCGACTGTTTCGATACCCGGAAGCGCTATCAGTTTATTGACCAGATTTTCCAGTTCGTCTTTATCATGCACATACACTTTTAGATTGCCTTCGAAAACGCCCTCCTTTGCTTCAATTGTGAGTGCATTGATATTAATCTTAAGTGTACCGCTGATGAGGTTTGTGATCTTATTGATCACCCCTACATCATCAAGCCCCACAATCTTGATACCCGTAAGGAAAGAGATTTCCTTGTTCTTCATCCACTTAGTCTTTACCACTCTGTGGCCATAGTTAGCAAGCAGCCTGGCGGCATTGGGACAATTGGTCCTGTGTATTTTCAACCCTTCTCCCTGAGTGATAAATCCAAACACATCATCACCTGGTATAGGTTTGCAGCAATTGGCAAGCGAATACATAATCTTATCGCTGCTCTCACCAAAAATAACCAGCTCGGCTTCCTTCCTGGCAGAGGGCTTGTGAGTATCAGCTTTATCCTCGGCACCAGCCTTCTCCAACTTCGGAAATACAATCTTATCTCCGTTATATGTCCAGTCTTTTACTTCACTGATATCTATTTTTCTAACTGCTATATCGTAGAATAAGTCAAGAGAAGAATTGATTTTATAATATGCCGCAATCTCCTCAAACTGATGCTGTGTAGCAGGGATATGTACTGACTCCAACTTCTTTACAAGTAGCGCTTTCCCTTCTTCGCCAATCAGCCGCTTTTCTTCTTTTAGAGAATCTTTGATTTTAGTCTTTGCCTTGGTGGTCACAACAAACTTGAGCCACTCAGCCTTTGGCTTCTGCTTGGATGAAGTAATAATTTCTATCTGGTCTCCGCTACGTAACTTATGGCTAATAGGTACCAACTTATGATTTACTTTGGCACCGATACAGCTTTCGCCAATTTTAGTATGAATTGCAAATGCAAAATCTAGTGCTGAAGAACCCACCGGCAACATTTTAATATCTCCCTTCGGTGTATATACGTAAATTTCTTCTGCGAGAAAAGAGAGTTTAAAATCTTGAAGGAAGTCGACCGAATTGGTTTCCTGGTTAGCCAGCACATCCCTTATCTGTTGAAACCATTTATCAAAACGATTTTCTTCAGAAGTACCTTCTTTATACTTCCAGTGAGCTGCCAGTCCTTTCTCCGCTATATCATTCATTCTGCGTGTTCTTATCTGCACCTCTACCCACTTACCGTGAGGCCCCATTACTGTGGTATGCAATGCTTCATATCCATTGCTCTTAGGGTTACTCAGCCAGTCTCTCAATCTTTCAGGAGCGGGGATATATTCATCAGTCACCACGCTATATACTTTCCAACATTCCTCCTTCTCCTTGTCATGTGGTGAGTCCAGAATTATCCTAATGGCAAATAGATCATACACTTCTTCGAAAGCAACACCTTTCTTCTTCATCTTATTCCAGATACTGTGTATGCTTTTGGGGCGCCCGTATATTTCAAATTTGAAATTGGCGTTGGTCAGTTTTTCTTTCAGCGGCCTGATGAAGTCATTAATGTATCTCGTGCGCTCTCTCTTGGTATTATCAAGTTTCTGAGCAATGTACCGATAGCTGTCAGGCTCCATGTACTTCATCGCGAGGTCTTCCAGCTCAGTCTTTATATTGTAAAGGCCCATCCTATGGGCGAGTGGCGCATATACATATACTGTTTCGGAAGCAATCTTCAACTGCTTCTCACGCTTCATGCTCTCGAGGGTGCGCATATTATGCAGCCTGTCTGCAAGCTTAATTAATATCACCCGCGGATCGTCGGTCAGTGTCAAAAGGATCTTCCTGAAGTTCTCAGCCTGTTGCGACAAATTGGTATCAATGACATTGGCAATCTTGGTGAGCCCATCCACAATCTTTGCTATTTCTGACCCGAATTCGCGCTGAATGGCATCAAGGGTAACATCTGTATCTTCTACAGTGTCATGCAATAATGCACAGATAGTACTTCTTACGCCAAGCCCTATCTCTTCTACACAGATAGTGGCTACGGCAATGGGGTGAAGGATATACGGTTCTCCACTTTTCCGGCGCATATCTTTATGTGCCTCCACAGCAATTTCAAAGGCAGCCCGCACCTGTTCCTTATCTCCCGGTTTCAGTTTGGGTTTGAGTGCACGAAGCAACGCCCTGTATTTACGTAAAATCTCCTTTCTTTCCTGCTCCTCATTCATCTCATACTGAGGAATATTCAATACTTTATCCATCCCTACGAATTTACAAACAATAATAAAGTGTTATAGTAAAATTATTTCTAAAGAATCACCATAATCCGGGAATTAGCCTGGCTGGTCATTGCTAAAAGAATTGAAAATAATTTATAATCCTTAATTCTGTATTTTATGAACATTTGTCTTAATTTTGCCGCCCCTTATGCGCATGTGGTGAAATTGGTAGACACGTCAGACTTAGGATCTGATGCCGCGAGGTGTGGGGGTTCGAGTCCCTCCATGCGCACTTTTTCTTAATAGAAAGGCCGGACGGCCCTATCATAATTTCTAGGAAATGGCAAGTGTTACAAGAGAACCGATTAGCAACCTTCACGAAAGACTGGTACTCAAATTAGATAGTCAGGATTATATGCCTGCCTTTGAAAAGGACATTAAAGATTTCAGCAAGAAGGCAAATATTCACGGTTTCAGAAAGGGAATGGTGCCTGTAGGCATGGTAAAAAAAATGTATGGCCAGGAGTTCTTTGGAGAGGCTGTCTTAAAGTCAGTCGACAAAGAATTGCAGAAATTTATCCAGGAAGAAAAAATTAGCCTTCTGGGCAATCCGCTTACATCCGAAGGCAGCACTATGCCTGAGCTCAATTTTAGAGAGCCGGCTGCTTATGAATTCGCTTTTGAAGTTGGCCTATATCCCGAAGTGAAGGTTACCATCCCTGAACACACGAAATTAACCCGCTATAAAGTACAACCCAAGCAGGAAGAAATAGAAAATCAGATTGACCGGATCCAAACAGAGCTTGGGAAACTAAATTCGGTAGAATCAGTTACAGGGCCTGAAAACATTATTAAGTTCTCGCTGACTCAGACTGATGCAGAAGGTAATGCCACAGAAAAAGGGTTCACTGTAAACAAATCATTCTTCGTTAAAGTATTTACACCTGATTTTCAGCAAAAATTGCAGGGAGCAGGAAAGGATGCTGAGTTCAATGGAATAATGAAGGATATTGTCGACCCGGAAAAATCTCCCGAAATATATGACAATATGGAATTAAATCCGGCTGATGAAGCTGTGATTCATTCTCCTGTTAAATTCAAAGCTGCCGAAATCAGTGTTTCTGAAAAGCACGCATTAGACGAAGACCTGTTTAAACTCGCATATCCCGGCAAGGAAATAAAAACTGAAGAAGAATTCCGTAAGGCAGTAGAAGCAGACATTCAGAAGCAATGGGATCAGCTGGCTGAGAACAATCTGGATCATTCGCTGCAGCATGTCCTTATGGATATGCCTCTGGATTTGCCGGAAGATTTCCTGAAGAGACTGTTTAAAGATGAAAACAAGAATGTACCTCCTGAACAAGCTGAAGAACAATTCCCACGTTTTGTGAACAGCATCCGCACAAACCTTATCACTTCTCAGATTATCAAGGACCAGAGCCTAAAAGTAGAGCCTAAAGAAATTGAAGAAGAAATTAAAAAGGAGTTGCAGCAATACTTTGGAAGTGCAGATCTGGAGTCTGAAGAGTATGCATGGCTCGATGGATACATCAAACGTATGATGTCCGAAAAAGAGCAGGTGGAAAACCGGTATGAAAAAATCATGAGTGGAAAAATTCTTAATTGGTTAAAGACTCAGGTAACTATAGAGGAGAAAACAATCGGACAGGACGAGTTTGTGGAAATCGTTAAACAACATAACCACCATCATTAATTCCGGAGGGGCACTCGCCATTTTGTCGTATTTTTTTTGTTAGCACAATATTTGGAACTTCTCCGGAGTAGGAATATTTTGCAACAAACAAACAAATTACATGAATACCGGAAAAGAATTTGAGAAATACGCTGTAAAACATCGCGGAATCAGTAGTAACACGCTTGACGGATATATCAGGCACAATGTAACGAACCTTACTCCGAATATCATTGAAGAAAGGCCGATGAACGTAGCTGTAATGGACGTTTACAGCCGTTTAATGATGGACAGGATTATATTTCTTGGCTATCCGATTAATGACGAAGTAGCTAACATTATTACCGCCCAGTTATTGTTTCTGGAAAGTACTGACCGCAACCGCGACATTCAATTATATATCAACTCTCCCGGCGGCGGTGTGTATGCTGGGTTAGGCATGTATGATACCATGCAGTTCATTTCACCCGATGTGGCAACTATATGCACAGGTATTGCTGCAAGTATGGCAGCCGTAATTATGGCAGCCGGAACTCCTGAGAAAAGAAGCGCGCTAAAGCACGCACGCATCATGATGCACCAGCCCAGTGCAGGAGCTATGGGCCAGGCCAGTGATGTGGAAATAACTGTAAAAGAGGTCGTAAAAATCAAAAACGAGCTTTACGACATCCTCAGTGCACATACAGGACAGACGGTAGATAAGATAGCAAAGGATAGTAACCGCGATTTCTGGATGACAGCGGCAGAAGCTAAAGAATATGGCCTCATCGACGAGGTGCTCCTCACTAACGCTAAAAAAACGAATCACAACAAATAAGAAATCTAATGAGCAACCTGAACCGATATACCCGAGCTCCCCGATTGGATGACGAACCAGAAAAAGAACAGCCTGAGAATCCGGAAAGCAGTCCAATGGAAAAAATGATGGAGGGGGCTTTCTTATATGATAAAAAATTCCTTGAGCAACGCAAGATATTCCTGTGGGGAGAAGTCAACGACAAAACAGCCCGTGACATTACCAACAGGCTCTTATACCTGGAGGCAATAGACCCGGGCAAGGATATCACTTTCTATATTAACAGTCCGGGTGGCGTAGTAACCAGTGGCATGGTAATATATGACACCATGCAAATGATCTCGTCACCGGTGAGCACCGTATGTATGGGGATGGCTGCCAGCATGGGCAGTATTCTGCTCAGCGGCGGTGCCAGGGGCAAGAGATATATTTTCCCTCATGGAGAAGTAATGATTCATCAGCCGAGTGGCGGCGGACGCGGTACAAGTGCAGACCTGGAGATCCTCGCCAAGCAAATGCAAAAAGTAAAGGAAATAGGGGCCAGGATTCTCTCTGAAAACTGTGGCCAGCCATTCGAAAAAGTTATGGACGACTTTGACCGCGACTACTGGATGGATGCACAGGAGAGCAAAAAATACGGCATTGTGGATGTGATACTCAAAAAGCTCTGACAGCTGTGTTTTTTGGCTTTTGTTTTAATAAATTAAGCATTACTTTGGCGCTACAATCTACTTAGTACTATGGCAAAACAGCAACCCTTACATTGTTCTTTTTGCGGACGCAGCCGCGACGAGGTACAGATTCTGATTGCAGGGCAGGAGGGGCATATCTGTGAAAATTGTGTAGAGCATGCGCGGGAGATAGTACTTCAGGAGCTGCCACAATTATCAGAAAAAAACTCAGGTAACAGCAATTTCAAACTCTCCGTGAAGAAACCTATGGAGATAAAGAAATATCTCGATGAGTATATTATCGGGCAGGACGATGCTAAGAAAGTGCTGGCCGTGGCTGTGTACAACCACTATAAAAGGCTTAACCAGAAGGCAGATAATGATATTGAAATCGAAAAAAGCAATATCATTATGGTCGGAGAAACAGGTACCGGCAAGACACTTCTTGCCAAGACTATTGCCCGTATCCTGAATGTGCCTTTTGCAATTGTAGATGCCACGGTATTTACAGAAGCCGGATACGTGGGAGAAGATGTAGAGAGCATATTAAGCAGGTTGCTGCAGGTATGCAACTTTGACGTAAATGCAGCACAAAAAGGTATCGTATATATCGACGAAATCGACAAGATTGCACGCAAGAGTGATAATCCCAGCATCACAAGGGATGTAAGCGGAGAGGGCGTACAACAAGGACTGCTAAAGTTGCTTGAGGGTACTGATGTACTGGTGCCACCTCAGGGCGGCCGGAAACACCCTGAACAAAAACTTATCAAAATCAACACTTCCAACATACTCTTTATCTGCGGCGGCGCCTTTGATGGTATAGACCGCATTATCGGGAAGCGTATCAATACCAACGCTATAGGTTTTAATGTGAACAAAGACATGCAGGAATTACAAAGAAATAACCTGCTTCAATTTGTCAATGCTCAGGATATGAGGCACTTCGGACTGATTCCTGAATTATTAGGCAGATTGCCTGTAATCACTTACCTGAATCCATTAGACCCGGCAGCCTTAAGAAAAATACTCACTGAACCCAGAAACTCGCTGATAAAACAATACAAGAAGCTATTCCAACTGGAGGGAATTGATCTGATTGTGGAAGAAGACACCTACGACTTTATGGTTGAGAAAGCCGTAGAGTATAAACTGGGAGCCCGTGGCTTACGGAGCATTTGCGAAAGCATCCTTACTGATGCTATGTATGAACTGCCATCACAAAAGGTCAAATCCTTCACGCTCACAAAAGACTATGCAATGGGTAAGTTTAATGTAAGCAAGCTCAATATGCTTAAAGTAGCATAGAAATCATTTCCTATAATTTAATTATTTCACATCCATCCGAAAGATGGATGTTTTCATTTACTTTTACCCCGAAAACAAAAAACCAATTTTTCAGTAATGATTGATGTAATTCTGGGCCTGCAATGGGGCGACGAAGGAAAAGGTAAAGTCGTAGATTACTTCGCTTCTAAATACGATGTAATTGCAAGGTTTCAGGGAGGGCCCAATGCCGGGCATACACTCTTTGTAGATGGGAAAAAGGTAGTGCTTCACCAGATTCCTTCAGGTATTTTTAAAGAAGGTACTAAAAACCTCATCGGTAATGGCGTAGTGCTTGATGCAGTGGCGCTTCAGAAAGAATGTGAGATACTGGCCTCATTCGGAGTGGACTATAGAAAGTCATTATTTATCAGCGACCGTACACAACTTATACTTCCTACCCACAAAGCGCTGGATCGCGCAAGCGAACAAAGCAAAGGAAATGAAAAAATCGGATCCACACTCAAGGGAATCGGGCCTGCCTACATGGACAAGACAGGCAGAAACGGGTTACGCGTTGGGGATGTCAAAGACAAAAATTTCGTTTCGAAATATATAAAACTCAGGCTTAAGCACCAGAAGCTACTTGACAATTTTTCTTTTCAGGAAGACATTTCTCAGGAAGAAGAAACCTATTTTAATGCACTGGAATTCCTACGTTCGCTCAATATCGTAAGTGGAGAATACTTTATCAATCAAGCTATTGACGAAAACAAGAAAGTACTTGCTGAAGGCGCTCAGGGTAGCATGCTCGACATCGACTTCGGCACCTTCCCCTATGTGACCTCTTCTACCACAATAGCTGCAGGGGTTTGTAGCGGACTCGGAGTATCGCCACATAAAATCAAAGAAGTAATTGGTATCACCAAAGCGTACTGCACCAGAGTTGGCGGCGGCCCTTTCCCCACCGAACTACATGATGAATTCGGTGAACTGATCAGAAAAAATGGGAACGAATTTGGTGCTACTACAGGCCGGCCACGCAGATGCGGTTGGATAGATCTTGTAGCGCTTAAATACACCTGCATGATTAACGGGGTGTCCAAAATAGTAATGACCAAGGCAGATGTGCTGGATGAGCTGGACACGTTAAAAGTATGCGAATCATACACTATTAATGGCGAAACCACTACCCACGTCCCCTTCCAGATGGATAAACTGGATATCAAGCCTGTTTATACTGAATTTAAAGGGTGGAAAAAAGACATTTCAGGAATTAAGTCCTACGAGTCATTACCAAAAGAAATGCTTCACTACATCAGCCATATCAACGACTACCTGAAGATTAAAACTCACTACATTTCAAACGGGCCGGGCACTGATCAGATTATTGAGGCCTGATCCTGTAACAATTTTTGAACGAAAAATCTTCTTTTAAAATATTTACTATTTTTGGTTTACCAATTTTTGAAAGAAAAAAATAAAAAAAATTCCGGAGAAAATTATGAAAGCAAAATCCGATAAGGGCAAGAAAGAATCAATTAAAAAGCCCGCTAAAAACACACCTAAATCATCTGGCAGAAAACGCAAAGATCCAGATGAAGACCTGGACGATGAGGACCTGGATGAGGACGAGGCTCCCGCATCAAAAAAGGGAAAAACAACGAAAGGAAGGAAGAGAGATGAAGACGACGATGATGATGAGGAGATTGAGGACGACTGGAACAAACCCGACGAAGACGATGACTACGATCCCGACTTTGAGGAATTCGATATTCCTAAATCAAAAGGAAAGAAATCAGGAAAGAAAAGCTCATCTGATGATGACTTTGAAATCGAAGACGACTACGGATCAATGGATCTCTTCGACGACGAGGGTTTCGACGATGATCTGGATGACGACTTTTAGTCCGGCTCACCCACAGCATCTGACCCGTATAGCATAACCAGATACACACACGTAATTATCATCCTGCCCCTCAGGGGGTAGGACTTTTTATGTTTTATTGGTTACGAACTGCGGCCGGGCGTTTCTTTTCTTTTTGTCCGGACTGGAGGAGTGTATCCGGCCGATCATTGCGTGGTTCCCGCTGATACCTTGGCCTGGCACTTTCTCTGACGCTATTGAGCAGGTTGTTAAGTGAATTGTTCAATATTTCATCCTGCTTATTTTTGAATGTGGAAACCTTTTCTGCTGGAAGCAGCATCTCATATTCATCGCCCGAAGCCAGCACCTCGTCCATTCTGGGATTTATTTTACAGAACAAAGCGCTATCTACTCCTGTAGCTGCAATAATAATCTGAGGGCTATACCTTCCTGAGATCACAACCGTATCAAGAGTGGCTCTCAGAGAATCGGGAAGGCTGTCAATCACACGATTGCTTTTTGCATAAAAAGAACCATCACTTTCTTTTTTATCTTCCATCACAAAATGAGTAGCAATGAATTTCTTCACATGATTTCGTGACTCCTGTGGAAGATAATATTGTAATTTCCAAAAATCGCTGCTGCCGCTTTTTCTAATTGCAGTTTGCACTCTTCCCGTGCCTCCGTTATATGCCGCAATCACCAGCAACCAATCGTTCAGGTCTTTGTAAAGATTCAATAAATACTTTGCGGCAGCACGGGTGCTTTTTTCATAATCAGTTCGCTCGTCTATCTCTGCACCCACGCGCAAACCATACTCCCGTGCAGTGCCAGGCATAAACTGCCATGGACCGCGTGCGCCGGCGATAGAAAGCGCATTTGACTTGAGATCACTTTCGATTACGGCCAGATACTTTAACTCGTGGGGTAGGCCATACTGTGAAAGAATATCGTCAATAAGATTAAAGTAAGGCGTCGCCGTCTTTTTTAGCCGTTTCAGGTAGTCAGTATGCGCTTCCAGATATTCACTCATATACCCTTCTGCATAGGGGTTCACCTGTTGGGAATAGGGTATTGTGGGATTGTAAGTGTAATTCTTAAAGAGATCTTTAAATCCATATTTAGTAATCTCCTGTATAGCGACAACTTTCGACTTATCAGGTGTGATCGAATCAGAGGCAAGTACCTCATCAATTACCTTATGTTCCTCCACCTTAAGCGTATCCTGTATCTGAGCACAGGCGATATGCCCTATTGCAAGCGCAATAGCAAACAGTATGGACCTTCTCAGTTTCATAATTCGCGGTAATTCTTTAACAACAGACCGGCCACCTCCAACAAATTTATCTCATTAATTTTTGAAGAGATAAGTTGCACTCCAAATGGCATCCCATTAGAGTGCCTGAAAAGCGGTATTGTAATTGCCGGTAACCCTGTAAGATTCGCATACACGGTAAAGATATCTGCGAGATACAGCGATACGTCGTCTTTTACTGCACTATTCAGATCGTATGCTGTAGAAGGCGTTGTAGGCAGCAAAAGAAAATCGTAGTGCTCAAAAACTTCATGGGCCTCATCGATAACCATCTGCCTAACTTTTTGCGCCTGTGTGAAGTAGGCATCATAATATCCTTCGCTCAGCACATAAGTACCCAGCATGATACGCTTCTTCACCTCTTTGCCAAATCCTTCAGACCTGTTTCTCTTATAAAACTCTTCCAGATTTTCTATCGCTCCATTACTTCTATGGCCATACCGGATACCATCAAACCTGTTCAGATTCGATGATGCTTCCGCTGTGGTTAATACGTAGTAGGCGGGCACTATATAATCCAGCAATGAGGAGGCTGTATCCCCAATGGCTGCACCTCCTTCTTTCAGGTGTGCTATTAATCTCTTTACACCTTCTCTTATTTCATTGTCCAATGAGGAATGCTCCAGGGCCGGCCTGAATACTGCAATCCCGATATCCTTTAATTTTTTTATTTCTTTTTGAGATCGTACTGTCGCCCTGTCCATAGTGCTGTCCATTTCATCAGGCTGGCTGATTACCTCAAGCACTTTCTTTACATCATCCACATTATTCGCAATAATACCTATCTGATCAAAAGAAGAGGCGTAGGCCAGTAGTCCATATCTGCTTACGCTACCGTAAGAGGGTTTAAAGCCAACTACTCCGCAAAAATCTGCCGGTTGACGCACGGAGCCACCGGTATCACTTCCGAGGCTCACCATACAAAGGCCTGCGCGTACTGCTGCGGCTGAGCCACCTGAGGATCCACCTGCTACTTTCGCTTGATCAACCGGATTCCTCACGCTGCCGTACACACTTCGCTCACTGGTACTTCCCATAGCAAACTCATCACAGTTGCTCATACCAATTATTATGGCACCCTCATCCAATAATTTCTGCACTGCAGTAGCACTATATACAGCCTTAAAATCCGAAAGCATTTTAGAAGCAGCCGTCAAAGGATGTCCGGCATAGCTAATCACATCCTTCAGACTCACTACTACACCAAATAACTTACCCAACGATGCACCACTACGTTTTTTTGAATCAAGCTCCCGGGCTCTTGCCAACGCTTCATCTCCAAAAATACACGTATATGCATTAAGGTTACTATTAGCATCTATCTTTTGCAGATAATGCTTTACTGCATCTTCGCAGGTTACCGTACCTGACCTAAGTGCGTCATGATATGTAGCAATGTCTGTAAACTGAAACAAACTATTAGAGAAAGTAAATCAGGAATTATTTTGTGTATTATCTGACAGCACTTCCTTTTTGGGGTTGTCAGCAACTTCCTTGTCATTCTTGTTTTTCCCACGGGCATCGTTAAACTCCTTAACACCCCGCCCCAGGCCCCTCATCAAATCAGGAATCTTTCTTCCTCCAAAAAACAGTAATACCAGTACTAATATCAATAACAGTTCCGGCCCTCCGGGAAGTGCCAAAAAATAGGGATGAGTGAAAGGGTTCATCTCGATGATTTATTTATCGTGTAAAGTTAATTGAAAAAATCGGTGCCTGAGAAGGATTATACCAATTTTAATAAAGGAGGGCCACCCGGTTACAAACGGCTTACTTCACATTCTCTTCCTAACCCATAATGAAATGAGACCAGTACCCCTTCTGAAGTGAAGAAACTGACATTACAAGGAAGGTAAAGGGCTTAACGTATATATCTGCCACACTTTGCTTTTCCGTGAGCAGCCTCATAAGGGGTGATCCCCCGTGAGCACGAAGCCAGATACAGGCCTGCAACAATCAGTAGTAAAAGGAGTTTTTTCATTAAATACAAGTTAGCGTACAGTGTACTTTATGGAATAAAGAGAACAATAATAGAAAATAAAATGCCGGAATGCAAGTACATTCCGGCATTTATTTAAAAAGATAAAATCTGCTATTTCACTCTCTTTTCACGAATTCTTGCACTCTTACCACTTCTTTCACGAAGGAAATAGAGTTTGGACCTGCGCACTTTACCCACTTTGTGCAGTTTAATGCTCTCGATATTGGGTGAATATAATGGAAACAGACGCTCCACACCTACTCCATCACTTATCTTTCTTACAGTGAAAGTGGCAGTACCACCCTCACCCTGGCGCTTGATTACATCCCCCTTAAAGCTCTGGATCCTTTCTTTAGCTCCTTCAATGATTCTGTAGTTTACAGTAATATTATCACCTGCTTTAAAGTCAGGAAGCTTATTCTTCTTGGTCAACTGATCGTGTACAAAATTAATCGGGTTCATCACCTTAATTTTTTTTAGGACTGCAAAGGTAACATAAAATTACTTAAGACTGCAAAGTTTTTTTAGCCAGAAAGTCCATTATTGAAGGGCTACTTTGCTACATTAACAGCTCTTTTCTCCCTGATTACAGTCACTTTTATCTGACCGGGATAAACCATCTCATTCTGGATTTTCTGAGCTATCTCAAAACTGAGTTGTTCACTCTTGGCATCAGATACCTTTTCGGCCTCTACAATCACACGTAATTCGCGTCCGGCCTGCATTGCGTACGCTTTCTCAACTCCTTCATAGGCCACCGCCAGATTTTCTAAATCTTTGATCCTTTGCAAATATTGTTGCATTATTTCTCTTCTGGCTCCCGGGCGGGCACCACTCATCGCATCACAAGCCTGAACGATCGGACTGATTACATACTCCATCTCAATCTCATCATGGTGGGCTCCGATTGCATTACAAACTGCCGGATTTTCGCCATATTTCTCAGCCAGGCGCATACCCAACAAAGCGTGACTCAGCTCTGTTTCTTCATCAGGCACCTTACCGATATCGTGTAGTAATCCGGCACGCTTAGCCAGTTTAGCATTCAGCCCGAGTTCTGAGGCCATTACTCCACACAAATTAGCAACCTCGCGGCTGTGCATCAGGAGATTTTGTCCGTAGGAAGAGCGGAACCTCATCTTGCCCACAAGCCTGATCAATTCTTTATGGAGCCCATGAATACCCAGTTCAATCACCGTACGTTCCCCTATCTCCATAATCTGATCCTCCAGTTGCTTTTTGGTCTTCTCCACCACCTCCTCGATCCTTGCAGGGTGAATACGGCCATCGGTTACCAGCCTCTGTAATGATAGTCGGGCAATCTCTCTTCTGAGCGGGTCGAAGCAGGAAAGTATAATGGCTTCGGGAGTATCATCAACTATCAGATCTACCCCTGTTGCCGCTTCGATAGCCCGGATATTACGGCCTTCGCGCCCAATGATAGACCCCTTAATCTCGTCGGATTCCAGATTAAATACCGTTATCGCATTTTCGATTGCCTGTTCGGCAGCCGTTCTCTGAATCGTTTGGATAATCAGTTTTCGTGCTTCTTTGTTAGCCTTCTGTTTTGCATCGTCAATAATCTCCTGTTGCATGCTGAGTGCCTGCGAATTAGCCTCTCCTCTCAAAATCTCGAAAAGCTGGGTTTTTGCTTCTTCGGCAGTCAGCTGGGCCACCTTTTCAAGTTTCTTAATATGCTCTTCCTGATGCTTTTCAAGTTCCGCACGCTTGATATTTACAGTCTCTATCTGTTGCGACAGGTTCTTTTTCAGATTCTCGTTTTCACGGATAGCCTTTTCAAGATTCTGGTCTTTCTGGTTGATCGACTGTTCTTTTTGGCGAATCCGGTTTTCCGCATCAGCCATCTTGCTGTTTCGCTGTTGTATTTCCCGGTCGTGTTCTGCCTTGAGCTGCACGAATCTTTCCTTGGCTTCGAGCTGCTTTTCTTTCTTTATAGTTTCCGCCTTTGCTTCTGCGTCTGAGACGATCTGTTGTGCTTGTTGTTGTGCTGTTTCAAATAAATTTTTGGTGCTTTTTGCAAATATGAATTTACCCAGTATAATTCCAATTACCAATGCCACCACACCTATTATTACAAGGAGTATCTGTTCCATTTTTTCTGAATTGTTGTTTAAATCTGTTCATAATCTGTACTTCACTTTTTTCCTTAAAGCGTTATATCATCGAAAAAACGAAGATAATAAAATAGAGTAAAAGCCAAGTGCAAAAAAAGAGGCTGTCATCAAAGGGCAGCCTCTAAATAAAAAAAGTTCATCAATAAAAAATCAGGCGCCCAAAGCTACCCTGACAAATCCTGTTACTTTCAGGTCTCCCCCTGCTTCTTTTACATAATCCCCTACCGACTTGTTACCGTCTTTTACGAAAGCCTGGGCTAATAATGTATTCTCCTTAAAGAATTTGTTCATTTTTCCGGCAGCAATCTTCTCAGCCATTTCAGCCGGTTTTCCTTCTGCTTTTACCTGCTCAATCGCAATGTTCTTCTCTCTTTCAATCACGTCTGCAGAGATTCCGGCCTGGTCAACCGCTAATGGATTCATTGCAGCAATCTGCATTGCCAAATCCTTGCCCACTTCCTCATTTCCACTGCTTAGCCCTACCAGCACGCCCATTCTGTATGCCCCGTGAATATAAGATGCTACATAAGGTGCTTCGAGTTTCTCAAATCTTGTGATACCAATCTTTTCTCCAATCTTGGCAACCTGCTCATTTACCTTGTCGGCCACTGTTTCGTCGCCTATCTTCACCTTATTTAATTCGTCCAGGGAATTCACCTTATTAGCAATTACTGCATCCATTACAGACTGTGCAAACTTCACAAATTCTTCATTCTTACTTACAAAGTCTGTCTCGCAGCTCAGATTAATCACATACCCTGTTTTTTTATCATCGGTAGTTTGAGCAATTATCACTCCCTCTTTCGCTTCTCTGTCACCACGCAATGCGGCTACTTTCTGTCCTTTTTTTCTTAAATAGTCTATTGCCGCTTCAAAATCTCCATTCGACTCCATAAGGGCTTTTCTGCAGTCCATCATACCTGCACCTGTTTGCTGACGGAGCTTATTAATATCTGCTGCTGTAATTGTAATTGTACTCATAGCTTTATTTTTAAGGCCGGCATTATCCGGGCCTTCACTTAAAAAATTAATTTTATTGTTATCTCTTTCCTCCTGCCGACTGGCGTCCACCGGTAGTTACTCTTCTCTTCTGCGGACCGGCAGCACCACGTCCTTTACCACCACTTCTCTGACGGCCATTACCGGCTTCTTCATCCTCATCAACCTTAAACTCCCGGGTTGTTTGCTCTTCAACCTCTTCTGCCTCTTCGTCTTTCTGCGCCTGTCTTTCTGCAAGCCCTTCTGCTATGGCATTAGTAATGTAATTAGTAATAATAGCGATTGACTTTGTAGCATCATCGTTTGAGGGAATAGAAAATTCTACCTTATTGGGATCGCAGTTTGTATCCACCATACCAAAGGTGGTGATATTTAACCTCTTGGCTTCTGCAAGTGCAATATGTTCGTGGCCTATATCCACAATGAACAATGCCGCAGGTACCCTGCTTATCTGCGCAATACCGCCTAACACCTTCTCCATCTTTTCTTTATCACGGGTAAGGGTAAGGCGCTCTTTCTTAGTGATACTATCAAGCGTGCCGTCATTCAGCATCTTCTCGATATTCTGCATTTTCTTTACGCTCTTGCGGACAGTGTTAAAGTTTGTCAGCATACCACCCAGCCAACGCTCAGTTACGAAAGGCATATTCACACGTTTTGCAGCCTCGGTTACGATTTCTTTCGCCTGCTTCTTGGTTGCCACAAACATTATCTTCTTACCGCTTTTGGCGATCGATTTCAATGCGGCAGCGGCTTCTTCCAGACCTTCTACCGTTTTGTTCAGGTCAATGATATGAATACCTTTTTTTTCAGCGAAGATGTATGGCAACATTTTGGGGTTCCACTTTTTCCTTAAGTGTCCAAAATGCACACCGGCTTCCAAAAGCTGCTGTTGTAATGAAGTGTTATTTTCCATTTATTTTGTTTTTTCCTTCTCTGAGGAGAGAATAATTTCTTAATGATTAATAATAAATAGCAATTATCTTTTAGAGAACTGGAAGCTCTTTCTGGCTTTCTTCTGACCCGGTTTTTTCCTTTCCACACTGCGGGAATCTCTTGTCAGCAAACCTGCATCTTTCAAAATCGGCCTGAATTCCGGATTCACCACAATCAGGGCGCGGGCTATACCCAGTTTAGCCGCTTCAGCCTGTCCTTTGGCTCCCCCACCGGTAGCATTAATTACCACATCAAACTTGTCGAGAGATTCAACAGTCTTAAGGGGCAATTCTACCTGATTTTGCAGATACATCAGCGGAAAATAAGCTTTGTAATCTTTACCGTTTACAGTGATGCTTCCGTTTCCGCGATTAATAAATACACGGGTTACAGCTTCTTTTCTGCGGCCGGTTGCGTTTTTTTGTTTTTCCATTGTATTATGTCGGGCAATACTTTACTGCCCTTATTTTTTAGTGATTAATGGTTGAGGATGTTGTGCAGTGTGAGGATGTTCGCTACCCGCATATACAAACAGCTTCTTATACATCTTCCTGCCAAGACGATTTTTAGGGAGCATTCCCTTAACCGCCCTTTCGATCACCACTTCCGGGCGACGAGTCAGCATATCACTCGCCACAGTTTCCTTTTTCCCTCCGGGATAGCCGCTAAAGTTGATATACACTTTTTCGTCCAGTTTGTTACCGGTGAACTTTACCTTGTCGGCATTAATTACAATTACAAAATCACCACAATCTACATGTGGGGTGAAATAGGCTTTGTTCTTTCCACGAAGAACAGACGCAATTCTTGCGCACATGCGGCCTACGGTTTGATTAGTGGCGTCAACAACGTACCAGCTACGCTGTACGCCAGCCTCGTTCGCATGTTTAGTTGTGAAATGTAGTTTACTCATCTTATTTTTTGTTTGGCATTACTGCCGGTGAAAATTAATGCCGCTAACCCGGCATTTTTTTTAAAGGAGTGCAAAGGTATGATGCCTTTCCTTCATTCGTATGATTTTTGAGCACTTTTTTTATCACACCCTCATAACTCATTGATAATCTATATAAAAATTGTCACAAAAAATTTGTCATCACAAAATCACCCTGTTTGCGGATGCTAAAAACGGACTCTTCTACTCACATTCAGGTTCATTAAGACAATGCAATTGTTCATTTTTTTCAAAAAAAGATATATTTGGATATTCTATCATCATTCAACACAATATTATGGACTGGAAAGGACGCCGGGAAAGCAGTAACGTAGATGACCGAAGAGGAATTAGCGGTGGAGGGCTGGCACTTGGTGGGGGGGTAATCGGCCTGCTATTCATCCTGGCCCAGGTATTCCTGGGCGGTGGAGACATCAATGACCTGCAGCAACTGATACCGCCACCGGGCTCTCAACAAAGTGAGATGACTGCTGAACAACAGGCTGCCGATGATGAGGAAGCAGCCTTCGTAAAGGTAGTACTCGCTGATACCGAAGATGTCTGGAACAAGTTATTTAATGAAATGGGACGTACTTACCAGGAGCCTACCCTTGTGCTTTTCAGAGGCAGCACTACATCAGGTTGTGGAGGTGCTTCCGCCGCGACAGGACCTTTTTATTGTCCGGCAGACAAACAACTCTATATTGACCTTTCGTTTGCAGATCAGCTCAGACAGGAATTCGGTGTAAAAGGCGATTTTGCAATGGCTTACGTAGTAGCTCACGAGGTAGGGCATCATATTCAGGACCTGTTGGGCTTGTCTGCCAAAATGGAACAATTAAGGCGCCAACTTTCAGAAACAGAATACAATAAGTATAGCGTACGACTGGAATTACAGGCCGATTTTTATGCAGGTGTATGGGCGCATTACGACCAGAAAATGAAAAATGTAATCCACCCTGAAGACATTCAGGAAGCTTTGCAGGCTGCAAATGCTATTGGAGACGATCGGCTTCAAAAAAAATACCAGGGTACAGTGACTCCGGATTCCTTTACACATGGCACCTCAGAACAAAGAATGTACTGGTTTAAAAAGGGTTTTGAAACCGGTGACCTGAGCCAGGGCAATACTTTCGAAAGAGGAGCCTTCTGATTATTCAGCCAACCTGTTTTGATAAACCATCTTCAATAGCAAGCCAACTTATCAAAAGCAAACGGGAAATGTGTATTGTAAAGTGGAAGAGGCGGCTTACCTTGAGTTTACCTTTACAGCCTCTTTTCGACGCGATGCCAG
This sequence comes from Chitinophagaceae bacterium, assembly GCA_023957755.1. Taxonomy (GTDB): domain Bacteria; phylum Bacteroidota; class Bacteroidia; order Chitinophagales; family Chitinophagaceae; genus Ginsengibacter. The sequence goes on from JAMLGT010000001.1 coordinate 34,198, forward strand.
GTATTCCGCAATATCTATTATAAACTTCCTTTCCTTAACGAGGTATCCATTTCCCTTTTCACAGAAATGAACCTGAATATTCTCCACACTGATCGGGCTACCATCCGGTATATCCGCTATATTGTTGTGCCTGATGCCATGTCCATCAATAATTACTACCAGTCCGCTGCCAACTGCCTCCATAATATTGCCTTCACGAATAAGCATTCCCGTGTCTTCCCCAAGTCCGATCCCGATAGCAGATGGATTGCTGGCCACAGCCTGAGCCAGGCGCCCAAAGCGGCCACGCTTCTCAAAATGGCTGTCAAAAATAACATCCTTCATAAAAGCCAGGCCAGTGGTCAGCTTTACCTCTCCTTTCAAATGTGCAGTTGATGCATTTCCTTCGTAAATCATGGTATTGCTCATCGCCATACCGCCTGCAGAAGTGCCGCCAATCAGGAATCCATCCTCATTTAAATACCTGTTCTGAATGATTGAAAGGAACTCAGTGCCGCCAAAGCTCGAGGTAAGGCGCAATTGGTTTCCCCCACTAAACATTACCGCATCACAATGCTTCACACGTTCAATGTACTCCGATTTCATGGCATCTGTGCGATTGCGAATCGGCAGGATACCCACATTAGTACATCCAATTTTTCCAAATGCATTCAGATAATTCTCTCCAACTTCGACGGGCATCATAGAAGCGGTTGTAATTACCTCTATACGCTTTTCGGTACCTCCGGCTTCGTCCACCAGCCTGCGAAGTATGCCGAGTTCAAAAAAGTTCAGATTGTTTCTTACTACTTTACCTTTTTCCAGATCTACACCTTTGTCTTCTGCTCCACCAATCGAAAAAAGCTTACCACGAGGAACTTCCATTAATTGATTTTTAGTCAAACAAAAATGGCGCATGGCGCCAATAACCTGTAATTACAAAAATAACGGAATCTACAGGAATGCATTGTGTAAATAAAAATATTTATTTGAAAAGGTTTTATTCTTTTCTTATTTTTCTAGCCACAAACAATTCCAAACTAAAATTGAGGTAATGAAAATTGTAAACATCAGAGTACTTCGCGGGCCAAATTATTGGAGTATCCGACGCCCAAAACTGATACAGATGACCCTCGATCTCGAAGAATTAGAGGAGAGGCCTACCAACATGATTGATGGTTTCCGCCAAAAGCTTGAAGCACTGCTTCCGGGGCTTTATGAGCATCGATGCAGTGAGGGTGTACCTGGTGGATTCTTTAAGAGGGTGGACGAGGGCACCTGGATGGGCCACGTAATAGAACATGTCGCTTTGGAATTGCAAACGCTTGCCGGAATGGATATGGGCTTTGGGCGCACACGCGGCACAGGAAAGAAGGGAGAATACTTCGTCATATTCGATTATATGGAAGAAGACGTGGGAGTGTACGCTGCAAAATCAGCAGTACGCCTTGTAGAACATATTATCAATGAAACCCCTTATGATCTTGAAAAAGAAATTCAGGAGATGAGGGAAATAAGAGAAGACACCAGGCTGGGACCGTCGACCGGTTCTATTGTAGAAGAAGCGCAGAAAAGAGGCATCCCTTACATCAGGCTTAATAAACACAGTCTGGTACAGCTGGGGCATGGTGTACTACAAAAAAGAATTCGTGCCACCATTGCGGGCACTACTTCATCAATCGCGGTGGATATTGCAGGAGATAAGGACGAGACCAAGAACCTGCTTTCTGCTGCCGAAATACCCGTCCCCAAAGGCATCCTTCTTCGCAGAGGTGACTCAATAGAAGAGGGGATATCAAGGGTAGGATTTCCCATGGTAATCAAACCCCTTGACGGAAACCATGGAAAAGGGGCCACCACCAACATCACTACAAGGGAACAGGCCGAACGGGCACTGGAAGCCGCCCGCAATTATAGCCGCACCGTAATCTGTGAAAAGTTCATCACAGGGTTCGATTTCAGAGTGCTGGTTATAAACTTCAAATTTGTCTGCGCCGCATTACGTACACCCGCATCCGTTACAGGAGATGGCACACATACCATTCAACAACTGATCGATGACACAAATAAGGATCCGCGCAGAGGATACGGACACGAGAAGGTGCTCACACGTATCGAGGTGGACAACTTCACAATGAAATCGCTGGCAGACCAGGAACTATTACTCGAAGATGTACCCGAAAAAGGCAGGCTGGTATTATTAAAGCCTACAGCCAACCTGAGCACAGGGGGCACCTCTGAAGATGTTACCGATATGGTGCACCCTTCTAATATTTTTCTTGCCGAACGAATAGCAAAAATCATAGGGTTGGATATTTGCGGTATCGATATCATGGCCAAAGATCTGAAAACCCCATTGCGCGAAAGTGGTGGTGCGGTTCTCGAAGTAAATGCCGCACCCGGTTTCAGGATGCACCTTGAGCCCGCAATAGGGATTCCAAGAAACGTGGCAGAACCTGTAGTCGATATGTTATTTCCATCCGGGCACGGTCGTTTGCCCATAATAGCTATTACAGGTACCAATGGTAAGACCACAACCAGCCGCCTCACTTCGCATCTTGTAGGAGCCGGAGGTTATAAAGTAGGCTTCACCACATCAGACGGCGTGTATATCCAAAATCAAATGATGATGGCAGGTGACTGCACAGGGCCAAAGAGCGCGGAGTTTGTGTTGAGAGATCCTACGGTCGACTTTGCAGTACTGGAATGCGCACGCGGTGGAATCCTGCGAAACGGGCTTGCATTCCAGGTGTGCGACATTGCAATTGTTACCAATATCAGCGCAGACCATATAGGGCTGGGAGGTATAGACACACTGGAACAAATGGCCAAAGTAAAAAGTGTGGTGCCCGAAACAGTCACCAGAAATGGTTATGCAATCCTCAATGCAGAAGACGATCTCGTATATGCAATGAAGGGAGACCTCCAATGCAACATTGCCCTTTTCAGCATGGATGAAAATAATGAGCGGATAAAAAGGCATTGCCGGAATGGAGGATTCGCGGCAGTCTTTGAAAATGGCTATGTGACCATTATGAAAGGTACCTGGAAGATCAGGGTAGAGCGGGTATTAGATATACCAATTACTTTCGGAGGTAAGGCCGTTCATAATATTATGAATACATTGCCCTCCGTGCTGGCAGCTTATCTGGCAAAGATCGATCTCGAGACTATAAAGCAGGCATTGAAGACTTTCATCCCTTCGCCGGTGCAAACACCTGGCAGGCTGAACATTTTTGACTTTAAGAACTTTAAATTCCTTGTGGACTTTGCACATAATCCGGCAGGGCTTTCTCTCCTTTGCGATTTTGTAAACAAACTGGAAAGCACCCGCAGAGTGGGCATCATCAGTGGCACAGGCGATCGGCGGGATGATGATATTCGGGAGATAGGGAGAATCAGTGCCAGAAACTTTGATGAAATCATCATCCGACAGGACAAAAACCTGCGTGGACGCACAGCCGAAGAAATTGTAGCGCTCCTGATAGAAGGAATCGACGAAGCTAAGACCACAGATATACCTGTCACAGTGATACAGAAAGAAAAGGAAGCCATCATCCACGCATACAATAACGCAACCCCCGGCTCCATAGTCACCATTATGTGCGATGTGGTGCCCGATGCACTGGATTTCATTAAGGGCCTGAAGGAAAAAGAGGATCATGGAGAAACGATAGGGTAAGTGAAAGAGTGCCGTATGTAAGCAAATCTGTTTAAACGGACACTACTCAGGCAACGCATACCTTACTTCTGTAATTTAGTGTCAGGGTGTAATACTATCTACTTCAGCTAGTATTAAAATTTATCATTGTCCGGTTAAATTATTTAAAATGTGGCTAAAGCCCTTGTTGATTAAGACTTTCATAGCCTTACCCTAAAGGGTAGGGTAATAAATACAAAACCTAAGCCCAGTGGGCTTTAACCCAACCTAATCGGACAATAGCGATTAAAATTGTTGGCCTCTAAATGAAATACCCCCTTTGCATGGGGCGAAATCTCTGTCCCTCAATAGAACACATGTACCCTGAATTGACAACACAATGTTCCAGGCAATAAGAAAGAATTTTCACAATGCCTATACCTGCTTATTCAGTATAAAAAATGATTCTCCTGCACACCACGTATAGCCTACCAGAAAACTGTATATAATGCAGCGAGGATACCACAAATGATTATAGAACCCACCACAAACCCCTGGTTAACCCTAAACATTGATTTATCAACCTCAATAACATGGGTATCATGCTCGTCCTTAGGCTTAAGAAGGCTCATCACAACCATTATGGCCACTACCACAAAAAATGTGATTGTCATTCTGTCCAAAAAAGGATAGTCAGGGAACATTCCATTTGTCCATACAGGAAGGAATTTTAGTGCCGTAGAAACAGGAATAGTCAACAGGGCTCCAGCCATTGCAGCCTGTGCTGTCGCTTTCTTCCAAAAGAACCCCAGCAGGAAAATGGCCAGCACACCGGGCGATACAAATCCTACATACTCCTGAATAAACTGATATGCCTGATCCAGCGACTCTAATGCGGGCGTGATGAAAGCCGCAATCACCATTGCTACAATAACAGCTACACGACCCACACGAACTAGTTTCTTCTCTGAAGCTTTCTTATCAAAATACTTATGATAAATATCCAGCGAGAATATCGTCGAAATACTGTTTGCCTTTCCCGCTAATGATGCCACTACTGCAGCGGTTAATGCCGCAAAAGCTACCCCCTTTAATCCTGCAGGCAAAAGATTCATCAGGGTCGGGTATGCATGGTCAGGCTTTACCGTACCCATCGCATCAACCATTTCCGCATGGAATAATCCTTTATTATACAAAACATACATGGTAATTCCGGGAAGTACTGCTATCACCGGTACTAATAGTTTCAAAAAGGCAGCAAAAAGAATACCCTTCCTCGCAGTCTTAAGATCTGCTCCCAGCGCTCTCTGGACGATATACTGGTTGCATCCCCAATATGCAAGGTTATTTACCAACATCCCCCCTATCAGCACCGAAATGCCGGGCAACTCCTTATAGTGAGGATTCGACTTATCAAAAATCATGTGAAAATGCTCCGGAGCTTCTTCTTTTAATATGGACAGGCCTTTCAAAACATTTCCACCATATCCGAACTGTTCAGAAAGAAGTGAAAGCCCTAAATATGCAGTGATCAGGCCTCCCACAATCAACACAACCACCTGCACTACATCCGTATAACCGATAACCTTCATTCCTCCTAATGTTACAATTATCGAAAAGACCGTCAGCCCGATAATGCCTACTGTAAAACTTATCCCCGAAATTGAAGAAATCGCTAACGCCCCTAAATAAATGATTGAAGTAAGGTTCACAAACACATAAACAAGCAACCAGAAGACAGCCATTACAGTACTCACCTTGTCGCTGTATCTTGTTGCAAGGAACTGAGGCATCGTGTAAATTTTATTCTTCAAATAGATAGGAAGAATAAAAACAGCCACCAGTATCAATGTCGCCGCGGCCATCCATTCATAGGATGAAATTGCCAGCCCCAACGCAAAGCCGGACCCACTCATTCCGATAAAATGTTCTGCTGAAATATTTGATGCAATCAGAGAGGCACCAATAGCCCACCAGGTCAGGGATCCTTCTGCCAGAAAAAAATCTTTGGCCTCCTTCCCGACAATGGCTTTCTTGCGATAAACATAATATCCATAAATAGACACTCCAATAAAGTAAAGGAGAAATACCAGGTAGTCTGCAGGCTGAAGTGTATTCAATTTTCTACGATTTAAGAGTTAGTATGTTGGTGATATGATTAATCTATTTATGAGCAAACTTTAATTCTACAGATGATTAACTCTTTCTCTTCTCAGGAGTAGATTCCCGAATCACAAGGCTGGGCGTGAGCACCACCTTCTGTGGTTCTTTTTTCTTCTTCTGAATCTGCTCCAGCAAGATCTTTACTGCGTTCTTTCCTATACCTTTTATTGGCTGGGAGATAACCGTAATAGCAGGCGAAGAAAGCCTGAAAAGGTTATTGTCGTCAAAGCAAATGACGCCCAGATCAACACCTACTCTCTTCTTAAGCCTTCTCAGCGCCTCCAGGCCTATTATTCCCAGATTATTAGAGGTAAACAACACCGAATCGATATCACCCTTGTCCCTAATAAAATCCTCTATCTCTTTCAAAACTTTTTGAGATGAATATTTGAAGGGAATCTTTTTGACACAATCCGGGTAAAACGGGATCTTATACTTTCTCAATGAGGCTTTATATCCTTCAAGACGTTCCTGGTGCTGAATTTGCTCTGTATCGCTGGTAATGATTGCAATCTTGCTATATCCCTGTTTTACCAAATGCGCTACGCTGTCGTATGCTCCTTTATAGTTGTCAAGGGTAACCGAACTTGCATTTAAATCCGGGAAAAACCTATCTATTAATACATAAGGAGTCCCTCCTTTTTCAAGTTCGCGGATTTCAGGCAGCATACTGTCTGTCGGGGCAATGATATAGCCATCCATTTGCTTCCCAATTAAAGCGCTTAACACATCCCTTGACTTACCTTCATCGTTCTGGCTGCTGCAAAACATCACCGTGTAACCATACTTGTTCGCTTCTTCTTCAACTGTTTTCGAAATATTTCCAAAGAAAAAGTTAGAGATATCGTCCACTATCAACCCAAGGGTATTCGTTTTTCCTGTCCTGAGGCCTTTTGCAAACTGGTTGGGGCTGTAATTGAGTTCCTTTGCCACCTTCTGAATCTTTTCTATCATCTCCCCGCTAATCTTGCGATCGGGGCCATTCCCATTCAGCACAATAGACACAGTAGTTATAGAAACTCCTGTTTTTCGGGCAATGTCTTTTATCGATACTTTTTTCATGTAATTGGTTTTTTCATTTAAAACAACCAAATATCACATATTATAAAAGATAATCGTTACACTCAAACTACCTCCACTCAAATCTCTCAATGCTGTTAATAGCCCTATACACCTTGCCACATCTGCCTGTTCACCACTCATCCATAATTTCAGACACCAATACGGGCCTGTTTTCCTTCAGGGATTTTCGGGCAGCATAGGCAACGGCAGTTGCCGAAATAATATCCTTATCCAGAATCGGAAACTCCGCATCTTTGACTAACGCATTCACAAACCCTTTCAGCTCTAACAAATAACTGGTTTCATATCGCTCTGAAAAATTATTCAGAGGAAGGGCCTGACTTATGGAGGATTGGGTATAGATCACATTCTGATTATACAGGTTGTTCTCTACAGCGATCATTCCTTTATCACCAAAAATTTCAATTCTCTGATCATAACCATACACTGCCCTTCTGCTATTATCTATCAGCGCATAGGTATCATCTTCAAATACCAGGTTAATCAGGCAGGTATCTATATCTCCTGCTTCCTCCACTCTCTTATCTATGAAAGCCATCCCTCTCGCATAAACTTCCCTAACCTCTTTACCTGAAATGTAGCGGGCCATATCAAAATCGTGAATCGAAAAATCCATAAACATACCCCCCGAATGCTCGATAAAGCCAACCGGCGGCAGATCGGGGTCTCTATTGGTAATCTTGATTACCTGAATATCGCCAATCACATTCTTTGTTACAGAATCTCTGGCCTTTGAAAAATCAGGATCAAACCTTCGGTTGAATCCTATCATGAGTTTCACCCCTCTCTTCTCTGCCTTTTTAAGCAAATCAATTGTAACTGACAGCGAAAGGTCAAGAGGTTTTTCGCAAAAAATATGCTTGCCTGCTTCCAGAGCTTTTTCTATCAACTCCGCATGTGTACTGGTGGGTGTACAAATAACCACCGCATCAATTTCAGGCTGTGCAAGGACTTCATCACTATCATTGCTAAAAGCAATACCGGGATATTCTTCTACAAACTTATCCCGTTCGTAAAAACGATCAGAGACCGCCACCAACACCGCATCCGGAATTGCCTGGTACAAATGACGCAAATGAATCTTACCCATCCGCCCAAGCCCGATTAATGCTATTTTCCTTTTCATAATAATTTGGATTTCCGCCGCCGGATTTATACACGAAGTCTATACAGCTTTTTTAAGAGAAATATCTATTTCACTCAGTCTTACAGGCTCTCCTTTTCGCATTGACATATTCGCACCATACGCTATCAACGTAGCCTGTAATGCATCTTCAACTCCCGATGGGATTGGTGAATCATTCTGTAACACATCAATAAACGCCTCCATTTCTTTCTGGTAGGATTTCGAATATCTGTCCATAAAGAAGTCGAGTGGCAGAGCGTGATGAATACCCGTTTCATCGAACAGTACATTCTGATTGTGCAGATTATTCCCCACACGAATCATACCCCCTTTACCAAAGATTTCAAGCCGTTGATCATACCCATACACGGCCTTCCGGCTATTGTCAATGACTGCATAAGTATCGTCTTCAAAAATCAGAGTGGTCAATGCAGTATCAATATCTCCGGCTTCTCCCACAGCCTGATCTACCACCACTAACCCTCTTGCATACACTTCTTTTACCTCCTTCCCCATAATATATCTGGCCATATCAAAGTCATGAATAGCCATATCCATAAATAACCCTCCTGAATTCCTGATATAATCGATGGGGGGCAGTCCCGGATCGCGGCTGGTTATCTTCACAATCTGAAGGTCTCCTATTCTGCCTTCGCGAACAGACTGACGGGCAAGCATGAAGTCAGGATCAAATCTTCGGTTAAATCCAAGCATCAGTTTGACTCCGGATACCTTTGCCATTTCAGCCAGCGATATTGTCCTGCTCAATGAAAGGTCCATAGGCTTTTCGCAAAAAATGTGTTTTCCATTCCTTGCAGCTAACTCGATCAAATTTGCATGAGAACTTGTCGGCGTACATATCAATACGGCATCAATATCCTGTCTGGTTATCACATCCTGTGCCTCCTGCGAGAAGAAAAGGCCCGGGTACTCTGCATTAAACCTGGATGCTTCAATTTGCGGATCAGCCACAGCAATAATTCGTGCACCATCAAGATGCTGATTGATATTACGGAGGTGAATCCTGCCAATCCTCCCCATTCCCAATAAACCGATTTTAATTTGATTCATTTCACTATTATTTTAATTTGTTTATCTATTCACAATCCGATTGACTTCAGGAACAGGCGGTTATTTTCTGCACACTGCTTTGGCTTACCCATTCCCGGTAACACATCCTGCTCCACTACAATCCAGCCATTATATCCTTTATTTTCAATAAACTCTTTAATAGAAGCAAAGTCCACATCGCCCTTACCCAACTCACAGAATACGCCGTGCTGAACGGATTGGAAATAATCCCATCCATTCCTCACAGAATCCCGCGCTACTTCAGGAGAGAAATCTTTGAAATGTATATGCCATACGCGATCCCAATATTTTTCAAGCAACCCCAGCGGTTTGCTTCCACCGCCGAAACGATAGTGCCCGGTGTCAAAACAAAGGCCTACCAACCCGGGGTCTGTCAGTTGCATAAACCAGTCAATTTCTTCAGGAGTTTCAATATATCCACCACAATGGTGATGAAACACTGTACGCATCCCATATCGGGATTTTACTTCATGCGCAACCTTCTCTGCCCCCCGCGCAAATGTTTTCATCTGCGCTTCATCCGGTTTCATTGTATTATCAATTCTTCCGGCATTCTTTGTCCTCACTTCCACAGTTCCATTGTCATCTGCCAACACAATGAATGCATCCTTATAACCAGCCTCATTCATCAGGCCTGCCACCTTCAGCGCTTTTTCCACTCCTGATTCATGGGCTGCTGCATCCGAAAGAGCCACCGGGACAAAAGCTCCCAGCAGGCTGAGTTGTCGTTTCGATATCTCAGAATGAAGCCTTGTCGGATCTGTGGGCATAAACCCCCAATCGCCAAGCTCGGTTCCGATATAACCTGTTTCAGCTATCTCATCTAATACCTGACTATAACCGACAGCCTTTCCTTCTAAATCAAACTCCAATGCTCCCCACGAACATGGTGCATTTGCAATCTTTATTTTTCCTTCCATAGTTTTTATTAAAATTTTCTTGTCCATTCCTTCGGCCAGCGTTCAATAACCACTTTAGTCTGAGTAAAGAATTCTATTGCATGACGGCTCTGCCCATGCAGATCACCAAAAAAGCTATCCTTCCATCCGCTAAAAGGAAACTGAGCCATCGGTGCAGCTACCCCTATGTTAATCCCCACATTACCGGCCATCGCCTGATTTCTGAATTTTCTTGCACTTGCCCCACTGCTGGTAAACAAGCAGGCCATATTTCCGAATTTTCCTCTGTTTATATAGGCAATTGCGTCCTCCACGGTCTTCATGTGGAGCAAACTCATCACCGGCCCGAATATTTCTGTTTTCAACAGCTCGCCCTCCAGAGGAAGATTCTCAATGATAGTAGGCCTGATGAAATTCCCCTGTTCATACCCTTTTATAGTCGCACTTCTACCATCTAGTAAAACAGCACCTCCCTCTTTCTCTCCCTGCGCTATGAGCCCCTCAATCCGCGATTTGCTTTCACGGGTGATAACAGGCCCCATTTCAACACCCTGATTCAACCCATACCCTACACTCCGTGCTTTTGATGATTCATACAATGCTTCTCTGATCTTTTTGTTGTCATCTACTGTGATGACAACTGATGCAGCCAGACAGCGCTGTCCGGCACATCCATACACACTATCACTGATAATTTGTGAAGTCATTTCAATATCTGCGTCAGGCAAAACCACCACAGGATTCTTTGCCCCTCCCTGAGCCTGCACCCTCTTACCGGATGCTGCTGCACGTGAATACACATATCTAGCTACAGGCGTGCTTCCTACAAAGCTGACAGACTTAATATCAGGATGATCCAGTATCGCATCTACTGAGGCTTTGCCCCCATGCACCATATTTAGCAGCCCTTTTGGTATATCCAACTGGTCAATGAGTTCGAAAATCTTCATCATTGTCAAAGGCACTTTCTCTGAAGGCTTTACCACCATACTGTTTCCACAGGCAATGGCATACGGCAAAAACCAAAAAGAAATCATAGCAGGAAAATTAAAAGGCGCAATGCACGCCGTAACTCCGAGTGCCTGCCGAATCATGTATTCATCAATACCTGTGGCTACATTCTCGAGAAATTCGCTTTGCAGTAACATCGGTGCCGCGGAGGCTACTTCTACATTTTCAATAGCCCTCTGTATCTCCCCTTTCGACTCTGCGAGTGTTTTGCCTGATTCCATGGTAATGGTAGCTGCCAGTTCATCAGTATGCTGCTCCAGCAAATATTTCAACTTAAAAAGAGGCTGAATCCTTTTTAAAACAGGAAGGTCTTTCCATGCCAGATAGGCTTCATGTGCGCAGGCCACCGCACGTTCCACATCAGATGCGGTCTTGTCACCTGTAGGTACTTTGGCCAGCACCTCCATTGTAGCCGGGTTAATTACATCAAGAGTCTCGCCAGACACGCTATCTACCCACTCCCCATTGATATAGTTTTTAAGAATGTTCATGTCGTTTTTTTAGTTTTATTACAGATAATATTTTTGCTTTCTTTTGTTTTGTTTCATTTTTTCAAAACCTGCTTTGACCGTCTTCACGGTCGAAACCTGTGCAATCGGCACTTCCCACCAGGCATATCCCTCCACGCTTTTTTCCCTTGGGGTTTCAATGTAAATCACTGTGGTCTTTTCAATCTTTTTAGCCTCTGCCAGTGCAGCCTCAAACTCATCCATCGTTTTCGTCCGAAACACCTGTGCACCCAGGCTTTCCGCATTAGTTGCCAGATCTACCGGCAGATTACCTCCCGTAAGCTTACCCGTTTTTGCGCTCCTAAACCTGTACTCTGTGCCAAACCTCTGTGTACCCAAAGAGGACGACAACCCCCCTATGCTTGCGTATCCATGATTATTAATCAGGATAATTGTAAGTTTATAACCCTCCTGAATAGACGTGACTATCTCCTGTGCAAGCATCAGATAACTGCCATCACCTACCATCACATATATCTCCCTGGAAGGGGCCGCCATTTTTGCCCCCAGTCCTCCGGCAATCTCATATCCCATACAAGAATATCCATACTCCAGATGGAATCCTTTATTATTCCGGGTTCTCCAAAGTTTATGGAGATCGCCCGGCAGGCTGCCGGCCGCACACAGTACCACATCCTCCGGTGCTGAAAAATTATTCACTGCACCGATAACCTCTCCCTGGGTAGGATGCATTCTGTCTGCAGGTGTATATATCCGGTCCACAGTACTGTCCCAATCCTGATTCGCCTTTCGAACTCTCACATCATAGGATTTTGGCACTCTAAAATCTTTCAGTTGTCTGATGAGTTCTCTGATAGTTTCACGTGCATCGCTAACCAGCGACAAGGCCCCCTGTTTGTGCGAATCAAATTCAGAGATATTGATATTGATAAACTGCACCTTGGGATTTTGGAACCCTCCCTGGGATACTGAAGTAAAGTCGCTGTACCTCGTGCCGATACCAATTACCAAATCTGCTTTTTCACAGGCTTCAATGGCTCCGGGTGTACCTGTCACACCTACGGCTCCCAGGTTTTGTGGTTCATTATAATTAAGGCTGCCCTTTCCTGCATAAGTCTCCACCACGGGAATACCTGTCATATTTACCAGCTTCTTTAGCTCGTCACAAGCTTCACTATAAATTACACCTCCACCCGCAATGATTACAGGACTTTTGGAACGGGTTATCAATTCAGTTGCCTTTTTCAGCAATTCTTTATCCGCTCTCGGCCTGGCAATATGCCATACTTTCTTACTGAAAAAATCTACCGGAAAATCATGAGCTTCAGCCTGCACATCCTGTGGCATTGCAAGCGTAACTGCGCCTGTTTCTGCAGGAGAGGTAAGAATTCGCATAGCCTGCTGCAACGCAGAAATCAACTGCTCCGGCCGGTTAATCCTGTCCCAATATTTGGAAACCGGTTTAAAGGCATCATTAACAGATATGTCTTTTGAATACTGATATTCCAATTGTTGCAGTACGGGGTCAACCAGCCTGCTGGCAAAAAAATCTGAAGGCAGAAGGAGTACAGGCAATCTGTTTATGGTTGCCGTAGCAGCACCTGTTACCATATTTGTAGCTCCGGGGCCTATGGATGATGTGCATACGAATGCTCCCATCCTGTTTTTGACTTTTGCATACGCTGTGGCCGTATGTACCATAGCCTGCTCATTCCTCACCTGGTAATACCTGAATTTGGGATTCTGGAACAAAGCCTCTCCAATTCCCCCTACATTCCCATGACCAAATATGCCAAGGCAACCGGCAAAGAAAGGCATCACCTTTCCATCTCTTTCGACATACTGATTTTGCAGGAATTCTATCGTAGCCTGCGCAGTAGTAAGTCTCCTGGTTTTTATTGCCATAATATTAATTTATTACCTGATTATCTTAGTTTCATCATTACTGTTATATATAATTCACAGAACCCGCTTATCCTTCCTTTACTCTCATACCATAACTCTACACAACCACTGTCAGGCCTATATTAAACCTCCTTTTGCAGTGACAAAATCCATCAATTCCTCATAATAAGGCATGTCATTTGCACAACCGGGTTTCTGCACTACCCAAGCCCCACAGGCGTTACCCAGCCTGCAAGCCTTATACACATTCCAGCCATTGAGATATCCGAAAATGAATCCACCCGCAAACGCATCACCTGCACCCAATACATTGATCACCTCCACCGGATAGCCTTTCACATCTTCTACCTTGCCATTTTTATAAAATACAGAACATCCTTTTGCTCCTCTTTTCACAATGAGCATCTCCGGGCCCGAACTGATTATCTTACTTATAGCTGATTCCAGATCGCCTTTTATTTCCGGGGCTGATATTTGTTGGTCCACAATTTTCAACTGGTCTTCAGTGGACAATGTGGTAGCTAATATCTCTTCCTCTGTCCCGATTGCAATTTTCACCTTAGGCAGAATAGCTCTCACCATCAGACCAAAGGATCGCACATCGTCCCACTGATCGCTTCTGAAGTCGATATCCAGTACGATATCTGTTCCATTTTCAAAGGCCTGCTCTACGGCATAAAAAACTGCACTTCGGCTTGGTTCGATGTTTAGTGCCGTGGCAGAAATTTCCAGGACTCTGTATTCCGGCATTTTTGCCGCTATTACGTCATCAATTGTAATCTGACTGTCTGCCGCATTATCTCTGTAATACACCAAAGGAAACTTATCCGGCGGCTGAATACCTAATACTACCGCACTTGTCCTGGCCCCTTTTATACGTACCACAGACTGAGTGTTTACCTTTTCCTTTTCCAGAAAATTCAGCACAAAGTCGCCCACCTTGTCATTCCCAATCCCTGTTAATAATGCAGTTTGGGCTCCCAGACGGCGTACCCCTACTGCGATGTTAAGTGGCGATCCTCCCACAAATGCATTAAATCCAGCAATATCCACGAATTCAGCACCTATACTCTGTGAGTATAGGTCGATGGACGAGCGTCCCAAAGTAATCAGATCGTATTTCTTTTCTTTCATTGGTTATTCATTGAGGCATTCACTATCGGCAATCTTGGATCTCGCCCTTTCCATGAGTTAAAAATCCAGGAATGGTCAGTATCCGGGGTATTAGCCAGCGACTGGTCACTCCCTGCCAGGAAATTCAGATAATAACAATTATATCCGGGCGCTGCCACCACCGGATGGTAGCCCCTGGGAACCAGTACTGCATCACTGTTTCGTAACTGCATCAGTTCATCCAGACTTCCGTCAGTAGTATAAACCTGCTGAATAGCATATCCTGTGGGTTTATCTATCTTATAAAAGTATATTTCTTCAAGGCGGGCCTCCAGCAGGTTGCCATTTTCATCCACCTTTCTTTCATCATGTTTATGTGCGGGGTATGAGCTCCAGTTTCCAGATGGCGTATACACTTCTACTGCCACAATTTTGCTGCTTCCAAATCCCGGTTCTACCAGGCTGTTGATCTGCCTGGTAGCATTATCGCCGCCACGAATTTCAATTGCTGCCTCCTCCGGCTTTTTAAACCTTGCCGGGAAATCCTGTTCGGCATGGCACCACCCTGCGGCGATATCCAAATCACCTCCTACAGCTTTTAATTCAAAGGTGGTATTCTTCGGCAGGTAGAGTGTATGGGCAATCCCTTCAAACACACTCTTTCTGCCATTGGCTGTATTCCATTCACCTCTGTTCGTGGTCGCCGTATAATTTCCACTCAGCAGGACAAAGGCATATTCATTGTCTCCTGTATCCCCACTCCACACCTCTCCGAGCCGAAGAAGTCTGGCCTCGAAATTCAAAGAATCCCATCCGGCGTCTTCTGTTGTTATCCTTTGGTAAACACCATAAGTACCTGTAGGATTCTTAACCAGCTTATATTTCTTTCTGTTTTCCATTCTAATCATGTTTGACAGATCCTGCCTTTCCCAGGCAACCCAAGACTTCAAATCGCTGAATAATAAAATCAACATATTCGCGTATATAGGCCTTGCCCGGAATTGTGGGATCAAATAACTCAGGGCTTTCGCTAAAAAACCGGCGATGCACCTTAGTCCACAATAACCTTAAATCGGTTGCGATATTAACCTTGCAAACACCGAACTGCACGGCTTTTCTTATTTCTTCATCGCTCACGCCACGACTATCCCTCAGAAGATTACCACCATAATGATTAATTTCATCTATTACCCCCTTACTCACGTTAGATGCGCCATGAAGCACCAATGGAAATCCGGGGAGTTCATTCTGAATTTCAGACAGTACATCAAATTGCAATCCTTTTCCTCCACTGAATTTATATGCACCATGACTGGTACCTACGGCTACGGCTAGGCTGGTACAATCGGTCATGCGCACAAATTCAGCAGCCTGCAATGGGTCCGTATATCTTGCCTTGCTTTCATCCACGCTCAGATCATCTTCAACTCCGCTCAACACTCCAAGTTCAGCCTCTACAGCTACTCTTTTCTTTTTAGCTTCTTTTACTACCTCAACTGTTCTCCGTACATTTTCTTCAAACGTATCATGAGAGGCATCAATCATCACAGATGTGTAGCCTTCATTTATTGCCGCAAATGCGTGCGCCTCGTTCCCATGATCTAAATGGAGTGCATACACGGCTTTATTATAAATATTAGAAGCAGACATCACCATTCCCAAAAGCATCTCAGGAGTGGCATAATTCCTTGCCGCCGGTGTAATTTGTACGATAACAGGAGTGTTTGATTGCTGAGCCGCCTCAAACAAACCCAGCACCTGCTCCATGGTAAAAACATTTACCGCAGGAACTGCATATCGGCCATAACAGTGCCTGAATAATATTTCCGGTGAAATTGGTTTCATTCGTGTACGCTACAAGAGTCTTTCAGTTGATTTTTTAAAAACACATTACTGTTGTCATCAATGGGCATTGCCCGAACCATCAGCCTGAAAGGCCCCTATATCTTTGCCAGGTAAACCAATATCTGTGCCGTATGTCCCAGTCAGGGTCACTGAACCCAATGGCTGGAAATCAACTTTCCCTTTATTTAATCCGGGCGACCCCGGTAACAAATTAAAGTTTGAGCTCCCGCTTTTCAACAAAGCAATTGGCATACTTGAAACACTCATTGGAATTGTTGCAGTTTCAAAATTAAACTGATCCACATCGTATAAAGCAAACTGTGGGTTTCCGGCCTTTGCAGATGCGCTCGCTATATCTCCCGGTTTGGGAGTAGCGATTCCATCAGAAGGATAAAATCCGCTCAGAATCTTATCTGCCGAACCATAATACAACTGATTGTCAAAAATCGTATTTGCGCCATCGGCGTCAGCCGTAACCTTAAGGCCATATCTGCAATTTGCAACCAGGTTATTAAAAATTTTCCCTTTTGCCCCTTTTTCATAATTGATGGAGCCACCCCTGCCCGACTTCACCTGACGAAGCCCACAATTCAAAAATGTGTTGTTGTACGAATTAATGTTACACTGAATGGTTGTACCACCTGAGTTTGATATTTTCAGGCCATTGGTAGCCGCACCAAGAAACAGGTTGTACGCAATATCACCCACCGTACCGCTTTTTGCATTGAAAGACTCCCCTCCTGACTCACCATTACTCTCAAACGTATTCCGCATGATGCTGATTTTGCCACTTATCACCCGCACGCCATCATCTTTAGTGTTTGAAATCCATGAATCTTCCAGAATCAGATTCCCATTAATATTGGAATAGGAAATAGCATATCTCGGATCACCTGATTTATAAACCGCAGGGTCATTTGCCGGGCCTGCCGGCCCACCCACATATTCAATATGGGTCCATTTAATAACCATATCGCCACTGTTGGCCCCACCCTGGATTCCTCCCCATATACCCTTAAACGTATTTTCCGGCGTAGCCATGGTTGGGGGAACAGTAATGAAATTAGGGTTCGTCTCTGTTCCCAGGCTTATGAATGTGCCATTCACGGATATCTGTGGACTTTTTGAATAAGAGGAACCGTCACCTATTGCGATAAGCGTCACGCCATCCTGCATTAAAAGTGTGTCCCCTTCATTGATGACTATATCACTACTGAAGTAATATGTCTTGTTGCTACGTAACGTGCCTTTTACCGCACCGCTCAAAGTGTCAGAGGTTATCTCCTGTCCTATGTCTTTCTTTGGCGTAGAAATAGAGACTACTTCCTCTTTATGGCAGCCTGTAATCATAAATGATATCAGAAACAGACCGAACAGACTAAGATTTAATATTTTCATTTTAACGTCATTTAGATGTTATTAATATTTTTCCATGAATCCGGTTAGAGCTTAAACCGCACCCCTAACAAATAGTTTGCGCCGTAAATATCTTTCCGTACAAACGCATTCTTTCCGGCTTCCTGCAGCGGCACCACATCAGCCTTAGCCTGCGTCACCTTTTGTCTTATCTCCAGTTCATACGGTGTATTCAGGATGTTATTGATTTTTGTAAATACAGCCATCTCTTTAATCACTCTCACCTCTGCTGAGAAATCGAGTTGTACAAATCCTTTTTGCCAGATATCATTATCCAGGAAAGGAGATACTGTATTAATCCTGGCTCCCGTGTACACTCCTGCCAATTGCAGATCTATTCCCCTCTTGCTATTCTTATAGAGCAAAGAGAGATTCCCAATATGTTTGGATTGCCCCTGCAACGGACGCGTCTGATCTACCTCTTCCTGAGTAAGTGTGCTGCTGCCGCCTTCTGTCTTTTGGAAACGGCGTACTTTAGAAGTGGTAATACTGCTTTGGGTGAATGTGTAATTTGCTTTGATACCAAACGAATGGAAGTACTTTGTCATATCAAACTCGATCCCGTAATTAGAACCTGTACCAAAATTATCGGGCGAATAGTAAGTGGCATTTGCACCTCTTTCTACAATAGCATACTCGATCGGATTATTAATCCTTTTGAAGAAAAGTCCTACAAGAATCTGATCAAGTCCTTTTGGAAAGTATTCATATCTTAAATCAAAGTTCTCGGCTGTAGTCCTCTTCAGATAAGGGTTTCCTTGTTCAGGATAGTCAGAAATACCATCGTCAAACGTATGCGGTGTTACTTCGTAGAATCCCGGCCTGCTTATGGATGAGAAATAAGATAACCTCAGAAATTGCTTCGTGCTGAGCCTGTATTTTATCCCCACACTTGGCAGGATGTCATAATACTTTATAGACCCCTCCGCTCCCTCTACTGTCTTGGGGGCTGAAGTCACCCAGTTAAAATCTGTATTCTCATACCTTGCTCCGGCAACTACCTGAAGATTTTCTGTTTCTATTTTTGCCATCGCATAAAATGCTCCCACCTTTTCGTATGCCTTATAATTCAGAGGATCTGAACTGCTTCCCTGTGGGTTAAATACAGAGAAAGTATTGGCTGCTGCGTCCCCATTATAAAGCTGGGGGCTTGGTGTCGGCCTTATATTATATTTGTCATAATCACTGTTACGATTCTTATCTCTGTACATTCCACCAAACGACCAATCTACCTTGGTATTGGCAATTATGCTCTTATAGGTAAAGTTTAAATACCCACTCTTATCTTCGTCCTTATTACGTCCCCAGTCGCGGAAGGTACTATTGTCAAGGTATTCAGGTTGTTGCACTAGCTTCCCGGAGTTATCTTTTATTACACCAGTAGAAGTGACCAGATTTCCCCTGTCGGGCTGATTACCGGTAGCCTTGGAATACACAGCCGACCAGTTCATTGAAAATTCCTGCGAAATACTGTGTTCTCCCTGGAGAGAGACGTTAAATATATTTTGAATCTGGCGAGAGGTTCTTCTGTTATTGACTACCCGGCCCGTACCTGCTCCCGTACGGCCAAGCACCAGTCCTGTATCAGAGTGAAACCTGAATTGGTTTTCTGCAAGCGTCACATTTCCCACATAGAGCTTAAGCTTGTTCATCGGGTTCATAACATAATCTAACCTCAGGTGGGCGCCTCCTCTGTTTTGTTGCACGGAATAATTCCTGCCAATTATCTTGGCAAATGAAACAGAATTATCTACTCTGTCTGTCTCAGTGGTAAACGAGGTAGAGGTAATATACCTATACGAATTCTGGTAACTACCTGCTACCAGGATTCCAAGTTTATTATTAAAGACCCTGCCCCCCATCGATAAATTGAAATTTGTGGCCATTGGCGGAGCTGATGCTTTGGTCTTAAATGGGCTGACATCAAAATCTGACATCGTGGCCAGATAGCTTTCACCATTCTTTATACGGGGAGATAAGGTCGAACTATTTTTGTGGTTGAAACTGCTGAACTTATTGCCATCCCAGAATGTCTGCGCATATCCCACAGCCGCACTGCCTTTAACAGAAAATCTTTCAGGCGCATCCTTCATTACCATATTTACTACGCCACCTATAGCATCTCCCTCCATGTTGGGAGTTAACGATTTGGTCACTTCGAGCCTTTCGAGCAAGTCAGAAGGAAAGATGTCTAACGGCACATACCTGTTCTTGTTGTCGGGGCTCGGAATCTTGATACCATTAATAAGCGTATAATTATATCTCTTCTCCATTCCGCGCACAATTGCATATTGTCCTTCTCCGTTGCTGCTGCGTTGCAGACTTACTCCGGATACACGCTGGCTGACATTGGCTACCGAAAGATCCGGTGAGATCTCAATGGTTTTAGCCGATACAGCATTGATCACATTGTCCGATCTTCGTTCAATCTGTGAAGTGATGTAATCACTTCGGTCCGTTTTTCCGACTACGACCACGTTTTCAAGTTGTGCCCCTTCTCTGTCGAGAGAAAAATCCAATGTCTCATTTTCTCCTCCGGAAACGGTGACATTTTGTTTTACGGCAACATACCCTACGTAGGTCACTTCAACTTCATAAGAACCTGCTTTAAGTGATTTAACAGCATAAGTTCCGTCAAGCCCGGAAAGCACTGTGGCAGTCCTTCCGTTTTGGGCCTTTTCAATAAACTTCACTACAGCTCCCTGAAGCGGCTCGCCACTGCTCTTTTCTATAACCGAGCCCTTTATCTGGCCGGTAACAGTCATCGAAAAGAGCATCGCTACTGAGGCTAAAGTGGATAAAATAAATTTCTGCATGTCAGTTATTTTTTTGTCAGGAAATCAGAAAAAACTCCAAAATTCTTAAGTAAAACGTTTTGGTATAACGTTAAACTATCGTAAGTTTATCAAAATTTTTTAATTGACCAAATTTATTTTATGAAAAGAGTAATAATCCTGTCTTTCTTATTTGCAGCTTCCCTGCAAATATTTGGGCAGAAAAATGAAGGAGGCTTCAACCTGGAACGCCCCAAACTGGTAGTGGGCATTATGCTGGATCAAATGCGGCTTGATTACTTCTATCGCTACTATGATTCCTATAAACCTAACGGAGGGTTCAGGAGACTCTTATCAGAAGGTTTCTCATGTGAAAATGCCATAATTCCTTATGCACAGACGGTAACCGCAGTAGGCCACTCAAGTGTATATACCGGATCAGTACCCGCCTTTACGGGGATCATCGCCAATGAATGGTATAGCAAAGAAAAAGGGCGCACTGTGTATTGTGCAGAAGATAATGGTGTGAAAATCCTGGGAGGAACCGACTCATCAAAGCCCATGTCGCCCAAAAACTTATGGACAACGACGATGACCGACGAGCTCAGGCTGGCAACCAATTTCAAAAGCAAGGTCATAGGCGTTGCCATCAAGGACCGGGCAAGCATTCTCCCTTCGGGCCACACCGCCAATGCCGCCTATTGGTACGATGACCTGAGCGGCAACTGGATATCCTCTACATATTATATGGATAAACTTCCTGACTGGGTAAAGAAATTCAATGATAGAAAACTGGTGGACAGCTTTTACAGAATAGGCTGGAATACACTTGCACCCATAACACAATACACACAAAGCACAAGCGACAACAAGAGCTATGAAGGAAAGTACAACGACGATGCCACAGTTACCTTCCCTCACAAGTTTACTGCCATGATCGGCAAAGACTACAAAGCTATCCGAGCCACACCCTATGGAAACACTCTCACCTTAATGATAGCTAAAAAAATACTCGAAGAAGAAAATCTTGGAAACAGAGGGGTTACAGATTTTCTAAACCTCAGCCTTTCCTCCACAGATGTAATCGGACACATGTACGGACCCAATTCAATAGAGGTAGAGGATGTGTACAGGCGGGTCGATATCGAGCTGGGACAATTTCTGGATGAGCTTGACAAGCGGGTAGGGAAAGGCAATTATCTCTTGTTCCTGACTGCCGACCATGCTGCCACTCAGGCTCCGGGATTTCTAAAAGAAAATAAATTGCCTGGCAATGCCATTACTTCCCCCACCAAAGAACTAAATGCGGCTATCCGTGAGAAGTTTGGAATTGCTGATGCCGTAATCAATACGTATGCATATCAGGTTTACCTCAATGACCCCGCCCTTTCGAACGCTAAAATTAAAAAGAGCAAGGTGGCAGACTTTATCATAGATTATCTGAATGCAAAAGATGAAGTCTATTTAGCCTATAACACTGAAGATATTAATGAACTCAATCTTCCTACCGAGATAAAAGAGCGTTTTTTAAAAGGGTTCAACCCTAAACTCAGCGGCGATATTCAGATTATCATGAAGCCGGGGCATCTTTATGGAAGTGAGACCGGAACCAACCACGGACTCTGGTATCCTTACGATTCGCATATTCCCTTAATGTTTTATGGATGGAAAGTGAAACCCGGGCAACTAAACAGGGAGGTATATATGACTGATATTGCAGCTACCATCACCTCTATGCTACATATCCAAATGCCCAGTGGATGTATTGGGAAACCAATTTTTGAGGTGTGGAAATGAATTTTGAACTTGCCCACGCAGGTTACTTTTTGAATTTATCTTTAATACAGCAAAAAAAACTCTATATGTTAAGAAAGTTTGCCTCATTACTCGCAATACTCTTCAGTACATTGGGAAGCACCGGCCAACAGGTGCTTCCTTCTTACCTTGGCTCAAAAACCCTGTATCAATGTCAACAGGAACACTATACTCCACCGCCACAAGGATATGCTCCCGTATTCATTAACCACGTGGGAAGGCATGGCGCCAGGCATCTTACCAAAGATGTCGCTTCTTCACTTGCATTCACGCTTCTGCAAAAAGCAGACAGCGCAGGGGCGCTTACTCCTAATGGAAAACGCCTTAAAGAAATGGTGACTAAACTCGAAAGAGTAGAAAAATCTGATGTGGAATCTATATCATACGAAGGCGGAACAGAACAGGAGCTGATTGCCGAAAGGGCTTATAAAAATTATCTGCCGGTTTTTGATCAGCCTCATCCTAAATTTTCCGTTACTGTGACAAAGAAGAAAAGGACTTCCCAAACCGCAGATGCTTTTTTATCGGGCCTAAGCAAGCTGATGACACTTCCCCACATCGAAAAAAAAGTAAACGATACCACACTTCGGTTCTACGACCTCTCCCCCGTATATGTCCAATTTGACGAAGAGGGCAATTGGACCACAGCTATCGAGGAGCTTAAAAAGGCACACCACTATGAGTCACTGACAACAAGGTTTACCCAACAATTTTTCACTCCCGATTTCTTTAAGAAACTTAAGAATAAGGACTGTGCTAAGTTTACCGACAATATATTCGGATTTGAATCTATCCTCTTCTCAATAAGAAAAGAAATTGCCGACCACGGATATAGTGCATCAGACATCAGTTTCTCTGAGTTTTTCGACTGTAATGATCTGGAGACTCTGGGAAGAATCGACGATGCTGAAGATTTCTTAGTAAAAGGGCCCGGACAGAACAATATGGGAATTCAGGTTAAGATTGCGGTTCCTCTACTTGCCGATTTTATCAACTCCACAGATACCTACATTCGCTCAAAGCCAATAGATGTGCAATTAAGGTTCACCCATGCGGAAGCTATTGCTCCTTATGCAGCACTGCTGGGCGTCAGCGGAGCTAGCGAATCTACAGACATCATAGGCAATTACAGTAAATATTGGGATGCGGCCAGGGTAATTCCGCTGAGTTCAAATATTCAATGGGTATTGTACAAGAAAAAAGGGAAAAAGAAATATCTGGTGAAGGTGTTACTAAATGAAAAAGAGGTGGCCATCACAGGCCTGAGCACTGACACCTTTCCATACTATAATTGGAAAGATCTCAGATCTTTCTATAAGAAGAGAATTGCGCAACTGGGGAGCAGTCTCAACGAAAATGGATATCAATACCTGCTGCGGACAAAATAATCAGTCAGATACTAACCTATAAGACAAGTATGAAGCCGGAGGTCGTGAACATGCCTAATCCAGCGCGCGCGCCAGAAAATCAATCAGAGGCTTTATGGCAGAAAAAGTGGACACTACTTTCCTGACCAATCCCTTTGAGGTGAGATCCGGGTCATCAATGGCTGTCCCCGTGATATAACTTTTCATTTTAAGGTATTCTGCGGCTGGGTTGCTATCCTCATATCCCTGAGGAATGCGCGATAGTTTGTCATCCTCTTCCAACACGCCAAACAATTTCTTAAACTTCTTTTCCTTTAGGATAGATGTAAATTCATCAAAATTGTAATCTATCTCCTGCCTTATCTTCTTTAGGTCTGCCACATCAGGGTGCCAGATGCCTCCTCCACAATAGGTGAGGCCTCCGGGTTGAATATGAAGATAATACCCGGGGAAATGCACCCGCTTACCTCCCTTGTTAAACCCGGCTGCAAAATGAACCTTATAGGGTGTCTTATCTTTTGAGAAACGCACATCTCTAAAAATTCTGAATACACATTCCTTCACCTGTAAATGGCCTATTTCCGGATCTACTTTACCATATTCGGTAATAATCTGCTGAATCAGATTTTCAAAATCCGACTTTGCTGCCAGGTACTTATCCCTATGAGCATCAAACCATACCTTATTATTATTTTTCTTTAGCTGCGCGAGGAATTGCAGTGTGGAGGGTTGGAGCATATTCAGATGTTTTCAGTTGCATTGAGGCCCGAATTTACCAATTTTGATATTCTTCATAAGAATATGCTTTCCTGAAGCTGGAATTTGCTGCGTTTCGCTCCAAATCATCCCCAGGCTTATCAGTCGGATTTTTACCGGGTTGAAGCCGGAATAAAATAAAACCTTCTGTATTTTTTGAAATTTTTACAGCAAAACTTACCTTTGCCGTCCTTTGTCCCATAGTATAAAGGTAGTACGACAGATTTTGATTCTGTTTGTCGAGGTTCGAATCCTCGTGGGACAACGGAATAACAGGGTGTATCTCAAAAAGATACACCCTTTGACTTTCAGGAAAGCCATCCGGGAATTAGTTGAGCCGGTCTCCAATTTTTAATTAGCCTTTGATTACCCACTCAACTTATTTTTCCATCATTTGACTAACTTTGCAAGCCGCTGTCCCATAGTATAACGGTAGTACGACAGACTCTGACTCTGTTTGTCGAGGTTCGAATCCTCGTGGGACAACAAAAAAAGGCTGTCACACTTCACCAAAGTGGCAGCCTTTTTTAATTTGACCTATTGATTGGTAGCTCAACCTGCGGCGTGAAGCTATCCCCTAAATAAAAAAGCTGCCAACCGGGTGACAGCTTTTTAAAGATTGCCTGACTATTTCCCTTATCTTAATACAATTCTCTGCGTGATGCCGGCTTCCTTCGATTTTAATTGTACCAAATAAATGCCTTTCGGATATTTTCCAAGGTTCAGCTGAATTGTTCCCTTGTCTCTCACAATTATTCTCTGCTGATCTACAACTGCGCCCAGCGAATTGCTGATATTTATCACGACAGTCTGCCCTTTGAAGCCTTCCGGAATTTCCACATTTAATATATCTCTTGTAGGGTTAGGATAAAACCGGACAACCAACTGATCTTCATCTCCGAAATTCAGGACACGGGAAGGCGTGTAGGAATATTTTCCATCCTTATCCACAGATTTGATACGGTAATACACAACACCCTTAATATCATGGTTATCCCTATACTGATAGGCAGCGCCAATGGGGCTTCCGGACGCCAGCACCCTTGCCACATAATTGAAGTTAACCGCATCCCCGCTTCGTTCGATTTCAAAATGGACTGTGTTATCTTCCTGTAACGTTTTCCAGGTGAGCAATGCCGTCTGTCTATCCTGTTTAGTTGCCTTGAAATATTCCATCGTAACAGGAAGGGGCCCCATAGGACGATAGGTGGATGCCCATCCGTCTCCTATGCCTCCCTGAAAGAGATTATTGTCTGCATGTGTCATAATTATTGAGTTCCATCCATCCCCTGTCCCTCCGTTATAGATTGCATTGGCCGATTGCAAAAATGAGGTCATTGACCATCCGTCACCGTCACCCCCCTTAAAAATAAGATTAGCAGATTGTTGGTGGGAAATCAAAGACCATCCGTCACCACTACCACCACTATAAATATTGATTGCAGACTGACTGAACCCAACCATCGAATATCCATCTCCATTACCGCCCGTAAAAATTGCATTATTGGGAGGCTGCGCCATCGCCATTGAATAAGCGAGGCATAGCCATAATGTGATTATGATACATTTCATTGAAAAATGGTTTATAGGTTAAGATTATAATGCACTTCTTACCAGCCGGAAACCATTTGTGGAGGTATTAACATCGTAAGGATAGGAAGAAAAGTAATTGGAATATAGCCTTTCAGAAATTCTTCCCTGGTCTATAACTGTATTATAGGCACCTCCCCGTGCTCCATACGCCTGATACTTTGTCCATTCAGAAATGTCTGAAGAGCCTGCAGCATCCAGATAACCATCCCCGTGTACAGATGCGTCAATAGCAAGTCCATCAGCAGTGGCCATTGAAAAGCACACTTCGGATACATTGTCTCCCATATTCATTACTCCATAATAGGTGCCGCCGCTAAGCTCACGAGTAGATCCTGAAGTACGGGCAAAAATTCCTACCCGTGTGGTGTAGGGCAACATACTCCCTATATTGGCATTCGCCGCTACAGGTGTATTTACAGACTCATCCGGCATCGCATTGTTATTGATTGCATTGGCCTGCACTATTGAAGTATTACCCCATACATATTCGTTAGGTACAGCAGGGTTATTATGGCCCCGACAGATTTTCTCAAACTCCAATTCCGACATTGGGCGCAGGCCACTCCAGTCAGCAAAAGCAGAAGTGCGTAGAAACCCTAAGCCATTCATAGCCTTATCCGGAGCCGGAGCCACCAGATTAGGATGTGTCCCGGTAAAAATGAGGTTCACATTATTTGCATTAGCTCTTGCCAGGTCCAAATGGTTTAAGAAATCCACAAATTGCTGCTGGCTACATTCGTATTTCATAGTCCATATCGCATTGTACCCCTTTGGAAATGCAGAAGGGATATCGCCTGAAAGAGCGCCAAGTCCATTGGGATTCAGCATTCCGGTGGCCGAGTTGCCCAACGGAATAGGGTCGTTTGAACTTACCAGATAAGGGTTGGTGGTGTTGCCATCTCTGAAAGAGTAATTTTCAGTGCCGCCACTTCCAAGATAAAAACTACCGGCAGGGATATAAACCATTTCCAGAGCGAAGACACGAATTTCAACCGTTTCATTGTCGAGAAGGCCATCGGCTCCATAATTCCACAAGAGTGTATTTCCGGTGAAATTGACATTACCTATTCCGTCAGCATCTCTGTAAATGAAAATTCCTTTCCCGTCTGCAGGTACCTGAGTGGACGCCCCTGTAGCTCCTGTGGCGCTGGTGATGGTGGCATGTCGCCAGTCGTTCGTGCCATTTTTTCTATACTTCACAAAAATCCACGCACCGTCATAGTTACTTTCGTTGGTGCTTGTGCGCCAGCTATTTTCCCAACTCACATCAAAGGTGACATTCGTTGTATGGGTAGAGGTATTTTTCCCAGATAAGTTTGCATTATCCACCAGAATGTTATTGGCAAGTAAATGCGTAGTAAAGAGTATGCCTCCCGTTAAAAAGTAGAGAACCTTTTTCATTTTTTTATTGTTTTAAAATTTCCTGTAAATCTATCTCCGCAATCATTGTGTGTCTATACCCTGTTGAGGGTATTTTTCCTTTTATGCCGATGGCAACCATAGGGCTATTTCTCACCCCAATCCAAGAACTGCCTGGTTTACACACCTGATCAAATGAATTACGGCCCTGCATTGATTTTGAAGACAAGTAAGAAAAGGGTCATTTAACCCGACGAGGCCACATTTTTTAGAAATACATTCATCCTGAAATCAACCGGCCAATCTTGTCATGACGCATTTCGGGCAGATACCACTTTGGAAAAAGGCTCCCTTCACAAGGCTTATATTCCCGCTCATGGGGGGTATTATCACCGGAAAGTATTTTGATATCCCTATGCTCCCACTGGTGATTTCCGGAATTGCGTTGATATTGTTGCTGTTTTATTTTTCTATGAGAAGGGCCTCTGTACGCTTCGCACATGCCTCCATTTCCGGAGTAGTTATTATGCTATTTGTCTATCTCAGTGGCATAGCCCTATTCAACTTCCATGATATTCGCAAACAGCAGACATGGTATGGCCATTCTCTGCATACGTCATCTGTGTTTATGGTCAGGGCCTCATCCACAGCGATCGAAAAGCCTAAAAGTTTCAAAGTAGAAGCACAGATAATCTCCGCATTCGATGGCAAGTGTGAAAATACTGTAAAGGGGAAGACCATAATCTATCTTGCTAAAGACAGCAATGCATCCCAAATCAGATACGGGGATATATTGCTTATTAAAAACAAATTCAAAGAAGTTGAAAATCCTGCATCTTTTTCAGGATTTGATTACCGCAATTTCCTTGCAAATCAACAGATATATCATCAGGCTTACCTCAGAGGAAACGAATGGGCCCCTGCCGGACGCAAACAACTCACCGCCTTAGAGATAGTGGTCAACCGTTCCCTCTCCTATATCAACCATATTTTTGAAACACACTTGAAGGATGGCCAGGTAACTGCCCTAGCCAGAGCGTTACTTACGGGCGACAGAACAGAACTAGACAAAGACCTTGTACAGGCATACAGCAATGCCGGCGTAGTACACATTATGGCAATATCGGGTCTGCACCTAGGGCTGATCTATCTTTTACTATTGAAGGTAGCTGAAATAATACCCCTGCTATCGCGCAGCAAAACCGCAAAGGCTATAGTTATCCTTGGGGGTATTTGGTTCTTCGCCATCATGACCGGCGGCTCTCCTTCGGTAATGCGCGCGGCGGTCATGTTCAGCGGCCTGCACCTCGGGCGCCTGATCAACCGGCGCGTGCCCACTTATAATTTCTGGTCTGCCTCGGCATTCCTGCTGCTGATCTTTAAACCATTATTACTATGGAATGTGGGGTTCCAACTGAGTTATATGGCAGTGCTCGGCATTCTCGTTGTTCAGAGGCCTGTGTATCGCTGGTTAGAATTTAGAAACAAACTGGTGGACTATTCCTGGCAATTGGTTTCTGTATCAATTGCGGCGCAATTGTTCACACTGCCATTTTGTATTTACTATTTTCACCAGTTTCCTATGCTCTTTCTGGTTGCGAATCTTGTAGCTATCCCGCTGGCATCTGTCGGGCTTTGGTCAGCTGTAATCCTTGTGCTTTCAGCCCAGCTTCCTCTGATACCTCAGCTACTAGGGAAAGTTGTTTCACGGACTTTCGAATGGCTTAATGATTTCATTATCTATATCGACTCTTTCACTTTTACTGTCTGGGGAGATATCCATTTTAATTTATGGGAGAGTTATATGATGGGTGGTATAGTACTGTTTATTCTGGTATGGCTGATGCGAAAGACCACTGCAGCCCTTAAGGCCGCATTAGTTTGCTGCATCCTTTTTCTCTCGGCTCAGTGGTTTTCTCCTCCGTACGTACCACAAAATGAAAGTGCGGAAACGGGTAAACTAATTGAGACTTCAAGCACTCCCACCAGCTCTGTAGAAATTCGCACTTCAAATACGCCATTAAGGCCCTGATTTCCTAAAGTAAATATCAGTCTGCCAACTTTTACCCCCCAAAATCGGAGAAACGCTCCTGATAGCCTACATTTGCACTCCCAAATTTTCAGCATACCCGGACAGGGTGGCTGACAGATTTTTTTAAACATTCCATTGCCGTCATTATGCAAAAGAAAATTCAATCTGCTTTAATTTCTGTTTTTGACAAGACAGGGCTGGAGCCTGTTCTGCAAATTCTGTCTGAATTAAAAATTAAGATTTACTCTACCGGGGGCACCCGCAAATTTATAGAAGAGCAAGGGCACGAGTGTACTGATGTGGAATCGCTTACAGGCTATCCTTCAATTCTCGGCGGACGGGTGAAGACACTCCATCCGGTGATATTTGGCGGTATCCTTGCCAGACGGTCTGATGAAAAAGACCGTGAAGAAATGAAGGAGTATCATATCCCCGAAATCGACCTGGTGATTGTGGATCTCTATCCGTTTGAAAAAACAGTTGCTTCCACAAATGAAGAGAGTGTCATCATAGAGAAAATTGATATCGGAGGCCCTTCCATGATCCGTGCAGCTGCAAAAAATTTTAAAGACTTACTGGTGATAGCCGATAAAGATGATTACAGTGCGCTGACAGCAATGCTTCAGAACGAAAATGGGTCATCAGGCCTCGATGAAAGAAAGGCATTTGCTGCCAAAGCTTTCAATGTGTGCAGCAGATACGATATTGCCATCTCAAATTATTTCAACCACACTTCATTCCCGAATCCATTCTCTACCACAAAGCGCACACTGCGTTATGGAGAAAATCCACATCAGCACGCTTCGTTTATTGGTGACCTTAACGAGCTTTTCACGCAATTGAATGGCAAGGAACTTTCTTATAACAATCTGGTGGATGTGGAAGCAGCCACTCAGTTAATGTCTGAATTCAACACGGCAGACGGTATCACCTTTGCCATCATCAAGCACACAAACGTGTGTGGCATTGCACAGCGAAGCAATGTATTAGACGCTTTTAATGCTGCACTTGCCGGAGACCCTGAGAGTGCATTTGGGGGTATCCTCATAGTGAATAGCAAAGTGGATATTGCTACCGCCACTGCATTGAAAAACTTATTTTTTGAAGTGCTGATTGCGGCCGACTTTGATGAGGATGCACTACAGGAATTGAAAACCAAAAAGAATCGAATCCTGCTGCGCCTTGAGAAATATGCGGATACAAAGACAGTATCCAAAAGCCTGCTTAATGGTTTATTAGTTCAGGAAGTGGACACCGGAAACTTCACAGAATGGAAAGAGGTGGGAGGGGCTATGTCAGACGAAAAACAAAGACGAGACCTGATCTTTGCCAATATGGTTTGCAAGCATCTGAAAAGCAATGCAATTGCCATCGTGAAAGACCTTCAACTCATAGGCAAGGGTGCAGGACAAACTTCAAGGGTAGATGCCCTGCGACATGCTATTCAAAAAGCTGCGCAATTTGGCCTTAACCTGAACAATGCTGTGGTGGCGAGTGATGCATTCTTCCCGTTTGACGACTGCGTAAAAATGGGGCATGAAGCCGGCATCAGTGCTTTTATACAACCCGGCGGATCAATCCGCGATCAGGATTCAATAGACTACTGCCGCAAACACGGCCTCGTAATGGTGATGACTGAAAGGAGGCACTTCCGTCATTAAAAACTATAAACTTGTTAAAACTTTTTATCATTTCTGTATTTGACCTTCTGAGGAAATAGCCTTTTACTAAATTTACCCCCTTATGAAAGCAGTCTTACTCTTACTTTTTTCGGTAGCCTGCCTTTCCTCTAATGCTCAAAAGAAATGGACATTACAGGAATGTGTAGAATATGCCGTTGCAAACAACATCGGGATACATCAGGCAGAAATACAGGCCAGAATAGCCGACCTCACTCACAAGCAGAGTAAGCTTTCTGCGCTACCCACTGCCAACATCAGCAACAACGACGGTATGCGATTTGGTAAAAGTGCCAACCCCGCTACAGGTGTTCTGGAGAATCAAAATTATTTTTCTGTCTCTCTCGGGTTTCAGAGTAGTGTGGATATCTTCAACTTCTTCTCAAAGAAAAACAGCATTATGGCTGATGAGTGGAGCAAGATGTCGGCATTTGCTAATGTAGATAAACTAAAAAATGATCTTGCCCTTACGGTAGCCAATGCCTACCTGCAAATATTACTTGCTCAGGAGCAGGCAGATATAGCCGACGTGCAATTGCAACAAAGTATTTCTCAATTAGAAATTGTAAGAAAACAGGTTAATGCAGGTGCACTGCCCGAACTCAATGCAATAGAAGTAGAAGCTCAATTAGCCAATGACAGCGCCAATCTGGTATCTGCCAAAGGCAATGTTTCAGATGCAAAATATGTACTCAAAGCTTATATGAATCTGGATGCAAGCCTGCCATTCGATGTAGAGACGCCCCCAATCGACCAGATCCCTCTGGAGCCTATCGGAGAGTTGCAACCAGACCATGTGTATCAACTGGCATTACAAAACCTGCCACAACAAAGAGTCAATGAATTTCAAATTAAAGCTGCTCAAAGCAGGGTGAAGGCTGCCCGTGGAAGCATGTACCCTTCAATTTCAGGATATGGTGGCCTCAATACAAATTATGGATACTTTAGAACCCCCGTGTACAACCAGACACTTACAGGATATGGCCCCAGCGGTTATGTGATACCCGACAATTCAGGAGGATATATAAATGTATTAAGACCCATCTTTACTCTCGGAGGCAAGAATGGCTATGTGACATCAGATCCACTGGGTACGCAGTTTAGCAACAACTTTGGGCAGCAGGTAGGAATTTCAATTAACATACCCCTCTTTAATGGCGGACAGGCAAGAACCAACTACCAGCGCGCGCTGCTCAATGTCAGAAATCTGGAGTATCAGAAAGAGCAGGATAATGCTACCTTAAAGCAGGATATTTATCGTGCTTACAATCTCGCAGTCGTAGCACTGGAGAAATTTACATCTGCCCAGAAAGCTGTAGATGCCGCACAGAAGAGTTATGACTTCAGTACAAAAAGATATAACGTAGGAATGCTCACCACACTGGAGCAGATAACCAACCAAAATAATTTGTTCAAAGCAAAACTTCAACAGGTACTTAACAGGTATGATTACGTGTTTAAGATGAAAGTACTTGAGTTTTACAAAGGACAGGGAATCAAACTTTAAAACTATTCAAGCATACAATTCATAAAAGATGAATAAGACATTAAAATGGACGATCATAGGACTTGTAGCAGTAATCGCAATTATCATAGGCCTAAGCAAGGCCGGAGTGATCGGCGATAAAGAAGGCCTCCGTGTTTCTGCCGAAAAGGCCGAAGAGCGTACCATTATAGAGACAGTGAACGCCAGTGGGAAAGTATATCCGGAAGTAGAAATTACGCTGGCTCCTGATATTTCGGGTGAGATTGTAATGCTAAACGTTAAAGAAGGGGACAGCGTGGTAAAGGGCCAGGTGCTGGCTCAGATTTATGGCGATATTTATGCCACGCAGCGAGACCAGGCAGCCGCCATCGTCAACCAGCAGGAAGCAATGGTAGCTAACGCAAAAGCCGGACTGCAGGCCTCTCAGGCTCAGATGGAACAGGCCGAGAAAACCTACAAAATGCAGAAACAGCTATTTGATGATAAAGTCATTTCTCAAAATGAGTTTAACACAGCCCTGGCTGCGTACCAGACTGCCCAGGCAAATTATAAAGCATCGCAACAAAGTGTTTCCAGTTCAATTGCCAGCGTAGCCAGTGCCAAAGCCGGACTTGAAAAGGCTAACAAAGATATTGGGCGGGCCACCCTAACAGCCCCTATGAGCGGCATCGTATCCTTGCTGAATGTAAAAGAAGGGGAACGCGTAGTAGGTAGCTCCATGATGGCAGGTACGGAGATGATGCGCATTGCAGATATGAGCAAAATTGAGGTGAGGGTCGACGTGGGAGAAAACGATATCCCCAAGGTACACTTGGGCGACAGCGCTATTATTGAAATAGATGCCTATAATGACCGAAAGTTCAAAGGGGTAGTTACTCAGATCGCAAGTAGCAATAACGGTGCTGCCTCTGCAGGTATTGGCTCGGCAAATGCCAACACCTCCAGTGATGTGGCAAACTATAAAGTTTATATCCGTCTGGATCCGGCTTCATATAGCGACCTCATTGACCCGGCCCACAAGAAGAGATTTCCATTCAGGCCGGGAATGAATGCCAGTGCGGACATACAAACTCAGACCCAAACAAACGTATTGAGTGTGCCCATCAACGCAGTAACCACAAGAGAGAAGCCTGACTCACTGAAAGGAACAGGTGTCGGCATGGAGGACAATGATCTTGATGTGGTAGTATTTGTGGTGGACTCAGCAAAGGGTACTGTCTCAAAGAAAAAGGTAATGACCGGCATTCAGGATATCAACTATATCGAAATCACGTCAGGAATCAATAAAGGAGACAAAGTGGTATCAGATCCATACGATGTGATTTCCAAGACGCTCAAAGACGGCGACAAGGTAAAGGTGGTGCCTAAAAATCAACTCTTCCTGACAGGTAAGGAGAAGTAGGTGGTTACTGTTGCCCTGTGTACAATCATGCAGGCCCTATACTTCCTTCCGATCCTTTCCGTAAATTTGCGGGCAAAGTTTTAATTATGCTTTGCATTTTTCATAAGTCGACAGATCCTTACTTCAACATCGCTACCGACGAGTACATCTTTAAGAACATAGAAGAAGATTGCTTTATGCTCTGGCAGAATGATAATGCTATTATTGTCGGGAAGCACCAGAATACACTTTCAGAAATCAATTATGATTATGTGAAGTCGCACGGGATTCATGTGGTGCGCAGGCTCTCAGGAGGTGGCGCTGTATATCACGATATGGGCAACCTCAACTTCTCCTTTACTAAGACTGTGGAAGGTGGCAAACTGATAGACTTCGAAAAATTTACACGTCCCATAGTGGAAGTCCTCCAAAGCCTCGGCGTACCTGCAAAGTTTGAAGGCAGAAATGATATCACCATTGATGGAAAGAAGATATCAGGTAATGCGGAGCACATTTTCAAGGATAAAGTACTGCATCACGGCACCCTGCTCTTTTCTTCTGAGATGAAGAATGTCAGCGAGGCATTAAAAGTAAATCCTCTGAAATTTCAGGATAAGGCTGTAAAATCTGTCCCCAAACGGGTAACCAATATTTCAGAATACCTGCCACAGCCGCTCTCCATTGAAGAGTTTACCCACAAGATTATGGATTATGTGGTAAGCACTTCTGATAATTGCCGGATGTATGAATTCACAGAAGAAGACCTTAAGAAGATAGGTGAGCTAAGAGATAAGAAATATGCTACTTATGAATGGAACTATGGCTATTCTCCGAAATACAATTTTCAAAAGGCCATCAAAAGTCCGGGCGGCATTATAGAAATGAATATGGATGCCGAGAATGGCATCATCAGGAAAGTGAAAATTTTTGGAGACTTCTTTCATGTACATGACATTGAGGAAATAGAAAGAGCCATAGAAGGAACCCCTCATAACGAAAAAGCAATCCGCGAAAAGTTGTCTGAATTCAATCTGGCCGATTACTTCTCCAATATTACAGCAGATGATCTTGTAGAAGCTATGTTCTAGTTGTTGCCCACAAAAGAGCTATCCTCTTAAATTAGAAAGTACGATTTCCCTGTTAGCCATTCGATTTATTTTCCCCGAACCGGTCTCCTGAAAAGAGGGAATAAAATAGATATCGCGTGGACGCGAATACTTATCCAGCGCCCTGTTCAACTGATCGTGGAGCACTATCATTCGTTCATCACTATAAGCCTCTCCCTCTATAAACAGGCACACACGTTCTCCAAATCGTTCATCAGGCATCCCCGCAAAAAAGAACCTTCTGGTGAGGAAGGATAATGCCTTTTCCAGTTCTTCGGGAAAAATCTTAATTCCTCCGCTGTTGATTACATAATCTATTCTTCCCTTCCAGATAAATGAAGTATCTGACAATAGCTCTACTACGTCACGGGTAATAATTTCCTCTTCCAGAAAGGGGGCATCTATTATCAGACAATTATTTTCATCCGTATCAAAGGTTACCCCTTCCAGTGCCCGATAACTTTCCGATTTCCCCACCCCGTTTACTTTTCTTAATGCGATATGGCTAAGAGTCTCTGTCATCCCAAACCCATGATACACCTCAGAGGTAAATGATTGCAGTTTCTGCTCAAGCATCGGGTCAAGCGGCGCCCCTCCCAGCAATATCCTTCTGATCTGCGGGGCATCTGTAACGGCTTCTAACTGCATCGGTGTGAAGGGGGCAAAATCAATATTTTCAGTCTCATCGATCCCTGCAATCGGATTGCCGGAAGGAGGGATGCAAACCAGGTGGAGCCCTGAATAAAAAGCCCTTATGACCATCATCTTACCTGCAATATAGCTGACCGGCAGAGCCAATAACGCGGTATCTCCCTCCTGGAATCTGAAATATCGCGCCGTCATGTTCGCACTCTCCAGCATCTTCACTTTCTCCACCCATATCAACTTGGGAATTCCTGTCGACCCACTCGTTCTTACCTCAACCAAAGGAGATTCGCCCAACCACTCTTTTACGAATATACCTATCTGTTGCATAAACACTTCTT
Source organism: Chitinophagaceae bacterium (assembly GCA_023957755.1). Taxonomy (GTDB): domain Bacteria; phylum Bacteroidota; class Bacteroidia; order Chitinophagales; family Chitinophagaceae; genus Ginsengibacter. The sequence continues at coordinate 70,274 of JAMLGT010000001.1, forward strand.
CTGATGACTGGCAATATTGTATAATCTCTTCTCCTGAGAGCCGAATTCCGTTAATAGTCAGCGTATGGTAATTACGGTAATTCATCATAATAAGCTTAAATCCCATGACCGCAACGGGTCATAGTGTAATCCCATGGCATCCGTCACATACGGTGAACCAAAATTATTGGTGAACAGGGTTCCGGTACCTAAACCCTGAGGCCGTACGGGATTAAGGGTGGCAGTGTACTGGGCTATCGCATTAAGCCCTATATTACTTTCCAGTGCAGAAGTTATTACGCATTCCCCGGAGGCTCGCTTTGCAAGCTGATTCCACTCGTCGCATGAGGCAAATCCCCCGGTTAGTGCAGGCTTAAGGACAAGGAACGGCGGACGCAAAGTGTCTATTAACTTTAACTTCTCTTCATGACTATTGACACCTATCAATTCTTCGTCAAGCGCTATGGGTATGGGGCTCTTCTCTATGATTGCCGCCATCTCCTGCCACATCCCCTGACGGATAGGTTGTTCGAGATATTCAATTCCAAAGTCTGACAGCCTTTTTAATTTTTCCAACGCCTCCTGTGGGCCAAAAGCTCCATTCGCATCCAGGCGGATGGTGACCCCACTGCCCTTTTCATGGTTTCTGATATACCTCAGCAGGTCCACTTCGCGCTCAAAATCGAGAGCACCGATTTTAAGTTTGATATTCTTATAGCCCTGCTGTAGTTTTTCTTCTATCCTCTTTCTCATCACTTCATCTGAGCCCATCCAGATAAGCCCATTAGCCGGTATGGTGAATCCGTCTTCCGGCACAATCTCCTTAAAAATCACTCTTCGAAATCCATTATCTGCATCCCTCAACACCGTCTCCACCCCGAAACGGATGGAGGGCCAGGCTGTCAACTCTTCCAGCATATCCCATCTCCTGATTGGAAGTGCATCACACACTTTGGCCAGCTTTTCTTCATATCCCTGCCTGTCATCAAACGCAAGCCCACGAAAAAGGTTGCACTCCCCGTAAGCCACCCGGTCCTTGCCTGCAAGAGTCAGGATAAATGTGTCCTTCTGAAGGAGGGTACCCCGCGAGGTAGTACCCGCTTCTTTAAACTGCAGATTATATTTCTGAAAACTACACTTCATACTACTACCGGCTATTCGTTGATTCTTATGTCTGCAATCACCGGATAGTGATCGCTCAGTATCCTCTTAACCCGAACAAACTGTTCTATCACAAAATGATTATCCGCGAAAATATTATCGATCCTTAAAGTCGGCGAAATCTCATTGAATGTCCGCGACAGCCCATATCCTTTCTTTACAAAGGCATTTTGCATATTCCTTCCGATTGTCTCGTATGCATACGACACCGGTACATCATTAAAATCACCGCACATAATCACAGGATAGGGTGTGTGATTCATCACATCCTTTATCTCTCTTGCCTGCACAGCTCTTCTTAATGCACCTCGCCTGATTCGCCTGATTATGCTGCCAGACTCCCGAACCGCCGTGGTGGTAATCTCTCCTCTGTCCAGATAATTCCGGTTTTCTTTTGAAAACCGGAGCGACTGCAGATGGGCGTTAAATATCCGCACGGTGTCTTTGCCTATTAATACATCTATATACTGAAAGGTAGAATTATAATTATCGGGACTATTCACAACAAACTGCTTATGGATTATCGGGTACTTCGAGTAAATCATTGTGCCAAAATGATGATGCCGATCAAAATCATTTGACAATTGGTACGCGTAGAAGTAATCACGAAACTTCAATCTGCTATTTATATCATTCAGATTATTAATACTTTTAGTCTCCTCACCGGCTACCACTTCCTGAAGGCATGCAATGTCAGGATCATATTCATTTATCAGGTCTAATATCCGCTGTTTCCTGTCGGGATATTTCTTAAGCTTCTGAATTGCAAACTGCTCTACATTCCAACTCATTACCCGGATAACCCCGGAGTCTTTCTTCATTTGAAACGCATAGGGCAGCCTTATAGGTAAAATATTCTTCACCGCATTCCATCCCAGTACCAGAAAGGCTATAGAAAGAAGGCTCCATCTGGGCCTTATCATTACCCAGAAAATCAGAAATAACAATAACAAAAGAATAAAAACCGGAAGCAATATGGTAAGCAACCCCATAATCCAATACCGTTCAGGATTGAAGTCGCTGGCATAGGCACCTCCAAGGAAGAGTATCCCAACGATTACATTAATTGTGATGATAACGGTTTTGGTAAACCATCGTAAGAAACGGAAGGGCATTTGTAGCGGTTTTTAATAAACAGCCATACCAAACTAAAACTCTTCTTCAGAAGCTTTTTTGAGAATGGACTTTTCTTCATCAGTCAGGCTGTCATACCCATACTGATTAATCTTGTCAAGGATACTGTCTATCTTATCCTGTGTTACCACAGGTTGTTTTATATATGGTTTTCGGCCTCCGGTCTTATAGAACACTGCCTCACGTACACTTTCTCTGCCTGCTTTCTTCCCGGGTTCAAACAACTGTATGAACCACTGATACACCTCATTCATCCACAGGCCCCAGTCGCGCCCTCTCTTATAGAAATACATGAAAAAGTAACCACAAAGCCCGGCGCCTGTATAGGCAACCACATTACCCGGGTTGGCCGAAGTAGAAACAAACGTAATCAAAAGAAAAACAGCGGTTACAACCCAAAGAGGAATCCCTCCTGCAATCATAGGAAAAAGCCGATAACGGGGCGCCAGATAGGTGGTAGCTACTGCCACGCCAACTACAGAAGCCGTAGCCCCTGAGAGATACAAATGCCCTACCTGTGCTCTGAGGGCAGGAAACAGATAGCTTCCGCCGAGAAAAAAAATGGCTCCGGCTATTCCTGCATACAGGTAAAGCGGAATAATCACTTTGTTACCGGACATTGTCTGCAGAATACTGCCAAATGCCCAAAGCCATATCAGATTGACAATAGTGATAATGACCCCGGTATGTACAAACATATAGGTAAGCACCGTCCATGGCGCTACGGCCAGGCTTTCCAGTTTTGCAGGCATAACCACCCAGGGCATAATTTCCTGTTGGAACAACTCTGCTCCCGATCCCGTCAGATTGTATATAGTCTTAATAATCCCAAAGCATACAAATAGCATTGCATTTATGGCTACAAGTGCCATTAAAGCGTTGTTATCATCTCCCAGCGTGATTCTCCTGGTCCGTCTGCTGATATATCTTTCCGACTCGCCCATCCTTAAAAGTGTTTATCAAGGTAAAGTTACCCAAATGATTGACATAAAGAATAGTGCCTGATCTTAATATCTTCGGCTTCTTTTCGAAATCCAGAAAATCATGAGCAGAAATCCTGTGGCAAGACCCCCCAGATGGGCGAAGTGTGCAATACCATCGCCACCGGTAGCACTACGGATAGACGACATCCCGCCAAACAGGTCAATTAGCACATATACCACTACGATCCATTTGGCTTTGATAGCGAAAGGAAAGGGAATTATAAAAAACTGTACATTGGGATACGTATAGGCAAATGCGGCCAGCAACCCCATAATAGCTCCGGAAGCACCGACTGCTACACTTCCAGGAATCAGTAATATCTGCGCAAAAGCTGCACCCAGACCGCTGAGCAGGTAGAAAATAATAAATACTTTAGGCCCCCAGTTGCGCTCAAGCATAGAGCCAAAAAGCCAGAGTGCATACATATTAAACAACAGATGAGCCCATCCGCCATGCAAAAACATGTGGGTAATCAGTTGGTAGGGCCGGAAATTAGGATCCTCCATGCCATAAAGAGCAAACCGGGCAGTAATATAAAACTTGTCATCAAATAAATACTGACATAAAAAAATCAAACAGTTGACAATAATTAAATTGATTACTACCGGAATCGGAGTCTGCGAAGGCCTGTAACTGTTATAGGTCATTCAGAAAATATTTAGGTCGCAATTTCGGAAATAATAAAAGAATCTCACTATCAGAGTGCCGCTATTTAGCAACAAATCTGTTAAACGTCTCAGGTATCCAATCAGATAAACTGCCCTTCTCCCCTTCCGGAAATTACAGACTGACATCCTCTTGTAAAAAATGCAGCAATAGTATTCAAAGGGAGATGTGGCAAGAAATTGATCACCTCCCGATACGAACAACTCCCGAGGCAAAACAGGATTCTCCGGGTCTCCGGAGATGTAAAAAAGTGAAATCGACGCGTGGGTTTTCTCTCTGCCACATCTTTTAATTCTACAATGCGAATCCCCAAATCAGGCTCTCCATCCTGATGTAGTATATCCCTGAGTGCAGCCAAATCCTCTTCTGCGCCTACTACCACATCTATCATACCGGACAACTTCCTGTATGCGGGAATCGTTCCCGAAAGTGTAAGCACTTTTCTGGCAATGGAAATTATAAGGAACGAAAGTAGCGCAGCAAGCCCTACACTTGTGGTCAGCGCACTGAACCTATCAGGTAACACAATAAAAACTCCCCACAGCAGAATGATTGACTGGAGGAAAGACTGGTTCAGCCTTCTCTGCCAATAGCCACGCTCATATACATCCCACAAAAAAGCACATAACATGTACACAAGTACGTAAATACCCCAAAAATTCCAATACGTATTCGGGTTTAGTGTTGCGTAGTCTCCTCCCAAAGAAGGTATAACAGCTCTGATAATTCCGAAGCTAAGCAGTATAACTAACACATCGAGCAGCACCAGGCCGGCCACACTCTGCAACCCGCGCTTAAGGCCGGACAGGATTCCCCTGAAAAAAATTCCCGTCTGTATAAAAAAATTAAAAAAGCCTGATCTTGACCCCCCATAATGCTTCTTTGCAAACACGCTCATGGCCTTGTAAAACATTTTTACATAGTCAATACTTCCTTTCTTCGTGCTTTCTCCCTTAAAGTGTATGATTACAGTCTCGGGAAAATAGTAATTCCGGAATCCCGCCTCCCGGATACGATAGCTCAGGTCAATATCCTCGCCGTACATAAAAAAATCTTCATCAAACCCGCCCGTAACATCCAACACATGACGTTTCACCATCATAAACGCGCCGGCAAGCACTTCCACTTCGTGAATTGCATCTTCGCCAAGATGGCCCAGATAATAACGTGCAAATACCTTTGACCGGGGAAATAATGATGTAAGTCCAGAAAGTTTATACAGAGATGTTTTGGGGTCAGGGAAGGCGCGTTTGCTTTCTTTCAGGAACCTCCCATTTCCATCAATCATTTTCACTCCAAGTGCTCCTGCATCCTCTTTAGAACCGAAAAAATCAAGGCACTTCCTGAAACTGTCTTCTGCTACGATAGTATCCGGATTCAAAAAAAGTATGTACTCGCCCTGTGCCTCTTTCAGTGCAAGGTTGTTCGCCCTCGCAAACCCCAGGTTCTCCTCGCTGAAAATGAACCGTACCCCGGGAAAACCCTTTTCAAAATATGCCCGGCTTCCGTCCGTAGAGCCATTATCCACGACAATCACTTCGCCGGCAATGCCCTGCAAGGCAGCGGTCGCGGCATAAAGGCATTGCTCCAAAAAATACCTGACATTATAATTAACTATGATTACAGTGAGTTGCAGCAGTACGTATTATTTATTCGTGATCCATTCCTGCTCAAACCCGGTCTGGTTGCCAAAAATTGCACTATTATCCCAAACCGGCTTCGGGAGGTTCATAAAAATAGACAATCTTTGCATTATGTACAGACAAACTTTAAGCGATGCGACGTATGCCGGCGCACATGAATTAGAGCGTTTTTTCAATGGCAAATTTACTGTCTCCAACAAAGAGGGTGTAAACAATCTGGTAACGCAGGCCGATTTTGAATCAGAGAAGGCAATTATTAAGATTATTAAATCTGCATTTCCGGACGATGGTATTGTGAGCGAAGAAAGCCCGGAGGTAAAAACTGATAGTGGCTATAAATGGATTATCGATCCCATCGATGGCACAATCAATTTCGCCAATGGTATTCCTATCTGCTGTGTCAGTATCGGAATAGAACACAATGACACAATGGTAATGGGTGCGGTCTATAACCCTTTTATTAAAGAGTTTTTCTTCGCTGAAAGAGGAAAAGGCGCCTTCCTTAACGACCAGCCTATTCACGTATCAAAAAAGACAGAGGTAATCCACAGTTGCCTCGTAACAGGATTCCCTTATACGTATATTCGCCAGGCGAATGGCCCACTTCAGGTATTCGAACGGCTGGTTACAAGAGGCATTCCTGTAAGGAGGCTGGGGAGCGCCGCCATCGATTTGTGCTGGGTAGCAGCCGGCAGGTTCGACGGTTTCTACGAACACCAGCTTCATGCGTGGGACAGCGCTGCCGGATACCTGATTGTGGAAGAAGCAGGTGGAAAAGTAACCAATATGAAAGGGGAGAAATATTCGCCCTACGAATACGGTATAGTGGCTACAAACGGGCATATCCACAATGAGCTCCTGCAATATGTAAATGGAACTGTTGAAGATGCCCTGTAAATAGAATGAATATGAATGAAGAAACCAGAACAGAGGTCGATTCACTTGGCGAATTTGCCCTTATCGACCATCTCACAAAAAATAATGAAACCCGCAATGCGGGGACTATCCTGAGCGTAGGAGACGATGCAGCTGTAATAGATCATTTCGGTAAGCAAACTGTGGTAACTACAGATATGCTTGTAGAAGGAATTCACTTCGATCTTGCCTATACCCCGCTCAGGCATCTCGGTTATAAGAGTGTGGTGGTAAACCTAAGCGATGTATATGCCATGAACGCCGTCCCCCAACAGCTCACTATGAGTATTGCATTTAGTAACCGGTTTAGCGTAGAGGCGCTTGCGGAACTTTATGAAGGCGTGTATGCAGCCTGCCGATATTACGATGTGGACCTTGTGGGTGGCGACACCACATCTTCGCAAAAGGGCCTGATTATTAGTGTCACTGCGCTGGGAGAAGTGGCTCCGGGCAATTTCGTTACGCGTTCAGGAGCTAAAAAGGGCGACCTCATCTGCGTATCCGGCGATTTGGGAAGCGCTTTTCTAGGACTTACCTTACTGGAACGGGAGAAGAAGATATGGATGGAAACCCAGGGCGTACAGCCTGACTTCGAAAACCAAAAATACATCGTACAACGTATTTTAAAGCCCGAAGCCCGAAAGGATATCATTGGGTTTTTTGCTGAAAAAAACATTAAACCCACCGCAATGCTTGACGTAAGCGATGGGCTCAGTAGCGACCTGCTTCATATCTGTGAAAAAAGCGGATGCGGCAGTGTGATCTATGAGGAAAAGATTCCGATAAATGAAGACGCCCGTCAATTTGCCTATAAACTGGAACTGGATCCTACCGCATGTGCCTTAAGTGGCGGAGAGGATTATGAACTGCTCTTCACTATAGCACAGACCGAATATGAAGCCGTCAGCCAGCATCCTGATATTTCAATAATAGGCTATATCACCGAACCCGAAAAAGGCAATAAATTAATTACCAAAGGAGGCAGTGCACACGATCTCATTGCCCAGGGATGGAACCCCATTAACGTGAAAGGATAGCGCATGCAAAGGGTATTGAAGACCGGACGAATCATATCCCTCCTGATATACAGCATGGTTTTCATATCCTGCACGGCTACACGTAATTATAACCCGGATAAAAAATATACCTCACAGGAGCTAACTACCGACTACCGGCAACTCCGCAAAACACTTGAAGAGAAACACCCGTCTCTCTATTGGTACACTCCAAAAGACAGCATGGACTTCTACTTCGATGAAGGAGAAAAAAAGATTATCGACTCCATGACCGAAAGAGAGTTTGCATGGAATATCATTGCCCCATTGCTTTCAAAGATTCACTGTGGGCACACCAGCTTTTTGATGAGCAGGAATTGGGAGAAGTTTATGAGAAACAAGAGGGTGCCCTCCTTCCCGCTCTCCATGAAAATATGGAAAGACAGTATGATGGTGGTAAATGAAAGATCACAGGCCAATGAGATTCCTCAAGGCTCCTTTATACAATCTATCAATGGTATCAGCGCAACACAAATTGTGGATTCTATATTTAGTTACATGTCGACTGACGGATATGCTGATAACCTGAGCTACCTCAGGTTAAGCACCTCATTCCCTTTTTTCTTCAGGAATGTGTTTGGGGTATATGAAAACTATAAAATTGACTTTACAGACAGTAATGGAGTTCGCCATTCAGCCGACGTCAACTGGTATATTCCCAAAACAGACAGCACCAAACCTGCTACCGAAAGGAAAAAAGAGAGAATCAGAAAACGTGCACGGAGGCCATTATATAAGAACTGGTATCGCACACTGGGATACGACACTGGCTTTGCGCTGATGACAGTCAATTCATTTACCAAAGGAAGGCTTACAAAGTTTTACCGAAAGAGCTTCAGGGAACTAAAGAAGAATGGCACCCAAAACCTCATCATAGACCTGAGAATCAATGGTGGCGGAGACATCAATAAGGCTGTAGCCCTTGCGAAATACATCAGAAATGAACCTTTCAAAGTGGCAGACTCTGCCTACTCCAAATCAAAAAATTTCAATCCTTATTCAGGCACCATCCAAAAGAGTGCACTATATAATCTGGTTTTAACATTAGTCACCCGTAAAAACAAAGATGGAAAGTATCACTTCGGATATTGGGAACGCCATTTATTTAAACCCCGAAAGAGAAATCACTTTGGCGGAAATACCTATGTACTCACGAACGGGCTTACTTTTTCAGCAGCTTCACTCTTTTGCAGCATAGTGAAGGGTGAAGACAAGGTAACCATTACAGGTGAGGAAACCGGCGGCGGATGGTATGGCAATTCGGGAATCATGATTCCCAATATCACCCTCTCCCATTCCGGGCTGAGAGTGAGGCTTCCTTTCTTCAGAATGGTACAATACAACCACCCTGAAGCCAAAGGAACCGGAGTGAAACCGGATTGGTATATCGGCCCTAATTGGCATGATGTGCTTAGCGGCCGGGATACTAAAATTGAGTCCATAAAGGACAAGATATTAGATAGAAAGCCATGAGAAACTCATATTCCCCCGGAACCCTATCAGAGACCTTGGCAGCTTTTTATAATAATTTTTGTGGAATATCTGCGAAGCAACTGACATTTTGTAGAATTTAATCCCTCGATTCTATTACTTTTGCCGCCCAGTATCATTTCTCTTTTTTCAATGCCTAAAGACAATTCTATCAAGACAGTCCTGATCATCGGTTCAGGGCCTATTGTTATTGGACAAGCCTGTGAATTTGATTATTCAGGCACACAAGCTGCCAGAAGCCTTCGCGAAGAAGGAATTAGGGTGATTCTTATCAACAGTAATCCGGCTACTATTATGACCGACCCGATGACTGCCGATAAAATTTACCTGCTACCCCTCACTGTAGAAAGTATAGAAAAAATAATTGAAGAAAATGAAATAGACGCCGTACTCGGCACCATGGGGGGACAAACAGCACTAAATCTCTGTAAGGAAGCCGACGAGTTGGGCGTATGGGAGAAAAATAATATCAGGTTGATCGGCGTGGATATCAAGGCAATTGATAAGGCTGAGGACAGAGAACTGTTTAGAGAGTGGATGATACAGCTGGGAATTCCTGTGGCTCCGGCAAGGGTGGCTAACTCTCTTCTGGAAGGTAAAGATATCGCACAGCAAATCGGATATCCTCTCGTAATCAGGCCTTCGTTCACGCTGGGCGGATCGGGAGGCGGATTGGTTTATGCAAAAGAAGAGCTGGAAGACGCTCTGGACCGCGGACTCAAAGCATCACCCATGCATGAGGTACTGGTAGAGAAAGCGCTCATGGGATGGAAAGAATTTGAGTTGGAACTCCTGCGGGATAATAATGACAATGTCATTATCATCTGCACTGTAGAAAATGTGGATCCGATGGGCGTACATACAGGTGACTCTATCACCGTAGCTCCATCCATGACATTGAGCGACACCGCTTTTCAGAAGATGAGAAACATGTCAATCAGCGTAATGCGCGATCTGGGCAATTTTGCAGGTGGTTGTAATATCCAGTTTGCACTCAACCCTGAAAACGAGGATATCATCATCATTGAAATCAACCCAAGAGTAAGCCGTTCTTCTGCACTTGCAAGTAAAGCAACCGGATATCCAATCGCTAAAATCGCTACCAAGCTCGCCATTGGATACAATCTGGATGAACTCAAAAATCAAATAACAAAAGTAACTTCTGCATATTTTGAGCCCGCTCTTGACTATGTAATTGTAAAGGTTCCGAGATGGAATTTCGACAAATTTAAAGGAGCAGACGATACCCTCGGACTACAGATGAAATCTGTAGGTGAAGTAATGGGGATTGGAAGAAGCTTTGCGGAAGCCATGCAAAAAGCTTGTCAAAGCCTGGAGAACGAAGCTGTGGGGCTGGGATATTACGGGAAAAGTGTCATGCACTCTGAGGCATTAGCTGAATACATAAAGACCCCTAAATGGGACAGGATATTCCGTATCAAAGATGCGCTCATGGCAGGAGTAAGCGTAAAAAGAATTCGGGAGAACACAGGCATCGACCGCTGGTTTATCTACCAAATTCAGGAAATATGCGATTGTGAAAAAGAAATCGCAAAAGCCAGCCTGGAAAACTTTCCCAAATCGTTGATGATTCGTGCAAAGCTTTTAGGATTTAGCGATGAACAAATAGCCAGAATTCTCCAGGATGGTAGCACGGACGAAGATATTTATAACAGGCGCAAGGAATTGGGTATTCACAGGGTTTACAAAATGGTGGATACGTGCAGCGCCGAATTTCAGGCAGAGACTCCCTACTACTACAGTACTTTCGAATCAGATAATCTAGAATAAGTTAAGCAGATGTTACCCAACCAAAAAGATATCCAGCACAATGAATCTCACCCCTCTACCCGCAAGAAGGTGATTGTATTGGGCAGCGGCCCCAACAGAATAGGACAGGGAATAGAGTTTGACTATTGCTGCGTACATGGCCTGATGGCGATTAAGGAATGTGGAATGGAGGCTATAATGATAAATTGTAATCCGGAGACTGTCTCAACTGATTTTGATATCGCTGACAAACTCTATTTCGAACCCGTATTCTGGGAGCATATCTGGGATATCATCGAACTGGAAAAACCATACGGTGTTATTGTGCAATTAGGGGGGCAGACTGCACTGAAGCTTGCGAAAAGATTGGATGAGAAGGGGATAAAGATTATTGGAACCTCCTTTAATAACATGGATATAGCAGAGGATAGAGGAAGGTTTAGTGATATGCTTAAAGCACTTGAGATTCCTTATCCAAAATACGGTACCGCATACACAACCGATGAGGCAATTGAGGTAGCTAACCAGGTGGGATACCCCGTGTTAGTACGCCCAAGCTATGTTTTGGGTGGGCAGCGTATGCGCATTGTTATAAACGATGAGGAGCTCGAAAGCGGCGTACTGAGCCTGCTCAAACACCTGCCGGGTAATAAAATACTGATTGACCATTTCCTTGACCGTTGCCAGGAAGCCGAGATTGATGCCATCTTCGACGGGGATACTTTTCATGTCATGGGTGTGATGGAGCATATCGAACCTGCAGGTATCCATAGTGGCGATAGTAATGCAGTGTTGCCCCAATTCAACCTAAGCCCGCTCATTGTACAGACAATGGAAGAATATGCGGAAAAGATAGCCAGAGCGCTCAATATTCGCGGACTTATCAATATCCAGTTTGCCATCAAAGACAACATTGTGTATGTGATTGAGGCTAATCCGCGCGCATCGCGCACTACTCCTTTTATTGCAAAGGCATATCAGATTCCATACCTGAACATCGCCACAAAGGTGATGCTGGGCGAAGCGAAACTTAAGGACTATACATTTGAGAAAAAGCTGAAAGGCTTTGCTATTAAAGAACCTGTTTTCTCGTTCCATAAATTCCCTCATGTAAATATGGGATTAGGCCCCGAAATGAAGAGTACCGGCGAATCTATCCGCTTCATTAAAGATCTGAAAGATCCCTACTTCAGGCAGCTATATAAGGAGAGGAGCATCTATCTGAGCAAATAATCTACTCATCAGGCCGATTCAGCTTTACGTGCTTCTACTTCGAATTTGTTATTCGTGTATCCATACCTGATACTCTGATACAGGTATTTACAGATAAAAGAGAAAAATCCATTTTCATCATACTGCCTTACATGGCACAGTTCATGCCTTACCCATCTTTCATTTTTCAGAAATGTATCAGGATTAACATTCCACAAATGTATAGTATGGCCCAACACGATAGCCATATTGGCCGCCTTTAACCGCCGCGCAGCAAGTCTTGCAATCCAGGAGTGTTCCTTCAGAAAAAATTTTTGATTATTACGAACGTATGGCAAGGATTTCTTCACTATGCACTTTCGATTTCGGTTTCCTGAATACTTTAAAGATAACTCCTTTTTCGTCTATCAGAAACGTGGTTCGCTTCAGTCCCATCCTTCGGATTCCATACATATTTTTCTCGCCCCAGACTCCGTACTGATTGATAATCTTCTTATCCGGGTCGGCTGCCAGTCGGAAAGGAAGCGAATGCTTTGTCTCAAATCTTTTATGGCTGCTCTCATCGTCAGGGCTCAAACCAATTACTTCGTAACCGGCTCTTTTCAGTGCATCAAAATTATCCCTGAGGTTACAGGCTTCTACAGTACAGGTGGGGGTCATATCTTTCGGATAGAAGTAGAGCACCACTCTCCTGCCACCATAATCTGCCAAAGAAAATTGTTTGCCATCCTGATCTGTAGCCGTAAACACAGGCGCTTCCATTCCTTCAGTTAATTCTGCCATATTCAATGAGTTTATTAGCGGGTAAAGTTATAAACCTTTTCGGTGGCGTTGCCCACTGCATCTTCCACATATATTTTCAACTCATGTTTTCCTTTAGGGCAGTTTTCATCAAACCGATATATAAAGTTCCTGCCCTTGTCATTGCTAAACATCAGCCATTTGCCATCCAGCTCTGCTCTGAAGTTTTTGATTACATTATTATTGTCCTTCGGTGTAAACACTATAGATGTGCGCCCTGCCAGATTAGCTCCATTGGGGAAACCACCTGTAATTACGGGAGGCTCATGATCTTCAACCAAATCAAACTCTCCAAATGTGCGAAACCTGGCGGTGTACCACTCGCCTTCCTTAATAGCAGGCACAGTCTCCGTACTGCCCTTCCACCTCCTCCTAATCAGCGCCTTCGTATCATCTGCCACCTCAGCATCCGCCTTCAGCCTCACCGTCATATAAGATTGAATAGGCACCAACGGACTGGCCACGGTGAATACTGAAGAGAGTGCGCTTCCTTCGGGTTGTTTTCTCTCCGTTACCCTGAAGAGCAGCGAGTCATACAAGGCATCAGCCGGCATATAAATCTGAATATTCCCCTCTTCAAATACATTCACAAATCCCGGAAAAAATTCTTTTGAAAATGCTTCCTTTGGCTGGCGACCTGTTTCCCGAATCAATCCTTTCTTAATGCTGAACTCGATGACAGAGGTATTACCGTTGGCATCCTTTACTTCTATTTTGACGGGATGCACTTGAGAGTCGTCCAATTCATATACCCCATCGCCCTGAATATCCTTATAGACACCCTCCGGATATCCCGGCAGTCGGCTCAGGTGCTGGATATAAGGCCCGCCCGCAAGTTTTGTTTTATAATCTATATGGGCATTTAGATAGCGCGTTTCGTCATAACTGATACTGTCTAGTAAAAAAGACGACAGCGGTTCATTATCTACGAATATGGTTCCCTGATAGATACCATTAGGATTTGTACTTCCACTTTGCTTGTCATTAGCAGTAATACCAAAACTCACCTTATCAGTATGCGCAGTTATGACACTCTGTGCGGCTACATATCTATTTCCCACTTTTCTTAATGGGATATGCAAAGGCGACTGTTCGTAGGTGCTCTTACAGCGATCAAACATATACAGATGGACTATGGTCGGCGGCACATTGTCCGGAATAGGCATCCCAAAAAGAAGAGGATTAAGCACTTTTTCAGTCCTGGTATCTCTTATTTCAAAGTGAACGTGAGGGCCGGCGCTTCCGCCTGTATTCCCACTCAGTGCGATGAACTGCCCCTTCTTCACTGGAAACCGGGTTGGATCCGGTTCAAGGTTTATCTGCCAAGACTCCTGTTCGTATTGTTTTTGTTTCACATACCGTTCCAGTGCGGGAAAAAATTTGTTGAGGTGGCCATAAACCGTGGTCAGCCCATTGGGATGATTAATATAGATTGCCAGGCCAAAACCAAAAGGCCCTACACTTACTCTGGACACATACCCATCCGCAGCAGCTACGACTGTCTTATTTTCAGCCTGATCAGTCCGGCAGTCGAGCCCCATGTGATAATGGTTAGTCCGCAACTCCCCGAAATTAGCCGAGAGACTGATGCGCACATCTTTCACAGGATAGATAAAATACTTCTGAGGATAATCTCGCGCGTTAAAATATTGCGCAAAAACAGCGGGTGTGAAAAAACAAATTACTACTAACTGAAATAAAAACTTTGTAAGCCGATTCAACTGGGTAACGATTATTTTTGGGTTAGATTGCAAATCTAAGCACTAAAAAATTTATTGGCATGACAAGAAATGAAAAGCTCACCACATTGCTTCTCGGCGCTGCTGCTGCATGGGCAGTCTATGAAATTATTTCTATGCCTGATGCTGAACGCGAAACACTATGCCGAAATGCAAAGAAAACAATCAGTACATTTCTTGAAGATCCCGACAATGCACCACCCGAAATAAATTCACTTTTGGGAAAATACCAAAGTGGAGAAGAAATCGACTGGATAGAGATACTGTACCTGCTGAGGAAAACTTATAAAAAGATAGCCGCCGAAGATAACTTAACGACGGCTCTATAAAATAAAAAGCCCTCTGCTACACTCCGGCTATACGTTCTTTATATACCGCCAAAGCCTCGTCTAACCGCTGTTTGGCAGTAGTGTCGCCCGGCACATTATGCGAAGGATGAATGTGTAGTTTAAATCCTCTCTCCACTAAAATTTCTGCAACGGTAGTTACCGTCATCCACACACAGGTTACAAAAGCCATAGTAGAAACAGGCCCCAGCTTATCCTGATGATCTTTGACCGGCACACTTGCATCTTCAATCGGCGCACAGGAATCCACTACCACATCTGCAATATCAAAAATAGTTTTCCCACTCGAATGGCGTGTCTGCTTTCCTTTAGCGGCTGCGGCAGAACCGAAGGCTATCACCTTCATTCCTTTCTTCTTTGCCTCCAGGGCCACATCGATATTCACATTATTAATCCCTGAATGAGAAAAAATCCACATCGTATCTCTCGCGTCAAAATTGTATCCCTTCATAATCTCAACTCCATACCCTTCCACACGCTCCAAAAAAACAAACTGGTGTACTCCCATTTCTCCTGTGATATGAGTGAAAAAGGTTAATGGCAATTCCACCATGGGATGAAATCCTACAAACCCTCCTATACGCGGATACATCTCTTCTACCGGTATAGTGGCATGGCCACAGCCAAACGTGTGTACCCATCGTTTTGCCTCAATACTATCCGCCATAATCTCTGCCGCTTTGCGAATATTCTCTATTTGAGTTTCTTCAATTTTCGTCATCACGTCTCTTGCATTGGCAAGCCATTGTTTTGCTAACATCATTTTATCTGTCTTTTAATTTTTGAATAATCAGTATGAAAAGAAAAGCCATGCAGGCAATTTCAACATAGGCAACCGTGGTAAGATGGTGAATTCCAAATCGATCCACGATTATCCCCATAAGATAATTTACAAGCATATTTCCCGCAAGGGCTATTACAAATACAAAGCTAAATGCCGTACCGGACAAATGAGCAAAATGCTTACCCGTAAATCCAAGCATTAGCGGAAAACCCTCTGCAAGACCTGCCCCTGAAAGTATGAGGCCCATAATAATAACTATATGACTTGTGCCAAACTGCATCAGCCCCACTCCTGCAAAAAGCATCGCCAGACATGCCCATAGCAACCGTGTCTCCGGTACCCTGCGCAACACGCTTCCACTGAGAAGTCGCATCACTACCATCCCGACAATATGCATTGATAGTGCAAAAAGCGCCGTCCCCTTATCCATCGTACCCTTTTCTGTAAGGTATGTGGTAGTCCAGTTATTGATTATCGCTTCAAAACTGCTTTGGAAGAAGAGAAAAAAAGCAATCAGAAGTAGTAACAAACTGAGCAATCCTTTCAGCTGAAAACTCCCATTTGTCAGACGATGTTTTGCGGGCGGAAAATCTACAAACAAGTAGAAAACTGCCACCAGTAGCGGTAGCCATCCCAGAATGGCCATTATCTTAAACGAGGATACTTGTGCATCAAATGCACTTAATAATAATGGCATCCCCAGCGCACCCAGCCCGAAAAATACACCCAACAAACTTAGATTCGCCCCTTTATGTGTGTCACTAATATCAGACACTACCGCATTGGCGGCCCCGTTTATTATCCCACCGCCAAAGCCGAAAAGAAATACAAATCCGCGTAGTGCTTCATGCGAATTACTGTAAGCCAATCCCTCGAAACCAGCAAACATCGCGAGACACGCAGATATCAGAAGGTATCTGTAACCATATTTGTCGCATATCGGGCCAAAAATCAATGACCCTCCAAGAATGCCAAACGGCAGTATAGAAAACAGCGTACCCGACTCTGTACCACTAAGCTGGAACTTTTCCTGCAAGTCTGTAGCCAGTGATCCCATTGCAATCAGGCAAACTCCAAACAGAAGCATTCCGGCACAAGCGGCAATAAAAGCGGGGAGATTCTTATGCATCAATAACAGAGGATTTTGAAATTTCTCTTGCAAGGAATGCCGCTCCATATAGTCCGGCATTACCTCCCAACAATGAGTGCGTTACCACAACCTCTTTCATACTTATAGGCTGTGCCCATTTTGCAGACTCCTTCACAATTGCCGGAATCAAAGAAATTGCTGGTCCGAAAACACCTCCTCCAAAAATGATTCTTTCCGGATTAAACAGGCTCACCATATTTGCGGTCATCATTCCCCATAACCCGATACACTCCTTAATCACCTGCATGGCTACCTTGTCTTTCTTAAAATACGCATCAAATACATCTGCTGTAGTAAAATTTTTCTTCGCTTTGAGAATTCCCTTGTATGAATAATTCTTCTCAAGCACCTCACGAGCCAGCCTTACAATTCCATTCCCAGAGGCCACGCTTTCAAGACATCCGTATTTTTTATACTCCCGTATAAAAGGGCGATCGAGTGCCATCCATCCTGCAGCACCTGCCACTCCGCTTTTGCCCTGGATTATCCTGCCTCCGGAAATAACCCCCACTCCAACTCCTGTGCCTACAGCAATATACAGAGCATCATCACAACCCTTTGCAGCCCCCTGCCACCGCTCCCCCATAATATAACAGGCACGGTCATTCTGGATAATCAACGGAACTTTTCGGGATACGAATTTTAGTTCTTTTCTAAGCGGATAATTATCCCATTCGGGCAGGTTGGGCGCCCACACAGTGCCTGATTTTTCATTATAAATTCCAGGTACTGAAACACCAATGGCTTCGACAGCACGTTTCCCATTTCCCGGCTTCAGGTGATCTCTGATTATTGTCTTTAACAGTTGACAAATCTCACTACCTCTCCGCCCGCCTACAGCAGTAGTGTCATTTGTAAGCATATATCCCTCACATGAAAATATTGCATGAGCCAGTTTGGTACCACCTAAATCTATCGCAAGAAAAGACATAATTGAAATTAGGAAAAATTTTTTCCTATGCGATAAAAACTATGATTGCACGCTATGAAAAGAGTTGATACGTGATAAAGCTGGTACTGTAGGCGAGCAGGGTCATGTACAACAGCATAATCAACGGCCATTTCCAGGATTTGGTCTCTCTTCTGACAATGGCAAGAGTACTCATGCACTGCATGGCAAGCGCATAGAAAACAAGCAAAGACAGTCCCGCTGCAAGTGTATAAACCTTGCTGCCATCCGACCAGGTAGCTGCACTCATTTTTTCCCGCAGGGTAAGGCTGTTTTCGTCCGCATCGCTTCCTACAGAATAAAGCGTGGCCATCGTTCCTACGAAAACTTCCCTTGCTGCAAAAGAAGTAATCAGGGCTATCCCTATCTTCCAATCGTAACCAAGCGGGTGAATAACCGGTTCAATTGCATGACCCAGTCGGCCGGCAAATGAATTTTCGAGATATGCTGTCTGCCTTTCGTTCTCATACTCCTGAGTATTTGCAGGATCTGCTGAAATAAGTTGATCATATTTAGCCGTCACCGCCTGCATTTTCTGTCTGGGCCCATAACTGCTCAAAGCCCAAAGTATCAGACTGATTACCATGATGACTTTCCCGGCATCTACTACAAAGATCTTTGCCTTTTCCACCATGGTGTGAAAAATATTCTTCCAACGCGGGCCTCTGTACAGTGGTAATTCCAGAATAAAATAGCTCTTCTCCTTACTTCTTATAAACCACTTCATTACATACGCAGCAGCCAGAGCCATGAAAGTGCCCAGAAAATACATCAGCATCATTACCAACCCCTGAAGGCTGATAAAACCTAAGAATAGCTTATTGGGAATCACCAATGCAATTAACACAGTATATACAGGAAGGCGGGCACTGCAGCTCATTAGCGGGGTCACCATGATAGTCAGCAGGCGCTCCTTCTTATTTTCAATACTCCGCGCACTCATGATCGCCGGTACTGCACATGCCAGTCCGCTAATCATAGGCATTACGCTCTTGCCATTAAGCCCTGCCTTCCGCATAACCTTATCTGTAAGGAAGCTGATTCTTGCCATGTAGCCCGTATCCTCCAGAAGAGTTATCAGGCCAAACAAGATCATGATTTGCGGTACAAAGACCACAATACCGCTTAGACCGGCAAGAATTCCGTTAATAAACAAGTCGGTCACCCATCCTGCCGGCAGGATACCCGAAAGCCAGCTTCCGGCTTTTGCGAATGTCCATTCAATCCCATCCATTGGGAATTGTGCAAATACAAAAATGCTCTGAAATATTACAAAGAGCACAGCCAGCATGATAAGATATCCCCAGAAACGATGTAGCAGTATGTTATCCAGCCGATGGGTAAACATTTCCTTTTTCAGCGGGTCTTCTACTGCCACAGTCTGCTTCATTATCTCATTGATCCTGCCATACCGCCTCAGTATTTCCTCAGCCTGTGTTTTGGCGTGATTAAAATTATGTTGCTGCTCTACACGCTCAATTGACTCCTGTTGTTCCTCCCTGAGGTTGAAATTCTCATGATTGATAAGATAGTGTATGGCATGATAGTTACTACTCCCGGGTACCAGTTGCTGCACTTCACTCACTGCCTGTGGTGCAAGCGATTTTACATCTATGAAATCTCTTGAAGCCTTCGCTTCGGAATGCTTCAGCGTTTGATCAATAGCCTTTTTCAATTGAGATATACCCTTGCCTTTACGGGGATTTACCGGCACAATGAGTACCCCCAACTCCCTTTCCAGCCCCGCAATGTCCACATTGGTTTTATTCTTCGCAGCAATATCCATCATGGTCAGAGCAATAACCATGGGCTTTTTCAAATCAATGATTTGTGAACAAAAAAGCAAATTCCGCTTTAAGTTGCTTGCATCTGCGACCAATACAATCAGATCTGCTCTATTCTTTATATCCTGATCAATAAGTACTCTATAGGACACCCACTCATCTTCTTTTTTGGGATAAAGGCTATAGGTGCCGGGGAGGTCTATGACTTTTGCATGGACACTTTCAGATATTCGGGCAGCCCCGGTCTTCTTATCTACAGTGACTCCGGGAAAATTCCCGACCCGCTGTTTAAGACCGGTTAGTGCATTAAACAGCGAACTCTTTCCACTATTGGGATTTCCTACGAGCGCGATATGGACAGACTCTTTCAATTTAAAAAGCGCGTAAATATAGAAGGTGAAGGTGGGGTGAGTTTACGAAATCGGGAAAGTGTAACGTATTTAACTCTTTATCAACTCTATAAAACAGACAGTAAATCTGATCTGATGAGCCCATTATCTGCCTGTTAAATTATATTTCGTCCATTAGTTTACTGTCAACAGGAAATAGTTCTTTTTCCCCTTCTGAATCAACAAGTACTTATTACTTAGTAACAACGAAGAGTCAATCTTCATACCTTCATCCAGCACTTTAGCCTTATTAAGAGAAACCCCTCCTGCTGTTATCATCTTACGAGCTTCTCCTTTGCTTTTGAAGACTTCTCCATAAACCAAAATTGTGGTGAGATCCTGTTCCGTAAGCTGGCTTTGGGATACGCTAAACTGAGGAACGCCTTCCATGATCTGCAGAAATTGCTTTTCGGTAAGTGAGCGCAATGCGTTTTCGGTATCGTTTCCAAATAAAATCCTGGACGCTTCAATAGCAAAATCAAGGTCTTCCTGAGAATGCACAAAGCGGGTTACCTCTTCTGCAAGCTTATTTTGCAGAATTCTCTGATGTTCATTGCCTTTATGCCGGGCAGCCAAATCTGTAATCTCTTCCCGGGTCAGAAAGGTGAATATCTTCAGGAACCTTTCCGCGTCTTCGTCAGCAGTATTTAACCAGAACTGGTAAAAAGAGTAAGGAGAAGTTCGTGCTGCATCAATCCACACATTACCTTTCTCGCTTTTTCCAAATTTGTTCCCATCAGCCTTCTTTATGAGCGGGCTGGTAAAGGCATAGGCTTCCTTACCCGACTTTCTGCGCAGCAATTCCACTCCGGTAACAATATTTCCCCACTGATCGCTTCCTCCAAACTGTAGTTTGCAGTTTTGCTCATGGTAGAGCCTGTAAAAATCGTATCCCTGCATTAACTGGTAGCAGAACTCTGTGAAACTCATCCCATTATCACTCTCCAGCCTCTTTTTTACTGAATCTTTCGCCATCATATAGTTCACTGTAATATGCTTACCGGTATCCCTTATAAAATCTAAAAACGATATTTCCCTGAACCAGTCATAGTTGTTTACCATTACGGCGCTATTAGGCTGATTTGAATCAAAATCAATAAACTTTGAAAGCTGCTTCCTTATTCCGGCCATGTTTCGGTCGAGGGTATCCCTGTCCAAAAGGTTTCGTTCCTCACTTTTTCCGGTAGGGTCACCCACCATACCGGTAGCTCCTCCTATCAGTGCCACAGGTTTGTGTCCAAATCTCTGCAAATGCACCATTACCAGAATAGGGACAAGGCTTCCAATGTGGAGGCTCTCTGCGGTAGGATCAAAACCCACATAACCGGCCGTTGACTCTTTAAGCAGTTGCTCCTCTGTTCCGGGGATTATATCATGCAGAAGGCCGCGCCATCTCAGTTCTTCAATAACATTTTTCATGGGCTGCAAAATTACGATACGAAAACATTATTCACCGCACTCTGTTACTTCTGATAGCGTATTTTTCGGTCAAGGTTGTTATTTTTACGTATTTTTATTGGCTTCCTTAAAGAAAATGACAATATAACAAATCTGTACACGTTTTATTTTACGGCCACTTACACAGTAAAACTGATTTTTTTTAATTCTTTTCCGCGATTATGAAATCTGCCATTGTCACTTATATAGCCATAGTATTGCTCGCTATACCATTGCTTTCTGAAGGCCAGTTCAGGAAATATTCGAACGAATTTCTCAATATCGGTGCAGGTGCAAGGGGATTAGCAATGGGTTCTGCTCAGGCCGCATCAGTTGAAGATGCCACAGCGGGATATTGGAACCCTGCAGCACTTGCCCGGGTGGAAGACTTTCCCTCTCTCAGCCTGATGCACGCCAGCTATTTCAGCAATATTGCCAATTACGAATTCGGAGCTTTGGCACTACCCATTAGTGGAAATAAGAGGACATTGGGGGTCTCTCTCCTCCGTTTTGGAGTGGACGACATTCCCAATACACTCTTCCTGGTGGAACCTGACGGCAGTATAAACTATAATAATATTTCGAGCTTTTCTTCTGCAGACTGGGCCATGCTTCTTTCTTTCGCACAAAAAATACGCGACGAGGAAGACTTTAAAGCCTCCTTTGGAGTGAACACAAAAATTATCTATCGCAAGGTTGGCCAATTTGCCAATGCCTGGGGGTTCGGGCTGGATGCCGGATTTGCTATGAAGAAAGGGAACTGGAGTGCGGCAGCCGTTGTAAAAGATGTTTCTACCACATTTAATGCATGGTCGTTCCACTTTAACGAAAAGGAAAAAGAAGTACTATATCTGACAAAGAATGATATCCCGATAAAATCGAGCGAAATTACAGCCCCAAGGCTCACACTGGCTTCATCCTATCTTTTTCCCTTCAATGAGTCATTCAAACTCCTTGTGGAAGGGGATCTGGACTTTACTTTCGACGGAAAAAGAAATACACTGATCCGAAGTAATCTCACCAGTGTAGATCCGCATATCGGACTAGAGGCTCAAATTAAGGATGCCTTTTTTATAAGAGCAGGACTCACTAATTTTCAGAAAGCACTTAAGGACGGCGATACAACCAATCAAAAGAGGGTGTGGATTTACCAACCAAGTCTGGGTGCAGGCTTCAAAGTTTCCAATATTGTGATCGATTATGCCTTTTCAAATCTGGCTAATCAATCTAATCCTTTATATACTCACATATTTTCATTAAAAATACTGTTCGGTACAAAGAGTGAATACTAATCAAGAGATTTTATGAAGAGGAATTTCATACTCATATCACTGTTTTTATGGTCTATGGGAGCTATAAGCCAACCCTTTAACAATAGCTGGATTGATTATAGTAAACCTTACTATAAGTTTAATATTGTAAATGACGGTGTATATCGTATTTCACAAACAGTTCTGCAAAATGCAGGGCTGGGAAGTGTACCCGTAGAACAACTTCAACTATGGAGAAATGGTGTGGTAGAACCCTTTTATTCAAGTGTGGCATCAGGCCTGATGGGGGCCGGTGACTTTATCGAGATCTACGGTAAGCGCAACGATGGAAAGCCCGATAAGAAACTCTATACCAAACCAGAGTATCAATTAACCGACTACCGTAGTATTGTCTCTGACACGGCATCTTATTTTTTAACAGTAACCCCATCAGGTGGTAGTCCGCGATTTACGGAAGGAGCCAACAATGTTGCGGGGAATTCTCTTCCCGCCGAGGCTTACTTTATGAATACGAAAGGAATTTACTTCAATGAGCTGCTAAGTCCCGGCTTTGCCCAACCTGCCGGAGGGGTATATGTTTTCTCATCATCATACGAACAGGGTGAAGGGTGGGCCGGAAACCCTGTAGAACCATCCGGGCCCAGAATTTCTACATTGGGGAACCTGAACCTGTACATGAGCGGCCCGGCCGCATCCGTTACCTACGGCGTAGTTGGAAACGCTTTTAATACAAGAAGTGTAAAACTGCAATTAAACAATACCTATATAGATGAGGTTTCATTGCCCTACTTTAACTTTTTAAGAAAGACAATAAGCAATATCCCCTTAACCGTCTTTACCAATCCTAACAATGCGGCCATGAGGTTTTATAATACCTCATCTGTACAATATGACAGATATAATCCCGTGTTTTGGGAACTAACTTATCCCAGTACTTTTAATTTTTCAAATCAAAAAGAATTCTCCTTTGAATTGCCGGCATCTGCACAGGGAAACTATCTGGAAATCACCAACTTCGATATGGGATCTGTCGCACCTGTCCTCTATGACTATACCGACATGAAAAGGTACACCGCAGATATAACCAGTACCCCGGGAAAAATTAAGTTCGCGTTACCACCGTCGCTGGCCTCTACACGAAAGTTCAGATTAGTAACACAGTCACCCACTGCGATTACAGCCGTTACTTCTATAAGGAAAAGAGAATTCATCAACTACGGATTGGCGGCTAATCAGGGCAACTATATAATAATATCGAACCCGGTTCTCTATACATCAACTTCGGGAAAAAATTATGTGGATGAATACAAACAATACAGAAACTCGGTAAAAGGAGGAGGATTTAATTCAATTGTCGTCGATATTAATGAGATTTCTGATCAGTTTGCTTACGGAATTTCAAAACATCCTCTGGCAATAAAAGACTTTATTCAGTATGCAGCGGCAAATTTTAGTCCTGCTGCCAGATATGTTTTCCTTATTGGCAGAGGTGTCATTTACGATGAATATGTCCGACTGAAAAACAGTACTTACAGAGATATGTTGAATCTTGTTCCCACTTTTGGCAGTCCGGGATCTGATATCCTTTTGTCCTCTCCTTACGGCATCTCTACCCCTACGATTCCTATTGGCAGGCTATCGGCTGTAAAAGGAGATGAGGTGGGCGATTATCTTACCAAGGTAATGCAATATGAGGACGCACAACAGTCACAGATTTACGATATCAACGATCAGCTGTGGAAGAAAAATGTAGTGCAGATATCAGGTGGTAAGACAAGCGACGAAAACTTCGAATTCAGATCCTATATGAATGGCTACGCTAGTATTCTAAGCGACACAATGATGGGATCTAATGTAGAACTCTTTACCAAAACATCTAATGTAGCTGTTCAGAACCTGTCAAGCAAACGGATTGAGGAGCTCTTCGAACAAGGTATCGGAATACTTGCTTACTTCGGCCACTCATCAGCCAATACCCTGGAATACAACCTGGACGACCCTTCTTCCTATAACAATGCGGGGAAATATCCAATGTTTATTGTAAGTGGTTGTACTGCCGGAAACACCTTTGTGTTTGACTCTACCCGGTTTATCTCAGGAAGTAAAACAATTTCAGAAAACTTTGTGCTTAGTCCGGAAAGGGGTAGTATTTCCTTTATGGCAAGTACACACTATGGTATCGGCCCATACCTCAATGAATACAATAAGATGTTTTATAAACTCCTATCCACTACGCACTATGGTGGCGCAGTGGGGGATATAATGAAACAAACAATTAAGAACCTGAGAGGCGATGACCCCGGTCTTGGATTTTTCAGTCGTACTGATCTGGAAGAAATGAATCTCCAGGGAGACCCGGCAATAAAGTTTCATGCTACAACCAAGCCGGATTATGTAATTGAAAGCCCACAGATAAAGATCGATCCGGGCTTTATCTCTGTGTCTGAAAACAATTTTAAGGTAAATGTCAAAGCGTTCAATCTGGGCAAAGCTATCAATGACTCTATCTCATTTGTATTAAAGCGGGTGTACCCTACCGGAAACACTGAAGAAATTACAAGAAAAAGAATTACAGGTATAAAATACGTCGATTCTCTTGAAGTACAAGTCCCGATCGTTTCCACGAGGGACAAGGGTTTAAATAAGATCATTGCAATCATAGACGATGGTAACCTTGTGGATGAGATGTCAGAATCAAACAACTCTGTTACCAAAGAGTTTTATATCTACGAGGACGAAGCCCGGCCCTTTTATCCGGCAAACTATGCAGTAATTGAAAATTCCGGTCAAAAACTCTTTGCCAGTACGGCAAACCCCCTGTCGCCTGCTAAACAATACGACTTTGAGCTTGATACCACCATGTTGTTCAATTCACCGTTTAAAATAGCAAGAAGTATCAACGCTCAGGGAGGTATATTGGAGTTTGACCCGGGAATTACCTATCAGGACAGCGTGGTGTACTACTGGAGGGTATCTATCAAACCTCAGTCAGGCCTTCCGGAAGATTACCATTGGCTTACCTCTTCATTCCAGTATATCCCAAACAGGACAGGATTTGCACAAGGGCACTACTATCAACACCTGAGCTCCGTAGCGTCCGACATCTTCCTGGATAGTTTAAGGTCGTGGGAATTCATAAAGAAAGAAAATTACATTTTTGCTAATTCAGGAGTTTACCCTACGGCAGCCACTCTTGGGTCCGAAATGCAGGTGAATATTAATGGTGCCACAAAAGCAGCTGCTGTTTGCACATTCGACGTACTGACATTTACAGTAATCGACCCCCTTTCTCTGGAACCCTGGATAAATACCACCGGGACTGGGAGGTTTGGAAGTCTGCCTGTTTGCCAGGAAACAAGAAAAGGAAACTTCGAATTTCCAAATTTAAACACTGTAGCTGGGAGGAAGACGGTAATGGACTTCATGGATACCATCCCAGACAATTTCTTTGTTGTGTTACGTTATAACGCATTCTCTAACGGAAATTTTGTGTATGCTGACCAGTGGGCTGCTGATACCAGCATATACGGTTCGGGCATTAGCTTATATCATAAACTAAGAGAACAGGGCTTTTATAACATAGATTCATTCGACAGAAAACGCACTTTCATTTTCATGTTTAAGAAGAACTCTCAGGATTTCGAGCCCGGGATTGTATTCAGTGAAGGACTCTATGATAAGATTTCGATCAGAAAGGATTTCCTGCTTGAAGATACACTAGGCCTCATTACTTCCCCGGTATTCGGACCGTCCAAAGCATGGAAGTCCATGCACTGGCAGGGTAAGCAGTCTGACATGCCTGCAACGGATATCCCAACCGTTTCAATATGGGGTATTGATAAAGATGGCAACCAAATCCAACTTCTGACGGCAGACGAATCCCAAAAGGATGTGGACATTTCAGGCATAAGCGCAGCACAATACCCATACCTGCAGCTGAAGATGAAGAATATTGACAGGGTAAACCTCACGCCCTATCAGCTAAACAAATGGATGGTACTTGGAGATGAGGTTCCCGAAGGTGCCCTGGCCCCTTCCATTTTCCTAAGCGCAAAAGACACGCTCAGACAGGGAGAGTTCCTGCAATTCGGAATCGCATTTAAAAATATCAGTTCCGCAGCATTTGATAGTATGAAAATTAACCTCACTGTCATCGATAACAAGAACGTAACCCACGTACTTCCTATGACAAAAATGAAGCCGCTGATAAGTGGGGATACCATCAAACTTGTTTACAACTTTGATACAAAACTGTACCCGGGCACAAACACGCTGTTTGTCGACTTTAACCCTGATAATAACCAGCCGGAACAGACTCATTTCAATAACTTCCTTTATCACAACTTTTATGTGATCCCGGATAACTTTAACCCACTCATGGATGTGACCTTTGACGGAGTCCGCATATTGAACCGGGACATCGTTTCAGGAAAACCCCATATCGTAATCAAACTACAGGATGAAAGTGAGTTCTTGAAACTCCAGGACACTTCGCTGATAAAAGTAAAGGTGAAATTCCCTGATGGCACTCTGAAAGATTACTATTTTAATAGCGACACCCTGAAGTTCATACCGGCTACAGGAAATGGAAATACGGCAACCATAGAGTTCACTCCTGCATTTGACGCAGAAGACGACGATTATGAACTCTTTGTGACAGGAAAAGATGCTGTAGGTAACGAAGCGGGAAAGACGGGATACCACGTGACCTTCCGGGTTATTGGCAAACCAATGATCTCAAATCTTCTGAACTACCCCAATCCATTCACCACCTCCACAGCTTTTGTTTTCACAATCACGGGATCTGAAGTGCCGCAAAATCTGAGGATACAAATTCTGACAGTAACGGGTAAGGTTGTGCGTGAAATCACAAAAGAAGAACTTGGCCCGTTACACATAGGCAGAAACATTACAGAATACAAGTGGGACGGAACAGATACATACGGCCAGAAATTAGCCAATGGTGTATATCTGTACAGGGTACTCACTAATCTGAATGGAAGGAGAATGGATAAATTTACAGACAGGGACGAAAAAACAGAGCAGTATTTCAGAAAAGGATATGGAAAAATGTACCTGATGAGATAATCTCAATCAGATCGTTCCTTTATCTTTAGTCCTGATAATAACTCCTGAAATTGAGAAACTTTGCCTTTGCCCAAGCTAGAGGCAGGATACACTATCCTGAACTGGACTCTATTCGGGGATTAGGATTTCTTGTGGTATTCACATACCATGCTTCGGGCTTGAGCGAGCTACTTAAAGAGGGATCATTGGGTTTGTACGTATTCAAGAAATCGGGACCATTTGCTATCGAGACTTTCTTTGTCTTATCCTCATTCCTTTTGACATGGCTCGCCCTCAATGAAGAAAAACGCAAAGGGAAATTTTCAATCAGGAACTACTTCATGCG
Organism: Chitinophagaceae bacterium; assembly: GCA_023957755.1. Taxonomy (GTDB): domain Bacteria; phylum Bacteroidota; class Bacteroidia; order Chitinophagales; family Chitinophagaceae; genus Ginsengibacter. The sequence goes on from JAMLGT010000001.1 coordinate 98,348, forward strand.
TCGTATTCTACGAATATGGCCTTTATACTTCCTGATAATGGCTATCGGATTCATTGCCATTCCGCTACTGGCCAGCCACTCCGGCCAAACCCTGACCCTTCCAAACAAATGGTATTACCTTCTTTTTATAGCCAACTTCTACACGCTCCCACATGTTTATTTCCTACAGTTTCTATGGTCTATTTCAGTAGAGGAGCAGTTTTACTTCATTTGGGGCTTTTCATTAAAATTTTTAATGAAACATATCAAATGGATCGCATTCGTAATAATGGCTATTAGTGTAGGTTTTACTGTGCACAGAATATCTCACCAAACTCCAAAGTATTTTCATACCCTCAACTATTTTTTCGACTTCGCATGTGGAGCACTCGCGGCTTATACACTATTCATTAGAAACAGAATCGTCAGGATATTTTCCAATTTTAATCGATTTCATACCACCCTCTACTATTTGGCACTGCCAATATTGTTTGTGCTATTCTATTTTCTGGAGAAAAATAATCCGGGGATTGCCGGCGACTTCTATTCTTTATTATTCAGGTATCTCTTTATCATCTATGTGGCACTCCTTATCATAGAGCAACTCACAAACCCTTCAAGAACTAAGGTGTTTGGTAAAAACAAGTTTCTGATACTTACCGGAAAAATCTCTTATGGTTTATATTGCTTTCATGGAATAAACATCACTTTGGCGGGCTTAATAGTATCCCGGTTTTTTCCCGACTTACCCATAATAATAACATATATAGGCACATTTATCTTTAACTATGTATTAGCCTGGACTATCTATACATATTATGAATTGCCATTCCTAAGATTAAAAGAAAAGTGGAAAGGGGCCTGATTTAGCTGAGATTATTTCATCTTCATCAATCTGTATTAGCAATCAAGTCATGCTTCACACTTAATTTTGCTTTCAATGACTCATTACGACTTAATCATAATTGGAGGAGGACCAATTGGCCTTGCCTGCGGTATTGAGGCACGCAATGCCGGGTTGAACTACCTTATAATTGAAAAAGCAGCACTGGTAAATTCCCTCTACCACTATCCGGTAAACATGACTTTTTTCAGCACCAGTGAGAAACTGGAAATTGGGAAGGTTCCATTTGTCAGCAACAACAGAAGGCCTGCAAGAAGAGAAGCGCTTGAATATTATAGGCGAATAGTCACAACCTTCGACCTTAACATTCATTTCTTCGAGGAAGTAAAGGAGGTAACAAAATATGGTAATCACAAAAAGGTCATTACTTCTTTATCATCCTATAAGGCTGACAATATCATTGTGGCCACAGGGTTCTACGGGCTACCGGTGATGATGAATGTAAAAGGCGAACATCTTAGAAAGGTCAAACACTATTACGACGATCCACACTTTTACGCCTTTCAGAATGTAATAGTTGTGGGAGCGGCTAACTCTGCAATTGATGCTGCTCTTGAAACATGGCGCAAGGGTGCCAGGGTGACTCTGGTCATTCGCGATCACGAAATCAGCCAGCGCGTAAAGTACTGGGTACGGCCGGATATCCTCAACAGAATAAAAGAAGGTGCTATCAAAGTATATTACGATTCTTCGATAAAAGAAATCCGCGAGAAAGAAGTGGACATTAAAACTCCAAACGGAAAAATAACTTTGCCGAACGACTGGGTGCTGGCCATGACCGGCTACCGACCTGATATGATGTTCCTGCAATCGATGGGTGTAAAACTTTCAAATGATGAGGCACTTAAGCCATCATACAACGAAAAGACCCATGAATCTAATGTAAAAGGTATTTACCTGGCAGGTGTAATCTGCGGTGGTATGAACACCCACAAATGGTTTATTGAAAATTGCCGTGAACACGCGGGAATTATTATGAAAGACATTTTAAGAAAAAGGAAAAACGCGAATACACATAAGAGCCTGATCAAAGAAAGTAAAGGAAAGCCATCAAACCGCTTATAAAGGTGGTATTAAAACCAGCCCCTGCGTTTAAAAACCCAAATCATCACAACCGGGATAACAAACATCACCCCTACTGCCATCCAGAATCCAAATTGATTGTCCAACCAGGGCATTGTGCTGAAATTCATTCCGAAGATACCACCAATCACTGTGGCAGGAGCCAATAAACAGGTAACGATTGCCATCACTTTCATCACCTCATTCATCTTAAGGTTCAGTTCGCTCAGATAGAGGTCGTGCAGGTTGAGCATCATATCCCGATAATTTTCCGAAAGCTCGCTCGCCTGCACAATATGATCATAAACATCCTTAAAATACTTCTCCGTCTTCTCTTCTATCAGTTCAGAATCGCTACGCATGATGTTGCCCACCAACTCACGAACAGGGCTGATATTTCTTTTCAGAAAAATCATCTCCTTCCTGAGTGAGTTGATATTGGCCAGTGTAACCGTATTAGCTTGTTGCACAATATCTTCTTCGAGATCTTCAATACTCTCACCCAACCTTTCCATAATCACAAAATAATTGTCCACTATCAGGTCGATGATTGAATAAAAAAGGTAGTCGGACCCGTTCTGCCTGATCTTTCCTGCTGGATTGCCTAACTTATCGCTCACTATCCTTAAAAGATCTTTTTGAGATTCTTCCTGAAAAGTGATTACAAAATTTTTTCCCAGCACAATACTCAACTGTTCTGTCTCCAGCATTCTCGTTTCTGCATCGAAATACATCATATACATCAATACATAAAACACCCCCTCCATTTCATCCATTTTAGGGCGTTGCCCAAGGCTCATAATATCTTCCGTCAAAAGAGGGTGAATCGAAAAAATCTGGCTGATGGTACTAATATCATCCTGCCTGAGTCCGTCTATATTTATCCAAAGGTTGGTATTCCCATCTCTATATTTCTCACAGTCCTGTGCCGATACGGACCTGTGAATATTCAGACTAAGCGGGTCATACTGATATACAGTGATATGAGTTTTTTCAGGCTCAGTCCTTGCAGGATGCACGGTAGGATTCACATGGAGCACACGTGTTTTCGCCTGCAGAAAAGAGGCCCCAAATAACTTTCTCTTTTTCTTACGCATAACCATCTCATTTACCTATTCCGGAATACAACCCCTACATGTGATTCCATTTCTTATAGAACTCCTTTGCCTTTTCGAGATCCTCCGGTGTATCTATCGACAATGGTGTCTCATCGGTAACCACCATCCTTATGGAAATGCCATTTTCCAGATAACGGAGTTGTTCCAGCATCTCCGTAGTTTCCAACGGCGACTTTTCAAGGGTGGGAAACTGCAACAACACATCCTTCCTGTATCCATAAATACCAATATGTTTCATGTATGCTACTGAAGACCCCTGATTCCTTCTAAATGGTATTGGTGCTCGTGAGAAATACATTGCATTTCCACTACAGGAAGCCACTACCTTCACATAGTTTGGATTCAGAATATCCGACTCCTCATTAATAGGGGTCATTAAAGATGCTACCTGTACCCTCTCATCATCAAAGGCGCTGAGTAGTGACCTCAATCCCTGCACATTGACAAAAGGCTCATCTCCCTGCACATTAATTACCACTTCTGTATCCAGCCTTTCTGCTACCGAGGCTATCCTGTCGCTGCCCGACTCGAACTCCCCTTGGCTCATCATCGCATAACCTCCGTTTTGTATTATTTCATTAAATATCCGCTGGTCATCTGTGATTACGATTACCTCGTCGAACAAATGGGTAAGTACCGTATTTTCATACGTATGCCTGATAATCGTTTTATCTCCCAGCATTTGCAGCAACTTACCCGGGAAGCGGGTAGATCCATAACGGGCCGGTATAAGTGCTACAGATTTCATTGGTAAAAAAATGTATGATTTACTGACAATCTATACTCATCCAAAGTGTAGATTTCATGGCGCCATCAAAGGAAGGTTGTCGGGGCAAAACCATTATATGGTAATTACCAGTGGCATCAACAGCATCAATAATTCTTCCTGGCTATCTTTCTTTTCTCCGCCATCGTATGGCCTTAGTATGCCCGGCTTGGTAGGGGAGGTAAGTTCTATAACCACTTCCTCTGTATCTGTAGCCGCAAGCATTTCAATCAATGTCTTAGCATTAAAAGCAATCTTCATGTCTTCGCCTTCATACTGGCACGACATCCGCTCATTTCCCTCAAAACTCAAATCTGTATCCTGCGACTCAAGTCCCAGTTCGCTACCGGTAATGGTTAGCGCCACCAGATAAGTACTCTTATTGCTAAATACACTTACCCTGCGTAACGCCAGCTCAAAGTTGTTCTTGTTAACGACGAGCTTATAGGGATTATTGGCAGGAATCACCACTCTGTAATCAGGATAGCGTGCATCTATCAGGCGGCACATTATCTCCGAAGCACCATGTTGCACAAACAAATGTTTAGAGTTATAGGACACCACAAGTTCCTCATCGCTCACCGGCAGCAGGCCTTTCATCAGCAAAAGCGGTTTGCGGGGCACAATAAAAGAGGCCTCTTTCTTATTGCTGACATCAGTACGTGTTAATTTTGCCAGTCTGTGTGCATCTGTAGCCACTGTAGTGAGCATATTCTTTGACAGTTCAAAGAACACTCCTGACATGGCCGGGCGAAGATTGTCTGTACCTGCAGCAAAGAGACACTTGCCAATAATTGCATGCATAGCCGTGGCCGGCATCTTGAAAGAATCAGAGTCTTCACTATCCGGGTCTCTCGGAAAATTCTCGGGGCTTTCTCCCATAATCTTATACTTACCCGTATCACTTGTAATTTCTACAGCATAAGATTTATCAATGGTAAAAGTGAGCGGCTGCTCAGGAATATTTCGAAGCGAGTCCATAAGGATGCGCGCAGGGATACATACTTTCCCCTCTTCACGAGCCTCTATATCAATCTTTACCTTTACTACCGTCTCCAGGTCGGTACCGATTACCGTCAGTTGGTTATCCTGTATTTCAAATAAGAAATCTAACAAAATAGGTAACACGGTGTTAGAGTTTAATACACCACCGATTTGTTGCAGGTTTTTGAGCAGTTGTGTGGAGGAAACGATGAACTTCATACTGTATGTTTATTGCCAAAGATAAAGATTCGTAATTATTAAAACCCAGTGGCCGGATCGGGGTTATCTACTTTTTTTACCCGTTTCTTCTGAACCATGTATAAGCCCGAAAAAATCAATACGGTGGCAATCAGTTTATCTGCCGTCATCATTTCATTCATAAACAATACAGCAATAATTCCGGTAAAGAGGGGTTGTGTATATATATAAGCACCGGCAAGCGATGCATTGAGTATCTTAATGCCGTAAAGATTAAAAACATAAGCCAGAAATGTTCCCGGCACACAGATAAGCAATAGCAACCACCACTCCTTCGCATTCATGCTTATTAAAGAAAAATCCCTGACTTCGGTAATACAAAAAGGCAGAATCATTATCAGGCCAAAGGTGAATATCATACGGGTAACCATCATAGGAGAGTAGGTCTCCATCAGCGGCTTTGCAATAATGAAATAGGTGGTATAAGCAAGAGTGCTCAAAATAATGAGCGAATCGCCGAGCACCAGGTTGTCACCTCCGTAAGACTCTTTTCCCCTGAGCAGAAAGAAGGCGCCTCCCAAGGCCAGGAATAATCCTGTCCCCTTCAGCAATGTCAACTTTTCACGAAGCACCCACGATGCAAAAAGAGTTATCATCAGGGGCGACAGAAGCGTAAGTAGTGAAGCGTGCATGGGTGAAGTAAATTCCAGGCCTTTGATAAACAGCATCTGATTCAGAGCAATTGCCGTAAGCGCACAATAGGCAATCCTGATCAGGTCTTTTTTCTTAATTACTTCTTTCCTGGGTTTGAACAGGAATAAAATCCAGAAGAGGAGGGCGCTTACAAATACCCTGTAAAAATTAAGCCCAAAAGGACCTGCAATTTTATTCACCGTGAAAAACTTTATGGCATTATAATTCAGGGCGAAAAACAGGTTAGTACCTACCAGAGCAAGATGGGCCTTCAGGGTGGATGTCAATTGTAAAAATTTAAGAGTGCAAAGGTGCACAAAAAGAAACTGGATATCGTATTAGAATATCTCTTATTTATCACCTGATTGATAATCCCTTTTATCTTCCCCAATACCCGGGCATGTACTTAATCATCCAGCCCCCGATCATTATTCCACACCAGAAAACCATCCCGGATTTCTACGACAGAAATACTATTCAACTGATACCCGGAAAAAAAATTTATTTCCTCGATTCATATAAGATTTATTGTTCCTTTTTATCATTTCATCCTGCTAAATGGTAAACCGTACAAATTACACTCTGACTGTAAAATTCACATAAGTTGCTGATCATCAATATTATAAATTACATCCCAACCTCACTTTCCTGCCATACAATCCGATGAGTCCACCTTCAGGATTTTAAATTTTTATATTATATTTTTTTGATATTTTGTGATAATTATATATTTTTAAAAAAAATATTCTTAAAATTCTGATGATATTTTTCCTTCTCTACGATTTATTAGTGTAGAGATCACAAAGGTGGACTAACTGCGCCTTTTCCGGTCTTTCTGTTCTATCCAATTCCTATCCAGAACCTTCCCCCTTCCGGAAAACAAAAAAATTTAATGCTAAATCTTTTTGCTTATGCGCAATCTTTCCTTTACAGCCTTGATCTGCCTGTTATCACCTGTATTATTGTTCGGCCAGAGAGTCGACACAAAAAAAAGTCCTACCGGAAACCCGGTAATCATCAATACCAAGGCAGGACAAAAGACTATTCAGCCTCCATTTACATATCAGGGAAGCGCCTTGCGTACAAGACCACAAAACAGACCCGTCACAAGGAATAAGACGGTAAAAAAGCAAGCGCCTCCGAAGGGGAATTTCACCAAAGAAATGATTCGGGTGGACCTGAAGACAGTTTCAGGCGCCAATCTGCGTGGCACAAAATCCACCAGAGAATTGCCGGTTTATTTTCCTAAGAGTGAATCGGGCATCCCGCAACAAATGAAACGCGCATGGGATTATGAAACTATTACCCTGACCAATCAGGGGGATATAGATAATTTCAGTACCCTTTATCCGGGATGTACCTCAGTAAGATTGCTGACAATAGACGGGAGTGCTATCAACAATCTGAGTACTCTCTCTGCATTAGAATCGGCCGGTACCCTCATCGTGAAAAACACATCTCTTACAAGCCTGGCCTCACTCACAAGCCTTACTTCCATTTCCGATTCGTTGGTAATTGATAACAATAGTTTACTCACCAGCGTCGGGCTCTCAAACGTGGCTACATTAGGTGGCCTTACTTTGCGCAGCCTTCCGTTACTGACTACGCTCGATGCGTTCAGCAGTTCGCTTACTGATATTGCCAATAGTGTACTCGTCTCCAACTCGGCCGTCACATCACTTGCCGGGTTATCCACAGTTGTAAATATTGGGGGCGACCTTAAGGTCACTGGCAGTAATATAATTGCACCGGGGCTTACAAGCCTTAGTACTGTCGGCTATATATGGTTTGAAAATAATAGCCAGATGACTAACCCTGGCCTGGCTCCCCTCACAAATATGGCCGGACTGTTCTTAAGTAATCTTCCTCAAATAACCTCACTTGGATCCAGCGCTTCCGGACTTTCCAGTGGCAATATCGCCACCCTGTGGCTGTCCGGTATGCCGCAATTGACAGACATTACTTATGTAGAACAATTCACTTCTGTCTCCAATATTATATTTATGAATTGCGATGCGCTTACGAATATGGATGCCTTTCAGAATATCACCAGTGCTCGCTATGGCATTTTTGTATATAGTAATGATGCATTGCAAAGCATTTCGGGACTTAGCCAGATCACTACTGTGGCATATGATAAAATCGAGGTTTCTTCCAACAATAACCTGACATCGCTGAATGGGCTGCAAAATATCCTGGAAACCGACGCCCTTTGGATTACAGACAACGCTGCACTGACATCGTTATCCATGCTGCACAGCAGTTTACAGATCAATAATGTGAACGGGGATGATTTGCGAATTTTATATAATTCACAATTGTCTGTCTGTAATGTTCCTGCTATTTGTAATTATCTGAATAGTGGTAATGCTGTAAACCCACAGGTAGATGGGAATGCGGGAGATTGTTCTGATCTAACTTCTTTGAACAACAGTTGCGGCACCTCATCTGATTGCCAGGTCAAAACAGTTATTACCTGGAATGGAAGTGTAAGCGACGAATGGAGCGACCCGCAAAACTGGACACCCAATCAGGTACCTGATGAATGTTCGGTGGTAATCATCGATGCCCCCAATGACTATGAGCCCAATGCAAACGGAGAAATCACTATAGGTGGCTTAAAAATGAATAGTGCCTCTTTGTATATGAATGGATATAACCTTACGGTTTCAGATACATTCAATTTGTACGATTCATACATCGAGGGGGTGGACGTATTAAATGTATTAAAGCCCATCAGCCCCAAAATCAGCTATTCCAGTATTGACTCTTATGGCGAAATAAGAATATCCAACTTCACAGGAGAGGCACGAATTTTTTTTAATACTTTTTACGGCAACACCTTTATAAGCGACTATATCAGCAGGGCAACAGACGCCTACACGTTTGGGAATAGTGTCTATGGTAATTTCACGTTCACAAATAATAGTCCCTATGGGTCAAATTACCTTGCCAATGGGTCAGCGGCCGAGGATTATATTAATGGCGACCTCACCATTATAAATACTGCTACCGGAACTATTGCTATAGGAATTGGTGATGGTGAACCTCTGGTAGTGGACGGGCATGTAACCATTAACCAGGCCTATCCCGGAAATGTGTACTTAGATAAAATTACGTTTACCGGCAGTAATTTTCAGCAACTGACTGTTCCTCCGGCTGGCGGTGGTCTTCAAAGAGGCCCCATAGAAATCGGCCCTTTCCAAATCAAGAAGATATTCTTCAGAAAGGACGGTGGATACCTGTTCCCGCAACAGGATATCATGGTGACCGAACAACTGGTGATGGGAGACGGAAATGGTATATTCGGAAGCCAGCAAAGCGCGATGCTCGTGATTGGGGATGGCGCTTCTGTGGTGGATGAAAATCCGGTCAGTGGTTCATTTGTGGAAGGCCCCATGAAAAAAATCGGAAACACCGCTTTTACCTTCCCACTTGGTAAGAGTGTAGGCATGATAGGTTTGAGCGGAAAGCAACCAAATCAAAGTAATTCATTTGCCCAGCGTGAATTGTATGGCGATTTTAAAGCACCCCTTAGTATTTCTGCGCCAGCAGAAAGTTATGCCGAGTTTGTAGCTGAATACAAAAGGACCAACCTGCAAAGCGACGGGTACGATCCTAACCAGCATGAGGCAGGGGTAGATGGAATCATCGGAGATGAACACTGGATACTGACCCATTTACTAGGCACCTCGAATGTGAATGTTACACTGTCATACGACAAAAATCGTGTGGAGGTTCCAATTTCTGGCGGGCTACTTAACATCACCGGATGGGACGGCACTAAATGGATTAGCCATCCAAAAGGAACCCCCACCGGCGACAATAACAGTGGCACCATACCTACAGCCTCACCTATTACCGTTTACGGACCCCTGGCATTCTTTACACATACTATCCGCACACCGATACTGACTATCGAGCCGCTAACAGATACGGTTATATGTAAAGGCAGCTCATTTAAAGTACATTTTAGTTTAGATACAGCAGCTTTAGAGGGCACTATTTTCAAAGTAGAAATGTCGGATGAAAATGGTGATTTCAGCTCACCATTGATTGTAGCCAGTAAAACAACTTTTGTGTCTGACAGCATAGCAGTAAATATTCCATCGGCATGGCTTACTGCCGGAAACCACTACCTGCTCCGGATGACAGGTGATCGCCAGGCAATTATGAGTCAGAATACTATTGGATTTACCGTGGCCGATAAGCCACAGGTAACCGTTTCTGTTATTGGTGATGCCGAAGTGTGTCTGAATACCGGCGCCATAAAATATTACCCTTCCGAAAAAGAAGAGGGCGTTACCTATAACTGGAGTGTTACCGGCGGTACATTTACCACAGACAACGATACGGCGTACGTGACATTCACGGCTACCGGCAACAGAACAGTCCAGCTGACACCCGTAAACAATTGCGGCAATGGAACAGTAGCATCTAAAACCGTTTTGGTAAAACCCGGTGCTTCGGCAACCGCCCCGGTACTGACCAATACCGGCCGCTGGATTTACGCCACTGCACCACCACCCGGCGACCAGGTGACAGCCATCAACTGGTATAAGGACGGATCGCTGATTGCAGGCGAAACCGGCAATTCATACTATGCTTCAGATGCGGGAACATTTACAGTTAAGTATATCAATGACTGCGGCAGCGGCCCTGTTTCCAATTCTATAGTTTTTGAGAATGCGTCTATTCCGCAGACTATCACATTCAATAGCCTGGTTGACAAATCATTTGGAGATGCTCCTTTTGAATTGGGTGCAGTGGCCAGTTCCGGCCTGCCTGTTCAATACCAGATCGTCAGTGGCCAGGGCAATATCACCGCCGGGGTATTTACCATTACCCATATCGGCACCGTAACCATCAGGGCATGGCAACCGGGAGATAATGACTACGATACTGCTGCTGCTGTAACACAAACCTTCACCATCACCAAAGGAAACCAAACCATCACGTTTGAACCGATGGAGGATGTGATATTTACCGGATCCTCCAATTATATAACCCTTGCCGGCAATGCTTCATCAGGCTTGCCTGTAACCTATTCCATAGACGCTGCCAATGCTACGATTAGCGGAAAATACATAACTATAACCGGTGTAGGTACAGTTACGGTTACAGCATCACAAGCTGGCAATGCCAATTACAATGCAGCTGCATCCGTAGAACAGACTTTCTGTGTGAGAGCGGACAAACTGGGGCCCATCACCGGCGCTACAAGCATCTGCCCGGGAATCGAAATAGTGTATAAGACGAAAAAGATTAACGGGCTCACATATAGCTGGCGCTTGAGTGATGGCACCACATTCGCTTCAGATAAAGATACAGTGGCCATCAACTGGCCTGTTCAGGGCACCTACAAACTCTACGTTTCTGCGGTAGGTACATGTGGGCCGGAGACAACAACGGACTCTCTCACCATAACCGTATTGGATGGCGTTACGGCGCCTGATGCCGTACAGAACATGTTGCCTGCAAGCGGTATAACCGACCAGAAGCTGCCTTTGTTCCTGTCGTGGGTGCCAGGCAACAACACCATGGCTTACGACCTGTACGTGTGGAAAACCGGCACTTCGCGCCCCGCCAATCCTATTGCGGCTAACCGTACGCTTATCAATTACACCTTAACCACACAGTCGGGATTAGAATATGATGTGGACTACAACTGGCAGTTGGTTTCTAAAAACGGATGCCTCCAAACCCCAAGCTCCATACAAACATTCAGATTGAGAAAAGCCCCGGATTTGGTGGTTACACAGGTAAACATACCTGCTTCTGCCAACTCCGGACAAACCATTACCATCAACTGGACTGTAAAAAATGAAGGCACAGGCAATACAATCACGGAAGAGAAATGGAATGATGCGGTTTTCCTGTCGTTTGATACGATACCACTATTCCAAATTGCGACGGCCACCACTACGGCATTTAATGCATTGGCATTTCCCATAAGACCCCTCCTGATTGGTACAAAACCCAATGTTTCCGCCCTCAATGCCGGGCAGGAATATCAGAATTCAATTGACTTTACCCTTCCGCTCAATTATTCTGATTCCATGTACGTGTATGTCATTACCAATTACAAGGGCCTGGCTAGTGCACCACCGGATGCCGATCACTCAAATGATACAGCCAGGTCAGCTTATCCAATACACATAACACTGAGTCCTACCCCCGACTTAAGAGTGGACACGGTACAGGCGCCGGCTACCGTTTTCTCAGGAAGTACTGTAAATGTTTCTTACAAGGTAACTAACTATGGAGCACTGGCTTCCGGCACCTGGAATGATAAAATCTATGTATCTAAAAGTCCGTTGTTCGACAAGAACAACGCCATACTATTGAAATTTCCAAAAGCCAATGGCTCTTATTACCCCCACACAAATTTGCCTAACAATGGAGATGCTTTCGTCAAAATCAACGAAAACATTGAAACAGATGATTTCTACACCCGAAATGTGGAGGTGATAATACCCAACTTTATATCGGGAACCTGGTTTGTGCATGTAGTTGCCAACGAAGACAAGAAACTGTATGAAGGCGCACTTGCCGAAAACAATGAAAACAACAGGCCTATTCAGATTATGCTGACACCCACGCCACAGTTCTCGGTGGGCACCATCAATACCTCTGCTACACTGGTTACTCCGTCACAACAAGTAACCGTCAACTGGGCGGTAACCAATGTGGGTTTCTATGACAATTGGGAAAAGAATAAAGCCGTTTACCGGCAGACCCTGGGATTTTGTGAAGGAGTGGTATCCGGTACCCCGGGAGGCAGGTCCGGCTCCTCTGGAGGCAAGACAGTAGAAGTGAAAGCACCTGACTTTAAAGTGAAACATACCGTTTCTTACGGCTCCAGTTATTGGATAGATAAGGTATATCTGAGCACTGATCCCTCGGGGCTCAACATCAGCAATGCCACTTATCTGGGCATAGCAAAGCACGGCATAGAGGGAGTGGGAGTGCTGCCGGAAAATGACCCTCCGGTATTGCTCGACGATACCACCTTTTGCACAACTAACATTGGTAACTACCCATACGGCCAGCATGTGTTGAATCCGGGTTCTGTTCATCCTGCAAGCTTTAATTGGACTGTATCCTCCGGTTTGCCACAAGGTAATTACTATATCTACGTAGTATCAAATGCCGATAAACACGTATTTACCTACATAGATACTCCGGTGGTTCGCCGTAGCGGCATGATTACGGTCAGCTACCCGGACCTCACGGTGCCGACGGTCTCAGTACCTGCATCGGTAAGGGGGGGTACACCATTTAATATTGATTATACCATCACCAACACCAGTAGTGTCGACATTACTGATTTGGCAAGAACCGACCAGATTTATATCGGTGACAATCCGGTATTTGACGGTACGGTCACGGAGGTTAAATCATTCTCCTTTAATGAGAGCATTCCTGCAGGTGAGTCCGCAGCACATACCGTTTCCATCACACTCCCCAACAGTACTGCAGGCACGAAGTATATCTTTGTAAAAACAAACTACAATAATTCCTTCCCTGAAGCCAATACGGGTAATAATACCAGTGCCGGTATGGCAACTACAGTGTCCACAGCCTTGCCGATGGACCTGATGGCAGATGGCCTGGCCATAGATGGAAGTGCAAAAGCACCCGGCCCCCTTTCTCTCCAATACACTGTCCGCAATGTGGGAGCAAACAATTTGAGCGACACGATGGTTGATAAAATCTATATCAGTTGTAATCCGGTATTCAGTGAATCGACTGCAATAGAGATCGGAAGTTGGAACGGTTACAGGTCGATTGCGGCCGGCGGCGAAACCAACGTTACGGTAAATGCCAGCATCCCCAAACAGTTATATCTGCTCGCTGGTTGTTTTTCAAAAGGAGATGTTAATAATGCCTATTTCTTCGTAAAAATAAACGCTACTGAATCCATATATGAGCCTGGTAATATGGCTAACAACATTGCCGGAACAGGAGCAATAGTCGTAGAAAACCGGAATGCGAACATAGCTATAGCAAAGGTTACCGGCGATGAAAGCGCCAAGGTAGGCAGACCCTTTAACCTGCAATGGGATGTTATTAATAACGGAAGTGGCGCCACGCTAAGAGCGGGGTGGCATGCGGCCAGAACAGACGCTGTTTATTTCTCTAAAGATTCGGTGGTGAATGAGGAAGCAATCCTTTTGAAGGAAATACCTTATGGCGAAGATGCATTACCAGGGGTTCCTCTGTCTAAATCATTAAAAGAGAATATGCCCGATATAGAGGAAGGCGACTATTATGTGTATGTATTTACTGATCAATACAGTGTTTACCTGAACGAAACAGATCGAAGCAATAATTTCAACTTCCTCAGAGATGCCACCGGCAAAGCTAAGCTGATTCATGTAGAGAGCACGGTGCTTCCTGACCTTACAGGGGAAATCATCAGCGCTCCGCAAAGAGTTGTGATTGGTCAGCCCTTTACCGTAAAATATAAAGTAACGAATGTGGGTGCGGGTCCCACCTATCCTGAAAAATGGTGGGATAGGGTACTCGTCTCTGTCAACACCGGGGCATCGGGGGCTGTATCCAGTTGGCCGGTATATCACACCGGAGTTTTGAATGCCGGTGAAAATTACACAGACTCAGCCACCGTAACACTCCCCTTGTATTTCCAACCGGGTAACTATCTCCTGTTAGCTTCTCCTGACCATAATACCGTAGTTACTGAATCAGATGAGAACAACAATATCAGCGGTATTTCCATTGAGGCCTATCTGCCCGAGCCGGCTGACCTTACCGTGCAAAACATAACCGTCCCCGATACCGCTTATTTAGGATACCCGTTGGATACCATCCAATGGACCATAAGAAATCAATCTGCCGCTCCCGTAACAGGCTACTCTACTGACGGTGTGTATCTGTCGCAAAACAGCACTTATGACTCGACGGCTTTATTGATAGGCTCATTAAAACGGTGGTTGAACCTGGATCCTGCAGCGCATGAAGAGTTCTCAATGACTCCGGTCATTGACAATGTACCCGAAGGATACTACAACATCATCGTTCGTTCGGATATCAAAAATAACATCTATGAAAGCGATAAGGATAACAATGAAGACGTAACGGCCAAACCGGTTTACGTGTCCGTTAAACAGTTACAGATGGATGTACCACTCGCGGATACCATGACCAATTCCAGGTTTTATAAATTGCTGGTGCCCGATTCGCTCAAAGGTTCCACCATTTTGATAACACTCAAATCCAAAGATTCGCTGACGCAACAAAATGAAGTATATGTGGGCGGTGGTTATATACCATCTGTATTGAAATCAGATTACAAATTCAATACCCCTAATTATGGCAACCAGGAAGTGCTGTTAACAGATGTGACGGATTCTGTTTACTATATCGCTGTGCGCGCTGTCTCCATTTCACGGGTACAGCAGGATATCACACTCAGTGCTGCCGTATTGCCATTTGCTATCCTCAATGTACAATCAGACAGAGGTGGCAACGGTGGTAATGTAACGGTGAAACTGACGGGCTCATTGTTTACCGATGGTATGACGGCTGTACTTATCAATGGAGCAACTACTATCCCCGCTTCAAGGGTGTATTTTATCAATAGTACTCAGGTATATGCCACCTTCCCATTAACGGGGAGACCTATTGGGGTGTATGATGTTAAACTCATCAAAACGGATGACTCTGAAGCTGTACTTGCATCGGGATTCTCTGTGGTAACCCCCGACAATGGCGGCCTGTACTCAGGCGGAGGAGTAAATACCGGCCAGACAGGATCGGGTTCCGACCCCGGTTGTGATCCCGGAATGCTGGCAGGAATGAACTCTCAATTGTCGGTAGAGTTAGTTGTTCCGGACAGGGTCTTTGTCGGGCTTACATTCCCTATAGTTATCAATTACAGTAATCCTACCAATATGGATATCCCGGTGCAGACGATGGTATTATACAACGATTTCGGAATCCCGATGTCTTTCACAAGAGAAGGTATTCAGGATGGTACCACCTCTCTGTACATTGAACTCACAGGCAAAGACGGCCCTCCGGGGATTTTCCGTGCAGGAAGCAGTGGCAGCATTACCATTTATACGAACACGCCGCCAAACACACCGGCACATCATTTCATTCACTTTAACCTGAAATAACCCTGTAAACTAAAAGCTATGAAGTACTTAATTTTCAATAAAACACGATTCATGAAGCAATGCAAAATGTTATTGCTGGGAGGGTTACTCTTTACAGGGTTGACCATTGAAGCCCAAAATGTCAATATTCCCAACACTGATGGGCCGATGGGATTACAGGTGAACAGCTATACCGGAAATTTATTTTTTGAAAGATTGGATTTTGCCATCCCGGACGAAGGCCTTGATATCGCTATCAACTTTTATTACAATTCCTATAATCTGGGAATCAATCGCGGTTTTGGAAATGGATGGGGTTTTGAATATGATATGCACTACAGGACAGACTCCGCCAACAGGGTAATTGTGGAATGGGGCAGTGGCCGTGAAGACGAATATACCCCGACCGGTGGTGGCAATTATCAGTCGCCGGTTGGTTTCTATTCCGTGCTGAAAGAATATGAAACCGGAAAGTTTTCCCTAACTGAAAAAAACGGGCTTACATACTTGTTTGAAGACAATACCCACAAGGGACTGACGAAAATCACAGACCTCAACGGCAATTTTATCAGCTTGGGTAGAACCGGTACACGCATCACTTCCTTAACGAACAACCATGGCAAAACCATCAGCCTTGCATATAATGGAAAAGGGCAATTGACAACAGTTACTGATGCCATTACACCGCCCTCGCGCTCCTGGAGCTATACCTATGATGCCCAGGGAAACCTGACTTCCGTTACTGACCCTCTGGGAGCAAAAGAAAAATACACCTACCTGCTCAATGGCCCTGTGCAAACAGTGTCAGATAAAAACCTGAATGTGGTAGATATTGTGTATTTCCCGGGATACGGTGTGAAGGAAATGATTGGCTGTAACAGAAGACTGAGCTATAGCTACGACACGACGCAGTTGATGACCGTAATTACAGAGTATATGGAGTCAGGAGAAAATCAGGTGAATAAGTTTTACTATTCAAAAATAGGAAAACAGATTTGGCTAACCGCTATCTCGAGTAACTGTTGCGGATTGGACACGAAGATAGAGTACGATGCCAATGGTAATAAAATAAAAGAAACAGATGCCAATGGCAACACGACTTCATTCAGCTATGATGATATTGGCAACCTGCTGACGATTACCAATGCACTGGGACAAAAGGTTTCACTTGCATACTTGCCGGGTACGGATTGGGTAAGCAAAATTACCGACGCGAAAGGTTTTGTTACTTCCCTGGAATACGATAGTAAGGGAAACCTGACCAAACTAACCGACCCTGATAACAGGATATTTACCGCAGTATATGATGCGAATGGAAAAATGACTTCCGGCACTACTCCGGATGGTAAAACCTTCACCTTTACTTACGATGCAAATGGCAATCTGAGCGGAGTGAACGGCCCCGAAGGGTTTCAGGTTACACTCAATGTATCTCAGAGGGGGGAAATATTGAGCTTCACCGATGCGAACAGCCATACAAACACTTTGCAGTACGATATCTTAGGAAGAATGACACAATTGACTGATGCCCTTAGCCACAAAGTAAATCTGAGCTACGATGCCATCGGCAACCTTATAAGTTTGCGTAATCAGAATAATGAACAATCCATACTCAAATACGATGCGTCCAACAGAATAAAAGCTATTGAAAATCCTCATGGCAGCAGAATGAATATTGGTTATGACGGGATGGACAATATCACAAGTATCACCGACGCTAAAGATGCGGTATCTTCCTTTAAGTATGACAGTAGAAACCTGTTGAAATCTTCCCAGGATGCCGATGGTAATGAGGTATCATTTAGTTACGATCGCAACGGCAATCTCATCACCGCTAATCTACCTTCTGGCGGTTCGGTTACCTATACTTATGATGCTTTAGACCGAATCGTATCGGCAAGTGATGAAACGGGAACGCTCGGTTCATTAGAATATGATGCCAACGGCAACATTTCAAAGTTTATCGATGCCAACGGTGCTGCTACTTTGTATGAATACGACAAGCTGGATCGTATCAAGAAGGTTACTGATGCCTTAGGCAAATCTGTTGAAATAACTTATGATGTGAAGGGGGCAATAAAGACGATTAAGGATAAAAAGGGCAATACTTCTAACTTTAATTACGATGACCTCGGAAGGGTAATAAGCTATTCAGATTACATCGGCGCCGTTACTCAGGTAGGTTATGACGCTGCCAATAATATCACTTCTCTTACAGATGCTAACGGAAATGTAACTTCTTACACTTACGATGCTTTAGACAGGATAACCAAAGAAACTTTTCCCGATGGTAAATTCACCCAATACACTTATGATGTAAAAGGAAATATCACCACCTACCGGGCAAAAGACGGAAGTGTGGCTAATTACACTTATGACTCCCTCAACCGCTTGGTCACCAAGGCACTTCCTGACGGCCAGGTATTTACTTACGGCTATGATGCGTTGGGACAAGTAATCTCTGCCACCAACAGTACCGGAACGGTTGAATTCACCTACGACAATTTAGGGCGGGTAGCTTCAGAATCTTTTAATGGAAGAGAAGTGAAATACAATTACAGTGTTGCCGGCAGAACACAGACAATCATCTACCCCGACAGCACAATCGTACTAAGCACCTACGATACACGCAATAGACTCATCTCCATGCGTAAAAATGGGGATTCGTTGGTTACCTGGCAATACAACAATGCTGATCAGATGATATCAAAATCGTATGCCAATGGCCTGACCACTACTTATCAATACGATTTTGCCGGCAGACTCATCTCCATCCAAACAGGAAGCATTCAGGATATGGCATTCACCTATGACGATAATGGAAACATCACCTCCATCATACGCGGCACTTCCAACGAATCTGAATTCTTTACCTACGACAATAACAGCAGACTTATCAATTATAAAAGAGGAAAAGAAGGTGGTCCATTTACTGTAAATGATACCTATACTTATGATGCGCTGGGCAATCGCACTGCAGCTACTATCGGCGGCAAATCTATTACCTACACCAAAAACAATCTGAATCAGATGGTGAGTATGAATGATGGCACTAAAACTACCAACTTCACTTACGACAATAATGGCAACCTCACCTTTGACGGCAAGTATTACAAAACGTATGATCAGGATAAAAGGCTGATAAAAGATTCTGCATCGGTAACTGAAGTAATTTATTATCAGTATGACGCTTTGGGAAGAAAGACCGCCAAAAATGTAAATGGAGTGTTATCTAATTTTATCCATTCAGGTCTCAACCTTATAGAAGAAAGAAATGCCGGCGATGAAATTGTCAATAAAACCTTTTTCAGCGGTTTCCTTTCACCGGTAATGAATGAAAAAGATAATATTCCTTTTTACTATCATCAAAATCACCTGCTCAGTGTGGATGCGCTGACCGATGTGGGGGGTGATATGGTAGAAAAATATCAGTATGATGTCTATGGAAAACAAACCCGCTACGATGCTAATGGCAACGTGCTGACGGGTAGTATCACGGGTAATCGTTATGGTTACACAGGTCAGCAGTACGATAGCGCAACCGGGCACAATCAGTTCTACTTCAGAAGCTATAATCCTGAAACAGGATTGTTTGACCAGCAGGATTTAATCGGCTATGGCGATGGGATGGGGATGTATCAGTATGTGGGAAACAACCCGGCTAATGGAGTGGATATATTAGGTTTGGCACCATGCCCGGAAAAGGACGAATTGATTTCAAACATAAAAAAAGATGAATCATTTTATAATGGTACTTGGAGTACTATAGACTTTATAACGACTTATAAATATAGGGAAAGGCTGGAATTCCTTAATAGCCTTCGTTCAGACTTGTTTAAAGCTGAAAAGCTCTATCAAGCGGAATTAAAATATTTGCTTGGTGGATCCCGTGCAAAGAGGTATATAAGAGGTTTGAAGAATGCAATAAAAAGTAACGCCAAAAATATTTCCCGTTTGGAGGGATCAAGAATGGGGCAATTTACTAAAGGTATGTCTAAAGGAGTTATGATACTAAATGCTGTTGACATCGGTCTTAATACATACGAATTCGGTGAAACAGCACTAGATTATTATAATGGAGACGCAGAGGGGACAGATCTGGCAATGGCAGGTGGAAATCTAGGCCAATCTGCCTTGGGCCTAACCCCCGTTGGTGCAGTTTACAATATAGGGGATTTCCTTCAGTCGCGCTATACCAAGAAAAGCATGAATGAATGGGCTGCAGAATATGGTCAGGTTTTTGGGAACAATTATACTGACATTGAAGAAGAACTGATTCCTGAAGGGAAATTCCGCAAGTGGCAGGAGGCTAAAGCAAGGTTGGAATTAAAACAAAGGCGATACAGGAGGCAGAGTACCGACTGCCCTCAAAACAATAATCCCGGTGGTACCCAGAAGCGACCTCCACATTCCGGCGGTGCTGGTGGAACAGCTGAAACTATCACCTCCAACGATCCCAATGAAATCATCGGGCCTGAAGGGCAACCTGATAAGCGCTGGGTGAGTGTAAAAGACCGTCTGCCCTATACCGTTACATTTGAAAACGATATTTCGGCAAGCGCTCCCGCCAAATATGTGAAGGTGATCGTGCCTGCACACGAGAAGATGGACATCACTACTTTCCAGCTCACAAATCTTGGCTTCAATAATCAGGACTTCGCTCTACCTTCTTTAGCAAATGCTACCTATCAGCGCCTGGATGCACGCGATTCGCTCGGTATGTTTATTGACCTGGTAGCTGGTTATGATGTTACCAAAAATCAATTCTTCTGGGAGTTCCAGTCTATTGACCCCGTAACCATGATGGCACCGGAAGATCCGATGAAAGGCTTCCTGTTACTTCAGGACACTACTGAAGTCAAATCCAGGAATGGTCATGGCTTTGTGACCTTCAGCGTCAAACCTGTAGCTGATGCGCAGACACTGGATTCTATTCTGGCTTATGCAGATATCGTATTTGACCAGAACGATACCATCCCTACCAATATTGAGAAGAATGTGATCGACGCATTAGCGCCTACCAGTCATCTCAATGCCCTGAACTCCAGCTACGAAGGCTCTATTCCTCTTTCATGGTCCGGCGTGGATGATCCAAATGGTTGTGGTGTGCATTATTATTCACTCTACTACTCTACTGACGGTACCAACTTCTCATTGTGGAAAGACAAGATTACACGAACTGATACTACTTTCACCGGGCCGGGCAATCAGCGATATTACTTCTTTGTAATCGCTACTGATAGTGTAGGTAATACCGAACAGATGCGTGTCGGTGATATCCTCAATACCTATCTCACTCCTACCGGGGTAGTGCCTGTGTCGTGGTTGTATTTTAAAGGAACCAACAAGGGTAATGACAATCTGCTGGAGTGGGCTACCGCCAACGAAAGAAATACGAAAGAGTATGTCGTAGAGCGCTCTTTTGACGCCCAGGATTTCAAAGCCATCGGCAGTGTCAGGGCTTCAGGTAATACAAATTCCAACTCTTCTTATCATTACACCGATTACGGTATTGATAAGCTGGGTCAACCTATTATGTATTACCGACTGGCGCAGATGGATATTGACGGACGCAAAGAATACTCTAATGTGATCCGGCTCAATTATGACGCCATTACTCTGATTAAAACAATTGTATATCCTAATCCGACTAAAGGACTCATCACCGTCGCCTCCACAGACAAAACACTTATCGGCACCATCGCTCAGGTTTATGATGAGGCGGGCAAGTTGTTGCAGTCAGTAAAGATTACCAACTCAAGTCAACAGTTTGATATGAGTGGCTATACCAATGGTATCTACTTCATCAGGCTGGCCAATAAAGAGGTTCTAAAAGTAATGAAACATTAATCTTATGGGGAACCCCTCGGCTTGTTGCCGATGACTTTCAACCTCAGAAACACCAATCCTCCCGCGCTGCCGGGAGGATTGGTGTTTTATAGAGGCTGCCTTAGCACAGAGGCAGTGTACAGCGATATCTTTCGTATGTGCTTCGCCCGTATGATATAGCTGATTCCCTACTTCATCACCGGTAGCATGATTGAAGAAGAATAAGCCCGGTCTCTGTACACGTTAATCTCAGCCTTCCGGAAGTCATTTTCATCTGCTTCAGGTATTCTCATAAATTTCTGAGGATTTCTGTCCACCAGCGGGAACCAACTGCTTTGTATCTGAACCATTAACCTATGCCCTTTCATAAAGGTGTGTAACACATCATTCAGATGAATCTTTACCTCACTCACCTTACCCGGAACAAAAGCTTCAGGAACTACGTAATTATTCCTAAACTTCCCTCTCATTACCTCTGCCCGAACCAACCGCTGGATATCGGCCGCCCCATCAGCTCCGGGAACTACGTCAATAAGCTTGACTATAAAATCTGCATCTGTACCGGTAGTGCTTACAAAGAGATTCGCCGATATTGGTCCCGCTACTGTCAGATTCTCTGTTAATAGCGGCGACTCATAGCTTAACACATCCCCTCTCCCCATTACAAAACTCTGGTCTTCGGCCATGTACTCATTGTTTCTCCTGGCCTGTACTTTCCCCGTATAAGGAACGGGGTTAGCAGGATCACTTATATATTTATCAAATGCACGTTGATCGCTACTCTTTTTATCAGATAACTTCCTCCCCGCACCCAGATAATAAGTTACCTCTCTGACATTGCGGGGGGGCCACCTGTCAAAATGATGCCACCGGTTGCCGCCTGTCTCAAACATGGTTGCCTTGGTTGCGTTCCAGGAGCCCTTATCCTTCAAAAAATAATTGAAGAATGTAGTCTGTAGGCTGTCCTGGAAATATTTACTTGTATTGCTTTCGAAATCGTAGGTGGCAAACCGGGTCCAGCCATCTCTGGCCCACGCACCATGCGTCCAGGGACCCATTACCAGATAATTGTGGATTCCGGTACCCTGTTGTTCAATAGCATCAAAAGTGTGCAATGCACCGAAAAGATCTTCAGCATCAAACCACCCGCCCACTACAAGAGTCGGAATCGTTATGTTTTTAAGATGGCTGCGAATATTCCTTTGTTGCCAGTAATTATCGTAAGTATCGTGTTCCAGATATTCATTCCAGATATAACTGCGATTATTGAAATATTTCTCCGATTGCGTATTCTTTATCGGCCCTAATTCTAAAAAGAATTTATAGGCATCAGTTCTTGGGGCCACAAATATAGGTGAGCCATAGCTTTTCACAGGGCCACTTCTTTCTTTCCCAAAAGAGTTCATAAAGTCAAAATTGTCCATCAGGAAAAAAGCGCCGTTATGATTTGCATCATCTCCGATAAACTCATCCGTTACCGGAGCCTGTGGGCTTACTGCCCGAATTGAAGGGTGTACTGCAGGAAGACTGGCTGTGGCATAAAACCCGGGATAAGATATTCCGTATAAGCCTGCCCGTCCGTTATTGTTAGGAATGTGCTTTAGAAGCCACTCCATAGTATCATAGGTATCGCTACTTTCGTCCACATCTCTATTCGTTTTCTTGGCAGGAATGTAGGGGGTTACTTCTTTATTATAGCCCTCGCTCATATACCGTCCCCTCACATCCTGATATACGAAAATATATTTCTCGTGCATCAGCGCTTCATTGGGGCCAAGCCTTCTCGCAAAATTTTCGCCACCATAAGGTGCAACAGAGTACGGGGTCCGCTGTATCAGAAAAGGATACTTCTCCGACTTGTCTTTTGGTACATAGATAATTGTGTAGAGCTTTACTCCATCCCGCATAGTGATGGTGGTATCTATCTTATCATAGTTTTCTTTTACAAAATTATTTGACTGTCCGGAGGCGGTAGTCAGCCAGGTCAGGGCAAGCAGGAAAAGAATTTTTTTCATTTTTTTAATTTTAGGAAATGTGTAATCACCTGCCAAAAGTACCATTATAAAAAATCCCCTGAAGAAGCAGGGGATGAATATCATTAATTAAGTGAGAAATTTCTTTCATCTTTGGGCTCAGGCTCTTTCATCTGCGCTCGGCCCGTACAATCCCGGAATGGGTACATCGAGCAGTCTCAGGTAAACCCCTAACTGTGCTCTGTGATGGTAGAGGTGATTTAACCCCACTGACCGGATAGCCTGCGCCTTAGGCAACTGCGTAATCACCTTGTCTCCAAACCTCATCGTCCAATCACCTCTCAGATCAGCGTCTTCCCGGGCCTTAAGTGCCATAACTGATTCTTCAGTTCCTTTATCAGACAGGCTTACAAGATCTTTAGCGCTTACAATTTCAGGCGCTTTCAGGGTTCCGTCGGCAAGATCAAGCAATTCAGTAGTTGCGATAATACCTGCCATGCGCGACAGCATTGCTACATGGGTGGCCAGGCTTTTCAGTGTCATCGACTTTTCATGTGGCCTCCACTCAAACTTATCTTCCGGAATCCGCTCCAGTATCTTTCTTGTCCCCGTATGTTCGTGCTCAATTTCTGCAACAAGGTCTTGTATCAACGTCATGCTTAATCGTTAATATTTAAAAGTTAAATTGTGATGTAAATGTAATATGCTTTGTATCAAATTACCTCCTTTGTATTCTTCAATCCTTCATCCAAGCATTGCCAGAAAAGCGTTTGGATAAATCCCTGCCCATAACAGGAGGATAAACAGTGCGGCCATCACCGCAGTGAAAACAATTGAATGGCGGCCAGTTTCCGGTTGACTGCCCAGTGCAGCCTCTCTTCCGGATAGCATCACTGCGATCACTCTCAGGTAATAAAATAATCCGATGGTGCTGGATACCACCAATACAAACAGCAGGAACAGTCCTTTGGCGCCCATACCTGCAGACAGTACCATAAACTTACCCATGAATCCTGCAGTTAGCGGCACTCCGGCAAGCGACAGCATTATCACGGTAAATACAGTGGCAGCGATGGGTTTCCGCCAGAATAAACCACGATAATCTTCTACCATCTCCAACTCATTACCTCTGCCTGAGAGATAAATGATCATACCAAAGGCCGCAAGCATGCTGATAAAATATATCAAAAGATAAAACGAAGATGCTTCAACACCCCTTTGTGAAAATGCCAGAAATGCTAGCATCAGATACCCCAGGTGCGAGATAGAAGAGTAAGCAAATAATCTCTTTAAATTCTGCTGGCGCAACCCCAGCCAGTTGCCGATAAACATGGATGCGGTCGCAATCACCGCAAAGGCTACCCAAATTCCTTCATGATTTAACCCTCCAATATTATAAAACAGACGAAGCAGAAAAACGAAGGCGGCTCCCTTACTAACCGTAGCTACAAATGCGGCACCCGGTGTAGGCGCTGCCGCATAGATATCGGGTGTCCAGAAATGAAATGGTACAAGGGCCATCTTGAATCCAAATCCTACGATTACCATTGCAAGTCCTGCAATTGCCAGTGTAGGCGTACCCGCCCCAACAAATCCCGAAAGCTCGTGCAGGTTCATCTTGCCTGTGGACATATATACCAGCGCAAAGCCAAATAAAATAAAGGATGTGGCAGCCGCAGCCAGTATCAAATACTTGATTCCTGCTTCAATTGCGGCCCCCTTGTGCCTTAAATATCCAATCAGTGCAAACAAGGAAACACTCAATACTTCGAGCGATATCACAAATGATATAAAGTGGTCACTGATCGTCATAAATACTGCGCCCAGTGTGGAAAGTATCAGTAATACAAAGTATTCTTCCCTCGTTTCCTCCTTCACATTCCTGAAATAGGAATATGTAAAAAGGGTTATTACCAACGAGGAACAAAGAATCAGTCCTGATATAAATTTTCCCTGAGCATCTATTACAAAGAGATTAGAAACCATCTCTCCCCTTCCGTCCACACCTGTAAGGAAATAAAGGGCTGCCGCAAACGTAATCAGCGTGAGCAGGTAGCTCGTCATAAACGAGCGCTTCACCGCAATACTCAGTAACACCAGAATTGCACCCGCAGAAAGTATTACCTCTGGTAGTATTGTTTTGAATTCGGCAAGACTAATCATGGCTTACCTCCTTTTTATTTAGTTCGGCTAAGTGCATTGTATTCAGTTGTATAACCCGGTTCATTGTCTGATCTGAAGAGTTGTTATCAGGTGATGCCATTAATATTTTATCAAAAGCAGGCTGTGCAGTGTGCACGACTTTTTGCGGAAAGAAGCCCAGCCCTACAATGGCTATTGTGAGGCTTCCCATCACAATCCATTCCCGCGCTGTCAGATCATAAAGGCGCGATTGATTTGCTGTATATTCTTTTTGATGAAATACTTTTTGAAGAATGCGAAGTGAATAATTCACCGAAACAATCAATCCTAATGTGGCCAATACCGACATCGGAATATTAAACTGCCAGGCACCTGCAAGGGTTAGAAACTCTGCTACAAAATTGGCCAGTCCGGGCAATCCTACCGATGCCATTATAAATACAATGGTAAATCCGCCCATATTTGACATCTTCTTCCAGAAGCCTCCCATCTCGCTGAGATCAAACGAGCCCGTACGCTCACGCACAAACTCTGAAATAATGAAAAGTGCCGCTATGCTTAGCCCATGTGCCACCATCTGAAGCATTACACCCTGAAGGCCCAATGCTGTGAAAGAAAATACTCCGACAAGGATAAAACCCATGTGGCTAAAACTTGAATAAGCAATCAGTCGCTTCAGGCTCTTTTGGGCATAGGACAATTTTGCTCCATAAAGTATTGAAAGTCCTCCGATCAGAAGCGCCGGTACCGCAAAGGCTTTTGCGGCTTCAGGAAATAACGGTATTATGAAACGAATCAATCCATAGGCTGCAGTCTTCGACATCAGCGCCGCAATAATAACACTTCCTGCAGGCGGAGCCTGCGTGTAGGCATCAGGCAGCCATGAGTGAAATGGAAGTGCGGGTAACTTCACAAAGAAGGCCAGCAGGAATCCTGACATCAGCCAGAAGGCGGCCTGCCCTCCGGGTACATTTTTAATCAACTCAAGATAGTCAAATGTATAAGTGCCGGTCTTGCTTCCATGGATCAGATACAGTGCAATAATTGCCAGCAACATCATTAATCCGCTTATCTGAGTAAACAGGAAAAATTTCCACCCTGCATACTTACGGTCTTCATAACCCCAGATGGCAATTACGAAATACATCGGTATCAACATTATCTCCCAGAAGAAATAGAACACCATCATATCCAACGCAAGGAATACACCTGTAATCCCTGCCAGCAACCATAACAGATTGAAAAAATAAAATCCTGTGTTGCGTTCTTCTTTCCATGATACTATTACTGATATTGCTCCGAGAAACAGTGTCAGCAGCGTCATAATCAGACTGATGCCATCCAGCCCCAAATGAAAGGACATTCCCAATTGGGGTATCCAGTCATACTTAGCCGTCACCATCCAGGCGCCACCGGCGGTGAGATCCACTGTGTTAGCAGAGCCAATCCAGAAGCTTACCATCATAGACAACCCGGTCACCAGCGCAAACAGGCTTATCCACTTCGGCAATGACTTATCAAAGGCACCCGCAATCCAGGCAAGCACCCCGCCACCCATCATTATCAACAGAAGAGTAATTAATATCATAATACCAAAATCATTGTTAGAATAATAAATGCCCCCAGTCCTATTCCAAAGAGGTATAATCTCAACCGGCCATTTTGTGTTTTGCTGAATGCGGCGTTCATTGCCAGGTTAAACCGTCCCAACCCTACATAAATCCTGTCCACAAAGTCTCCCACATCTATTTTTGAAAGCCATACCAATGGATTTATAAAGATGGTGTCATAAAGCTTGTCAAAACCCCATCCTGAATAGAAAAAGTTTGATAGCGGCGTTTCCTTTCTTGCCGTAACGGTACGCTTCACATATAACTGCCATGCAAAGAATACACCCGCCAATGCCAACACTCCGGCAATAGCCTGCATTACAGGCTCACCAAAGGCAGGTGATGGATTAAATTGTGCTGCCGGCAAAACGGTATTAAGGAATTTACTGAAAGGCTGGAAGTGCCCGAAGCTATGCGGTAGTTCTATAAATCCTGCCACAAGAGACAATATGCCCAGAATCACCAGAGGTACTTTTATGGCCATTCCCGGTTTGTGGGAAATCTGTGTTTTCTGCTCACCAAAGAAAGTCAGGAACACCATCCTGAATGTATATAACGAGGTGAGGAATGCAGAGATGATCGCCGCAGCCCATAGCCATACATTACCCTTGTCTCCTGCAAAAGAACTCCATATAATGGCATCTTTACTATAAAAACCTGCCGTAATCAGGGGTAGTGATGCCAGGGCTCCGGAACCAAACAAATACGTCCAGTACACCACAGGTAATTTCTTTTTCAGTCCACCCATCTTGAACATATCCTGCTCATGATGCAATGCCAGAATCACGGCACCTGCACCAAGGAAGAGTAATGCCTTAAAGAAGGCGTGGATCATAAAGTGGAAGATGCCGGCAGACCATGCCCCAATTCCCATTGCCAGAAACATATAACCAATCTGGCTGATGGTAGAATAAGCCAGCACCCGTTTTATATCTGTCTGTACCAATGCGCTAAATGAGGCTATCAACAGTGTGGCGGCTCCTATAACGGCAACGAGCATCTGAATGGCCGGGGCCAATTCAAAAATGGTATGTGTACGTGCCAACAGATACACCCCGGCTGTCACCATTGTAGCAGCATGTATCAATGCACTCACCGGCGATGGCCCGGCCATGGCATCTGGCAACCAGGTCTGTAACGGTAACTGCGCCGACTTGCCAAGCGCCCCACCAAGTAGCAAAAAAGCTCCCCAACTCGCTTCTGTACTGTTAGTAGCCCATACATCGGGAGCCGTAGCCAGTATGGTTGATATATTGAGTGTGTTAAAGTCTTTTACCAGAAGGAAGAATCCCAGAATCATGGCTGTATCACCAATACGGGTGATCAGGAACGACTTGCGGGCGGCATATGCGTTCTCTTCTGCTTTGCTTCCTCCATAATAAAACCCGATCAGCAGGAAACTACACAAACCCACACCTTCCCATCCAAGATATAACAGCAACAGGTCGTTTGCCAATACCAGCAGCAACATGCTGAATACAAACAGGTTCATATAGGCAAAAAACCTTGAGTAGCCTTCATCTTCTGCCATATACTCAGTCGAGAATACATGAATCAGGAAACCTACAAAGGTGATAACAAAAACGAAGGTGAGCGAAAGTGCGTCCAGATGAAGTGTGATTTCCGGTGCGAAGGTTCCTATCTGAAACCATGTCCAAAGATGCTGTTCTACAAAAGCGCCTTCGGTAGCACCCTGAATAAATGGTATCCCGTAAATGATAGTTATCAGGGCAGAAATGCCTACAGATCCACATCCTACCATAGCCACCATCCGTTTGGGCATCTTAATCCCAAATAGCGAGAGGCTCAGGAAGCCAAGCAGCGGAAAAAGGGGAATTGCCCAAAGCACGTTCGAAATATCCATACAGTTTTTATTTCAAATACTTTAAAAAAATCAATCTCTTAATTCGCTTAACACATCTGTGTCCACGGAATTATACTTGCGGTGCATTTGTATAATCAAAGCCAACCCGACGGCCACTTCAGCAGCAGCCATTGCCAGAATGAAAATCAGCATCACCTGACCGTCGGCCTGCCCGTTGTGCGCTCCGGCCAATACAAACGCCAGCCCTGCCGCATTAAACATAATCTCAATGCTCATTAGCATAAACAGGATGTTCCTGCGGGTAATTACCCCGACAAGTCCTGTCAAAAACAATAAAGCAGCCAGCAATAACCCGGCTTCTAAAGGCAGTTCACTCATGAATTTTCATTTGTTTGTAAATAACGATGGTATTCACGCTTCTTCTCTTTTCCTATATGATAAGCACCGACAACACCGGCCATTAACAACATACCCGTAAGTTCTACCGCCAGCATATACCCGCCAAAGAGGCTTTGCGATACTTCCTGCGGGCCAATCACTCTCAACTCAACCGATGCTCCGTCATAATTGATAAATACATATACCAGTTCACAAAGTAATATCAGGCTCAGGATTGCAGGTATGACCCACGCATTGGGCTTAAGCAGTTTAGCCTCTTCTTTTCCGCTGTTGGCTCCAAGGTTCAACATCATGATTGCAAACACAAACAACACCAGAATGGCGCCCGCATATACAATTACCTCCAGGGCGGCCACAAATGGAGCTCCTGAAATAAAGAATATAACTGATACCGCAAGCAGTGATACAATAAGATACAATAAGGCGTGCACCGCATTTTTACGTGTAACCACCATCACTGTGGCCACAAACGCTACAATTGCTGCGATATAAAAAATGATGTTCATGCGCTTTCTTCAAATTATTTTATGGTAATAAGGTTCGTACATCCACCGGCGGATCTTCTTTTTCTCCGCCCCCTTTAGGCTTTACTCCCACTGCCACACCGGCCTGTTGATAAAAACTATATCCATGATATTTTCCCATTCCGTCGATCAGCAGGTCTTCTTTTTCATATACCAGATTCTGGCGGTTATATTCCCCCATTTCAAAATCAGGAGTCAGCTGGATCGCATAGGTCGGACAGGCATCCTCACACAATCCGCAGAAGATACAACGTGAGAAATTTATCCTGAAAAACTCAGGATACCTCCTTCCGTTCTCATCTTCTGTAGCCTGCAGAGAGATACAATCCACAGGGCAGGCTGCTGCACACAGATAACATGCTACACATCTCTCGTTATGATCCGGATCCCTGGAAAGAATAATCCTCCCTCTCCACCGCGGAGGCAGATAGGCTTTCTTTTCGGGATACTGAATGGTCACCTTCTTCTTGAACATTTTCAGGAAGACCATCCATAAAGTGCGCACATTACTTAACATGATTCAACAATTTTTTAGGCGTTTGACAATACCACTGCTCCTGTAATCAAAACATTCAACAGTGCCAAAGGCAACAACAACTTCCACCCAAACGACATCAACTGATCATACCTTGGTCTGGCAAGAGCCGCTCTCAACAACACGAAAAACAGGATAAAAGCAAACATCTTGATCAGGAACCACACTATCGGGGGAAGGAAAGACGGCCCCAGCCACCCTCCGAAAAATAATATCGTTATCATACAGGATACCAGGGTAATCCCTAAATATTCTCCTACGAAAAACATCCCGAATTTCATCCCCGAATATTCTGAGTGGAATCCTGCAATCAATTCACTTTCTGCTTCAGGAAGGTCAAAGGGTAACCTGTGCGTTTCTGCCACACCAGCTATCAGGAAGATAATAAATCCGACAAACTGAGGCACTACAAACCATAATCCCTTCTGTGCATTCACAATGTCAGTCATATTGAAAGACCCTACCTGAATTACCACTCCCATCAATGACAAACCCATAAACACCTCGTAAGAAATCATTTGAGCCGCACCACGCATACCTCCTAACAAAGAGTACTTATTGTTAGAGGCCCATCCCGCCAGCACTATCGTATAGGCTCCAAGTGATGACATGGCCAGGAAAAACAGAAGTCCTATGTTCAAATCTGCAATCACAATCCCCGGAGCAAACGGCACAATCGAAAAACTCATCAGAATACTGAGCATAATGATTGTCGGAGCTATGATAAACACCTTCTTATCTACAAACGGCGGTATCCAGTCTTCTTTAAAAAATATCTTGACCATATCTGCCAGCACCTGAAAGATTCCAAATGGGCCTACACGGTTGGGGCCTGAACGCTGCTGCCACACGGCAAGCATTTTTCTTTCTACATAGATAAGGCCTGCTGCAATGGTTACTGTGCCCAGTAATACCCCCACTATAATCAGTATTTGCACCAAGATTTCGTTCATAACCTCTTTTTAGTTTATTAGAGTTTTCTCTTTTTTATCCTTTGCTGATTTCTGTAAAGAAGGGGAATAACAGACCTTTCGTCTCATTAAACCCTTTAGGCAACATCAATACATTATCAGGAAGACTATTATCAATCTTTATTTTAAACGAGTGTGCCTCACCGTCATAATTAATACTCAAACTTTCTGCCCCTTCTATTCCCGACCTTTGAAGCGCACTGCTACTAATAGAAACAGTAGTATCCGGAATCCTCGTAGCTAACGGAGCGCTCTTTGCGCTCAGCTCGTCTCCTCCGAAGATATGATGAGAAGGGAGCACTTCAAATGTTCCGTTATTGGTCTTATTACTTCCCGTATTCTTCAAATCACCTCCGGTGTTGTCACCTGCCTCTATCAGCCTGATACCCGGATTTCCTCCGTGCAGCGGCCCGCCTACTTCTATCTGATATTTATTGATAGACTGTAGTGAGTTCCATCCCGGCGACCAGAAATAAGGAATTGCTTTCGAAGGCGCTTTTCCGTGATACCCTTCCATTGTATAGGTTAGCGGTGAGTCTTCATCCAAGGGAGGTTTGGGTTCGTGTACGCTTATATTGGCGTTCATTGCGGTTCGTCCGCTATAACGGTGCGTCTCTCTTGGTATCTTCTGGGTTCCTATTCTGGAGTTTGCATCTGGTGCAAGGTCTCTGATTTTTTCCAGAATCGGATAATGAGCAATCATCTCTTCCACAATAGTATCAAAATGCCTTGCACTTTCTTTTGAATGTGTCAACTGATCTATCCACGCCCAACTACTCCTGATTTCATTTTTGGGAACAAATACTTCGTAGAATCTCTGTGCCCGGCCTTCATTATTAATTACCGTACCCGTTGATTCTGCAAAGGTGCCGGCAGGAAGTATAAAGTCGGCAAACGCTGTAGTCTCATTTTCCAAAGAATCAATCATTACTACCTGTTTGCAATTTTTCAGGAATGATTCTGCATTCTTTTTTCCAAATCGATAGGCAAGATTTGTTTCCATTACTATGGCTATCGTATCTTTTTCTGATTGTACGCGTGCCACGGCTTCATCCCAATACTTGCCTCCTATCAATGCAAGCCCCATAGAATTCACCTCAGGCACCGCAAAAGTGAGCCCTGCTTCTTTTCCGCTTACTTTAAGTGCGCGTGCGATCCCGGCGGCCGCCAGCAGAATTTCTTTGCTCATCATCCCTGTTCCTGAAACAACCAGCGGCTTTTTGCACGACAACAGCGCCTTGGCTACATCGTTCGCATAAGCATCAGTGTTATCATTTCCCCCCTGGCTTCCTGCAATTGCCGCAATGATTTTATCAGACAGTGCGAGCAGGTGATTTGTATCTCCTGTAAATTTTTGGGTGGCAATCTCATCGAGCTTTGTGCTGCACGGAGTGGCTGTATAAAACGGCCCTGTCCTGTCTTGCACCACTTCACGGATAGCCGCATCATTCCATTTTTGTATTTTCAGTTTATATGCTTCCTCGCGTGGTTGATTCTTTGCTGCCTGGCGCAAAGCCAGTGCGATCATGGGTGCCGTATTGGTCACATCTTCTCCCAACACCAGCACTGCATCATAGGTTTCTATTTCGCTCAGTGAAGGTGTCTTCACGCCCACCGTGCGAAGCAGATTAAATGCTGTCTCTGCCAGTTGGGCTTCGTGTTGGGGAATACCCTGATAGAAGTTCTCTTCTCCCACCAGTTGCTTCAGCATGAAGTTAGATTCAAGGGAGGCACGTGGAGAGCCAATCCCTATCATGCGTGGTTTGCTGCCTACCAGATTCTTCACTGAGGCAAAGGCATCTGTATCGGAAGTGGCTTTCTGGGCAACCTTCGTCAGGCGCTTATCATCATTTACATATTCATATCCAAAGCGACCGCGATCGCACAGGAAGTATCCATTCACATCTCCGTTGTATCGTGAAAGAATTCTACGTAGTCCCCCATACCTTTCGGATGCCAATGTATTACACCCTACCGAACATTGGTGGCAGATCGATGGAGCACTGGTAAGATCCCATTTACGCGTATAATGTTTTCTCAGTGTCTTATCGGTAAACACACCTGTCGGGCAAATCTCCACCAGGTTGCCACTGAATTCATTCTCCAGAGTACCACTTTCGCTTCTTCCGAAATATACCCTGCCGCTCGAGGCAAATACCCCAAAATCCTTTCCTCCCGCATAATCATTATAGAATCTCACACAGCGATAACACTGAATGCAACGATTCATTTCATGATAGACAAATGGCCCCAGATCCTGGTTTACGTGTGTACGTTTATTAAACCTGTACCGTCTGTAATTATGGCCACTCATCACCGTCATATCCTGCAAATGACACTCTCCTCCTTCGTCACACACCGGACAATCGTGAGGGTGATTGAGCATCAGCGACTCGATATTACCTGCCCTGAAATCCTTTCCTTTCTGATCTTGCAACGAAATACGCGTACCGTTCACCGCATCCACCATACATGACATCACAATCTTGCCTCTTGTATCATTCTCATCGCGATATTGAATCACTGCACACTGACGGCAGGCGCCTACAGAATGCATGGCCGGATGCCAGCAAAAATAGGTCAGGTCCATACCCAGCGAGAGACACACTTCCAGCATGTTTTTCCCGTCAGGCACTTCGTATTCGACATTATCAATTATAACTTTAGCCATAATCTTTTTATTTGTTCTCTTTAATGCCGGTGATATTTACAACTGTGGTTGTGAATATGTTCATCAAAGTCTTCTCTGAAATACTTCAATGCACTTTGCAGCGGTTCCATCGCACCCGGTGCCAGTGCACAAAAAGTATTTCCCGGAGCATTATAATGAGTCTGGAATGTAAGATGATCGATATCCTCGGGTTTCCCTCTCCCTTCTTCCAATGCCAGCAAAATCTTCGCAGTCCACGGTAGCCCTTCACGGCATGGCGTACACCATCCGCATGATTCCTGTGCAAAAAATTGCTCCAGATTGAGACACATCCCAACAGGGCATGTCTTATCATCCAGCACGATGATGGTTCCTGTTCCCATACGACTACCGGCTTTGCCCACTTCTTCAAAATCCATCTTGATATTCATGTGATCCGGTGTGAGAAAGTCGGTAGAGGCCCCCCCGGGTAATAAGCCTCTGAGTTTATACCCATCGAGCATCCCTCCTGCATGTTCTTCTATGATTTCGCCAAGAGTAGTCCCCAGTGGAAGTTCCCATATAGCAGGATTCTTCACTCGACCGCTCGCACCGTATAGTTTGGTGCCCCCTCCTCCTTCTGATTTGCTGATGGAGATATACCACTGTGCCCCTTTGGCCAAAATATGGGGCACATTGCAATAGGTCTCCACATTATTCACAATAGTAGGCTTGCCAAATAATCCACTCACTTGTGGAAATGGAGGTTTGTTTCTCGGGTTAGCCCGTTTCCCTTCGAGTGCATTGAGCAATGCCGTTTCCTCACCACATATATATCTGCCCACACTGGTGTGCAGATCCATTTCAAGTTCGAAGCCGCTTCCTAATATATCCTTTCCAAGATATCCGGCCCTGTAAGCCTCATCGAGTGCTAATAATACCCTATTGGCCGCTTCATGATAAGCCCACCTGAGGAAGATATAACTCATACTGGCTCCGATAGCATAGGCGCTGATAATCATCCCTTCAATCAACTGATGCGGATTTCTTTCTATCAGCAGCCGATCCTTGAAAGTTCCGGGTTCCATCTCATCACCATTGGCTACCAGATACTTTGGCTGGGGTACATCATCTCCCATTGGTACAAAACTCCATTTCAGGCCGGTGGGAAAACCAGCACCTCCTCTTCCCCGAAGTTTCGAATCCTTCACCACACCCATCACTTCGGCAGGTGTCATCTTTAGCGCTGCCCTCAGTCCCTGATAACCGCCTACTGCTTCATACTCCTTCAGGGTGAGTGCTGTACCGTCTTTCTTAATATGTTCTGTTAATGGTCTTTCCATTTCTATTTATTCATATTTAGCCAATATTTCATCCAGAATTTCCGGAGTGAGGTCTTCGTATAAGTCTTCGTCCACAATCATGGATGGCGCATGGTCACAATTTCCCAGGCAAGGTATAGGCAAAAAAGTGAAACGATCGTCTTTGGTGGTCATCCCAAAATCTATCTGTAACTTCTCTTTCAGCGCATTGCGAATGCCTTCATAACCCATAATCCAGCAGCTTACACTGTTACAAAGAAAAATCACATGCCTCCCTACAGGTTTTCTAAAGATAATATTGTAAAATGTAGCAATACTGTCTATTTCGTGAGGTGTCATCTCCAGAATAGGACCCAGCTCCACCAATGCCTGGTCTGATACCCAGCGATTATGTTTCTGTACAATTTTTAAAGCGTCAATACAAGCGGCCTGCTTCTTCGGCAGGTGATGAAACAGCGCTTCTATCTCTTTTCTTGCTTCGTCTGATATTACTTGTTCTGTTGCCATTCCAAAATTCATTTTTTATCGGTCAAGGTCTGATAACACAAAGTCCACACTACCCAGTATTGCCATCAGGTCAGCAATGGTATATCCCTTACTGTAGTAAGGAACAAACTGGATATGAGGAAAGCTCGGAGTCCGGATTCTGGTACGATACGACATCGTACTGCCATCACTCACCAAATAATATCCGTTGTGTCCCTTGCTGGACTCTACTCCACAATAAGACTCATTGGGTGGTAATACCGGCCCCCATGATACATTGACAAAGTGATTGATCAGGGTTTCAATATCATACATTGTATATTTCTTATCCGGCGGTGTAGTCAGCGGGTGGTGCGATTTATAAGGCCCTTCAGGCATGTTATCCAAACATTGCTGAATGATGCGAAGACTCTGGCGAATCTCTTCGGATCGTAACACTGCGCGGTCGTAGCAATCACCGTTTACTGCCACCGGCACGTCAAACTCAAACTGATCGAACCCTGAATAAGGTTGTTTCTTTCTGAAATCCCAGTCGAATCCTGTAGCACGTAATCCCGGGCCTGTAACTCCCCATTCTATTGCTTCCTCTGTATTATATACGCCGATCCCTTTGGTACGGGCTTTGAAAATCCGGTTTTTCATGATCATCTTGTCGTACTCCTTCAGCCTTCCGGGCATATAATCCAGAAACTCCTTCACAAGGCCCTGCCATCCGTTAGGAAGATCCTGAGCTACACCGCCGATACGGAACCAGTTAGGATGCATACGGTCTCCGCAGATGGCCTCGATAACAGTAAAGAGCCGCTCTCTGTCATAAAACATCAGGAATACGGGTGTCATCATTCCCAGATCCTGGGCAAAAGTGCCATACCAAACCAGATGACTTGAAATACGGAACAGCTCACTCAGCATGATCCGGATTACCTTAGCCCTGTCGGGTACATCAATCCCTCCCAACTGCTCCACAGCCATTACATAGGGGAAGTTGTTCATCACACCGCTCAGGTATTCCACCCGGTCGGTGTAGGGTATATAAGTATGCCACGACTGGCGTTCTCCCATCTTTTCGGCCCCGCGATGGTGAAATCCTATATCCGGTACTATATTCACTATAGACTCTCCGTCCATCTGCAAAATCAGGCGTAGAATACCGTGGGTGCCAGGGTGCTGAGGCCCCAGATTGAGGAACATAAAGTCTTCATTATCTTTTCCTTCGGAAGATAACCCCCACTCTTCGGGCTTAAACTGTAACAAATCCTGCTCTGCAAGCATTCGCTCTTCAGGCATCTTAAACTGCCCCATC
Organism: Chitinophagaceae bacterium; assembly: GCA_023957755.1. Classification (GTDB taxonomy): domain Bacteria; phylum Bacteroidota; class Bacteroidia; order Chitinophagales; family Chitinophagaceae; genus Ginsengibacter. The sequence goes on from JAMLGT010000001.1 coordinate 135,724, forward strand.
TCGGTGGCCCTGGCAGGATGTGCTTTTTGCAGCGGATGGCCTTGCCAGTATTGGGGCATCAGAATTCTTCGAAGGCACGGATGGCCTTCGAAGTGGATACCAAACATGTCATACACCTCTCTCTCGTACCAATTGGCATTAGCCCACACTGTAGATGCAGTGGGTACCGAAGGTTTTTCTTCAGGACAGGCCACTTTAAGCCTTAGGAACTGATTTCTTGAGAAAGACAGCAGATGATAGAAAACAGTAAATCTGCTTTCCGGCTGTGCGCCCCTGTTTTGGCGCGCCTGTTCGTCGATGGCGCTCAGATCATACAGAAACTTAAACTGAAGGCCGGGAGCTGTTTTTAAAAATCCCAATACCGGAATGATGTAATCCTTACTTATCCAGTAAGTTGGAAAAACATCCCTGGTCTGCTGTACATATACTACAGCTTCCGGAAATTTGGTTCTGATCTCCTGTTCTATATCTACGAGGTCTTCCATATATACGTTCTATTCAACTAATGTTTGACTAAAAATAATCAGACTTCGTCCGGAGGCCGGATTTCTGTCATCTTTTGCCTTTCGGGCCGTTTAAGTTCACGCATCGCCGGCATTTGAGGCTTGATAATCCCCTGGGGCCCGATGGTCCAGCTCAGCGGGCGTTTTTCCTGCCCTACCTTATCACGCAGCATCACAATTCCTTCCAGGAAGGCATCCGGACGCGGAGGGCACCCCGGCACATACACATCTACCGGCATAAACTTATCAACCCCCTGTACCACACTATAGATATCATACATTCCCCCGGACGAGGCACAGGCCCCCATAGCAATAATCCATCTGGGCGCCATCATCTGTTCGTACAAATTGCGAATAATAGGCGCCATCTTAATAAATACCGTTCCGGCCACAATCATCATATCGGCCTCTCTTGGTGTACCGCGAATCACTTCTGCACCAAATCGCGAAACGTCGTATTTACTTGTAATACTGGTGGCCATCTCCACATAACAACAGGAAAGCCCGAAGTTAAAAGGCCAGATAGAGTTTTTTCTTCCCCAGCTTACCATAGAATCCATAGTTGTAAGCACTACAGATTGCTTTACAGCCTCCTCCATCGAGAAAGTGCCATCTATCTTTTGCTGATCATCCGCACGGGTAGTCCACCATTTCATTTCTTCAGAATTTAATTTTCAACTTTTGAATCAGCTACCACTTCAGGATTGCTCCTGAACTTCTCATGGTAACTCTTTAATATCTTTTTACCTGACGGGCCAAAATCAAGTGCACCCATCCTCCATTCATATATTAATACAGCCACCAACAGTCCTATAAATATAGATATGGCTATATATCCGGCCCACCCCAATGCCTTGGCATGAATGGCCCAGGCTACCACAAACACTACTTCGAGGTCAAATATTACGAAAAGCATTGCCAGGATGTAAAAATGAACCGGAAAACGAAACCGGGCATCCCCCGTAACCTTGATACCCGACTCATAGGGCCTGTCTGTTACGGTTTCTTTATGCCTCTCACCCAAAAAATGGGAGGCCGTCAACATGATGGTTACTAACAAAACCACACCTCCTGCATAAACTAAGAGTGGCCATAATGATGAGAGGGACTCTGTTTCCTGCATAGTATTTAGAAGATTTTTAATAGGTCTGGCCAGCACTAAAGAATACGCAACGGTGCACCCTGTTATAGAAAACTCCCATAAAACTAGTCTTTTGGCAAAAATCCGGGGACAACAACAGGAGTTTTAAGTAACCGGGAGATTAGGTTAGACGAATTCTTTTAACCGAATCTGGGTTTATTTCTTAATCGGCGACTAAATTAAGTAATAAAGAAGGAGAAAAATCAGATAGAGAAAAAAAATATTACTGAATACGTAACTGAAAAATGCTGAAAATCATTACCATAAATGGTTTGGCGAACTTTTTCGCAATTTTTATCTCAGAATTTTTGCTGATAATAATGTGGGTTCTACTTTTTCAAACACGCTTTCTTTCGGAATCTACCAAAAATACTGTGCTGGCGCGGGTTTCGACGAAAAATCATAAAACAAATGTGGATAACTTTCGTTAATTTATATTAGAAATCGGAACGGTTTTTGCCTATTATAGGCAAGACTTTTATTACTTAGAAAAACCAATGTCTATGAAAAAACCAAGTTGCTTCGCAGCTCTCTTAGGGCTGTGCTTTTTCTTAATTGCAAAAACACCTGCTTACTCTCAAACCTTTACGGCAAAACCATCTGTTTCTATTAATACGAATGTTGGTGGTTTTTATGAATACCTGCCGGTTAACTACCAAAGTGGCAAAACAAAGTATCCGCTGATCATTTTCGTTCACGGATTGGGCGAACTGGGAGATGGTACATCAGGCCAATTGTCAAAAGTGCTGGCAAATGGTACACCTAAACAGATGAATAACGGAACCTTTCCGGCTACTTTTCAGGTAAACGGTAATACCTACAGCTTCCTGGCTATCATTCCCCAGTTCAAGAAATGGCCGGCACCGGCAGAAATCAACAGTATTATCGACTATGCGATCCAGAACTACCGTGTGGATACCGACAGGATTTATCTTACCGGTTTAAGTATGGGTGGTGGTGTAGTCTGGGATTATGTAGGGGCAAACAAAACCTATGCAGACCGGATTGCCGCTATCCTTCCTATTTGTGGTGCCTCGAGTCCGACAACTGTTAAATGCGAAAACATTGCGCAGGCAAATATCGCAGTATGGGCCACACACAACAGTGGCGACGGCACCGTATCGGTAAACAATACCAATGGATATGTCAGCGGAATCAACTCGCTGCCTGATGCCCCTAACCCTCTGGCAAAGAAATCAATCTTCAGCAGCAGTTCTCACGATGCCTGGTCAAAGACCTATGACCTGAATTTTAAAGAAGACGGACTGAATGCGTATGAGTGGATGCTTACTTTTCAGAGAAATAACTTCGGTACGCTGCCTGATGAAGACCTCTCTCTCATAGTAAGAAAGTCTTCATACCACTCTGTACTGGAATGGACATACACCGGCGATGAGACATACAGTGGTTTCTACATTGAAAGAAGTAAGGATGGAAAAAGTTTCGACTCCATCGGATATGTCAGCACCGCTTCCGGTACGCTAAAGAGTTTCAAATTTGAAGACATGACTCCCTACGAAGGAAGAAACTATTACAGGGTTAAAGGGCTGAAAAACAATGGAAGGTTCCTATACAGTAAAGTGAAGAATATCATACTGCAGACAGGGGTAACCTTTAAACTGTATCCTAACCCGGTTGCCGAAGTGTTCAACATTAATACTACCTATGAAATGAATGGTGTGCAACTCGTTGTGACAGACATGGCCGGCAGACGGGTGATGGAAAAAACCATTTCCGGATCCGGTAATTTCACTATTCCCATTCAGCTTCCCAAGGGTATTTACTCGGCCGCAATCGTGGAAAAAGGAGATATGATTTACCGGCAGTCATTTGTGAAACAATAAAAGCCCGGGTGTAACAAACCACAATAAAAGATTTGTTACAAATTGTGGCATATTTATTTTGATCGTTGGGAGATACTTAGTTTTGTGCTATCGTCTTCCAACGCTCATTTTTTATGATAAAGTCAACTTCTCGTTTATCCATTCTGTTTATATTCTTAGGCGTCTTCACTTTCTCTTCCTGCAAGAAAGAATCAATAAAAGGTACAGGCGCTATCATTACCCAAACAAGGGAGGTGTCCAACTTCTATAATGTTTCTGCCTATGGCCATATAGAGGCCTCTGTCCGGTTTGGCACCCAATTCAAAGTAGAAATAAAGGGGTATGAAAACATGCTGCCTCACCTCAACACAAAGGTGGAAAATGGCACACTGATCATCCGTTTCGATTCTAAGGTAAATGTGCTGGACGATGTGGTAGAAGTAAACATTACAATGCCTTCACTAAAGGCGGTTACAGCTGTGGATGATGGTAAAATCATTGTAAAAAGTGCTTTTCCCAATATGGATAACCTTACCGCATCATCTTTCGATAAAGGCTCAGTAGAAGTGATGGACGGCTCAGCCGGACTTATTAAGGGAATACTCTCCGGCACGGGGAAAATCTCAGCTTTCGGCCTGTTTACAGAAAAAGCCCAGTTAGAGATAAATGGAGGAGGACAGATAGAAGTAAGTGTAAGAGATAATCTGAATGTTAAGATTGACGGCAGTGGGATAGTGTATTACAAAGGAAATCCGGAATTATATACGCAGATAACAGGTGCCGGACAGGTCATCAAAAAATAGAACCCCGCCCTGATTATCTATTCCTCAAAAAGTCTGGATATTTGCCGGACATGGATAACAGTAATTTTATAGATTATATTAAAGTGTTCTGCCGTAGCGGAAATGGAGGGAGTGGTAGCAGACACTTCATGCGCAATAAATTTACAGCACTCGGCGGGCCAGATGGAGGAAATGGCGGTAAAGGAGCCAGCATCATCCTCCGTGGAAACAAAAACTTATGGACACTGCTCTCTTTGAGATATTATAAAAATATCCTTGCGGAAAATGGAGGGCCGGGGGGAGACAATAACAAAACCGGCAAAGATGGTAAAGACATCATCATAGAAGTACCTCTGGGTACCATAGCTACAAGGGAAGATACTGAAGAAACGGTGGAGATCCTCCATGAAGGAGAAGAAAAGGTATTGCTCCGGGGGGGAAGAGGCGGACTTGGAAATTCAAATTTTGCCACCCCCACCAATCAGGCGCCTACACATGCCCAGCCGGGGGAATCGGGGGAGGAGACCATTGTAAATTTTGAGCTGAAAGTGCTCGCAGATGTAGGGCTGGTAGGCTTTCCCAATGCCGGAAAATCTACTTTACTCTCTGTGGTCACCGCAGCAAAACCCAAAATTGCTGACTACGCCTTTACTACGATCAACCCCCAGTTGGGAATAGTAAAATACAGGGACGATAAGAGCTTTTGCATAGCTGACCTTCCGGGAATAATTGAAGGCGCCGCTGAAGGAAAGGGTATGGGACATCGCTTTCTCAGGCATATCGAACGCAACGCCGTCTTGTTGTTCCTGATTCCGGCAGACAGCGCCGACCATGCCAGAGAGTTTGAAGTGCTGAAAAATGAACTGGAGGCCTACAACCCGGAAATGATGGACAAGAAATTTATCATTGCAGTCAGCAAATCCGATATGCTGGACGATGAACTTACGGATGCAATCCGCAGCGAATTACCTACGGATATACCACATGTGTTTATTTCCTCTGTCACCGGCAAGGGGTTGACCCAACTTAAAGACATCCTCTGGAATACACTGAATTCTTAAAATGATTTTCTCTGTATATTTCCTGAAAATTAACTGATGAGACGAAAGCTGCTTTTCTTTGTGAACCCCATCTCCGGAGGACGCAGCAAGGCAAGGCTCCTGGAAGATATTGCTGCCCGATGTGCAAAAGAACATGCCCTCTTTGAAATACTGGAAACAAATAAGGAAGGCAACTACGATTTTCTTCCCGAAAAAATAAAGAAAGATCATATCTCTGACGTAGTCATTTGTGGCGGAGATGGCTCCGTCCGTTCCATTGTTTCCTTTTTGTTAAGTACCAATGTTAATGTAGGAATTATTCCGCTGGGAAGCGGTAACGGCCTGGCGCGTACCGCATCCATTCCCCATTCCGTCCCTAAAGCACTGGAAACCATCTTTCACGGGCAGGCAGCATTTGTAGATGCCTTTTATGTAAACGGTAACCTGGGATGTCAGATAACCGGGCTGGGTTTCGATGCCTTTATCGCCGGCGAATTCGCCAAGGAAAGAAAACGCGGGCTAAAAACTTACACCAAACTAGCGGTAAAACATTTCTTTCGCGCCAGGCCTTATGACTTCACGGTAGAATGGGACGACGAGCATCTTCATCTCAAAGCATTTATCCTTTGCACTTCTAACGCCAACCAGTTTGGTAACAATATGAAGATCGCCCCTAAAGCCTTATTAAATGATGGGAAACTCGACGTAGTAGTACTTAAGAAAACCTCCAAACTAAATATCCTCGTGTCATTCGTTAATCATTTACTTTTTGCACGAAAGACCCCTGAAGGCCAGATCCAAAAAAACTCGGGCAACATCGCCTACTTCAATGTGTCTAAAATAAAAATTATAAATCACCAGATGGCCCCCATTCATATAGACGGAGACCCGTATCCTACTGAAAAAGAATTTATAATAGAAGTGCTTCCCAATGCATACAAACTGATTCAGCCTTTATAACACCCTGCCCGGATCTGGGCACGGTGCTTATCGGTCAGATTTGAGAATCTGTATCAAATCCTTCATTACTTCTTCATTATTTTCCCTGTATAACGAACTGGCTACCTCTTCTTTCTCTCTTGCCGTCAAATGAAAATTGAGGGGGGCTCCGGTCTGCTGTTTTTCGGGAACATACATGAAGGCAAGGCGCCTTATTGGGTCCTTCAGGAACCCTTGTGAATAGGTGATCTCATCATTTTGATTATACTCCTGCACCTTGAACCAGTTGCTTTGCAGCATGGAAACCGGCCGGGTAACCGCATCAGCCATCGTGCTTCCTTTGTAGGGCGTGTCCCAACTACCTTTCATGGTCGAACGGAACTGAACAATCACCACGCCACTCGTGTTTTCATTAATCCAGTCTTTGAACGCATAGAGAAAACGCAGGGTAGTTTCCTCGCCGTTATTATCCCTCAATCCCGCATCCATCACATCAATGATAGGATGGGTGGGCAACCACACAGCAGGTAGCACGTAAGGGTAGGTGGCGTTCATCCTAAGCGCTGTGAGTACCCGCACATCCATGGGCGACCGCCCTCTGAATAATGCGCCAAAATCAATCGCATCAGGGCCCGAAAACTTACTGGCACTATCGATATATGCTTCCTGCATCAGAAAACTCACCGGCTGTGTAGATAGGATCATCTTCTTCAGATCGCGCGTCACTACAGAATTGAAAATGACAAGCGGAATCTCTGCCGACGACTCGGCTTTGCTGTAAAACCCGACCGGATGATCCAGCACTCCACCGGTATTCCGGTTAAATTTTTCTTCAAAAGCATATCCGCGGTCTTTGATATAACTAAAACCATTGTACGTAAACCGTTGTGTCGGCGCAATAAAGTCCCTTGCTACCAGAGAAGAAAAAACAGGGTTCAGAAGATCTTCCGACACATTCTTCAGATATTTCTTATCCTGCAGGTTTATCTGAAAGCCTTCCTGCTTCTGTCTGTAAAGTTCTCTGAAGTAAGTAGCTGCAAGCATCCCTCCTGAAGCACCAGACATCATAAAGGCACGCCTCAGAAACTGGCCATTTGTGGCGCTATCCAGGTGCTGCAACGCGTTCATAGAAAAACTTGCGCCCCTCAGGCCCCCGCCACTAAAGTTTAACATCACGAGCAATGGCTTATCAGTCTGCTGCCGCGCTTTCCATCTGTTAAGGATTCCAATCATGTTTTCTTTGTCTGCCGCTATCTTCTCCGGTGTATTAAGCGACTGCAATGTTTCAAGTGTGTATGCCGGCCGATCACCTGAACGATAGTCCAGCCCGTACGCTCTGTTACGTGGGTCAATGATATTGTTCACATAAAGCGCATTAAGCAGGAAATAAAATAAGACGACAAATAAAAAACTCCAGCTACGCAGGAAATATCCCAATGCGGCTATTACGGCAACCATTAGCGCAAAAAAGATAAAGATGCTCGCCCCTGCCGGAAGTTGAAAAGCTCTTCTGTCAAGAAAAAAACCTATAGAAATCAGCAGGATAAATGCAAGAAGAATTGTAATGATGGCAGAAAAGTGATGCCGCTTAAAAATAGAGTCGAGGAAGGTAAGGCTATAATGCGATACATCCCTTGCCTTGTGAAACTTAAAGAACCCTGAGGCATAATACAATACTGGTAGCTCAAAGACAGAGGCCTCTGCGTCCTGTGTGGTCTGTCGGGCCTGATCTCCGGAAAACTTAAAAATCCCCGGCTGTATCCGGCGTACTATACGGCGGTCGGCGGTAAAGAAATAAGCAAACGAAATTATATGGAGAAAGGTGAGTCCGCCCAGAAAAGATAATGAAATAAGCAAAAAGCGGTCAAACGGTATAAGCTCATACTTTATGGCATAATGATATGCTTCAAAAAAATATACTATTAGAAAAATAGCAGGGATAATGGCATTGTTCAAACAGTATTTCAGAAATGGGTTGGTGGTGGCTGCAAGAAATCTGAACCGGCTGCTGTGCAGAATGAAGGTGGCAATATTCCAGCTCATAATAAAAATACCGGCCGCAATCCCTACTATAGCCGAACCGAGTGGGTTAACCGTACCAAGATACTCCGGCGCCAGAAAAAGCCCATCTGCACCAAACAACTTCATAAAATGACCGGTAACTGTTAAAAACGGAATTGCCCAGAACAACAAAAGAGACTGCGACTTCCTTAAATGCAGCACGAGCAGCTGAATTGGGAAGGAATAATAAAAATATTTCGCAGCTTTCTTCATAAAAGGGGTGCTTAGCTTCCGAAACCCACATATTTACCGGATTTCTTACGAACCAGATACATTTCAAAAACAAAAGATAACAAGAGCATTATTGCTACTGTCTGATGCGTCACTCCAAAATACAACAGATTATCCCCTTTCGGCGATAACACAACTGTAAAAATTCCAAGTATCACCTGAGCGGTCACTAACAACATCGGTAAATTCCTGTATTTCCTGAACAACTTCCCTTCCTTCGCTTTCAGGGCTGTAACCCACCAGAAGATTGTAGCAATAAAAATCAGGTATGCCAACGAACGGTGAACGAACTGGACCGCTATTTTATTATTAAACCAGTTGCTAATCGGTGGGTCAAGTGTGTACATATACTTCGGGATCCACTCTCCATTAATTGTGGGCCATGTGGGGGCAGACATTGCTGCATGCATTCCGGCCATAAAAGCACCATAAATCAGCTGGAAGAAAAGCAGCACACATATCAGTATCGTTTCGTTTTTCAGCCACTTATTCACCACTATCTCTTTCCGTGGCACACTCAGGCTGAGGGCAAACCAGAATGTATAAACAAGCAATATCAATGCCGCCATAAAGTGTGTGGCCAGCTCTACGTGACCTACGAAATATTTTTCGGGAACTAAACCACTTTTTACCATTACCCACCCGATAGCACCCTGAACCGCTCCGAGCAGGAACAATAGTACGAGGGGCATTACCATCTCTTTCTTGAATTTCTTCGTGAACAGGAAGTAGAAAAAACCTACAGCAAATACCAGACCCATAAAGCGGCCCCAATTGCGGTGAAACCACTCCCAGAAAAAAATCTTCTTGAAATCTCCAAGCGTAAAGTCTGCGTGTATATACCTGAACTGTGCCGTATTTTTATACTTATCAAATTCCGCCTGCCAGTCGGCCTGATTCAAAGGAGGGAGCGAGCCGGTTATGGGCTTCCACTCTGTAATGCTGAGACCGCTCTCGGTCAGCCTCGTTATCCCGCCAAGCAGTATCTGCACTACTATCATAAATACACCAATATAAAGCCAGACGGCAATCTGCCGCCGCGACCTGTCCATAGTTAAATTATCCATCCGGTTGGGGTTTAGAGTATCTGCGTTAGTTCAAACTGTGGATTACAAGTTATTACACTAATACCAAATAATATCTTCAGCCTAATTTTGACAAAAATAAACAGATTGCTGCTACCATCTCTTCAAAGTACACTTAAAGAGGCCGGAATCGATGAGGCCGGCCGGGGATGCTATGCGGGACCTGTTTTTGCTGCGGCAGTGATCCTACCTCCTGATTTCCGCCATCCTGATATAAACGATAGTAAGAAGCTCTCTCCTGCAAAACGCGAAATGCTGCGACCCATTATCGAAAGAGAGAGCATTGCCTGGGCGGTGGCCTCTATCGATAATGAAGAGATTGATCGTATAAATATCTTACAGGCTACCTACAAAGCTATGCATCTGGCGGTGGATAGGTTAGCCACAACTCCCGGTCTATTACTCGTGGATGGAAACCGATTTAAAAAATACCCCAATATTCCACATCAGTGTATTATTCATGGCGATGGGCTTTATGCCTCCATTGCAGCGGCTGGAATTCTCGCCAAAACTCACCGTGACGAATTTATGAATCAGCTTCATAAAAAATATCCCGAATATGCATGGATACAAAATAAAGGTTATGGCACGGCCGCACACCGCGAAGCTATCAGGATACACGGTTTTTCCCCTTATCACCGGAAGAGTTTCAATATTTGAATGACACCGTTTTACACGAAGTGAGGGTTGATGGTGGTGGTGAGTGGTGAGTGGTGGGTGGTGGGTTTGTTAAATCGCATGGCCAAACGTTAAGCTGCGGTATTCATTTCCCCTTAAATATTGGTTAATGCAATGTTACAGCCTATTTATTTTCCCCATTTTTCCGTAATCTTGAAATAACTGGGGGTAACTTTGCAACGGAACTACGTCAGATGTAATCTTATTCACTGTACCTGTTTGCCTGAATATGAAAATAATTTTATTCCTTCTGGGGATTTTTTCTTTCTCGATATCTCTCTTTGCGGGAGACACTACCAATATCCCCCTGGCTCGTCAGGTATTTCACGACAGGATTGTAAAAGAACAACTCAGAGCCGACAGAGCCGACGGGCACCAGGACGGACTTATCAAAGTAGGGCCCAACTCTGATATTAACCTGCTGGTTACTGATGCGATCTTCCGAAGGGTGAATGTACTCAGAAATAATGTGGAGGATAATCCAAATCTCACCACAAATAATGATAAAGTTAGATACCTGAGATTCCTGGAATTTCTGATCAGAGACTTCATCAGTGCCTGGAAGAATCATACACTACAACCATCTATGGCCCCTTCGCTGCTTGATTGCTTTACATCGGTATTCTATGATAATATGGAGGGCAAGAGCATGCTTCCATACATTGAACAGGCGCCTTATGAGGTGGGCAAAATTGTGGCTAACCTGTTTCAGGATAATGAAGGCTACAAGGAAAGCAGACTGGTGTTGTTCAAGAAATTTGCCACACTTTACCCGGGCGAAATACTAAGTAACATAGGCCCTTACACTGAGGAACCTTTCGCAGATTCTCTTGTAATTGTAGCGTTTAATAACAGCCCCAGCCAGCTCTATTCTTACAGCCAGAGTACGCAGACTAAACAGGGGAAGCTCATTGCAAGAAGCAGAGACAGCCGCATACAAACTGTTGTAAAACTCAGCCGGCAGCCGCGCGCACTATTTTACTTCCCTTTCCTTGATGACCTGATTTCGGGCAAGAAGACTATTGACGAAATCAGTAAGGTAGCAGGCACAGATGACAACACTTACGATAGCATTGGCTACTTCCGCCTGCTCGTAAAAACTGAAATAGATTATTATGGCCGGCTTATCAGGAAAGACACTCCAATTGCCATGTTTGGTGCTAATGGCCTCGTAGATATGTTACAGCGTAAGGCGATCCAGCACTTCGTTACCCCCATCAATGACCTCCATGAGATGCCAAACCCAATAAGGTTTCAGGCATTGAATCCCCTGAACGCCCAGGAACTTTATTACATGATGGTATTGGGCGAAAACGATATTTACACCTCGAGCTATAAGTACAGCTTTGACCGAATGTTACAGATGATGGGCCCTAACCCTCACGGAGACTCGTTACTGGTATCGTTAAACTTCGATAAGTTCAAGAAATTTATCAAAATGGCAGCGGGGTACAACAGGCTGGATGTATTTCTCAAAACAATGGCTCCGCAAAATTCAGAGAAGCTCATGCAGGCCTTTGTGCTCAATCTGGAGAAAACAGGCTCTCTCGAAGATGCAGTGGATGTGGCTGATAGCTATGGGAGCATTACAGATCCGGTACTACAAAAATCAATGCTGGCAAATGTAGAGTGGAACCTCGCCCGCTGCACAAAACAAAATGACGAGCGTGGCATGAAGATCTATGGCTTATTAAAAACCATCATACTCAGCGCCAACCCGGCTAACAATATTGATCTGAGTAAAGAAATAGGTATCCCTCCCATCTATACCGTGGACAATAAATACCTGGAAGATGACAGCGGCAGAATCATAGAACAGGTATTCTTTTACGGCGATAAGGATGGTATCATGTCATATAACAGTTATCTCACCAGCTTTCCCGCTTCCGACTGGAGCATTACAGATAAAAAGCTTTGGATCGAGATTAAATCCAGAAAGGGCAAACAGGTATGGATATACGCCAATAAGCCACTCGACAACGAAGAGGGAAAAGATGCGGAGGCTCAAAATCAGTTGCGTACCTATATGGACAACCAGGGCCTGGTGCCATCCATCATCATCCACCGCGGACATAGCTACCATCTCCAGTCCACAATCAACCAACTCTCGGAAAGCAATAAGATAATAATGCTGGGAAGTTGTGGCGGGTATCAGAACCTGAAATCAATCCTTGACTACGCACCTGAGGCTCATATTATCAGTACCAAACAGACGGGAGCCATGAATGTGAACAAACCAATCATCGATGCGCTGGACAATACCCTTCGAGAGGGTAAAGACATTGATTGGAGAAAGATGTGGGACGATCTGAGTGCTCAATTTGTAAAAGCGCCCAAACAAATAAGAGAGACCTTTGAAGACTACATCCCACCACAAAAAAACCTGGGTGCACTGTTTATTAAAGCCTATCAAAAAGACGGAAATTCAGGAGAGTAGGTCATTCAGTACCACTCATTAAGTTTCCGGCATCAAATTTTCTATCCTTTACCTTTGGGTAAAATTGCTCTTATGTATTCCAGAGAGGAAATCAGACAGTTGCTGGAGGATTCAAATACTTACCTTGATCATTCACCGGACATCGGGCGCCTCAGGGAGTTGCTCCGGTTTCACGAATACCGCTATTACGTCAAAAACGACCCCCTGCTCAGCGATGAAGCGTACGATAAGCTGTACAAAAAGCTTGAAGAAATGGAGCGGGCACATCCTGAGTGGATTACTCCGGATTCTCCCACACAGCGAATAGGGAAAGATCTCAATGATGACTTCAAGACCGTAAAACATCTCGCTCCTATGCTGAGTCTGGAGAACAGTTACAATCCGCAGGATGTCATAGAGTGGCGGCAGAGATTAAGCTCTTTTGTGAAATCGCCTCACATTCACTTTAGTGTGGAACCCAAATATGATGGTGCAGGTATCTCACTTATATATGAAAATGATATACTCGTAAGAGGAACGACAAGGGGTGATGGGGCCGAAGGCGATGACATCACCACCAACATCAGGCAAATCCGTTCAATTCCTCTTTCAACTACTTTTTCAAAATTCGGTATCAGGCGAATAGAGATTCGCGGGGAAATATTGCTTACAAAAGAAAACTTCAGAATATTTAACGACAGCCTCGTAAAAGAAGGGTTAGCCCCCCTGGCAAATCCCAGAAACGCCGCAGCTGGATCACTGAGAATGAAAGACCCTGCAGAAGTGGGCAGACGGCGACTGGAAGCTGTGCTTTACCATGTCAGCTTTGTTGAATATTCTGGAAAAGAAAATCCTAAACTCAATACACATTCGGGAACTATAGAAGTGCTTAACACGCTGGGGTTCAAAACTCCGTGGGGCGATATGAAGACTTATAACACCATTGACGATGTAGTGAATTATTGCCTGGACTTTGAGAAAAAGCGCGACGAGCTCCCATACGAAATCGACGGAATGGTGGTGAAGGTCGACGAAAAAGAGTTTCAGCAGATGGCAGGGAGCACCAGCCACCATCCGAGATGGTCAATGGCCTTCAAGTTTAAGGCGCGCCAGGCTACCACCAAACTGATAGACGTAGAGTTCCAGGTAGGGCGAACCGGAGCGGTCACTCCTGTGGCCAAACTAGAGCCTGTACCAATCGGGGGTGTTACTGTCTCATCTGTTTCTCTTTTCAACGAAGGGATTATCCGGGAAAAGGATTTACGGATAGGCGATACCGTTATTGTTGAACGCGCAGGAGATGTAATTCCCTATATTGTTAAACCGCTGACAGAGTTAAGAGATGGCAGCGAACGCCACATTCATTTTCCCACACATTGCCCTGTGTGCCACGACAAGCTCTACAAACCGGAAGGGGAGGCGGTATGGCGTTGTATGAACATCAACTGCCCGGCTCAGGTTGTCGAGCGCATCATTCATTTCGCCAGTAAAGATGCAATGGATATAAAATCACTGGGAGAGTCGAACGTAAGAAGGTTCTACGAAGAAAAAATAATTTCAGATATTCCGTCGCTCTATGCTATCGACTTCGATAGGGTGGCCGGTCTTGAGGGGTTTGGGAAAAAATCAATTGACAACCTGAGGACCGCTATCGAGAACTCAAAAAAACAGGAACTAAACCGCCTGATATTCGGACTCGGAATCCGTTATGTTGGAGAAGCCTCTGCCAAAGAGCTGGCCTCGTCTGTAAACAATCTTTCAGAGCTGGGGAATCTGAGCATGGAACAACTACAGGCGCTTAAAGACATAGGCCCCAGGGTAAGTGAGAGTATCTACTCCTTTTTCCATGATGCACATAACCTTAAGATGCTGAATGAGCTGGCACAGAAAGGGTTGAACATGAAAGGGATAAAGAGAATAGGCCACCCAGGCCGGCTGGCCGGAAAAACATTTTTGTTTACGGGCACCCTTGAGGGTATGAAGAGGAATGAAGCCGAAAAACTTGCTGAAGAACAGGGTGGACGCCTTCTGTCATCGGTCAGTGCCCACCTGGACTACCTGGTAGTAGGGGAGTCGCCGGGTAGTAAACTGGAAAAAGCAAGAAAAATAAATTCAATTCAGGTAATAAATGAAAAGGAATTTTTAGATTTGATATCTCATTCCAAATAATTATGGTAAAAAAACTATCGGGCGAAACATGGAAGCCTTTCCGTTTCGACGGGCTTCAACAGATGCGTAATAAATATGCCATCAGCTCCAATGGCAGAATCGCAGCTTACAAAAAAGATGTATATGAAGACGGTAGGATCCTGAAAGGCTCTGTCACTTCAGGATACAACACACTGAACATTCATGCCGGTGGACTCAGCAACACTTACTACATCCACCGCGAAGTGGCTCGCCTCTTTTTACCCAAACCTCCTGCAAAAAAGAAAATTGTGGTGCACATCAATCACAACAGAAGTGACAACCGTGCAAAAAACCTGAAATGGGTAACACAGGAAGAAGCTATCGCACATCAGCAAAAAAGCCCACTGCGCAAAGCTTATAAGGAGGTGCAACAAAACAGGACCACCGGCCTGAAGTTGACCATCGCACAGGTAAGAGCAATGAAAAACCAGCTTAACAATCCCAAGCGCAAGATGACTAAAAAACAAATTGCCGACAAATACGGTGTCAGCGAGATGACGCTCTACAGAATTCAAAGGGGGGAAAGCTGGAAGAAGGCATAATAGTTTATACACTTCGTTAGCACACTTCTGAAGACGAAAAAAATCTTTTCGTCAATAGCATATAATTGGGTTTAATATTTCCATGTCATTTGCATATTCAAGAGTATGCCACTCCTGGTTTGAAGGAAATAAAATGGCCGATGATAAACATCACCGGCCTTGCTTACCTCTGAAACCACAAGAAAAAAAGTTAGTGGTAAGAAATAATATTTTGAATCAACAAGTCAATGTTCACGGGATAATACGAACCAAACGGGCTACAGTAAATAATAGGAATTGAGTTTCGAACGGTTTTCGGGGGATAAGGGAAAAACTAATTCAGTGCTAAAGTAAGAATATTTTATAATATCTGAAAAGAAAATTTATTTCTAAAACCAAATCAATAGCCTGAGCGTCAAACGGTTGACCTCATTTTGGCCCCCCTTTTTTACATTTTCGAAATCCACCGGGATTTAATGTTTGACAACCATACCTTTCCTCTGCACAGAAAGAACGACGACAAGGATTCCTTAATTTTGAAAAAAAAGATTTCAAATTGGCAAGGCATTTTCACAGAATAAGAGTCAGGAAAATCAACAAAGAAACATCAGAGTGTGTATCGATCGAGTTTGATATTCCGGAGGATAAGAAGGATTTATTTCAGTTTAAACAAGGGCAGAATATTACCATAAAAAGCGACATCGACGGGGGTAGGAGAGCCTATTCCATCTGTAGCAGCCCTCTTGAAAACCGGTTGGCAGTAGCGGTAAAGCATATCCCCAACGGGGTTTTTAGCACTTTTGCTCTGGAAAAATTGAGAGAAGGTGATGAGCTGGAAATTATGGAGCCCGCCGGTAGCTTCTTTACTGAGCTGGCGGTTGATCAGTCTAAATACTATGTCTTCTTCGCTGCCGGAAGCGGTATCACCCCTATAATTTCAATTATCAAAACGGTACTCGCAACAGAGAAAGATAGCCGTGTGGCATTATTCTACGGAAATAAAAGTGTCTCTACCATAATCTTCAAAGACGAACTGGAAGCACTGAAAGATCGCTATATGGAAAGGTGCTCTCTGACCTACATCCTGAGTAGAGAACAAACAGACTCTCCTCTCAATACCGGAAGAATTGATAATGAAAAATTACAACTACTCGATCCCTTATTCGACTTCAGCAAAGGGGATGAATTTTTCGTTTGCGGCCCGGAAGCAATGATCTTTACAGTAAGAGATTATCTGAAGGAAAAAGGGGTGGCTGCTTCAAAAATTCATTTTGAACTCTTCAACACTCCGGTAGCAGAGGAAAAGAAACAGGAAGAAAAGCCGGAAACTAAAGCTACCAGTCAGGAAAGTGCCGTCTCAATCACTGTAGATGGCAGGACTTACGACCTGGATGTTCCCTACGACCGTCCTACCATACTGGATGCAGGTTTAGATATGGGAATCGATCTGCCTTATTCCTGCAAGAGTGGTGTATGCACCACCTGCCGGGCCAAACTATTGAAAGGTGAAGTAGAAATGGATTGCAACTACGGACTCGAAGACTACGAGGTGGAGCAGGGCTATATCCTTACCTGCCAGTCGCACCCCCGCACTCCTGAATGTGAGGTGGACTATGACCAATAATAAAATCAGGTGCTGTTTGGATATGGGTAAACCAATGTACTGTGCTGCAATCGATTTTTTCCTATAATGAAATTCGTCTGCTAAGGCCACTTCCATAAATACATTCTCTGCCTGACAGGTATTAGCCAAAGGCTCTCACTGAAAAATCTTACCTTGTAAGTGGAAATCGCAAATAATATGGACACAGAAGCGCTTCAGCAATCTTTTGATGAGAAGATTGATAAAGACATCAGGATAGAGCCCAAAGACTGGATGCCGGCAGACTACCGCAAGACGCTGATAAGGCAAATCAGTCAGCATGCACATAGTGAGATTGTGGGGATGCTGCCGGAGGCTAACTGGATCACACGCGCACCCACATTGCGGCGTAAGTGTATCCTGATAGCTAAGGTACAGGATGAGGCCGGGCACGGTTTATACCTGTATTGTGCTGCGGAAACACTCAACATTACCCGCGAAGAAATGACGGAGCAGCTACTTACAGGCAAAGCAAAATACAGTTCCATCTTCAACTATCCTACCTTATCATGGGCAGACATGGGGGCTATCGGCTGGCTGGTGGACGGCGCGGCTATCATCAACCAGATTCCGCTGTGCCGCACATCTTACGGCCCTTATGCCAGAGGCATGGTGCGCATTTGCAAAGAAGAGAGTTTTCACCAACGACAGGGATTTGATATCCTCCTTTCGTTATGCCGTGGCTCAGAAGCACAAAAAGCAATGGCACAGGATGCCCTTAACCGCTGGTGGTGGCCCAGCCTGATGATGTTTGGCCCCCGCGATGCCGATTCACCACACACCATACAAAGTATGAAGTGGAAGATCAAGCGATTCACCAACGACGAATTGCGCCAGAAGTTTGTCGATATGTGTGCCCAGCAGGTAGAGGTGCTCGGACTACAGATTCCCGACCCGGAACTGAAGTGGAATGAAGCACGCGGACACTATGACTTTGGTGAAATACACTGGGACGAATTCTGGAATGTAGTAAAGGGTAACGGCCCCTGCAACAAGGAAAGAATAGCGGCGAGAACCAAAGCACATGAAGATGGTGAATGGGTAAGACGGGCTGCACTGGCATACGCACAAAAACAAAAATCAGGAATTCCTGAGAGCCAATCCGCAAAAGCAACTATAAAAGATTAAACTTATGGAACAACCACTTTGGGAAGTATTTATCAGAAGCCGCCAGGGGCTCGATCATAAGCATGTGGGCAGCCTGCATGCCGCAGATGCCAAAATGGCCATCGAAAGCGCCCGCGACGTATATACCCGTCGAATGGAAGGGGTGAGCATTTGGGTAGTAGAATCTAAGCATATCCATGCATCCAATCCGGAAGAAGCAGGCAGCTTTTTCGATCCCGCCGAAGATAAAATATACCGGCATCCAACTTTTTATAAATTACCCGACGAAGTAGAATACATGTAATCACCTATGCACGGAGACAACACAACAGACTATCTATTGTTCCTCGCCGACAGTTCGCTGATAATGGGACAACGGCTTAGCGAATGGACCGGCCACGGGCCTATGCTGGAACAGGATATCGCCATTACAAACATCTCGCTCGACACCATCGGGCAGGCCAGATATTTTTATCAGTTAGCTGCAAAAAGGCAAAATGAAAAGACCGGTAAGACCGAAATCACTGAAGACTCACTGGCTTACCTGAGAGATGCCCATCAATACAGGAACCTGCTTCTGACCGAACTGCCCAACGGCGACTGGGGACAGACCATCCTCAAAATATACCTCTATGCCAACTGGCAAAAACTGATTTATGGCAAATTGATTTACGCATCAGATAAAGACATAGCAGCTATAGCCGATAAAGCACTGAAAGAGGTGCAATACCATACAAGCTGGAGTAGCGACTGGGTGAGGCGACTGGGCGACGGCACTTCAGAAAGCCACGAAAGAATGGAAAAAGCACTCGAATACCTCTGGCCTTACACCGGAGAAATGTTCATGGAAACCGACTACGAACGCCGGCAATATGAACGAGACAAAGACTTTTCTTTAGATACTATCAGGAAGGAATGGACAGAAGAGGTGTACCACATCTTACAAGAGGCTACACTCACGCTGCCACAAGCCGATACCTTTATGCATAAAGGAGGCAAAAAGGGTGTACACACTGAGTATCTCGGATATATCCTGGCCGAAATGCAATTTTTACAAAGGGCCTATCCGGGGTGCGAATGGTAAAAGGTCAACGCAAAAGCAGGATGACAATGGAAACAGAAACACAGGATATTACTATAACAGATATACGTAAATTATTGGACGAGGTAACAGATCCCGAAATTCCCGTAATATCCATACATGATCTTGGCGTGTTGAGAGATGTAAGAAAAGAAAGGGACACCTTCGTCATCACCATCACACCCACCTACAGCGGGTGCCCTGCAATGGATATGATCACGCTCCACATTCATGGGAAACTAAGGGCTCACCATATTCCCCATTTCAGAGTAGAGACACAATTAGCCCCTGCGTGGACTACTGACTGGATGACCGATGAGGGAAAAAGAAAACTTAAGGAATTCGGGATTGCTCCCCCAATGGGAAGCAAAGGGGGTGAAGACCTGATTAATCGCCACCCGCCTTGCCCTTTCTGCAATTCAGAAAACACGGAACTTGTCAGCGCCTTTGGCTCTACTGCTTGTAAAGCCCTTTTCAGGTGCAGGGACTGTGCTGAGCCATTTGATTATTTTAAGTGTCATTAATCACCCTCAATAGTAATGCAGGCTGCCCGACTCGGAAAATGTGGAATACTTTTTATGACCTTACTCACCCTGGCCACCATGGGTTTTATGTAAATTTGTCCAATGCAGAACTATTTAGAGGAGCTGAATGACGCCCAGAGAGAAGCCGTACTACACAGAGATGGACCCATTATGATTGTGGCCGGAGCCGGAAGCGGCAAAACCAAGGTACTTACCACGCGAATTGCACACCTGTTAGCCAATGGGGTAGATGCATTCAGGATTCTGGCACTTACATTCACCAATAAAGCCGCCGCAGAAATGCGTGAGCGCGTGGAGAAAATGTTAGGCAACAACCAGGCGCGTAACCTGTATATAGGCACCTTTCACTCCGTATTTGCACGGATACTTCGGGCAGAAGCAGAAAAGTTGGGTTACCCCAAAAACTTTTCTATTTACGATACTGATGATGCCAAAAGTGTGGTTAAGACAGTTATCAAAGAAATGGGGTTAAATGATAAGACATATAAACCCTCTATCGTATATAACCGGATTTCCGGCGCTAAAAACAGCCTGATTACCCCTGAAGAGTATCAGAACGATGCCGTAATTCAAAGCCATGATGCCAAGGCTTTTCGCCCACTTCTCGGGAAGATCTATGCGGCTTATGCTGAACGTTGTTTCCGAAATGGAGCCATGGACTTCGACGATCTGCTACTCAAATTTTACCAACTGCTCACCACCTTTCCGGAGAGCCTGAGTAAATATCAGCGCAAGTTTCAATACATAATGATCGATGAGTATCAGGACACCAACAATGTACAATATCAAATCATAAAACTGTTGGGGGCCATGCATGAAAATGTAGCCGTAGTGGGCGATGATGCACAAAGTATCTACAGCTTTCGCGGTGCTACCATAGAAAACATACTTCGCTTTCAGAAAGATTATGAAGACGCCAGGGTGGTGAAGCTGGAGCAGAATTACAGAAGCTCACAAAACATCCTCAATGCAGCCAACGTGGTGATCTCAAAAAATAAAGGACAGATTCCGAAGAAGTTGTGGACAAGCAATGTGGTGGGCGAGAAGATAAGACTGGTAGAAACAGCTAGCGACAGTGATGAAGGGAAATTCATTGCCGATCAGATTCAGGAGCAAAAGCTGCGCAATCACTTTCTGAACAAAGACTTCGCCATACTCTACCGTACCAATGCGCAGAGCCGAAGCTTCGAGGAGAACCTCCGCAAAATGAATATCCCCTACAGGATTTACGGTGGTATCAGCTTTTATCAGAGAAAGGAAATCAAAGATTTTCTGGCATACCTGAGGGTAATAGTCAACCCAAATGATGAAGAGTCGCTAAAACGTATTATTAATTATCCGGCTCGTGGTATCGGTAAAACTACAGTAGAGAGGGCGGTGCTCTTTGCGAATGAAAACAATCTGTCGTTGTGGGATACACTGCGTAATTCTGCACAATCAGGATTGAAGGGTGCCTCTGCCGGTGCTATCAAAGACTTTGTGCTAATGATAGAAATGTTTGCCAGCGAGATGGCCAAAAAAGACGCCTATGATCTGGCAGTACTTGTAGGCAAGCATACAGGATTAATGAAAGAACTCTTTAGCGATAAGACCACAGAGGGGCTTGTCCGTTATGAAAACGTACAGGAACTGATGAATGCGATTAAGGAGTTTTCCATGACACCCACCGAAGACGGAGAACTACTCGACAAGGGATTGGGGAGTTATCTGCAACAGATTACCCTGCTTACCGATGCCGACGATGATGAAGGTGACTCCAACGTAGTAAAGTTAATGACAATTCATGCGGCAAAGGGGCTTGAATTTCCCGTGGTGTTTGTTGTTGGCCTGGAAGAGAATTTGTTCCCCAGCGGAATGTCAATCAATACGCTTGAAGAGCTGGAAGAAGAACGCCGTTTATTCTATGTAGCCATCACGCGAGCCAAAACAAAGCTTTATCTAACATACGCGGACACACGTTACAGGTTCGGTAACCTGATACTCAATGATCCCAGTCGTTTTGTAGAAGAACTTCCAAAGGATCAGATAGAGCGTACCGCCTTTGGCCCCCGGCGCGAACAACCCTTCTCCCGCAGGGGGTCTTCGTATGGTGCCGCCGCTATTGCAGAACGCAGATACGGCCCGCCTCCACAAAAGGAAAAGCCGGTTTATACAGTTGCCAAACCTTCTACTAAACTTACTGAGCACGAACCCTCAGCCGGCTTTGCCCCTACCGACGTAAATCTTTTGGACGTGGGTTCGCGAATCGAACATCAGCGGTTTGGATTCGGAGAGATCACAAAACTGGAAGGCGCCCCTCACAATCGGGTTGCTACAATCCGCTTCGATTCTAACGGCGAAAAAAAGATAATGCTGAACTATGCGAAACTGATGCTCGTTCAATAATAAAATCTTTTCAACCCAAAAGCATGAGAATCACACCAGACAATAAGCTTAAGCGACTCATCATAATAGGCGACAGGGTTTTGATAAGACCACACACGCCCGAAGAGCGGACATCTACCGGCCTCTATCTGCCTCCCGGTGTCTATGAAAAAGAAAAAGTACAACAAGGTTATGTATTAAAAACAGGCCCGGGATATGCAATCCCTACCCCTGTAGAGGAGGAGGAATCATGGAAGCCAGAAGAAGAACAGGTCAAATATATTCCACTCCAGGCGCGCGAAGGCGATCTGGCCATCTTTCTTGTGAGCGGCGCCACCGAAGTGATGTACGAAGGTGATAAATATTTCATTGTACCACAGAGTGCCATACTGATGCTGGAAAGGGAAGAAGAGATGTAAGTACTTTAAGCGTCTTCCCGATGTAATTCTTCCCCCTTCTTATTCCCGGTATTTACATGATTTATCAGGGAATTCAATTGCACAATAAATTCTTTATGAAAGTCCTGCTTAACTCCCCGGTATTGAGCACACAATCCACATAAGGCAATACAATTAACCGGGGTTGACTGTAAGAAAACTGAGTAAAGAATTGTCTGAACTTAAGGCGCCAAAATAACCTTTTAAATACGCTCTTCATAAAACAGTGCTTTCATGTTGCTTCATTGATTTTTTCCTTTGGATTAAAAGTAAAAATTAGCAACAGTTTGTTTGCCGGGTTAAAAAATCAAAGAAAAAATTTTAGATAATAAAACATTTATCTATTTTTACAACGCATCACGAACCCTTTAAATAGGTACCAACCGAGCAGTGAACGCCACGGTGGTGAACGATGCGGGCAGGAGATGCCAAAATTGTTCATACATTGTCTCTTTGACTCCGTATTGTTCCGTAATGCAGTTTATTAATAATTTAAAAACTGTCACATGGAACCCAATCAAAAAAATTATTCTCACGGTTTTCTATCAGAAATGGGCATCTTCGGTTTCGAAGAAATCGAACCATTGATTCTGTCAGCATTAGTTACAGAAGACCCTCTGTTGCTTATCGGCAAGTCTGGTACCGGAAAAACACACTTGCTTAATGGCCTTTCGGATGCCCTCGGCTTAAAGCACCGTCACTACAATGCCAGTCTCATCTCATTTGATGATCTTATTGGCTTTCCCTATCCAGCCGAAGACCGTGCAAGTATTAAGTTTCTACCCACCCCAGCCTCTGTCTGGGAAGCAGAGTCCGTACTCTTTGACGAAATCAGCCGTTGCAAACCTGAAATCCAAAACAAATTCTTTTCAATCCTCTATGAGAGAAAAATTCTGGGTTTAACCCTTGAAAAATTAAGGTACCGATGGGCAGCCATGAATCCATCCGGGTTTGACACAAACGAAAACGGAGAAAATTACAACGGCTCAGAGCCTCTTGATCCTGCACTTGCCGATCGGTTTGCTTTTATCATAGAGGTGCCCGACTGGCGCGATCTTAAGGTTCACGAACAGGAGGCCATCATCAATTCGCTTTCCTCTTCGTCCAATACACGTATATATGAAGAGTTGAAAAACTTCATCCGGTCCACCCAACGGCGATTTGAGGAGGTGATAGCCAATCCTGATGCAGAGATTACTTCCTATTGCCGCATTGTGGCCAGTCTGATCTCAGAAGCAGACTTCCGGTTTTCTCCTCGCCGCGCTAAACAGTTGGCCCGTAATATCTCTGCTCTCCTGTGTGTAGCAGGGGAACTGGGTTACAACACTTCCGACAAAAAGAGGTACAATCTATTTAAACTGGCCCTCCGGAATAGCATACCCCAACGGTCATACGTTGAAAGTGTTCCCGATCACATACCCAATTCAGTACACAAAGAAGCAATAAGGATGATCTCCGAAACAAACAGCACGGATCGTTGGGTCTCGGAATTTCTGACAGATAAATCAATACCCAGGTGTATCGAAAAACTTCTTGACAAAAAGGTAGATATACACACCAAAAGTATTGCTGTTATACAATACTTAAATAAACGGTCTGCAGAACAAAAAGCGCTGTTTTCTTTTGTACTGTTTCCGGCGGCATCTGAGTTGGGCCTATTGACCGAGGATGCATTGAGTATCATGGGAAACATTGCAACCGGCATTTACGAAGTCAACGGTTCCATTACATGGAATGAGACCCGGTATTCGTCAAATCATCCACAATGGTCCGAATGCCTTCAGGTTTTGAGCCGGATTCCCAATAGCGAAAAAATGAAAAAGACCAGAGCCAGACAGCTTTTCCTCCATCTTATCTCTGAAAATATTATGATTTCTCCTCCCGAATTCCTTGAAAAGCAGCTCGATGCCTGCTTTTCTAAAATGGAAGCGCTCCTAAAAACCAATGCGGAATTAAACTAAGGTCATGACAGAAATGAACCCAAACACGGCGGGGCCGGGTTTTGTAAACTATCTCCAAAATACCGGCGCACCACAAAGCCGCGTACGGGTAGAACCTGTGAACTCCTCAATGCTAACTCCGGATATCATACGCGGGGCACAATACACAATAAATCTGAATATTCCTGACAACATAATGGATATTGAAAAGTGGTTACTCAACAAAGCAAAACGACTTAAGCTAAGCGATTGGCAGGAAATTGCAATCAGCCTGCACGTGCCTCAATCAAGAATGATAGCATTTCCATATAAAACGGATAACCATAATGTGTATAGTGATTCAGATATTCTCTTTGCTGCTGCTATCCTGTCGCGAACCAGCGGGTGTAGTTATCTTCCGGCAACCAGGGGGGTGTTCACCAGAAAACGCCTTAACCGCTCATTAAAACTTATCACCATCAATATTGACGCCTTCTATGAACTGGACTAAAAAATATATAACCGATATTATTGAAGATCTTGCCGAAGAAAATGTTATTGCCTGCCGCGCACTATTCAGGATTACAAGAATTGACTTCACCACGAATGTGCCGACCCTTGCGGTCAGCCTTTCGGAAAAGCCCACTTTGTACATTAATCAGAAATTCCTGCAAGAATATGCACATTCAGAAAACGATATAAAATGCCTGCTTCTGCATGAATTCCTACATGTCATGTTACTCCACACCGAAAAGTATCAATTGTCAAACCCTCTTTTGAATATTGCCCTTGATGCTATAATCAATAGTATAATTCATCGCGTTTATGGGCTGTCGTTGTCCGGATTCTTTAATAGGTTTTATGCCGGAACCGGAGTCGACTGTTTACTAAGACCTCAAGATCCGGCAATCAACTCTTCAAAAGAAATCAACTGGAAGGAAATTCATAATGAAATTTATTGGGGAAAATACGCTGCTGATGATTTATTCGAACTCCTGGAGTATTTGTATTTTAAAAAACTGACCGGTAACTGCCAGGGCATTACTTTAATTGGTAACCATGAAGGTCAAAAATCGACTATCAGCCCCCAAAACAGTGCCTTACTGGATGAGATCCTCAAGAGTATGGACGGAAAAGGAATATGGAGTAAAGCAAAGGCTCGTGGAATAAGCTTTGACCATCAGGAAGACATCATTCAAATTAAAAGGCAAAAAATTGCTCAGTGGAGAAAATCTACCTGGAAGATTCTCAAAAAATGTCTTCAGCCTGATAAACGGGGAAAGACAGATATCAGACCGGACACTTCTATGATGCCTATCCTGAACAGCCACAACAGACGGGCTTTTACTCTGCTTGAAACCAGTGATATCATCCCGTTTTACCCAATTCCTTCCTATCGAATTAAGCCAAGGGAATTAGCTACTATTTATCTTGATGTAAGTGGATCTATGGACGGAGAATTGGAACAAATAGCCGCGCTCCTTTCTTCGTTTAAGGAATCTATCCGGTTTCCAATACATGTGTTCTCAAACGAAGTGAAAGACGCAAAACTTAAAAATGGTAAATTAATTTATGATTCTACCGGCGGAACATCAATATCCTGTGTATTCGAGCACATGAAGAAAAATAAAGTCCCCAAAAGTGTAATTGTTACCGATGGTTATACAGAATCCATTACTCCGGAAATGTTATGGGGTATTGGAGTCAATAATATCCGGGCAATTATTTCCTATGATGGAAATCCGGGCGAATTCAGTTCAAATAATATTGAATATCATCAACTTGAAAATTTTAGAAAATGAAAAGATTCTCTGAAGCAGTTCTGAACGGACATCCGGATAAGTTTTGCGACCTGATAGCAGACCGAATTATTCGCCATTTTTATAAAACGGCAAGGGATGTATATGCTCAAATAGAAGTAAGCACATGGTCTGACTATATATTCCTTACCGGCTGTGCAGTCACCCGGTCAAAAGTAAACCTGAACGTAAGGGATATTATTGTAGAATTAGGTTATGAAATCGGTTACACTCCCCATAATCACATTAATGTAGAACAATACCAAATCCGGGATCATTTGTGCCGCATTACCGGAGACCCGGATGATTGGAACAATTTTTCAAATGATCAGTGCATCATTACTGCATACGCCGGTTACGACGACAAAACCCATTTTCTTCCGCCCGAGCACTTTTTAGTCTGGTATTTAAGAGAATCTTTGATTCGTTCGTTTGATGGCGGCCTGCTTCAGGATCAGGGGCCGGATGGTAAATTACTTGTAGTCATACAGGAAGATACCGAAGGTTGGCGACCGGAGAAAATCCTTGTAACGTTACAACAAGAACCGTCAATCTCATTTATAGACTTTACCATTAATCTGAATCGGGTATTACATGAAGCCTGGGATCAGCTACGCACCCATGACAAGCGATGGAAGGGACTCTGGCATAATATCCGGGTAATCATTAATCCCAATGGCCCTTTGATAAATGGGGGAAGTGATGGGGACAATGGGCAGACCGGACGTAAATTGGTTATGGATTATTACGGTCCCCGTATTGCTTTGGGAGGTGGAGCAATCTATGGTAAGAATCTTGCTCACATCGACAGGCTGGGGGCCTTTAATGCACGCCGATATGCTATAGATCTGGTGCGCAACGGTTCAAAAGAGGCGATCGTAGAATTATGCTATGCACCGGGAATGAAGAGCCCCCTATCAATCCAAATCAAGTCAGAGAAAAGACACCCGGTACCGGGCAATCAATATTTTGATTTTAATGAAATGAGGAAAAAGTTGGATGCTTCTGTTTTGGATTACGACCTTATTGGGTTAGGGACATTTTATAACGATAGCCTATCATTCAACCACGGAACGGAAACTCCTATAAATGCAGGTTCCGGTCAGGATATCCCGATAATGAGTAAACCGGAAATTAGTGTTTAAGTCATCTTTTTGAATGTGTTTGTATTGTTATGCACGATTTCTCCCGGATATTGAGCCAATGGGGCTGCGTAACGTATAACGGATACTTTTTCCGAATTCGGATAATCAGTCCGGATGGCTCCCATAAACCCCGCCAATTAATTATCTTTGCCCCTTAAACTTTTTGGTTATGATTAAAACCGGTAACCCGATCATAAGCATCTATACGGAAGAGACTCCCAACCCACAGACACTGAAGTTTGTGGCTAACAAGTTGTTATATCCGGGAAAGACTGCAGACTTCCCTGACGAGACCACGGCAACCGGATCACCTCTGGCACAACAACTCTTTGCATTTCCTTTCGTAAAGTCGGTTTTTATCGCCAGCAACTTTGTAACACTGACCAGAACAGATGATATTGATAACTGGGACGATGTCGTTCCAAGTATTAAACAGTTTCTGAAAGATTATATTGAAGAGGGTGGGATCATTATCAATGAGGATGTGCTCTCCCAGAGCAAAACAGATACAAACAATTCAATCAGTGCTGATGACGGGGATACGGTTAAGAAAATCAAAGAGGTACTAAAGAATTATGTAGCCCCCGCCGTAGAGATGGATGGCGGGGCCATTCAGTTTCAGAGCTTTCAGGACGGCATTCTGAATCTCAAAATGCTGGGAAGTTGTAGTGGCTGTCCTTCATCCATGATTACACTAAAAGCCGGAGTAGAAAAAATTATGATGCGAATGGTGCCCGAAGTAAAAGAGGTGGTTGCTGCAAGTTGATCAATAATGCCCTTACCGAATAAATTAATATCCACCCCGCTTCAATGACCATACCTGAAATCTATCAACAATTTATAGCGGGACTGAAAGAAACCGGTTTTCTTGAGTTTATCGCCGTTATTTCGGGTATTATAAGTGTCTGGTTTTCCAGAAAAGAAAATATCCTGGTGTACCCCACCGGGCTTATCAATACCACCTTCTATATATATCTCAGTATCAAGGGAAGTTTATTGGGCGAGGCTACCGTAAATCTCTATTATACTATCATGAGTATTTACGGGTGGATACTATGGGCAAGGCGAAATGAACAAAAAGAACATATTGTTCAGATCACTTTCAGTTCCAGAAGAGAGTGGATTGGCGAAGTGGCCTTTTTCCTTTCGTTTTATTTCGCAATCTACGCGGCACTCAGCTACCTGAAACGCGATTTTGCTCCCGGTGCCATTCCGTGGGCTGATGCATTTGCCAGTTCTACCGCCTTTACCGGAATGTGGCTGATGGCGCGCAAAAAGGTTGAAAGCTGGTATTGGTGGATTGCCACCAATATCGCTTCCATGCCGCTTTATTTCGTAAAGCATTATGTGTTTACGAGTGTTTATTATCTGATTCTTCTTATACTGGCGATAATGGGACTCGCAGAGTGGCGAAAAAGAGCCCGGCATAACCTTCTCTTTGCTAAAGAATCCTCATGAAGCACGTAAGGAAATATGTAGCCATCGGGCCTGAATCTACAGGTAAGAGCACGTTGTGTATGCAACTGGCAGCCCACTATCATACACGCTGGTGTCCCGAATATGCAAGAGCCTATCTAGAAACCAACGGTACTGATTATTCGTACGACGATTTGCTCACCATAGCACAGGGGCAATTAAACCTGGAGGATGATGTGACCGCGCAGACCGCAAACAGCGACGGCCCTCTTCTGCTTTTTGTAGATACAGATATGTATGTGATGAAGGTATGGTGCGAGTTTGTATTTGGAAAATGCCATAGGTTTATTCTAGATCAGATAGCGGAAAGAAAATACGACGGTTATTTTTTGTGTAATCTGGATCTGCCCTGGCAAAAGGATAACCTCAGAGAATATCCGGACGAAAAAATCAGACAGGAGCTCTTTCATTATTATAGAGAGTTACTTACAGCCCAGGATGTACCGTGGATTGAAATAAAAGGCAACGACGAGAGTCGAACCCGGTCTGCAATCGACTGGCTGGATAACCTGTCAATCAGTTTATAGTTTTGTTCTGATACCGTGCAGAAATTTTTCCACCGCTTTTCTGATATCCTGTGCTGCCACATTGTGGTTGTTCACCAAAACAGAAAACAGTAATAATTTATTCTTCTCTGTAATTAAATACCCACTCAGAGAAACCACACCACTGATAGTGCCCGTCTTGGCAAAAATCTTTCCTGCGTCAGCATGATACAATGACGAAAGCGTGCCTGTGCCACCTGTGGGCAGAATCACCTTCATCCTTTCCAGGCCGAATTCATCTTTCATCTTTCTCAAAATGAAAATAAAATCCTGTGGAGAAAATAGATTATAGCTGCTTAATCCCGAACCATCAGACCATCTGGGGCGTTGCGGCATATCAGCAAAATCTGTAGAAATAATCTTCTGAATCACCTGTCTGGTGTTCATCGTTCCCAGAATTTTGTTGCTCACCATAAGTAGTGACTGTTCTGCAAAAAAATTATCGCTTCTGTGCATCATAATGGCAAGCATATTATCTAACGGTTGTGTATGTACGAAGTTGCTACCCTGCACTTTGCGGGTGGTAAGCGATACGGTTTTCTTAAGGGTATCTGACCATAAGGCTGCTACCGTATTATCATCGGGAATAAAAGGAATCTCAGCACTTTTGGATTTGCCATCAGACACGATAAATGTATTACTATCCCACGGGCGCGATACAGAAACGCCATTTTTGATATTCCCCGATAGTGTAGTACTCTGATTAAACCAGGAGGGTGTAGCAGAAACCCGGTTATTATCCCATTTTATGGTAACATAATCTCCGTACATGGGGAAGGCACTTCTGGGAGCAGCATAGCTGTATTCATAATCATCCCACGACCAGCCGTTACCCATAAAGGAAGAGAAGCCGCTTTGTTCTATTTCCACATTTCTAAATCCTGAAAGGAACTTTAAAACCGGCTGGTTCTTAAAGTCAGGATGCATCATAGTCGGGTCGCCCATGCCCTTTATTGCCACAGTCGACTCGTCTAATACCTGATATTGGATTCCGGTAATACTATCTCCCAAATATTTCATCGCTACATAACAGGAGGCAAGTTTAGTGTTGCTTGCGGGGGTAAAATACTTGTCGGACTGATATTCAAATATCATCTTCGAAGTAGCAGGATCGTAGATAGCAACACCTGTATGGGCTGTACTCAAATTATTATCCTTAAAGATGGTGGCCCTGGCTTCTTTACTTATCTTTTGAGAAATGGAGCATGAGGTGAGCAGACATATAATGAAGAGGGGAAAGAATAGTTTTTTCATTCCCGAAAATAAACGAAAATTTTTTAGGGCATAAAAAAATACCGGGCTCAACCCGGTATTCTTTTAAATTTTTATCTGAAGGGGAGGGCTGGCCTCCTGTAATTATTATCAATAGAACTTACTTCTATAATCTTTGATTTTAGCCATTTTTCTAAGGCCCATGAAAGATTGTTGAAGTGCAGACTGGGCTTCCCGGCTTTGTGTAGCCTGTTCCTGTTGCTTCCACAGATCATCTGCAACCGCCTTCTTGCCGGTTGAGGTTACCTGTATTAGAAATACTCCGGTATTTCCGGCAATAGGAGCAGAAACTTTTCCACCCAGCCCTTTATCAAAAGCAGCACCGGTAACTTTTGGTTCATTTCCAATCCCATTAATAATTTGTGCATTAAAGGTGAGGGAAGAGTCTTCTCCGGCTGTAAGCACCTGTACACCGAAGGTCTGAGCCACAGCATCCAATGATGCCGGGTTGGATATCTTCTTTGTGATTACTTCAGCTTTTTTCTGATTGCGCAGGATTCCATCAATAAGTGGTGCAGCTGTTTCCACATCCATTAGTCCTTCCCGCAATCTCTTGTCCACTTTTACCACTACAAAATCATTGTCAATTGAGAAGGGTTCAGAAACCGCACCTTCCTTGGACCCATTGGCCCATCTGATAGCTTCTCTTGCATTTGAATAGCTACCCATCTGATAGTCATTTTCTCCGACAGGCATCGGTAAATCCACCTTGGAAAGTCCATTCTTTACAATGTAGTCTTCAAATGCTTTTTCGTTTGTACCGGCAGCTGCAAGCTTTACAGCTTCTGAATTTGCATGGTTAATTGTGGCGTCACTCGGGTCTATTTCGCGTGCCATATACGCAATCTTATAGCAGGGTTCGAAATGGCTCTTAGACATTATCTCTATATAATGGTAACCAAATTCTGTTTTTACAACCTTCTTTGTTTCGCCATTTTCGTTCAGGAGAAACTTACCAAATTCCTTTGCAAAATTGTCGCTCTGCACCGTTTTCAGGTCAAAGTTCATAACACCCTTCGTTTGCTTTGCTCCTTCATCGGTTGAATAGACCGGCTCTAATGCATCAAAGCTGGCACCATTCTTAATTGCAGTAGCCACACTATCGGCTTTTCTCTTAGCGGTACTGTCATCCATAATAGGCTGTTGTGTCTGGGGATTAATAGTTCCAAAGAGTATATGCCTTACTTTGAAGCTGTCGGCCATTGTCTTCTGATCTATAAGTTTCGCAATCACATAATTCTTTGCATCCAAGTAGGGTCCATATACTCCGCCTTTGGGCAATGCAGTGATTGAAGCAATATTGGGAACCTGAATCTGCGTAGCAGGAAGGTAACCATCAAAGAATGGAATAGTAGATCCGTTCCTGCCCAGGAAGAATTTGGCATTTGAGTCCAATTCGAATTCAGGTTTTAGTTTTTCTAACGCATTAAATACTTCAGCGCTGTCTTCCTTACTTGGGGCTGCACTGAATGATACATAAGAGAGCATCATTCCGGGCTCCTGCTTGAACATGCTTTTATGAGAGTTAATATAGTTTTTAACGTCCTGTGAAGATATCTTAATTGTACTATCGTTCACACTTGAGTAAGGTACAGCCACATAGTTCATTACCGCATAATTCGTAGCTGCTTCCTTTTCCATATTCTTTAGCCAGGTAGGCTGATTTACACTTGCGGCAATCATCGAGGTATATTTCGAATAGAGCGAATTCAAAACCATTGGATCAATAACCTGCGACACCAACGCATTGCGTTGTTCCTTATTTTTATTTTGCTTTACCTGTGTCCACCAGAGTTTAGCCTGCTCTATATCATATTGTCCGGTATTAGGATCGGTAAATGACTGTTTCAATTGTGCGGGTGCATCCTCACTAAATAATATTGTACTCAGTTCTTTGGCAGTGAAAACAAGTCCTAATTTTTCAAACTGATCATTTACAATTTTTTCGGCTACCATCTGGTCCCATGCTCCCTGCATTACACTATTCCGTTGGCTCGACTGGTTACCATACTGTTGTTCCATCTGTGTTACCTTATCATTGAAATCCTGGTAATCTATCGATTCACCATTTACTATTCCTATAGTAGTCTCGTTACCACCACCAAATAATTTACCGGTACTGCTCATTGAGTCCATTAA
This sequence comes from Chitinophagaceae bacterium, assembly GCA_023957755.1. Taxonomy (GTDB): domain Bacteria; phylum Bacteroidota; class Bacteroidia; order Chitinophagales; family Chitinophagaceae; genus Ginsengibacter. Next base: position 168,605 of record JAMLGT010000001.1, read on the forward strand.
AATGAACCCGATAAGGCTTATTGCTACCAATGAAATCACAATCACCGCTCCCTTTTCACGGATCGTTTGAATTATCGACATGTTATTATCCTAATTTTTTGTGTTTAGGGCGGCAAAAATAGGTTAAATTAAAATAGCAACAAAGCTCAGAAAACAAGCTATAACAGGCAACTCCACCCCCTGTCAGCCACCTGATATCTATGCTAAAAACATTAGTTACTGACAGTGGTTGTTAGTAACAGAATTTTTATGTGAATAACCCTGCAAAATAAAAACATGAAAAGGGAATATCTTTTAATAACCCCTGGTTCATATAACAGGTTTTATTACTTTCTGTAAAATCTACCCAAAAAGTGAGCTGCTAATTCACAACAACCCATTCATTTTCTATTCGGAAAGTTATACAGTAAGATATTTATACACCAACGTGAATTATAAGTTGAAATATAACAATAGACAGAAGATTAGTATCTGAATTGAGTGTGAAATGTGGTGGAAAAAGTAGTATTTATGATATTACCAAAAGTCTCAAAAAGATTCTATCCACTATTCCACAGTACTACTAATAATAAAAGTCTTTTTAAAATATTATATTATTCTTTTATTAAGTTAATAATCCACATTGTCACTTTTGAAGAGTTGGCAGATCGGTATCATGCGTACTAGTCACTTTTTGGAGTGTCTGTGAAAGGGTTTCTTTGAACGCTTCAAAGTTCATTTCCGGAAGGCGGTATTGACCGCTCCTGAAAGAGGCAATGGCCTCTGATATGGAGAAGTTACTTTGGTTTCTGATAAGGAAATACTTCTTATCAGTGAGGTATGATCCCAGATATTCCTGCTCTGCCTGTCCGGGAGTGGGTATAAGAATACCCGGCACTCTGAGTTTTGCGAGATCCATTATGGTAGAGTATCCGCATCTGCTTATTACTATATCTGAAGCACAGAGCGCTTCATTAAGTTTAATTGCAGTGAGATGATTTTCTATTATGATGGTTGAATTGACTTTCAGTGTCTTCGTTTCTCCCGGAAGTCCTCTTACCAATAGAACTTTCTTTTTATTTTTAATGGCATTTAATTGTGAGATTATCTTTTCTTCAAGAATAGTACGCTGCGGTTCCGGTCCTGAAAGAATTATACAATAGTCGTACATTTTAGGTACCTGAAGAAAGGACATTCTGGATAGTGGCCCTATAAACTTTTGGCAGATATTCCTGGCGTAGGTGTGAGACAGGGAGCCGGAGAGTCCGTGTATTTCATCATCCGGCACCCAGCATTCATTAAATTTCTTTATTACAGTCTGGTGTAATCCGGAGGCCACTCTGTCGAATAGTGTATTACCGGTCTTTACCGTGATTTGATGAGTGATATATACAGCATATATTGATTTATGGAAGATTCCGGGTCTATTATCAGAGATTATCAGATCAATTTTTCTTGCTTTTACAAGCTTTCTTATTTGCTTTTGCTCCTGATATTTTCGTATTATTATTTTAGGAATCTGTGTGAATATTTTAAAAATAAATAATTTCCCATTTCTCGGATAAGTAAGATTGTAGCCCTTCAGCGAAATAAATTCCGCATTTGGAAATTCCGTTTGTAATAAATGTTTAGAAAGGCCGGAGGCTGCTATAATTATTTGCGAAGTGTATTTATATAGCTCCTTAATTATTGGAATACAGCGAGTTGCATGCCCCAGACCCCAGTCTAAGGGAGCAATTAACACAGTGATATTCCGGCTTTCGGATGGCATGCTTGTGTTTTCTATCAAATTTTGCAATTTTTGTGATATAAATTGTTTTAATTTGGTATTCACTTTTTTACCTACCTTAGAGCAGGAATGGGAAGGGTGTAAGATAAGAGGTAAAAATCCTTTAAAGATGAAAAACTTTGGAAGACTTTTTCTTGTAATGTTGGCTTTAGCGGGTATTTGTATGATGGGGTGCAGTTCATCCAAGAAATCGAACTGTGGTTGTCCAAACACACAAGGGATAATAGGCTATTAAAAACCAATATAGATGAAGAAATTTAACAGGGAGTTGCTGGTGTTGTTCCGAACAAAATCCAATTCGAATTTAGTCGAGCGCCAGGTTGAATCACTACATGAGTTACTATATCATGTGGAAAAGGTAGAGAACATTGCTATTGCACATGAAGTGGTGCATGTCAAGAGTCGTAAAATCATTAAGCGCCCCAGACAGGTATTAGGTATATTGAATGCACCTAAACTAAAGCCTTTTGTTTTTCTGAATAATTTAAACTAATTCAGTCTCCTCTCTTATTTCCCAGATTTCTTTCCCCCTTAGTAAATTATCCAGATCAGCATCCTTCGCTTTTTTAGCCGTTTCAATTTGTTCCTCCATCATGTCTTCGTAGCAGGGTTTTTCTATATTATAGAATACTCCGAATGGTCTTGGAAAATGGCCTTCCACAGTGGGGTCGTCAAAGAATCCTGCAAGGATTTGGGCTTTAGTCAGGTCTGCTGAGTCATGGATCCAGAGGTCGTTTACCGAAGTGTGTGTATCTATATCTGTAATCACAGGTTTTAACCCATCGAATCTGATTCCTTTATTTTTTTGTTCACCGAAAACAAGGGGTTGACCTTCTTCTAGAAAAATAGTGTTATCAGCTTTTGTTTTCTTATCTGTAAATATTTCAAATGCGCCATCATTAAATATGTTACAGTTTTGATAGATTTCCAGAAAGGAGGCTCCTTTGTGTTGATGGCTGCTTAAAAGAGAGAACTGCAGATGCCTGGGATCCCTGTCCATTGATCGCGCTACAAAAGTAGCTCCGGCTCCCAGCGCTAGTGATGCAGGATTAAATGGGCGGTCGATGCTGCCGTAAGGTGAACTCTTAGTGATCGACTTTACATGACTTGTAGGTGAATATTGTCCTTTAGTCAGGCCATATACTTCATTATTAAATAAAAGAATATTGACATCAAAATTGCGGCGAAGCAAATGAATAGTGTGATTACCACCGATACTCAGTGAATCGCCGTCACCGGTTACAATCCATATACTTAAATCGGGATTTGTGGCCTTAAGCCCACTGGCAATTGCTGTAGCCCTACCGTGAATACTGTGCATACCGTAGGTGTTCATATAATAAGGAAAACGGCTGCTGCATCCTATACCGGATATAATTACAAAGTTTTCTCTGGGAATCCCCAGCGTGGGAAACACTTTCTGAACCTGTGCCAGAATGGAATAATCTCCACATCCCGGACACCACCTTACCTCCTGATCTGTAACAAAATCCTTTGAAGTAAGTGCCGGTGCTGTTATTGTCTCACTCATAATAATGTAAAGTTACTGTTTAGCGATAGAGAAATGTAACAGTGTATTTTATTATTTAGGGAAAAAATATAGTGACAATTATCTTCCAAAATCATCCTGGACACGGATAATATCGTCTTCATCACTTGGATGGTGTGGATGGGTATGCTGCCATATCTCTGCAATAATTCCCCACCCATCAGATCCTATTAAACGGTGCCGCTGTTCTTTTCTTAGAATGATGACATCATTAGTTTGTTTTTCTAACATATCCCTTTGTTCATCATCGTCACTTACAACAACATTAACGGTGCCGGCTATTACTTTCCAAATTTCTGCACGCCGTAGATGGTATTGCCAGCTGAGCCTTTTGTGAGGCTCTACGATAAGAATTTTAGGACTAAGTTTTTCTGAGATATGGATGTGCGCTATATCTACATCCGGAAAGAATAAGTCAATAAACCGGTCTGTCTGTGCTTCTGAAATATAATAGAAGCCGCCCCATGGACGGTTGTCATCCATGTGGGTTGTTTCCAATCCACAGTGAGTGATGTAGTCTTTAACCTTTTCAAACACATCTTTTTTTGAAAGATTATCCTGCAGTTGTAATTGGTCTTGCATTTTAATTATAACTATTATGATTATACGTAATTATTTTATCTTCCCATATACACCATCAGTATCTGCACATCACTTGGATTGACTCCACTGATGCGGCTCGCCTGTCCTAACGTCTGAGGTTTTATTTTATTGAATTTCTGCCGGGCTTCTGTGCTGAGTGAGGTAAGCTTATCATAATTGAATGAAGAAGGGATTATGAGATCTTCAAGCGTACTGAGTTTTGCGGCCAGCTCTTCCTCTTTCTTAATATACACTTCGTACTTAATTGCTATTTCCGCTTCTTTAAGGGCTTCATCAGAAAAGTTATTGAGCATTTTCAGTTCAGGTAAGGCATCTATCATTTGCCTGATTCCCAGGGCGGGACGAAGCAGTATTTGCGCTGCCTTTGTTTTTTGACTCAGTGGTGCAGAACCAATCGACTCCAGCAATGAGGTGGCAGACTCAAATATTGAGATTTCCCTGAGTAGCTTTTCAATTTCCCCGATTTCTTCTTTTTTCTTTCTCACCCTGTTCATTCGCTGTTGGCTAGCCAGCCCCATACGGTAGCTTTTTTCAGTAAGCCTGATATCTGCATTGTCCTGCCGAAGGAGGGTTCGATATTCCGCTCTGCTGGTAAACATTCTGTATGGTTCATCGGTTCCTTTATTGATAAGGTCGTCTATCAGTACGCCAATGTATGCTTCATTCCGCTTCAGTGTAAATGGATCCTGTTCGTTGACAGACAGGTGAGCGTTCATCCCTGCAATGATCCCCTGGCAGGCGGCCTCTTCGTAGCCGGTAGTTCCATTGATTTGACCAGCAAAAAACAGATTTTTTACGAGTTTGGTTTCAAGGCTGAACTTAAGTTGTGTAGGAGGAAAGTAATCATATTCTATAGCATAACCAGGGCGAAACATTTTACAGTTTTCAAACCCGGGAATCTGACTAAGAGCCTGATACTGAACTTTTTCTGGTAGTGATGAGGAAAAGCCATTTACATATACTTCATAGGTATTCCAACCTTCGGGCTCCACGAATATCTGGTGACGTTCTCTCTCGGCAAACCGATTGATTTTATCTTCAATACTGGGGCAGTATCTTGGCCCGGTACCTTTGATTCTCCCCTGAAACATGGGGCTTTCATCGAATCCGGTTTTAAGAGTTTCGTGTACTTGTTTGTTAGTATAAGTAATCCAGCAGCTTCTTTGCTTTTTGGGTAATTGGGTATCCAGATATGAGAAGCCTGTAATTTCTTCATCACCTCGCTGTTCCTCCATCTTGGAATAGTCAAGGGAACGGCCATCCACCCGGGGTGGTGTTCCTGTTTTGAGCCGGTCGCTCTCGAACCCCCATGCTACCAGGTTTTCGGTAATACCGGATACTGACTTTTCGGCTACTCTGCCCCCTTTGCTTTGCTTTGTACCTATATGTATGACCCCGTTGAGGAAGGTTCCATTGGTTAATACTACTGCTTTGGCTTCAATGTGATGGCCGAGCCCTGTCCTAACGCCAGTAACTGCATCATCCTTTCTGGTGAGACCCACTACGGTATCCTGGTAAAAGTCTAGATTTTCTATATTTTCCAAAGCTTGTCTCCATCGCATAGAGAATAACATCCGATCGTTTTGTGCGCGTGGGCTCCACATGGCCGGCCCTTTGCTTTTGTTAAGCATTCTGAACTGAATGGTGGTTTCGTCCGTAACGATTCCGGAATAACCACCCAGCGCATCTATTTCACGGATAATTTGCCCCTTTCCAATACCTCCCATGGCGGGGTTACAGCTCATTTGGGCCATGTTCTGCATATTCATGGTAATAAGCAGCGTTTTACTACCCATGTTTGCAGCTGCCGCGGCGGCCTCACAACCGGCATGCCCTGCACCTACAACGATTACATCATATTTTGGAAACATGCTGCAAAAGTACACTAATGCAGAATTTCCGGCAGGTGCCACTGTTTTTTTAGCATTTGTGTAATGTGGCTTGTGTAGGCCCGGGATTGAATGGTTTGTTTCACGTGGAACATTGAGGGTTTCAGCAATGACACCGTATGTGAAGTTTCACGTGGAACATTTACCTCTTACCAAGGTAATAGTCTTCCTTTGATCGCATGTGCTTTTTCTGTTTAGGGGTGCCATCTTCATACCCGCAGAGGTGGAGAAGCCCATGAATCATTACCCTGTGCAGTTCTGTTTCAAAAGAAACACCATACTTTCCGGCATTTTCCCTAACCCTTTCTACACTAATATAGATTTCTGAGGTGATAGCCTCTCCGACCGGGGAAAGGGTGAAGGTGAGGATATCTGTAAAGGTGTTGTGATTTAGATAGGCTCGGTTTAATTCGATCAGATAAGCGTCCACACAGAATATATAGTCAACCCTTTCCACTTCGGCCCCCTCTTCTATCATTACACTATCCAGAAGAGACTGAGTGGGTAGCGATTCTTTGGGGATACGCGGCACCTGATGAAAGTTGAAGAAAAAATGCTTTTTGTTACGAGTAGCCAAAATAGATGGTTTATTAATGTGGAGACTTACCTTTGCCATAAGATGAATCTTTCAGAAGCAAAAGTTGGGTCAAAAGTAAAAATTCTATCCCTTACTAATGGAGACCTCGCTCTTAAATTAATGGAAATGGGCTGTTTGCCCGGAGAAGAAGTAGTGGTTTGGAAAAAAGCGCCGCTAGGAGATCCTATTTATATCCTGGTTGCAGGATATTCCCTGAGCCTGAGACTGAACGAGGCGGCCGCGATCGAGGTGGAAACCCTATTACAGCACAGCCCCATTAATAAATGAAAATCGGTCTTTATTTTGGATCCTTTAACCCCGTCCATCACGGCCATCTGATAATAGCCAGCCACATGGTGAACTTTACCGACCTGCAGCGAGTGTGGTTTGTGGTCTCCCCCCAGAACCCCTTTAAGCAGTCAGCCTCTCTGTTAAACGAGCGCCACAGAAAACACCTGGTAGATCTGGCAGTTGAGGATGATATAAATCTCAAGACCTGCGACATTGAATTTAAACTGCCAAGGCCGTCATATACCATTGATACCCTCATTCACCTAGAAGAGCGGTATCCCCAACATGAGTTTACCGTGATTATGGGAAGTGATAGTTTTCAGAATATTAAAAAATGGAAAAACGGTGACCTGCTCATTAAGAATTATCCCATAAAAATTTATTTACGCTCTGGTTTTGCGGTTGACCCCGCTATGCTAAAACACAGAATTGAGGTGGTGGAAGCCCCTATTTTGCAGATATCAGGAACACTAATCAGAAAACTTATCAAAGACCGCAAATCAATTCGCTATCTGGTTCCTGAGCAAGTACGGGAAGAAATTGAAAACCAGCAATTTTACTTCTGATAAAGATGGCCACAAATACAATTATCTGATAATCAGCACATTACAAACAATCTGCTTAATTTAGTTCTTCTTTATTATCGTCCTCTGTGAGTTCGTTCAATCGCTTCTCGTTATGCGTCCAGGTGTAATGTGTGACCAGGAAACCACATACAATAGAAAGAGTAATAAAGATGTGAATCAGATATGGGCCTCCGGTTTTCCAGAGATTGGTCAGCAGTTTAGATAAGAAAAATAATATAAAGAAGGTGACAATAGCCCAACCAATTATGTAGGTGATATAATATCCTGCCCTGGAACCCTTTCTCTGGTCTTTCCAATACTCAATAAAACGCCTGTCTTCAGCCTTCATTTGTAAAAAATAGATTCTTTTAAAGAGGTAATAGCTCATTCTTTCATCATTTCCAATACTGTGTGGATGATTTGTTCTGTATTAGGCTTGCTAAAGTAATCACCGTCTGTTCCATAACCCGGCCTGTGATCTTTGCCTGTCAAGGTTCTCGGAGTACAATCCAACCATCTGTATCCTCCCTGCTCTTCCATTACCTTATTAAACATATAACCGGCAGCACCACCCGGCACGTCTTCATCGACGAAGAGAATCCTGCTTGTCTTTTTGAGGGAAGCGAGTATTGCATGGTGAATATCAAAAGGAATCAGGGTTTGCACATCCACCACTTCGCAACTGATTCCGTGTTTTTCGAGGGCGATTGCAGCCTTAGTAATGTTTCTGAGAACCGACCCGTATGAAACAATGGTAATGTCTGTCCCCTCCCTTAATACTTCGGGGGTGCCCAGCGGAACCCTGTATTCATCAAGGTTCGAAATCAATTTTTCCTTCAGCCGATACCCGTTGAGACATTCAATTACCAATGCCGGATCATTGCTCTCCATCAGAGTATTATACATACCTGCCGCCCGGGTCATGTCTCTGGGTACACAAATATACATGCCTCGTAAAGAGTTGATAATCATACCCATAGGTGAACCACTATGCCAGATACCCTCCAAACGGTGGCCTCTGGTACGAATAATTACCGGTACGCTTTGTTTTCCGAAGGTTCTGTAGTGTGTGGTAGCCACATCGTCGCTCAGGGTCGTAATTGCATATAGGAGATAGTCGAGATATTGTATTTCGGCTATGGGCCTTAATCCTCTAAAAGCCAGTCCTAATCCCTGGCCGGCAATTGTATTCTCTCTTATTCCGGTATCAAATATCCTGCCCTCCCCAAATTTCTTTTGTAAACCGCTAAAGCCCTGATTTACATCACCTATATATCCTACGTCTTCTCCGAAAGCCACCACTTTCTTGTTTCGTGTGAATAACGCGTCAAAATACTTATTTAAAACCTCGTAACCGTTGATTAGTGGTGCATTTGTGTCGTATTCGGGCGCTACGGCCTGTATATTCAATGCTGATTTGGGCCCTTCATTATATAAGTGAGTATTGAAGAGTGTAACGCTTTCCTGTCGCAGTTGATCAAAATAAGCCCTTACGTCGGCCGCAGCCGGTTCGTTTGTGTCGGGATGGGTGAGATAAGCGGAGAGGGCCTTCATCACATTCTTGCGGTTGGGTTCGCGCAATGAAGTCAGTTCGGCCGATATCTCTGCCGCTGCTTTATGGTTGCTGGCAGCCCCCGCTTTTTCAAGTAGTGCCACGGTTTGCTGTACCTGTTCTCTGATTGGGTTTTGGTATTTTTCCCAGGCGATGTTACGGCTGTCTTTTACAAATTGTTTTGCTTCAAGCTCCAGCCTGTCCAACTCTTCCTCATTTGCGAGTGAATTCACCAGAATCCACTCGCGCATCTGAGCCTTGCAGTCCCACTTCCTTTCCCAATCGAGCCGCACTCTGGATTTGTAACGCTCATGGCTCCCGGAGGTGCTATGGCCCTGTGGCTGGGTGATTTCCTGAACGTGAAAAAGTGCAGGAGTATGTGTTTCTCGTATATGCTGGATAGCAGGCTCCAGGATTTCGCACATTCCCGCATAATCCCAGCCTTTTAGTTGATAGATATTGATTCCGTTTGTATCATCCGTTTTTTGAAAACCTGCCAAAGCCTCTGATATTGAGGCCTTTACCGTCTGATACTCTTTGGGTACCGAGATTCCATAACCGTCGTCCCATACGAATACAGCCAGGGGTACCTGCATTACGGCGGCTGCATTCAGCGTTTCCCAGAAAGGGCCTTCTGAGGTGGCGCTATCGCCAATAGTGGCAAAGCAGACCTCGTTGCCATTATGGCTAAGCCCGGTAAGCTCCTGTAATTCAGCATTATTTCTGAATAATTTGGATGCCTGTGCCAAGCCCAGCGCTCTCGCCATTTGTCCGGACGTAGGCGCAATATCTGAAGCGGTATTTTTCATATCTGCCAGATCAAGCCAGTTGCCTTCGGCGTCGGTATTGGGGGTGGCAAAGTGCGAATTCATCTGCCTCCCGGCACTAAAAGGATCATTATTTATATCGGGGTCTGCGTATAATTGTGAAAAAAACTGTGCAACCGTACCCATTCCGGCAGCGAAGGTAAACGTCTGGTCGCGGTAGTATCCCGAACGGACGTCGCCGGGTTTGAAGAATTTGGCCATGGCTACCTGAGCTACCTCCTTACCATCTCCAAAAATGCCGAACTTAGCCTTGCCCGTCAGCACTTCCTTACGCGCCAGCAAACTAGCCTCCCTGCTGATGCAAACCATCTTATAGTCTGCCAGTACCGTAGAAATGAAATTGTCGAATGACAGGTTTTCCAAAAGGTCTTTTTCGGCGTGTGTCTCTGGGCCCATGAAGCAAAAATATTAATTGTTGACCACGATAGTTAAAATCCTACATAAACGGGCAATTTGCAACCATTTATTCCGTTTTACTATCTTTGATAACTGAATAAAAGTACGAAAAAATGAGGATTTGGCTGGCGATAATAGGAATATTTACCATTTCCAATACTTGTCTGGCTCAGGAAAGGGCAATATCACCGAACGCAAAGGTTGTGGAGCAAAAAGCAGTGCCGGCAGAGGTGATAAAGTTTGACAAGACAACATTTGATTTTGGCAAAATTCCCCAGGGTAAGCCCGTCACCACAGTTTTTGAGTTTAAGAATACCGGGACTACTCCTATTGCACTGGATAACGTACAGGCGGCCTGTGGTTGCACCACACCTGAGTGGAATAAGGATACAATTGCCCCCGGCGGTAAATCAAAGATTGTGGTGGGTTATAATTCAGCAGCAATCGGATCTTTTGCCAAACCGATAACAGTATATTATAATGGAAACCAACACATACAACTGTTAATTTCAGGAGAAGTATGGGAAACACCCGTAACTTCGGCTCCGGAGAATAACGCAATTAGTCAATTTAAAAAGAATCAATAAAATGAAAGTAGTATTTCTGGCGTTTTTTGCCCTCGTATCCACCGCACTATTCGCACAACCTAAAGCCAATGATTATGCGAAATTCAGTACAGAAAATTTTGATTTTGGGAAGATAAAACAGGGTATTCCTGTTACTGCCACCTTTACCGTTACCAACATCAGTAAAGAGCCTTTAATAATTGAGCAGGCTGCTCCTTCTTGTGGCTGCACAGTGAGTGACTACACAAAAGAACCCATCGCTCCGGGAAAAACAGGCACCATCAAGGCAGTGTTTAATGCTGCAGCACTGGGTCCTATTAATAAGACTATTACCGTGAAGTTTGCAAATGCACAGGATGTAAAATTTGTGAAACTATCAGGCGAAGTGCTGGATGCCGCTGCATACGGAAAGATAAAGAACGATAAATCGCAGAAAAACGGATAAGTAACTTCAGTGCGATATTTTTGATATTAACCACGTCCCTGGGGCGTGGTTTTTGTTTCGATAGATGAATAATTAGGGAAAAAGGAGACAATTATTTATCGACCTTTGCTTTACAGAACCGGGGATATGATGGAATATAAGAAATTGGGAAAGTCGGATCTCACTATAAGCCGTATCGGATATGGTTGTATGAGCCTGCATCCCGAACAGAAAGACTTTCTAAGCCTGATTGATAAAGCGCTGGATTTTGGTATTAATTATTTTGACACGGCCGATCTTTATGATAAAGGTGGAAATGAATTAATGCTGGGAAAGGCATTCAAGGGGCGGCGCGACAAAGTAATTATTGCCTCGAAAGCCGGGAACCAATGGCGTCCGGATGGTAGTGGGTGGGACTGGAACCCCCGGAAAGAATATATTTTAAAATGTGCAGAAGAAAGCCTGAAGAGGTTACAAACAGATTATCTGGATCTTTTCATGCTGCACGGCGGCACCATTCAGGACGATATTATGGAGTCTATTAGCGCTTTTGAACAGCTATTAAAAGAAGGGAAAATAAGGTATTACGGGCTCTCTTCCATACGCCCCAATGTAATCAAAGTGCATACAGCTTATCGGAAAGTAGTGTCGTTAATGACCCAGTTCAGCTTATTGGACAGGAGGCCCGAAGAAGCCACACTTGATCTTATGCATGAAAATGATATAGGTGTTCTTGTGAGAGGCAGTGTGGCATCCGGGTTGCTGGTTGATAAACCGGCCAGGGATTACCTTGGACACACCGCAGCACAGGTGGCAGAAGCCGCATTTTCGGTAAAGGCAGTTTCGCAAAGCAAGAGAACTCCGGCACAAACTGCGATTCAGTATGTGCTTCAACATCCTGCAGTCACCTCCGCGGTAGTGGGTATGCGCACTCCACAACAACTCGAAGAAGCCGTCGGCGCAGTAAGTGCGCCTCAAATGACATCAGAAGAAATAAAATATTTGCAGACCCACATTCCGGCTAGAAAATATGAGTCACACAGATAAAAAGATCCTGGGCAGGATCGAGGTAATAAAAGGCGATATCACTAAGATAAATGCAGATGCGATCGTGAATGCGGCTAATAGCAGCCTTATGGGTGGAGGCGGGGTAGATGGTGCCATCCATTCAAAAGGCGGAAGCGCTATTTTAGAAGCATGTAAAGAAATCATTGCCCAAATTGGCCATTGCCCCACCGGGGAGGCGGTAATAACTACCGGAGGGAACCTGCCCGCAAAGTATGTAATTCACACCGTAGGACCCGTGTGGCAGGGAGGGAAAAACGGGGAGACCGTAAAGCTGATTCAATGCTACAAAAATTCGCTGCTTCTTGCAGCAAAACAAGGGTTTCGTGTGATAGCCTTTCCGAATATAAGTACAGGGGTGTATAATTATCCGAAGGATGAGGCAGCGGCCGTAGCTGTCCATACTACCATAGATTTCCTTCTGGATAACCCCTTCCCCGAAAAAGTTGTATTCTGTTGTTTTGACACTACCAATTACAATTGGACAGATTTTTATCTGCAAACTTATTTGAAGGAAGAATCGAAGTAGCAGAAAAAGTGTGTTCATATCTCTAATAAAATAACTTTGGTTAGGTTTTTGTGAAAAGAGGTTTCCGAAAAGAATGATAGAGACCGGTTAAAAGCGGGTAGGTAATGCGGGTTCTGTCAATTAAGTAAATATTAAATAAACATTTTTATGGAGAAGGGTGGATATGATTTCGGAATGGTGGGTCTTGGTGTAATGGGTAGTAACCTGTTGCTCAATATGGCAGACCATGGTTATGCAGTAGCCGGATTCGATCTGAATGAAGAGAAGGCAAAGAAATTCGAAGCATCCGGACAGCAAGGCCAAAAGCTAAAGGGGGTAAATACTTTGCAGGATCTGGTAGATTGCCTGGACAAGCCACGCAAGATTATGATGCTGGTGCCGGCGGGCAAGGCCGTAGATAGTGTGATCAATCAACTAAAACCACTGCTTGACAATGGGGATATAATTATCGATGGGGGCAACTCACATTATACCGATACTATCGAAAGAATAAACAGGCTGAAAGACAGCGGAGTCCATTTTATGGGTGTGGGGATTTCCGGAGGAGAAGAGGGCGCGCGCCGCGGGCCCAGTATTATGCCCGGCGGTGATAAGGAGGCGTATAAAGTAGTGGGGCCGATTCTGGAAGCTGTTTCTGCCAAAGTTCATGGCGAACCCTGTGTGGGATACCTGGGCAATGATGCTGCGGGACATTATGTGAAAATGGTACACAATGGGATTGAGTATTCCATAATGCAGTTGATTTCAGAGTGTTACGATCTTATGAAACATGGGCTGGGGCTTTCCAATCCACAGCTCTCAGAAGTGTTTGGCAGGTGGAATTCGGGAGAGATGGAGTCTTTTCTATTGGAGATTACTGCTGAGATATTCAAGAAAAAAGACCCGCAAACCGGTGGTTTTCTTATCGATTATATATCTGACAGGGCGGGTGCTAAAGGAACAGGAAAATGGACTTCTCAATCGGGGCTTGATTTGCCGATGCCTGTGCCCAATATTGATGTAGCGGTGATGGCGCGGAACCTTTCCGGCCTTCTGGAAGAGAGAAAAGAAGCAGCTCCGCTTTATGGCACTCGGGAACAGCGTATTGCGCTTGAAGAAGAGAATCTTGAATCGCTGATAAAAGACAGTCTTCATTTTGCCACCCTGATTAGTTATGTGCAGGGGCTGGCCATGATAACGGCAGCTTCACATGAATTAAATATGGAAATTCCCCTGGAAGATGTAGTGAAAGTGTGGAGAGGGGGCTGTATTATTCGTGCTGCATCGCTGGAAGTGTTTGCAGGAATATACCACAAGCAACCCGGCCTTAAGAACCTGATGCTCGATAAAGACTTCGCCGGCGTTTTAGAAGAAAAGCTACCGGCAATCAAAAAGGTAGTGTCTCTGGCTGCCGGAAATAATTATCCGACACCCGGACTTATGGCGGCGTTGTGTTATTTTAACGCATATCGAAGAAGCTATCTGCCGACCAACCTGGTACAGGCACAGCGGGATTTCTTTGGAGCGCATACTTATGAAAGAGTTGACAGAGATGGCATATTTCATACAGAATGGTAAAATATTACAGATTCATTTTTCAGATTAAACGTTAATAAATGTTAGATTACAAAAAACTTTCTTCTACTATAATTTTCATTTTTGGTGGTAGTGGCGATTTGAATTTCCGCAAACTCACGCCGGCGCTTTATAATTTATTCCTGGATGATGCGCTTCCTGAAAAATTTAATATTGTGGGTGTGAGCCGGACAGATTATACAGATGCTGCATATAAGAAACACTTGTTGGAAGGCGTGAGCCAGTTCTCAAGGAATAAGCCCGGAGAGGAAAGTTGGGCTGCATTTTCGAAGCATATCTCCTACATAAAAATGGATATCAATGAAAAGAGCCATTATGAGCAGTTAGAGAAGATTGTAGATGCCCATAAGCAAAAATATAATGAGACACCCAGTGTGGTATTTTATATGGCGGTAGCGCCCCAACTGGTGCCGGTAATTATAAAACCGCTGAGCGAGCTAAAGTTCTGCCACGAAGTACGTACAACCAGGCTAGTTATAGAAAAGCCATTTGGCCATGATCTCGATAGCGCACGCGAGATGAACTCAATTCTTACCAAATACTTTGACGAAGATCAGATATACAGGATAGACCACTACCTGGGGAAAGAAACAGTGCAGAATATACTTGCATTACGTTTTGCCAACGCACTTTTTGAGCCGATATGGAATCGCAACTACATAGACCATGTACAGATTTCCGCCACAGAAACAGTGGGTGTAGAAGGAAGGGGGGGGTATTATGAAAATGCAGGTGCGCTGCGCGATATGATCCAGAACCATATTCTGCAATTATTGTGTATGGTGGCAATGGAACCGCCGGTGAGCTTTAATGCCAATGAAATAAGAAACAAGAAAGTGGATGTGCTCAAGGCCGTGCGTAGGATTGACAAGTCGAATGTGCAGGATTATGCCGCCCGCGGACAGTATCGTAAAGGATGGCTGAAAGGTCAGGAGGTAGAAGGCTACAGGAATGAGAAAGATGTAAATCCTGATTCAGAAACTGAGACTTTCGCCGCTGCAAAGTTTTTTATTGACAACTGGAGGTGGGAAGGGGTACCGTTTTATGTAAGGACGGGGAAACGCATGCATGTAAAATCAACAGAGATTACAATTCAGTTTAAACGCGCACCCGACTATGCATTTCCGAAAGAAGCCGCAGATACATGGAGGCCCAACAGGCTTTCTATAGGAATATCTCCGGAAATGGATGTATGTCTCAGGTTTCAGGCTAAGCGGCCCGGTCAATCAATGATTTTGAATCCTGTGGATATGGTTTTTAATTATAAAGATTCTTACGAGGGCGAGGAACCCGAAGCCTATGAGACATTGTTATACGATGTAATGGATGGAGATGCCACGTTATTTATGAGAGCTGATCAGGTGGAGGCGGCATGGGAAATTGTGATGCCAATACTGGAGGTCTGGAAACAACGCAAGCCTGTAGGCTTTCCTAATTATTCGCCCGACTCATGGGGTCCCGAAGATTCAGAAGCATTAATAGCGCGTGACGGGCATAACTGGGTATCTCATTTTAACTAATAAACAATGGGATTACATATATATAAGAATAAAGAGCTCCTTGCCGAAGGGCTTGCCGGCTGGATAGTGGGGAACATGACTCATGTACTCAAGGCGCAGAAAAGATATTCCTTTGTTTTGTCGGGAGGCCATACTCCAAAGCAGTTGTATCACATACTATCCGCGAAGTATAAACGTGCAGTTGACTGGAACCGGGTGGATTTCTTTTGGGGAGATGAGCGTTATGTGCCCTTTACGGACGACCGCAATAATGCCCGCATGGCGTATGAGTGTTTATTAACCCCCTTAGGCATACCCTCTGAAAACATATTTGTGATGCCAACGGATCCCACACCGCAGGAGGCAGCTCTTCAATATGAAATCACACTAAAAAAGTATTTTGGCGAATCCGCGGCCAGATTTGATCTTGTATTGTTGGGAATGGGTGCCGATGGTCATACGTTATCCTTGTTTCCCGGATCTGATCTTATTGATTACACAGGACAGGAATGGGTGAAAGATACCGTCAACCAAAAAGAGCATCTACCCCGGATTACATTGATGCCTTCGTTGATAAATGCTTCAGAAAATGTGTTGTTCTGCATTTCGGGAGCCGAGAAAGCAGCACCGGCGTACCAGGTACTAAAAGGTTCGTATAACCCTTCTGTTTATCCATCGCAACTCATCCGGCCGGAGTCAGGGGCGATGTGGTTTATGGATTTGGATGCTGCGGAGAAATTATAGTGGGATAAGTAAGGAAAAGGAGGCTTTCTTTGGTATTACTGGAGAGGCTTTATTTAAACTTTGCAGCTATCTCTGCCCGGGAGTGGATGTTTAATTTATTATAGATATTCTTGGTGTGACTAAAAAGCGTTTGAATGCTGATGGAACATTCGTCGGCAATCTGCTTATAAGACTTTCCGCCAATCAGCATTTGAAGAATTTCTTTTTCTCGCTTTGTCAGGTTGTACGAGCTAAGTTCTTTTTGCCTGGCAGCTTCCTTTCCGTTAAAGTAGTCGAGCATTTTTCTGGCTACAATACCACTGATGACGCTTTCTCCCCTGTAAACCGCTTCAATGGCATCGATGATTTTTTCCGGAGAATCTTTCTTGAGAAGATACCCATCGGCGCCCGATTTTATAGAGTTGAAAATCTTGTCTTCGTCCTCAAATACTGTCAGCATAAAAATACCCGTTTCAGGAAGGCTGTCCTTTATTATTCTTGCGCCTTCAATTCCATTTTTTCCCGGAAGATCGATATCAAGAATAGCGATGTCGGGCCCGGAGTGTATGAGTGTGGTAATATCTTTCAGGCTTTCTGCGGTATAAACAATAAGTAAGTTCGGACAGCTGCCCAGCAAGACTTGCATTGCTTTCATATACGAAGCGTTATCTTCTATAATGGCCACTCTTATCACAAGGGTAAATTTAAGAGGGTTGGTAATACAAAAAAATACCAGTTTTATGTTAGTGCGCAGGCAGCTTGATGACAGTTCTGGTTCCACCTCCGGAAACAGAGTCGATACTCAGGCCCCATTTCATTTCGTCGGCCCTTTGCCTTAGATTGTGCAACCCGTTGCGATGAGAAAAAGTTGTGTCGTGATCAAACCCCCTTCCATCGTCTGAAATTGTAACCAGCAAATCGTTATTCACCTTTTCAAAAGAAGCATACACATTGCGACACCCTGAGTGTTTCATCGCATTATTCAGCAGTTCTTTTGACATTAAAAAAAGATGATGCTTTGCTTCTCCACGTAGTTGGTAGGTTTTGATTTCTTCGTTTGCGCCGATATGCAGCACGATATTTTTTGCTTTTGCAGTAGGCTCTGCATACGACGCCAGCCGGTAGATGACGCTGCCCAGGTTATCGTACCTGGGATTTATTTTCCATACCAGGTCGTCGAGTTTTCCAACGACATCCGCAATATTGTTTCCAATGACCTCAAGATATGAGTTTTTGTTTTCATCTTTCTGTGCCAGACTCGTGTATATGTTTATGCTGCTCAGGGTGGAACCAATCTCATCGTGCAGGTCGGAAGAAATCCTTTGACGTTCGTATTGTATGGCAAGTTCTTTCTCCAGCTCGTGCTTTTGTTTTTGCAATTTATATCGGTATATAGTTCGGCTGATACCCAAAAGCAACATTGCCATGAAAATCCCTGCAAATATTTTAAACCACCATGTTTGCCACCATGCAGGCCTTATAGTGAATGGTAAATATGAAAAATTACCCCAGATACCAAGATAGTTCATGCCCCTTACTTTAAAGGTGTAATCACCGGGTTGCAGATTTACAAAAGTGACGGATGTCTTGCCGGTAAGTACTTCCGGGTTTTTACTGAGGCCATCAAGCAGAAACTGGTATTTAAGGTCTTGGGGACGAAAAGTAGCGATTCCCGCAAAGTCGATACTCACATAATTGTCGCGATAATCCAGGCTTATATCTTCCGGGACCCCGGTCCATCTTCTCAAATTAGTAAATCTGAATCCTCTGAGTTCAATTTTACTGTTGAATATAATTGAGGTATCCCGCTTATATCTCAGGGTGTTCCAATCGACGGCCTCGTCTCCTATTTTAAATGCTGTGATCCGGGTAACCGGAGCATTGGCCTCGGGCAACTCATTCTCAGAATTAAAGAGTGTGACCCCCTTATCTGTTCCTATACAAATTTGGTGTTGATGAGTCTCTGTTAATGACTGTTTTCCGTTTCCGATTCCGAGAAAGTTCTCATAATAGCCATAGTTCAGAAAGAACACATCATCTACTCTCCTGCCGCCATTCCGGATTTGACGCCATAACAGTTCGCGCTGTCGTGGTGTTAATTTGCTTAACCCACCGCGGGTGCTAAACCACATATTATCCTCGTGATCCCGGAGAATACCGGTTACGTTATTATTTATCAGCCCTGCTTTTTCGTTTATTGTAAAGAGGTCGGTACCGTCGTACACCCTGATGCCATCTGTAGTGCCAAGCCAGAGGTTTTTATTCTTATCTTCTGACACAGATTGTACCGGTGCATCTTGTAGATTATTCAGGTGATACCACCGATTTGCTTTTGACCGAAACAGCCCCCCGGACGTGCAGAGTAAAATGTTACCACTCTGGTCTTGTCGGGTTAGATATACTGCCGTAGTGTGGGTTTCCTGAGAGAAATAATTTGTAAACGATTTCTTGTCAAATTTAGATAATCCTTTCTCTGTTCCAATCCACAGGTTTCCCGCACTGTCTTCAAACAAGTCGTTTACATCATTATTCACAAGCCCCGTGCTCTCGTCAAAAATGGTAAAGTATCGTCCGTCATATTTTACTATGCCCTTGTAGGTGGCAAACCACAGGTTGCCGTCTGCATCTTGTATGGTGCACCTTACGTCATCAACGGGCAGCCCTTGTTTACGTGTGAAGGTTTCGAATTTGCCTCCGTCAAACTTCGTTACCCCACCTCTCCATGTGCCGAACCACAGGTTTTGATTTTTGTCTTCAAACGTACTAAACACAAAGTTCCTGGGCAACCCCTCGTTTTCAGTTATGTGGTAGAAAGATCCGGGTGAATATTTTAACACACCGCCTCCGCCGGTACCGATCCAGATATTTCCGGCCATATCCTGAAGCAGACAATATATATTCGAGCTTGTTAATCCATCATCTTCAGTATAACTGAGAAATGTTTTTCCGTTAAACTTCGTAAGCCCCGACCTTGTACCAATCCAGATATTGCCACCTCTGTCTTGTAAGAGCGCGAAGGGGATGTCATTAATTATTTTATTTGCGGCATTAAAGCAATTCCATTGTCCCCGATCGTAATAGTATAATGCGCCTGTGTTTGCGCCTGCCCATAATCTTCCGGTATTATCCTCTAAGATGCAACTGATCCCAACGCTTTTTGTGCCATCCTGAAAGTAATAGTTAGTAAACGATTTGCCGTCATATTTTGCGATGCCCTTGTCTGTTCCAAACCATACCAGCCCATTTTTGCCGGCTGTAATAGAGACCACAGTATTACTCATCAATCCATTAGCCGTTGAATAGTGTACAAAGGAGTTTCCGTCAAATTTTATAACGCCTTTTTCCCACATGGAGAGCCAGACATTTCCTTTCTTGTCTTCTGCAATTGAAGGGATGCCGGTTTCCGGCAAGCCTCCCCCTTTAGTAAAACTTGTGAATGTATATCCGTCATAGATTGTAAACCCGGCCCCCAGTGATCCGAACCAGATATTTCCTCTGCTGTCCTGGAAGACACTTCGGATATCATTGTCCACCAGCCCTTCGTTTTTGGTATAGTTCGCAAAAGTGCTTCCATTATATCTGGTTACACCCTGAGATGTCCCAAACCAGATGTTGCCTTCATTGTCCTGAATCAGAGAGGTAACAATGTTGCTTCTTAATCCGTGCATTTTGTCAAAAGCTGCAATTGAAAGAGGATTGGGTGATTTGTATGTCCAGGCTTTAGCCGGTAGGATTTCAGGCATGTCTGCTTTCTCTGTTTTACCCTGAAGGCTGAGTTTTTCAGGATAACTGACCCCTCCCTTCCCCGGAGTGTTTATTGAAATAATTGGATGTGTTACTTGTGAATACCCTGATACATTGTGATGGTGGCGATATTGCGCGATATCAGGCTCCCCCGCTTTTATACGCCTTACTTTGTTATTATCTATATATACCAGGATTGGTGAAATATTCACCGATTGAAAATCGGCTTTTGTTTGTGGGAAAGGGATTTCCGTTCTTTTATTAGCCGGATGTTCTCTGCCGCAAGCGGACAAGCCGAACAGAAGAATGATTACCATCCTTCTGGAAAAAAGATATAATGAAAGTGTGTGGGTACTCACATAATGAATCTTTAAATAAAAGTAATCAGATATTTTTTCCTGTTCTAAATTTATTGATCTGTTTCGTTCCGGGTAGTTATACAACTTTCGGTTGTAGTAAATCTGATTTTATTAAACGAGGAAGCGCTTTCTGCAATACGCATTTTTTCTTGCGATTTTTGACAGTTTTGGAAGTGATTTGCGGGTTTTCAGAAAAAAAAGCTGAAAAAAACGCAAAAGATTTGTTCGCTGAATAAATTTTTTACCTATTTTAGCCTAGCGTTTCTTTCATGAGTTGATTGCTTAAGAAGAAAAAGTGTAGCTGTAAGTGAGGAAAGAGAAATGATACCAATACCGATTTGTTTTATTTCCTGAAGGGTTTTTGAGAGAAGCGCAGAGGACAACTGCCGAGTATCAATCTGTTTTTATAACCATTATTTGCCTTTTCATGAAAAGTAAAAAACTCTTCTTGTTATTCCTGTCTTTTGTAATAACAGGGCTAACGTACGGACAGACCCGGGTAACCGGCCACGTAGTTAATAAAAGTGGCGAGCCGATTGCCGGAGTCTCGGTAACCGTCAAGGGGTCAAACGACAAAGGAACACTTACCGACAATCAGGGAAACTTCACCCTGACGGTACCTGCGGGATCAAAGACACTCGCATTGTCCCACGTCACGATGAAACCTATTGAGGTTGCCATTAAACCCAATCTAACAATTACGATGGAGGAAAGCTCCGCCACACTCGACGAGGTTGAAATTACCGCAGAGTTTGGTATGAAAAGAATTGCGCGCGGTGTAGGATCTTCTGCACAGACCATTAAAGGGTCAGATGTGTCAGAGTCGGGGAGAGAGAGTTTTATTAGCGCACTTCAGGGACGTATCTCCGGGATGAACATCACTACTACATCAGGTACCCCCGGTGCTTCCACGACAGTAGTATTGAGAAACCTTACCTCCATTTCGGGCAACAACACACCGCTCTATGTAGTGGACGGGGTGCCGATGAACAACAGTTCTTATGACCCTATAGATATGTTTACCGGCGGTACTGAGCGTTTCTCGGTTCGTAACCAGGACTATTCTTCTCGTGGTAATGATATCAACCCTCAGGATATTGAATCAATTACAGTACTGAAGGGTGCTGCTGCTGCGGCGTTGTATGGCTCTGATGCCTCTAATGGTGCGATTATCATCACCACAAAGAAGGGGCGCGCCGGAAAAGGAAGAGTTACTTATAGTAATAATCTTGGATGGTCAAAGGCTTATGGTTATCCTGACCTTCAGGATAAATATGCAAACGGAAGCTATGGAACTACCAACTATTATTATACAGCACATTTCGGAGCCCCCTATCCTGCCGGAATGAAAACGTATGACAACATTGCTCAGATATTACAAACCGGATTCTCCGGAACACATAACCTAACCGTAGAAGGAGGGTCTGAAAATGCCACGATAAGAGTAGGGTTCTCTCAATTGAATCAAACAGGTGTGGTAAAGACATCAGCCTACGACAGAACCAACATTTCTGTAGCAGGCAAGGCCAAGGTGGGTAATTGGTTGAATATTGAAAGTACCATGCAGTATGCACATACGAAGAATGATAAGGTACCACGCGGAACAGACGGGCCTTTATACAGGGCAATGATTTGGCCGATGGTGGATAACATGGCAGATTACCTGACCCCGGACGGCGTATTTATGAGATATCCTAATTATTATACTGATGAAGATCTGCTAAACCCGCTGTTTGGTCTTTATAAGAATAAATATCAGGATAAGGCAGACAGGTTTTTATCAAACATTGCGGTAACGGTTACCCCTACACGAAACACTTTTGTAAGGGCACAACTCGGTTGGGATGTCGGAATGCAAACATTTGTTTCATCCGTGCACCCATATTATGCGGCATCAAATAACGGGCAGGGTTATTATTACCTGACCAATCAGAATTTCTCTGATCCAACGATTAATATTCTTGCCGGGTATAATAATAAGTTTTTTGACAACAAGTTCTCGGTATCGGCCCAGGTGGGGTATCACCAGCTTGAGAATGCGATCACCCGGTTGACTACTAACGGATCGAAGTTTACCGTTCCCGACTTTCAGTCTATCAACAACGTGGATGTGGCTACCATTGTTTCTTCTCAACGAAATACCAAAAGGAGAATCCAGGCTTTGTCCGGACAGTTTGAGTTTGGTTACAACAACCTGGCGTTCCTGACTTTCCGTGCAAGAAATGACTGGTCTTCTACATTACCGGTTGATAACAATACTTACTTCTATCCTGCGGTGGAAGCCTCTTTTATACTTAGTGACCTGAAGGCGTTCAAGAGTGTACCATTTATTACTTATTTGAAACTGAGAGGATCTATAGCTCAGGTAGGTAAGGACGCCGGGCCGCTTGAAATTGACCCACAGTTGGAAGCTACCGGCCTTGCCGGCGGTGGATTTAAGTATGGGTTCACCGGTCCGAACAAGAATCTGAGACCGGAGATGAACACCTCTAAGGAAATTGGTTTTGAGACAAGGCTTTGGGATAACAGAATCAATGCAGACTTTACTTACTTCTTCACTCATTGTGATGATCAGATAGTGAAAAACTTCCGTCTGAGTTATGCAACCGGATTTGTACTTAACACGATGAACGTGGGTGCATTTGATACCTGGGGTTGGGAAGGCCATATTGATGCTGACATCGTCAGGAACCCAAGCGGGCTGAGGTGGAATGTGGGTGTAAATATGTCGCAGGTAAAATCTGAGGTAGTATCACTGCCGGCTAACGTAACAGAGTACTATAACCCTTATACGTGGAACTCCGGAAATATCCGAAACGGTATTTCACAGGGTAACCCCATCACTACCCTTACCGGGCTGGCATATCAGAGGAATGATGCAGGAGATATCCTGATTAGTCCTACTTCGGGTTTGCCTCTGGTGGATTCTAAGTGGAGTATTATTGGAGACCGCGAGCCTAAATTAAGATATGGCCTGGTTACCAGTCTGGACTATGGTGCATGGCGCTTTTCAGCCCTGTTCTCCGGCAGACTGGGTGCCACAGTGGTGAACGGAACCAAGCGCCTGATGATGACTCAGGGAATAAGCTGGGAGTCTGTAGCGCTGCGCGAAGGTCCTCCGGTGGTGTTCAATGGTGTGCTGAAAGATGGAGAAGAAAACACAAAGAATCCGACGAAGAATACGATCGCTGTTGATTACTCACTGTATGGTTCAATGTATGGAGGTGGTGACGAAGACTGGCTTGAAAAAGATGTGAAGTACCTGAGGATGCAGGAGGTAAGATTATCTTACAGAATTCCATCCTCACTCCTTAAGAAGACTAAGGTAATATCTAATGCGGACCTTTTTGTGGTGGGTAACGACCTGGCAGTGTGGACAAACTATTCAGGAATTGATGCGGTTGGTAACACCATGTCTGCAGCAGCAGGTGGTACAGGAGGTGAAGGTTATGACGTATGGTCGCTGCCCATGCCTCGCACCTTTGCAGTAGGATTTACAATTTCATTCAATTAATCAGAACAGATAATACCATTAATCATGAAAAAATTATTTTTATATTTCATAGCGGCCGGACTTCTTACGGGAATGGGGTGTAAGAAATTCCTGGATGTAAACAAGAACGTCGACGCTCCCGACCATGTAGATGCTTATTTGTATCTGGCTAATATTGAACAGCAATATCAGGGTATCTATTGGGATATTAGAGCGATTGGCCCATTGACCCAGATGATGGGAACCAGCTCCTATTCAAATTTTGCGAGTAATTACTATAATGCAGGAAGTGACGCAGGAGGTGAAATTTGGAGAATGGTGTATTGGAATCAGGGAATGAATCTTGAGAACCTGATCAATCAGTCAGAAGCTGCAGGAAACTGGACCCTTGCCGGAATCGGATATGCAATCAAAGCCTTTTCATGGGATATGATGACCAAGGTACACGGAGAACTTCCGATGAAGGAAGCATTCGTGCCCGGGCTTTTGTCGCACGATTATGATTATCAGGATTCTATTTATGCGCAGGTACGCCAATGGGCTTATAAAGCGGTTGAAAATCTGGAGAAGCCGGATAATACAGATTATGGCTCAAAGATCAGCGATAATGATTTCATCTATGGCGGGGATGTGGCAAAGTGGAAAAAGTTTGCCTATGCAGTGATTGTGCGTAATCTGACATCGTTGACAAATAAAACAGATTTCGTTTCGAAATATGCACAGGAGCTATTGGATGCCGCACAGAAGTCATTCCAGTCCACAGCGGATGATGCAATATTAGACATCCCGGGCGGTTCGGCAAGCGCCCCTTACTCATCTTATAATAACTTTTGGGGAACTAGCCGGGGAAACATATCCTATGTGTATTGGCAGCATGAGTTCGCAGTACAAATGTTTACCGGTACTTTAGTAAAGTATAATGAGACAACAGGTGAAAGAACACGTACCAATGCCAATCCATATTATCCGTATGAGTTGGCAGACAAGCAAATCATTACAGACACCTTGCACGATGTGGTGGGACACTTTGATCCCAGAGTAGTAGCGAAATTGGGTACTACCAGCAATCCAAACTATAATAACCTTGACGATTTGGATTCGATAAAGGCCTATCAGTATTTTGGGGGTACATTTACAGGAAAAGTTGGATCTGTTGGAACTGCACCTTCTTTTTATGGACGTACAGCTACCCCTACTACAGCCGGGGCTGTCAACGACGGGATTGGAAGGTGGTTGTATAGAGATGACGCTCCCTATGTGCTGACAACCTATTCTGAAATTCAATTCTGTGTGGCTGAAGCATTGTGGAAGAAGGGCGACAAGAGCGGTGCTTTTGATGCATTCAAGAAAGGAGTACAGGCAGATATGGACTTTACCGTTAAATATATTTATCCCGGAAAGGAGGGAAGTCCAACCGGAGGGGATAAGATTACCAAAGGGGCATTTACCACTCTGGCAAATGAATACGTTGCAGGGCCTTATGTGAATGGGCTTTCTATGAGCGACTTTTCTCTGTCACACATCATGATGCAAAAATGGGTAGCACTTTACCCTTGGGGAGCACCGGAAGCATGGGTGGACATGAGGAAATACCATTATGATATTAAGTACACGGGAGATTATCCTGCATCAAATAACGGGTGGACAGATGTAACGCTTGATCAGAAGTGGGATTCTGATCCTACCAAGGTTTATAAGGGGCTTTACATGGCTCCGGCTCAGGTAGAAGGGCGGAAAGGTTCATATAACCTTAACAACCAGGGTTCACCCGAGTATCGCCTGAGGCCCAGATACAACTCGGAATATATGTGGAATGTACCTTCGCTCGACGCATTGAGACCGATTGCAGGCACAGCGCCTAATTATCATACGTCTATTCCATGGTTTGCATACCCTAACGAAATGCCTAAATAATAAAGCCTAAAATGAAACAAAATATGAAACAGTTTAAAAATATAGTACTCTTCATTTTTTTGGCAGCCTTCGCATTCTCATGTGAAAAGCATGCTGTGGAGTACAAAACAACCGATGCGGCCGGGCTTGCCGAATACCAATTACATTATTTTGTGCCATTGGCAGCCAGCACCGCTAATAATATTTACAGAGTAGAAGTCAACGGAGTTGTGGTGGCCAACAAGTCGGCCCCGCTTACCACCTACAATGCGATTCCGAGTGGTGCCGTAGGAAGGTTTTATACCGTGACTCCCGGAACGATTAATATCAAACTCTATCAGGGGACCGGTGAAACCCTGGTGTATGACAAGAGTTGCACAGTAAAACCGGGCAAACAGAACATCTTTGTGTACGACTTTAATCAGGACCCTATTGTGTTTGATAATGGGTACCCCTATGTGCCGGAAGTTACAGAGAACACGGGCTCCACAGGATGGGTGAAGTTTTATAATTTCCTGTTTGAAGCAGGCGGTGCACCCGTTACATTCAAATTGCAATATCAGTACCAGTACACCGTAGATAATTCAACAGGACAGAAGAGCGACTGGATTAATCTTGGGGATCCGGTTGGCTTTGGTGAGGCAACAGGCTGGGTTGGCCTGCCGGTAAATAAGACCATATTCAACTCTTCGGGAAGTGCCAGAATAGATTATCGGGCTAATGTAATTAACAGTGACGGTAGCGATGGTGGCTTACTTCAGGTGAAGAACTCTTCGGGGAATATGGTGAATTATACTGATTGGTGGACATTGTCCATTGGTAGGAGGTTCCATCAGGTATTATCAGGTTACAGGATGCAGAGCCCGTACTGTGCGGTAAGGCAATTTACAGCGCTTTAAATAGAAGAAAGACAAATAAGAGGAATGTTTAGTTTGAAAGGGGTAGCCACAGGACGGCTACTCCTTTTTTTGTGCGGGCAGGAATAGGAATCTGAAAATATAGTTCAATTTTTTTTTCAGAAGCCATGAAATTATCTTTGATCAATTCTCTTTTGAAATTTTATGGAGCATCTCCCCGGATTGATACAAGATTTGGCGCTCATACTTATGGCGGCGGCTGTGGTTACAATTATTTTTAGGAAAATTAAACAGCCGATTGTACTAGGGTATATAATTGCAGGGTTTCTGGTAGGCCCACATTTATCACTTACCCCCACTGTCGTAGATACGGAGAATGTGGAGACCCTTGCACATATTGGTGTTATATTTCTGCTTTTCAGTCTGGGGCTTGAGTTTAGTTTTAAAAAGTTAGTTCGTGTAGGAGGGGCAGCTTCCATCACAGCGCTCGTTGAAATACTGTTTATCACAGTGGCTGGATATTATGTAGGCCGGTGGATGGGTTGGTCATTTATGGATAGCCTTTTTCTTGGGGGAATGCTGGCAAGTTCATCTACTACTATCATTATTAAAGCACTCGATGAATTGGGGATGAAAACGCTTCAGTTTGCCAGGATTGTTTTTGGGGTGTTGGTGGTGGAGGATATTGTAGTAATACTTTTGATGGTACTCTTGTCAACAGTAGCGGTTACCCGTCAGTTTGCCGGTGTTGAAATGTTGTTCACTTTAGGTAAGCTGCTTTTTTTTCTTGCGATTTGGTTTCTGACGGGAATCTTTCTGATTCCTTCTTTTTTAAAACGTGCAAAGAATTTATTGGATGAAGAAACATTACTTGTTCTTTCGGTAGGCCTTTGTCTTGGCATGGTTGTCTTTGCGGTATCGGTTGGCTTCTCTGCTGAGTTAGGTGCATTTATAATGGGATCAATTCTGGCTGAAACCACAAAGGCTGAGAAGATAGAAAAACTATTTAATCCGGTTCGAGACCTTTTTGCAAGCATTTTCTTTGTCTCAGTGGGGATGTTGATTGACCCCCAGACAATAATAGATTATAAGTGGCCGGTGTTGATTGTCACACTGCTGACACTCTTCGGCAAATTAATAAGTACTACCCTTGGGGCACTTCTGTCAGGTCAACCACTTAAGCAGTCAATACAGGTGGGGATGAGTATGGCTCAAATTGGAGAGTTTGCTTTCATAGTGGCCACACTAGGACTAAGCCTTGGGGTAATTAGCCCTTTTTTGTTTCCTGTAGCAGTAGGTGCTTCTGCGATTACCACATTTACAACTCCTTACTTAATCAGGTTTTCAGAACCTGTGTATAATTATATAGACAGAAAACTTCCACATTATATAAAAAGTAGACTGGAGCATTACTCCTCCAGTACTCAGAATATTCAGGCGGAAAGCAAGTGGAAGGTTGTATTATTTTCTTACATAAGGATCCTGTTGATAAATGGAATTTTATTGACAGCAATAGTACTTCTGTCTGTTCAGGTAATTATTCCCTTTTTACAAAAAAGTATTGAAAGTGCTATACTCGCCAAAGTAGTTTCATTGATAGTTATCCTCGCTCTTTCTTCGCCTTTTCTTTGGGCACTCATTGCCAAGAAGCCTGACAATACCGCGTATAGGGAGTTGTGGCTTCATCGCAGATATAGCAGGGGCCCGCTTCTTATGATCGAGGTAGGCCGGTTACTTCTGGGGATAATGTTTGTGGCCTTCTGGCTTGACAGATTATTTACTACTTCGGTGGGAATGGTGATAGCTTTCCCGCTAACAATTTTTCTGTTAATACTCTTTTCGAAACGGATACAGAGATTTTATCAAAGGATAGAGTTCCGCTTTCTGACCAATCTGAACGAAAGAGAAAAGGCAGACCTTAAAGAAGCGGCAAAAAAACCCCGACTTTTTGTGGTTGAAAACTCGCTGGCTACCTGGGATGCCCACCTGGCAGACATGGAAGTAAGTCCTCATGCAGTATATATTGGACAGCACCTGCAGGAGCTCGCATGGCGCGAAAAGTATGGAATTAATATAGCCTATATAAGAAGAGGGAATAAAACGATTTATGCTCCCAAAAGAAACGATAGGCTCCTTCCTTATGATCATGTGGGGATTATAGCTACCGATGAGCAGATGGAAAAATTCCAGAAAATATTTAACGAAGTGGAGATGACTGAAATGGAGGACGCTGAAATTAATGATGTGGTGCTGAGTAAGATGGTGGTGAACGAAAAGAATCGACTGAAAGGACAGAGTATTCGCGGCTCCCAAATCAGGGAAAAGACTAACGGACTAATCGTGGGTATAGAGCGGGCACAACAACGAATCCTGAACCCAAAGTCTGACTTAACTTTTGAATGGGGGGATATTATATGGATTGTGGGCGAAAGAGAAAAACTTCAGAAATTTAATCAATCGAGCCATACGGTTGCCGGCGAAGAAAAGAAGTAATCCCCTGGTACCAATAGTTTTTTGGGGTTTTTCAAATCAACACGCCCGCCCCTCCCTCTGATGTCGTAAATTTTCCTGAATAAAAAGAGTGGATTTAAAATAATGTGTGTAATTTACACATTCTAAACTGCTCGATTATGACTAAAAGGATACTCACTCTCTTCTTTCTTTTTCTTACTTCTACAGGGTTTGCACAATTGCTTACATGGAGCCCGGATTTTCCCCTGGAATCTACCACTGGACTGGTGATTACTGCAGACGCATCAAAAGGAAACAAGGGGCTGCAGGGTTACAACCCTAATGATGTGTATGTGCATATAGGTGTAATTACAACTGCGAGCAGTTCGGGTAGTGATTGGAAGTATGTGAAGACCACGTGGCCCGGCACCGACCCGGCAGCAAAGGCAACTCCTCTTGGTGGAGACAAATGGTCGTTTACGATCACACCGGATTTACGTACTTATTTTGGGGTTACCAATCCTTCGGAGAAAATTAAGAAGATAGCAATCCTCTTTCGTAGTGGTGATGGAAACCGCAAACTGGCCAATGAAGACCAGTCGGATATGTATGTGCCGGTATATACAACAGATCTGTCTGTGCGTTTTTCAGCTCCTCCCTTTCAGCCGACCTATATTACCAAACCGGAAACAATCACCAAATCGGAAGGGGATAATATCCAACTTACCGCAATATCGAACAAGACAGCTACTATTAAAATATACCTGAATGGCACAGAAATCCAGTCCGCATCCGGAGTTACTACCCTGACCGCTAATCCCGTGCTCGATGCGGGAACGCAGACGGTAAAGGCGGAGGCAACGGATGGTAGCATAACAACCAGCCAGACCTTCACATTTTTTGTAGCAGGCGCTGTCAACGTCGCCCCCTTACCGGCAGGGGTGAGGGATGGCATTAATATTATTAACTCCAACACGGTAACCCTTGTGCTTTACGCACCCGGGAAAACCAGGGTGGGTGTCATCGGCGATCTGCCGGGAAGCGGATGGGCTGAGAAGCCTGAATATCAAATGAACAAAACTCCTGACGGGAATTATTGGTGGATTACCATAACCGGACTTTTACCGAATAGTGAATATGGATTTCAATATCTGGTAGATGGGGTGCTCAGAATTGCAGATCCTTATGCGGAAAAAATACAAGACCCGTATAATGACCAATATATACCCTGGGAAACCTATCCCGGATTAAAGCCTTACCCAACGGGCTCAACCACAGAAGTTGTAAGCTTGTTTAAAATTAACAACAACCCTTACACGTGGACTACTACGGGATATACCAGACCCGACAAGAGAAATCTGATAGTGTATGAATTATTGGTTCGCGACTTTGTAGCCAAACATGACTGGAAAACACTGAAGGACTCCATAAACTATTTTAAAAGGTTAGGCATTAATGCAATAGAGTTGATGCCGGTTAACGAATTTGAGGGTAACCTTAGCTGGGGCTATAACCCAGACTTCTATTTTGCTCCTGACAAATATTATGGGCCAGCCAACGATATGAAGGCGTTCATCGACTTGTGTCATGCAAATGGAATAGCCGTAATTATGGATATTGCGCTGAATCATAGTTTCGGCATGTCGCCATTGGTAAGGCTTTATTGGGATGCGGCCAACAGTCGTCCGGCAGCGAATAACCCCTGGTATAATCCGGTAGCAAAACACGCATTTAATGTGGGATACGATTTCAATCATGAAAGCCCGCAGACTAAATATTTTGTAAGTCGCGTATTGAGCTATTGGCTAACTGAGTATAAGGTCGATGGTTTCAGGTTTGATCTCAGCAAAGGGTTTACTCAAAAGCAGACCTGCGATAATAATGGCAATAACTGTGATGTGGCTGCGTGGGGGGCTTATGACCAAAGCCGGATAGATATTTTGAAAGCATATTATGACACTTTGCAAAAGTACTCACCCGGTTCCTATAGTATTCTGGAGCATTTTGCCGACAACTCGGAAGAAACTGTATTGAGCAGCTATGGAATGTTGTTGTGGGGGAATATGAACTACAATTATTCACAAGCCTCAATGGGTTGGAGTACAGACTGGGACTTTAGTTATGGTATAGCTTCCCAGAGAGGCTGGAGCGACCCCCATCTGGTAACCTATATGGAAAGCCATGATGAAGAAAGAGTAATGTATAAAGATTTACAGTTCGGCAATTCTTATGGTGGCACGCCATCCTATAATATCAAGAACCTGAGTACGGCCTTGCAGCGCCAAAAGCTTACGGCTGCGCTTACACTAACTATTCCGGGGCCAAAACTGATTTGGCAGTTTGGTGAATTAGGATACGATTACTCTATTAACTACTGTCAGGATGGTACCATCAACTCTTCGTGCAGGACAGACGCAAAGCCTATCAAGTGGGATTATTATCAGGATCCGGAAAGGAGGGCGCTCTTTGATGTGTATTCCAAACTGAATGCATTGAGAAAAGATCCCGGGTTTGCCCCTGCTTTTACATCGAATGCAATTGATAAAGACTTTTCGGGTGCGTTCAAGTGGCTGAGACTTTCTACACAGCCAGGAAAGGTGGTGGTGATGGGTAATTTCGATGTGACCCCTAAAACCCAGAGTGTCTCTTTCCCCACAAGTGGTACTTGGTATGACTATATGGACGGATCGCCTTTCACCGCAACCGGAGGGCCACAGTCTTTTACATTACAGGCAGGAGAGTTCAGAATCTTTACAAACGCACAGGTTGCCGTTCCGGTTACGCTGATAAGCTTTAAGGGTAATGCACAGGAAGAAGGTAACTATCTGGTGTGGAATGTAGGACAGGAGCGAAATGTAGCTACCTATGATGTGGAGCGCAGTACGGATGGCAATTCTTTTAATGCTATTGGGAAAGTAGAGGCAAATGGAAGCTTGCAATACAGTTTTCTAGACAGGCAGGCATCCGGAGCTGTTACCTATTATCGGATAAAGATGGTGGACAGGGACGGAAGCTTTGAGTACAGCGCAATAGTATCAGTACATCGGAATTCAATAGGCCAGAGATTGCAGATAATCTCTAATCCATTCAGTGGTGTGCTGCGGTATAAGGTAGAAAGTGGAGAGGCCGGAACAGGTTTGGTTGTTGTTTCTGATATGCAAGGCAGAGAGCTTATTCGCAATAAGATTACGCTTAGCAGAGGAATAAACGATATGATCATTCAGGAATCTGCACGCCTCACCGGTGGGATGTATTTAATGAAGCTGGTGACCGGAAACCAATCGATTAGTATGAAGGTTATTAAACAAAACTAATGCGGTAATTACCAATGACCCCAAAAATGAAAATGGCAGCGACGGTGGAAAAAACACTTAAGGGTCTGCAAACGGAAGTGCAGAGCACAAACAAAATGGCTATCTCGGTGGACTGTGTAATCTTTGGTTTTGATGAGAATACACTTAAAGTGCTGCTGATAAGATCAGACTTGAAAAAGTATAAGGGTAAGTGGACATTACTGGGCGATCTCGTTAAGCCCGATGAAGATCTGGATGCCGCTGCATACCGTGTCTTAAAACAACGTACTGGTATGAAGGATGTGTATTTAGAGCAGGTGAAAGCGTTTGGCGAGGTGGATCGCCATCCGGCGGGCAGGGTAGTGACAGTTGCATATTGCTCGTTGATTAATATTCAGAACCATCAGTTGCAGATACTTGATAATGAAATACACTGGCATAGTGTGGATAGCCTTAAGGATAAAGAGTTAGGGTTTGACCATGAGCGGATTTTTGATACCTGTTACCGCTGGCTACAGAAGCGGGTGCAGGAACACCCATTAGGATTTAATCTGTTGCCGAAAAAGTTTTCACTCAGGGAGTTGCAGAACTTATATGAAGCTATCCTGAGTAAGAAACTCGACAGGAGAAACTTTAGAAAGAAATTTTTTAGCATGGATTTTCTGGTGGATACGGGTGAGGAAGAGAGGGATGTTCCTCATAGGCCGGGTAAGCTGTACAAGTTTGATTTTGAAAAATATGAAAAGAAGAAGAAGGTGTGGGCGGGTATCGATTTTTAGGTAGGTATGGTTGTTGGGGGTATTGGCGAATTATTTCTGAGAAGCATGCAGCTAAAGAGGAAATTAATTGTCTTTTAAAAAGGGGGTAGCTAAAAATTCCGGGTTTTATTGAGTAAAAAAATCTTTGATGGAAAATCAAAAAAGGAAAAAATACCCTAAATTGTGTAAAGTTTACACATTTAAAGTGGGGGAGTGATGCAGTAATTTACGAGTGGGGTATTGAAATGAAAAGCAGGGTGAAAGACCCTATAAGTGAAGACAAGGCAATTCAACAAATAAAAATAAATAATCGGTTTTATGAGAAAGGGTAGAATACGTAAGCGTTACAGATTATTGTTTGTAACGCTGTCAATGTTGTTTACGATTACAGCATTTGGACAGAATAAGGTAACCGGTCATGTTACTGATGCTACAACAGGTCAGCCTGTGCAGAGTGTAACCGTTACCGTATCGGGCGCTGCTACAGCCACACAGACGGCAGCGGATGGCAGCTACAGCATTAATGTAGCAGCAGACGGCATACTGGTTTTCACTTCTGTGAGTTACGTCACTGAGACAGTACCGGTAGGTGGACAAAGTGTCGTGGATGTACAGATGCATCCTCTGGTAGAAAAGTTAGCCGATGTGGTGGTGAGCATCGGGTATGGTACTGCACGAAAGAAAGACCTCACCGGATCGGTAACCCAGGTCTCCGCAAGCGATTTCCAGAGTGGACAGATTACTACACCTGAGCAGTTAATATCCGGAAAGGTGGCAGGTGTCCAGATTACCAGCAACGGAGGAGCTCCCGGAGCCGGTAGCACTATCAGAATCAGAGGAGGTGCCTCTCTGAACGCATCCAACGATCCGCTGATAGTGATAGATGGTGTGCCATTAAGCGGAAGTGGCATTGCGGGATCGCCGAATGCGCTGGGAATGATAAACCCTGATGACATAGAGTCGTTCACTGTATTGAAAGATGCTTCTGCAACTGCAATTTATGGTAGCCGTGCATCTAACGGCGTGATAATAATTACTACCAAAACCGGAAGACCGGGGGGAAAGCCCAGATTTAATTTTAATTCTACCTTTTCAGTTTCTGAAATTGCAGGGAGGGTGGACGTGTACACTCCCGATGAGTACAGAAAACTTGTAAGGAAATATGGCACCCAGGCGCAGATTGACTTATTGGGTACCGCAAATACGGATTGGCAAAAAGCTATTTATCAGACAGCATTGACAACAGATAACAACTTCAGTATATCAGGCGGGCTTAAGAATCTGCCCTATCGGGTTTCTGTAGGGTATCTGGGTCAGGAGGGCATTTTGAAAACCGGCAAGCTGGACAGATATAGCGCATTGGTTAACGTATCTCCCAGGCTGTTAGATAATCACCTGAAAATTGACTTCAGTCTGAAGGGCACAATTTCAAAGTCGAGATTCGCTAATACAGGGGCTATAGGTTCTGCGGTATATTTCGATCCGACAAAGCCAATTTACTCTGATAACAACAATTACAATGGATACTGGGAATGGCTAGATCCAGACCCTACTTCTGCGACGGGGCTAAAGGAGTTGGCACCCAAAAATCCGGTTGGGCTGTTGCAGGATTATCACAATAACAGTAACGTGAAGAGGAGTGTAGGAAATGCACTGATAGATTATAAGGTACATTTTCTTCCCGATCTGCATGCTTTTGTGAATATAGGTTATGACTATGCCTGGGGAGAAGGAACAGTGAAAGTGGATCCTAATGCCGCTCAGTCGTACAAGCGATCACCTGACAAACTGCATGGTGGAGTCGATAATAAGTATCAGCAGGAGCGCCAGGATAAATTGCTGGAAGCTTACCTGAACTATACAAAAGACATATCGGGAATAGATACACGTATTGAACTTGTAGGAGGTTATGCTTATCAGGATTTTCTTACAATTAATCACAGCTTCCCCGATCTGACATCAGATGGGTTTGTAATGAGCACTCCCATATTTGCGATTGACTCTCCCCGATATACCCTGATGTCTTATTATGGAAGGGGTAATTTTAATATTAAGGACCGTTACCTACTTACAGGGACTATCCGTACGGATGGGTCCTCAAGGTTTGCGAAAGACCAACGCTGGGGTATATTCCCCTCCGGTGCATTTGCCTGGAACCTGAAGAACGAAAACTTCCTTGATAATTCGAAGGTTGTGAGTGCGATGAAGTTAAGGATAGGATATGGACTTACCGGTCAGCAGAGTGGTATTGGACTGTATGATTACACTTCGTTTTATGGTTATAGCAGTAATGAATCACAGTACCAGTTAGGCAACACCTTTTATCACATGTATGCTCCGGGAGGATTTTATCCACAGCGGACTTGGGAGAAGACAGCGACCACCAACCTCGGGTTTGATTTCGGGTTTTTTGATAACAGGATTTCGGGTTCTGTTGATGCCTATTATAAGAAGACAACTGATTTGCTGAACAGGATTAATCAACCGGCGGGTAGTAACTTCTCTAACGAGATTATTGCCAATGTAGGCTCTATGGAAAATAGGGGAATTGAGGTGTCACTCAACCTGCAACCGATAAAGAACGCCAGTGTGGTTTGGGATCTGGCATTGAATGGTACCTATAACAAAAACGAAATTACAAACCTCACAGCAGTACCCTCACCTGACTTTCCGGGTAATCCTTATGGAGGCATCGGAGGAGGTACCGGTAATACAATCCTGATAAATTCTGTAGGAAGACCAAGAGGCTCATTCTATGTTTACCGACCTGTTT
This sequence comes from Chitinophagaceae bacterium, assembly GCA_023957755.1. GTDB lineage: Bacteria > Bacteroidota > Bacteroidia > Chitinophagales > Chitinophagaceae > Ginsengibacter. The sequence continues at coordinate 204,625 of JAMLGT010000001.1, forward strand.
ATGGAACCGATGGGCTTCCGATTGACGGATTGTTTGCTGATCTGAACAGAGACGGAAAGATCAACCAACAGGATCTTTACCAATATCAGTCAGTGGATCCACAATATCTTTTTGGCGCAAGTACTAATGTAAACATTCGTAAGAACCTGAATTTTGGATTTGTGATGAGGGCAAGCGCGGGTAACTACGTGTATAATAATAATATTATTGGTAGCACAAGTCTGAAAAATATACTGAATCCGCTGGGGTATCTGACCAACGGCATTGCCTACTATCTGGTTTCCGGAAACGGCGACAAGTCATTCCTTTCAGACTTCTATGTACAAAATGCTTCCTTTATAAAGATGGATAATATATATGTAAATTATGCTTTCAGAAATGTGTTTAGAACTAAATCGACACTGACGCTGAATGCGAATCTGCAAAACGTATTTACAATTACCAACTATATAGGTTTAGACCCTGAAGTGCAGGGGGGTATTGATAATTCATTGTATCCGCGTCCGAGAACGATGAGTCTTGGGTTAAATCTTAATTTCTAACGAATTCTAAAACAGAGAATAATGAAACATATAATAGCATATTTTTTAGGTGCAATATTTTTCGTTTCGCTATTAGCGGGTTGTACTAAGGATCTGGACAGGATACCCACAAACGATAAGACGGCTGACGAAGTCTATAGCACACCTGACGGGTATAAAGCTGCATTCGCAAAAGTGTATGGAGCCTTTGCGATGACTGGGAACAATGGGGAAGGGAGTGGTGATATCCAGGGGATAGATGCTGGTACCTCAGATTTCTTCCGTTTGTATTGGAATGCACAGGAGCTTAGCACAGATGAGGCGGTAGTAGCCTGGAGTGATGCGGGAATCCAGGACTTTCACAATATGAACTGGACTTCTACTAACCCATTCCTTACAGGCTTATATTACAGGTCGCTCTATCAGATCACACTTGCTAATGACTTTATCAGGCAATCGGCAGATGACAAAGTAAGTGCAAGGGGTATTAAAGGCGGAGACGCAGATGCAATCAAAGCTTATGCTGCAGAGGCCAGATTTATCCGTGCCTATCAATACTGGGTATTGATGGATTTGTTTGGGAACCCTCCGTTTGTTACAGAGGAAGACAAGGTGGGGGATATACCCGAACAGATTTCAAGGGCCGATCTCTTCACTTATGTAGAATCAGAATTAAAGGATATTGAAGGCAAGCTCCCTGCGCCGAAGTCAAATGAGTATGGACGAGCAGATAAAGCTGCGGCATGGGCTCTCCTTGCAAGGATGTACCTGAATGCAAAAGTGTACACCGGACAGGATCACTATACAGATGCAATTACCTATGCAAAAAAGGTGATTGATGCAGGGTACTCACTCGAATCGAATTACAGATGGCTGATGCTTGCAGATAATAATCTGAACACAAACGAGTTTATACTGACCATTAACTATGATGGACTTAAGACGAAAAACTACGGAGGCACTACCTATCTGAATCACGCTTCAGTAGGTGGCAGCATGAGTGCCAGTAACTACGGAGTTGGCGGCGGGTGGGCCGGACTCAGGATCACCAAGAACGTCCCTAACCTGTTCCCTGATTATTCAGGAGATGCAGACACCAGGGCGCAATTTTATACTTCAGGGCAAAATATTGATATAGATAATCAGTCTGTATTTACCGATGGGTTTGCCGTTTACAAGTTTCGTAATGTAAAGAGGGATGGTACTGCCGGACAAAGCCTGGACTTTGCCGATGTGGATATACCTGTTTTCAGGCTTGCTGAAATGTATCTTATCTATGCAGAAGCAGTATTGCGCGGAGGATCCGGAGGCGACAATGCAACAGCCCTGGGTTACATCAATGCCTTAAGGCAGAGAGCCTATGGAAATAATTCAGGGAATATTAACCAGGGTGACCTTACCCTTGATTTCATCCTGGATGAAAGGGCGCGTGAGTTGTATTGGGAAGGATTTAGGCGGACCGATCTGGTTCGTTATGGAAAATTCACTTCCGGAAGTTATCTGTGGCCATGGAAAGGTGGGGTAAAATCAGGAACCGCGGTGCCTGATTATCGCAACTTATACCCGCTACCACTTAAGGACTTGTCTGTGAATCCCCATTTGGACCAAAATCCCAACTATTAATAAATAAAACTAATTAGAGTATGAAAAAGAGTTTAAAAGTATTGCTGAGCCTTGCCGTAGTACTACTGTTGGGTTCTTGTAAGAAGGAGGGATATAAAGTTGTGTTTGAAGGAGGCACCACTCCTGTGCTGAGCACTAATACTACTAATATACCCCTGGCGTTTGCCACCCAGTCTGATCCGGCCTTCACATTGCGCTGGACAAATCCTGAATATAAGTTTAATACGGGAGCAAACTCCATTGATGTCAATTATAACATCCTGGTAGATAAGAGCAGTAGTTTTAATAGTCCGGATATCAAAACGTTGTCAATAGGAACGGCTGTTGAAAAGATATTTACTCAGAGTGAGTTTAACGATATCCTGCTTAACCAGTTGCAACTGCCTACGGGAGTGCAAACTACTGTGTATATAAAACTTCAGGCATTTCTGGAGGGTGGTGCAGGGTTATTAACTTCCAACACGCTGGCAGTGACAGCAACCCCTTATGCGATTCCTCCCAAAATTACACCACCTGCCAGTGGCAATCTTTACATTGTAGGGGATGCGACTCCGGGAGGATGGCCTCCGGTATCGGTAGATGAGTCAACCCTTAAGTTTAATCAGGTGTCTGCTACTATGTTTGAATTGACTTTACAACTCAATGCGAACAAAGAGTACAAGTTTGTAGAAGTAATAGGGCAGTGGGATAAACAATGGAGTGTAAAAACGGAACCGGATGCAGGGGCTCCGGGTACTCTTAGTGGAGATTTATATTTTAATGGTGCCAATGGAAGAGCCCCGGCAGAGAGTGGTTTATATAAAATAGTTGTCGACTTCCAGAGGGGCAAGTATTCATTTACAAAACAGTAGCAGATTGCTTAAACAATATATGATTGAAATTTAAAAGAATTAAGATGAAATCTATATCAAAATCATTAACAGCCTTGTTCTTCCTGAGCCTTGTGGCTGCCTGTACTAAGGTAGATAAGCTGCCCTTCTATGAGAATGGGAAGGCGGTATCGTTAACAAGTTCGGTGACCACCATCACACCCTCTGCCGCAGATTCTAACGCTGTTGTGTTGAGGCTGAGCTGGAGTAATCCGGAGTATGCCACGGACTCGGCAAACCAAAAGTTTGTAATGGAAATGGATGCAGACGCAGACTTTTCTGCACCTAAGCGATTTGAAGTGCTGGGTGCATTGGAATATTCCTTTACGGGGAAGACCCTAAATGATATGCTGGCCGGTTTCGGTTTCACACCCGGACAGCCATTCTCAATTAACATTCGTGTTGTTTCTTCCTATGCAAACAATAATGAACGATATACTTCTAACGTAGTAAAGGTGAATATGACACCTTATCTGATTCCACTTACACTTACCCCCTCTACGACCGGTCCGTTAGTGCTCGAGGTGTCCCATGCATCAGACCAGGCTATATCCTTTACCTGGAACAGCAGTGGTTATGGGAATAACACTATATATTATGCATTGCAGATTGATAAGGCCGGTGGAGACTTTTCAAGCCCGCAAATCATTAAGTATGGCACCGGCAATTCAGGAGGCATAACGGTGAACGACCTGAATACTTATGCAATTAATGCCGGTGTGACAGGTGGACAGACGAACGATCTTCAGTTCAGAATTGTAAGCTATCTGGACGATACTTATACAAACCCACTGGTGAAGTCAACCGCAATAAGCATTACTACTACTACCTACGTTCCTATTCCTGACAATCTGTATATCGTAGGAGACGCCACTCTGGGATGGTGGAACAACCCGGTACCTGTACCCGCACAACAGTTTACTAAAGTAGATGCCTATTCGTTTAGTATTAACGTATGGCTGATTGCCGGTGGAAGCTATCTTTTCCTGCCGGTGAATGGTAGCTGGGATCATAAGTATGGTGGCGCTACAGATGGAACAGAGGCCGGGGGCACCACTTTGCTAAAAGATGGCGCAGTGCCGGGATCCAATACTCCTGCTCCCGCCACGACGGGTGTATATAAGATTACAGTAAACTTCCAGACAAATAAGTTTACAGTAACACAAGTTCAGGTTCCGGATAATCTGTTTATAGTAGGTGATGCCACACCCGGAGGATGGAGTAATCCTGTGCCGGTTCCTTCTCAGCAGTTCACAAAGATTGACGCGGCTACCTTTGCTTTGGTGGTGCATCTGAATGCCGGCGGAAGTTATTTGTTACTTCCGGAAAACGGAGACTGGAGCCATAAGTTTGGCGGGGCTACTGATGGAACCGAGAGTGGAGGTGGAGCGTTAAAGGCTGACGGTGCAGTGCCGGGTAGTAATACCCCTGCCCCTGCAACCTCAGGAATGTACAAGATTGAGGTAAGCTTTGCAACGAATACTTATAAGGTTACCCCTTATACCGGGCCAGACCAGTTATTTATTGTGGGTGATGCCACACCGGGCGGGTGGAGCAATCCGGTACCGACTCCTACGCAACAATTTACCCAGTTGAGTGGTTCAGAGTTTACATTGGATCTGCAACTGACGGCGGGCGGATCTTATTTGCTCCTTCCGATGAATGGAAGCTGGGATCATAAGTTTGGCGGGGCTACTGATGGAACTGAGACAGGTGGAGCCACCCTTCTTGCCGATGGGGCTGTGCCGGGAAGTAATACTCCCGCACCTGCAACTACAGGTAATTACCGCATCAATGTGAATTTCCTTACAGGTAAATATAAAGTCACACCGCTTTAATACAAACCCAAAATATCAAAGAGGTTGCCGGTTTTCGAAACGGCAGCCTCTTTTTATTTAATTCCCACCTGGTACATACCAAAAATTGTATTTCCCTTTATGATTATAGAAATATCTTTGACACTTCAGAACAGATAAGGCATGGCGTTGGAAATTTATAACTCGTATAGCAGAAGAAAGGAAGTTTTTGAGCCCATTAATCCCCCTTATGTGGGCATGTATGTCTGCGGGCCTACTGTGAGTGGAGAAAGCCATCTGGGTCATGCCAGGCCTTATATCACCTTTGACATAGTGTATAGATACCTGTTGCATTTAGGCTATAAGGTTCGCTATGTACGCAATATTACAGATGCAGGCCATTTTGAGGAAGAAGGGCGGGAAGCAGAAGACAAGATCAGTAAGAAAGCCTTATTGGAGAAATTAGAACCAATGGAGCTGGTCCAGAAATATACAAATCTGTTCCATTGGGCCTTCCGGAAATTCAATACATTGGACCCGACCATAGAGCCTACTGCCACAGGCCATATTGTAGAGCAGATAGCAATGATTGAAGACCTGATAGCCAAAGGTTATGCGTATGAAGTAAATGGGTCGGTTTATTTTGACGTGGAAAAGTATGCCAAAGGATATGATTATGGCAAACTGAGTGGTCGGATAATTGAAGACCTGCTGGAGACCACCAGAATCCTGGAATCGCAGGACGAAAAGAGAAATAAAGCAGATTTTGCTTTATGGAAAGCGGCACCCCCAAAGCATATAATGCGTTGGAAAAGCCCGTGGGGAGATGGGTTTCCCGGCTGGCATATAGAGTGCTCTGCAATGGCTACAAAATATCTTGGAAGCTACTTCGATATTCACGGAGGAGGGATGGACCTGATGTTTCCACACCACGAGAGCGAAATTGCACAGAGTACTATTTGCAATGCGCACCCGCCGGTGAAGTATTGGATGCATAATAACATGATTACCATCAATGGCAAAAAGATGGGTAAGAGTTATAACAATGTGATTACCCTTACCGAACTTTTCAGTGGTGCACATCCGTTGTTAGTTAAGGCATTTAGCCCTATGACTATTCGCTTTTTTATTCTCCAGACGCACTACCGAAGCGGACTCGATTTTAGCAATGATGCTTTACTTGCATCTGAAAAAGGACTTCGCCGACTGTTTGATGCGTATGAAATATTAAAGGCCTTGCCTTTTATAGAAGGGGTTGAGGCATCAGATAAGGAGTTGGATAACCGGATAAACACACAGTTAGACGAACTTCCGAAGTATATTGAGGACGACTTTAATACAGCAAAAGTATTGGCAGGGTTATTTGAGATAGTTCCAACGATTAATAGTATTAAAGACAAGGTGATTGCTTCAGACTCACTTTCTTCAGCGACAATCAACCGGATGAAACAGGATTTCCATGTATTTATCGAAGAGATACTGGGTCTGAAGAATGAATGGGCGGTAGAAAGTCCTTTCAAAGAAGTGATGAACCTGCTTGCTTCTATTCGAAAGGACGCACGTTCTAAGAGAGATTTTCACACTTCCGATAAGATTAGAGATGAGCTCGCCAAGGTGGGTATTGAAATGAAAGATGATAAGGATGGTGGGGTGAGCTGGAATCTGCAGTGAAAATTACACTGCCTGTGCTGCGGATTATCTTTTTGAGATATTCAGTAATTGCAGGCCCATTACCGGGAGAAAGCATAATTCGCAATTTTAAAGAGCCGGCCGGTTGTAAGGAACCGGATTTAGAAGATACTAATGGATCATCGCAGATATTTACTAAAAGATAAGAGATTGGCGCCCGTAATCAGACAGCTTCCTGAGGTGACTATTGAGAAGCGTAACAAGATATACCTGCGATTGTGTGCCTCTATTCTGTCGCAACAGTTAAGCGTACAAGTAGCCAGAACGCTTTACTCAAGATTCCTGAATTTATATGGAGGAAAGGAGCCACGGCTTGAGCAAATTTTAGAAACGCCACCTGAGACCTTCAGATCGATTGGCTTTTCAGAAGCAAAGAGCCGCTATGTGCATAATGTATGCAGTTTTTTCAGAGAACATGATTTGAAAGATGCCAGGCTCCACAAAATGGAGGACAGTGAGATAATCGATTTGCTCACGCAAATAAAAGGCGTGGGAAGGTGGACGGCAGAGATGATTCTTATGTTTTCTCTTGGCAGAGAAGATGTATTTGCAGTTGATGATCTGGGAATCAGGAATGCGATGGTGAGGATATATGGCCTTCAGGAAACAGACAAGAAGAAACTAACCGACAGGATCATCCGTATATCTGACGGGTGGAGTCCTTATCGTACCTATGCATGCCGGTACCTTTGGATGTCGAAAGACATGAATATCGTGGTGAGCTGACGATTTGTATTATTTCCTCTTGATAATCGGATTATTGATACCGTTTATGATATTGTCTTTTACGATAAAGGTGGAAAGTTTAGCGAAGAACTGTGTCAGCGTTTTGCATCCATAGGCACGCACGTCAAAACTGGGGTCCAGTTTTCTGAGGTTGTTACCCAGAGTGGAGATATAAGCCTCGTTACTTTCATTGATGCTCATGTCATAGGCTTTGTTGATAAGTTTCTTGTTGATAGGTTTTGCTTTTCCTTTCTTATCATCTTCCTTTTTGTCTTCAGTTTCTGATTTGGACTCCAGATTTTCCACATAGGTAAATATCTCGCATGACTTTACGAAAGCCAGTGGTGTCTTTTGCTCGCCGATACCCATGACGAAGATGCCGTCTTCCCTGATTCTCTTGGCGAGCCCGGTGTAATCGCTGTCGCTGCTCACGATGCAGAAACCGTCCACGAGATTATCGTGAAGGATATCCATAGCATCAATAATCAGTGCACTGTCAGTAGAGTTTTTTCCGGTAGTATAATTAAATTTTTGAATAGGGCTGAACGCCATTTCGTTTAGCACTGCTTTCCAGTTGTTCATCCGAGGAGTGGTCCAGTCGCCATAAATCCGGCGTATGGTTACTTTCCCGTATTTTGAAGCCTCTTCCAGAACATCTTCCAGCATCTTGGCCTGGGCATTATCCCCATCTACCAGCAGGGCTATCTTATTTGTTTTTACATCCATTGTGTAGTGTTTTGCGCTACTTGCCGATTGAAAATTCCGAGAGGTTACTTCCAAAAATTTTCACAGCGATAGCGAGTAATATAATTCCAAAAAATTTGCGGACTACTGAAAGTCCGTTGGGTCCAAGTGCTTTTTCGATCCATTTGAGCGACTTCAGCACAATGAAGATGACTAAGAGGTTAATGAGGATACCCAGAAGAATATTCACATCGTGGAAGTTGGCTTTCAGCGACATGACGGTAGTGAGGGTTCCCGATCCTGCAATCAGTGGAAAAGCAATGGGTACCACGCTCCCACTCTTTGCATCTTTTTCCTGTTTGAAAAACTCAACACCCAGAATCATCTCCAGCCCGATAATAAAGATGACGATACTGCCCGCTACTGCAAAGGAGTGTACGTCCAGGCCGAGCAGGTCCAGGAACTGTTTTCCGAGGAAAAGAAAGAGAATCATCAGCAATCCTGATGCTATGGTAGCCTGGCCTGTGCGGATATGCCCACCCATCTTATCCTTTAGAGAGATAAGTATTGGAATAGACCCGAGTATATCAATCACCGCAAAGAGTGTGAAAGTAGTAGTCAGTACCTCATTACTAGAAATATGCTCAATCAACGGCATAAAGTAATTGTTTTGCTGCAAAGGTAATATTTGCCTGCACGGTTAATTCCTTTACTTATGTGTGTTCAAAGTAAGAAAAGAGGCACTGTTTAAGGTGCTCTGGTATGTGTAGCCTAGAGACTTTCTGTATTAGAGTTTCCTGCTATTTCATGGCTGCCGGGTAGTGGGTTACCAACTACTCCTTCCTTAGGGTTATCGATAAAGTCGAGCGCCTTCTTATCTTCCCACGGACGTTTTCCGATCAATTCTTCCACATCGCTCTGGAACAGCACTTCGCGCTTAAGCAATGCCTGGGCGAGGATGTCCACTTCATTTTTCTTTTCAGTAAGTAACTGAAGCGTTCTTTCATACGCACGGTCGATGAGTGCCCGTACTTCTTCGTCGATCAGTTTCCCGGTTTCTTCGCTAAATGGCTTTACGAATGTGTTTTCCTGTTGAGGATCATAATAACTTACGTTCCCAATTTTGGCATTCATTCCATAAACGGTAATCATACTGTAAGCCATCTTGGTTACCTGCTGCAGGTCGTTGCTGGCTCCCGTACTGATTTTGCCAAAGAATATTTTTTCCGATGCCCGGCCTCCGAGTGTCATACACATCTGATCCATCAACTGGTCAGTATTATACAGATATTGCTCTTTAGGGGTATATTGGGCATATCCTAATGCAGCGGTACCTCTGGGGACGATGGTTACTTTCAGTAACGGGTATGCGTGCTCGAGAAACCATCCGCAGATCGCATGTCCTGCCTCGTGATAGGCAATAATTTCTTTTTCTTCAGGAAGGATGATTTTATTCTTCTTTTCCAATCCGCCAATCACCCGGTCGATAGCATCCTGAAAATCCTGCATATCTACTCCATCCTTATTCCTTCTTGCTGCTATCAGTGCTGCCTCATTGCACACGTTGGCAATATCTGCACCGGCAAATCCCGGTGTTTGTTCTGCTAACTTATGAATATCCAGACTTTGGCTGGTTTTAATGGGTTTCAGATGCACTTTAAAAATGGCTTCGCGGCCTACCAGGTCGGGCCGATCGATAGATATCTGCCGGTCGAAACGTCCCGGACGGAGTAACGCGCTGTCCAATACATCAGGACGGTTAGTTGCGGCTAGAATGATGATGCCGATGTCTGTGGCAAATCCATCCATCTCTACCAGCAGCTGATTGAGGGTGTTTTCTCTTTCATCATTGCTCATCATCATATTCTTCCCGCGTGCGCGCCCGATGGCGTCGATCTCGTCGATGAATATGATACAGGGCGCTTTCTCTCTGGCCTGCTTAAACAGATCGCGTACTCTGCTGGCGCCCACACCCACAAACATCTCTACAAAATCACTTCCGCTGAGGCTGAAGAAGGGCACCTGTGCTTCGCCGGCTACGGCCTTTGCCAGCAGGGTTTTACCTGTTCCCGGAGGGCCTACAAGCAGCGCACCTTTGGGGATCTTACCTCCGAGGTTTGTGTATTTCTTTGGATTCTTCAGAAAGTCCACTATCTCCATTACCTCCACCTTGGCTTCATCCAATCCTGCCACATCAGAGAAGTTGATATTTACCTTTGTGCCTTTTTCAAATAGCGTTGCACGGCTTTTTCCTATATTGAATATTCCGCCGGGACCACCAGCGCCTGCCCCACCGCTCATCTTCCGCATCATCAGGATGAAGATTAAAGCAATCAGCAGGATCGGCAGCATGGTTTGAATAATCTGGGTAAATATTTCGCCTTCGTCGCCCGGTATCTCACGCACCTGTTTTACTTCGGGGTTGTCTTTATAAAAATCATAAAGCTGGTTGGCAAACACTTCATCCTTTACCACCGGGAAGAAAACCTGTGGAGTTCCGGACATCTTAATGGCCATATCAAAGTCCTTCCCCAGTATCTTCTTGTAGTATCCTGCAGAATCCTTTTTCAGTGCGTCCTGATCGATTTGAACTCTTACCAGCTTGCGATTGCCCACAATCCATATCTGATCCACATCTCCCTGCTTGAGCATTTGGAAGAATTCTGATTTATCTATTTCTAATCCGCTGTTTGTTTGGTGAAACAGTGCATTGTATCCGATTATCAGTGCAAAAAGAATACCCCACACCCAGTAAAAATTGAGTTTGGGTTTTTTCTTCAGATCGTTATCCTTTCCATTGCCTGGCGGGGGTGGCACACCTCGTTGTCCTTTGTTATATCGTCTTGTAGTATCCTCTTTTGGCATTTTGGTTTGGGTGCTGTTTTTTCAGATCCGCTTTCACCCGGGGATCTTCTTGTGATTAATTTAATGTAATTTGATTTTACGCTTATATATAGCGTTAATTATGTTCTTTTATTTCGGCATCGCTCCACATCTCCTCTAATTTATAAAACTTTCTCGGCTCCGGGAGCATCACGTGCACTACAATGTCTATGTAATCAATCAGAATCCAGTGTTCTCCCTTATTGCCTGAATGGCTATAGGGACGCTCCCCACAGTTTTTCTTAACCATCTCTTCAACATAGTCTGCAATAGTCTTTAGCTGAATCGGGTTTGTAGCCTGACAGATGATAAAGAAATCTGTTACTGCTTCAGGGATTTTTTTCAGGTCCAGTGACACCACATTTTCACCTTTCTTTTCCAGAATTGCATTCAGGATAGTTTTGAATAACCTGCTGTTTCTGGTTAACCTTTTTTGGGTTGATTTTTGTCTGGTTTCTAATAAATTTAAATTGTTCAAATGCTCATTTTTAATTTTCCGCACAATACTTTTTACACAAGCCGCAAAATTAGAATTAAATAACCTTTTAAAGGGCCCAAAACCCGAAATTTGCAACTATTTACCAAATATAATATTTTCTCTCTCAATCCTTTCTTATGGCCATTTCAGACGATGAAATAGTGATCCTGGACCGCGTGGACAGTACGAATACTTATGCGATGGATCTGGTTCGCAATGGCAGCGCTGTGCATGGTAAAGCTATCTTCGCTGTGGAGCAGACGGCAGGAAAAGGAAGAAATGAGCGGAAGTGGTTTACCGAACCGGGCGCTAATGTGCAGGTATCAATCATTACACGGATGAATGGATTTTTGTTGAATGACAGATTTATGCTCTCCGTTGCCGCCGCACTTGCTGTAAGTGAAGTGATTGAGAAGTGTGGATGTGAGCCTCGAGTAAAATGGCCCAATGATGTGTTAATAGGTGCCAGAAAAGCTGTGGGGATATTGATTGAAAATTCAGTACGTGGAGCAGGATGGGAATGGGCTGTCACTGGTATCGGGCTCAATGTAAATCAGAAGAAGTTTGACTCAGAAAGAGCCACCTCTCTTATGCTGGAGACCTCCCGGAAATGGGATGTGCTGGAGCTGACACATGATATACGTATTTCTCTTCTGAATTATCTGATCCGGTGGGAAAAAGAAGGTCCTGATGGCTTGTTAGAAGCGTACAATGCCCGGCTGTTCATGAAGGGCCAATCTGTAAGGCTGAAAAAAGGCAACCGGGTGTTTGAATCAACTATTATGGGGGTGAACAGGGTGGGTAAACTGATTACCCTTGATGCGCTGGAGCACGAATGGGATTTGGATGAAGTAACCATTCAATACTAAGGAATTTACTTTGTCGGACAGTGGGCGGTTATAAATAGTCCTGCCCCTGCCTTTCTCTGATTAGTTCAATCTTATATTGGAACATTTCGGCCATTCGGTTAGCCCGCCACCTGGCTTCCTCTGTTACCGGCCCCTCAAAAGACTCTTCAAGTGTTTCAAAAAACAGTTTCAGCCACCGGTCAAAATGAGTTTTCTCCACAGGTAGTGTGGCATGCGGAGGAAACGGACCGCCAAAATAAGTGTGCTCATTCAGGAGCAGGGTTTGCCAGAAAGTGTACATCTTTTGTAAATGTTGCGGCCAGCGATCCTGAATCCGTTCGTTAAAAATATCTGCCAGCAAATCATCCTCCCTTACCTTTCCATAGAAAGTATCTACGAGCCACATTACATCTTCTAAAGTCGAAATATCTTTTCTGTCTGTCATATTCATAAGGCTGCGAAAATATCATAATTAAACCACAGCCTGCGAATAGAAGCAGATTTTAGGGAATTACCTGTAATTCACCCTTTTTTGTTGAAAACAAAGTGGTCGACATGATGTGTAACAGGTTGGAGCGAGCTGAGATATTTATAGATAGCGACAAGGTCTGTTGAGTCCATGCCGCCATACATTGTCCAGGGCATCACCGTCTGAGGCGAATTATTTTGGGTAGCGTCAGGTATGCCTCCGGGTTGTGTATAAGCCTTAAAGCGAGCTACAAACTCCTCTGGTGTCCAGGCTCCGATGCCGGTTGCTTTGTCCGGCGTGATATTGGCGGAATAGACAGTGAGCGAAGGCATTATAAAAGCCCTTCCTCCTGTAAATTCTTTCCCTTTAATGATTTGTCCGTTTCGGGCGGGTGTGTGGCATTCCGCACATCCTGCGGCATTGGTTAGGTATGCGCCGTAGGCGAGCGTGTCGCTTTGAGCCGGAATCGTAGTAGGGCGCGCTTTCTGAGGCATTGTGTTTATGAGAAAATTTACAGGAAAATCAAGGCTTCTGGCCGGGGGGGTGTTGTTGATTTCGGGGAGTGTTCTCAGGAATGCGATGATTGCATACACATCTTCCTTAGCAAGTTTGCCGTAATAGATATAAGGCATTACCGGAAACAGCGAAGAGCCGTCTTTGGACACTCCGCTGGTGATTGCCCTGTAGATGTCGCCATCTGTCCAGTCTTTAAGATGAAAAGGAGTGAGGTTTTTTGAATAAAAATCGCCCGGAAAGCCCATATTCCTGCTGAAGTATTCCCCCCCTTTGCCATCGCTGCCGGCTATCGGAGGCCCCGAAAACCTGCTCCAGTCGCGCGTGGAGTGACAGTCCATACAAACTGTGACATGGTAGGCAAGGTATTTACCCCGCTCAACTATTTGGGGGTTGATTTCTACCTTCAGGTTGGGAGCGTTACCCACGTCAGGTAGCAAAAATTTTAGATAAATCGCGCCAATAATCAGTGCGGCGAACAGAAGCGCTATAACGACCCGGACTACCTTTTTCATTTTCCTTTATTTTTTTAGTTATGAAAGTGAACGCAGGTGCCACAGGTGCGGTGTTTTTCAGGTCGAAAAGTTAAAGGTAGGCAGGAGGTAGTTTCAACTAAAGTTAAAATTTGTCAGACAATCTCTCTCGCAGAAAAAATGACTTCTTCGGTTATTTTTTATGAAGGGGGTGCTCAGGGATTTACCAGGCAGGTCATACTTTGGCTGCCACCATGCTTCTCAGATAAGGGATGGTCTCGTTCAAAAACCAGGGATGATCAGCAAGCCATTTCTTATTACGTGGTGAAGGATGAATCAATGGAAAGTATAAGGGCAGATAAGATTTAAAATTTCTGATGGTTTCTGCAAGTGAACTCCTTTGGGATGCACCCAGATAGTAGTCTATAGCGTACTTTCCGATTAGCAGCCTGACCGGAGCGGCCTTCATTTGAGCCAGAATTTGCGGATGCCAGATATCTGCACAGGACTTATCAGGAGGAAGGTCACCATGTAATCCTTTACCCGGATAGCAGAAATCAATAGGCATTATAGAGAAGAGTTGAGGATTGTAGAACTGTGCATCTGTAACCCCCAACCAATTCTTTAGGGTGCGCCCACTCATATCATCCCAGGGAATGCCGGTAGTATCCACCTTTTTGCCCGGAGCCTGTGAGATGATGATGAACTTACAGTCTGCTCCTAACTGGAATACAGCCCGCTTTCCCCGCGCATGATAGTAATTAATAATTTGTGCCGAGAGTTCTTTCACCTGGATCCGTTGTCGTTCAGTTTGACACAAGTTTTAAGCCAATGATACTGCAAATGAGGGTGGAAAGAAAAAAGAGCCTCCAGAAGTCGGCAGGTTCATTAAACAACAGCAGACCCATAATAACTGTGCCACACGCTCCGATACCTGTCCACACCGCATAGGCAGTACCGATAGGTATTGTCAGCGAAGCCTTGTAGAGTAATAGCATACTGATAGTAAGACATACAAAGAACCCGATAATCCAGAGTACGAATTCGGTACCGGATGCTTCTTTAGCCTTTCCCAGGCAGGTGGCAAATCCTATTTCAAAAAAACCCCCGATTATGAGTAGCACCCAGTTCATTATTGTACTAAAATAGTTTTTTCTTTCTTTTCGGTAAAGTATCCGATGGGATGCACAAACTCTTGAAGGCCTGATTGTTCAAAGAGTGAGATGAGTTTTTCCTTACCAGAAGGCGATACAGCTACCATCAGTCCTCCATTTGTCTGAGGGTCAGGAAGCATACCGAAGGCCTCCATGAAATCAACGGACTTCGCCACTTCTATTTTGTCACTCATACTGTTCCAGTTGCGGTAGGTGGCATCGGGCATTACTCTTTGTTTCAGATAGTGCTTTGCTCTTTCGTATATGGGTACCTTTGAGTATTCCAGCACAGCGGATAAGCCGCTGCCTTCAGCCATTTCCAGAAGATGTCCTGCAAGGCCAAACCCGGTGATATCCGTCATAGCCGAGACTTCGCCGATGCTGCCAACGGCTTCACCTATAGAGTTTAGTGAAGAAAGTTCAGAGAGCAGAAAAGTGACATCGTCTTCGGTGATTACTTTTCTTTTTTGAGCAGTGGCGAGAATCCCTATACCAATGGGCTGGGTGATGAAGATAAGATCGCCCTCCCGGGCAGTATTATTTCTCTTAAGGCACTCAAGTGCCACCATACCATTCACGGCCAATCCGAAAAAAGGTTCTGCTGATTCTATGCTATGCCCTCCGGCCATGCTTATCTTAGCCTGTGCGCAAACTTCTCTGGCGCCGGCAAGTACTTTACGGGCCTCAGTTGCCGGTATTTTTTCAGGCCATCCCAGAATGGCTACAGATAAAAGTGGTGTGCCGCCCATTGCATACACATCACTGATGGCATTTGCGGCCGCAATTTTTCCAAAAGAATATGCATCGTCCACTATGGGCATAAAGAAGTCGGTAGTGGAAATGAGAGCCTGGCCATTTTGAAGATCATACACAGCCGCATCATCGTTATCACTATTCCCCACAATCAGGCTTCCGTCGGGAAAGCTGACAGATTCACTGAGAATATCTTTTAATACTTTAGGAGATATCTTGCATCCGCAACCGGCGCCTTTGGAGTACTCTGTAAGGCGATAGATTGTGGTATTATTTGTGGCTGAATTCATTTTGCTTATTTCGCAGCAAAATTATGGCAGAATTCTTTTGGAGGTCGCCACTAAACCGAATTTCATACGTTTTGCTTCTGTCGCGTACAATAAGCAACCCTGAGTTTGGCGGAATGCTACCCAGGTTTTCAGCGTACATTACAAGGTTGAGAGAGTCCCCCATTTCCGGAGTAATGTGAAGGGTGTGATTAAAAGCTTCTTCCTTTAATCCAATACGCGAAAGCAGGACGCTGCCATTGAGCAGGATACTCACGGTGTCGCCATCTACTATTCCGTTGTCGTAGAGAGAAAGTACGATACTATCACTTGCCAGTTGAACGGTCTGGATAGTTTCAATCTTTCTTTTGGAGAGATCAGGGGCAGTCAGTGTGGCTTTTCCTCCACTGGCTACTGCAGTGGTTGTGCTAGTGCGCCCATTTGGGGCGTTCTTTTCTTCCTCTGCGGACGAAGCTGTTATGCGTCTTGCAGGGTCTGAAATTGTTTCCGAATTTTTAACGGTCCGGGATGTGGTCTTATTGGTTGTGGTCTCAGAGGTTTTAACCTGTTTTTTGGCTGTGTTGTGAGAGGCCTGTCCTGTTTGTGTGTTTTCGGATGATGTGGAGTTCGCTTTTTCTGTGGCGGCTGAAACTGTCTCTACTGTTGAGCTTTTGCGTAGTACCGAATTGCGGTTGGTACTATCAGATTCAGGATTACCGCTTATTAATTTTTTGTTGTTGTAGTGCTCTTCCCGGTTTATCCGGGTAGTAGCTCCTTTGTTTTCAATTTTTGAATCTACAATACCTTTACGTGTATCCTTTACCGGTATATCATCATCCTGCTGACCAGCCTTTGGAGGCATAATTACCGAATCTGATGATAGCCTGTTACTGCTCTTAGCAGTGACCCGGGCGGATCCGGTAGTGGGCGGCACCGCTTCGGACACATTGTTTTTCCTCGCATCTGCCTGGGTTCCTGATGTGGCAGCGAGTGCGTTGCCCTGGCGCCCCGATGTCTCGCCTTGTGTGTTTGGAGCCGCTGTTGTGGCGTTGGCAGAGGCTTTGGTTATCCCGGCCACGGAGTGACTATTCTTTTTCTGATTGGCTTCTTGAATACTTAGCGCACTTTTAGTATTGACTTCACCGGACTGAGATTCACCGGTTCTAAATTCTTTCTTACCAGATTGGGCAATGTCTTCACCGGTTGCGATGGCAGCGTTTGGTTTATCAGCCTTTGCGGGTTCGCTGTTTTGCGCTACTTCTGTTTTGGCGTTGACAGCTCCCGTTGTGGCTGCTTTTTCTGTTGTTTGAGCAGGGGGAGTGCTACCTGTTGCTTTTTTCATCGTTTCAGGAACATGAGACCCGACGGAATCGATGAGTAATGCAAGTTGATCCGCATCTAAGTGTTTGATAAGGCGCGATGTGTCTTTTTTGGGAACTGTAATCACAACTTCCGGTTCCATAATTGCCATTGTAGGTTCAGATGACTCTTTTGATTTTTTTCTGGTTCTGTTTGTGGTAGCTATATCGTTTGCAGGCTTGGGTTGCAGAAATGATAATCTGTTTGCGAGACCGAGCTTTTCAAGCCGGGGGATGATGTGGGTACTATAGATCTGTCGCCTTTTTGTAAGAAATACAGCACCACCTACGGGATAAAAGAGCCTGGTCTTGTTGGTAAACCATTTTCCACTCAGCACATCTGCTGTGTCATTTTGAGTGTGTTCCAGAACAAGGGTGGTATATACCCCTTTGTCGGGAGCCTCAGTGTAGTTATCGTCAATAAGTTTCTTGTCGCGAATAGTAAAAGTCTGGTTTCTCTCTTTGACCGTCACCTCTTTCACTCCGATATTCGCAATACTGTCCACCATGAAGACGGTATAACTGTAGCCAGACAAGTCGCCGCTAAAACGGCTTATCGCCACTTCAAAGGGTATATATTTTTGGGTGGAGTCATTAAACAATGTACCTGTCCAAACGCCGGCTATATCCCAATCCTTCTGGGCAAAAGAATTGAAAGAGAGCATTGCGAGCAGAATAGTGATAAAGGATTTCAAGCTAAAATTCATATCAGGTCAACCTTGCAGGGTTTAGGGCCAGACTGTTTTTAACTGTAACGCTTTCGCAGGGTATTTTATGCAGGATCTTCGTGATATTTTCACGGTTGAACAGCGAATGTTGATATAATTTGTCGTAATATCTGAGTAGAATCGCAAAGCATTCCTTCACTTCGTTATTTTTCAAATGATTGAGGGCGTTTTGTGTTTCTAGTCCACCAAGCCTTTTTTTAATTTTTGTTACACATGCGGCAAGGTCTTTGTTGGAGAATCTCCCATACCCTTTCGTAATATAATCGAGACGTTGGGTTGCGGGTATTTCGAGGAAATACAGAGGACTCACTCTCATCTGATCCCATATTGAGTTGGGTAAATGTATGATTCCGATATGGCGGCTTTCGTCTTCGAGCCAGATGGGGCCATCCCCGGGATTTGACGACTGGTTATACAATTCCATGGCCAGCAGGTTTTCGAACATTTCCTGTGATGGCTGATTATCCATCCCCAGTGAGCCGAATGCAGACCCTTTATGGCTGGCAAGCCCTTCGAGGTCGATTATTTTATGGCCTTCTTTCCGGAGTTCATAAAGCAGTTCTGTCTTACCCGATCCTGTATATCCGCCCAGCAGGGAGAAGTCATACTGCTTTTCGAATTGTGAGAGCGCCCATCTTCTGAATGCCTTATATCCACCTTTCAGGAGGTAGATTTTATATCCATATAAGCTTAATAGCCATGCGATAGCCTCGCTTCGCATCCCGCCACGCCAGCAATGAATCATGAAAGTAGGTAAACCCCCATTTCCATGTGATCGAAAAATTTCCAGTGCTTTGGTGGGGATATATTTAATACTTTCGGCAAAGTAACCTAACCCGATGTCCACGGCCTGAGGCCTACCCTGCTGTTTGTAAGTGGTGCCAATAGCGGCCCGTTGTTCATTATCAAAAATGGGGAGCGTATATGCCCCCGGAATACAGGCATGTGCGTATTCGCCCGGGCTTCTTACGTCGAGTATCGGATATGTCCGGCTCTTTTCAATGAAATCTTCTATATCTGTCTTCTCTATTGGCATGGCAAAAAAAACCACCGCAGAGCAGTGGTAATTTTGTTTGATATTTCAAGCTTATCCGTTCATACTGGTGAGGAACTCTGAATTGTCTTTTGTTCCTTTCATATTTTTAAGGAGCATGCTGATAGCTTCTTCCGGGTTCATGTCGGCAATGTGGTTACGTAGTACCCACATTCTCTGGAGCACATCCTTATCCATCAGCAGGTCGTCGCGGCGTGTAGATGAAGAGATGATATCGATGGCAGGGAAGATGCGGCGGTTACTGAGTCTGCGATCCAACTGCAACTCCATGTTACCGGTTCCTTTGAACTCTTCAAAGATTACTTCGTCCATCTTACTTCCTGTATCTACCAATGCGGTAGCGATAATTGTCAGGCTTCCGCCATTTTCAATCTTACGGGCTGCACCGAAAAATTGTTTTGGCTTCTGCATGGCGTTGGCTTCCACACCACCGGAGAGCACTTTACCACTGGCAGGAGAGACGGTATTGTGCGCGCGTGCAAGGCGTGTGATACTATCCAGCAGAATCACTACATCATGTCCACTCTCTACCAGTCGCTTGGCTTTCTGGAGTGCCATCGTGCTTACTTTCACATGCTTTTCTGCAGGTTCGTCAAATGTAGAGGCAATTACTTCGGCCTTCACACTGCGTTCCATATCGGTTACCTCTTCCGGACGCTCATCCACCAGCACTATCATCAGGTAGCACTCAGGATGATTGGCAGCAATGGCATTGGCCACTTCCTTGAGCAGCATGGTCTTACCTGTCTTGGGTTGTGCTACAATCAGCCCTCGTTGCCCCTTTCCTATCGGGGTAAACAAGTCCATAATACGTGTGCTGTAGTTGGTGGGGCCGGTAAAAAGATTGAGTTTTTCGTAAGGAAATAAGGGTGTCAGATAGTCAAATGGTACCCGATCGCGTACTTCCTCCGGTTTCTTGCCGTTGATGGTGTCCACCTTGAGTACGGCAAAATATTTTTCTCCTTCTTTTGGAGGCCTCACGGTACCATTTACGGTGTCACCGGTTCTGAGTCCGAAGAGCTTTATCTGGCTTGGAGATACATATACGTCGTCGGGAGACGACAGGTAGTTATAGTCGCTGCTTCTGAGAAATCCATAGCCATCGGGCATCATTTCTAATACGCCTTCCGCTTCAATGATACCATCAAACTCCAAATTGAAATTGGTTTCCTTCTTTTGCTTTTGCTGAGGGGCCGGCTGTATGGCCTCTTCTTCAGCAATTTCTTCCGGAAGCTCCAGATCCACTTCTTCATCATCTTTAAGCATATCTAAAAGGGATGGCGCTATGGATTTGGGGTCGGCCAGTTCTTCTCCATGCTCCTCCACTCCTGCCTGACCTGCCGTTACCTCACCCGTAACATTCTCCGGAGGGGTCGGCTTGCTTTTTATAACAGGCTTTCTTCGATCCTGTACTTTTTTGACGGGTTCTGCGCTGTGCACAGCACCGGCATCACTTTTATTTTCAGGAATGGCAGCAGATCCATTCTCTTTGTTGCCACCGGCGGGTTTGACGATGCGTTTACGCTTGGGACGAGCACCTTCGGAAGTCTCTTTTTTCTCGTTTTCCATTGTGGATTGGTTATTAATTATTTTTTCTATTAGATCTTGTTTTTTCAGGTGCTGAACGTCGGAGATGTTTTGCTGCTCAGCAATATCAAGCAACTCAGGAACGAGCATGTCGTTCAGTTGGTGTATGTTATACATAAATCAGACTCAAAAATTATTAGTCAAAAAACCTTGCAGTTTGAAAAAAAACGATATGATATTTATTGGAAGTGGATTCTTATAGGAACGTAGCAGTTTTGAAGTCTGCGTGGTTTACTGCTGCAATATTACAGCAAATTTAATTAAATGAATTTTTTTTGAGATAAAATTTTGGGAAGTGTGCTCTGGTTTTAAACGAAAAAAAGCTGAAATCTATTGTATTTACCGCCTTTTTGCCATGTTGAGTATATTTGCACCCTAAAAAAATATCTGATGTTTAACAAAAGGACAGAAGTAGCGAAGGTTTTGAATGACGGGCAACCGGGAGAAGAAATGATTGTGATGGGATGGGTGCGGACATTTCGTAATAATCAGTTTATAGCACTTAACGACGGAAGCACCAATATTAATCTGCAGGTAGTGGCTCCGTTGGGCAAATTTGAGGATGCACTTCTGAGACGGCTCAATACCGGCACCGCGATTCGGGCTACAGGGAAAGTGGTAGCATCGCCTGGGAAAGGCCAGAGGGTGGAACTGGTAGCAGATCAGATTGACATTTTAGGGGATAGCGATGCCGAAAAGTATCCGCTTCAGCCCAAAAAACACAGCCTTGAGTTTCTCAGAGAAATCGCACATCTGAGATTTCGGACTAATACATTCGCTTCGGTATTTAGGGTGAGGAGCATTGTGGCTTATGCAATCCACAAGTTTTTTGTGGACAAAGGGTTTGTGTACTTACATGCGCCGATTATTACCGCTTCTGATGCTGAAGGTGCAGGAGAGACATTTCACGTGACCAATTTTGATCTGGCGAATGTTCCCAAAGATGAGCATGGAAAAGTGGACTTTAAGGAAGATTTCTTTGGCCGGTCGGCGAACCTTACCGTTAGTGGACAGTTAGAGGCCGAATTAGCAGCAACGGCATTGGGAAACGTCTATACGTTTGGACCTACTTTTCGTGCAGAAAACAGTAATACGGCAAGACACCTGGCAGAGTTCTGGATGATAGAGCCTGAAATGGCCTTTTACGATCTTGAGGATAATATGGATCTTGCAGAAGCCTTTATTAAATACATTATCAGGTATGCGCTTACACATTGCCCTGATGATATGGCCTTCCTGGCAAACAGGCTTGCTGAAGAGGAGAAACAAAAGCCGCAACAGGAAAGAAGTGAGATGGGGTTGGTGGAGAAACTCCAATTTGTAATTGATAATAATTTTGAAAGGATTACCTATACAGAGGCGATAGATATTCTAAAAAATTCTAATCATAATAAGAAAAAGAAGTTCCAGTATCCGGTGAATGAATGGGGCATCGACCTGCAGAGCGAACATGAGAGATATCTGGTGGAGAAACATTTTAAGAAACCGGTGATCCTGTATAACTATCCGAAGGAGATTAAAGCCTTCTATATGCGGCAGAATGAAGATGGCAGGACGGTAGCCGCAATGGACATTCTGGCCCCGGGCATTGGAGAAATCGTAGGAGGATCACAAAGGGAAGAACGTCTGGATCAATTACAATCGAGGATGAAGGAGATGGGCATATCAGAGGAGGAACTGTTTTGGTACCTGGATATACGCAGGTTTGGTACCGTACCGCATGCAGGATTCGGGCTCGGATTCGAAAGGATGGTACAGTTTATCACGGGGATGACCAACATCAGAGATGTGATTCCATTCCCGCGTTATCCAAAGAATGTAGAATTTTAATTAGCTGTTATGTCAATGATTATAGGCCGTCAGGAGTTTGGCCGCCCAGAAGATGCAGGCAAAGTGCTCACAACCGAAGAGGCATTCACACTGCTGAACGAGTGGGTATTGAATCCCAGATTACAGTTACACATGAAGCAGGTGGGGCACCTGATGAAGGAATGGGCAAAGGAGAAAGAGAGCTTGAACGATGCGGATCAGCATCGTTGGTACATAGCAGGCCTGCTACATGATGCTGACTGGGATCAATGGCCCGAATCGCATTGTAAAAGAATCATTGAAGAGTTGGAACGCAGGCATGTTGATCCCGAGGTAATACATGCCATTGCTTCGCATGGCCCGGTGCATTTTGGAGTAGAGCCTGTCACCAGGATGGACAAGATGTTGTATGCCTTTGATGAGCTATCTGGACTTGTCCACGCCTACTCACTGATGCGCCCTACAGGATACGATGGGATGGAACTAAAGGGTGTGAAGAAGCGGTTGAAAGAAAAATATTTCGCAGCAAATGTATCCAGAGAAGAAATTCAGGATGCAGCAGACAGGGCAGCGGTACCGCTTGAAGAGTTAATACAATTTATTATTTCGCACCAGAAGAATGCAGTATAAAAAAACGCAGACAGGCCCTGTCAGTAGCATGTCTGCGTCTATCAAAAGATTACCAGCCTAATATCCACGCAAAAATCAGAGGCGCTACAATGGTGGCATCACTCTCTACAATGAATTTTGGAGTGTGAATATCCAGTTTACCCCAGGTAATTTTTTCGTTAGGGACAGCGCCTGAGTAGGAACCGTAGGAAGTAGTACTGTCTGATATCTGGCAGAAGTAACTCCAGAACGGAACGTCTGTCCATTCCAGATCCTGATACATCATGGGCACCACGCAGATGGGGAAATCGCCGGCGATACCTCCACCGATTTGGAAAAATCCTACCCCTTTGCCACCAGAGTTATGACGATACCACTCCGTAAGTGCTACCATATACTCGATGCCACTCTTCATAGTAGAAGCTTTCAGTTCGCCTTTAATGACATAAGAAGCAAAGATGTTACCCATAGTACTGTCTTCCCATCCGGGTACGATGATAGGGATATTCTTTTCTGCAGCAGCAAGCATCCAGCTGTTTTTGGGGTCTATCTCATAGTATTGCTCCAGCACTTTGCTTCTCAATAACTGGTACATATATTCGTGGGGCAGGTATCGTTCCCCTTTTTCGTCTGCTGCTTTCCATATTTTATAAATATGCTGCTGAATTCTGCGGAAAGCCTCCTCTTCGGGAATGCAGGTATCTGTAACGCGGTTGTAATGATTTTCCAGAAGCTCCCATTCTTCCTGCGGACTCAGGTCGCGATAGTGGGGCACCCGCTTATAATGGCTGTGTGCTACCAGATTCATAATATCCTCTTCAAGGTTGGCTCCGGTGCAACTGATGATTGCTACTTTATCCTGGCGGATCATTTCTGCCAGTGAAATGCCCAATTCGGCGGTACTCATAGCGCCGGCCATAGATATAAGCATCTTGCCACCTTCGGCGAGGTGTGCTTCATATCCTTTGGCCGCATCCATCAGTGCGGCTGCATTAAAATGTCTGTAATGGTGTTCGATAAACTGTGAAACAGGTCCTTTGTTCATTATGCTACTAATTATTTTTTGCAAAAGTAAACGATTTTTAAGCGAAGGAAAGCGCGCTCCGGCGAGCTACACACATCTGAAATGGTAATTTTTTCTTCTGGTAAATAGCTTTTGGTTTGCCAATTCTGCATTGTCTGAAAAGAGAGTTCGGCATCATTTTGGTTATCTTTACTAATAATTTGTACTCAAAGGGTATAGCAATGCGGTTACGGGGTAGTATTCTATCGGACTGTAATCTCCTAAATTTTATGTGGTGAAAAAACTTAGAACACTCTCTCTTCTTGTCCTATGCTTATGTATTTCGGGTATTAGTCAGGCACAGAAAGAAAAAATAAATACCGACCGGCCTGATCAAAGCGATGGGGTTTACACAGTTCCCAAAGGGGCTCTTCAACTGGAGAACGGGCTTATGATAGCAGACAGGGAATTCGAGAACAACCTGCTGCTTCGATATGGTGTGGGCCGTACTACAGAGCTTAGATTGTTAGTTGACGCAGGTAAAGAACAGAATAATAAAGGGGTGAAGCCCATTACTTTTAGTGTGAAACAAAGAATTGCGCAGCAGAGAAATATCCTTCCGGCCATTTCTTTTTCAGGATATTTATCATACGGAAAGCTGGCAAGCAAGGATTTTCAGTCAGATGCGTGGGGATCCGAACTGACACTTGCGTTTGAGAATGAACTAAGCGACAGGTTTACTTTAGGATATAATGTGGGCACTTCACACAGGTTTGATAATCTGATACTGACAGCCGGACTGGGCTATGATGCCACTGAGAAGGTGTCAGCGTATCTGGAATATTTCTCCACAATAGCCTCTACCCATTCGGAACACAACATGGATGTAGGGCTGTTGTATTTGATACATCCACAGATGCAATTGGATATTGCGGCAGGGCATTCCTTATTTACTTCAGAAGACCGGCTCTTTACCACCTTCGGTATTTCGTATAGGTTTGACAGATAATTGGTACGATTTTAAAAAATTACAATTAACCGGGTCGGCTGGCGATATTAAGGTCGGAGCCGTTGTGTTTTTGCACAACTGCCATAGCAGTTACTATTTCTGTCGTTTAGTCTAATCTAACCCATTCGCATATCTCCCTATTTCTTCAGGAAGGTTATTTTGCCGGTTGCCCCATCTATTGTGGTGTTCAGATAATACACGCCGGTTGTAAGTTGCGAAATATGAATCTCCGGATAATTTAGCCCTCTATTTAGTTTTAAAGGTTGTTTGAGTACTGTAGCTCCGGTTGCGTTAGTAACAGTTGCAATCACCGATTGTGCCTTTTCTGCCCTGACTCTCAAATGCAGGGCGACTGTAGCGGGATTAGGATAAACTTCCATTACTACTGAAGGGGCAGTGAAATTTATATTAATAGTATGGCTATACGTAAACCACCCATCCTTATCCTTAATTTTAAGACGGTATAGGTTGATTCTCTCCTGTGGGAATCTGTCTTCAAATCTATAATTATGATTTCCTGTTGTGGATACCGCGGTTATCTTACCTATGGTTACAAAGGAGTTTCCATCGGCACTGCGTTCAACTTCAAACCCTTTGGTGTGTATTTCGTTTGCAGTTTGCCATTGTAGCACGATGGTGTTTTGCTGTAGGTTTCCTTCGAAGTTTATTAGTGTAAGCGGTAGTGCATTTTCGGCAGTGCTCACAAAAAACCCGCTGAATCCTGTTACGGGAAAGGTAAGTGTCCATGCCTGAATATCATCACGCCATTCAACGGCAGGCGTAATAAATACGGTGCTTCCCGAACTGTAATTGTCAGGATCGGGGGTTCCCGTAAATGTGCCGTGGTATTGAGTAATTCTTATTTTTCCGTTATCCGTCTTATTAGTCGGAAGCAGTGCTAACCCAAGGGCGTTATTGGTAACATAGCTATTGTAGTCATCAAAATCTTTCTGTGTAAAATATAAGACGATGGTTGCTGTAGCATTGTTGGCGTTGCTTGCCGGTTCGATATCGTAATGGCGTTGTACATAAGGAATTCCGCCGGTAGTTTTTACAGAGAGGTCTTTGGTCACTTCAGCCGTTACTTCTCCGGATAGCTTGTTTGTAGTTCCTGTGGGGATCAGTGTGGCGATGATATTTAGTCCGTCAGTTATGTTAGCGACAGTGGTGGATTCTGTGATGGTGGTGCTTCCACCGTGTGAAGTTTCGGGAACTGTATAGTTCACTACGGCCGTATCGCTTGTGAGTGTCAGGTCTGTGACGACAGTATTGGTAATCGTGGCATAATATACTCCCGGAGTAGTAGGCGTATAGGAGCTGTCGCCTGCTAGAGTAGCTACAGCAGCGCCATCTTTGTACCATGTGTAGGTATTGTTTGCAGGGGTGCCACCGGCAAAGACAGACAGGGTACCCAATGAATGGTAAATGGGTACAATTTCCTGATCCTGGTAATACAGCTCAAAACCTGAGTGAGTTTCCGAAAACGTTTTGGCTGCCTGGACGAAAGGCTCCAGATCTGCAAAATTGAATCGGTTATTGTTTAGTGAAAGCATAAAATTTTCCCGGATTAACGCCTGCGGGATGGTGCCGCTCAGTCGTGAGTATTGTAGATCGAGGGTTTGTAAGCTTCCGATATTGCCAATAGACTGAGGGATACTCCCTGTCAGATAAGTGGAGTAGAGATATAAATACTTCAGCTTAGACAGGTTGCCCAACGAGGAAGGGATGGACCCTGTAAGATAGTTTGCCCCCAGGTTCAGGCTTTCCAGATTAGTCAGATTCCCCATTGCATAGGGGATGGAACCGGAGAGTTGATTGTCGATAAGGTTGAGAAAGACCAATCCGGTCAGGTTGCCGAAGCTTGCGGGGATTGTGTCTTTAATGAGATTTCCCATCATTTCGATTCCGGTGACTCTTCCTCCACTCACAGTGACCCCTGTCCATGTACCAACCCGAGACGATGAATTCCAGTTGGTGTGGTCACGCCAGTTTGGTCCATCGGTGCTGTTATAGAAATCTACCAGTGCCAAAGAGTCTTGAACACTTACCTGAGCATCTACGGAGTTGAGGTTGGCCAGAAAAAAAGGGGATAAGATTGTGAAGAGGTATTTCAGGTGCATTTTTGAAGGTGCTATGTTACTGAAAGGTAATAATTCTGTCATAGTTCATCACAATATTTTTAGTTATTACTGTCCGCCTAAGTTGGGCTAAAGCCCACCGTGCTTAGGTTTTGAATTTATGACCCAGCCCTTCAGTATATGGACTATGAAGATCTTATTCAAACAAGGGCTTTAGCCTCATTTGAATAATTTAACCGCACAAGGATGATTCTTAATATGTGATGTCTTACGGTACAGTATTCTAGGGTAACAGATTTTCGGGGGGCTATGTATTGTGGCTTTCAATACCGATTCCGATGCTTCGAAAAAAAAAGCGCCACAGTTTTTTATGACGCTTTATGATGAGTTATAACGTGGTGACTATAGTTCCACCTTCTTTAATTTCTTTGGTACTTTGATGGTAACTGTCATTGGTTTCTTATCGCGGATAAGATTGAGCTTGTATTCTTCTCCGTCTTTACCGGTGATTTTTCCTGTTACGTCGTCCACACTTTTGATGGGGTTACCATTGATAGTAGTGATAAGGTCGCCTACTTTAATGCCTGCCTTGTCTGCATAGGAATCAGGAGTTACCTTAAGCACAGTTACGCCATTACTGTTTTCTGTTTCCTGAATTTGCAAACCTAATGAAGGGCCTGATCGCGGCCTGATTCGGTAGCCAAAAACTTCTTCTGATTTTGGAAAATAGGGCAATCTTTTGAACAGGTAACCTTTAAATGAACTATCCGGCATCTTAAAATTAAACTGGTCAAATGGCCCAAAGCGGCTTATGACGGAATCCACATCAATAATTGTCATACGGTTGTTTTGCTCGCCCAATACGGCAGAAAGTGTCTGTTTTTTGCCGTTTCGGAGAATTTCTATGTTAACCTTCTGATCCGGTTTCAGGGATCTCACTGCTTTAGAAAGAGCTTCAGGGCCATCGATGGCAGTTTCGTGAAGCTTTGTAATGATATCTCCTTTTTGCAACCCGGCTTTCTCTGCGGGGCTTCCGGAACTCACTTCCGTAATCTCTGCTCCCTTATCATTTTTCTGTGTGGCTACCCCAAGGAAAGTAATTCCATCCAGCTTATAGCCCTGGACAGTTCGGGCGCCCCTCCGGCCTGAACGATTACGTGTAACAGTTATTGACTGGATATCGTCAGGGGAAATTGCTTTTCCCTCTACGATGAGCGGGCTCATCTCGCCGGGCTTTATGGTTTTTACTTCGCCCGACTTCAGGCGTATGGTAATTTCTTTTTGGTCTTGCGACTTCTCCTGCGCGAATGTGGGGTATGCAGACAGCGCCCCGAATAGAAATGCAGGAATCAGAAAAAATATTCTTTTCATGCTGAAGTGTTTAATGTACGAAAAATAACGTAGAACAAATATAAACGCAATTTATTTATCTACGAATATTTTCGGAAAAAACAAACCGGATATTAACGTTCTTTTACAGCGATTTAACAAGGAGGTTACAGTAGTGCCCGCACCTCATCTATTAATTTATCGAAGCGGTTCACATCCTGCCCGCCGGCAGTTGCCAGCGCTGCATTGCCGCCGCCACCGCCTTTAATGGCAGGTGCAATAATGGTCTTGATGATTTTTCCGGCATCCAGACCGTTATTCTTTTGAATGTGGTCGCTTATTACCACGGCCACTGCAGCTTTCCCATTGTGAGCGGATGCCACAACTGCCAGATGGTGAGTGAGTTCCTTTTTGAGGTGTCCGGCGATTTCACGAATCAGATTCATATCTGCATCCTGAACCACCTTGCCTATAAAGCCCGTGCCATTAATTTGTTCGGATTCCTTTATGAGCCTTTCTGCAATGGATTTGGCTTTTAGGGTTGCTTCTTTTTCCAGTGCTTTTTTAAGGTTACTGTTTTCCTCCAAAAGGTGGTCGAGTGCTTTTACGGGATCTTTAGGATTTTTCATTTTGGTCTTCAGTGACTGATAAGCAGCCAGCTGGCTTTCAATATATTTTTCAGCCACAGGCCCACTCAGTGCCTCTACCCTTCTGACACCGGCACCTACCGCTGTTTCAAGAATGATTTTAAAAAATCCTATATCTCCCGTACGGGTTACGTGTGTGCCACCACAGAGTTCAATGGAGTATTGTGCGTTCATCGTAACTACCCGGACAGTGTCGCCATACTTTTCACCAAAGAGTGCCATGGCGCCCCGCTTCAGCGCTTCTTCTTTAGGAAGATATTCTATTGTCACCGGATCGTTATCCCGGATGTGGGCGTTTACGATTGCTTCTACCTGTTGCAATTCTTCAGGAGACACTTTGGTAAAATGTGAAAAGTCAAACCTCAGGTATTCGCTGTTGACAAGACTTCCCTTCTGTGCTACATGATTGCCCAGCACCTTGCGCAATGCGGCGTGCATCAGGTGGGTAGCGCTGTGGTGGCTCATGGTCTGTTTTCTTTTTTGCGAGTCCACCTGTGCGGTAAGAGTTAGCTCCACGTCTGATGGTAACTGATAGGTAAAGTGAAGTATAAGGTCATTTTCCTTTTTGGTATCAAACACTTCTATTTTCTCTTTTCCCGATATCAGTAATCCGGTATCGCCTACCTGCCCTCCGCTCTCTGCATAGAAGGGAGTCTGATCCAGCACAATCTGGAAGGACTCTCTTTGCTGGATGTTTACCTTGCGATACTTTAGTATTTTGCTTTCTGTTTCCAGTGTTTCATATCCTTTGAATTCGGTTGAAGCGCCTTCGCGTACTGTAATCCAGTCGCAGGTACGGATCTGGGTAGCTGCCCGGCTCCTATTCTTTTGTTGTGCCATCTCTGCTTCGAAACCCTTCATATCTACAGCAGCATTGTTTTCAGATGCGATTAGTTGGGTAAGGTCTATCGGGAAGCCGTAAGTGTCGAACAATTCAAAAGCTATGGTCCCTTCGATGGTCTTTTGATTTTCGGCGAGTATAGTCTCCAACCGCTTAAGCCCGGAACCCAGAGTCTTCAGGAAACTGTTTTCTTCTTCATGGATTACCGTTTCGATAAACTTTAGCTGCTGCTTTGGCTCAGGAAATACATCCTCAAATTGCGTAGCAATGAGCGGCACCAGCTTATACAGCATCGGTTCCTTTACATTCAGGTAGGTATAGTAATAGCGTACGGCACGGCGTAGAATTCTGCGGATTACGTAGCCTGCACCTGTGTTGGAAGGTAGTTGTCCGTCTGCAATCGGGAACACGATAGCGCGGATATGGTCTGCTATTACTCTAAAAGCAATATCCTTTCGCGTATCCTTCCCCTCATATTTTTCTCCCGATAGCTTCTCGGTTTCCCGAATAGTATTTGTGAAGATATCCGTATCATAATTACTCTTTTTATTTTGCAATACACGCACCAGCCTTTCGAATCCCATGCCCGTATCTACGTGCTTTGCCGCAAGAGGTTCCAGTGAGTTATCGCTTTTGCGGTTAAACTGAATAAAAACGACATTCCATATTTCAATCACTTCGGGGTGATCCTTATTAACCAGTTCCCTTCCGGCCATTGTGCGCTTTTCAGCTGCACTTCTGGCATCGAAATGTATTTCGGTGCAGGGCCCACAGGGACCGGTATCTCCCATCTCCCAAAAGTTGTCCTTCTTGTTACCATATAATATATGATCTTCCGGAACCCATTCTTTCCACAGGTTGATTGATTCTTCGTCAGGCGGAAGCCCTTCTGAATCATCGCCCTCGAATACGGTAACATACAAGTCTTCACCTGCAATACCCAGCCGGCTGGTCAGCAGTTCCCAACTCCATGCGATAGCTTCTTTTTTAAAATAGGGTGCCGGAGCTGTATTGCCATTGCCAAAGCTCCAGTTTCCCAGCATTTCAAAAAGAGTATGGTGATAGTGATCCACACCCACCTCTTCCAGATCGTTATGTTTGCCACTTACCCTGAGACATTTTTGTGTATCCGCCACACGTGCTGAAGGGGGCACTTTGTTTCCGAGAAAATAGTCCTTGAATTGATTCATTCCCGCATTGGTAAACAATAGCGTGGGATCATTTTTTACGACTACGGGCGCAGAGGGCACTATAGTGTGCCCCTTCTCTTTGAAAAAATCTAGAAATATCTGCCGGATCTCACTGCTGCTCTTCATAAATGTTTTACTGATTTTAAGGCTCTTTTTGGAGCTGTGCGGTTTATCTTTGCTATTAGCCGACAAAGGTAATATTTCAGGATGCTTTAAAGAAAAAGCGAAATAGCTTTGTTTGAGCATAATCATTCAGGATACCCATTTTGCGGAGCTGACTGAAACCAGAAAAAGGAAAGCCTTGCTATCATGAAGCAATTGGAATTTGATTTTAATGAATTTTTTCCGGATCCCGGAGATGATAAGCCCGCCAAAAAGGAGAAGGTCAGGAAGGTAGCTGATAAACCACAAAATCCGGCAGACAACGTGGAAAAGAAAACGGTGCGATCAGGACGAAGGAGCCTGAAGGAGGGGGTGTCTAAAGATGTGGTATTGCCGCCGGACGAAGAACTGTTCAAAAAGTCTTATTATCCCATCGGGCAGGTAGCAAAGATGTTTGGGGAGCAGACTTCTCTTATCCGTTTTTGGGAGAACGAGTTTAAGATGCTCAAGCCGCGAAAAAACAGAAAGGGCGATCGCCATTTCAGGCCGGAAGATGTAAAAATGCTGTATCTGATCAATCATTTACTACGCGAAAGGAAATACACAATCGAAGGTGCAAAGGAGTATTTGAAAAATGAGAAAGCAGCGCTTCAGAAATTTGAGCTTATCGCTTCTCTTGAAAAATTAAAACTATTTTTGACTCAGTTTAAAGAGAATTTGTAACCGTATGAAACCTTTTGTGTTAACCTTAATTTCATTATTTATGTTATCAAACACCTACAGCCAGCCTTCTTACCAGGTTGTAACTGATTCCACAACAGGTGAAAAAATCTATCTGGGATCGATCAGAAAAAGTGATATTGCCACACCGGCATTTCCCTGGTATGCTGAGAGCCAGCGTATCTATCCTGAAGTAAACCGGGAAGCTGTGGATGCGCTGAAAACCCATAAAGACAAGATTTATCTTATAATCTTTGCCGGCACTTGGTGTGAGGATAGTCATTTTGTAATTCCAAAATTTTTCAAGATTCAGGAGGCAGCAGGATTCCCTGAAGACAGAATGGCCATATTTGCAGTGGATCAAAATAAGGAGATGCCTAATCATCTGCCTCAGGCAATGAATGTACATAATGCGCCCACTATTATTGTGATGGAAAATGGAAGAGAGAAGGGACGACTGATTGAATATGGAAAGACGGGTATGTGGGACAAGGAACTCGCAGACATTATTAACTCCAAATAGGCGCTCATTCAGCGGCCTGAAGTACTCATTCAATATTATATACAGAGAGAATCCCCTCTTTTAATACATACAGTTTACGATTACTGATGCTCAGTAGCGATGCGTTTTGTAATGCGGGTGGTAGCTCGGTTTCGATTGCGACAGGGAGGGGAGGCGTATATTGATAGATTGTCTTCTTGTCAATTCCTGTAATTCTTTTGCCTGAAACGAAAAGATAGTCCCACCCTTTATATGGCAACAATGATTTGAAAGCGCCATAGTAATCAAAAATAAAAACTCCCTGGTTGGGATCGTATAAATAGAGCAATCCGTCGTTATCGATAATCCGGTCGGGATTGGGTACACTACTCATCACCTGACGGAGGTCAGTTGAAGATAGCAGGATGTTGCCGTTGTTGTCGATTTTCTTGATTTTAGAATCTCCCGGGTCGAAAATCCATATATAGTTATCGTAGCTGGTTGTGGCAGTCTTTACACCGAAGATGTTTTTTTCGCTGAGCCTGATGGTCGCAGTTATCTTAAGGTATTTGTCAAGTAGTACGATTATAGCAAAGTCCTTGTAGAAAAGTATTGTTTTCCATGGGTTTTGCGCTTCCACAAAAGTAAGCTTGCCAAACCTTTTTACCTCGTTGAATACGCCCACAGAATCCCCGTTAGCATCATATTTTTTTAGTTGATTTTCGGGAGTGATAATAAAGAGCTCGCCGGTATTTCCCGTGGCGAAGTAAGAGACATCGTAAGGTAAAGTGGCTGCCTGTTTCAGGCTTATGCCTGTCTGCGCCCGGCAGGTGGAGATAGCTCCCAGTAGCAGTATCGTGCCAATCAGCCCTCTCATGGTTTTTCTTCTTTAAAATAGCGAAGTGCCATGTTGTGGCCATCGAATACAGCATAGCTGTTATAGTTGATCCAGTCTCCTGTGTTGATATACCTGCTATTTTCACCCACTACAATATCTAATGGCAAATGCCTGTGGCCAAAGACGAAATAATCGTAGTGTGTTTTCTTCAGTGTTTCCTTGCAGTGGATGATCAGCCATTCGTTATCTTCTCCCAAAAAGTCTTTGTCTGACGTGCCGGTGGCTGCACGGCTCTTACGGCTGAAGTAGTTAGCCAGTCCCATTCCCCATGAAGGAGGAATGGCTCCGAAGCAGGTCTGAGCTATTTTGTTTCTGAACACTTTTTTAAGAAACTTATATCGATGGTCGCCCGGTCCAAGGCCGTCACCGTGCCCTATCTGGAACTTTTTCCCCTCCAGATCAATGGAAATAGGCTCATAGTGCACAAGCATTTTCAGTTCTTTTTCAAAATATCCGCGCATCCACATATCGTGATTGCCTACGAAGAAGTGAAGGATAATACCATTGTCTGACAACTCGGCCAGTTTGCCCAGTATTCGTACATACCCCTTGGGTACTACAGTTTTATATTCAAACCAGAAATCGAACAAATCTCCCATGATGAAAATAATGGCAGCATCATTACGAATGCTTTCCAAAAAGGCCACAACTCTTTTTTCACGGGCGAGGCTCGTCTCATAATCAGGTGCTCCCAAATGGAAATCACCGAGGAAGTAAACCTTTTTTGATGGAGGAATCTGCATGAGAAATTTGTAAAAACGAAGATAGTAAAAAGAGAAGGACGCTAATGATAAACAGACAGTTGCATTTTACATGCAGGACAGGCAGATAAAAAAAGCCCCGGACGGTTACGAACGGGGCCTTGAATAAATAAGACAATAGTTTATTGGAGCACTTCAGCCAGTTTGGCTTCCAGAGCAGGCCCGCGCAACTCGCTTGCGATAATTTTTCCGTTCGGGTCTATCAGCACATTATACGGGATACCCTGAATTTGGTATAAAGGCACCGCAGCACTTTCCCAGAACTTAAGATCACTTATTTGTTTCCAATCGAGGTGGTCAGCTTTTATAGCTTCCAGCCAGTTTTCCTTGGTCTGATCAAGCGATACACCCAGGATGGTGAAGTTCTTGTTTTTAAATTTATTATAAGCGGCCACTACGTTAGGGTTCTCCATGCGGCAGGGGCTGCACCAGCTCGCCCAGAAATCGACCAATACATATTTACCGCGCAGGCTGCTGAGCGAGAATGGATTGCCTTCTGTATCGGGCATTGTGATTTCGGGAGCCATCGTACCTACAGCAAGACCTTGCTGCATGGGTTGTTGTGATTGGCTGGTAAATGCCTCTATCTGCTTAGCGAAAGCCAATACCGCGGTGTTGTCAGGCCATTTCTTTTTAATTTTTTCCAGTTGGTTTACCAAATTGCTCTGGTCCCCGCTTGCAGCCATACCCAAGGCAAAAATGGAAACGATAGGGCTTTTGGCAGTGTCGGCATACTGTGTGGCAAAGTTGATATACCAGTCTTGAACACCTTTAAACTGTTTGGTGATTTCGTTGGCTGCAGAATCATTTCCTTCCTGCATAAAAGCCTGTGCCATCCGCTGATCGAGAACCAACTTGGTATTCAGGCTGTCCACTATTGAAATGAAGTTGTTGATAGATGCAGAAGCCGGACTGCTGAATTTCACTGAGTGCATTGTAGAGTCGTGCATATCTGCACTCATCGTGATTTTAGCTTTGTCGTTCACGAAGAAGTATCCAAAATCTGCTCCTAGCCTGATTCTGTGTAGCCCTTCATCTTTTGAAGTACCTTTTAATTCAAACTTTCCGTCTTTCATTTCAGCAGTATCCAGCACTTTGGGGGCCTCATTGTCAAACGGCATGTATTCCAGATAAACCGGTTGGTCAGGGGCGTTACTGATTTCTCCGCTGACGGTGAACTTGTCAATTTTGGCAGACTGGCATGAAGCCAGAAGCAATACGATTGCGATGTAAAAGAGTTGTTTCATGATTGTCTTATTGTTTATTTAGCTTTTGTGACAGGATTTCCATTGCAGATTTAATATCTGCTTTGCCTTTACTTAGTTTTTTCACTTCGCCGGCAAAGAAACCTGTCAGCGATTTTTTACCTTTTTGATATTCCAGTACTTTTTCAGGGAATCGGGCGAGCACCTGATCGATCCATTCGTTGAGTGCATCTGTATCTTTGACCTGTAACAGATTGAGCTTTCGGGCGATAGCCAAAGCGTCATGCTCGTTGCCGGATAGCATCTCGGGCAGAATCTTTGCTGCTGCAGTGGCGAAAGATACACTGTTTTGTGCGGTGAGCTCAGCGAGCGATACGAGTTTGGGTGCGGTAATACCTTCAATAGAAGAAGCTCCTTTTTCGTTGATTAGGGACTTCAATGGCCCGATGAGCCAGTTGGCCAGAGCCGCATGCTGGCCGGTTAGCACGGAGGCAGACTCGAACAGGTGGTAGAGCAGGTCATCACCACTGATAATAGAGGAAGCTTCCTGGCCTAAACCGTATTTGTGAGTGAGTTCCTGTGCTATTTCGTGAGGCAACAGTGGAATCGATTTTCTTATTTCTTCAATCTCTTCGGAAGTAACAATGATAGGAGGCAGGTCAGGGTCGGGGAAGTATCTGTAATCGTTGGCCTCTTCTTTTGTTCGGAGTGCTGTGGTGATTCCGGTATCTGCGTCGAAGTTTCGTGTTTGTTGCAATACCTCTTCGCCGTTTTCTATCATTCTGGTAAGCCGTGCTTCTTCGTAAGTGGCTGCACGCTTTACGTTGCGGACGGAATTAAGGTTTTTTATTTCCACCTTGGTACCCAGCCGTGGATCTCCTTTCTTTCGTACAGAAATATTTACATCGCACCTCAGGCTCCCTTCTTCCATGTTGCCATCGCATACACCCAGATGGCGCACAATGCTACGCACCATTGCAAGGCAGGCAGATGCCTCTTCGGGTGATGAGATTACGGGTTCTGTTACAATTTCTACCAATGCAGTCCCTGCGCGGTTCAGGTCGATCAGCGTGTTTTCCGGGTCTGCATCATGGATGCTTTTTCCCGCATCATTCTCAAGGTGAATTCTGTTGAGGGCGATGTGCCGGATGCCTGTCGCCGTAGCAATTGGAATTGCTCCACCCACACAGATGGGGGCTGCATTCTGGCTTATCTGATACCCGTTTGGCAGGTCCGGATAAAAGTAGTGTTTACGGGCAAAGTAGTTGTATTGATTTATAGTACAGTCAAGAGCCACACCCAACTTTATAGCGAGCTTTACAGCTTCTTTATTCAGTACGGGCAATGTCCCGGGGTGTGCAAGGCTGATAGCGCTTACGTGGCTATTCGGGGTGTCCCCAAAGATGGTACTGTCACCACAAAACAGTTTGCTTTTGGTAAGCAATTGCGCATGAATTTCAAGCCCTATTACTGTTTCAAATCCGTTTTGTGGCATAGTGCGCAAAGGTAACAAGGAAAGGAGCGATAACCCATAATTAGAGAAAATTCAGAGATTTTTTAACGGAAAATGCACCATCCTGCGAATGGATACTATCCTTCTTCTGTGTTCTCATCGTCCTCAAATTCAGTTTGTTCCTCGTCGGGTATATCCGATTCCTCCTCATCGTTCTTGTCAAGGGCAGCCAGAATCTCGTTGACGTTATCCTCAGTGGCAGTGAGCTTTTCTTTACATATTCTGATTAAAGTAGCGGCGCGGGTTACCTTCTCCGAGAGGGTGTCGACGGAAATCTGTCCGTTTTCGATTTCGGAAACGATTTGCTGTAGTTCTTCAAATGCTTCGGTGTAAGAAGGATTACTCATGACAATTTCTTTTTTGATGTGGATATAACGGTGCTCTTTATTTCTCCCTCTGCCAAAAGGGTAAGGATTTCATCCCCCTTTTTCAGATTGCCGGTATGGGAAATTGACTTTCCATTGAGCAAGGTGATACTGAACCCTCTTTTTAAAATGTTATCGGGATGCAGATTGGCAATATTTTTTTCGACACCCTCCAGTTGGGTTTTGGTATTCCTGAAGATGAAACCGGTATTGGCTCTTATAACACTGGTGGTTTGCAATAGTGTCTCTTTGTTCTTGTAAAAGAGGAATCTTGATTGGCGTACTACTCCTTGTCCCAGCATCTCAATCTGGTGGTGGTGCGTGCTCACCATACGCTCTGTAACGTTTCTGAATATACGTATTGCATTGTGGAAAGAAGTCTGATTTTCCTTGATGATCATCCTTGAGATATCGATTATTTTCTTTTCAGAGCGCTTAACCGGTTCTGCGTAGTTGTGAAACTTCTGAATGAGGAATTCTGCCAGTTTGGTAGGGGTGATCGCATTGGTATGAGCTACCATTTCAGTAACCGTTTCGTTAGTGGCGTGCCCTATGCCGGTGATTACAGGGATAGGAAATTCGCAAATCATTCTGGAGAGTTCAAAATTGTTATAGCAGGTAAGCCCCACTTCGCCACCTCCGCCGCGGATGATAGCCACTGCATCGAAATATTTTTTTACTTTTTTTATTCTCCTCAACTGTTGCATGATGGTTGCGGCCGCACGCTCTCCCTGTAACAAGGAGGGGAAGAGGAAGAAGAAAAATTTGTAACCCCATGGATTATTTTGTGTGATCGTCATGAAGTCGGCATACCCCTTACTGGTTTCTACTGAGATTATTGCAATTCTCTTGGGGAGCAGGGGAAAGGGAACCCCTTTGTTCTTGGTCCAGAGTCCGGCTTGTTGAAGTCGCTGAATGGCCTCCTGTTTTTCTTTTTCCAGATCGCCCAGCGTAAAGGAAGGGTCTATATCGAGTATCTGTAGCGATAGTCCATACTTCGGGTCAAAGTTGATTCTGGCACTGAAAAGGATTTTAATTCCGTCCCTTAAAGGTTCTTTTAGGATTGCCAGGAATTTCTGGTTAATTCGCCTGTAGTCACTTCCCCACAGGGTGGAGCGGATTTCGGCTACTACTTTGCCTTCGGCCTTCTCTACCAGGTCAGGATAGCAATGACCTGAGTGCTGATAGAGATTGAGTTTGTTCATTTCTGCCTTCACCCAAAAAGCGCTGGTGTATCTGGATTCAAGAGTTTTCTTAATGCTTTGCATTACTTCCAAAAGAGAAAAAACTGTCCTGTTCGAAACGTTTTCCGGCATGGCTGAAGTTTTTTGCAGTATTTATCGGTTGATACACTGCATTTCTCATGAGAGATTCTAAAGATATTCTCTTTTGGTTGAAATAAGTGAGAGTTGAAAAAAGAAATGAGTGGAGGTTATATGTGTGGTAAGTTTTGAGTTGTAATACCAGGTACGGGGTTACAAACCCCGGACAACAAAAGGCGGCAGATGACTTTACTATATTTCTAAAGTCAGTTTTCAACCTGAAGATCGGGCTTAGTCGAATAGCTCGCTCAGCCAGTGTTTCTTTGGGTGCTTATAGTAATCTTTGGATGCGTATCTGGTATGATCCTGTACGTTAGGTTGTGGTGGATAAAGATCCCTTTTTTCATTAGCCACAGCCTTGTCGATCATTTTATCAAGTTCTCCCCTGTCAAGCCAGATTCCCCGGCAATTAGGACAGTAATCAATTTCAATACCTTGTCTTTCAGACATTACCAGGTCAGTGTGGGCACAGTTTGGGCATTTCATAATTTTTCATTTTTTAAGTAAAAAAAACAATAGTAGTCATGCGTACATTTTAAGGATTCGTAACGGATAGAAGCATGAGTAAATTCAAAAATAACTTTTTGTATCAGCCGCCACTGTAGGAGGAGCGTCAAAAGTTTGTAAAAGTTACAATGGGTTCCTGATCCGGAAATTTGCTGAAACGAAAACCAGAAAAACAACGATAGTAACAAAAAAATGGCGGGTAAGAAGCCCGCCATTTTTGGTGTTATAAAAATTATTGGTTTATTCCCTGATGAACTTGCGTGTGGTATCTAATCTGTCACCTTTTATCTTTAGATAATATACTCCCTGTGTAAGAGTAGCCACAGGGATTCTGATTTTTTCTGTCTTCATATCGTATGTCCTCAGGGTACGTCCTGCAGCGTCCACCAAATCTACTCTCAATGGTGTAGAATTACCCCGGATGGTAAGCTCCACAATGCTTCTGGCCGGGTTAGGTGTGAGTGCCACCACCATACCGGCAGGTTCATTGAAATATAATGACAGGGCTTTTGAGTACGACACCTTTCCGTCTTTATCTAATAATTGAATTCTATAGATATTATTGCCGGATAATGGCGACTCGTCATAAAAGCTATACTTCCTTGGGGAAGAGGAGTTGCCTGCCGCAGCCTGTGTACCAATAGCCAGGAAGCTCACACCGTCGCCACTACGTTCGATGATATATTTATCA
The DNA here is from genome assembly GCA_023957755.1 of Chitinophagaceae bacterium. Lineage (GTDB taxonomy): Bacteria > Bacteroidota > Bacteroidia > Chitinophagales > Chitinophagaceae > Ginsengibacter. The sequence goes on from JAMLGT010000001.1 coordinate 244,177, forward strand.
GTATTGCTTTCCTGCTGTGTCTCCCACTTCAACAAGGCTCTTCCGCCATCCTTCTGCACGGTGAAGTCGCTCCAGATTACCGGAATGGTTCCGGAGGTGATTGCAGTGATGGTATCTGAAAGTGCATACAGATTGTCAGCCCCGTCTCTTACTCCGGCGATATTATACACAGCCGGCATCTTTTTCACCAGTATGTCGTCTAAATACCATCCAAGACTGGAGCCGCCCTGGTCGGTAACGAATCGGAAGCGATAATACACAGATTGTCCCTGGAATGCTGAGAGGTTGATGGTTGTGCGGAAATAACTGGTCTTACTTCCGGTAAAGGCAGGTTTGCCATCCAATGAAGTGGCTGCAATTATCTTTCCGTTGTATCCATTTTCGGCCATATAAGGCCCTGCATCAAACCATGTAGAGCCACCGTCAAGTGAAAGTTCTACTACGCCGCCATCTCTTCCGTTTTCCGTAGAGAATTGCTGGTAGAAACTGAGTTGTACGTGGTCGGCAACTGCAATTGGGTCTGTTGAAGTAAGTACCTGCTCGGCAGGAGTAGAAGAGGAGGCCGACTTCATTGCATAAGGAGCCGAATTTGCAAGAGGGGATGTGCCCCAGTTTTTAGTGCCATCGTTTGTGGTAGCATTAAAACTTGGTGGAAGCGACACTAAAGGCACGCTTTCAGAAAATAGATTTGATTCTAAGAAATAGGTACCGGTATTTACCCGTACTGTGAGGGTGAGTGTAGTGGATTCTTCAGGAGCCAGATTGGGGACGTTGAAGGTCACTGTCCTGTTGCCATTGTTATAGGTTCCACCACTTATATAGGTTACATTGCCCTGAAGGGTGTCTGTAATCTTGTATCCGGTTATCGGTTCGCACTGTGCTTTTATTGTAAATGTATAGGTGAGTATGTCGTTTTGTGGTGCGATCACTTTATTCACTTTCTTTGTAATTAGTGCGCCTTTTGGTACGGTATAATCAGCTACCTGGTCGCCAAGGTTATTGGAGCTGCCTTGTTTAGCATTAACTCCCATTCCTCTGAGAGCGAACGCATCCCAGATTGCACAGTGATATTTACCATTATACAGAATTTCATCTGCCTTCAGGATGGCGTCTCTTCCGTCGAGGAATCCCGGACTACATGGCTGTAGCTTCATTGCCAGCGTCACCAGCTTCATTGCAGCAGTATTCCCTCCTTCTCCATTTGCATCAAAGAAGTTGGTATTGATTTTATTATCCTGTTGAATGATATTCCAGGTCATTTGCCAGAGTACAGTAGCCCAAACTTCTCCTACCATGTGAGGAGACCCATCATATGCAGGAGAAAGTGCCGCGTATGTCAGGGGGTTCTCACTCATGTCAGTAGAGTACCGATAACTTCTGATGCCGTACCCGTCTGCCGGATCTTCGCCCATCACGTAAGTGCCTATTGGCCTGGGGATGTTACCGTCGGAAACTGATGCGGTGGCCCAGTCGGTAGTGGCCATCAGTGCATAATAGTCGCTCCAGCCTTCTCCCATCTGCTCTTTATTTTGCAGGCAAGTAGCTGCCGCGGGCCCACCTGTAAGGCGATTGGAGACTCCATGTGTATATTCATGGGCGATTACTGAGTTATCAAGATCCCCATCCAGGTCGAGTGTGGCTTTTAAGGTAACATTAATGGTGTAGGTAGCCATGAGTGCTTTTAATGTATTTCCATCTGTATTCAGAATGGCTACCGCAGGGATAGTAATTGTATTGTCATCGCCACCCATTTGGATTCCTGTGTCATCGGTATTGATAACGATTACTGCAATGGCTCCCGCATTCTGTGCATTCTTGACCTTATCCGTGAAGGGGCAGGTACCCCTGTCGATTACTGCTATTTTACCATTTATTTCTCCGGGTATAGCAGGGGGCCCACACGCCAGATGAGTGGAACCAGAGAGGTCGTCGTTGTACAATGCCAGATTCCCGGTTACGGGGCCTACATTGGTAAGAAGATTATTTATGCTCATTGCGCCTTCTATGGAGAATACATTGGCACTAATCGGAGAGTTGATTTTCAGCCCGGAATAAGGGCTGCCATCAAATAGGAACATTTGCATTCGAGGAGCTGATCCGTCAACTCCGGTTGAAAAGTTTGCATTATTCCTTCCGCTTCCATCCTGGGCATCTGCATTCACCGCGTCATTGCCGACACCTCCTCTGCCGAGGTTGTTCATCTGGAAATTACCTGATACTTCGTCGAATCCGTATTGGTAGGTGAGGTCGTGCATAATGTTATTCCAATAGAAGAGGTTGGTGATCCCCACCTTTAAGTTGTCTCCACCACCAGGATTTATATTGGGGTTGAAGGTGTAGTTAAATGTGAGGTCGGGCAGTGCTGTGGTAGATGTAGCGGGTAATCCTGTACCGTTTGTGCCGGCTATGTCTTCCTTGGCCCATACGTTATTGCCCCTGGTATAGTCATAGTCAGTAACCCCGTCGCTATTCCATTTAAGTGTGGTGGCATTATTACCTGATCCTGCAAGTGTCCATGGGTTGCTGACTGTTGTCATTGCCCCACCCGGATGATCCATGCTGGCTGCAGGATATGGAATCACTTTGTATTGGGCAGAGTTAATGGCGAATGTATTATCGGTGGTTTGCTTTACGGCATTTGGCAACAGCGGAGTAGTCAAATTACGTGTAAGCGATAGTGTTAATTCCCTTCCGTGAGCAAAAGAAGCGGGCGAGTCCCAGTCGCAGTACACGGTGAGGTTGTCTGTACCGAGTACATTGCCCGTATTGGCATCTACACGCACCAGCCAATAGTCAGGATCGTCTTTAGGGGTTAATTTTACCTGCCAGCTCAGGTGGACATTTTTATTTTCGTCGGGTGTCCACATAAGTTCGGAGGTAATATTTTCCCGTGTAGCCTCTATAGCTCCGAACTTTACATTATGCCCATCAGGGCTTTGTCTGAGTATTGTAAGAGGCTCTCGTGCAAAAATATCGGTGGAGAGTTTGATAAATTTTGCAGCTAACAAAACGGCATCTTTAGCAGGGATAGCCGGAATAGCTTTTTGTGCGGCCGCATCCTGTTCGAGTCCGTAAATTCTGCTGCCAGTCATGTTCACCACCTTGTCTTCCTTAAGAGCGATCACCTGCATAGAGTTATAGACCGGAATTCCCTGAAAATATTGTTGCAGGTAAATAAGGTTAACGCCTGAGATACGGTCGGTATAGGCGCTGGTCACTTCGGCGTTTTGAAGTTCCTGACTAGTAAGGTTAAGTGCTGAAAGATTCTTGTTTAATAGTCTGATTGCCTGCTCTTTGCTAATTTCCTGTCCGGATGAACTGAAAGACAAGGCGATAAAACACAGGACCATCAGGGTAGGGAAGTAAACTTTTCTCATAAATTAATTGAAGTTTAGAACACGAATTCAAATAAAGTTAGGGTAAACGCAAAACTTATCGCTGAAAGATATAAAAAGAATAAATAATACCGAAGAAAAACCCCGTAATTATTATGGTAACATCTCTTTTCTTGCAAAGGTTGTGATTTACAAGAAATACTACACCCGGGCAGCCTCTGGTTTTAATTCCATGAGAGTGTATTTGCCCGGGTGCAGCTTCTGGCAGAGAGTAGTTATTTAATCACCGCACAGCCAATCCTGTTTCCGGCATTTCCTGTAGGCTGAGTCACGTAATCGTCCACACCGCCATGTACAATAACAGCCCTGTTCAAAATATTTTTTGTGGAGTCGTCGCCACCGATTGCCCATAGGTCTGTCTGCATTTGGAATTTACCATTCCCGTCCGCATCGAGAGTCACATTTCCAATATCACCACGGTGAAAGTGGGCACTACCCCATTTTCCGTGTGTATCGTTGGTGGGGTTCCAGTGTCCGTGCGCATTATTCCCCATTTCACCACAGTCTCCATGTTCGTGGAGATGAACAGCTACTTCTTTGTTGGCTCTGGAAGGGATGTGGAGGTTGAGTTCCATGTTTACTTTTCCATCATCTGTAGTAGTGAAGACGGCCTTGCCCTCCACCAGGGTGTCTGCATAGCTGGGAGTAATCTCAGCTATGGCGCCAGGGGCGGCGGTTGGGGTGGGCGCTGTATCTGTTGTGGCTGTAGTTTGTTCTGTACTGCTGCCCGAATTACACGAAAATAAAACGGCACCTGAAAACAAGAGAGTGAGAATTGTAACTGGCTTAAAAATGTGTTTCATTTGAATAGATATTTTAAAAATGATTGTGAAGACTCTTTAAAAAAACGGAGAACAAAAGTAGCTAATAAAAAATTGACCTTTATTTGCATTACAGAGTTGCCTTCAGGTAATTCCGGTAGGGATATCATTATCTTTTTTATCAATAAAAACAATCCTCTATGTCAGTATTTTCACAAGAGTTGCCGGTAGCCATCGGGAGTGATCACGCCGGGTTCGAATTTAAGGAAACCATCATGTCTTTTCTTGACGGAAAAGGTGTATCGTATAAAGACTTCGGCACCTATTCGGCGGAGTCGACTGATTATCCCCACTTTGCCCATCCTGTCGCAGAGGCAGTGGAAAAGGGTGAGGCATCTTTTGGTATATTGATTTGTGGGAGTGGCAATGGGGTAGCCATGACTGCCAATAAACATCAGGGTATCAGGGCGGCACTTTGTTGGGGAGAAGAACTTGCTGAACTGGCGCGCAAGCATAATGATGCTAATGTGATTTGCCTGCCTGCACGGTTTGTCCTGATTGAAGAAGCAGAGAAGATGGTCGAGATATTTATGAATACTGAATTTGAAGGAGGTCGGCATTCACGAAGAGTCGACATGATTTCCTGCAGTTAGGAAATTCCATAAGCGGTCAGCGTGTATTTTACTTTATCCTTACTTTTAACACCTTATAAATAATAAATTCATGAAACGATTTTCTCTTTTTGCCGTATGTTTTGTTTTGGTTTCGCTTACCTCGAAGGCACAGAATAACGACATCGGCTGGAAATATGCACAGAGCATAACTGAACAGAGTTTGAAAGATGTATTGACCATTATAGCATCAGAACAGATGCAGGGCCGGGAAACGGGTACCGAAGGCCAGAGGAGAGCGGCTATTTACATTGAAAATAAATTTAAACAGATAGGACTGAAAGCGCCTCAATCGCTCGGTGGATATCAACAAAAATATCCACTCTACAGGGATTCAGTAATTTCTGAGTCTTTCTCTCTGGCAGGGACCGATCTTGTAAACCAAACAGACTATGTAGTTATGGCGGGCAGCGCTCGTGCACAGACGATAAAGAGTAGTCAGGTTGTCTTTGCGGGATATGGCATTGATGATGAGAAATACTCTGATTACAAAGGAAGAAATGTGAAAGGAAAAGTAGTACTGGTGCTGAATGGTGAACCTAAAGATGGAGACAACTCTCTGATTTCAGGAACTACAAGACCTTCAAACTGGTCTTTCGGAGCCAACCGCAAGGCTGCCGCAGCCATGCAACACGGGGCTACAGCTATACTTTTTGTAGATCCTTCTATGGAAGAGTTCCCTAACTATTTGCGCAATTTCGGAAGAAGTAGTAATCTGACATTCCCAAGAGAGAATGAGTCTGAAAGACCTGCAGTAGTCTATCTGAAAAAAGCACAGTTGGAAAATATATTTGGAGCAGCCACTGCAAAGAAGATTACAGATGCATTTGATGCTAAGAAATCAATGGCTGCAATCAAGGCCACTGCAAAAAAGAATGTAGAAGTATCCTACGCTAAAAAGCGCTTTTCAGTGTTAGCTTCAAATATTGTAGGATATATAGAAGGCACTGATCTGAAAGATGAGTACGTGGTGCTTTCAGGGCACTACGACCATCTGGGGATGCGCAATGGAGTGATTTATTATGGTGCTGATGATGATGGAAGCGGTACTACGGGTGTGATTGATATGGCCGAAGCTTTTATGAGAGCCGTGAAAGATGGTCATCGCCCAAGGAGGACTATTGTTTTTCTTGCTGTAAGTGGAGAAGAGAAAGGGCTTTGGGGAAGTGAATATTACTCACAGCACCCGGTATTTCCTCTGGAAAAAACTACTGTGAACCTTAACACAGATATGATTGGCAGGATTGATCCTAACAGAAAATACGGTGACAGCACTAATTATGTATATGTAATCGGGAATGACAAACTGAGCAGCGATCTGGATCCTATCAGTAAGAGCGTGAACGATAAGTACACAAAGCTGGAGCTGGATTATAAATATAATGACCCTAAAGATCCTGAAAGAATCTATTATAGAAGCGACCACTACAACTTTGCAAAGCATGGCGTTCCTATCATATTTTATTTTGACGGAATCCATAAAGATTATCATAAACCATCTGACACGGTAGATAAGATAAACTTTGATGTGATGTTGAAGCGTGTACAGTACACCTTTATGACCGCCTGGGATATGGCCAATCGGAACGATATGCTGAAGAGAGATATTCCACTTCCGGAAATGGCAAGGTAGTATCTTTGGCAAATGATAAAAAATGCCCTTCTGATTTTAATGGCTGCATTAGCCTTTTGTAATGTAAAAGCTCAAAATGCCGCCGGAGACTGGAAGGGCATTTTGCATGTAGGAAATGTGCAACTTGCAATAGAGTTTCACTTTCAGAAAAATGATGCCGGCGTATTGACAGGCACCTGGGATAGTCCTGATCAGGGCGCCTTTGGGTTGCCATTTTCACAAATCAGAGTTACACAGGACAGTCTGATTGCGGATATTGAAACAATTAATGGGAATTATACAGGGAAGTTTTCAGGAAAAGATTCTATCTCCGGAGTCTGGATGCAGGGAGGTAGTAAACTACCGCTGAATTTTACAAGGAAGCGTGCCGATAACACAGATGTTGCAGACAGGGGAGAGGATATTTCTATTCAAGTGCGCGATAGTGTAGAGATAAAAGGCAGCGGATGGTTTCACGATAGGAAAGCACCGCTTGTAGTTATCATAGCAGGATCAGGCCCTACGGACCGGGATGGCAACAATCGCCTGGGCGTATTTAGCAATAGTTACCTGATGCTTGGAAAAAAGCTGGATAGTGCAGGCATCTCCAGCTTCAGATATGATAAGCGTGGGGTAGCAAGGAGTATAATGCGAAACTTTAATCAGCAAGACCTGACCATACAAGAGTATATTAATGATGTGGTGGATATTGTCAACTGGTTTCATCAGAGGGGATACAGCAATATCTGGCTGGCCGGCCACAGCGAAGGGTCTTTGCTGGGAATGGTTGCTGCGCAGGAAGCACATGTAAAAGGATTTATCTCTATTGCTGGGGCCGGATTTCCGGCAGGGGAAATTTTGAGAAAACAGTTGAACGGGAGTTTGCCATCTCTGGAAGGCGAAACGGAGAGGATTCTTTCTTCGTTAGAAAAAGGGCAGTTGGTGGCAGATGTACCAGATTCTTTAAAAGGGATTTTCATTAGTTCCATACAACCGTATCTTATTAGTTGGTTAAAGTATGATCCGGTAAAAGAGCTTGAAAAATTGAATTGCCCGGTGCTGATTGTCCAGGGTACCTGCGACAGCCAGGTAGATAGTACTAATGCGATTGCGCTTTCAAAAGGGAATAAAAAAGCGACCCTGAAACTCATCAGAAATATGACCCATGTGCTAAAAGATGGAGGTAATAATTGTGCGGATGAGTTAAAGACTTATTCGGATCAGGCAATGGCGCTAATACCCGAACTGGCCGAGGATATTATCGGTTTTATCAGATCGAACTAACAGCCGTTACTCCTTTTTAAGCAGTTTGGCGATGTCCTTTTCCAGTAGTTGGATCTCGTCTTTCTTCAGACCGTCATAGATACCGCGGACTCTGCCCTGCTGATCTACCAGAGAAAAGAATTGTGTGTGAATGAAACTGTCGTCGATATTTTCACTATTATTGTTCGGGTCATCCACCAGGTACGATTCTCTGGCCATCTTATACAAATTGGCTTTGTCTCCTGTTACAAAGTACCATCGGGCAGGGTTATTCGTATTGTTCCCAATCATTTTTTCTTCGTATGCCTTCAGGAGAGGGATAGAGTCGGTCTCTGGCATTGAGGTGTGAGAAATGATTGCAAAGTCGGCACTGTCTTTAAATTTGTTATACACCAGGGCCATGTTTGCATTCATCTTAGGACAGATGCCGGTGCAGGTGGTGAAGAAGTATTCAGCTACATACACCTTGTGATTTACATCTTTGCTTGTGACGGAGTCTCCATCCTGATCGATAAATGAGAATGGCTGAACATAGCCCAATCTGGGAAGTTCCACTTTGAAGTAACCCTTGATATCGGTAAGGGCTAACAGATAAACACCCACCAAAACAACTATAAAGAGTGAATAGAGTATTATTTTCTTTTTCATGGTGCAAAGATACTAATAGATATAAAAGTGAATCCCGACATGATGCATGTTATCTCGCCGGTTTAATAGCTACATATCTTTATCAGTTCTAATACTTTGTCTTTTATGAATGATATGATAAACCGCTTTTAAGAAATAGTCGCCGGGGTATGTACTATAATAGCCCCCGTTTGCTCTATAAAAATGGTCTTACATGGTTGCTTTCGAATTAGTACGAGGACAATCTGTTTAATAGATACAGATATTGTTCGTGGAAATGATGCGGGAATAATTTTGTCGGGTCATCCGGATAAAGTTTATAATATTCCTCATCAGGGAGTAATACGATAGTTGTTCCTGTTCTTACGTAGTGGTTACTGTTGTAATAGGTTGGAGGAGTAAAGTCCGGCAGGTGCTTCTTAATGAGCTTAGAGGCCATCCTGCCTAAGTACTTTTCATATTTTCTTTGAGCTTTTCTGGTGGGCTTGTCCAGTTGATTATACACGTGTTTTAGAACAAGGTTTTTTGGGAATTTTTGCTTTCTGATTATCTGTTTTGCGTTAGTGAAGGGATTTACATTATTAAAATCGTTCAGGGTCTGGATAGATATTGGCATTTCGGGTACCCAGTCGGCAGCATTCACTACATTAAAGGCCCACCCTCCCCCGGTCATGGCTTCGTATTCGTAAGCATAATATAAATTTCCCGGTTTAGGGGCAGCACTACAGTAAGTTTTGAAACGGATGTCTTTGGGAAGTTGATTGAGTCGTTGCAGATTATAGAGATATGATGTCAGCAAATAAGAAATAGCTCCGCCCTGGCTGTGGCCCATAATCAGGATATCTCTATTCCCCCGTTGAAACTGTTCGTTTATTTTGGGTAAAATCTCTTTTGAAAGATATACCATGCTCAGTAGCCAGCCGACATGTACTGCGGCCTTTGGTTCTGATGCAAGCTGATAAGAGAATACTTCGTGGCTATTAAGTCTTAACTCCCCCTTTGCGGGCACCATGGCTGCATAAAAATTTGCCAGCCAGCTTTCGGCTTTTTCGGTGGTACCCCGGATACTGATCACGGCTTTGCCTGATTTGTCGTCTGTCCATAATTCCCAGAGATTATCCAGGCCGATTGAGGAAGAGCGATATTGAAGGGTAAAATGGGCAGGGAAGGGAAGGCTGAGGTAGTAATTGGAATCAAGAGCTGAAGTCTTTGCAGAGATGAGCATCATTTCCCGGTATTCTTCTTTGTCAAATCCCGGCTTAAGCTTTTGGCTGAGGCTTGTCAGCGAAAAGGAGAGCAACAGGAAAAGCGGTAAGATTGTTTTCGTCATGGCTGTCTAATGTAGATAATCTGAATGATTAGTAACAGGTTGTTTTGCGAAGTGGTACTGTGTTATCAAACTTAAGAGCATGGGTATTTTTAAAAACCATTTTTCCCTCTTTTTCTTCCAACTCACCGTGCCCTTCTATAGCAACGTCTCCCTGCAGGAGGAAGGCAACCTGCCTGATAGACCTGGCCCCCTCTGAAGTGAAAGTGTAGTCGGCAATCAGTGTGTCGCCTCTCATTACACCGTCAAGGTCGCCCTTGCTGTTGTCTTTTTCAATGAATTTATATTCCAGAATACCTGTAACTACGTTGGGAAACTTCTCCGTTTTCAGGAAGATAGTATCCTTGCCTATGGTACCTGAATAGCACGCCTGAGTGGGTATCATTACCTTCATTTCACCATCTTCCTTATTGTCAGTAGCGGATGTTGCTATTCCCCCTGGATTTGTGTTGCACGCCAATATGAATACAGGCAGTGCCAATGAAGTTATTTTTTGAAGAAGAGATTTCATGTTTTGAAGTTTTAGGTTATTAAAAAGGAGTACAGAAATTCTTGTTATGTCTGCCAAAGCAAGTTACCAGTCTGTCAATGAAGCACTCACCCCGATGGTGGTTTGCCGGTGATTATAATCCAGGAGCGTTTCACCATATCCGTTAGAAATCTGAAGCAGCCCTCTTAAATTATTGACAACCGGAAAAGCCCAGCTTAGCTGGACACTTCCCTTTCCCCCGTTGTTGAAATTCAGAGAGTGCCTCATAATTGAGGAAAGCTGGTGCTTGCCGGCATTGAAAACGACAATAGCTTCGCCCCTGCCAACGTAGTCAATAATGGCGGGGTTCTCATCTTCTTTATCCCCCAGGCGCACCCACGGGCGTAGGATAACCTGCCAGTTCCTCGCATCAAAGGCAACCTGCAATATAAGCCGGTTCCAGCTTCTGGATAGTGGTAGCGATTTGCCGTTTGACTGGTGATTAAATATCACTCCCAACATTCGTCCGTTTAGTCCGAGCAGCTTATAATTTGTTTTAAAGTTGATTATTAATTCAGGCTCGTAATTGAGTTCTCTGAATGGGCGCGATAGCCTTTCGTTATACACTTGCCAGTTGGCCTGTTGCGTGAACGCCAACCAGATGTCTCCATTGTCTCCAAATAATCTGTGTGCGACTTTGGTCTTGAAGCTGAACTGAAATTTGGCTTCAAAGTGATTATAGGGTATCCTGAAGGGTAAGGAGTATGCAGGGTTCTCGCTTGTAGGCTGTTCGTTAGGGCTGTCTGACCATCTTCCTGCGGTTATGTAAACAGGCCTGTATGGGGTAATGAGAAATAGCCCCTTGTCATTCTCCCTGCCCAATTCCCAGCGTGCAGCCAGGGTGTGGCTATTGCGCAGAAAGCCGGACTCAGATCTTTCCTGAGCATTTATGCATGTAGGCAGAAGACATGCTGCCAAAGCGAAAAGACTTACACTTATTACCAGACTCCGGTAGCAGGATAGATATATCATCATTTTATTTCCAGACACTTTGTACAATAAAGCTATAATTGGTGGTGCAAAAGTAATGAAGACTTCGACTTTTTTACATTAAGGGTATCAAAAGGGCAGAGGCAGTCATTTTTTTAAGCTTCAGAAAGATTTATATGATTGGGTATTGAATCGGGGTTTATTTTCCGGTTAGCCATATACCGGCCCTTCTTTCAACATGAATTTTTCTCCTTGTAAGTTCAATTGTGCTCCCGATGCTATTGACGGAGCACACCGGAGTAATGAATCTGAGATATCTGGTGAACAATGGCCCTTTGCCGGCAAAGGGCTGAAGCCTCATTGAACTTTCATGTATGAGACTGTACCCTATTGATGATGAACAATAATTTTGCTCATACTTTTTAGTTCAGACCTTTATGAAATCAATCAAAATAGTTTCCCGGGTGATTTAGGATAGAGGAGTTGAGTATAAACATTTTAATTTTCAAAATGAAGAAGTACTTATTTATTTCATTTATGTGGGTTTGTAACCATTTGCAGGCACAGACTCTACCGACGTACAAAAACCCAAAACTGTCACCTGATGTAAGAGCCAGGGATCTCGTTATGAGAATGACACCGGAAGAGAAATTCTGGCAATTATTTATGTGCCCGGGAGATACGACACTGTTGCAGGATACGCTGGCGCAGCATGGATTATTCGGTTTGCAGGTGAGCGCATCCTCGCAGGGTGGTGGTGGGCAAATGCTGAATTATAACACTACTGATGATGCGTGGGCGCTTGCCCGAAAAATCAATTCACTGCAACGATACTTTGTAGAGAAGACAAGGTTGGGAATCCCTGCCATTATGTTCGATGAAGCATTGCATGGGTTGGTGCGTGCCGGCAGTACCGCTTTCCCACAGGCTATTGGACTGGCGGCGACATTCGATACAGCGTTAATGCACAGGGTAGCCTCTGACATTGCGGATGAGGTAAAAGCGCGAGGTATCCGGCAGATTCTCTCGCCGGTAGTGAATATAGCCGGAGACCAGCGATGGGGCCGCGTGGAAGAAAGTTATGGCGAAGATCCGGTACTCACGTCGGCTATGGGGATAGCCTTCATCAGTGCCTTTGAAAAGAAAAATATCATTACCACTCCCAAACATTTTATAGCAAATGTGGGTGATGGCGGGCGCGATAGCTATCCGATTTATTATAGTGAAAGGTTGCTGGACGAAATTTATTTTCCCCCATTCAAAGCGGTAATCAAAGAAGCCGGGGCCCGGTCGGTGATGACGGCCTATAATTCGCTGAATGGAATTCCGAGCTCCTCTAACCACTGGTTGTTGCAACAAAAATTAAAGAACGAATGGGGATTTAAAGGCTTTGTAATTTCTGATGCAAATGCAGTAGGTGGCGATGTGGTACTGCACCATACCGCAAAAGATTATGCTGATGCAGGGGATAAGGCTATCGGGAACGGACTGGATGTGATCTTTCAAACAGATATAAATCATTACAGGCTTTTTATGCCCGCTTTCCTGGATGGCAGGATAGATACTGCAAGGATTAATGATGCGGTATTCAGGGTGCTCAGGGCTAAGTTTGAGCTGGGACTTTTTGAACATCCTTACGTAGATATCACTTCCACTAGCCGGCTGAATAACAGCGCAGCCCACAAGCAAACTGCTTTGCAGGCAGCGCTGGAGTCGGTGGTGTTATTGAAGAATGCACACAATACGTTGCCCCTGAAGAAAAATATCCGCAGTATCGCTGTGATTGGTGAAGATGCCATAGCAGCAAGGCTGGGCGGATATAGCGGGCCGGGAAATGGAGTGGTGAATATTTTGGAAGGCATCAGGGCAAGAGCCGGCAGGGATATAAAAGTAGATTATGCCGAAGGGGCTGCCGTATTACAAAAGGATTTTGAAGTAGTGGCCACCGAATACCTGACAAGTCTGAAAGGTACACATGGATTGACAGGCACTTATTACAACAACATTACCTTCAGTGGCCAGCCTGCAGTAGAAAGAACAGATGAAGTTGTCGATTTCCTTTGGACACTGTCGCTGCCTGACGAAAAGATCAGTACGAATTTTTATTCAGTAAGATGGAGTGGAAAAATTAAAAGCCCCCGAACGGGAAACTTTAAAATTGGACTTGAAGGGAACGACGGATACCGATTGTATCTTGGTAACAAATTGATTGCAGATCGGCGAGGTAAACAAAGCTATCACACGACAGTGACCGATTACTATTTCGAAAAGGATAAGCAATATGATATCAGGATAGAGTTTTATGAGCCTGTAGGCAATGCGAGGATAAAGCTTGTGTGGAATGTAAATATCGCAAACAACTGGGAGCAGAAGATTCAACATGCGGTCCGCATCGCAAAGCAGTCAGATGTAGCTGTAATTGTAGCAGGTATTCATGAGGGTGAATTTCAGGACAGGGGAATTTTATCATTGCCCGGACATCAGGAAGCGCTTATCACCGCTGTAGCTGAAACGGGGAAGCCGGTTGTAGTTTTATTAGTCGGAGGAAGCGCAATTACCATGAATAACTGGCTTGATAAAGTGGATGCCGTAGCTGATATATGGTATCCCGGCGAGGAAGGAGGTAATGCAGTGGCTCAAATTCTGTTTGGCGATTACAATCCTGCCGGACGCCTGCCTGTCACTTTTCCGGTCAGCGAAGGGCAGTTGCCCCTGGTATATAACCATGCCCCCACAGGCAGAGGAGACGATTATTATAATCTGACCGGGCTGCCGCTTTTTCCATTTGGGTACGGGTTGAGTTATACTACTTTTTCCTATAAGAACCTTGAGTTCGGAAAGGATACGATTAGCATTAAAGACACTGTGTGGGTACATTGTACAGTTGCCAATACCGGAGGGATGGATGGGGATGAGGTGGTACAGCTGTATGTGCATCAGCAGTTGGCATCAATAGCCCGGCCTGTGATGCAGTTAAAATGTTTTCAGCGAGTTCACCTGAAGGCAGGTGAATCAAAGAAAGTGTCATTTCTTATTAAACCAGAGATGTTGAGTATGCCGGATAAACATTTAGTGCCGGTGGTTGAACCGGGTAATTTTGATATTATGCTGGGTACTTCTTCGAGAGATATCAGGTTAAGGGGTGTTTTGAAAGTAGAATGACCGGCGTTTTTCAGCAGTGGTAGTCAGCAGTAAAAAAATAGTTGGGACGGCTGCCCCAACTATTTCCTACTTGCACTATTAAGGTATTACCTGTTTCTGAATACTGCCTGTAAATCGGCGGGTTCCTTATTTCTTAATTAAGAGTTTTTCTGTTTGAGAAATGCCTGCTTTATTGGTTACCCTTAAGATGTATGTGCCGTTTTGAAGTGTAGATACATTCAGGGTCTCCTCTCTTTGATTAATGGCTTTTGAAAGTAAGACTCTACCTGCAAGGTCAGTAATTTGCACCCTTACCATATCCTCGCCCTTTATTTTCACCCACGAACTGGTTGGGTTTGGAGTGAGGCTAAAGGTTTGCCTGCTGCTGATATTGAGCGTTATGACAGGTGAATATTCAAAACTGCCATCCTTATCAGTCATCTTCAGTCTGTAGAATAATTTGGGCGGGAAACTACCGTTAAGCTGGTCGGTATAACTGTAAGAGTGGGTTGTGGATGTGTTTCCACTGGCAGCCACTTTTCCTGCCTCGTCAAATCGAGTACCGTCTTCACTTCTCTCAATTATGAAAGCTGAAGAATTAATTTCATTAGCCGTTTTCCAGTGAAGGTTTGCCGCATTGTCTGAATAGGTGCCGTTGAATGAAATCAGTTTTACAGGCACTGCACCGGGTGTAGCCATCCCGACAGGGTTGTCTCCCAGGACATATAGTGAGTTATTTCCCGTTTCGGCGCTGTTGTTAAATTCTACCACTCTGAAATAATAGTTCTTCCCTGCTTCAAGCCCTGTCACATTTACCGTGTTACCAGACCCGTTATATACCACTTTTACCTCTCCTCCCAGCACAGGAGCCGCGCCGTAATCAGCATTAGCAGCGTAATTGGTGCCATCCAGTGGGAAAGAATCGACGGCGCCGTCAGCTTTTACCAAAAGGAGCCTGGAAGAGCCATTCCCGTTTGTCCAGTTTACTGTAACTGAAGTAGGGGTAAGGTTGGTGAAATTGAGGTCTGAAGCATTTTGGGTAGGCGCCAGCATAAGATCCCATGTAGGCCAGGTGCTTACACTTGCAACGATGTTCCACCCCAAGTTGTCCAGGGCTGTAAAATTGCTTAATGAGGAGTTGGTGACGATGAACCAGATATACCCATTGGCCGATCTCACCACCTCGGATGCTGTGCCCGGAATGGAACCTGTATGCCACCAGTTGTTATATGCGTTTACCGACCACCCTTTGGCATAGTTGGCGTTTACTGCGGAGGGAGTTGTCATTACTGAAATGGTAGCCGGCGTTAAAATATCGGGTTTCGTAGCGAAACCATCCACTGCAGCAACAAGTTTTACAAAATCGCTTGCGGTAGTAATCCATCCACCGTGCGCACTCATTGCGTGTACATTCATTCCTCCATACGTCCAGGGTAGTTGTTCGCCCGTTCCATAAACTGAAAGATTGGTATATCCGCCGGTGTTGACATATTCCACTTCGCGTTCCATCTTTTCGCTCAATAGATTGTTGCCTACGTGCATATCGTATATACCTAAAGGAGCCAGTATTTGTGTCTTGACATATTCTTCGTAGCTCATGCCCGAAAGCTCTTCAATGATAGCTCCGAGAGCCAGGTAACCAATATTGGAGTATGCGTATTTAGAACCCGGATCAAAATTCAGTCCCTTTTGCAAGAGGTATTTTACCAGATAATTTTCAGAAACAGGATTTGATGTTCCCAGTTCCAATGCCACAGTCAACGGATTATTGATTGGATCGCATCCGGAGAAATAGTATGGATAGGGCGGCGTTGGGTTGGGGTTACAATTGACACTTCTGTCCCATCCGGCTGTGTGTTCCAGCAGTTGCTGAACTGTCATGTCATAGACTCTTGTATCAGTGATGGTGGAAGTTGAAATTACCGGAGCGTCTTCCAGAATACCGCCGGGCCCAAAAA
Organism: Chitinophagaceae bacterium; assembly: GCA_023957755.1. Classification (GTDB taxonomy): domain Bacteria; phylum Bacteroidota; class Bacteroidia; order Chitinophagales; family Chitinophagaceae; genus Ginsengibacter. The sequence continues at coordinate 260,391 of JAMLGT010000001.1, forward strand.
CCTTTGAAGACATACTAAGTTTGCCTTCCTGCAGGAGTTTCATTATGGCTATGGCTGTTATTTGTTTGGAGCAACTGGCAATCCTGAAAAGGCTATGGGGCTGCACGGCAATTGTCTTGGACAAATTCTGGTACCCAAAACTACGCGAATAAACAATTTTGCCATCTTTAGCCATGGCAATAGATAGGCCTGTGACATTGTAATTAGTCATAAAAGTTTTTACAAGGTTATCCGCAGTAGTCATTTGCGGAACCGGAATACCGGTTTGTGCATTGGCAGAAATTGTGAACAGGCTGACGAGTGTGTAAATTATGGACCTCATAATTGTTGAGTTTTATTATAGATTATTTATCGTAAGAAATGAGAAATGTCACCGCTGGCACTTAATTTTTTAGATTAACAATTTTGCAAATAAGTTAGCCAGCTTTTAAATGGGAAATATTGGAAGAAGTGCGCCGCCGATCAGGATCGTAGCGGGATTAAAAATAAAACATGTTTGTAATATAACAATCAATTGAAGGCTGTTATTTCGAAAAAAATCTCCGGCCTGGCCGGCTGGTTTCCTTTTGATCAAAGCCCTTCCTTTTGATCAAAGTCCTGCAATTGGAAGGGGCAATCATAAAAAAATGTGATTAACTAAGGGTAGCTTAGGAGGTTATTTTAGAAAGCTGATTTTCAATTAGTTAATTAAGGTGTAGGGGGGTATACCGCTTCTAATTTTAGAAGCCTTAGCTCGTAGCATAAATTAAGTCTCGAATACAGACAGAGTAAATATAGGACTAGTAGTTCGGGATTTGCTTTCGCAATAAGCTCTTAAAAGTTTAACCAGAACTACCGTTCATAGTTTGTCCTACTATTGTTTTGGATTAAACACTCTTGCGAGAGGAGATAATTCTACGTCAATTTTCTGTTTATTCTTCTTATTAAAACCGTCAGACAGGGATTCCTGGATAATTTCAAAGTCTTTTTCTTGTCTATAACCAATAATTAATTTATCGATTACTGCTATTGGCTCATTTAGAGTAGCTTCCTCTAACCATTTTGAATTCCAAATATTAGGTTTTGCTTTGAAGATTTGGTCCTTAGTTTTTTCTTTGATACATTTTAGGTTTGCTTCAGTTTTAATATATAACTTGTCAAAGTAAGTTTTTTCATTCCGGTTGTTTAAAACAAAGGAATGTTGATCAAAAGATTCATGAAATCGCAAAAAACGAACCTCATTCTCAATTGCATATAAACCATTCTTGTGAAACCCTAAAAAAACCCCTATCCATTCTGGTATTTTTCCTTGCCTTCCGAAAGGATTTGATAATAAGTTCACTTTTTCTTTATTTTTTTTGATGAACTTATCATGATTTTCCCTGAATAGCGAAAACTTTTTCAAATACTTCTCATCAGTAGTATTAATCAAGTTATTTTTTCCATAGTGAATCTTGCTAAGGTAATTGCTTCTCCATCCTTTCGTAGGCGAACTAAAGTGAAATACTATACCAACACCTAAACCGTTGTCTCCATATAATCTCCACGAATCAAAATTATCTCCATTTTTAGAATAGTCACAAAAGGAAATACAGAATATCTGATCCTTTAAATCTTTTAGTTCATCTTTTTCATACGTTCCTAAAATTTCATTTCCCGCATAAAGTAATTCCTGAGGATCATCTAAATATTGGAGGCTGTTCATCCGGAAAAAACCGTCATTGATAATATTTACGGTATTTCTAAAGGAAGTGTAATGAATAAATTTATCAGCATTTGGATAATAATAATCACTTCCTTCAAAATCACTGAATGTTTCTGGGATGCGGAAAGAAACTTTCGGAGCAGATACACTATCATCACTCCAAGAAACTCTTTCAAAGTGTTTAATAAATGGAAAAGAAGGTCTGACAACTTCTTCCAAATATTCAGTTTCTAACTCTTTAATTAATTCTTTATACATCTGTACTATTTCATAATTCCAAAATATGGCTATTCGCCATGTGTACTAAATTACATTTATATTTTTTGGCCAAGAAAATATTAGTTACTAAACCAACATTGGGTACCTTATAACTTCAGCCACGAAGACACCAAGTCGCTAAGCCCCGATAGCTATCGGGACACTAAGTTTTTTCTTTGTGCTGCTTCGTGTCTTTGCGCCTTTGTGGCAGAAGAAGTAAGATGATAGCCACGAAGACAAGAAGGCACTAAGCCCCGATAGCTATCGGAACACTAAGTTTTTACTTTGTGTCGCTTTGTGTCTTTGTGCCTTAGTGGCAAGAGAAGTAAGAAGTTAGCCACGAGGACACCAAGGCACTAAGCCCCGATAGCTATCGGGACACTAAGGTTTTTCTTTGTGTCGCTTTGTGTCTTAGTGCCTTAGTGGCAAGAGTGAAAGATGTTAGCCACGAGGACACCAAGGCACTAAGCCCCGATAGCTATCGGGACACTAAGGTTTTTCTTTGTGTCGCTTCGTGTCTTAGTGCCTTAGTGGCAAGAGTGAAAGATGTTAGCCACGAAGACACCAAGGCACTAAGCCCCGATAGCTATCGGGACACTAAGATTTTCCTTTGTGCCGCTTTGAGTCTTAGTGCCTTTGTGGCAAGAGTGAAAGATAATAGCCACGAAGACACCAAGTCGCTAAGCCCCGATAGCTATCGGGACACTAAGTTTTTTCTTTGTGCCGCTTTGTGTCTTTGTGCCTTAGTGGCAAAAAAAGTTGATTCCCGCCCCTTCTAAAAAAGAAAAAACACCCAATCTGAAGTATGAAATCATTGATTGAGTGTTTCTAACGAACTCCTATGCGGGCATTTTTTTATTCTTACGCTACAGCCTCCTTTAACTGTAAAGCAGCCTTCCTTTCTTTCCTTGCTGCTTTTCTTTTTGCCAACCTCTCTTTTATGCGGTCAACGGCCAGGTAAGTAACTGGTACTATAATTAGTGTCAGAAGCATTGAACTTGTCAACCCGCCAATCAGCACCCAGGCTAATCCATTCTTCCATTCTGAACCTGCGCCGGTGGCCACAGCAATAGGAATCATTGCAATTACCATTGCAATAGTGGTCATGAGAATAGGACGGAATCGTTCCATCGTACCTTCTATCAGTGCATCATAACTGCTTTTACCTTTTTCTTTTAAATGATTGGTAAAGTCAACAATTAATATGGCATTCTTAATAACAAGTCCGACCAACATAATCAATCCCAGCATACCAAAAATACTAAGGTTGGTCATGGTTAATGCCAATGCCAGGAATGCACCAATCATTGCTACCGGTACAGAAAACATTACCACAAAAGGATACGCATAGTTATCGTATAAGGCAACCATGATGAGATAAACCAAAATGATAGAACCCATTAATGCAATCAATAAACTGCTAAAACCTTCTGCCTGGTTTTTGACATCACCTGCCGCTGCAATATTCACTCCTGCCGGCAAATCCATCTTGTCAAGTTTTGCCTGCACTTCATTACCTACTGTACCCACCGGGCGGCCTACTACCTGTGAAGTAATTGTTACCGTTGGTACTTTATCTTTCCGCTCCAGTGTGGTAGGTCCTGTTGAAGGTTCAATAGATGCAAACTGGCTTAGTTTTATCAAGTCACCTTTTGAGTTTTGAAAAGTGAGATTGCTTACATCGTTCATATTGCGGCGGTCAAACTGGTCAAGCTGTACCCTTATCGGATATTCCTCATCACCCACTAAGAATTTGCTATTATCGTTTCCCGCAAATGCATTTTGCATGGTGGCGCCTACCACATCCAGCGACAAGTTCAATTCTGCCAGTTTATCCCTGTCCACCTTAATCGCAATCTCAGGACTACCGCCTTCCATTGATGCCTTTATTTCTGATGTACCCGGTACGCTTTCCATTATGGATTTGACTTTTTCACCAACCGCCAGGATGGTATCTAAGTTAGCGCCCTGTACTTCAAATTGGATGGGAGCTGTAGCGCTTCCTGAAATCATACTAACAGGCGATGCAGTGATTTTTGCGCCCGGTATGGTTTCCTGAATTTTTAATTTTGTGGTGGCAGCATATTCGCTTGACGACATAGACCGTTTTTCACTCGGAACCAGTTTTACATTTATCTGAGCAAAATAAGCGCTGGTAGCAGCACTGCTTCTACCGGATGACGCACCTACGGTAGTAAATACATTGGTCACATTGGGGTCGCTCAGGAGTTGTTTTTCAATTTTCTGCGTAAGAAAATTGGTTTGTGTCAAAGGTGTTTCTTTTGGCATTTCAGCCTGTATCTGAAACTCGCCATTATCCCCGCTGGATGCAAACTCTACCCCTATCATACCGCTACCCAACAAAGTAAATGATGCAATTACTAATGCCATGATCGCGGTAAATGTAATGCGCTTGTGATGCAGGGACCATTGGAGGATGTTTCTGAAAAAATTCTGGAACGATTTAATCACATTTTCAAACCAGATCAATGGTTTGTCAGTTATCTTTTTAGGGTTCAGGTGCGAGAGCTTTGTAAAGCGGCTTGCCAGCCAGGGGGTTAATGTAAATGATACCAGCCAACTGATTAAAGTAGCAGCCACCACCACTACAGAGAACTGGAATAACAAATCAGAAATAATTCCTTTCACAAAAACGATAGGTAAAAATACTGCCACAATCACCAATGTAATAGACGTAACAGAGATGCCGATCTCTTTCCACGTATCCACTGCCGCATCCCAGGCAGAACTACCCTGTTCCATTCGCAGATGAATATTTTCCAACACCACAATACTGTCATCCACAAGGATACCGATAACCAATGACAAACCCAGTAAACTCATCAGGTTTAAAGAGAATCCGAATGCCGCCATCACGGCAAATGTGGAAACGATTGATACGGGCACCGCTATCATTACAATGAGGGCATTCCTGATATTATGCAGGAAGAACAGCATAATCACCGCCACCAGTATCACAGCAATAATCAAATCATGAATCACAGAATTAGCAGCTTCTTTGGTGAAATCTGCACTATCATTTGCAATATTAAAGTGCACGTTGGATGCACTGTACTGCTTCTCTATTTGCGATAATTTCTCCTTCACCTCATTACTGATTCCCACCGTATTGCCTTCTTTTGTTTTTATGATAGAAATACCTATAGAGGGGATGCCGTTAACCCTTGTTAAAGTAGTGGCATCTTCCTTTGAATCGTATATGTCAGCCACATCTTTAAGCAATACCTGGCTACCGTCAGCAGCAGTAGATACAGCAAGGTTGATCAGTTCATTTAGACTAGTCAGCTTCCCGCTCAGTCGGATAGATACATCCTGCTGCGTATTTTTGATACTGCCCGTAGGGAAATTCAGGTTCGCGTTGGCAATGGCGTTTGATACCTGCAAAATAGAAATGTTATAGAATTTCAGTTTATCATTTTTCACATTAATCTTAATCTCACGTTTTTCACCTCCGGTGATATCTACTTTAGCCACACCATCAATACGGCCCAATTCCGGTTTAATTGTTTTATCTAATAAATCAGTGAACTCGCGTTCATCCATGTCTGAGGAGGCACCAATACGCATGATTGGCAATTCATCCAGAGAGAATTTACCGAGGCTCGGATCTTTGGCTGCTGCCGGCAAATCTGATTTAATGGTATTTACCTTGCGTTGTGCATCCTGTAAAGCGAGGTCCACATCGGTTCCATATTTCAGACTTACAGTGACAACTGACACGCCTTCCTGGGATATGGACTGTGAATAATCTAAGTTCTCCAAATCGGATAACGCTTCTTCAATTTTCTTGGTTACAGAGGTTTCTACTTCATTTGGGCCCGCACCGGGATAAATAGTGGTAACAGAAATTACGGGTGCACTCAGTTTGGGGAGTAGCTCGTAAGTAAGCGTATTGTAACCAACCAGCCCCAATAGCACCAGTATGCTAAAAATCACTACCACCAATGTGGGGCGTTTTACGGATATGCGTGAAATGTTCATAAAATAATTTTTAGATTAATTGGAATAATGGTTACTCTACCACCCGGACTTTTGTGCCGGTCTGTAGATTTATCTGTCCTGTGACAACCACTTTATCACTTTCGTTAAGCCCCTTTAAGACAATAAGCCGGTCGCCACTCTGGTTCTGAACTTCAATATTTTTAAGTATTACAGTGCTGTCACTGTTTAATACAAACACCTGTGCATTTTGGATGCTACCTACAATTGCCTGCCGCGGAATAAATAACTTTTTACCATTATCATGATGATCGGTGTTAAACTTAGCCGTACCAAACATGCCGGCTTTTAGCGGGTATGCATTATTGTTAGGCACCTGTATCTCAACATTATACTTCCTTCCGGCATCAGCCTGTACGCTTATCAAACTAATTGTTCCGCTAAACTCATGGTCAGGATATACTTCTGTCTTAATGGATACAGCCTGTCCTTTCTTCAACTTAATTACATCCAGCTCGTCCACTCTCACCACCATTTTTAATTTAGAAATGTCCACGACACCGCCCAACTCCATTCCGGGCGAAGCAAAACTTCCCTGCTCCACCTTAACCTCGCTTACAAAACCTGACATTGGCGAGCGGATTATGGTATATTTCATTTGCTGTTGGATATTTTTAACATCGGTACGCGCCTTATCCACATTCAGTGCTACATCCTCGTATTGTTTCTGACTGATGGCGCCGGCTTCTGCCAAACGTTCATACCGTTCTTTATTTTTGACGGCGTTATTGTATGAAGCTTCAGCCGCAGCAAGACTGGACTGAATGGATGTTGGGTCAATTCGTGCGATAACCTGCCCGGTGCGGATGCTCTGTCCTTCCTGAATGTTAAGCTCAATAATTGAGCCTTGCGCTTCTGCAATCAATGGCAAAGTCTGACGCGCTTCAAACGAGCCCGTCAATTCAATATGGTTATCCATTGATTGTAATTCAGCCTCCGCAATTTTTACGGGTATTGCAGTTACGCTTTGAGGTACTGCAGTAGCCCTGGCCTCAATTACCTTTTTGTTGTTAACGAGTGTATATACTACGATGATTACCAGCGCCGCAATTACTGCAACGGGAATAAGGAGCTTTGACCGTTTATTTTTATTAAGATTTTTCATTTTATGGTTGATTTATTATTGTGATTGTTTAATGATTGATTGAAAATTCTTTTATTAATTGGCTTAATTGTCCGCTAGCCTTCATGGTTTCAAGTTCGGCAAGGTTTGTCTGGAGCATAGCCGTGAGGTACTGCGACTGTGCTTCGCGCAGACTGTTTTCTGCATTGATTAACTCCGCCAGGTCAGATACTCCTTCTGTATATGACAGCTTTGCCACATTGTACAGGTCTTCTGCCAGTTGCATATTCTGTGTTTGTGCCTCAAAAACTTTTTGGTTTTGATTCAGATTGTTATTGGCTGTCCTGAATTGGGTTTGGATTTGTTTGGCAGTATATTCTTTGGTGAGCTCCAGTTGTTTTAAGGCAGTATTGCTTTGAGCAATTTGGTTACGTTTTTTAGAACCATCAAAGATTGGGATGCTCAGATTCAGACTGTAATATCCGGACGAAATACCTGTGGCAGCATTGTTTTTAAATAGTTTTTCTGTCTGCCACTGACGTCCGAAATTGGCAGAGAAGGAAAGTGTGGGCTTATAACCGGCCTTAATGTTTTCAGTGTTCAGATTTTGCAGCTGAATTTGTTTGTCAAGAATATTCAAATCCGTATTGGCATCCAGGTTTAATTGTTTGGATACAGCTACTTTCTCGGATCCCCGGGGTGCCGTTATTACAATGGGCTGTTCCATATCCAGGTTCATCAGGAGCTTTATGTTGTCAATCGTCTTTTCGTAATCATTTTCCACATTAGAGAGTTGGGTCCTCATATTGGTGAGGTTCACTTTTAATTGTTCAACGTCCACCTTTTTGATAATTCCTTCCTTCAGTTGAAGGCTGGTGATGTCTAGTAGCTTTTCTGTTCTTTTAATATTGCCCGCATACAATTCTTTTTGTTTTTCAGCCAACTGAATTTGTACATACAATTTTGCCATGTTGTATATCAGGTCTTCTTTGGATTGGAAAGTTTGCAGTTCGTATAATCCCTGACTTTCTTTGGCAGCCTTCAGTCCTGTTGTTATGGATGGGTTGTAAATATTCTGGCTGAGTTGCACCGTGCCGTTGTACACGAAGCGGGTACCGAATTTTACAGGTATTGTAGTGCCGGGCTGTCCCATTATTTCACCCGGTAATAATTGAGCACCTCTTTGAAAATTGTCTGTACCTCCTGCGCTACCGGTAATCTGAGGCAATGCGGATGACTTGATTTCTTTAATCTTAAACTGATTGTTAGTTTCATCCAGCTGTACACTTTTGAGTTGTGGGTTATTTTTTACCGCATAGTCTATAGCTTCGTTAAGTGTAAGCCTCAGAGTATCTTTTTCCTGTGCAAGAGTTACATTGCCAAGCAGTACTGCGGCGACAAATGGGAACCAATACTTCTTCATACATCTATTATGTTTAGTTAGTTCAGATATTACTGAACTATTATTTTAAAAAAAAATTATTTGATCCTGTCAGCATACACTTTATAGAGCGCGCTGAGAAATTCAGTCATTTCTTTCAGGATGTCGTTAAACTCTTTTGTTTTTTTGCTTCGTTGTGCTAAAATTTTCTGGTTTAGTTTCATATAGGCTTCCAGCCCCGCAAAGTGTCTCGCTGCAATATCTTTCCACTTATGCACCGGTACATAAAAATACCTTTTCCGGTCTCCCAATTTGGTTTTATATTCTATTCTGTCTGTGGCCAGCAGGTGCGTGATTGCCTGGCTTGTACCACTTTTACTCAATCCAAGAGTCTCCTGAATTTGATTGAAACTTAGTTCTGTCTCATCTGCGACGTTTAGCAGGGCAAGAATTTTGGCCATTGCGGGCTGCAAATTGGTCTGTTCCATCATGACGGCATATTGCTCAATCAGTTCCACCTGTTCTTTCGTAAGTTTAATTTTTTCTGACATACCTTTTTGTTTTCGGGTGCAAAACTACATCAGTTTATTGAGTTCACAAAATACTGAACTAAGTAATTATTTATGGTTCTGTTAAAGCACATCGTATGAAATGTGGGATTCAATTGCACCTGACAAATGTGATTTTCTTTATGAGCGTATGACTCAGATTCAGATATAGGGCTCCAGCCGTTTTATTAATCAAAATCCAACTCTTCAAAGTCTTCACGTATATCTTCAATTTTGTTCCTGATTTTTCTTAATCCGAAAGCCAGCACAATTTGTAACAATCCAAAGATCAGCAGACCAATGCCCAGCCAGTAGATTACGGCCACGCTGGTAATTACAGGGTTCCATAACAGGATAAGAGAGATGAGAGCGCCCAGGATTCCAAACGTCAACACCCAGCCCCAGTTTTTAACCCGGTATCTCTTTAGTTCAAAGGAGTTTGTAATTTCCAAAATTGAACGAAACAACAGCCAGAAACCAATATAATAACACAAAATCAATGCTGTTAAACCGGGTCTTAGAGACAAATGCAGTCCCAGGATAAGGGTAATGATACCGCCGGTTAAATACCAGCCCCAGCTCTTTAGGTGCTTTCGGTTAGAAATACTGTAGGCTATTTCTGAAATACCTCCGATGACAAACCCGATACTGATAACCCATGCCAGGGCTAAGAATGAAGCGATGGGGGTAAAGAAAACCCAAATGCTCAGAATCGTGAAAATAACTCCGGTAATCAGCAAGAGATACCAGTGTCTTAACCGTCTTTCAATACTACTTTTCATGGTGATAAATTTTATAGAATGATACATATTTTAGGGAGAAACTATGGCTGTAAAAATCCTTTTTGCCTTGAGGCCAGGATAGAAAAGATAAGTTTTGAGGCTTTTTAGGAAGGAAGCCACCCCTGTGTATCGAGGCAGCTTCCCGGGTTGGCTTTTCAGCTTATCCTTACCGTAAAACTTAAAACCTGTACTTCAAGCCTACCTGTACACCGGCAGTCATATTGTAAGTGTTTGACCTGCCGGAGATATGTCCTGCATAATCCTTATCCTCTGCGTTTGTAAAGTCATAATCAAACTGTAATCCGGTTTGGAGGAAAATGTTTGGGCTTAATTTAAACTGTACGCCTGCATTAGCCATAGCGCCCAGTGTTGCCTTCTCAAACTTGTCTTTGTTATCGATAAATTTATCGCTGCCTCCTCCTGATATTTTTGCATTCGTAAGAAAGCTGACCTGTGGGCCTACCTTTCCGAAAAACGAAACTGCGTTTGAAGCATCAGAATTGTATGAGAAATATACAGGCACTTTTACATACTCCAGTTTCTGATTTACTTCCAGGCCCAAAACCTCTGATTTTTCACCCTGGAGAGAATAGAGCACATCTAATCCTACTCCTGTATTGTCCGTAAAGTTGTATCCTGCACCCACTCCGAAATTAGTGTTGAAAGTGGCTTTCTTCTTAATAGCATTGTTGTCATTATCATCGCTATTTTGCAGGAAGCTGAATTGAGGGGTAGCTTTTATGCCTACCGAGAAACCCTGTTGAGCCATTACAGTTGAGGCGCTTCCTGTTATTAACACAAGGGCCATTGCACTTACTAGAATCTTCTTCATGATCTTTTAATTTATAGTTTTTAATTTGTTATCCTGTCAATTACCGGCTTACCTTATTGGTTATTGACGGGGCAAAATTACCAGCGGCAGGTACATGAGAGAAGGGAGGATTGTCGGCATTATTGGTCTGAAAGTCGGAATCTTGACTTTCTATGGTAAAATGAGGGATAAATTCAGGCTCAAAGGTCGGAATCCGACAGATTAGGAGCGCGTGGCCCGGTATGCTCTGGGGGATATTCCTTCTATGCGTTTAAAGAATTTTCCGAAAGAAGATTGATCACTAAAATTTAATGCATCTGATATTTCAGCTATGCTCCTGGAGGTGGTTTTTAATTGGATTTTGGCTGCCTGGTGGAGCAGTAAGTCTATGGTTTCCCCTGCACTGCGTTTACTGACTTCCTTTACAGTCTCCGTAAGGTGTTTGGGAGTCACAAATAATGCATCAGCATAAAACTTCAATTCCCTTTGTTCGCGAAAATGTTTTTTTGCCAGTGCATAGAATTGAATGGTAAGTGATTCTTTCCTGGTAAACTGTTCATTATTTTCCAATGCGTACTGAGGGGCAAGTGCAGCCAATTCAAGAATGAAAATCATGAATATATATTTCAGGATTTCATTTTTGTAGGGGTGGTTATTTTCTTCTGATATTCTCCCTTCCATCTGGTTTATCAGTTTGACGAGGTTTTTGGCAACCGGTTTTGACAGCCTCCAAATCGGTTTGTGTTTGGTAGTATAATAATCTGTAACCTCCCAGAAGCGATCGGGTAAGTTCAATTGTGCAATGAACTCAGAAGTGTAAGCCACAATCTTTAATACAGCGTCTTCGCTGATATACAGGCGCTCTTTAGCGGCATCAGGTGGAATAATCAGTAAATCATCCTTTTTCAGATACAATTCCTTGAGATTAATCTTTGCGCCAGCCTTACCTTCTGCTAATAAAACAAAGATGAAAAAATCATTGCGGACATTGCTTCTGGCAATCAGGTCTTCCAGGATAACTCCTTTGGAAAAATCCAGGGTCAGCACAAAAAAATTTTCTGCACTGCCGGATGATAATTCGCCGTTGGATTCTTTCATATAAGCTATTGAACCCTTCTGGTTAAAAATTACTGTTGTCCGATTAAGTTGGGCTAAAGCCCACTGGGCTTAGATTTTCTATTTATTACCCTACCCTTTAGGGTAGAGCTATGAAAGTCTTGCTTAACAAGGGCTTTAGCCACATTTTGAATATTTTAACCGGACAATGATATTTAAAAATTATAAATTCAGAATTCCAAAATTACAGTTCGCTTACTTTATCGCAAAGATTTGATTGAGTCTCACATTCCTTCACTTTGAAATGAGCCATGAATCCGCCTCTTTTTAAAAATAGTAATTTAGTTGATGTGATGCCATTTGCTAAATTGAAAATCAAACTAATTTATTCCTGATGAAAAAAGATTTAACGCAGGCCTCCATAGAGCCCTTGCTGGATTATTTTGAAAAGATTATTCCTTTAGCTGATGAAGAGGAAAAATTGGTTTCAGAGCGTTTTCAGCCACGGCTTTATCGCAAACGGCATTATGTATTACAGGAAGGCGATGTATGTAAACACATGAATTTTGTGGTGCGCGGTTGCCTGCGCATGTTTGCCATAGATGAAAAAGGGAATACACATATTCTTCAGTTTGCTGCTGAAAACTGGTGGATAACCGACATTGGAAGTTTTTATGAGAGGAAAAATTCAAAACTGAATATTGATGCATTAGAGGATACCATGGTATTGCAAACCAGTTTTGAAAATCTGACTGCACTATACGATCAGGCGCCAAAATTCAACCGCATCTTCAGGGTGTTGATAGAAAACAGCCATGTCGCTTTGCAAAAAAGATTATTACAAAATATCAGCTCTACTGCAGAAGAACCCTATTTATCTTTTATTCAAACCTATCCGCAATTATCTAACAGGATACCACAAACGCAGATTGCAGCTTATCTTGGAATTACTCCGGAATTTGTGAGCAGGATATGAAATTATTTTTAAATATTGCAGAAGAAAAAATCGGGAGAATGATGGACCCGAAAGCAGGTATTGAAGTATGGAAGTTATGATATTTGAGGATAAAAATTGCCAAGTGAATTAAAACTATGTGTGAGGTTAAGCGATTTGGAAAAGATGAGCTCTATCTCAGAAAATCTCTCACCTTTGAACTGATAAAACTCTTTACGCTCTCCCAGGTTTGGCCTTTTAAACTTACAGGATCCCCACTTTCTTCAGCATCGGCAAAATAAGTAAGTGCCTGTGGCACGGTAATCAACAAATTTTGTGTTGCATATTTTTCTTTGTGAAACCGGACAAAATCCGCAACCGAATAATGTTGCAGCAGTTCCGCAATATCCCAGAAATCTTTCTTTCTGCCTCTTCCTAAAATGGCTTGTACTTTCATGGCGATAATATCTTCCGTAGAAAACATACTGATATCATCCATCTGTATTTCAGGTCGTATAAGTGGGTGGGGATGGTGGACAAGATCAACTTTAGTTCCATCTATGAAACAAAAGATTCCAAACTGAGGAGGCTTTTCTTCCATTACGAATTTCTTCTGAAACTCTTTTTTAAGAGCATTGATAATGGAAATATTTTCGAATGGTTTGTATGAAAATATATCCAAATCAACTGACTTCCGATGACCATACAGCAAAGCCAACGCGGTACCCCCAACTAATGAAAAATCTTTTAATTCCGAAATTTCAAGTAATTGTTTTAGTAAGGAAAAAGTTCGGGGTTCGATTGCCTCAGTATGTAACATCTGAATTCTTTTAGTGGTTTGTTGATGACTGCACTGGCCAAGTACATTCTTGTTTCAGGCAAAAATTTTGCATGGAGTAAAACTTCTGAAACCTTCTCGTCGCCATAGTATCGCCGGCAATTGCGAATGTCTTCCACATCACCCCGCTCAAATACGCGCTCAATCACAAAATTAGCCTTCCCATCGTAATCAATTTTATCAAAATCCACATCCCAGAAAATACGCTTATTAAAAACCGGTTTCACTTTTTCATTCATAGGCTAAAGGTATTTGTATTTTACAACTTTAGGGTATCAGTGCAATTATCAGATTAAATTATAGTCCATCCATACATGGAAGCAATCGGAGCAGCGGGAAGATTATGGTGGTGAATGAGTAATTTTTGACGATATTCTTTTCCCCCTATACTAAAATTTTATCCATCGCCTGCCCTTCTTAAAAAATCCAAGGAAAACAGCTCAAATCAATTCAACTGCCTGTATTCATTCGGTGTCATCCCCAGTTTCTTTTTAAACAACCGGTTGAAGTGTTGCGGATATTTAAAACCTAAATCATATGCTACTTCACTGATGGATTTGTCCAAATCAAAGATGCGTTCTTTGGCTACATCAATGAGTTTGGTTTGTATGTATTCCTGAGCAGACTCTCCGGTTTCTTTTTTAATTAAATCACCAAAATAATTGGCAGACAAATGCAATTCATCCGCACAAAAAGCAACAGAAGGCAACCCAATCATTACCGGTTTATCCGAAGTAAAATAATTGTTTAAAATATCTTCAAATTTACTTAGGATGCCTTTGTTCACGTGTTTGCGGGTGATGAACTGCCGGTCGTAAAACCGGGAGGAATAATTAAACAGCAATTGCAAATGAGATATGACCAAAGTCTGGCTGTGTTTATCGAGGTTTTGCTTTAATTCATCTTCTATCAAATCAAAAATGTTTAAAACAATTTCTCTTTCTTTTTTGGAAAGATGCAGCGCTTCATTGGAGGCATAGGAGAAGAAGCTATAATCATTCAACAGATTTTTCAGGGCCGTACCCCGGATAAAATCCGAATGAAAAATAATCATCTTGCCTTTGGGTTTTACATCCGGCAGGTATTTATCTACGGTGAGTATCTGACCGGGAGCCACAAACAGTAAACTCTCTTCCTGGTAATCATAAGTTTCTTTACCATATCGCAGGTCACCGCATTTAGTGTATTTAAAAAACACACTGTAGAAACTGCAATTGTAGGATGCCGGTTTCAGTGTTTTTAAATCTCCATAATCCAGTACATTGATCAAAGGGTGTAAAGTTTCAGCGCCTCTTAATTCGCTGTACTCACCTACACTTTTTATTTTGATAATTTCCATGGCTTTGTGATTTATAGAATGAACTTAGAAATTCTCAGAACTCAATAAGAGCAAATATCATCCTAAACCAGCAATTCCTCTTAATACCGATTACGGATATAATTACCATTTTTACTGGTTGCATTTGGTCGGTAATTAAATGAAAAGATGCAATCTGAATAAACAAAGAATCGCTGAATTCTAAAACTTATGATGAATGATAACCAAAATGACCCAAGCCCCATTTTGCAAATCATCATTTTGGAAGATGAGAGAATAACCGGTAATTCAAATTATACTTTGGATAATTTGATATCTTATAGAAAATACAAAGTATGACTTGCATATTTTGCTCAAAAGTATCTATCAGCTGAATCCTGTTCCCAATCTTTTATTATTTCAGATTGCAATAGCCTTTAGGCAAAAACCTGAAGTTATTTACTTTACAAAGATTGATAGGTATCATCCCCCACCGGCTCTAACCATTCCGGTTTACCTGCTGTGATTGCGATGTGTTCAAACCAACTGTCTTTTGTGGCGCCATGCCAGTGCTTTACGCCATCGTGGGTGACTACCACATCACCGGCTTTTAGGGATCGTGCGGGTTGTCCTTCTTCCTGATACCAGCCTTCACCACCTGTTATCAATAATATCTGAAAGCCATCGTGATGGATATGCCAGTTATTCCTGCATCCCGGTTCAAAGGTTACCAGGCTAACACCCACATTCAATTTTGGGTCAGCCACCAAACTTTTCAGATAGCTATCACCAATAAAATATTTTGCATAATTGATGTTCTTCTCACCAATGGAAAAGATGCCACCATTTTTTATTGCTTCGTGTTTTGCCATTTTAAAACAGCTACTTATTTTTTTCAGGTTGAAACTGACCATAGAAATAAGACGCAGTTGCTCCACCATCAATCAGGAAATCTGCCCCGGTAATAAATGCGCCTTTTTCAGATAATAATAATTCGGCCACATTGGCTACTTCATCTGCTGTTCCCGGACGACCTGCCGGACATTTGGCAAACATATTTTTGTAAAAATCGCCTCTGGGTCCGTTGATTTCATCCAAAGCCAATGGCGTAATGATGATACCCGGTGAAATAGAATTTATCCTTGCACCTTTTTCTCCCCATTTCACAGCTTCCGCCATAACACGTTTTACATTGCAACGCTTTGCCATTTGATAAGCATGCAAAGTGTCTTTTATGTTTTTGGGTTGCAGCATTTCCAAATCCAACAATTCTTCTGTAGGAGTTGTTGCCAACAACCGGTCTTCTTCCGCAGTTAAAGCCGGCATCCGGTGACCCGACTGGCTTGAAATGGTAACCCCGGTTCCACCTGCTTTTATCACTTTACCAAACTCTTCCAGTAAAAGAGCTGTTCCGTACAAATCCACTTTCAAAATCTGTTCAATGGATGACTGGCTTGGTGATACGCCTGCCGCATTGATGAACATTGAAATTTCACCTTCATTTTGTGCAGCTTCAATGAGTTCTGCAACTGATTTCCTTGATGAAATATCCGTTTTGAAAGGTATAGTTTCAAAACCAGCTTCCTGCATGGTTTTGGCGATAGCGTGTGCGTTTTCAAATTTCCAATCGGCAACAAAAATCTTTTTTCCGTATCCTATTCTTCTGGCTATCGCCATACCGAGCTGTCCTGCTCCGGTAAGTACGATGATGTCTTTTCTATTTGTATTCAGGTCTGATATTTTTAATTGTTGAAGCAAAATTAGACAATGATGATTGTAGTGTTGTTATACGCATTACTGCGATTCTAACCCTTATTACTGATTTGATTTTTGCGGGTTCCCAGAAAAAGTACAATAGACGCTAATGTGACAAAGAGTGCAATAATCCAACTCATCGTCCAGGGGTTTCCATCGGGTGTAGCAAAGATGGCGATGAGGATTGTGGAAACGATACCGCTTCCGTATTGCAGTGAACCTAATAATGCGGCGCCTGCGCCTGCCATTTCAGGAATTTTATCTAATGCAGCAGCCGTAGTACATGCAGCAATAATTCCATTCATACTGAAAATAAAAAACAAGGGAATGACTACACTCCATATTCCACCTATTTCAAATTTTACAAGGCTTACCAATATGATGCTTGCAATCATTGCAACCGCTGTGGAAACCTTCAGTAAAAAATTCAAACTGTATTTTCTTACCATTTTCCTGTTCAAAAAGCTTAAGCCAATAAGGCCGACAACATTCACTCCGAATAAATAACCATAGTTCTCCGGTTTGACACCGTAATAATTGATATACACCAATGGTGAACCTGCGATAAACGCATAAACACCCATATAGAAAAAAGTAACACAAAGGGTATAAATCATAAAATTCCTGTTCTTAACCAGGAGTCCATATTTTGAAAACGCAGACCATAAACCTTCTTTGTTTTTGCGTTCTTCAGGTAAAGTTTCCGGTAATGCATGTGATGCAAAAAATAGCAATACACCAATGACAGCAAGTAACCCAAATATGCTGTGCCAGGTACTGATGACTAATATTTGTCCGCCGATTAACGGACCTGCAATCGGAGCTATCGCCATCACAATCATCAATGTGGAAAGTACTTCAGCAGCTTTTGTTTGTCCATACATATCTCTTATCATCGCACGTGAAAGCATCGGTCCGGTACACGCGCCCAATGCCTGAATCACCCGCCAGAAAACAATTTCAGACATTGTTTGTGATATGGCACAACCAACAGAACCAACAATGAACAAGGATAAACCAATGAAAAGCGGTTTCTTTCTACCATACCTATCACTCACCGGCCCCCAGAAAATCTGTGCGATAGAAAAGCCGATGAGAAAACCTGTAATAGTTAATTCTACATCACCCTGCAAAGCCTGTTGCATCTCCGGCATCGCCGGCAGATAGATATCCACAGATAATGATGTCATGGCCATCAGGGCGCTTAATATTCCTAACAGCAGGACACCTGAAGTTCCTTTTTTTAAATGGATTGTTCCAACATTGACTTGCATAACATTCACTTTATTTGATAATGCAAAATTGGAACAGACGAATAGTTAAATTGGTATATGGATTACGGAAGTTTGTACCCGAATAACTGTTTGGTAGAAATACAAAAGGAAATTTTTAACTATCCTATACTTTGATTCACCGCAGGAATTGAACTGACAAAAATTAAATTCTTAATTAGGCTTTCACCTGCTTTTTGACCGTGCATATTCCAAAGGCGTTTTATCAGTATGCAACTTAAAGAAACGGCTTAAAGCCTGCGGCGAGGCAAAACCCGGATTGAAGGCGATTTCACTGACAGAATTGTTGGCCATTAATTCGCTCCTGGCTCTGTTGATAATAAATTGTTGGATGAAATAGTTCGGGGAATTGCCTGGTTATTGGCAGAATATCCATCGATCGTACCAATACCCGGAACTTCTAATCCAAACCATATTGATGAAAACATCAATGCACTTAGGATTACACTTTCATCGGCAGATATGGAAGAATCGGAAAATGGATTTGCAGAGATTAAGGTTGAAAGTACAAGAACTACAGAAGCCTTGTTTGCCAATCATGATATCGGTGTCAATCTGGGTGAAAGTTCCAAGGGAACTCAAGGGAAAACACCATGGCCTTCAAGCAAAAATTAAAAAAAGTGAAAACAATTAATAATCAGTTTACAACAGACGAATTGCAAAAAAAATGAAGCAGATAATTTGAAAACATCAAGCCGGACGCCTCATTGCAGCAGGCATGACGATAGAAGTGAATTCTGAACTGGTGCAGGGTGAGATAAACAAGTCAATTGATGATGCATTTAGAATGAAGTATGGCCAAAGCCCATATTTATCATCAATGATTAGCAATAGTGCCCGATCGGCAACTGTAGAGTTATTATACAGGGATTAATCAATTGCATTGAATTGCTGTATATTGGCAACCATTCAAAGAATTGAATGAAAAACCCGAAGCATTGAAGTCTTCTGCAATGGTTCGGGTTTTATTTGTGCCTTGGCTTTATCAATATTCAATAGTAAACTCAACCGCGGTAATTCCCAATCCTCTCCAGCAGGCGATCAATGCCTCTTGCCGGGTTCTTTCTTCTGCTGCCTGAGCGGCATTTAGATCTATCTTGGCAAACATACCGCTCCTCGAACAGTCAGTGCCATTTGCTGTTCCGATGTTTCCTCCTGGATGCCTCCATATCGTATCTGAAGGGCTTGGGGTCTTTGTAACAGGTGATAATTTCTCGCCATTCTTAATTACACGCATAGTATAAGACTTAGCACCGGGTCTTGGAGTGATGGAGGCATCCCATGTTGGATTGCTGGCTTTGTAGAGTTGGTCGCCATTGACGTCTATCCTGCTTGTAAAAACGTTTACATGGGTAGCAACATTTACCACCACTACTTCATTTTTTGTGAGAGTTGCTACTGATTTTGCTTCTCCGATTTTGGATTTGGTTTGTCCTTGTTTGAGGTACACAGTTACTTTAATGGTATCCTTAAGCTCGGTAGTTCCTGTGTTGGTGGCAGTAGCCAGGTAGGTAACATTATCCAATGAGCTTGAGAAGGATGTGCCCTCATGCCCACGATCGTCTTTCAGGTGACCGTACTTTCCGGAGGTTTCCCATTGATATTCTATCACCGGATTACTACTGCCCAAATCGGTCTTGATATGGGCGGTTAATTTTTGTTCTCCGCCTGTGCCTACAGAAAATTCAACCGGACTAATATTTATCTGAACTTCTCTTGCCAGCAGGTCCCATTCCTCAATAGTGTTGGATTGCAGGATGGCCTTAGTAATCCTGGCGTAGTCCACAGCTTTTAAGCTCATGTCGACTATTTCAAGTATGGCCATGAGGTTCTCTAACCGGTCTTCTATAAAACTGGGGTCTTTATAGAAATCAGAGACGTTGGCTTCTACATAATCAGCTACACTTTCATATAATGCTTTTATCCACTCATTCGCAGCATTACCCATACGACTGTTGAGCATGGCAAAAAGCACTTCGGTAATAACCTTGTCAAAATCCCCTGCCTCAATAGCATCACTGGCCGCCGGGATGGCAGCGATCAGATCCCCTGTCTTTTCTATTAATTTTACTAGACTTTTCTGGTTATCTCCTAAGTCTAATTTGTCATTCATCTTTTTGGCCAGATCTTTATGGCCGACAACATCTGTAAACACCGGTAGTAGAAAATCTAATAATGCTGTCTGTGTGGATAAGTTCCACCATCTTCCTCTTTCGTCACTGGTCATAGAGATGCTAACCGGCTTGCCCGGACCAATAACGCGAACTTTGAACTTTGCAGACTTCTCATTGTCTTCAAGAGGAATTTCAATTTGAGGGGTGGTCACAGTGAAAAAATCTATCCCTTTGCCTCCTGCCCAATCCTGCAGTACCCCTTTGAAATCTCTGATTCCACCAGGCTGTGGGATCCTGGTACTTGACAGTGCTGTTACACTTCCACTGATAGTATTGTTGACGGTAACAGTATTATCCTGCATGTCCGTGTAGCTCATCTTATAAACAAAGGCCTGTGCTCTTCTCCGAATAGAATTATTTATTACAAAATTATTCAAACCGCTTTCTGCAAGTTGTAATCCACTTCTAATGTCATTGGCATCCACGGTTATGTCTGCAGGTTTGCGCTTTATCACTCCTGAGTTGATAAAAGCAGCAACCCTTGTCTTAAGAGGTTCAATAAAGAGTCCCTTCTTGAGCATTAAAGGGTCGCTTTTGAAAATACCTTCCAATTCTGTTTCCCATTCGGATGCTCCGGGAACAGCGTCGATACCACTAATAAATTTTGCCAGGACTTCATCAGGCTGATAGGTAGCTCCCGTACCGATATACAGAAGCACTGCTGCAGTGGTAGCTACACTTATCGTATTGCTGGAATCGGTAACGAATCCAGCAAGGATTGCATTGTCGTCTTTGTCAAATACCCATGCTATATTGGGTTTTCCGGCAGTGTAGGGTACCTTAAAACCGCCACTATCAATACGCTTTGCATAAAACGACTGAGAAAAAATGTTGCAGGTTGCCGGGTCAATGTTGACCTCAGGAGGAAGTGAAATTTTCATCTCCCTGGTAGTAATGCCATCTGGCAGGGGAGGCTTCGGCCCTCGTGTGGGCGTAGTGTCAATTTCTTTTTTACATGCTGCAAGCAGGCTAACTAAAAGAAAAATTGGCACTGCGAGTTTGAAAATTTTCATGAGTTTTTGTATTGAATACTTGTTTAAATCGTAATGCATTGAAGAATGTCATCAAAGGATAATAAACAAGATAATCTTGTCTTAAAAGATTAAGGAAATGAATGTTGCTTCAAAGGTCCCTGCCCATGCATCCGATTACGAAAATTGAGATACGGCCATTAATATTAGTTGTTACTGATCGCAATCGGCTTTCTGAAATATTAATCTTTAAGGTACATATCTTCCTGCAACTGTATTTGTCTATTGCCAGGTTGAAATTTGCTGAAGGATTTTGGATATCGGAGACAGTATTAAGTATTACTCTGTGGCAAGAACTTTGAATTGTGAAGAATGAATGATTTTACGTATATGCATCACTGAAAGAAAAAGATGTGTAAACTCAATTTTGGGCACTAGGTATTCACGATTCACTTTGATGTATCATTTTTCTTATCAGGGAAATCTGGCCCAAATGATAATAACTGTGGTCAATGACTCCTTCGATATTCCGCAGACAGGTGGCATAGTTTCCATCAAGGAACGGCTGGCCTAAAGAAGTAATAACTTGTTTTTACCAATTCTCGTTACAAACGAGGACTGGTTGTGTCCTGGTGGCTACCCCTTTTTCTTTGCCACCAAGGCACAAAGACACGATCCCGATAGCTATCGGGACACAAAGAAAAAACATAGTGGCCTGGTGTCCTGGTGGCTATGTCTTTATATGGTGGAGTTGCCGAAGTGCGGCTCGCAAGCGCAATACGCTGTGAAGTAGCAATTTAGAGATGGCAGACAAAATTGTTAAAGACACTAGAGGTTGCTGTGGTTTTCAGTTAAATTTGTTTTAATGCGTTAAATGAAATTGTATATGACTTTAAGAAAATGGTTAACCACAGGTGGAATCGCAGCCATCGTTCTGATCGTGGGTTTTGTGTTCTTTTTCTGGTACACGACCCGGGTGACGATCAAAGAGGTTTCCGGTGAAAGTTTTCTTCCGGAGGTTTTCAATCAGCCGTTACGCACCAAAACGGTTATGGTCATGTTTGAACTGCCTCCTCATAATTTCATTAAGGAACCTTTAAACATTACGCATGAATTTGACCCTTCCGACCCCATTTTGTTGGAAATACCGGTGGGCACCCCGTTGATGTTCACCAAAGCATATAGCAGATACAGTGCAGTTGCCGGCAACACTTCCTACGCATTTGTCGGTACCATAGAGGTCAACGGAAAATCTTATCCTGTAGAATGGCTTTGGGACAAAGGAGAAAGTGAGAAAGCTGTATTTGAAAAAACCAATCCTTAAATCAGTCTTCAAAAAATGAACAATTTCCTGAATAAACCCCTGCATCCGGAACGGGATACGCCGATTTTAAAATATTACAGCGCCTGTTTTGACACGGTGTTTATTGGTTTTTCGCCTTTTTTCAAATTAAAGAAAACGCCTTTCCGCAACAAAGGTTATAAAAATGGTGAACAGATTAGTTTGGAAGAACTCAGAGAAAAAGATGCTTTGTTTGAGAAAATACCCCAATCCAATGCCGATGTTTTTTTATTCGACAATGAATACTATCCTTCCGATGACGAGATTTTTGAACAAGGCGAAAGCATCCCCTGGCAGGAAATTAAAAAAGCCTGCAACTTCTGGCAAGTCGGTGAAATCAACAGAGCGCTCAAAACGTCCATCGGTGCCTACCGTCCTGTTTTCAACAGAATAGATCTGGCCCATAAGCTATCGGAATATGCGCTTTCAAATCAGCTGTATTTTCCGGTGAAAGGAGCGTTCAATGTATTGTCCAAAAAACAAATTTACCGGAGTTTCAGATTTCTGGGCCTTCATCAACTGACGATCGAACAGGAATTTTCGCTGGATCGTAAAACAATCCGTCTTGAGGATTTTACCGAAAAAGAATTTTGCAATACGATTGTTTACAATGATTATTACATATATGACACGAACCAAAAGCTGCTTTTTGCAATAGATTGGGATAATTTTTTCTTTTTGATTTGTGCTGACAGGAAGACTATAGAAACCCTGGTTGAAAATATGGAGTTTGAAGGCTTTTATTGTGATGAACACACCCGGGGAAATTGGGAGCTTAGTCCCGAAGAAATTAAGGCAGGTCTGCACCATGAGCAATCTGACGCTCCCGATTGTTCAAAGCAAATAAATAATAATGGTAAAGATTCTTTTGAAACAGAAAGCTATTTTAAACTCAAATTATTGCGGTACGACAGGAATGATCTTCAGACAGAAAGATATTACTTTGCCGAAATGTCCACTTTGCAGGCAAGCCTTTTGTTTCCTGAGGAATTAAAACTCCTTGGATTAAAAATCGCAGGTTTTGATGAGCAGGAAAACTTTTTTGACGAAAGGGAACTTCCCCACTTTCATAGCATAAGCGATTTCAATCATTATTTTCTTCAAAATCCAAACTACCGTCTGCAGGATTGCGAATTGGAAATTGAGCAGGGAATAAAATTGGAAAGTCATGATGATGGAGAAGTTACTATTTCTTTTCCATTGGATTCCAGCTTAATGGAACCATTGATCCTTTCCATTTTCAAAAAATACAAGGTTAATCCAAGTGTAAAGAACTTTATTCAGGAAAATTCCGGGTTTTATGTCCGCATTGATTCAAAGGGAAAAATTGAATCCTGCTCTAAGGATTTCGACAATTGCCTGTGAATGAACTCAATCAAAAAAATATGGAAAGGAAGTTCACCAAAACCGAGATCTTAAACCAATTGGACATAGCATTCAATAGCATACCTGCCAATGGTTACCCTGAAGTCAAAGAACAAAAAAGCGAAAAAAAGAATTGTGAAACCCAATCAGGCCTCACTCTTCCCTGGAGGATATTACCAGGTTTATAACAGAGCCAATGGTAATGACCTCTTGTTCGCCAAGCCAGGTAACTATGATTTTTTTTCTTTTAAAATACGAACAATACCCGCTTCCCTATAGCGATACTTATGCTCTTTGCCTGATGTTAAATCATTTTCATCTATTGATAAAAATTAAAAGTGAAGTTGGGTTTCAAATCCTTTAGGAGTGGGACTCCTCGCATCAATTAAAAGGCAACTTCATTATAGCTGCCATCAGCCTTTACAAGCAGTACTTTTGCGAATCCCGTATCAACATTCCAATAGAAAACGAAGCAGTGCTGCATATCGGCCAGCGGCAGCACTTGTTCCACCTTCATGCCCTGCATTTCTTTTGGTGGGGCAGGTATCCGGTAAAGTTCCTTCCCACGTTGTACATCACGAATGGAGATGGAGTGGTCTTCTCGTTGAATGGCGAGTCGGGTGCCATCTTCGCTAAAGACCACATTGGATGCCCCGGTCTCCCGGTATTTATAATCCCATATTTTTTTCCCTTTAACGAGGTCAATCATATTACCATCAGGCATCGTGAAGACATGCTGCCCCCCGGGTGAAATTACCGCTTCCTGCAAATGCCCCTTTTCCCACTCCTGAGGATCTGCCTTGCTGAGATCACGTTTGTAAAGCAGTTTGGCCACCCCACCCGCTGTAGTGTCCAGCATATTGTACAGGCCTGCCTGATGTTGAATCCGCGCGGCGACCAATACTATCCCGGGAATATCCGGTTTAAAAAAGACTCTCGGATTATCCGAGTGCACCTCTGCTTTTGGCAGCCACGCTCTGGCGATAATGGAATCCCGTGTGCGGGCTATATATAGGTCATACCCTCCCTCAGTCCAATAGTAAGATGCACTCAGGTCTTTTGCCAGTAACTTTTCCCGGTTCAGCACTTTTGCCTTCATCATTTTAAATTCAAGCCCAAAACTCCCGTCAGCTACCCGGTCGGTAACCGCTCCTGTGGCAACATCTACAAAATAGACTGTGTCTGATGCTCTGGAATTCGTTGCTTTAAAAGCAATCACTTTGCCGGCACGATCGGGGAAGATACCACTACTCCCCACATAAAATTTTGTCTGTGCTAAACTTATCATGGAGAATATGCAGCTCATTGAAAAGAAACAAAGGAAGCGTATTGATGTCATGTTAGATTTTTATTTGTTAAAAAAAATATAGTCTGCTTCCATCGCATGTTTTAGTTTCAGGATAGAGTTGGAATTAAAGCGCTCTTCGCGGTAGGTACTGTTCTCAGGGTCAAGTTCCACTGCGGTATCCAGGGCCAGAATATTTACAAAATCCATCAGTTTGCTTTCAC
Source organism: Chitinophagaceae bacterium (assembly GCA_023957755.1). GTDB lineage: Bacteria > Bacteroidota > Bacteroidia > Chitinophagales > Chitinophagaceae > Ginsengibacter. The sequence continues at coordinate 285,471 of JAMLGT010000001.1, forward strand.
GACGCGCAATGGCAAAGCGTAGCAACGCGTCTGCTATGATCTTTGCACCGGATGTTCCGCTCTGCCCATTCTCCAGAACTGTAAATGCGTTAACAAGGTCAGTTGCAACGGGCAATAGCTCGGGGAAGCTGCTACTATGTTTTGTAAACAATGGTTTTAGCTGATCCCAATTCCGTAACCTGATATGGCTGCAAAGAGATTGGGTAAAACTGCTCAGATCAGGCGATTCCAGGTGGTCAAGGCTGAACAAGGCATTTTCGTATGAGGCTAATCGAAAAAGTGCCGAACCATAGCCTGCCTGTATAGCATCCATGTTCGCAGCAAGAAAAGCCGGCGAGAAGGATTTTTCAAGATCCCTCATCAAGTCGATTTCCGCCAGTTGTGCATAGACGCCGAACAGTCGCAGGACCGTATTGTCGGAAGGTCGCATTTCCTGCATCGTCCGGAGAACAATGGCTTGTGAAGACAGGTCTTTTGCATTTTCCAGAAGCGCTTCATACTTCCTGTAGAACGCATCCTGTTCTTCTCGTTCGCGTCGGGCCAGATCAGCCGGGGTAGGGCCATAATTCTTAGGCTGCGAACCCTGATTTGTGCGGGAAGCCGGGTATTGAGCCGCTCTCATCCGCTCCAATTCAATCTGCCTTTGCTTTTGCCTCTCTGCTGTCATCTGCCTGGCTTCCTGCTGCGAAGCGGCGATTTGTGCGTCGTAATTGTTACCACTAATTAATTTCGAGCCACCGTTGGAGTAGTGGCGGAAGGTGCCATACCGGGTGCTCTGGTCGTAGTACCAATTGGTGTTCTGTGCCGCGGCGTTTGAGGCGCAGCATACGGCGAGTGTGATCAGGGCGAAATGGATAGCGCTCATAATTTATTTTGATTTGCGAATAAATATTTATTGTTGTCCTATTAAGTTGGACCAAAGCACACTAGGCTTAGGTTTTATATTTATTACCCTTCCCTTTAGGGGAGGGCTATGAAAGTCTTACTCAACAAGGGCTTTAGCCACATTTTGAATAATTTAACCGGACAATGATAATTATTTATCGTAAAGTTTAAACATTTAGTACTGTTTAACCTTTAAAAATTTTGAGCGGTTGGGTATTTCTGGCAAACAATCGAACTATAAACCCCAGTAAAATAAAAGTGAACATCTGTCCAAACAACCCCCGGCCGTAGGTACCGGGATATAGTCCATCGCTGCTTACCATTACCCGATAGGGGTATGCAGTTTCACCCCGCTTATCCTTTGGTACATATTGCACATAAAGTGTAGCTGCCTGAAGTTGCGCTATCGCTGGCAGGGGATTTTTATCGGTGTACGCTTCAGTGATCTTGTGTACGGTGGTGTCGGTTGCACCATCACGTATATAAGTAAGGGTGAACAGGATGTTCGAAAGCCCATTTCTGACAGGCTCTGTTCTTACAGACGAAATTGTGGACTTTGTTACTATACTGGCTTTTTCATACCGGTGATCACGCCAGTAAGAGCGTACGCCGAACAAACCGAATAAGATGCCGATAACAATCAACACGGTACTTATTATTCGCATAGGAGAAATCACATTAAAGGTGAGTGGGCTGATTTTTTCCGGAAAATAGCATTTATTGTTGTTATCCTGTATGGTTTTAGAATGGCCACATTATTTTTTCCCGGGCCCGCCTTCTTCAAAACAGATGTCCGATATTTATCCCTCAGCAAAATTGGCCTGCACCGGACCAATGCCTGCAAAACGTTCTAAAAAGCCGCGGTCGACATCACTGGTTTTTTGCGTGCACAACAATTGATCATTTGCATAAAAAGAAATAACCGTCCCTTTCTTTCTAATGGACAGCATATTGTTGGCTGCGCCGTTCCTGTCGTAGCCTTTGATGGCAGCGGATGTAAGCCAGCCATTGTTTTTTCCGGGAGAAGTGAAATGAACCCATTCGTTCCGGGCATTATATATTTGCAACATCCGCTGAAAAATGGATAAAGGATATTGTGGAATTGTAAATTGTCAATGCTTCAATTGTTTATGGTGAATAGTAAATTTTCCAACCCCAAAAATTTCAGACTATAATCAATAATGTGGTAATTGATGGTTCATAATTGAGTAATTTATAATTGAAAAAAATAGACTATTCTATAATTTCAAACCCAACAGTGAAGGCGGCTTTGGAAGCCTGGCAAAATGGAGGTACCTCAACGTTTCTCTCCTATTTCATTGCGAATCCCGAAATGACAGACGACGGTAATCCGAGAGACTTTCGTCGGCTTGTAAAAGAAGCGTGCGGGCACGAAAAGTTTTTGGAGATCGACAACGTAGGGAGTGTAGGAAGAGATGTATTTGGAAAATTTAATGCAGGAAAGTGGGGATTTTCAGAGTGAATTTTAAGTTTCATCTGAATAGTGAAGGGAAGTTTAACCGGTTAGGTATCGGACAGGCGTAATACTCACATACTTAAGTATTGTTTTTATGAAATCAGGTCGTTTGGAAGCATTTACCGATGGTGTAATGGCGATTATCATTACAATCATGGTATTGGAATTAAGGACTCCCGACAAGGCAGACTGGTCTGTGCTCAGGGAATTGTTACCGGTAATTCTTACCTATGTGGTGAGTTTTATTTATGTAGGTATCTACTGGAATAATCACCACCATTTGTTCCAGGTAGCGGAGAAAGTAAATGGCAAAGTTTTGTGGGCTAATCTGCATTTGCTCTTTTGGCTCTCGCTATTACCATTTGTTACCGGGTGGCTTGGCCGTAATCATATTGCGACTGTCCCGGCTGCTACTTATGGATTTATCCTTTTTATGTGTGCCACAGCCTGGGAAATTCTCTCAAGACAGATGCTTAAATTAGAGGGGCAGGGCTCCAGGCTTGCTCGGGCTTACAGGAACGATAAGAAAAAAATCCTCTCTATAGTGTTGTATCTGGCGGGTATGGGTTTGTCGTTCGTATATGTACCCGCGGCATTGATGATGTATTTTATTGTAGCCATGTTGTGGCTGATTCCTGACAGGCGGTTTGAAAGAGATTTTTTTTAATCTGAATTGCTCAGGGTAAATAGCCCTTGTTGTGCAGGGGGGGCGGGTTGATTGTACTTTAATAAAACTTCTCTCCGCGCTCCATCATTTCCAAAATCTTTGTCATTCTTTTTTCTCTTGTTTCGGGCTTCCCTGCAGTTTGTAGTCTGAAGGCTATGGCATACTTGTTTGTCTTATTAAGTGTGTTGAAGAATGCAGTAGCATTCTTTGACTGCTTTAGCTTTTTTAGAAAGTCGGATGGGATTTCTATGTTTCCGGGAGAGTCGTAGGCCTTCTCCCAACGGCCATCTGACCGTGCTTTATTAATTTCGTTTAAGCCTGAGGGTTGCATTTGCCCTTCTTTTATCAGACGCTCTGCAATTGTGCAATTGCGTTTAGACCAGAGGCTGGCCTTTCTGCGCGGCGTGTATTTGTTTAAGAAATATTGTGTGTCAAAAGCTTTTCTTTGCCCATCAATCCAGCCGTAACACAAGGCTACCTCAAGCGCTTCTTCCGGTGAAACGGAGGGTATCTCACTTCCTTTCCTGGCAAATTGTATCCATACGCCGCAGGTAAGTGTGTAATTCTTCTGCAACCATTTTTCAAATCCTTTGCGGTTTTTGAAAGTAAGGACTTTTGCTTCTGTTTTTTCGACCATCTTTTTAGATTTTTCCATACAGATATGCTTTTCTCTTTCTTTTTTATATTGAACCACTGGTACGAGTCAGGCACACATTCTGAACTCATGTTCCGGCGATTGCAGCAGAAGGGTTACTTCTTCTAAAGGAAGGTGTAGATAATGCTTTATGACCTTTTGTTGTGCAGGCATAGTTACTCCTACGAATATATCCTCTTCGCCGTATTGCCCCTTGCCGGTTTTGAAAAACCATGCACTGTGTTTTGCTTTTTCAGGATGGCTCAAATTTCTTAAGTCTGTCTGCGAATGTCAGTACTTCTATGCTGTGAAATTGTTAATAGGGCCAGGGGGTGTCAGTTCCGGCTATTTATACCCCCAACACCACGTCAGGCGTAATATTTAGTTTTTTACTTATAGTTCTTGCAACCTTTAATGTGGGTTCACTTTTTCCGGTGAGGTATTCGCTTACCCGCGATGGCGAAACGCCGATAAGTTCAGAGACGCCAGATTGTGTCAGGTTCATCTCATACATTCTCAATTTGATGACATCTGCTAAAGATGGTGTAGCAATAGGATAATGAGTGTCTTCATAATCTGCCACTAGATCTGAAAGCAACATTAGTTCAATATAGTCTTTATTTGTTGCGGGCGTATTGTCATCTACAACCTGTAGAAGTTCGTCTATTCGTAGCGTTATAGCTTTATATTCCCTTTCGTTTTTTATCATCATTCAGATATTTTGAATGTCTTTGATTTTATCATATTCAGCATGCATCCCGACGAATCGTATATAGACCTGTTTGGCAACGAACAGCACAATGGCAACTAATCTGTAATTATTCCCTTTAATGTTAAACACAAATCTTTTGTTGCCTGCGCTATCCGCACTGTTAAACGTATTTCTCAAATCACTAAAGTTGTTCCAATCAGCATTGGTTACTTTTCGGTACCAATCTTCAATGGCTGTTTGTGCATCCGGATGTGCTGAATAGAAAACAACTAAAGTCTTTTTTGAGATAACCCTCAATTGAATTCATTTTTTCAAAAATATAACGGTTGTTCTAAAATACAAAATATTATTTTGAAAAACAAAATTACAGTATAATATTATCGTTTACTAAATCAGCAAATCCATTTGACAAATCATCATTTGATTTTTTCCAATTTTTTGAAATATAGCCCTGGATTGGTCTGATACCCTGCACAACTCTTTTGCGCTTACTGTAGGAAGATGTTCTTTGTACTGACTCCCAGGATTCATCTTCCAATAGCACAAATTAATGCTCGCTTTCAGCATAGAAGTTTCCCGCCATGATTTATCCGATCATATTTCTCCATACAGATATGCTTTCCTTTTTGCATTGGGAAAATGTTCAATTGCATATCGTAACATAGTGCGGGGCATGTGTTTGTAATGCGCTTTCAGGAAGGCTTCTTCTTCCTGTATGGAGCAACGCTTCCCTGTTTCCCGAAGCATCCACCCTGCTGCTTTGTGTATGAGGTCATGTTCGTCTTTCAATAATATTTTGGCAATATCCAGCGCTTCTTCTGCATTTCCCTTTTTGATGTAGCAAAATGTGGCTAACATGGCTATCCTTCTCTCCCACAGACTTTTTGATTCTGCCAGGGATTTTAGTGTTTTCATCTTTTCTTTTCTGCCTTGCAGCCAGTCTCCCACAATATATTCTGCACTGGTGTCCACCAGATCCCAATTGTTTATCCATCGGGTGTTTTGCAGATACAAACTATAAATCTTTTCTCTTTCTCTTTCTGTTCCTTTTTTATACTGAGCCACTAATATGAGCAAAGCACACATTCTGAACTCATGTTCCGGCGATTGCAGCAGAAGGGTTACTTCTTCTAAAGGAAGGCGTAGATAACGCTTTGCAACCTTACGTTGTTCAGGCATCGTTACTCCAACGAATACATCCCCTTCGCCGTATTGCCCCTTGCCAGTTTTGAAAAACCATGCACTGTGCTTTGCCTTTTCGGAATTGCCCAGTTTTCTTAAGTCTGTCTGCAATTGTCTGTAAGATGATTTTGGCATGAAATCACAGATGGTTTGAAGATTAAAATTATCATTGTCCGGTTAAATTATTCAAAATGTGGCTAAAGCCCTTGTTGAGTAAGACTTTCGCAGTCTCCCCTAAAGGGTAGGGTAATAAATATAAAACCTAAGTCCAGTGGGTTAAAGCCCAACTTAATAGGACAACAATAATTAAAGATATATTACAATGTGTACCTGTAGAATCGGGAAGTACTAGTTTCTGTAGAATGAATCCAGACCCAAAAGGGATTGTAAAATTCAAAGTTCCGGACATATCCGGCATATAGAGTTGCCGCAATGGAGTTCATAGTGCAATGAAGCGCCTTATTCTTAAGGAAAATTATTGCACTGCACATTCATTTGGTTTAATCTGGTAAGTTACTGCTACAGGGAAGTTTAGGCTGTCATTCCCCGTCCGAAAATGGTTACTCTTTAATCACGTTACCGCTACCGGTTATTTTTGTAGATATGTCTGTGGGGTCGCCCTTATAATATACATTCCCGCTTCCTTCTATTTTTACGTTTAACCGGGTGGTTACACCTACTCTTACGTTACCACTTCCCCGGATAGTGATTTCTGCGTTGTCGGCAACGAATTGAGAACCTGTAAAGCCGCCACTCCCCATAACATTAATTTTTAGGTTTTGTGTAGTCCCTTCCGAAAGATTGATGTTTCCTGACCCCATTATGGATGCAGAAAAATCTTGTGAGGTAAAATTACCTGTTACAGAAATACTTCCGTCTCCCTCTGTGGAAACACCGATGAGCCGCGGCAAAGTGATAAACGCTTCTGAGTTATCATTTCTCACATTGGTGTTGGGTTTATAACCAATTTGAAGGGCGCTGTCCCTTAATTTGGTTTCGAGATAAGGTAACAGGTTTGAAAAAGCGCTGATGTGCAATTGGTAGCCGGTTCCTTGTGTAACAGTCGCGTCAGTAGAGCCGCTGATTGCCACCTGGTTGAATCCGCTCAATGGCCTGGATTCTGTTTCGACAGGGCCGCTTCCCGATATTTTTGTCTTGGTGCAGGAGCTGATAAACAGGAGGCATACACTACAAATTATGATTGATATGTTTCGGCGGAGGAGTGAAGGATTCATACTTTTCTTGATTAATGCTGTATAATTAACTGACGGTAACGCTTTGCCTTTTTGTTTGCTTTATTTTTATCTGCGGGTAAAATTCAATAAATACCGTAGGATTATAAATACGTCATAAAAGAATTCACATTTTTTTCTAATATGGGATTTAGAGAAACAAAGTGGACAGGGAATGATTAGGTGTTTTCTCTTTGGATATTTGTCCTCATTGAGTGAAGGAATATAGCGACAGGGCAATCGCAGCCGAATTTTATTTTATTTGCCATGAAGTGGTATAGATTTGGAGGCTTGAAACGATGAATAAAGAAAAGAGTATGACTGACATGAATGTAGTTCCCGCGCAGGTAATTAATACCATTAAAGAAAATCTGGCCCATGTCAGAGAGCGTATCCGGCTTGCCTGTCGCGCGAGTGCGCGTGACGAAAGTTCGGTGAGGCTGTTGTTGGCTACAAAAACTGTCCCGGCAGAGCGCATCAGGGTGGCTGTTGCCGCCGGCGAAACATTGATAGGTGAAAACAAAGTGCAGGAGCTAAAACAAAAAATGCCTTTGCTCGAAGGTCTTCCTGTAGAAGGACATTTTATCGGGCATCTACAAACCAACAAGATTAAAGATGTGTTGAAATATGCGCATTGTATTCAGACTATCGACAGGCTGGATCTTGCAGAGAAGTTAGACAAGAGGCTGCAATTTGAAGGTAGGTCCATAGAGGTGATGATTCAGGTAAATACTTCCTTCGAGGAAAGCAAATTCGGTGCCCACCCGGACAATGCTTACGACCTTATCAGAGCAGTCGGGAAATTTGATACTTTGAAAATAAAAGGATTGATGACGATAGGGCTCTTTGCCGCAGAAGCTGAAAAGGTGCGGCCTTCTTTTACTCTTCTCAGGTCGATCCGTGATGAAGCGCTGAGTGAGGGCATACTGCTACCTGAGGCTACCGAACTTTCAATGGGAATGAGCGGCGATCTGGAGACGGCAATCGCAGAAGGCGCTACTATTGTGAGAGTAGGCACAGCCATCTTTGGAAAGAGAATTTATCCTGACAGTTACTACTGGAACGAAAGGCAGGGCTAGTGTGTCCGGTACCAACCCAAACATTCAGTCCCTGTCATTCTATACCTGTTCAGTCTTAATTTAGTTCACCATTATCTCATCAGCAAATATCCATCCCGGCTTGCCTTCGCCCGGATGGCCCTTGGGCAGCCCGTCGATAGCTTTTGCTGTTACTCTGATAAATCTGACTTTTTTAGTGGGGAATTCAGCTTTAAAATCCTTGATGGTGGAGGCCATTTCGTTTGGTGATACATCGTTGGGTACCGTCTTTACCTCAGTAAATTGGGTACCATCTGCTGACACTTCAAATTTTACCCATTGGGGCATCATTATCCAGTCGCGTGCGCTTTGCAGACAGCCCAATGAGATGGTGTGTACATCCTGATCACTACCCAGATCGATGGTGGCAATCAAATCCTTTCCTGAGAAGCCGTGCCAGTATTTCCCCACGATATCTGTGCCGCGGATACCGTCTGTGAGCGAGTTAGGGCCATCAGCCATATAGTAAGGGCTTACAGGATTCGTGTACCTGACATCTCTGCCTATGGCTTTGTGAATCGCGAATGCCTGTATTGCCGGGAGAATACTCATCTTGCGGCCATAAAGCCCGGTGATAGCCTTCAGTGTCAATGAAGAGTCAATAGATACAGGACGGGTATATTTAGTACTGAAGATCCCGGGGTCTTTACCATCGGTAGTATAAAACACTTCTCCATTATAAATCTCAGTCGAGAGCATAACAGAGAGCTTCCCATCTTTAGCTACAGGTTTGATTTCTACTCTGAAATTTCCTTTGCTATAGTTCAGCCCTTTTTGATCAAATACCTCAAAGTGTTTTTGCAGTCTTTCGTTAAAGCTGTTCCAGTTTCTGTCTTTTTTGGGGCTCCAGACTACTTCGGATAGTGCAAGCATTCTGGGAAGCACCATATATTCCACATGTGCAGCAGCACTGATAAATTCAGCCCAGAGATTTGCCTGTGCACCAAGGATATGGGTAGCTTCTTTTTCAGAAAGCACTGCAGGAATCGGGTCGTAGCTGTAAACGAGTTTCAGGGAATTGAATCCACCGATTGCAAGGGGTTCGGTTGCAGGATCACCCTGATAGTGGTCAAAATATAGAGGAGTGCCGGGAGTCATCACCACATCGTGTCCCATCTTTGCGGCAGCAATGCCACCCTGCTCGCCCCGCCAGCTCATTACCGTAGCTCCGGGGGCAAGGCCGCCTTCCAGAATTTCATCCCACCCTATCATCCTGCGCTTTTTTGAGGATACGAATCTTTCCATTCGTTTCATGAAATAACTCTGCAATTCTTCTTCATTCTTCAGGCCTTCTTCCTTCATTCTTTTCTGGCATTTCGGACAGTTTTTCCACGAGGTCTTATCCACCTCATCGCCACCCAGATGAATGAACTTGGATGGGAAGAGGCCTATAACTTCTGTGAGCACATTTTGTAAGAATGTAAATACACTGTCGTTTCCCGGGCAATAGTTGGATGAGATGTTTTTATAATTTCCCCCCGTCATAGGCAATTGGTGTTGCTGCTCACAACTCAGATAAGGGTACGAGGCTATAGCGGCAGCGCTGTGTCCGGGCATTTCTATTTCGGGAACAATAGTGATATTCCTCTCAGAAGCATATCTGACGATATCCTTTACCTGTTCCTGAGTATAGTAGCCTCCGTAGGTTGCTTTTTCGCCTTCCTTTGCCTGAGGGCGTGTGCCCCATGAAAGATAATTCTCATCAACCCGCCATGCTCCGGTCTTCGTGAGGTTAGGATATTTCTTGATTTCTATTCGCCATCCCTGATCGTCAGTGAGATGCCAGTGAAAAGTGTTGAACTTGTAAACTGCCAGAAAATCTATGTACTTCTTCACAAACTCAGGTCCGAAGAAGTGGCGGCTTACGTCCAGATGCATTCCCCGCCATTGAAACCTTGGGTAATCCTTTATGGCTACACATGGTACTTCCAGAACGGCATTAGTGCGGATAGCTGGCAGCAATTGAAACAAGGTCTGCATCCCGTACACTATACCCTTCCTGGAGTTGGCAGTAATGGCAATATTCGACGGGGTGATGTGGAGCAGATATCCTTCTTCTCCTATTTCGGCTGTTTGCTGCAATTTGAGTTGGATCGTTTTTGAAGCTGCATGGTTCAGGCGCAGAGTAGTTCCCGAAATATTCATTATCTGGCCGGCCAGATAATGAGCAGCAGTGGCCAGTTCTGCCTGTGCAGCATTGAATGTAATTGTGGTGTTTTTATCAATCGTAAAACTTCCCTGCCGGAGATTCAGACTGACAGGTTGAGGAATGATACTTATCTTCTGAGCGGTAGCAAAAAGAGGAGCTAATGCTATCAGGAGGATGAAAAGTCTTCTGTTCATGAGATAGTAATTAATAAGAATGGTTGAAGTGCTGCCTTGCAAATTACGTAATTTGGTTTCTTTAAGCTTTGAGAAATTGTATTGGGGTTTGCGGAAGATGACTAACTATTATGAAAATACGTAATTAAATAACTATTTGTTATTTGCTTCCCGGGAGGGTGTGGCGGAAAATTCGTTGCGATAAATTTTTACCAGTAGAATGAAGTAGCTGATCAGTAAGGGGCCAAATACCAGTCCGATGAAGCCAAACATACTAAGTCCTATGATTACCCCAAAGATGGTAATCAGCGGATGCACATCCCCTATTTTTTTCAGCAGGGTTATCCTTGCGAAGTAGTCCACATTGCCGGTAACTACCAATGAGTATATGCTCAGCCCGATCGCATTGCCTGTCTGCCCGATGGTAAATAAATAGATAGCCAGCGGAATCCATATTAACCCTGTACCCACAATCGGCACCAGGGAGGCTATGCCGGTGAGGAAAGCCCAAACCCCATATTCGGTAATGCCAAATATAAAGTAGCCCAACATAGACACAAGCCCCTGTATAATGGCCAGCAGTGGAATTCCTATTCCGTTAGCGCGAATCATCATTACCGTTTCGCGGCTGAGGATGTCCCGGTTTTCCTGTTTCATTGGAAGAAGATTATTAGAATACCGTTCCATCCTGTCGCCATTTCTCAGCATGTAATAAAGCACAAAGAACATCAGTAGCAGGTTGGTAAGGAAGTTGGCGGTGCCACTGAGTAGTGCCGGAATATTATTGGCCAGCCTCTCTAATGCCGTTTTCAGGTTTTCAGGATCGAGGATTCTCACACCGATAGCCTCGTAAACCTTATCTGAAAAGGTCTGAACAGCGACCATCAACTGAACAGGATTATTGAAGAGTGCTACCAGTTTTGGAGTAAGCAAAATTGCAGCAAGATATACGGGGAGGCAAATGATGACAGTGTAGCCCAGGATAAATAGCAACGATGTCCAACCTTTACCCCATCTTTTCTGGTAGGTCAGATATCGATAGGGTTGTCGGCTCAGGATGTACAAAGTAACAGCGCCCAAAACTCCCGGAAGAAACACATAAAAATGTTTCAGCATGAGGATGCCGATAAAAATGATGAGTCCGAGAAACAGAATCTGCCGAAGGTTGTCGTTAAAGCCTTTCATACCATTTTGTTGATGGAAAACGAAAATAAAGCTAAGAAGTTTGAGCGAAGCTGCATTTTATTGGAAAGTTTCTCTAAATAATTGTCCCTGCAGGAGTATCTGTGCAGGTATCAGAGATTATTTCCATACACCCAGCCCTTCGCTGCAGTTTGCACAGATATCTATATTTTTTCTGGACTGCATAAGTTTGGCACGGAAGTCTTTGTAATTCTCATTTTGCCAGATATCCTTCATGGAGTCATTATTCAGGTCTCCCAGCCTGTGGGTGGCGTCTTTGTCAAAGCAGCAGGGTACCACCTTGCCATCCCAGGTGATTACGTTGGCATGCCATAGTTTCCAGCAGTGGTTGGCTCTTTTGTTTTTGGGCGTGGTTTTTCCGTCTTCAGCTTTCTTGTAGCGGCTGTATTTGTTATTTTCAGGAATCAGGTGGTTAGGGTCGTTTTCATAATCATAAACCTGGGCAGTCTTAAATCTTACTTCGTCCACCCCTACTTTCCTGCCCAATTCTTTTACATCTTCTATCTGGTGCTCGTTGGGCTTCACTACCAGAAACTGGAAAAATACAAATGGGGTCTTGCTTTTCAGTTCTTTTTTCCACTTTACAATGTTTTCGGCTCCCTTGATTACGCGGTCGAGCCTGCCCCCTCTCCGGTATTGCTGATACACTTCCTGCGTAGTGCCGTCAATAGATATGATCAGTCTGTCGAGGCCGCTCTCTACTGTTTTTCGGGCCACCTCATCCGTAAGATAATGCGCATTGGTTGAGGTCGCAGTATAAATTCCTTTGGAATGGGCATAGGCCACCATATCCAGAAAGTTTTTGTTGAGATAGGGCTCTCCCTGGAAGTAGAAGATAAGGTAAAGCAGATGTCGGTGTATCTCGTCAATTGTCTTTTCAAAGAATTGGTTATCCAACATGCCCTTGGGGCGGGTAAACTGGCGAAGTCCGCTTGGGCACTCAGGACAACGAAGATTGCAGGAAGTAGTAGGCTCAAATGAAATGGAGATTGGCAGCCCCCACTGTATAGGTTTTTTCCTCCATCGGCTCAAATAGTAACTCGATAATACTTTGGTGCCGTTCCAGATTTTATAGGGAGTCAGTTTGCTTAAGAAATTGATGCTGTCATGAAAATTTAACTGAGGCATGATGTTGTAAAGATAGACAAGCGGAGTTTTAATAAGAATTGGTCAGCTTTTGAATTTGGGAATTTTTTATGCCGGAGCTCTTTGCTTATGGGATACCATGCGCTCTTTTATAAGCGTATGATGTATTAAGGATGTATTGATAGAACTCCTCCAGTGTGCTTTTGCTTGCAAATTCATAAGTAGGGCGATAAGTCTGGCGATAGTTTTCAAGATCGTCGCCCTGCAACCCGGTAATGCGGCTAATAAGCCGGGCATTAAAGCGATAGTTTACATATCCTTCTTCTTCCTGAAGTATCAGTCTGTTTTGAAAGCTGTTGGCTCGTCTGTTTTTCTTGAATTGAAAGAGTTCGACTATCGATCCCACATCCAGTCCGACTATACCGTCAGGGCTTACTGAGGTTTGAATTTTACCTTTTGTATTCCCGAAAATTTTTTCGTAGCGCTTGCGGTTCTCCAGAGAGTCAAATCTGTAAGTATCCGAGAATACCACAACTTCTTTCAGGACTTTGTAGGGAGAGTTTGTCCTGGCGTGTAGGGAAATATCAAATTCATTAGGGTTTGGGATTTGGGAAAGGGCGTATTTCAAAGTATTCTTCCCTGCATAGAAGAAATAAATACTGTCGCCGGGCTGCATATTAATATGATATTGCCCGGCAGTATCTGTACGGGTTATTTCTCCGGCGGTGGTAAGTACCAGTACATGCTGCATCCCGTAGATTTTCGTGGAGTCGAATACTGTACCTGAAACTTCAATCTGCGCAGATACGTTTGGGGAGTTCAGTATCGCTCCTATTACCAAAAAGAAAAAGACAAACCACCTCATTGGGGGCAATTTAGTTTCTTTAAGAGTTATGGAGACGGGTTCCTGACTAAAAGAATTGCTAACTTTCTGATTTCCTTTATTTTGTCTTTCGGGTCAATATCTCCTCAATGGTTTGAGGCAGATATTGGTGCTCCAGCCGGTGAATTTTCGCTGCGAGTGACTCCGGATTGTCGTCAGGCATTATTACTACCCTTTTTTGAAGGATGGTAGCGCCGTGGTCGTAATGCTCATCCACGTAGTGAATGGTAATGCCGCTTTCCTTTTCGCCTGCCTCTATTACTGCCTTGTGTACAGCCATTCCATACATCCCTTTTCCCCCGTAACCGGGCAATAAGGCAGGGTGTATATTAATGATACGGTGTGGGAATTTGTCGATTAAAACGGGAGGAATCTTCCAGAGGAATCCGGCGAGCACGATAAAAGAGATGTGCGCAGATAATAACTCCTCTACATATCCGGTATTACGGAATTTCGCTTTGTCGATCAGCAGAACTGGAATTCCGGCATTGTGGGCAATATTCAGGACACCTGCATCCGGATTATTACAAACGATGAGGGATACCCTTATTCTTTTGTGCCCCTCAAAGTGCTCAATAATCTTCTGAGCATTGGTTCCGGCACCGGATGCGAACACTGCGACGTGGATATTTTCTTTTGTCAATGTATCGAGTCTGTTATTCGGATGCAATCTAAACAGATTTGTGGGATCTCTCAGCCTGAAATCGGCAGGAATATATGGCAATAATCTCTAAATCAAGGGTTTTTCCGGGGATTTTCAAAGCATATTTTTTTTGAATGTTTACGAAATTTTCTCTGAAACTCAGTACCGATAAGGGGAAAAATTTTTTTAAGGATGTTAACATATTGTCAACATGCTTCCTTACTTTTGCCCCATACTTGAAAAATCTTTCCATTAATCCAAGATGGTACAATTGATATGAGTCAAATTATAAAGCATGCTATCAAGGTAGTTTCTGTATTTTTTATTCTGGCTTTCCTGATAGCACCAAACAAGTCATTCGCTGCCGATGGCGAAGCTCTTTTCAAATCACATTGTGCATCATGCCATAAGCCGGATGCAAAGTATGTAGGTCCTGAACTCAAAGGTGCGCGTGAGCGTGAGCCGGAGAAGGGTTGGGTGTATAAGTGGGTAAGGAACCCGATTACGATGGTGCAGACTGATCCCTATGCTAAGAAGTTGCATGAAGAGTATGGCTCCATCATGACCCCTTTCCCGGATCTGACCGATGAAGAGATAGACGCCATCCTGGATTGGGCTGATGCGTATCAGGCGCCGGGTGCTGCTGCTCCGGGGGCAGGAGGTGCAGCAGTGGAAGCACCAAAGTCAGATAATACCCTGTTATATGGTTTGCTGACACTGGTGTTATTGATTGTAGCCCTCATACTCCTTCAGGTAAATGGAAGCCTCAGAAAAATGGCGGATGAGTCGGAGGGAATCCCAGGAAAAAAGCCGGTACCCTTCTACAGAAATAAAGCCTATCTGCTTTTATTCGCAATAGTGCTATTCATTTTTGCAGGTTACTATCTGGTAGAAGGTGCAGTCGGACTGGGTCGCCAGCAAGGCTATCAACCTGAACAGCCAATTTTTTATTCACATAAGGTACATGCAGGGGTGAATCAGATCAGCTGCCTGTATTGTCATGGAGGTGCACAGGATGGAAAGCATGCTAATATACCTTCAGTTAATGTTTGTATGAACTGCCACCTTTCAGTTACTGAATATACAGGTGAACCTCTATACCACGATGATGGTACGCAGGTGGATGCAAATGCAGAAATTCAGAAATTATATAAATATGCAGGCTTTGATCCCGCTACCAAAACTTATGATGAGAAGTCTGCAAAGCCGATTGAATGGGTTAAAATCCACAATCTGCCTGACCATGTTTACTTTAATCACGCACAACACGTAAAGGTAGGGCAGGTAGCCTGCCAGACCTGCCATGGTGAAATTCAGAAGATGGATGAGGTAAGCCAGTTTGCTCCCCTGAGCATGGGCTGGTGTGTGAATTGCCACAGAACTACCAATGTGCAGTTTAATGATGATAAAGGCAATGGTAACCAGTTTTACAGCATTTACGAAAAGTTTCACGAAGACATAAAGAACAAAAAGTATGACAGCGTAACTGTAGAAAAGATTGGAGGAACAGAGTGCGCTAAGTGCCACTATTAATCGGAGACTTCACTTTCTTAGTACTAAATATTTTTGTTGAATCCATAATATGAGTAATCAGAAATACTGGCAAAATTTTGGAGAGTATCACGACAGTGCTGCTAATAAAATTATAGCCAAAGATGAATTCAGGGAAGAGCTTCCATTTGGAGATCTTGCCGGTGAAAATGTATTAAATGCAAAAACACCCAGAAGAGATTTCCTGAAATATATGGGTTTTAGCACTGCAGCTGCTATTGCGGCAGCCAGTTGCGAAATGCCTGTACACAAAGCGATACCTTACCTGCACAAGCCGGATGATGTAATAGCCGGAATTGCTAACTACTACGCTTCCACATATATAAGCGATGGGGATGCAGTTCCTGTGGTGGTAAAGCAGCGTGAAGGCCGCCCAATCAAGATAGAGGGGAACGAACTGAGCAGCCTTACACTGGGCGCTACCTCAGCTCAGGTGCAGGCATCTGTACTGGACCTTTACGACACACGCCGATTGCGCTATCCCCTAATAAGCAAGAAAGAAGCAACATTTCAGGCTATCGATAAAGCTATTGATGAAGGGGTGGCTGGCGCGGCCGGCAAACCACTGGTGTTATTGACAAGCTCTATCACTTCGGTCACAGGCAGAGAGATCATTAATCAGTTCCTTCAGAAATATCCCGGAAGCAGGCATGTGCAATACGATGCAGTATCCTATAGCGGTATGCTATTGGCCAATCAGGCTTCTTATGGGCAAAAGGCTATACCCTCTTACCACTTTGAGAAGGCAAAAGTGATAGTGAGTCTGGGAGCCGATTTTCTGGGCACATGGCTTAGCCCGGTAGCTTTTGCGTCGCAATATGCAAGAGGCAGAAGAATCGACGAAAAAAATCCTACCATGAGCCGGCATATCCAGTTTGAAGGGTTCTTCAGCATGACAGGGGCCAATGCCGACGAAAGATATATGCACAAGCCCTCTGAGACGGGTGCAATAGTAAAAGCGTTATTAGGAGCAGTAGGTGGAAGCACTTCTGCTACACTGAGTGAAGACCTGAATGCGGCAGTGAAGAAGACCGCAGCCGAGTTGAAGGCTAATAACGGGGCAGCATTGGTTGTATGCGGAAGTAATGATCCCAATATTCAGATATTGGTGAATGCAATCAACGAAGCAATAGGTGCTAATGGAACTACTATTGACTGGAGTGCGCCGGTGTATTATCGTCAGGGAATTGATGGCGATATGGTCACATTGGTAAGCGATTTGAATGCAGGAGCAATAGGAGGCCTATTCGTATATGGCGCCAATCCGGTTTATAGCTATTTTGATAAAGCAAAACTGGTGGACGGAATTAAGAAATGTTCGTTCACTGTTTCATATAGCGATAGAATGGATGAAACCACTGAACTCTGTAAGTATGTGGTTCCTTCCAGCCATTGGTTGGAATGCTGGGGAGATGCAGAATTGTCAAAAGGGACTGTAAGTTCCATCCAGCCGCTGATACATCCATTGTTTAAGACAAGGCAGTTTGAAGATTCACTACTGAAGCTGGTGGGAAGTACAGATGATTATCTTACTTATTTCCGTAATTACTGGATAGGTAAACTGGGGGGAGAAAGTAATTTCGACAGGTTTATCCAGGATGGTATTATGGAAGACGGAAAGCTACTGACCCGTGCAGCTTTACTGAACCCGAATACCATAGAATCAGGCGTAGCCACAAGTGCTGAATCGTTTCAGGCAGACAGTACAGCTGCTGCTGCAGCACCTGTACCGGTTGTTGAAAAGAAATTTAGTGCTATTGCCTTTACCGGCAATGTGGCAGATGCTGCTTCAAAAATTAATGCGAAAGGAGGAGATACAGAATTTATCCTCTACCAGAATATTGCTATAGGCACGGGAAACAAAGCTACTAACGCATGGTTGCAGGAAGTGAGTGATCCCATCACCAAGGCTACCTGGGATAACTATGCAGTGGTGTCACCCGAAATGGGAAAGAAGCTTCTCGGAATTGACATCTTTAACCCAAGGGATACAGATAAGTTTGAAGTACATCCTGAAAAGCCTGTGGTAAAGATTGTTGCAAATGGCCAGACGATAGAATTGCCGGCACTTATAGTTCCGGGAACGCATCCGAATGTAGTGGCACTTGCGGTAGGATATGGCAGGGAAAGTAATGATGCCTCCAAAACGGCAGAGTATATCGGGCCATCGGCCACAGGAACCGGAAAGAATGTGTATCCGCTCACTACTTTCGATGGCACCTCTGTTTCTTATTACGTAAGCGGTACAATTGAAAATACAGGAAAGGAATTTCCACTGGCATTATCACAAACCCACAATATTACAGAAGGCAGGCCGGTAGTCAGGGAGCAGTCATTAACAGAGTTTATTGCAGACCCCCGGGCTCCTCATCATGCAGAAGATGAAGAACTGGCGCAGTTCGGTAAAGATTATGCAAGAGATGCTACACTGTATCCCACCTTTGCCAAACCGGGTATTAAGTGGGGAATGAGCGTAGATCTGAGCGCATGTATCGGATGCTCTGCATGTACCATCGCATGTGTGGCAGAGAATAATATTTCTACTGTAGGTAAGGAAGAAGTAGCCAAGTTTCACGATATGCAATGGATCAGGATTGACCGTTACTATACCGGTGATCCTAAGAATCCGAATGTGATCTTCCAGCCGATGATGTGCCAGCAGTGCGATAACGCACCGTGCGAAAACGTATGTCCGGTGGCCGCTACCAGCCATAGTAGTGAAGGACTGAACCAGATGATCTATAACAGGTGTATCGGTACGAAGTACTGTATGAATAACTGTCCATACAAGGTGCGCCGGTTTAACTGGGCCGACTGGAACGGAGCTGACAGCTTCCCAGATAACCAGAGAGGAATTATCTCCGCAGCAACTACCGACCTTGATTCAGACCTTACAAGAATGGTATTGAATCCTGATGTAGTAGTCAGGGCAAGAGGGGTGATGGAAAAATGTACTTTCTGCGTGCAAAGGCTTCAGGAAGGTAAGTTGAATGCCAAGAAAGAAAACCGCCCGTTGAGAGACCAGGAAGTGAAGACCGCATGTATGCAGGCGTGCCCCACTCAGGCTATCCAGTTTGGTAATGTAAATGACCCTGAAAGCAAGATTTCTAAACTCAGAGATAAGGAGCAGAAGAATCGTAAGTTCTATGTGTTAGAGCATCTGCACACCCTGAGCAATGTGAATTATCTTACTAAGATCAGGAATACAGACAGAAAAGTATTTGACGGAAACGGTCACGAAGCTTAAATAATAATAAGAGAATAACGGCCTCATATTGCCGCAAGCCAAAAAGCGAAAAAAGTATGTCATTATTAAAGTACGAATCAGAATTGCGGGAGCCACTTGTTGATGGTAATAAAACCTATCATCAGGTTACCGAAGACATTATCAGCCCGATTGAAGCAAAGCCTACCCGGGCATGGTGGATTGGGTTCTCGATCTCCGTGGCCCTGCTTTGTTTTGGCGTGTACTCTGTGTATAGAGAGACCGCCTATGGTATCGGCCAGTGGAACATCACCCGAACCGTCGGTTGGGGTTGGGATATTACCAACTTCGTGTGGTGGATTGGTATCGGGCATGCCGGAACACTGATATCCGCCATCCTTTTGCTGTTCAGACAGGGATGGCGTACGGGGGTAAACCGTGCGGCAGAAGCGATGACGATTTTTGCGGTGATCTGTGCCGGCCAGTTCCCCATCTTCCACATGGGACGTGTATGGATGGGCTTCTTTGTATTCCCTTATCCAAATACCCGCGGACCACTGTGGCCCAACTTTAACTCAGCACTACTTTGGGACGTGTTTGCGGTATCAACTTATTTTACTATTTCATTACTATTCTGGTACACCGGACTTCTGCCTGACCTTGCAACCGTGAGAGACAGAGCAAAGACCAAGTTCCGTAAGATGTTTTATGGGCTGGCTTCTTTTGGATGGACAGGTAGCACAAAGCACTGGCAACGTCAGGAAAGCCTTGCGCTGGTTTTAGCCGGCCTGGCTACTCCGCTGGTACTTTCTGTACACACGATAGTATCCTTCGACTTTGCCACCTCAGTGATTCCCGGATGGCATACCACCATCTTCCCTCCCTACTTTGTGGCAGGGGCTATCTTTTCTGGATTTGCAATGGTGCAGTCACTGCTGATCATCACCAGAAAAATATTACATCTTGAAGACTATATCACCATTGGACATATTGAGGCAATGAATAAGGTGATTGTGCTGACAGGAAGTATTGTAGGTTGTGCCTACCTGACAGAGTTATTCGTAGCATGGTATTCAGGCAACCCTTATGAGTGGTGGGCATTTCGGGAGAACAGGGTGAATATTTTCAGTCCTTATGGCTGGGCTTACTATGGAATGATGTTCTGTAACGTAGTGTCACCACAGTTGTTCTGGTCAAGAAGGCTCAGAAGAAATGTGATGTTTACGTTCTTCATGTCTGTGATTATCAACGTGGGAATGTGGTTTGAGAGATTTGTAATTATTGTTACTTCTATCTTCCGCGACTTCCTGCCTTCTTCCTGGTCTATTTATTATAGCCCTTCAATCTGGGAAATCGGCTTCTATTTGGGAACATTTGGATTATTCTTCACGCTTTACTTCCTGTTTGCCAAGTTCTTCCCTGTAATTGCAGTGGCAGAGATCAAGCATGTATTGAAGACGAGTGGTGAAAGCTATAAGGAGGAAATGGGAAAGATGGAGAGAATGGATACCATGACATTTGTTTCTGAAGAAGTAGGCGAGAGCCATCATTAATTAAAAAAGAAAAAGAGCCTAAATATGATTAAGTCATTTGTAGTCGGAACTTTTGAAGATGAAAAAGTATTGTTCCCTGCAGTAAAGCATGTGAGGAAAGCGGGCCTTAAGCTACACGATGTGTACACACCATATCCCGTGCATGGCCTTGATAAAGCTATGGGGCTGAGAGAAACAAGTCTGCACACCGCAGGATTTATCTATGGTCTTATGGGTACAATGATTGCGATAGGCGGTATGGGATGGATTTTCGCTGTGGACTGGCCATTGAATTTCGGTGGTAAGCCTCACTTCCCGTTACCTGCATATATACCGATCACCTTTGAGCTTACTGTATTGCTATCTGGTGTAGGGATGGTGCTTACCTATTGTTATCTCAATCAGATGATGCCGGGAGTGAAAAAACACCATTTCAGCCCTAGGGCAACTGATGATGCATTCATTATGGTTATAGAATTGACAGGTAAGTCAAATGAAGAAGAAATTAAAAAGTTTTTAGCTGATAACGGAGCGATAGAGATAAATACACAGGTAGCTGAAGAAGGATGGTGGTTTGGCCGCTATGACAGGGAGCAGACGCTTTACCGCTCAGATGAGGTGTTAGCATAAAGATTAAATAATTTTAACCGGAAGAAGAGGTATGAAAAAAAATAAAATCTTGTTTTTTGTGCTGATCGCAGCAGGTGGTTTTACCGCATTGCAGAGCTGCGGCGACAAGCGTGCACCGGGCAGAACGTATATGCCTGATATGCAGTATAGCAGGGCATACGAAGCCTATACTCCTAATAGCCTGGATAAGGAGGGGATTAATTACATTCCACAGCCTGTGGAAGGTACTATTCGCCGTGGAGACCTGCTCCCTTATAAGGTACCGAATACACCTGAGGGTTATGTGCAGAGTGCGCAGGTAAAGAATCCGCTTTCTCTTCCTTTGACGAGTGCCCAAATGAGCGAAGCTCAAAGGCTGTATAACATCAATTGTGCAATCTGTCATGGAGCAAAGATGGATGCCCAGGGGCCGTTGGCAACAGGCGGAAAAGTGCCGGCAGTGGCTAACCTTACTACTAAGGTGTATGTGGATATGCCGGAAGGCACCATGTTTCACTCAATTACCTACGGTAAAGGAAATATGGGTAGCTATGCTTCCCAGTTGACAAGAGAAGAAAGATGGATGGTCGTTGAATTCGTTAAAAGAACACAATTAGGAGGTGCAGCGGCACCAGCCCCTGCTGCTGAAGCTGCAACCGCTACTGAAAACAAATAATAATAAGAAAATAAAAAACATACTGATGGATAACAGATATGTGACACCAGCTGCTTACAAAAAGTCGTACATGGCCTTTATTGCAATCGGAGTACTTACTCTGATACTGGGCTTTGTATTCCTGAATCCGTTTGCCGGAGCACATGGTGACAACGTGAATAGTACCCGGTTTTGGGCAGGCCTGTTACAAAACAGTACTTACTTTCTGATGATTGTAAATGTGGCGCTGTTCTTTATTGTAATCTCCACACTGGCAATGGGTGGATGGCAGATAGCCTTCAGAAGGGTGAACGAAGCCATTGCATCTCTGGTTCCCATTATGGCCGTGCTCACGTTTATTATTTTGTTGTGTATAATACTTGGAAACAGGTCAGATATTTACCACTGGCTTGATAAAGAAGCAGTAGCACATGATGAATTATTAAATCATAAAAAAGGGTTTCTGAACTCATGGGTATTTCTGGGATTCTCTTTTGTAGTGCTGTTCCTGTGGTCATATATTGGAAAGAAAATAAACAAATTGAGCCTGGAGTCTGATGAAATGGGTCCGATGGATTTTGATACAGCAAAGAAGTGGACCGCTAAAAATATGACCTGGTCTGCATACTACATCGTATTGTATCTGCTCTCTGTAGCTTCTATTCTGCCCTGGTTGTGGCTGATGAGCATAGATCCGCATTGGTACAGCACCATGTATAGCTGGTACACATTTGCGAGCACTTTTGTAGCGGGTATAGCTTTGATGACGCTGTTTGTAGTGTACTTTAAGAACCAGGGGCAGTTAGAATTTGTAAACAAAGAACACTTGCAGGACCTGGGTAAGTTTATGTTTGCATTTTCTATCTTTTGGACTTATCTGTGGTTTGATCAGTTTATGCTGATATGGTATGGAAATATTCCGGAGGAGACTGTGTACTTCAAACCCAGATTACAGGGAATGTATAAAGGAATTTTTTATCTGAACCTGATTATCAACTTTGTGGCGCCCTTCCTGATCTTCATGAAGGCTGCTGCGAAGAGGAACTACACAATCGTTACCTTTGTGTCAATAATAATTATATTTGGTCACTGGATCGACTTTTACCAGATGGTGATGCCGGGCACTGTATATAACAATCCACACCTGAGCTGGTTTGAATTTGGTATAGCACTCGGATTTGTGGGAATTATTATGTGGGGTGTAAGCCGGTTTGCTTCCAGGACGCCAATGACTGCGATGAACAATCCTTTCCTCAAGGAGAGTATTATTCACCACGTTTAAAAGGGTAACCACGCGAATAGTGGGTAAAAAAGGAAGGGATGATGGCTTTAAGCCTGGAACCTGACCTCTGAAACAAATGAAATGGTTGCTGCAGGAGCAGCAGTCAGATATTGGCCGGATGTAAGTTATACGCTTTTCCAACAGCGTATCAAACAGATGGCCGGGTAAAAAAAATTATAGTTGAAACAAAACCTCAATATTCTGTAATTCGAATAGCAGATTAATTATTTATTATGGAAACATTTTTTCTAATTGCCATTGTACTGCTCATTTTCCTCGTAATCTTCCAAATCTCTAAAGCGAGTGAATACGTTAGTGTGTTAAAGGGAGAGGAAAAGGCAATGAGGCAGAGTAATAAGATCAATGGATTCTTAATGATTGCATTCCTGATCCTGGGATTGATAGGCGTTTGGTATTGCAATAAGTTGTTTTATCATGGAAACCTCTTTTCCTGGGGTGCTGCCTCCGAAGAGGGCCTGATTATCGATAAGATGATGTGGACCGTAATCTACATAACAGGATTTGTGTTTTTTGCTACGCAGATATTACTTTTTGGCTTTGCCTACAAATATCAGTATAGCGATAAGAGAAAAGCACTCTATTATCCACATAACAATACGCTCGAATTTATCTGGACATCCGTTCCTGCTATCACACTTACAATCCTGATTATTATTGGATTGAAGCACTGGTTCAAATTTACGGGAGATGCTCCCAAAGGCTCTCAGATTGTAGAAATTACCGGGCACCAGTTTGCATGGGAAATGCGTTATCCCGGAAAGGATGGCGTGCTCGGCAGAAAGAATTTTAAACTCACTGATGCTGCGAAGGGCAATCCGCTGGGGATTGACTGGAAAGACCAGGCAAGCAGGGATGATGTGCATGTGCCAACTACTATGTACGTAGTGGTGAACAAACCGGTGAAACTGGTAATCAACTCACAGGACGTAGTGCATGACGTGGGTCTTCCTGCCTTCAGGCTTAAGATGGATGCCGTTCCAGGAATGCCTACCACTTTGTTCTTTACTCCTATCTATACCACAGAACAGATGAAAGAGAAGACCGGTAACCCGGATTTCGAATATGAAATTGTATGCGACCAGCTTTGTGGTAAAGGACACTTCAGTATGAAGGGGATTGTGAAAGTGGTAACCCAGGTTGAATACAATGCCTGGTTCAGGAATCAGAAGTCAGCATTTTCAAGAGCCCAGGAAGCAGCACTTTCAGCTATGAACGAAGGTGAGGCACCGGCTAAGATGGATACACAAAAAGACCTGGCATTAGAAAATTAAATAAAAAAGCTATAAAACCATATTGACATGACAAATGAAGAAGCTCTTCAACACCAAACACAGGTAGCGCATGGTGCTGCGGTGGCCGCACATGTGGCTCACCACAAGCAATCATTCATTACCAAATACATTTTCAGTCAAGACCACAAGATAATCTCAAGACAGTTTTTAATAACAGGAATTATCTGGGCCGTGATAGGCGGATTTTTCTCTGTCCTGTTCAGAATGCAATTAGGGTTTCCTGATCAGACTTTCCCCTGGCTCGAAGATATTTTTGGAAAGTGGGCAGAAGGCGGTAGAATCAGTCAGGATTTGTATTATACGTTAGTGACGATGCACGGAACCATTTTGGTTTTCTTTGTACTGACAGCAGGGCTGAGTGGTACATTCTCTAACTTTCTGATACCACTGCAGGTAGGAGCGCGCGATATGGCATCACCATTTGTAAATATGCTGTCCTATTGGTTCTTCTTTGCAGCTTCTGTAGTGATGTTCTCAAGTTTGTTTGTTTCTACCGGAGGTTCCAGTGTAGGCTGGACATTCTATCCTCCATTAAGTGCGTTGGGTGATGCCGCGGAAGGGGCGAAAACGGGTATGGACCTATGGCTTATAAGTATATTTCTATTTATAGTATCCCAATTATTGGGAGGGCTGAACTATGTGGTGACTATTATTAACATGAGAACTAAGGGTATGTTCATGACAAGGTTGCCATTGACAATCTGGTCGTTCATGTTTACTGCGATTCTGGGTATTTTGACATTCCCTGTTTTGTTGTCGGCTGTAGTACTGCTGATGTTTGACCGTCATTTGGGCACCAGCTTCTTCCTCAGTGATATTGTTATTCAGGGTAAGATTTTACCAAATGAAGGCGGTAGCCCGATTTTGTTCCAGCACTTGTTCTGGTTCCTTGGGCACCCTGAGGTATATATTGTAGCGTTACCTGCTATGGGTATTACCTCGGAAGTAGTTTCCACTAATTCACGTAAACCAATCTTTGGTTATATGGCGATGGTGGGGTCCTTCTTTGCCATATCCACACTGTCTATGATTGTGTGGGCACACCACATGTTTGTGTCAGGAATGAATCCCTTCCTGGGATCTGTATTCACATTGTTTACCCTGTTGATTGCAGTGCCATCAGCTATTAAAGTATTTAACTGGTTGACAACACTCTGGCGAGGGAACATCATATTTACGCCGGCGATGCTTTTCTCTATCGGATTTGTGAGCTTGTTTATTTCTGGAGGCCTTACGGGGATCTGGCTCGGTAATGCCGCGATAGATATGCACATTCACGATACCTACTTCAACATTGCCCACTTTCACCTGGTAATGGGTGTGGCATCGATGTTCGGTATGTTTGCCGGTGTATATCACTGGTTCCCCAAGATGTTTGGCAGGTTCATGAATAAGACACTCGGATATATCCACTTCTGGATTACCATCGTTTGTGCCTACCTGATATTCTGGCCAATGCATTATGAAGGTATTGCGGGTATGCCTCGCCGTTATTATGATTACAGCAACTGGGAATCATTCAAGATGTTTGAGGGACTTAATACCTTTATCGGTTATGTGGTAATTATTGTTTTTGCAACACAGTTCCTGTTTATTTTCAACTTCTTCTATTCTATTTATAAGGGTAGGAAGATGACCGAAAGCAACAAGAATCCGTGGAAAGCCACTACACTGGAATGGACAACTCCTCCATTACCCGGACACGGTAACTGGGAGGGTGAGATACCTGAAGTACACCGCTGGGCTTATGATTACAGTAAGGGAGACAGAGATTTCATACCTCAGACAGAGCCAATAGGCGAAGATGAGGGCGAACACTAAACCAATAAGGTCGGGCGCCTTATTATAAAATAGTTTGTTTTAAGAGACCCAAAAAGCCCTGCCAAAAGGGCTTTTCAATTAGATAATGCGAATGCGAAATGCGACGATTGATATGCCTGTAACACTGACTGTAGCCAGTAAAATAAGAGATTATTTTATGCTCACGAAGTTTACCCTGAGTTTTCTCGTGGTATATACTTGTGTGATATCTTATCTGCTGGTACCGACTGTTACCTTCAATCTGCTTTCAATTCTGGTGTTGTTTGTGGCAGGTATGTGTATCACTGGTGCGGCAAATGCCATTAATCAATCAGTAGAAAAAGACACAGATGCAGTAATGAGGCGTACTGCCAAGAGGCCGGTGGCTTCGGGAAGGATGTCGCAAAGAGAAGGCCTTATTTTTGCCTATACACTCGGCACTATCGGTGTATTGACGGTAGGTTTCTACTTTAACTGGCTGGCTGCCGGATTAAGCCTTTTTAGTTTATTCTTATACTCTTATATCTACACGCCACTTAAGAAGGTAAATTCGATAGCGGTGTTGGTAGGTGCCTTTCCGGGAGCGCTTCCGTGCCTTATCGGTTGGATTGCGGGAACCGGAATGCTGAATCCCTTTGCCGCCTTACCCGGTAGTAGCGAAGGTGCTGTGGTTACTAATGCCGGCGGATATGTTTTGTTTGCAATTCAGTTTTTATGGCAGTTTCCACACTTTTGGGCAATTGCCTGGCTCGCACATAAAGACTATGCGAAAGCAGGATTCAAACTATTGCCGGGTAATACCGGTCCCGACAGGTTTTCTGCATTGCAGGCCATTATCTACAGTGTGATTATGCTGCCTGTCGGCATGCTTCCTTATTATTACCATGTAAGCGGCGTACTGTCGTTTTGGATTTTGTTGTTTTGTAATTTGTGGATGGTAGGGGTGAGTGTGAGATTGTTTATCAAAATGAATGCGAATGCCGCCCGCTGGGTGATGTTCAGTGCATATTTTTATTTAATGGTTGTTTTCTTATCGCTTTTATTAGATAAGATATAACGAGAAGAAAGGGCTTTAACTATGGATTTTGCAATGGATCAAAGAACCAAGATACATCCTAAAAGGTATATGATGTGGATGGCTATCGTAAGCATCATCATGATGTTTGTGGGCCTCAGCAGCGCCTTTATTGTAAAGAGGAGCCAGGCAAACTGGGTTTCTCTTGAAATACCGTTGGTGTTCTTTTATTCTACAGGAGTAATACTTGCCAGCAGCCTTACGGTAGCGATGGCAAAAAGGGCTTTCGGGCTGAGACAGATTTCAAGATATGCAGTATGGCTTGGCGCAGCTGCGGTATTAGGGATTTTGTTTGTGGTGTTACAGACTATAGGCTTTATAGAGTTGTGGAATAGTGGTGTAACGGTGTCGCGAAATGTATCCTTCTCATTCCTGTACGTGATAGTGGGGTTGCATGCACTCCATGTGCTGGGGGGTGTAGTGGCATTGATTGTGATGTTCATTAAATCATTCAGCGCGAGGAATATTGTGTATAGTTCGCTGGGAATTAACCTGATGGCTACCTACTGGCACTTTGTAGATATTCTTTGGATCTATTTGTTGATATTTATGATGATTGAGGGATAAACAAATAAACAGATAAAAAGTAATAGCTTAATATTTTATAACAAAAATCTTAACTAATAGTAAATGGAAACAGCGGCAGTTCAAACTAAGAAGGGATTATGGTCAGGAGGCCGAAGCCCTTTCAATGTAAGTTATGGTAAGCTGATGATGTGGTATTTCTTGCTGAGTGATTCGTTCACTTTCGGTGCATTCCTTATTTCTTATGGAACCATCCGTTTCAGCTCTAACTACTGGGTGGATCATAACTACGTATTTAACTCTTTTCCGGGGATTCATGCAAATGCACCTCTTGCATTTGTGAGTCTTATGACCTTTATCCTCATCTTCAGCTCAGTTACTATGGTGCTTGCAGTGCATGAGGGTCACAAGATGAATAAGAGGGGAGTGGAAAAATGGTTGATGTTCACCATCCTGGGAGGACTGGCTTTCCTAAGCTGCCAGGCAGTGGAGTGGACACACCTTCTTACCACTTCACATCCTGTATTGGTGAATGGACAGATTGAGTACTGGAATACTACCACATCGCACAACCCGTGGGGGCCGCGCGTGCTCTTTGAAGGCGGGCTGATTAATACGCCCGGACCGGTGGCATTTGGAGGTTATTTCTTTGGAATAACAGGATTTCATGGATTCCACGTATCGGTAGGGGTCATACTGCTGATTATAACATTAATCAATACCAAAAGAGGAGTATTCCACAACCGTGGACATTATGAAATGGTGGAAAAGATTGGACTTTACTGGCACTTTGTAGATTTAGTATGGGTGTTCGTATTCCTTTGTTTCTATCTCATTTAATAATCTATTGATTTTAACTGATTAAAAAAATAAAACTAATAAACGATTATGGATACAGTAGCACACGTTATGACGCCCGAACAGGATAGTGCACAGGTAAAGCGTATATGGAAAGCATTCTGGGTATTGTTAGTACTTACAATACTGGAACTGGCTCTGGGCCTCACAATTTATTTCCTTGAGAAAGGAGAACCCAGTGCATTTGGTATATTGTCAATTAAAATTGTCATTATTATCTTCACCATTGCAAAAGCCTTTTATATTATTTCCATCTTCATGCATCTGGGTGATGAAAGGAGGAACATGATTATGTCGATAGGGATCCCTGCACTTTTGTTTATCTGGTTTATTATAGCCTTCCTTACTGAAGGTAATTCAATCAGGTATTACAGGAATACAGATGCAAAGACTATTAAGTACGAGCAACAACATATACGCCATCAGCCCCTGAATATTCCGCCGGGTGCTGAAAATAAATACAAGGTGAACCATTAAGCTAAATTTTGGTTACAAAAGGATTTCAAAATAGCTATTGCCACGTGCAATGGCTATTTTTGTTATTCATAAAACCATTCATTCTCTGAATATGAGTAAGAAGGCACTGCTTGCACTACTTATTGCGATTGCTTTACCTGCAATCGGTTTCCTGGGGTTGAGCTATATGAGTTACCGGAATATACACATGCCGAGGCACTATTTCTATGACAGCGTAGCAGTACATACTGACCGGGGCAAAACCACCTATGATACCATCTGGCATCGTGTAGAGAATATAAAAGGGTATAACCAACTAGGCCAGCAGGTGCAATTAGACGACCTGAAGGGAAAAGTATTGGTAGTAGATTTCTTTTTTACGCATTGCCCCTCTATCTGTCCGACGATGACACAAAACATGAGGAGGCTCCAGCGCACTTTTGCACAGAGCGATTCCCTCATCCAGTTTATTTCTTTTTCTGTAGATCCGGCCAACGATACAGCGGAGAGGCTGATGTGGTGGGCAAAGAAATTCAATGTGAATCCGGATAACTGGTGGCTGGTTTCAGGAGATAAAAAGAGCATCTATGATTTTGCGCTTACAGAAATGAAGGCAAGTATCGCAGATGTGGGTGTGGATACCGGTTTTATACATACCGAAAACTTCTTTGTAGTTGATAAGAACCGCATAATCCGCGGATGGTATAATGGCACAGATACAGTGGCCCTGAAACAGATGGTAAAAGACCTTTCTCTGCTTATAGTTGAAAAAACAAAGAACAGATCGTTTGGGGAATTTCTTAAAGAATCGTTACATAAAAAAGAGGTACCACCGGCAGTAATAAAGGGCGCTGAGGGTGAATAGAGTTAGTCACACCTTCTAAATCCGCAGAAAAACGCTACCCTAAATGTGTGTCTGCTGCTAAAAATTTCACAGGAAGAATACTGCAGAAAACAATCTTGGATGGTACTTCCTAGCTGACTTTGAGTGCCTGATATACTTTGTCGATCACTTCTGAAAGTTTCCTGTCTTTTTCGGTTACAATATCTCCTTCATCATGCGTAGTGAGCCATATCTCCACCACATTGTATTGGTTTGTCCAAAGCGGATGATGCCCCATTTGCTCCGCCTGAAAAGCCACGCTTGTCATAAAAGTAAAGGCATCTATGAAGTCTCTGAACTGAAATCGTCTGTAAAGTGAATTATCTTTTACTTCCCACATATCTGTAATTATTAAAAGTTTCTATTGTATTGCAGCAATTATCAGGCTAGAAACACAGATTTCCCCTGTTTTTTATCAGATGGGTCGACAGCTCTGATACCATTTGTAATATTGGGATAGATCTCATGGTGTCTATTATTTTCGTAATCTTCTTGGGGTCTGCCTCCTCGTATTTTATCAACCATAAGAAGTCGAAGTGTTTGAGCTCCGGAAGCAGGAATTCTCCGTCGTATCGGTTGTTGTATAAAAAATGGCTCATTTTCCCCTGCGGTACCTTGTATTCGTATATTGAGAAATAGTAGTTCCGGTTTTGCTTCCTCATTTGAATTTCGAGATCGTGCCTTGTCCTGAAATCGTAATTGAGTTTATTGTTAAGATGCCAGCAAAACTTATAAGGCTCCATTGGGGCTACAATTCCGAGAAGGTGGGTATTCTCGAAAAAACAGTCGATCATTGATTCGGTATCTAACTGTAGCTTCATGGTATTTAGAACTCAATTTGAACAGTTTTTGTTTCTTTTCCCTCAATATAGGTTACTGTGGTGGAATCTCCTTTCTTGAAATGACCAAGAGCTTTCATATAGCTATTGATGTCGGTTACCTTAAAGTCGCCAATTTTAGTGATAATATCTCCTGCCTTCATCCCTGCTTTTTCTGCAGGCTTTCCGCCGGTCACGCCATCAATCTTAAGCCCTTCGCCTCCGGATGTGTAGTCGGGTATCACTCCCAGCGAAACGGTGAATCGCGGAGTGTCTCCTGTGGCCGGATCTTTAGTCTTGGTGAATTGCAGCTTGCCTACCTTATCAGTAGCCTTAATGATGTCAAGGATATATTGAATTACTCTCAATTCACCCGTATAGTTTATTTTATCAGCGTCGTCAGAGGGTTTGTGATAATCCGTGTGGGTACCTGTGAAAAAGAACAGTACCGGAATATTCTTCAGATAAAACGAAGTGTGGTCACTCGGCCCGATACCACTTGAATCAAATTTAATGTGGAGTGTTTTTGTGGTAGAGGGAAGGCTTGCCCATTGGGGACTAGTACCATATCCGCCTACGGTAACTCCCTTTGTGTCGTTATTAAGCCTGCCTACCATATCATTATTAATCATGTAGTTGACAGATGTAAGAGAAACAGTAGGGTGTTCTGTAAAATATTTAGAGCCCAGTAGCCCCAACTCTTCGCCCGAAAAGCAGATGAACAGGTAGTTGTTCTTTCTGAACTTAGAATCTTTCAGCAACCTTGCCATTTCAATCACCAGTGATGTACCACTGGCATTGTCATCAGCGCCATTATGAATTTCGGGTTTTTGAGTCCAGAGGCTGTTCCTGTCTTCGCCATAGCCGAGATGATCGAAATGTCCGCCAATAATTATAGTATGCGCAGCTCCGTTATCATGAAATCCGATTACGTTTACTCCCGTGCGGCGTTTTTCGGCTGTAGCCACCTTGCAAGATATATTTATGAACTCGTCGCTTGCACTGAGATAAGTATGTGAGACCTTGTTTTTGAGAAAGATAACGGGAAGGGTCAATCGTTCTTCTTTCGATCTGGGGTTGTAGAATAAGTCGCTGCCACCTTCCCCACTATTATATACGATTATGGCAGTAGCGCCTTTCGACTGAAAACGTTTTGCCTGTTTTTTTATAGCTTCTGCAATATCAAGATGTGGATTAGCGCCAGCTTCAGCCAGGAGTTCGTGAATATCGTAGAACCAGGGGGCGCCATCCTCCTGCAAGGCAGGAGAAGCAGATGCTTCGAAAGCCCCCTCGCTGCTGAAGGTAAGTGGGAAAAATTCGGAAGTATCAATCTTATGACCATTGAGTGATAAAAAAGTAGTGCCCAGTATTTGCCTGCCATCATCTACTTCGAAGTATTGATAGAAGGTCCCGTTTTCACCTTTAGGTTCCAATCCGATATTCTTGAACTGATTTTCAATGTAGGCAGCCGCTTCCTTTTCTCCCCTGGTTCCTGTACGGCGGCCCTCGAGTTTGTCATCAGCCAGAAAAGATATATGTGTTTTCAGGTTATCAACAATGAGCTGTTCAGATTTTTTCAGCTTTTGTCCGTATGAGACGAAGGCCAGCAATAACAACGAACAAAACAGTACGGATTTTTTTAATAACATTTTAGGGAGAATTTGGCAGCAAAGGTAGCTTATTGATAAAAAAAACCTTGTTATATTCATAGTGACAATGAAGAGGAAAGTACTCATATTAATTGCTGTATTGGCAATAGCGGCGAGCGGGAGCGCGCAGGGAAGCAATAGTGAGGCTAAGGCACAGTTGATTACAAAGGTTCCGTTTGAGCAGTTGACAGGTGGTGTGGTGTTATTGAAGGCGCTATTTAATGACATCCCTGATACGCTGAATTTTGTGCTGGATACAGGGAGTGGTGCTATTTCACTTGATTCGAGTACTGTAGAAGAATTTCATATAGTCAATTATCCCTCAGGGAAAACCATTCGTGGGATTGCCGGAGTTAAAGAAGTGAATTTTGTTCCCAATAGCTCGCTCCATCTGCCAGGGTTGACAGTGGACAGTATGGATTTTTACATTAACAATTATGAAGTACTAACAAGTGTGTATGGCGTCAAAATTGACGGCGTAATTGGTTACAGTTTTTTAAGCAGGTATATCGTCAGTATCGACTATGACAGTCTATTTTTGAAGATTTATACAAATGGAGTGTATAAGTATGCAAGGGGTACCACCTTCCTAAGACCTGTGTTTACTGCGCTCCCCATGCATTATCTGGAAGTAAGGGATGAAAGAGAGGTTGCGCTTAATGGGTATCTGGACACCGGGGCAGGACTTTCTTTCCTGGTTACAAGTGAGTTTTTGAAGGATAGTGCTTTTCTGAAGAAGAAGAGAAAACCCGTGAGTATCAAAGTGCAGGGGCTGGGTGGGAAGAAGGAAATGGCCATTACCATAATAAAAGAGTTACAGTTGGGGCCGTTTAAGTTCAGGAGAGTGCCAACGAATATTCTGGATGATGAATTCAATGCACTGTCTTACCCGCTCGTGGGCGGACTGGTCGGGAATGATATACTCAGAAGGTTTAATGTGGTGCTGAATTATGATAAGCGTATTATTGCGGTGAAGCCTAACAGTCGTTTCCACGATCCGTTTGACTATTCTTATACGGGAATGAATTTGTACCTTGAAAATGGTGATATCTATATTGATGATATTGTAAAAGGATCGCCTGCAGATAAGGCGGGGCTGAAGAACAGGGATATCATTATTGCCGTGAACAACGACTTTATAGGGAGCATCACTTCTTATAAGAATATGATGCAGGAACCGGGAGAGAGGGTTACTTTGATAATTTCCCGTAAGGGGACATTAAAAAAGATAATACTAAAAGTTGGCCAGATTCATTAGGCTTCTTTTGAAAGTTAAGGACAAAGTTGGAATGAAAGGCTGATTTATAGACTTTTGCAGAATGATTAATTATTCAAAGTTTGTCTTGGATAACGGATTAAGGGTAGTGGTTAACGAAGACAACTCTACACCGCTGGTAGTGGTAAATGTGCTCTATGATGTAGGTGCCAGAGACGAGGATCCGGATAAGACAGGATTTGCCCATTTGTTCGAACACTTAATGTTTGGAGGGAGCATTCATATTCCCGATTATGACAGTCCGTTGCAGATTGCAGGTGGAGAAAACAATGCCTATACCACCAATGACATAACCAATTACTACTGTCAGTTACCGGCAGAAAACATCGAGACAGCCTTTTGGCTTGAAAGTGACAGGATGCTGTCGCTGGCATTCAGCCCTGAATCGCTCGATGTTCAGAAGAAGGTGGTTTCCGAAGAGTTTAAAGAAAATTATATCAACCAGCCTTATGGCGACGTATGGAGCTTGTTGAGGGAGATGACTTTCAAAGTGCATCCATATAAGTGGATGACAATCGGAAAAGATTTGTCACATATCGAGAAGGCTAAACTGAAAGATGTAAAAGACTTCTTTTTTAAACATTACACCCCATCCAATGCCATACTTTCTGTTGCGGGTAATGTAACTACCGAGCAGGTAAAGGCACTTGCCTATAAATGGTTTGCAGATATTCCTGCCGGCCCAAAGTATGAAAGGCATTTGCCTCAGGAGCCTGACCAGACAGAAAAACATTTTCTGGAGGTAAAGCGAAAAGTGCCGGTTGACGCTTTTTACAAAGCCTGGCATGGAGTTGCATGGAATACACCTGAATATTATTCGATGGATCTGCTTACAGATATTTTGGGAAGCGGGAAATCATCCAGGCTTTTCCAGTCGCTGGTGAAGGAGAAAAAACTTTTCAGCAATATAGATTGCTATCACCTGGGTAGTGTGGATGCCGGTCTGGTGGTGATAGAAGGAAAGCTCGCTAAAGGAGTATCTTTTGAGGATGCGGAAGCAGGTGTGGATATGGAACTTGAGAAAGTGAAAGAAGAGAAACTTACTGAAAAAGATCTGGAAAAATTAAAAAACAGAGTGGAGAGTGCACTGGCTTTTGAGGATACGTCCTTAAAGTCAAGAGCGGCAGACCTGGCATTCTTTGAGCTCAGAGGAGATGCAGGGATGATAAATACAGTAAAAGATAAATATTTTGCAGTTACGGCAGAAGAGATAAGAGCCATTGGCCGGAAAATCTTCAGAGAGGAAAACGCCTCCGTATTGTGGTACAGAAGCGAAGATGCATCCGGGTTGACTTCTGAAGCCGAATTGGAAACTGAAAATGAAAGACATGATTGATCGATTGATGCCTCCGGGGCTGAAGAGCCCACTCGACTTTAGTCTCCGGCTTCCGGCATTTGAAATAGCTACCCTGAAAAATGGTGTACAGGTTTATCAGGTAAACGGAGGGGCTGAGGATGTGATAAAAATAGACTGGGTATTCGAAGCCGGAAATGTTTTTGAAGACAAGAATAGTGTAGCCGCCGCCACCAGGGAGTTAATAAACAGTGGCACCTCGAATAAGAGCGCCTATGATATCAGCAACCAATTTGAGTATTATGGTGCATATTATTCAACGGCGGGCTTTAGCGAAAATGCAGTGATAACGGTTAATTCGCTTACAAAACATATAGGCGATTTATTACCCGTTGTAAGAGAGATACTTACTGATGCTGTATTTTCGGAAGATGAGGTGGCGCTCTATAAGCAAAATCGGATACAGCGGTTGAAAGTGTATCTTAAGAAGTCGGAGTTTCTGGCAGACAGGCTGGTGAATGAAGCTTTGTTTGGGGCAGACCATCCTTACGGTAGAAAGGTGGAAATTGAGGATATTGAAAAGATAGACAGAGACAACCTTATCGCATTTTACAAGAGCTATTTTCAGGAGGGTAATTGTCGGATTTTCGTGTCAGGAAAATTCACTGAAAAAGTAGTAAGCCTGTTAAACGAATTTTTCGGAGACTTGAAGTTTACCCCTAAAAAGAAAATAACTCCGGTAGCGCTGCACCCCATGAAGGAGAAGGTGTTGCATCGTGTTGTGAATAAAGAAGGTGTACAGGGCGCAATTCGCCTGGCCAGAAAGTTTCCGGTGCTGACTGATCCTGATTATAAACCGGCATTGGTACTGAATACGCTGCTAGGCGGATATTTCGGGTCGAGGCTGATGTCGAATATCAGGGAGGAGAAGGGATATACATATGGTATTTACAGTTATATTCAGCACTATCCTGATTTAGGTGTATGGCAGGTAGCAACTGAGGCAGGGAGAGATGTGGCAGAGGCAGCTATCGAAGAGTCGTTTAAGGAGATGAGGGTGCTGTGTGAGACTAAAGTGCAGGATGATGAACTAAAGTTAGTAAAGAACTATATGTTGGGTAAGAGGCTGGCTTCGCTGGATGGGCCTTTCAAAGTAATGGAAAGGATAAAGGGACTGGTGCTAAATGATGTAGATCAATCCTTTTTTGAAGAGACTGTGGAAGTAATCAAACGGGTGACTGCCGACCAACTGCAGGAGTTGGCTGTCAGGTATCTGCAGAGAGAGGCATTTTATAATGTGCTGGTAATATAAAATATTAAAGCTATGGGGTTTATTATTCGGGTTTTAGTTTCCGCACTGGTGGCCTATGGCCTTGCATCGTTCCTGGAACCACATATTGTCATTGACTCCTATGGCACAGCCATACTCTTTGTGCTGCTGTTGGGCGTGTTGAATCTGCTGGTCAAGCCCATTCTGGTATTGCTTACACTCCCTGTTACAGTGCTCACGCTCGGTATCTTTTTGATAGTACTCAATGTACTGATGGTGCTGCTTGCAGGTAAGCTGATGAATGGTGTCCATATTCAGAGTTTCTGGTGGGCGCTTGTGTTCGGGGTGCTTCTTAGCTTTTTTACTACTGTGGCTATGAAGATAGGCCAGAAGTAATAGAGACAGATAACGTGTATTGTAAAACGTAAATACACTCCGGGTTTTTGATGGGCTATCCTTTGTCAGAACTAGTTATAGTCTGACTCTGAAGTCCTGCTTTACCAAAAACTCTTTCCTGAAAAAAACGAGGCCTATAAAAAACAAATCGATAGTCATGGTTACACATTCATGGGCAATAATCGACTTCCAGGCGTTTTCCATTTCCCCGCTCCAGTGAATATCGTCAAAAATGAAGATGGTGTCGTTGTGAGCTTTAGGCAAAAAATCCTGAAAATAGCGGATAGTAGCCGCTTCCTTGTGATTGCCATCAATAAACAGAAGATCGATATTCTGTTGTGTATTCGTCAGTGAAGGTATGGCATTATCAAAAATGTCGTTAATAAGCGTGATGTTATTGAAATGATTACTGTTGAAAAAGGTTTGTGCAATATGCGCAATTGTTTTTGACCCTTCGATGGTGGTTACATGTGCACCTTCCGATGCAGCAGACAGATAGGCGGTGGTAATTCCAAAGGATGTACCCAATTCAATGATGTGTCTGCAATTATAATGGGAGGCGATACGAAAAATAAGCTGTGCAAGCCTCCTGCTTTTAGGAGAAGCGGCAGCGATATCTTTCACCCGGCGCATCTTCCCTTTTGCGAGATGGCTTCCTGCCCCAAAGTCATCTACGGATATCAGGCGGTTGTCTGTGAGTAGCTGACGCCTGTATGTCTCTATTTGGGCAGTACATGGTGGGCAGGACTTACTATTTTTGACCTGTTGTATAAAATTGAACACAAAAGGAGAGTGCACACCGTGTCCTTTACTGTTGTGCGCATGCCTGTAAAAGTGCAGGTATTTTTTTGCAAGTTGAAATCGCGAATACATCAGCTGTTATTTCCTTTCCCAGACTTCAAAGGTAAATGCATACTTGTGTTTTTCGTCTGCCGGATGTTCGCGTGCAGAAACCCTTTTCCATTCATCATTTGAGATGGCAGGGTAATGGGTGTCGCCGTCAATCTGTGCATGGACACGCGTGAGATAAATTCGATTGACGATGGGCATGGTCTCTGCAAAGATTTTACCTCCTCCGATTATAAATATCTCTTTGGTATCTGCTTCTTCTGCTTTCTTTATTCCTTCTTCAATGCTGTGTACAACGGTGGTTCCGGGAGCTGACCATGAAGAAGATCCTGTAACTACTATGTTTATACGTCCTTTGAGGTCGGAAGCCATAGATTCAAAAGTCTTTCTGCCCATGATGATAGGAAACCCCCAGGTGATATTCTTGAAGTAACGAAAGTCGTCAGGAAGATTCCAGGCCATTCCACCTCCTGTCCCGATGATATTATTTTCAGAAGCGGCAACGATATGAGAAAGCTTTCTGTCCATGTCAAATAGTTTATTATATGGCTATACTGCTACAGGCGCTTTGATGCCCGGGTGAAATTGATAATTCTTAAGGGTGAAGTCCTCATATTTAAAATCCAAGATGTCCCTTACGTCCGGATTAAGTTCCATTTGCGGTAGCGGGTATGGAGTCCTGCTCAGTTGAAGTTTGGCCTGATCTACGTGGTTC
This sequence comes from Chitinophagaceae bacterium, assembly GCA_023957755.1. Lineage (GTDB taxonomy): Bacteria > Bacteroidota > Bacteroidia > Chitinophagales > Chitinophagaceae > Ginsengibacter. Next base: position 323,505 of record JAMLGT010000001.1, read on the forward strand.
TTGTAAAGATGCACATCACCAAAGGTGTGGACGAAAGATCCCACCTCCATATTGCAAACCTGAGCCACCATCATAGTCAACAGCGCATAAGATGCGATATTAAATGGCACACCGAGGAATACATCTGCACTTCGCTGATAGAGCTGACACGATAGTTTTCTGCGTCCCCCGTTGCCTGGTGAGGTGTAAAACTGAAACAGGCAGTGGCAGGGCATGAGTGCCATTTCGGGAAGTGCAGCTACATTCCAGGCGCTCACAATCATGCGACGGCTGTCAGGATTTGTTCTGAGTTGGTGGATGACATCAAGGATCTGGTCAAATACTTTAAAATCTTTTCCTTCCCAGCTTCGCCACTGATGGCCATATACCGGGCCCAGGTCGCCGTTTTCATCCGCCCATTCATCCCAGATACTTACGCCGTTATCTTTCAAATATTTAATGTTGGTGTCGCCCCTGAGAAACCAGAGTAATTCGTAAATGATGCTTTTCAGGTGCACTCTCTTGGTGGTGACAAGGGGAAACCCCTTTTGTAGATCGAAGTGCATCTGATATCCGAACAGGCTATAGGTTCCAGTTCCTGTTCTGTCAGATTTTTCAGCTCCTGTGTCGATAATTTTTTGAAGTAAATCAAGGTAGGCTTGCATGTGTGCAAGATACTGTGTTCTGCTGTTTTTGCCGCGGGAGGCGTTGTGGATGTTGAAAAGTTTTGATTTATTTTATTTGTAGGATGGTATTTGAACACCTGAGTCTTGTCATTAGATATCATTTTGCAGTAAAGAGTGTACCCTGGCTCTCAATGATGTATATTAGCATTATTTCACCTATTTATGATTGCATGGCGCCAAGGGAAGTTGCATATCAAAAAATATCAGAGCTAATTGAGCGGTTTAGTGAGCAGCATAGTAGCTATAAGCGAACGGATTATAACGAGACGTTGACCCGCCGGGACTTTATAGATCCGTTTTTTAAGGCATTAGGCTGGGATGTAGATAATGAAAATGGTTATGCGGAGAGTTACCGTGAAGTAATTCATGAGGATAGAGTGAAAGTAGGTAAAGCTACAAAGGCTCCTGATTATTCTTTTCGACTTCCAGGGGGTAAACGCCTTTTCTTTGTTGAAGCCAAAAAGCCTAGTGTTGCAGTAAGGGAAGAGATGCATCCTGCATATCAGGTGCGCAGGTATGGTTGGAGTGCCAAACTGCCTATTTCAATTATAACAGATTTTGAAGAGTTTTCTGTTTATGATTGTACGAAAAGGCCAAAACAGGGAGACAAGGCATCGGTTGCAAGAATTAAGTATCTGACATTTAGGGATTACCTCAATGAGTTTGATTTTATTTGGGATACTTTCAGTAAGGAAAAGGTGCTTAAGGGTAGTTTTGACAAGTTTGTACAGAGCGATAGAAAGAAGCGCGGTACGGCGACTGTGGATATTGAGTTTCTCAAATCCCTGGATAGCTGGCGAACCTATTTAGCAAAATCAATTAGCAGGGGTAATCAAAGTCTTTCCGAGGACGAGATCAATTTTGTAGTCCAGCAGACGCTTGATAGGATTGTGTTTTTACGAATCGCAGAGGATCGGGGTGTTGAATTTTATGGTTCATTGAAAGAAGCAATTAGGCAGGGGGATTTTTATCAGAACTTGTTCCAACAGTTTCAGCAGGCTGATGCTAAGTATAATTCTGGTTTATTTGATTTTAAGAAAGACAATCTTAGCAGAGAAGTTGTCATAGATAATAAGACAATCAAAACAATAATTAATGAATTGTATTACCCTGAAAGCCCCTATGAATTTTCTGTTTTGTCAGTTGAAATATTGGGGAGTGCCTATGAACAGTTCCTGGGAAAGGTAATAAGAATTACGTCCGGCCATTCGGCCAAAGTAGAGGAAAAGCCTGAAGTAAGAAAAGCAGGAGGGGTTTATTATACACCTCAATATATTGTGGATTACATTGTAATGAATACTGTTGGGCAGATTATTAAAGGAAAAACCCCTGATGATGTTAGTAAAATCAAGATTTTGGATCCCGCTTGTGGAAGCGGGAGTTTTTTACTAGGGGCTTATCAGTATTTACTTGATTGGCATAAAAACTATTATCTCGCTAATGGGTTTGGCAGGGAGAGACGGATGTCCAGAGGAAAGAAGGGAGATGTTTTGCGGCCGGACGGTGAGCTTTCTACTGCTGAGAAAAAAAGGATTTTATTAAACAATATTTTCGGTGTAGATATTGATTTGAATGCAGTGGAAGTAACTAAACTCAGTCTGCTTCTAAAGTGTATGGAGGGGGAAACTGAGGAAAGCATATCTAATCAGCTCAGTCTTTTTAATGAACGTGTGTTACCTACTTTGGATGAAAATGTAAGGAGTGGAAATAGTTTGGTAGATATTGATTATTATGACTCCAATCCTGGCCTTGATGAGGATAAAAATGTTCGTCCGTTTAACTGGAAGAAGGCATTTCCAAAAATTTTTGGTGAACAATTTTCTAAAAAAAGCCTAACTCTTTTTCATGTGACTTGTGTAATGCACTATACGCGTGTATCTCAAAGGATGGTTGACTACCATGTAAAGCGAGGCAGGCCTGAGTACCTTGGATTGGCTGAAGAGGAGAAACTTGTAGAGATCCTGTGTCGTTTTATTGTGGAGGACAACCTCAGGATGTTAGCCCTGAATGTGTGTGCGGATCACCTACACTTTGTCATCGCGTGCGACCCTGAAGAACTTTCGAGTGTGGTAGGTAGGCTGAAGTCTAAGTCAGCCAGAGCATTTAACATTTGGAGAGGAGTGACTGTTGCCAGACATAGAACAAGGGGGCATGCCCCCTTGTTAGAGGAAGACGTCGCCTCTTTGATGGGAGGAGGCTCATCGCCAGAAAAGGTGAGCTCTCTCTGGGCTCAGAAATTTAACCGGGTGGAGATTTGCTCAAGTGATCAAATGTATAATACAATAGAGTACGTTACAGAAAACAGGAATAAACATGGGCTCCCTCCGTTTTCAGATGCAACCAGGCAATTGGTACGGAATACAATATTACATTATGAAGATGCCCTCAGGCCGCATACAGAGCAGGGTGGTTTTGATGTAGTACTGGGAAACCCTCCATGGGTAGATATAAAGGGGCAACCATCTGAACTTGTTCAATATTACTTTAAGAAGTATTCTACAGCAGAAAACAGAATCAACTTGTACTCACTTTTTGTCGAACGGGGTCTGAGCCTGCTATCTGATAACGGTCTTTTTGGATTTATTATTCCCAATTCTCTCCTCTATCAAAGTTCCTATGAAAGGATAAGGAAACATATCTTATTGAATTATGGTATTGAAAAAATAGTTCGCCTTCCAGATAATGTTTT
>JAMLGT010000010.1 GCA_023957755.1 Chitinophagaceae bacterium
TGGAACTAACAGATCCACACTCACCTTTCCTACAGCCTTCACCCCCGAATACGCAATAGCTTTCGATAAAGGGTTCGGCGGTATATGGGAATTAATCGGGAACGGATCACATAACTATGTAACCTCAGCTAACCTGACCCCATCAGGCACAAGTACTGCTCCCGACTATCTACTTACTCTTAATAAATCAGCTATAGGAATCACAGGAACCATCGAATTCAAATTCCTGGCGACTTATCTCAGTAATACCGCTTACAGAAGTAATGAATTCATCGGTACCACAGGCCCTGAAAACAATATTGAGTGGAATCCTTTCACAGTAACCTCCTATCTGTCTTATGGCGCTCCTCTTTCTCTGAGCTTTACCGACATTTCCGCCAGATCGATCAACAACCTTGTAAGGCTCTATTGGGAGGTAAATGGCACTTTTGAAAACGAAACTTTTCAAATTGAACGGGCAACGGACGGACAACACTTTAAAATAATCAGCACAATCCCAGCTTCTGCAGCAGGCAACTACTCCTACGATGACCAGAATCCTGAAGGTGGAGCCAGTTATTATCGCGTTGTTCTTGTATCCACTTCCGGAAAGAGAGTATTTTCGGAAACAGTCATGGTGCGGATGGCCGCCAAAGAAACCTTTAACGCATTTCTTAATAATGGCAACCTGATAGTGCAGGCAAAAGGCCTGCCTCTCGGGGCCTACAGGCTCATCCTCATCAATTCGGCAGGGCAACCGGTATTAAATAATGAACTAAGGTTTGAAGGCAGCCGGGATACCTATCCCCTTTCGCTTTCAGCAGCCGTACCTCCCGGTATTTATTCAATAATTCTGCGCGGACTGAACGGGGCTTCTCTCACCCGACAGGTACTCCTGAAATAATTTTTCCTGCTTTATGCAGCGTTTTTGTCGGCGGCTATGTCTTTCTATAGTTAGTAGTACTTAGACGCCCGTTTTTTCCGGCCGATGTATAATATTTAGAAAGGCAATCTGCAGTAAAGTGTTTACGCAAAACAAACTGTAAGATCGGCTCCTTGAAAAAGGAGCTTTTTTTATTAGTGCGGCATACTTCTAAATTATAAACATCAGTAGAAAAACGAAATACCCGGTAGGTTGCCTTGTAACCTGCCCTCTAAAAAGACTAACAAAGTGAGGCACACAAGCATAGCAGTTATTATTTACTTTGCAACATTCTGAAATAATTGATAAGACTTTGGCCGGCTTTGAGAAATATGATGAATACGAATTGCTCAAAAGCATATCTGATGGAGATGAGGAAGCATTTACGCTATTTTTCAGGCAGCACTATCCAAGGCTAAAAGCAGGTATCTCAAGGTTCTTCAAAGATCCGGCACTCATCGAAGATGCCCTGCAGGAAGTGTTTATAAGAGTCTGGCTCAACAGAGATCAGCTTTCTCAAATAGAAAATATCACAGCCTGGACGAATACAATAGCATCCAGAATCTGCATCAATCAAATCGAAAAAGATCTGATCAGGCAGAAGCACCTGTCTGCTCTGCATCAACAGGGGATCGAGGCGCCGGTAGTGCCCATAGAGCGTGTAGCCGTGCGAGAAATCAACCGACTGGTAACAGAAGCAGTGCACCTCATGCCCGCTTCAAGAAAACAAATTTACCTGATGAGCAGATCTGAAGGATTGAAGCCTGCCCAAATTGCCGAATCACTGAACCTCTCTGTAAATACCGTAAGGAATATGCTGGTTACTGCATTAAAAGACATCAGGCATTACCTGCGCAGCCACGGACATACGCTCTCTTTAACACTGTTACCTGCACTCTTCTCAATTTTTTTTCACTCAGAATAGTATGTTCTTGTCTGAGGGCGGTCTTACTTAAAAGGCCAAAACTCTTTCAATGGACAAAACCATCATAAGCAGCCTCATCGAACGGTATCTCGCCAATTCGATAAGCGATGAAGAACGCGAACAATTGCTCCTTCTCACAAAAGAAAATAATGAGCTGGTTACAGAAGTGCTCAGCAATATGCTCTTAGCGCGGACAGCCGGTAACGAATCTATAGATAAGGATCTGATGCAGAAAACGCTGGAAAAGGTTCTGGCTATCGACAAGGAACCTCAACCTTCTCAGCCCGGGCGCCTCTTCCGGATACCGGGCAAATGGTGGTGGGCTGCTGCTGCAGCGCTCATTATCGGCGGCACCACGCTGACGATTTACCAGTTTAACCAAAAGAGTAATAAAGAGGCGATTGCCATTTCCCACACAGGGCCCGGAGAAAACATAGAGGCTCCACAGACAAACCATGCTACTGTAACTCTTGCGGATGGATCTGTCCTTTATCTTGACAATCTGAAAGACGGCGAGATAGCACAGAACGGAAACGTAAAGCTTATTAAACTGAACAATGGTCAGATTGCATACCAAACGGCAAAAGGCGAAATCTCTCAGGGGCTCTTATATAATACCCTGACAAACCCAAGAGGGAGCAAGGTAATTCATCTGAAATTAGCAGACGGATCCAGGGTATGGCTCAATGCGGAGTCCTCCATAACCTATCCTGTCGCCTTTACGGGAAATGACCGGAAGGTCACACTCAGGGGAGAAGGCTATTTCGATGTGGCACACGATGATTCAAAACCATTTCTGGTAGAAGCTGGCAAAATATATGTGAGGGTGCTGGGTACCCAGTTTAACCTCAATGCTTATTCAGACCAGGAAGCAGTTTTGGCCAGCCTCATAAAAGGAAGTGTAGAGGTAGGGAACGGCGCAGGAAGCACACTTCGGCTCAAACCGGGAAACCAGGCAATTGCACAGACCGGCAATGAAAAATTACAACTGAAGAGTGCTGTGGATACCAGTCAGGTACTCGCATGGAAAAATGGATTCTTCTCATTCCGGAATGCAAGCCTCAAAGAAATAATGCAACAGATATCCAGATGGTACGATGTGGACGTGCAGTATGAAGGCACCATTGAACCCCGTCAGTTCAGAGGGATAATTCCCAAAACATCTGACATGAGCGAGGTGCTGCAAATCCTTGAAGAAAGCAAAGTGCACTTTAAGGTTGAAGGAAGAAAATTAAAAGTGTATCCATAATGAAAAAGAAAAAAGGAAATACATAAGAAAACAAAGCCGCTCCGTGGGCAAGACGAAGCGGCAGGAGTTTTAAATTAAAACCATAAAGGACTCATTAATCGCTTTATTTATTAACCAAAACCTAAACAAAATTATGAATTTGTTTATTACTCTCTTTGGTCGTATCCCTGATATACGAAGCCAAAGTAGCCATTTAACTAAACACTTATTAGCCATGAAGCTCACTGTCATTCTCGTTCTGGCTGCCTGTCTGCAAGTAAATGCAAACGGTTATGCACAGAAAGTAACGCTGCAGGTAAAAAATGTGCCACTCGAAAACATTTTTATGAGCATCAAGTCACAAACGGGATACGGCTTTTTCTTCGATCAGGAATTGATGAAGCAATCCAGCCCGGTGACGGTAAATATTAAAGATGTAAGCCTGGAATCTGCACTCAGCATCTGCTTTCAAAACCAACCCCTTACCTATAGTATCGTAGGGCAAACCATAGTGGTAAAAGAGAAGACACGGTCACTGCTGAGCAATATGGTTCCTGATGCAGTTGCCTCGGAAGCCTTGCTCCAACAGGTGACCGGAAGAGTGACCGACGAGAACGGAAGGCCGCTCGAAGGAGTTTCGGTAATTCTGAAGGGAACCAGAACAGGGACGTCCACCAATCAGGATGGCTTCTTCACAATTAATATAGATGACTTGCAGAGTGCAGTACTCGAGTTTAGCATGGTAGGTTTCGAGCCTGCTTCCATCTCGCTCAGAGGCCGTACCAACATAAGTATTTCCCTAAAACAAAAAGTAGCTTCAGAGCAGGAAGTAGTCATCACAGGTTATTACCAACTGCCAAGGGAAAGAGTTACCGGATCGTTTACCAGAATAGACCAGCAACAGCTCGAAAATATTACCAGCATGAGTCTTAAAGACAAACTGGAAGGGCTGGTGCCCGGGCTTCTTTTTGATCCCACCTACAATAGCGACCAGGATGCTTCTACTGAAAGAAGCAGTGGCATCACCATCAGAGGAGCAGGCACACTGGGAGACAGGTCACCCCTGATCGTGGTAGATGGATTCCCCGTGATTTCATCGGATGGCGTGGATCCATGGCGCACAATTAACCCCAACGATGTAGCCAATATTACTGTGCTGAAAGATGCAGCAGCAGCTTCAATCTGGGGAGCACAGGCTGCTAACGGAGTGATTGTAATCACCACAAAAAGCGGAAGCGCTCAATCAGGCTCATCTGTAGGCGTCAATGTAGAACTACTGACCAAACCAAGGCCCGACTTATATCAAATTCCATTCGCATCGAGTAAGGATGCCATCGACATATATAAGTATATGTTTAACCAGACTACCTTCTTTAACACGCTTACTACACCGTACAATATGGCCCGGTATGATTTCCCTCCGGTGATGGAGGCGCTGGTAAAGCGTAAAGCAGGATTAATGAATGATCAGGAACTGAACGAAAAACTGGATGAACTGGCTCAGATTGATGTACGGGATGAATTCAGCGACCTGTTCCTCAGACGGGATTCCTACCAGAAAATGACCGTTTCCTTTAATAACAGATCAAAAGGAAATAATCTGAGAGCATCCATCATGACGCTGCACAATAATAACTACAACAAAGGCAACCAATCCAGTCAGGTAATCGGTAATATGAATAACACTTTCTCGCCGACCGACTGGTTTTCAGTACAATTCGGGCTGAATATCTCCATGCAGCACAGCAAGCTTAATGGTGCTGACATCAGAGACCTTCAATACATTCCTCAGATGTCAAAAATCCTGGACGATGATGGAAACTATCTGCCGATGATAAAACACAATGTAGAATTCTACTATACTGTGCCAACAAAAAAGAGGAGAGACCTGGTGGCTTTATATGATCTGCCATACGACTGGGACTGGAACCTGAAACGCGAAGTTGATAACATGGATATCACCCAGAAGACAAGAGACCTGAGAGCTAATGGAGTAATATCCTTCAAACCTGTAAAGTGGGCGGCCATTGATCTGTCATATCAGTACCAGACTAATAATGGCCTTTATAGCAATTACATGAACGAAGAGACCTGGTATGTTCGTAATGCAGTATTGAATAACTATCGCACTGCAACAGGCCAGTTTCCTGTGCCTCCCGGTGGAATGCTCTATGAACGCAGAAGCGATTTCACTTCTCAGAGTGGAAGAATGCAGGCCACAATTAACAAGACAATGGGAGAGCACAGCATCAAGGCCTTAGGAGGATTTGAAATGAGAAGCGATACCAGAGAAAGTATTCCCTATGGATATTACGGATACGACCCGCAGTCGCTCACCCACATAACCACTATAGATTTCAAGAATCCTCCGGTAGGCCCACCGTTGTCCACAGGGCTGGGTGTTAGCGCCGCCATTCCACCAATACCGACTCTACGAGCCACAAGCATATCCATTGGTGGGCGTAACGACAGATTTCTTTCATACTACGGCAACGTAGGATACACATTCAGAAGCAAATATGATATTACCGGAAGCATTAGGATGGACAAGACCAACCTCTTTGGACGATCTGCATCCTACAGAGAGTTGCCTCAATGGTCTGCCGGTGTAGGATATACGTTATCCAATGAGCCATTCTTTGACATAAAGCAAATCAACTTCCTCAAGTTCAGAGCTGCTTATGGCTGGAACGGACACATCGACAAGAGCGCTAGCCCTTACATCACTGCAACCCCCTGGGTAGATCCTATCAACCAGTCGCAATACGCAGCAGTTCTGGACGCTCCTAACCCTGGGCTCACCTGGGAAAAAACAGAAAATCTGAATATAGGGGTGGACTTTTCCCTGTTCAACGACCGACTGAAAGGAACTGCCGAAATCTATAAGAAAAACTCTACTAATGTCCTCGCTGATTTTGAGGTTAATCCTACTTATGGATTCTATTACGACGGCGCTACCCTTAACCAGGGAGATATTGAAAACAGAGGTATTGAGGTAGAACTCCAGGGCGTTATCATCAATAGCAAAAAAGTGAAATGGAGATCGCTGTTTAATTATTCGCACAACAAGAATAAAGTCGTAAATATTGAAGTAGCGGCTTACAACATCGCAGCAAGAACAGGACTTTCGCAATTCTATATGGTTCCCGGACAGCCGCTTGATTACATAGCCGTAGCAAAATTTGCGGGATATGATGATCAGGGATTGCTACAGGTAATGTACGGTGGAAAACCTGAGAACATATTACATATTCCATACGTGGGAGCCGACCTCGATGACCTGTTTACATTCTCAGGACAGCGGTCGCCCAAGCACTTCGGGTCATGGATGAACAACGTCTCTTATGGCAACTTCGAATTTTCATTCAGATTGCTTTACAGTTTCGGACACCGTGTACTGGGAGATGCGCCTCCAAGAAATACCCTGTATTACATCCAGCTGCCTTCAAGCTTCTTCACCTTTATGCCCGGCTTAATGGTTGATCGCTGGAAGTCGCCGGCCGATAACGAAACAGCCTCTATGTATGGCATCGGCACCAGAGTAGCGAACTATACGGCCACACTGGTTAACGACATCCTTGCGGAATACAACGACAGAAACCTGCTGAATGCCGGTCATGTAAGAGTACAAAGCATCAGCCTTGCATACAGGCTGCCTTCCAGAGTCTTAGGCAAAGCACTCAAGAGTGCCAGTGTGATGGTGCAGGCAAGGAATCTGGGCCCGATCTACAGAGTAAATAATCAGGGAGTGGATCCGATGTTCCCGAAATATAGCGGTTCTCTATATGCAGCCTACTTTAATACCATCAGGTCAAGGCCTGACTATTCTGTAACCTTTAAAGTAGATCTGTAATAAAAATCATAATACATCAACTCTATTGATATGAAAAAGACTTTATTAATATTACTTGTATCCACCTTCTTTTTAAGTGCGTGTGAGAAAAAATTTCTCGACACCCTGCCTAAAGGATTGGTCATTGCACAAACGACGAGCGATTTCAGAAAACTACTCGATAATGCCGATACCCGTTACACATACAACCTCGCTCAGGTGTCAGGGTATGTGGACGTCGTATCCGACGATTCACAGATGGATTCAGCATGGTACGATTGGGATAGGGCGAGGCTTCATGCAAAGAACCTTTATGCCTTTGAGAAAGATGTATGGCTGCCTGACGGCGCTGCTGACGATGATGTGTGGAAACAGAATTACTATCTGAACACGCTCTCCAGCAACATTCTTGAAGAGATACACATCGCAACTGATAATCCAAAGGTCCAGAAACAACTGATAGCTGAGGCCAAAGTACACAGAGCATTTGCATACCTGACGCTGGTAAATATTTACGCAAAGCATTACGACAGCACCACTGCTGCTACAGATTTAGGTGTACCTATCGTCCTCAATCCTGTTTCATTGCCTAAGCTCAACAGGAAATCTGTTCAGGAAGTGTACACCTTCATCCTCTCAGAATTGGAGAGTGCGGTTGCCGACCTGCCCGACGATGTGGATATGCAATTCGCTCACAGGCCCACAAAAACTTCCACCTACGCAATCCTGGCACGCACCTATCTCTACATGGGTAACTACAGGAAAGCATTGGAAAATGCGGAAAAGAGTCTTGCGATACACAACTTCCTCTACGATTACAACACCATCTATACCGGTGCACCCAAACCGGAAAACCTGGTAAAACTATCACGTACATCAGACAAAGAAATGCTGATGCACAAAACATCTGTGAAGAGCGCAAGAGTTTCAGACTATTACATGCTGGACTCTGTTTCGTTTGACAATCTGTATGGCGGATTTGAAATAATAGATGAAACACTCACAGAAAACAACGACCTCCGCAGATTACTCTGGTTTCAGGGAATTAATAGCAGCGGACAAATGACTGCAGATCGTGCTATGTACATTTACCCAAGAAACCGTTACGGTCTGGACAACGCTCCTGTGGACTATATCCCAATCTCTACGCCGGAAATGTACCTTACCCGGGCAGAGTGTAATGCACGATTGGGAAATCTCTCAAAGGCAATGGATGATGTAAATACAATCAGAACAAAAAGATATAAAACAGGTACCTATACTCCAATAAATCCTTCAAACCAGGCAGCTGTCCTTAAAGAAGTATTACTGGAACGCAGGAGAGAGCTTTATGGTAAAGAACTGAGACTTTTTGATATTAAACGGTTAGGCTTACCCGTAAACCATCTGAAGCCGGGAACTGACCTCCCGGGATTCAATGTGCCCGCCAGGGATCCTAAACTGGTATGGCCCATCTTTTATCACAATATCGAACTGAACCCTGAAATAGAACAAAATCCACGATAATCACAATGCACCGGAGCAGGGGAGAACCACCTTCTCCGGTGCTTTATCAAAAACACATCAATGAACATTAAACATCACTCATTTCTCTTTTTAGCAGCCATCACCGGTCTAATCTACCTCGCAGGATGTACCACAGCCAAACAATCCGGCTCCAAAAAAGATACCATCCTCACCGGCAGGATACTTGGCGCCAAAGACCCTACCTTCCAATTTACTTACGATCTATATGCACTACTGGAAGCCACAAAAAAGGACGTTGTAGATATTGACAGCAATGGATATTTTAAAATTACAATGGATCTGAACAGTCCACTTAAAGGAAACATCAATCTGGGGAGAGAAATCATTCGTGGACTTGGGCATAACAAGATTATCAATATCTATCTGGAACCGGGTGATAGCGTTTTTATTTCAGCGAATGTTGACTTTCTGCTGGATACCAATATTATCGAAAAAACACTGGCATTTTCAGGAAAAGGTGCCGTGAATAGCCAATTTGTAAACGATCACGATTTTGCTTTCAACTCCTACCCCCAATTAAGGCAAAACAACTACATCTTCATTCACGACCTGGGCCCGAATGCGTACAAGAAAAATGTGGACAGCATCAGGAACGAGGAGATTCGTTACATCGACAAATATGACGATACCGCCCACCTCTCTCCCACTCTAAAAAAGATTGTAATTGCTGAAGCAGAAAACCTGGCCTCAGCACGAAAAATTAATTATCCGTCAGGAAATAAAAGTTTTAATCAGGGTAAAGCACCGGTGCTCCCGTCAGACTATTGGGACTTCATGGATGAGATAAAGACAGCATCAAACCTTGAAGACGCCGGAGTTCCCTATTTACGCTTCACACACTTTTATCTTACCAATAAATACAAACTCGCGCAGCAGAACGGATTTACGGGCGACTATCTCTCTTTTCTGGACATGCAGCTGGGAAAACGCGCAAAGTATGTATATATGGCTTACTCCCTGAGACAGGATTTCAAACCTGAAATCTTTGAACAGTTTGGAAAAGGCAGCCCATATAAAGACATAAAAAAAATCGTACAGGAGAGATATGGCTATCTGGCTAATATGCTCCCGGGCAAACCGGCTGTGCAGGTTTCTTTCGAGAACATCAAAGACGAAAAAATTAAATCAGCAGAATACTTCGCAGGAAAATATGTGTATGTAGATTTCTGGGCTACCTGGTGCAAGCCGTGCATAGCGGAAATACCGGATCTGGTAAAGCTCGAAGAAGAGTACAAAGGGAAGAATATTGAATTCATAAGCGTATCATTTGATGACGACAGAGCTGCATGGGTTGATTATCTCAATACTGAAAAGCTCATTGGCACACAGTTCTGGATGGATCCTAAAAACAAAAGCCTCTACAAAAAACAATTTAATATCAACGTAATTCCCCGTTTCATCCTTCTGGATACCGAAGGAAAGATCATAAGCGCAGATGCGCCAAGGCCCTCAAGTGGTAAACAAATCAGGACACTGTTAGACAACACAATCAAAGGAGGATAGCAGGGATGATGAAGAGTATTTTGACAGCTTTCCTGGTCATCATTGTCGCCGGGTCGTATGGCCAGACAGAAATTTCCAATAAGGCTTACTTCAGGAAATTTTTAAAACCTTCTCAGGAAAAGAACCTGCTGATTCTGGGTGAAAACCATGGTTCTATGGCTTCTGCCGTGATGTATCCGACCTTCGTAAAATACCTCACCAGAAAAACAGGTCTCCGCACATTGTTAATAGAGTTCGGGCCTTCAGAAGCCTATTTTTACAATAAGTATCTCGAAACAGGAAACGAGAAACATCTGAATTACACCCTCTATGCAGGTGCCATACGCGAGTGGAGAGATGCGTGGAAGATGTTGTATGATTATAACAAAAAGCTAAGGAAACCAATAAAAGTAATCGGAATAGACTTTGACCGTACCCGCACAATGGCTTATGCGATCTATAGCATGTTTCTCAACTATGACCAGAAGCCAAAATTTGTGGAGGATTTGATGAAAGAAATCAGCGGCCCTGATTTTTACAGTAGTTACACTATTAGCTATCCTAACAAAAAGGACATTGAATGGGCAAACAAAACGAAAGCTTTGCTTCGAAGCAATATCGATTCGCTTAGGAATTTCCTGTCTGAAAAAGACATGAAAGTTTTCAGAGAAATTCTCGAAAATAAAGCCATAAACTACGCAGACGGAAGAGAAGAAGCGCTCTATGAAAACACAAAACGTATCATCTCTGAATCGGCTGATTCCAGATTCTTTCTGTTGATAGGGAGAAGCCACGCTTATCTGAACCCAATCTTTGCCGATAGTAACAGACTCGCAAAACGTATCAGCCAGACCCCCGGAATCAGAATATGCACAGGTTCTATTTTATATGAGGACTCTGAATTCGGAGTTTCAAAAGACAAGCCTATTACACTATTTGAAATAAGCAATAAAGATCCCTGGAAAGCTTTTTATCCTGAAATAAATAAAGAAGCATCAGGTGAGTACGACATCGTTCCACTCACAAAGAAACTTGCTCCTTTAGCACATTATCTCGACTACATATTAGTAGCCCGGAAACAGGTACGCTACACTCTTATTAATCAAAAAGCAAAATGACACTACGATAAAAATGTATTAAACTCTCTCATGTTTAGTTTTCGGCTTGAATTACAAAGTGGGGCTGTTTTCACAGCCCCACTCTATTTTTTGGCCACCGGAAAAAAAGCGCTTTCTTCATTCCAATTCAGGAAGTACGAATCAGGCCTTCCCGAGTTGACTATTCTGGTGCCGTAAAAACAAATCAAATTGATCGATGTGGCATGCAATTTTGCCTTTGGTAGAAACAATAAAAAATCATTGTAATCCGGTTCTATTATTCAGAATGTGGCTAAAGCCCTTATTGGGTAAGGCTTTCATTGTCCTGCCCTGAAGGGCAGGGTAATAAATTTAAAGCCCAAGTCCAGCGAGCTTTAGCTCCACTTTATCGGATAATAATAATAAAAAGTGGACCCACATCCCCTCTCTCCGGCCTTCATTGTGCGGCGTTAAGAAAATGAGTGGAGTGGAGCGTCGGCGATAGCCTCAACAAAACACCGCTGAACAGAGCAGGCGGGCGGATTGAGTTTGATTTGCTGAACGTAACGCTCGTGTCTTTTTGATCAGGGAAAAAGAAAAAGGGAATAGTGCTAAAAGAAGGTTGAGTGATTTAGTACGGTTTGAATATTATTGTGGTCTGGTTAAGCTATTCAAAATGTGGCTAAAGCCCTTATTGGATAAGACTTCCATAGTCCTGTCCTGAAGGGCAGGGTAATAAATTTGAAACCTATTTAGCCACTGCCTCTTACTATTTCTGATAATTCTTAAAGAACCGGGAATAAATTTATTACCTAAGCGCTGTGGACTTTCACTCAGCGTAGTCGGACTATCATAATAAAAAGTGATACCCCATATCCTCTCTCGCCGGCCTTCATTGTGCGGCGTAGAAAAAATAACGCAATGGAGCATCGGCAATTGCCTCAACAAAACACCGTCTGAACAGAGCAGGCGGGCGGAGTGAGTTTGATTTGTTGAACGTACCGCTTGTTTCCTTTTCCCTACGAAAAAGAAGAGGGTGATAATGCCCAATAGAAGGTTGATTCGGTTAGAGCAGTTGAATTACCAAAGGCTTGATATAACTAACTGATAATCGATGGGTGTATTTTTCAATAATCTCAGGCCGGGTAAGTCGGGAAGTTTCTCCGCGCACTCCGGTAAAGTATCCATTTGACAAACCACACCAAAGCCACTAAACCCAAAAACGGAACTGAATCATAAGGGAGTTTATAGTATAAAAAGTAACCCAGATTGAACAGGAGTGCGAATGCCAGAAATCCTGATCCTGACTTAAGCACTTCTATTCCTTTGGCAATATTCCTCCTGAAAAAGTAAACTGAGCTTATAATCATTAAAAATCCAATGCCGCCTACCGCCCCGGCGGTTACCCCCCTGATAGTACCTACTGTTTCAAAAAACCGCTTTCGCTCCATTGCCATCCATACCAGCAATAAGGTGATGAGCACGCCTAAAACTCCTGTCAGCGCCCCATACAGTTTGTAATATTTCTTCTCTTCAGCCGTCATAATATACGATCCTGATTTTTTCTGAATACTCCCACGAGGGGCTCCCTTACATTTCTCCGCTATCGATCATTTTTCTGATCCGCTTTTTATCAATCTTGCCTACACTCGTTTTCGGAATCTCTTTTACAAATCGAACTTCTTCGGGTACTGCCCATTTGCTCAAATGGCCTGAATTTACAAAATGCTGCAAATGTTTTTTCAGATCATCGGCAGTCACAGCGGCTCCCTCATTCAGGACAACTAAGGCAAGTGGGCGTTCATCCCACTTTGGGTCTGGAATACCCACTACCGCAGTTTCTTTCACCCCCGACAGGCCTGAAATAATACTTTCTAGCGCCAGGGATGATATCCACTCGCCTCCTGACTTTATCACATCCTTCTTTCGATCTACTATCACTACGGTACCGTTCGGTTCCACATACGCCATATCCCCGGTATGCATATAACCATATTTCCACAGGTCTTCACTCCTCTCTTCCTCCTTATAATAAGTCTGCGTGAGCCAGGGTGCCCGCACTACAATCTCCCCGATTGTCTTTCCGTCAAACGGAAGAAATTTTCCTTCATCATCCATAAGTTTGAGATCCACAAACAATACAGGCCGTCCGGTTTTGATTCGCTCTCCCACTTCTTCCTCTTTGCTCATCTTTTCTTTCATCTCCTTTGTGAGGTAGGCAATGGTAAGCACCGGACAAGTCTCTGACATTCCGTAACCGGAAATGATATCAATACCCAGTTCAAGTGCCGCCTGAGCCAATCCTCGCGGAAGTGCAGACCCTCCAATGATCACTCTGAAAAATGAAAGATCCAACGCCTTCACCTTCGGATTGTTCACCAACATTCCCAGAATTGTAGGCACACAATGCGAAAAACTTACCCTGTGGCCCAGTATGAGTTTCATCAGCATCTCCGGTTCATAAGGCCCCGGATACACCTGTTTCATCCCAAGCATAGTGGCTACGTAAGGCATACCCCATGCATGTACGTGAAACATGGGGGTGATGGGCATATACACGTCTGTGGAATGAATCCTGACAGGCGATTCTATGGCGCTCATGGAAGAAACAAGACCCAGGGTGTGCAGCACCAATTGGCGATGCGAGAAGCAAACGCCCTTTGGCAATCCGGTAGTTCCTGTAGTATAAAAGAGCGATGCCATAGTATGCTCATCCAATTCAGGGAATTCGTAGCCTTCCGGTTGCCCTGAGAGTATCGTTTCATACTCCCCACTGAGAAAGGAAGCATCCCCCGGCACATCTGCATCATCTTTCATCAGTACATACTTCTCCACTGTTTGTAATGACGGCCTCAACGCGGTAATCAATGGTAAGAGCGTCTTATGGCAGAATACAACCTTATCTTCCGCATGATTCATAGTATAGGCTATCTGTTCCGGCGACAGGCGGTAGTTAATTGTATGCAATACAGCCCCAACCATAGGCACTGCGAAATACAGTTCCAGATAGCGATGGCTATCAAACTCCAGCACTCCAATCACGTCGCCTTCCTTTACCCCTATCGATTTCAATGCATTTGCCAACTGCCCGATCCTCTTGTTAAGATCCCTGTAGTTCATTCGCAACAGGTCTCTGTACACAATCTCTCTATCCGGTTCAAACTTAAGAGACTGCTCTAATATTCTTTTAATAATCAGTGGCGGGTCGTAAGCAGATTTTGTAGGAGTAACTAAACGCGTAGTAGCCATTTCAATTCGGTTTTGGAATGATAAAAATGAGTCTTAAAGATAATAAACTTCCCCACTCCGGCACTTTGCATTTTTTATCTATTCCTGTATTTTTCAGATAATGCCATACTAAATACCACTCAAAATCAGGGGCCTAAAACTTATAGCTATACCCTATTCTAATCACCTGCGTTTCATTATAATCCTTACTGATATAGCTGAATCCATTCCCCTTGATTTCTCTTGCGGTAACCATCGTGTTGAGTATATCATTGGCATTGACAAACAATTCGCCTTTACCATGCTGGATTGACTTCTTAGCTCCTGCATCCAGTGAAAATCTGGAGGGCACTTTTCCCTGTGGAATTATATCGGGCGCCAGCCAGGTGCCTGATAGCTGGGCATCCCACCCTCTGGCCAATCGAAAGTTATTATTCATCTTCACACTGCCTGAAATTGCCGTCTGCTTATCCGCCGAGAAGGTGTTAGGCTCAGGATACAGATTTTGTACTGTAAAGGCATCAATCTGGTTTCTGTATATATTACCATTCAGATTAAACGAATATGCGCCGGATACCTTTCTATCTACCACGGCCTCAATCCCTGTGTTATAGCTCTGTCCAGTATTCTGGAAAATATTATAGATAATAGGATCGCCAGGCACCATGCTCGAAATGCGTGTCATCGTGCCCTTTGCAAAACGATGATATATTGCCGAATAAAAATATCCGTTTCCGCCTGTGTGCTTAAAACCGAGCTCGACTGAATTGGTAAACTGAGGGCGCAATGCGGGATTGCCCACCTTGATTATTTCTGCATCATCATACTTCGGGAATATACGTATATCCCTCTCATTGGGCCTGTCAACCCTGCGGTTATAAAACACGGAGACTTTATTATTGTCACCGAGTTTGTATGACAGTCTGAAACTGGGAAAAGGCTGGGTGTAATCATAACCATCACTCTTATAGGTGCTATGGTCCGGATTCACATCGTACTTAATCTTCACATACTCCATCCTCAATCCCAATTCTGCTTCCAGCTTTTGTGTTTCAAAAATATAATTCCCATACAGAGCAGGAATCAGCTCTCTGTAGGTGGCCCATCCTCCTGCATGGAGGTCTAATACTGAATTAGGCCCGGGCACATACACCATATCCGTAGGGATAACCCTGTTACGCAGTTTGAAACCTGTTTCAAGCCGGCCATACCTTAACGGACGCACGTAATCCAGATTGAATTCAAAAACCTTCTCATCCGCAATCAGCTTAAAAGTATCTGCCCCTGAATTTAACGGAAGGATATTGTCATAAAAGTATTTTTCATCCTCGCGGTGGAACGTGTAATTAACTCCCGCATTTAGCTGATGGCCGGCCTGTTTGAACTTATGCTGGTAAGCTGCCGTAAACATCACTGTGGTCTTCAGTTCGTCTTCCAGAAATTTCCAAAGCCTGTTTCGCTTTGTCAGGTCTGCATTAAAGAATGGCTGGTCTCCTCTGTCAAGTATTTTTTCTGTGCCAAACAATCCTGACACCGTCAGCAAATCATCATCACTGATGTTCCAGTCTATCCCTGCTTTTGAAGTGAAGAAATTAGTGTTTCTGTTCCGCTTTAGTTGCGACCTGATGATTGTACCATCTGTATAGGTACGCGTAACGAATTCATTTTTATTAAGCGTCTGAGTATAAAGATTATCCAGTTGCAGGAATGTGTTGACCCTATTTCTCCGATAATTAAGCGATAATGAAGGATTAACCTTGGGAGTAGCGGTGTATTGCGGCCGGATGGTAGGCAGGTTCTCTTTCCTTACCCACAAAGCTCCCAATCCGGTAGTCAATCCCACCTTTCCGTTGAATCCCTCCTTCCTGCTTTTCTTCATTACGATATTTATAATTCCTGCATTCCCATTCGCATCATATTTTGCAGACGGGTTAGTAATGACTTCAATCTTGTCAATAGCCGAAGCGGGCAGGTTGTCAAGGCCCGCCTGGCTTCCAAAACCAGTGAGCGCAGTCTGTTTACCATCCATCAATACAATTACTTTGTCACTTCCCCTTAGTTGCACTTTGCCATCCTGGACTGTGATTCCCGGAAGATTTTGCATTGCCTGCAAGACCGAACCACCCACCTGGCTTACATTGTCATTAAGCGAAAACACTTTCCTGTCCATCTTATTGCTTACCTCGTTGGCCCTGCCATCAATGGTTACTTCCGCAAGCGTCTGTGCTGCCTCGCTGAGTTCAATAGTACCCAGATCCAGAAACTCAGACACGCTACCCACAAAGACCGGCATCATTGAAGCCGCATAGCCTACTGAGGTTACCTCCAGCAAATAATTCCCCGGCTTTACCCCCGTAAGCCTGAACATCCCCGCTTCATCCGTAACAGTGCCTGTAACAAACGCAGAGTCCTTCTCTGCCTTTAATACCACATTAGCAAACGGAAGCACCGCTCTGGAGATACCGGACTTTATGGATCCTGAAATGGTAACCGACACAGCTTGTCCTGACGCCATACCGCAGGTAAGCATGAATAATACGCAAAACATGAAGCGCGAGAATCGTAAAAGCATTGAAATTGTATTAGGTAGAATTTATCTTTTCGCAGGCATTAAAATTCTTTATCAAAAGTAAGAGTGATCGTAATAGTAATTTATTGGCCGAAAGTTTTGTCAGAACTTTATCAAAACAAATACCAAATATCCAAAACGAGAAAAAAATCATTGCACCCCTGAAAATTTCTTTCCTTAACTTCCCATTATGGAAAGGCTAACTCCAGCGCAGGCGTTCAATCGCATCAGGCATTACTGTGCGTACCAGGAGCGATGCCACAAGGAGGTGAAAGATAAATTATATGCATTCGGCCTCCTCTCTGCCGAGGTGGAGGACATCATTTCAAAACTCATCGCAGAGGATTATTTGAACGAGGAGCGGTTTGCCATCCACTTTGCAGGAGGAAAATTCCGTTTAAAAAACTGGGGAAAACGCCGCATTGAGATGGAATTGAAAGCACGGCAGATCAGTAGTTATTGCATCAGAAAAGCTTTAGCCCAAATCCCCGATGAAGATTACGAGAATACCTTCAGCAGGCTTGCCGAAAAGAAAAGATTATCTCTGAAAAGTGAAAAGAATATCTTTATCAAGAAAAGAAAGATCAGGGATTTTCTGCTCTCCAAAGGATATCCAAATGAACTGATTCAACCCTACCTCCAAAAGATGAGTAAACTACCTGAGAATAAATGACGACAGCCTCAATCATCACGTGTATCACCCTGACAAAATCCAGATGAACCCAATCGCAAACAAGGAAATATTATTTAAGGAAAGGCAAAGATTCACTCAATGGTGGATATGGCTGATCCTTCTGGGCATCAACGGACTCTTTCTTTTTGGTGTTTTCAAACAAGTGGCAGGCGGTGAGCAATTTGGCGACAAACCAATGAGCAATACCGGGTTATTGATCCTCACTGCAATATCAATCCTGATTACAATCCTGATTGCAAACTTTCATCTCGACACAATTATCAGCAGGGAAGGAATCTACGTTCGTTTCTTCCCATTCCACCTCCGCTTCAAACGCTTTACATGGGACGCAATTAACAAGTCATTTGTGAGACAGTATCGCCCGATTGGCGAATTCGGTGGCTGGGGTTTGCGTTATGGACTCTCCGGGAGTGGAAAGGCATACAATGTATCAGGTAACAAAGGGTTGCAATTGGAATTCCGGGATAACAAAAAATTACTTATTGGTACACAAAAGCCAGACGAACTGACAGAAGTACTCAAAGCAATCAATCAGCTAAAGCAATAGCTGTATTATCCTTTGTAGTTGATTTCGGAAAACACTTCTGCACAGCAGCCTGCTCCCCGAATCTGTCTCTGTGCAACATCTAATCTACCTCTCTACCAGTCCCTGCTGGTCAATCACCTGGGAGTTATCCATCGGAAGGCTGAATGTCAATTCTTTCCAGGCAGTTCCCTTCAGGCTTTTAAGCACTATTCCTCCCCGGGTTTTCATGATAGTGAAACAAAAGTCCGCCAATGCCTTATCGCTATTATCCGCACCAGTGGCATCCGGATCTACCATTCCAAATTCATCTATTGTCATTTCCTGATAATCTCTCAATGAGAAACTCAGGTTTATCCAGGCAGTGCCTTTCGTGCTCTTCAGCATTATTCCATCAGCAGTTCTCTCTACAAAGATTTGAAAATTGTGGGAAGGCTCTGGTTGAATCGACTGTGCATTCCCCGAAAGGCCTATCAATGAAAAACAAAGGAAGAAAAGCATACCAGACATTAATACTCCGGTTGAAATAATCCGTTTCATTTGTTTATGATTTTTAATGAATAATGAAGCCCATCATCTCCATTACGCGCCAATCGTCAACAAAAATACAGATTTTTCCAGGGCATGAACTGAATGTCTGAGTCCTTTATGAAGCGTAGCTAAATTACCGGCTTCTATCTCTGCTGTACCGGCCTCTGAAATAAATCTGATTTTTCCTTCCAGCACCTGAATGCTGATAACCCCCTCATCTGCCTTATGCTCCGCAATGGTAGCTCCCTGATGCAGTGCAATCAGCACTATCCGCATCCCTTTTGTTTTATACACCGTAATCGCATTGCGATCGCTTGTTCTCCATGTTTTTTCATCTTTCAGGACATCGGCAAACTTGTTCAGATCGACTGATACCAGCGGTGCATCCAGGGTTCTGCCACCTTCGGGCCTGAGGCCTGTTGGTTCATTTTGTTTGGGTTCCATGATAATGATTTTTATTAATTAAGATTTACTGTTGTCCGATTAAATTGGGCTAAAGCCCACCAGGTTTAGGTTTTATATTTATTACTCCACCCTTTAGGGTAGTGCTATGAAAGTCTTACTCAACAAGGGCTTTAGCCACATTTTAAATAATTTAACCGGACATTGATAATTAAGATTAGTCAATTCTTAATTCCACTGCGGGATCCCAGAAAAGCTTTTTAAAATCTACCACAGTATCGTCCTCTACTTTAATCTTTTCTTTTTCCAATAACTCCTGCATCCTTGTCGGTGTTCCAAAATGTGCCTTTCCTGTCAATACCCCATTCCTGTTCACCACCCTGTGTGCTGGAATCCTGTTGGGAGACAACTGCGACCCACTGAGCGCCCATCCCACCATTCTTGACGACATCTTTGTACCCAGATATTTGGCGATAGCCCCGTAGGAGGTCACCCTGCCTCTGGGTATCAGTTTCACCACAGCAAATACATCTTCATAAAAGTTGCCTGTCTTGTCAGGATCACGTGGCCCTTCTGTACTTCTATGATTGCCCTGCTTTCTCTTCATCATTTTTATACTTAGATTTCAGATAGGCTGTGAAAGCCTCCTCATTATCCCTCCATCCTTCCGGAATAGAGAATCTAAGGTAGAATATTTTATTGCTGCCCGAGATATCCAGGCTTTCGTAATAGGTCTTAATATACAAATAATCCGGCACGTGGGTATGGGAGTGCACATCAGGCATATCCATCAGCAGGTCAAGCCTGCACCATTCTATAACGTCTTTTGTAAATGCATACAAATCCGGTGAATCTGTCTTCAGATGAATAATTCCATCCTGCTTAAGTATGTGTTTATAACTCCTTAGAAATCTGGGATGGGTGAGCCGCTTCTTAGCCCGCGAAAGTCGCAGTTGAGGGTCGGGAAATGTAATCCATATCTCATCCACCTCTCCCGGTTCAAAATAGTTTGCAATCTTTTCTATCTGTGTTCTCAGGAAAGCCACATTCTTCATTTTGTTTTCCAAAGCCTGTGTAGCTCCTTTCCAAATCCGGTTTCCTTTCAGGTCGACCCCCATAAAGTTCTGGTCAGGATACTTCCCACCCAGAGCCACGGTATATTCTCCTTTGCCACAGGCAAGCTCCAGTACTATCGGGTGTGCATTGCCAAAAAAAGAATGCCACTTCCCCTGCATATTTTCCGGATATTGAAATACGTTAGGATAGGTGGCTATCGCCGCAAATCGTTCTAATTTCTTTTGTCCCATGCGGCGAAATTAATGCGAAGAAAGGATAATGAGAAAGCACCGCAGGGCAAATAGGCAGCACAGATCGACATTGAAAACCATTCAATCCTCCCGCTCCCCTACCTTTGCCCAATGATTCAAATCGGAAAATTCAATTCGCTGAAAGTAATCAGGGAAAAGGAAGCAGGCGTGTATCTTGATGGCACTCCTGAAGGAATTCTTTTACCCAAAAGATTTGTTCCTAAATGTACCTCAATCGGAAACGAAATAAGTGTATTCCTGTATCACGACAGCGAAGACCGTATCATTGCGACCACTCAGACACCCAAAGGGCAGTTAGACGATATTGTGCTCCTTAAGGTTGCCGAAGTTACCTCCTTTGGAGCCTTTCTCGAATGGGGATTGATGAAAGACCTCTTCATCCCAAAATCGCAGATGCGAAACTTTATGCGGAAAGGTGGCGAATACTTTGTGAAAATAGTTGTAGATGACAAGACCGGAAGGCTTAGCGCTACTGAATACTTTGAACCCGCCTTAAACAACGAAACCCTGACAGTGAGAGAAAAGGATGAAGTGCAACTGACTATCTACCGAAAAACCCAGATAGGGTATGAAGTCATCATAAACAACACACATAAAGGAATCTTACACTTCAATGAAATTTACAGGCCTATCAAAATAGGAGACAGGTTTTCCGGTTTCATCAAGAAGATTTTTTACGACAGGGAAAAAGGTAAAACGCTAATCGATGTGGCAGCCGGAAAAGCAGGCTACATCCGAGTTGACGACGAAGCAGAAACAATACTCGAACTCCTCCGTTCACAAAATGGATTTCTTCCTTTCAATGACAAGTCGAGTCCTGAATCTATCTATGCCCACTTCAAAATGAGCAAGAAGACATTCAAAATGGCTTTAGGCAGATTGTATAAGGAAAGGAAAATTCTGATTACGGATGCAGGGATAAAAGAACTGTCCTAATCAAACAGCCAAATAACTACGTCAAACCACAACAACCAAGCAATACGATTAGTAAAGGCCAATCCTTAAAATACACTTTTACTTCAACACACCTAACTCCTTCCCTATCTTGGTAAAGGCAGCAATTGCCTTATCCAGATGTGCGCTGGAATGTGCGGCACTGATCTGCACCCGGATACGTGCCTGTCCCCTGGCCACCACAGGATAAAAGAATCCAATCACGTAAATGCCTTCATCTAACAACTTCGCTGCAAATTGCTGAGACAATACTGCATCATACAACATGATGGGCACTATAGGGTGATCACCAGGTTTAATATCAAAACCGGCAGCTGTCATTTGTTCGCGGAAATACTTCGTATTGTTTTCTAACTTATCGCGCAGCTCGGTAGTCTCGCTCAGCATATCAAACACGGCTATGGACGCACCCACAATACTCGGCGCCACTGTATTGCTGAACAGATAAGGCCGGCTACGTTGGCGCAGCATTTCAATAATTTCTTTCTTTCCGGAAGTGAAACCACCACTGGCTCCTCCCAGGGCTTTACCCAATGTGCCGGTGATAATATCTATTTTTCCCACCACACCTCTGTATTCATGTGTGCCACGCCCTGTTTTGCCCAGGAAGCCGGTTGAGTGGCATTCGTCGACCATAATGGCCGCATCATATTTTTCAGCCAATGCCACTATCTTATCAAGCTGGGCAATCGTGCCATCCATACTAAATGAGCCGTCTGTAACGATGATGCGGCTTCTGGCACTCGCAGCTTCTATTAACTTCGCTTCCAGGTCTGCCATATCATTATGCGCATAACGATAGCGCTGTGCCTTGCAAAGCCTTACCCCATCAATGATACTGGCATGGTTAAGAGAATCAGAGATAATAGCATCCTGCTCCCCAAAAAGTGGTTCAAAAACACCCCCATTAGCATCAAAGCACGCCGCATATAAAATGGTATCTTCTGTACCCAGAAATTCTGAAATCTTCTTCTCCAGCTCCTTATGAATGTCCTGCGTACCACAGATAAACCGTACACTGCTCAAACCGTATCCTCTGTAATCAATAGCCTTCTTGGCTGCTTCAATCACTCTTGGGTGCGATGACAGCCCGAGGTAATTATTCGCACAAAAATTCAGCACCTTCTTTCCTCCAACAGTTATCTCCGCTCCCTGATCACTCTCAATAATACGCTCGCTTTTGTACAGTCCGGAGGCTTCTATCTCAGCAATTTCTTTTGCTAATCTTTCTGATAAATTCTTATTCATAGTAGTATCAGTTTTATTTTTGCAAACGTACTAAGTAAATAATAAACAGGCTGGCAGAGAATTTTTATATGCTGCTGTAACTTTTTGTTCTCATAGCCGTTCTACTAACATAACAAGCGCTGGCAATCACAATTACTATCTGTATATGAAGGAATTTGAATATAACGAGTGCGTACGGAATTATGCAGATAATGTGTACCGATTTGTGCTGAAAAATCTGAGAAATGAGGAAGATGCCAGGGATGTGGTGCAGAGTTCTTTTGAAAAATTATGGGTCAACAGAAGCAAAGTTGAGATCGAAAAGGCAAAGTCGTTTCTCTTCACAGTGGCCTACCACCAATTGATTGATCTGATTCGTAAGAATAAACGGATAACCCTGAAAGAGGATTTCTCCCAGTCAAATTTGCAGTCCAGGCCTTCACAGCCCGGAGTCAGGGAAATCCTTAATAAAGCAATCTATAAACTCGGCGACACACAAAGGAGCCTGGTGTTATTAAAAGATTATGAAGGGTACAGCTACGAAGAAATTGCTGAAATCACCTCTCTCAGTATCAGTCAGGTAAAAGTATATCTCCATAGGGCACGAATTCAGTTGAAGCACTTTCTTATCAAACCTGAAAATGTGATCTGATCATGATTATTAACAACGATAACTACGAAGAATATTTTCTGCTTTATGCAGATAATGAGCTCTCGAAATATCAGCGCATCATGGTGGAAGCTTTTATAGCCGACCGGCCTGAGTTGCAGAAGGAGTTGGCGGAAATTCTCCTTACTGTTCAGAAGCCTGAATCAGATACCCCGCTTCCTGATTTATCCTTTTTGCTCAAATCAGAAGAAGAACTATTTATTAACAGCGACAACTTTGAGGAAAGGTTTGTGGAATATCATGATGGAGAGCTCAATGAACACGAGAAAGCTCTTACTGCCTCCTATATCAAAAAACATACTGACACACAGGAGGGCTTCTCCCTTATCGGTATTGCCCGGCTGGAGCCTGAAACTCAAATAGTATTTCCACATAAGGAAAGGCTTTACCGAAACACTGCTACTGTCAGATCTCTCTTTATCAAATACGCAGCCGCAGCCGCTATCGCTGCCCTTGCCATTTCAGGGATATACTATCTGGCAGACGATAACCGCCTGACCACACACATGGCATTAAACAACGAGACTAAGATAACTCCTCCTCCTGTCGCGAAACCTGAAACCCCCTCGGCAACTGCAAATAAAAAATACCCTTCACCGGTGCAGGTTGCCACTACAGGCACACCACACCAAGCCGAGAAGGCCCCGGAATCATCTCCGGACAAAAAGGAGAAAATTTTAGCTCTCAGCCGGCAGGAAGAAGCAGTCCATCATTTGACGGTAATGGCAGACGGGATTTATCCGGATGCAGAAGAGGTGAAAGCCCCCAACGTAAGTGGCAATACCATAAAAGACGGAATCCCTGTACTAAAAGTTTCCGGCGAGCTCTATAAAGAAGCACTAACCCGGGAGTCCGCATCAGAAGAGATGAAGGCAGAGCCATCGCTGGCCTTACTGACAAGTGATACCAACCCTGACAGCTATGTGCTGGATATCCCTACCGAACGAATAAGCCGCACCAAACTTGGAGGCTTTATTAAGAAAGTAAAACGCACCATCGACAGAAGCAATCCGATCAACATGATCTTCAACGAAGACTAATATTTAAATCAATTCAAGAAAAGAAGAAAATGAAAAAGACCCTATCAGCCATCGCATTATTATGTATTTGCCACTCCAGCTTCGCACAGAAAGACTCAATTTTTGTCAACAGAGATAAGGATACAATCTCTCTTGGAGGTATCATTATTTTAAAAAAAGGAAACCCGGAAGAAAAGAACCGCATTACAGTAACCCTTGGCAAGCCGCAAAAAAACAGAAAAAATTCAAACCTCACCACACATTCACTTTTCCTCGATTTGGGGTTCGCCAACTGGACAGACAATACTGACTACCAATCGGCCACATCTAATAGTGAGCTGATAAGCCGCCCCGGATCATCTGCAATCGGGTCTAAGGATTTCAAATTGCGGGCCGGCAAATCTTCGAATGTCAATATCTGGCTTATCGGGCAAAGGCTTAATCTGGCCAACCATCAGTTCAATCTGAAATATGCTTTAGGATTCGAAATCTTCAATTACAGATTCAAAAGCAACCTTAGTTTCAGTGAAGGTGGCTTTAACCCTTACGACCATAATCAGGATATAGCACATGCCTTTATTTATACCGACTCGGTGAGCTTTTCGAAAAACAAACTGGTAACAAAATACCTGACCATACCTGTTATGCTCAACTTCCGCTCTAATCCGGAATACAGTAACAGAGGGGTGAACCTGAGTGCCGGTGTAAGTTTCGGATATCTGATAGGTAGCCGCACCAAACAAAAAAGCAGTGAACGTGGCAAGCAAAAGAATCGCGGTGACTTTGATCTGGAAAGGTGGAAATTCGCCTATGTAGGCGAAATCGGAATTGGCTCCATCAATCTCTATGGAACCTACAGTCCAAAATCACTCTTCAGGAATGAGTTGAATTTTCAGCCCTATGCCATCGGCTTACGTTTCAGCAACTGGTAAATAAATTTTTTCCCTTTTTTTTGATGAGCCGCAGTTTGTTTTGCGGCTCTTTTATTTCAGGAAGCCTGCATGAAATAAATTCTGAAAGCTAAAAAATCTGCTATCCAACATTTCCCCCGCCTTACCTTTGCGCTTCCTTCTTAAACCCGCTCCCTTTTTATGCGCAAATACATCAGGACTTATCTGGACTCGTTCAGGGGATTGTCCACTGCTACATGGATGCTGGCCGTTGTAATGCTCATCAACCGAACAGGAGCAATGGTATTGCCGTTTCTTGGAATCTATCTGAAAGAAGGGCTGGGTTTTTCTCTGAAAGAAACCGGGTTTGTATTGAGTTGTTATGGTCTTGGCTCTATGACAGGCTCCTTACTCGGTGGATGGCTCACTGATAAATACGGCCACTTCAGAGTACAGGTAAACAGTCTTTTTCTGGCTGTACCTTTCTTTGTGCTGCTTTCTTTTCTCGATTCAATGCTTACACTCTCCATAGGCGTTTTTATACTGAGTACTGTAGTAGAGACCTTCCGTCCGGCCAATTCCGTATCTATTTCTTACCATGCCACTCCGGAACAACTCACCCGCTCTTTCTCACTCAATCGCATGGCGCTCAATCTGGGGTTTTCAATGGGTCCGGCATTCGGTGGGTTCCTGGCAGCTATTTCTTATCATCTACTCTTTTACGGAAATGCATTTTCGGTGTTGGTGGCAGCATTAGTGCTTTATCTTTACTTTCATAAAAAAGAATACAAGTCTGCCAACGAGCCACGTCCTGCGAAGTTGCACAGCGAACAGTTATCATCTGCAGGTGGTATATCCCCCTGGCGCGACTGGGACTTTGTTATCTTCAATATTTTTGTAGCACTGTTTAGTCTTAGTTTTTTCCAGCTACTCAATACTATGCCCATGTTTTATCAGGACAGCTTTTCGATGAGCAACCAGGAAATGGGTATCCTCATCGGGTTTAACGGCGTGGTGGTCTTTGCCCTGGAAATGATTATGGTTAGCTTCCTGGAGCGTAAAATGACTATTTCGAATACCATTGTTCTGGGTACCATTCTCTGCGGGATCTCTTATCTCATTTTGGCCTTTGCCCAATCCAAAAGCATGTTGTATGTATCCATGTTTATCTTTTCCTTCTCAGAAATATTTGTAATGCCTTTCCTGGCCACTATTGTAATCAACCGGTCGGGAGAGCAAAGCAGAGGGGCCTATATGGGAGCGAATTCTTTTTCTTTCTCATCTTCATTTATTTTTGCCCCATTGGCGGGCACTATGCTGGCGCAACAGTTTGGGTACCGTACTTTATGGATAATTATTTTTGTGATACTTATCCTCACATCCATCGGGCTTAAATGGAATCTCAGAAAAATGGAAGCAGACAGTGCACAGGAAAGAAACCTGAGAAACCTTGAAAAGATGACAACCTGAAATTATTACTGATTTCTCTATAATCCGCTGATAGCTATTCCAACCTGGAAAGGCTTCATTTCAGGGCCCACGCCATCTTTCAGGATATTACTAAGGCCATAGCTGCCATACAGGCTGATAATTCCGTATCCCACTCTCACTGTGGCGGCGAATCTGGTTCCGTTGATGTAGGTCTTTGAGTTTATCTTCTGCGTGTAGCTACCGATAGGGCTGTCGTTTTTATCCAGCATCGTTTTACCTTTTGTATGCGCATTTACCAGCGTGCCAATCTTAAGCCCTATAGCGGCCTTCCAGCTCTTATTGTAATTTTCGGGATTAGAGGTGTATCTGAACTCTAATGGTACTTCCAGATAAGAGGTAGCCATCTTATACTTCTTGAAATGATTTGTGGAATCCACAGCAAGGAAAGGAAGCTTCTCAGTTTTCGACTTCAGATCCACTTCCATCTTATTAAAGAAGATGCTGCTTGACGAAGCCCCTACTCCGATACCCAGGCTAAACTGAGGTGAAGTCTTAAACACTTTATCAAACATGAAATAAAAACCAACTCCCCGTGAAAATCCTTTCTTGTGTGATTTGATACTGTCAGGCATTCCACTCCACCCATCACCTGTAAGTTGAAGCATGAAATGATCACCGGGTCGATTGTTCAGATTGAAACTTTTCTTTAGATGCGAATTGCTTTTTTCAGAGTTATCCTGTGCTTTTGTATAAAAAAAGGATGTGCAGATTAATAAAAGCAATACAATCTTCTTCATGTTTTCAAGATTCGTTAAGTTGGCAAAAGTATCTGAATAGGCGGTTAAAGAAAGGTTAAAGGGAATGTTAAGGCCCAGTGTTTTTATATTAGATTCAGGATTTCTTCAATAATTTTTCGGTCGTTCGATAACCGGGGTATCTTATGCTGCCCGCCGAGTTTACCTTTCGATTTTAGCCATCTCTGAAATGTCCCCTGAGGAAGACTCCTGACAATGGGCAATCTTAAAGCAATATCCTTGTGCCTTTTAGCCTCATAATCGCTATTCTGGGCCTTCAATGCAGTGTCTAATTCGCGTGCGAATTTCTCCAAATCACCGGGTGCCTGTCCGAATTCTATCAGCCATTCATGAGCACCGTTGCCTGACTCGGTAAAATAAACCGGCCCTGCCGTATAATCCAATACGGTAGCATGTGTTTTCTGCGCGGCCTCGGTAATTGCTTTCTCTGCATTCTCCGCAATCACTTCCTCGCCAAAAGTATTGATGAAATATTTCGTCCGCCCACTCACCCGGATCTTATATGGCTTTAAGGACGTGAACATTACCGTATCACCCACCAGATATCGCCACAATCCGCCGGTAGTAGAAATCACTAAAGCATAATTCTTGTTTAATTCCACAGCATCCAATCCAACTGTCCTCGGTTCTGCTTTTCCAAATTCTTCCATTGGAAGGAACTCAAAGAAAATTCCGTGATCAGCAAAGAGCAGCATACCGTCATCTCCGGGCATATATTGCGCAGCAAAAAAACCTTCGCTCGCATTGTACATTTCCAGATAGTTTATGGGTGCGCCTATCAGCTTCTCAAACTGCGCTCTATAAGGCCCAAAGGCTACTCCTCCATGCATATACAGTTCCAGATGTGGCCACACCTGCTTTAGGTTCTCCTTTCCCGTCAGTTCCAGTATCCGCTTTACTAGTATAAGTGTCCATGTCGGCACGCCGGCAATAGAAGTAACATTTTCCTGAATAGTGCTCTGCGCCAATTTCTCAATTTTCGATTCCCATTCGTCCATCAGCGCAATCTTCAATTCGGGGGTTCTCAGCCACTGCCCCCAGAAAGGGCTATTCTGCATCAGCAACGCACTCAGATCTCCATACTGCACCATCTCATTCACTACATTAATCTGGTGGCTGCCTCCTATTACTAATCCCTTACCGGTAAGTAAATCGCTCTTGGGGAAATTATTGTAGTAATTGGTGAGCACATCCTTGCTGGCCTTGTAATGATTCTCACGAAAACTTTCCTCGCTGAGGGGAATAAACTTACTCTTGTCCGATGTAGTGCCGCTACTCTTGGCAAACCAATTGACCGGTGTATTCCATAAAACATTCTCTTCGCCTTCCATCATACGTTGTATGTAGGGCTTTAGATCATCATATTCATTGATAGGTACTCGCTTCTTGAAATCCCTCACAGTAAAGAGTCTGTTGAACTTATATTTCTTTCCAAATTCTGTGTACTGGCCCTGTGTAACCAGGTCTTGCAACACCTCACGTTGGGAGTGAATAGGATAAGTGATCCAGTTGTTCACACGTGCATATCGCAGCCGGGCCAATCGTGATATAAAAGGGCTGAGTAATTTCATCCGTTAATTGCAATTTACGAATGTGAGGCGGAAAGGACTGATTTTTGAAGAAATAAAAAAGGCTAAAGGATCTATTTTCCTGCGGCATCGGTATGCAGATATTCTTTCCTCTTGAGTTCGAAGTTGCGCCCCAGATAAAGCCTCCTTACCTGCTCGTCCATCGCCAGTTTTTCTGCGGTGCCCTCAATAAAAATTTTTCCCTCGATAAGCAGGTATGCCCGGTCGCAGATAGACAGAGTTTCATTTACATTATGGTCAGTAATCAGAATCCCGATATTCTTATATCGCAGCTTAGCCACAATCCCCTGAATGTCTTCCACCGCAATGGGATCAATCCCTGCAAACGGCTCGTCTAATAATATGAACTTTGGATCCACAGCTAATGCGCGGGCAATTTCGGTGCGCCTTCTTTCTCCACCACTGAGTACATCCCCATTGCTTTTGCGTACATGATTCAAATGAAACTCTTCCAGCAAACTCTCCAACTTCTCTTTCTGTGCTGCCTTACTCAGAGAAGTCATCTGGAGCACGGCGGCAATATTGTCTTCGACAGAAAGCTTACGGAACACGCTTGCTTCCTGAGGCAGATAGCCCAGGCCTAGTTGCGCTCTCTTATACATCGGAAGGCTGGTAATATCCATATCGTCCAGCAGCACCTGCCCGCCATCAGGCCTTACAAGCCCTACCACCTGATAAAATGAGGTAGTCTTACCTGCGCCATTAGGTCCCAGAAGCCCCACTATTTCTCCCTGTGAAACATTGAAAGAGACCTTATTGTTTACTGTTCTTTTACCGTATTGCTTGGTCAGTTCCCTTGCATAAATCGTCTGATTCAACCTTTTTAGAATTTGGGATAAAATTAATGTGATTATTCCAATCGGGCAGTAGCTTAGCATTTTCTTCGCATAATTACCTCGAATACAAAGGAGTACTATGCCACTGGGAACAAAAGTTTTATCTTGCGCCCCTTAAAATTACCCGTATGGAATACAATAAAATTATTTCTGTTACCGGAATGCCCGGATTGTTCGAATTAATGTCAGCACGAGCCGATGGAGCCGTCGTACGTTCTTTAGAAGACGGTACCACCAAATTTGCCTCCACCAGGCAACACCAGTTTTCTCATCTTGAAAGTATAGAAATCTATACCAATACTGAAAATGTAAATCTTCGTGATATTCTTCTGGAAATGAAAAATTCCAAAGAAACCATGCCCGAAAACAATGCAGATGCAAAAACCATAAAAGCCTATTTTGAAAAAGTGCATCCTGATATGGACTTCGACAGAGTATTTAATAGCGATATGAAAAAAATGATTAAGTGGTTTCGCATACTCGAGAAAAATAATGTGGATTACTCCGTACAGGAGGAGACCGCAGCTGAAGAAATCTCCGGTGAAGAGGAAAAATAATTTACCCGCTATTTCCCTTCCCCACAGAACAACGTTTGGTTCAGCATCCCTTTAAACAGATATTTATGAAAGAATATTCGGCAGACATCCGCCCTCTCCCAAGACATTTTCTCCCGTCAGACTTTAAAGTGACCGACTGGCAGACTATCGAACCTTATTTTAAGAATCTGCTCGACAGAGAGATCAATTCTACCGAAGCGCTCGAACACTGGCTCAGGGATATGAGTGAATTGGAGGCCGTGTTGTCAGAAGATATTTGCCGCCGGCAGATCAATATGACCTGTGACACTACCAACAAGGCGTATGAGGAAGCTTTTCATTACTTCGTTTTGGAAATACAACCTAAGGTGCAACCCTATGCTTTTAAGCTGAACCAAAAACTTGTGGGTTCGCCATATACCGAACAGCTCGATAAAGAAAAATTCTTTACCTACTTACGTTCTGTCCGCAGCAGCATTGAACTCTACCGTGAAGAAAACATCCCTATTAAGGCTGACCTCGGGGTGTTGCAACAAAAATACGCCGCTATTACCGGGGCTATGACTGTGACTGTTCAGGGCAACGAATACACGCTTCAGCAGGCTTCTAAATTTTTTGAAAGCACCGACCGACCCTTACGTGAGGAAGTATATTTCAAGATCAACGAAAGAAGATTGCAGGATAAGGATGTATTAAACGATTTGTTCAGCCAACTGGTGCAGAAGAGAGACCAGGAAGCCCGGAATGCAGGATTTGAAAATTACCGTGATTATAAATTTAAAGAACTCAACCGCTTTGACTATTCAAAGGATGACTGCTTCCGCTTTCACGAGAGTGTAAAGCAATATGTACTGCCGTTGACCAATGAGCTACTGCTCAGAAAGAAAGATAAGTTACAACTCGCAACCCTTCGCCCCTGGGATACAGAAGCCGAGCCTGTAGGAATAAAACCACTGGCCCCTTTTAAGACAGGAGAAGAACTGGTACAAAAAGCTATTGAATGCTTTACCCATATAAAGCCATTCTTTGGTGACTGTCTGCGCACAATGCGAAAAATGGGCAATCTGGATTTGGAAAGCCGGCAGGGTAAAGCTCCGGGAGGATATAACATGCCCCTGGCAGAAACAGGCGCGCCATTCATTTTCATGAATGCGGCCGGCCAGATGCACGATGTCACCACCATGGTGCATGAAGGTGGCCATGCGATCCAGTCATTTCTGGCGCATGAATTAGAGCTTAGTGCCTTTAAAGAATATCCGATGGAGATTGCTGAGGTAGCCAGTATGGCAATGGAACTATTCAGCATGGACTATTGGAATGTATTTTTCGACAATGAGGAGGAGCTTAAGAGAGCAAAGATTCATCAACTGGAAAGGGTAATTACACTTTTCCCCTGGATTGCTTTGATCGATAAGTTCCAACACTGGATTTATGAAAACCCCAATCATACTACTAACCAGCGCGAAACAGAATGGATACGCCTATTCGGCGAATTCACTTCTGACGTACTCGATTACTCAGGGTTAGAAAGATTTGTAGCCAATGGATGGCAAAAGCAATTGCACCTTTTCGAAGTACCATTCTATTATATCGAATACGGCATCGCTCAGTTGGGCGCTATAGGCCTGTGGAAACAATTCAAGACCAATAGAGACGAAGCACTCAATCACTACATCTCAGCCCTGAGCCTGGGTGGTACACGCACACTACCTGAACTCTATAAAGCTGCAGGATTGAAGTTTGACTTTTCCGGTGAGTACATTAAGGAGTTAATGGACTTTGTATATGAAGAGCTCGGGAAGATAGAAAAGTAAATCTTCGCATCCTATCGTTCTCATGCATTTAAACGAAAAAGCCGTCTGAAAAGACGGCTGATTATATATACCCCTAGTAAATTCATATTAGCTGCACCCCATGCTGTTACCGCAGTTCAGGCATTTGTAGCAGGTACCATTCCGGATGGTTATGTGCCCACAGACATTGCAGGCCGGTGCGTCGCTCTGCATATTCCTGGATGCCTGGTTTACAATATCCTGTTGCAGGTCTTTAAGGGAGTCTGTGCTCTTTGCTACTTTCTGTGATGCAGTAGCTGTTACCCTCACCTCACTTAGCTCAGGCTTCCTTTCTCCGATGGTTGGTATATCGGCAGCAGGATTATGCGTCTCCTTTGCCGGTTCCTTATGATCCAGCACGTGCACCATATCAGTTCTTCCGAGATACTCAAATGCGAGTACCCTGAACACAAAGTCGATGATAGAAGTGGCATTCTTGATGTTAGGATGCTGCACAATACCGGCCGGCTCAAAACGTGTGAAGGCAAACTTCTCTACAAACTCTTCCAAAGGCACACCATATTGAAGTCCTATGGAAATTGAGATCGCAAAGCAGTTTAGCATACTGCGCATGGTAGCACCTTCCTTTGCCATATCAATGAAGATCTCTCCCAGGGTGCCATCGCTGTACTCTCCTGTGTGCAGGAAGATGGCCTGGCCATTGATTTTGGCTTTTTGAATAAATCCTTTTCGCTTAGCCGGCAACGATCTTCTCTCCACGATCCTTGCCAGTTGACGCTTCAGAGTCGTATCCTCACTGTTTTGAACGCGGTGGTTGATTTCTTCAAGCAGATCAGTAATGGTAAGCTTACTCATATCGACGATATGAGGAGTTTCTTTTTCCAGTTCAGATTCATTTTCCGGAGTTGTAGTTTTCTTTTTGTCGCTCTTGTTGCTCAATGGCTGAGACAACTTGGAGCCATCGCGGTAAAGGGCGCATGCTTTCAGGCCTAACTGCCAGCTCAGCTTGTAGGCATCAGCAATTTCACCTTCCGTAGCCTCATTGGGCAGGTTGATGGTCTTGCTGATGGCTCCGCTGATAAAAGGTTGCACTACAGCCATCATGCGGATATGCCCGCTATAATGAATGTATCTTTCTCCCTTAGTTCCGCATTTATTGGCACAGTCAAAAACGGGCAGGTGTTCTTCTTTCAGGTATGGAGCTCCTTCTACGGTCATCGTACCGCAGATATAAGTATTTGCTTCTTCAATTTGTGCATCAGTAAACCCAAGCGCATGAAGCATGCTCCACTCAAAGTCGTTATACTCTTCGGCCTTGAAACCAAGCCTTTCCATGCACTCCGTACCTAATGTATATTTATTGAATACAAATCCAATTTCAAAAGCAGTGGACAGCATGTCTTCAAGTCTCGCCACTTCTACATCGGTAAGCCCTTTTTGCTTCAGCACCACATCATTGATATGGGGGGCTCCCTTGAAGGTCGCATGTCCTTTTGCATAATTTACAATGGCATCAATTTGTTCCTCGCTGTACCTGAGATTACGCAAGGCCTGAGGTACGCTGTGGTTGATGATCTTAAAGTATCCGCCACCACTTAATTTCTTAAACTTCACAAGCGCAAAGTCCGGCTCTACTCCGGTAGTGTCGCAGTCCATCACCAGTCCGATAGTACCGGTTGGTGCAATAGCAGTAGTTTGTGCATTCCTGAAGCCATATTTTTCACCCATTTGAACAGCTTCATCCCATGCGCGGGCAGCGGCTTTCAGCAAATAGTCAGGACAATACTTTACATTAATTCCCTGTGGTTTTATCTCTAATCCTTCATAGGCATCTGCTGCATCATAAGCGGCTGCACGATGATTGCGCATCACACGCATCATGTGTTCCTTATTCTCTCCATATTTAGTGAAGGTGCCCAGATGCTGAGCCATTTCAGCGGATGTCTTATAAGCAATCCCGGTCATGATTGCAGAAACTGCCCCTGCAAAGCCACGTGCCTCATCGCTATCATACGGAATACCGCTAATCATCAGGATGGTACCCAGATTTGCAAAGCCCAATCCCAGCGTCCTGTAGTCATAGCTTAACTGCGCCACTTCCTTACTTGGAAATTGAGCCATCAATACTGAAATCTCCAGAACCACTGTCCACAACCGCACTGTATATTCAAACCCTTCGACATCCAGTACGTTATTCTTCTCATCAAAAAATTTCCGAAGGTTTACGGATGCCAGGTTGCAGGCCGTATTATCCAGAAACATATACTCACTGCAGGGATTACTTGCGCGGATTCGTCCTCCTTCAGGGCAGGTATGCCACTCGTTGATGGTAGTATCATACTGGGTGCCGGGATCTGCACAACGCCAGGCCGCATAGTTGATATCGTGCCAAAGCTTTTTGGCTTTTACTTTTTTCATCACGTGGCCATCTCCTCTTGCTTTCAGCTCCCATTCGCCATCTTCTTCCAATACTTTAAAAAATTCGTTAGGTATTCTTACTGAATTGTTGCTGTTTTGACCGCTCACAGTACGATATGCCTCTCCTTCATAATCACTCGGATAGCCGGCAGCAATCAAAGCAGCTACTTTATTCTCTTCTTCTACTTTCCAATTCACGAATGATTCTATCTCAGGATGATCCAGATCCAGGCACACCATCTTGGCAGCCCTTCTGGTAGTACCGCCGCTCTTTATTGCACCTGCAGCACGATCTCCAATCTTAAGGAAACTCATCAGTCCACTCGAAGTACCTCCACCACTTAACTTTTCTCCCTCTCCTCTGATGCTGCTGAAATTTGTTCCTACTCCACTTCCATATTTAAAGATTCTGGCTTCACGAACCCACAAATCCATGATGCCTCCTGCATTAACCAGATCATCATCCACGCTGAGAATAAAACACGCGTGAGGCTGAGGCCTTTCGTAAGCCGAGGTGGACTCTTTCAGTTTACCATCTTTTGCATCTACAAAATAATGCCCCTGTGGCTTTCCTGTGATACCATACACTTCATGCAATCCGGTATTAAACCACTGAGGAGAATTAGGCACACACCCCTGATTGAGGATACTATATACCAACTCGTCGTAAAATATCCGTGAATCTTTTTCACTTGCAAAATAATCATAACGAGCCCCCCACGCACGCCAGCACTCTGCCATGCGATGAGCCACTTGCTTCACAGAAGTTTCTCTGCCAAGCGAACCGTCGGGCTGTGGCACTCCTGCTTTACGAAAATATTTCTGGGCTAAGATGTCAGTAGCTATCTGGCTCCACTGGGCAGGTACCTCTACATTATTGATTTGGAAAATAACTTCTCCGGAAGGATTTTTAATAACCGACGTACGATATTCATAATTGAATAAATCAAAAGGGGACACCCCTTCTTTGGTAAACTGCCGGTTGAAGGTCAAACCTCCCTTTGTGCTCTTTTTGCCTGCCATTAAGTTCTAATATTTTGAAAGTGAAATAAAAACCTATCGTAATACTGTGACGGACAGCGAATATATTTTCTTAACGTCATAATATAACCTCATAAATATCAACAGGCTGTGGATAAGAAAAGAGTCAAAATTGCAAACCCTTATGGGGCTTAAGAATGAGTGTTTAAAAAATTACTTTTGTAAATTATTGGTATAATTTTTCGTTAAACAGCCGACCATGAGAGTTGTTATCCAAAGAGTCGCTCAGGCCTCAGTAACTATTGACCAAAAAGTAAAAGCCGCTATTGGAAAAGGCCTTTTGATATTTGCCGGCATTGAGCACGACGACACACTGGAGGATATTGAATGGATTGCGCGTAAAATAGTCAACCTGAGAGTCTTTGACGATGAGAGCCACGTACCCAACCTATCGTTACAGGATATCAACGGCGAAATCCTGTTAATAAGCCAGTTCACCCTGCATGCTATGGTGAAAAAGGGAAACAGGCCTTCGTATATAAGGGCGGCCCGGCCTGAAGTCGCAGTTCCAATTTATAACAAGCTCATCGACAACTTACAAAAAGAATTGGGAAAACCCATAGGCACCGGAACATTTGGCGCAGAAATGCAAGTAGCATTGATTAACGAAGGCCCGTTAACAATCTGGATCGACTCTAAGAACAAAGAATAAGCAGCGACAGAAATTACCTTATCAGGTAGTGCTATTATCCCAACACAATGTTCATCTTTGTGCTAAATCATATTCTGACAATAAAGCATAATGCTCATGAATCTCTTCAAGGTCTGTATTCTTCTATGTGTCTTTCTTGCAAACCAATCCGCAGCTCAGGATCCGATCGATTATGTAAACCCACTGATGGGCACTCAATCCACCTTCCAATTATCTAACGGTAATACTTACCCTGCAATTGGTTTGCCATGGGGTATGAACCTGTGGACACCACAAACGGGAAAGATGGGAGATGGGTGGGCATACAAATACACAGACAACAAAATCGTAGGATTCAAACAAACCCATCAGCCTTCGCCATGGATGAACGACTATGGATATTTCTCCATAATGCCCGTTACAGGCAGAATGGTTTTCAATGAGGCCGACAGGGCCAGCTGGTTCTCCCATAAAACAGAAATAGCACAGCCACACTATTATAAAGTATATCTCGCAGACGCAGATGTGACCACAGAAATAACACCTACTGAAAGGGCTGCAAGATTCAGATTTACATTCCCCAAAACCGACAGTGCGTTTGTAATAATTGACGCCATTGACAAAGGTTCGTACGTAAAAATAATCCCTTCCGAAAATAAAATTATTGGATACAGCACCCGCAATAGCGGTAGTGTGCCTGACAACTTCAAAATGTACTTTGTAATTCAATTCGATAAAAGATTTGATTACCAATCCACCTGGGACGTAGATCATTTTTCAGACACACACGAATTGCAAAGCACACACGCAGGTGCTGTGATAGGCTTCAAAGGCTTGCAAAGAGGGGATATCGTAAATGCCAGGGTGGCTTCATCATTTATCAGTATGGAGCAGGCTGAAAGAAATCTGAACTCAGAAATCGGCACCAGGAGTTTTGAAAAAATTAAAGCGGAAGGCAGGAAAACATGGAACAATATTCTTGGAAGGGTAAAGGTATCCGGAGGTAGTGACGAGCAGTTGCACACC
Source organism: Chitinophagaceae bacterium (assembly GCA_023957755.1). Lineage (GTDB taxonomy): Bacteria > Bacteroidota > Bacteroidia > Chitinophagales > Chitinophagaceae > Ginsengibacter. Next base: position 37,123 of record JAMLGT010000010.1, read on the forward strand.
TTTTATTCATGCCTGTACAGGATGGTATTTTTCCCTCTGAAAATGTATGAGAAAGACGCAGATGGAAACATTGTACATTACAGTCCTTACACCGGAAAAATCGAAGCAGGATACAAATTCGCAGGCACTGGTTTCTGGGATACATTCCGTGCATTGTACCCCTTTCTCAATCTCGTGTACCCATCAATGGTAGTCGAGATGCAAAAGGGCTTAATCAGCGATTTCAAAGAAGGAGGATGGTTACCCGAATGGTCATCACCCGGTTATCGTGGCATAATGGTAGGCAACAACTCGGCATCAGTAGTAGCAGAAGCATATATCAAGGGCGCCAGAGGATACGACGTTGAGGCACTCTGGCAGGCGCTGATACATGGAGCTAACAATGACGGGCCACATGCAACCGGACGAAAAGGAGTTGACTATTACAATAAACTGGGATATGTACCCAATGATGTAAATATCAGTGAGAACGTAGCCCGCTCACTTGAGTATGCTTATGATGACTATGCGATCTATACACTCGGGAAGGCGCTCGGCAAAAAAGCATCTGAGATAGATGTGTACAAAGCAAGGGCTTTGAATTATAAAAAACTCTTCGACCCACAGCATCTTCTTATGCGACCCAAAAATGAAGATGGCACATTCTCTATTCCCTTTAATCCCTACTCCTGGGGTGGAGCCTTTACAGAAGGAAATAGCTGGCATTACTCATGGAGTGTGTTTCAGGATATCAGGGGCCTTAAAGAATTAATGGGTGGAGACAGGATGTTTATAAAAATGTTAGACTCTGTATTTGTGATGCCTCCTGATTTTGGCGATTACTCATACTATGGTACCGTTATCCACGAAATGCGGGAAATGCAGATTACAGGAATGGGTCAATATGCGCACGGCAACCAGCCTATTCAACACATGATCTATCTTTATAACTACGCCGGCCAACCCTGGAAGACACAATATTGGGTAAGAGAGGTAATGAACAACCTCTATAATCCAGGCCCTGAAGGATACTGCGGAGATGAAGACAATGGTCAAACATCTGCATGGTATGTGTTTTCAGCACTTGGATTTTACCCTGTGACGCCTGCCGGCACTCAATATGTGCTCGGAGCACCCCTATTCAAAAGGGCTGAAATCACTTTTGAAAGTGGTAAGAAATTGTTGATACAAGCTCCTGCAAACAGCAAATCAAACCGGTACCTTCAATCCTTGACCATTAATGATAAACCTTCATCCAAAAATTATCTGGAACATAAGGCGCTATTGAAAGGTGGCGTGGTCAATTTTGAGATGGGCGCAGTGGCGAACAAAACAAGAGGTACCCAAGAGGCCGACTATCCTTTCTCCATGAGTGATCACAATTAATAGAAAACAGAAAAAAAATTATTGTTGTCCGATTAAGCTGGGCTAAAGCCCACCAGGCAAAGGTTTTATATTTATTACCCTACCCTTTAGGGTAGGGCTATGAAAGTCTTACACAATAAGGGCTTTAGCCACATTTCGAATAATTTAACCGGTTATGTGCTAATGCCCTTTTTTTTGCGAAGGTGCCCATTTTCGATATGGGTTCAACGAAAGATTGGCATTATAAAACCGTGCATCAGCCGAAACTTCCTTTTCAATCCATTCAGGTATTTCAAATTCCTGTTCTTCAGACTTGAGTTCAATCTCAGCAATTATCAGCCCTTCATTATCTCCATTAAAAACATCTACCTCCCACAAATTTCCGGCGAACAAAATTTTGTATCTCACCTTTGAAATAATATTATCACAGTAATCCTGAATTAATTTTTCCGCATCCGCAACGGGGATTTCATACTCAAATTCATCCCTGCTGATTGCTTTGGACACTCCTTTAATGGTGATATATCCCACAGTTCCTTTAATCCTGACTCTGACTGTCTTTGATGATTCTATCAACAGATAGCCCTGCTTAATCAGTACCCCATCCTGTTTGGAAAGGATATTCCACGCCTGCGGTTTTACTAAGAATTTTCTTTCAATTTCTACTCCCATTGATATTTATAAATCAATTCTTTTGCCATAAAAGATGTCAACCTATTTTCTTGCCGAAATATGATACTCTCTACCGGATTTAGTTTCAAATTGAACCACCATATCACCCGAAGTGGAGGCAATCACACTTCCGTTCGACATATCTGTAATCTCCATACCGGAAGGTAAAAACACGCTGCATATACCGCCCTTGCCCGACCCAATCTTTGCCGTTTGTAAACTCCCATTTATCCATACCATATCCACCGTAAAATCACCTCTTGCTTTGAGCCCCCTCACACTTCCTGTTGCCCAGTCTGAATCTGAAGGCAATGCCGGCAACATACGAATCACTTCACCATCTCCATGGCTCTGCAAAAGCATTTCGGCAATTCCCGCCGTACCACCAAAGTTTCCATCTATCTGAAAGGGCGGATGTGCACAAAACAAATTGGGATAGGTACCTCCTCCCTGCATCAGCATACCTGAATTACGAACAGGGGTAAGCAATTGCTTTAGCAACAATAGTGCATGATCGCCATCGCCCAGCCTTGCCCAAAAATTTATCTTCCAGGCCTTACTCCACCCCGTTCCTCCATCTCCCCGCACCTGAAGGGTCTGCCTCGCAGCAGCCGCTAACTCCGGACTTGCCCACGGAGTTATTTCATCATAAGGATACAACCCATAAAGATGAGAAGCATGCCGATGCGTCGGCTCTGCATCTTTCCAATCCTCTAACCATTCGTTCAAATCACCTTCTTTTCCTATTTGATTGGGCGCTAATCGGGAAATAATCTCCCGTAGCTCATTTCGCCATTCCTGATCAATATTCAAAATATTGGATGCTTTAATGCAGGCGTTAAAGAGTTCCCGGCATATCTGCATATCCATTGACGGCCCCATAACTGTTTGCCCCCTGAAGCCATTAGGCATAATGTAGGTATTTTCAGGAGAATTAGACGGAGCCGTTACCAGCCAGCCATGTTTCGATTCACGAATTAACACCGACTGTAAAAATTGAGCTGCTCCTTTCATAACGGGGTAGTATGTACGTAAGAAAACAGTGTCGAGTGTAAACCGATAGTGCTCCCAAATATGCCCACATAACCAGGCACCACCGGTGAGTGTAGATCCCCAATCTGCCCCTTCTCCGGGAGAAGTATAAAACCAGGGATTGGAAATAACATGAGCCACCCATCCATTGGCATTATAATACGCTTTAGCCGTCTTCGTCCCGTTGGGTACCAGATGACGGGTAAACTCGAATAAGGGATTCGCTAAATCTCCCAACCCGGTCACTTCCGCCGGCCAATAATTCATTTCCAAATTGATGTTCAAATGATAATCTCCATTCCACGGAGTCTGGTATTCTGTGGCCCACAACCCCTGTAAATTGGCAGGAAGAAGGCCGGATCGTGAAGCACTGATCAGCAAATATTTTCCAAAATTAAAATACAATGCCGGGAGTTGGGGATCATTACTTCCACCCCCATAACGAACCAGGCGTTCATTTGTGGTAAGGTGGTTGACGCTTCTCTTTTCGGGAAAGTAGATGCTACTCCTGCTAAACAGGCTTTGATAATACCCCCTACTCTCACTTTGCGCCCTATCAAAACTTTCTTCACCCGCTTTCTCAATCAGCCGTTCTGCATTTCGAACCACATCCACATTTTTCAATCCCCCATTCTCATAGTCATAATTAGTAACGGAAGAAACCTTTATCACAATTTCGTTTGCATTGCTAACCACCAATTGATTTCCTCCGGCAACCAGCTTACCTCCATCAACAGACACTTCAGCTATCGCAGCAAAGCGCATTCCCTTATCTTTTCCATCAGGAAGTTGACCTTTTAAAACCAGCCTGTTCCCCTCCGCAAAAGTGGTAGCATGCTCACTCCTCGCCAGCGACAAGACCGTGTGAATACTTTTGGGTTTAGAACTCTTAATTCTTACCCAAATAATATCATTAATAAAATCAGCGAACACCTCTTCCTTAATCTCTGCATCCTTTCGTGTGAAAACTGTAGTAGCTACTGCATCCCTCAGATTCAAAGTCCGATCATAGGCAGACACCCTGGCTAGCGTATCAACCCATCTGATAAACAGATTACCAAATGTCTGATACGCACCATACTTTTCGTTTGCGCCCCTGCCATTCCCCGATCCGGGCCCTTTTGATACAAAATGTTTTTGCAGTAGCTCCTGCGCCTCTTTGTTTTTACCGGCAAGCAGAAAATTCCGAATAGAATTCAGGTATTGATAAGCCTTCTCATCATCAGCATCCTGGGGACCACCGGACCAGAGTGAGATTTCATTAAGTGCAATCCGCTCAATATTCGTACCACCAAAAACTAATGCACCCACCCTGCCATTGCCCACCGGCAGGCTCTCGGTGAAATGACCGGCTGCCGTATCAAAACGAATTACCATATCCCCAATCTGTGCCATTGCTCCGGCCGTAGAGACACTGAAGAAGAAGGTCCATACCAGAGCCTTCGCTGTTATTCTTAGTCGGATAAAAAATATTAATGGAAAAATGAATCTTGTACTTTTGAAAATCACAGTATTAAAATATTGACAATCTAAAGATCAACTAGTCAAAATTAACCCAATGAAATTATCCACATGTAAATTCTTAGCTACGGTTATTACATCCCTTTGCTTCTTTTCATCACAGGCAGCAAGAGTGGATACCGTAAATACTTACAGCCAATCAATGAATAAAGACATTAAGGCGGTAGTTGTTTTACCAGATTCTTATAATTCTGCACTACAATATCCTACTATCTATTTATTACATGGATACAGCGGTAACTATTCTAACTATATCATTAACGCACCCAAAATCAAGAACTATTCGGATACCTATAAGGTTATTTTTGTCTGTCCGGATGGGAATTATGGTAGTTGGTACTTCGATAGCCCAATCGACACCAACTGGAAATACGAGACTTATGTAAGCAGCGAACTCATCTCCTGGATTGACGGGCACTATTCAACAGTAAAAGAGAAAAAGGGAAGAGCAATCACCGGCCTCAGCATGGGTGGACATGGCGCACTTTACATTGCCTTCAAACATCAGAATATCTTTGGCGCAGCGGGTAGCATGAGCGGAGGAGTAGATATCAGGCCTTTCCCTGAAAAATGGGATATGGCGAAGAGGCTGGGAGATTATGCCACACACCCACAAAACTGGGAAAACAATACCGTCATCAATATGACATATCTGCTGAAGCCTAACAGTTTGAGAATAATCTTTGACTGCGGTACTGAAGATTTTTTTTACCGGGTAAATAATAATCTGCACGAAAGGTTATTGGAAAGAAATATTCCTCACGATTATATCAGCCGTCCGGGTGGACACACATGGGACTACTGGCGAAATGCAATAGAGTATCAGGTCATGTTTTTTGTGAAGGGGTTTGGTGCATGAGTTAAAAGCAAATCATCCCGGAGACGGGCTCAGTCAAACTCACACCACAGTTTCGATCAATTCTTTGCTTGCCACTTCACCTGTTACAAAATTTAATGCATCTAAAAATCCACCCACCATTCTTTCAGGGGAAGCCTGAGTCAAATAATACTCTCTGGCATTCTTGCCCATTTGAATATACTTCGACTTATCAACAATTAAGTCTTTCAGCAAGGCTGTCAAATCATCAGACTCCTGGTACAGAATACCATTATATTTATCCAATACATTAACAATTTCTCCGCCGGTTATTGCATTTCTTTTTGTAACAAAAGGTACTCCATATCCTAAACTTTTAAGCACTGAAAGTCCGGCCTGGTTGGGTGAAATGCACAAAATCGATCTTCTAAAAATTTTTGCCAGAACGCCTTCATCATATATACCACCATGAAACTTAACCTTACCACTCAAGCCTAACTCTTCCACACTATTTTCCAGAGATTCGAGTTCTGCTCCTTTGCCTACTATTTCTAATGACGGTATAATACTTTCATCCTGTCCCCGGTAAGCCTCGTGATAGCACTTGATCAACTCATCTACTCCTTTTCCTTTGTATAGTGTGCCAACAAATAAAATAGTATTCCTATCTGACTCAGGGCTTTCCTCATAATTAACCACAACCGTATTGTGCGCCACAAAGACCCGCTTCTTATCAACCCCATTCCTGGTTACAGTTTCCAAGGCCTCCTTAATGTATAATATGATAGCATCAGCTCTCCTGATATTCATGAAGTAAAGCTTATCAAGAAAACCCATCCTTCTATTCAGATCGAACATCAGTGTATAGGATGCGCGAGTGCCATTCGTCCAGGCAACAGTCTTAAACTTATTATTATAGAAAGTGAGTAAGAAGAAGTTAAAGACTTTTAGGTGTGGCGCATAATAAACCACATCATATCCTTTGCAAAAATTTCTGAGTCCCGGCAGATAAAAATACCTGCCTAATTGATGGCTTTTTAAGGTTACTGTATTAAAGTGAATCTTATTTTCCAATTTGATAGGCCTGAAAAATGCGACTGTAAGATCCACCTTATCAGCAAGCATGTTAAAAATCGGAACTCTGTATTCCGGCATTTCTTCCTGCAAAATCAATACTTTTCTTTTACCCATCATTTTCTATTTCAAAAAGAGAATTTTATATGACCCAGCCTTACTAGAACGCTTCAATGTCAGAAATATTTAACTCTCCAGGTAATCCCTCAATGATTTAACGATCCGGCTACAAGCAAGGCCATCACCATAAGGATTTACTGCCTTACTCATTTTTTCGTAATACTCTTTATCATCTAACAACTTAGACATCTCTGATACAATCATATCATAATCTGCTCCCACCAGTTTTACAGTGCCCGCCTCAAGCGCTTCCGGACGTTCGGTAGTATTCCTCATTACCAGCACAGGTTTACCAAGTCCGGGTGCCTCCTCCTGTACACCACCACTATCAGTAAGCAGGATGGTACTCTTCTCCATCATAAAAACAAAACTCAGATATTCCAGCGGCTCTATAAAAAATAAATTATCCCCGGGCGAATTTCCAAACACCTGATTAATTGGCTTCCGGACACTCGGGTTCAGGTGCATAGGATATACAAAATCCACCTTAGGATACTTCTCACTCAGAGTCTTAATAGCTTCACAAATTTGAATGAAACCATCACCAAAATTTTCTCTCCTATGACCTGTTATCAAAACCATCCGGCGCTCCTCACTCACCCTTGACACGTCATAACCCGCTTCCTTTAGTAAACCATTAAGTTCACATTCAAGATTTCTGTTGCTTTTCATCTTCTCTACAACCGAATATAAGGCATCAATAACAGTATTGCCGGTCACAACAATTTGTGTTTCACTTACATTCTCCTCTAGTAGATTCTTTTTGCTTAATGGTGTCGGAGAAAAATGAAATGTGGCAATCCTACCTGTAATCTGTCTGTTCATCTCCTCTGGCCACGGACTATATATATTATAAGTCCGCAGCCCGGCTTCCACATGTCCTACCGGAATCTGCTGATAAAAAGTGGCAAGTGCAGCAGCTGTAGAAGTGGTTGTATCTCCATGTACTAACACCACATCGGGGGCCACTTTTTTCAATACCTCACGCATGCCATTGAGAACATTTGAAGTCACATCATAAAGGTCTTGCCCCTGCTTCATAATATTTAAGTCATAGTCAGGATGGATTTCAAAAATTGAAAGCACCTGATCTAACATTTCACGATGTTGACCTGTGACACAAACTATTGTATCAAAATCTTTCGGATATTTCTGAAACTCTTTTACCAGAGGAGCCATCTTAATGGCTTCCGGGCGAGTCCCAAATACAATCATAACTCTCTTCATTTTCCAATCTATTTTTTGTACACACCCGCGAAGTCTAAAATAATTTTATCCTTTCGATAGGGCAGTTCTTTAAACTGATTGTGTGCCACCAGAAATACCACAATATCTGCTTTGTCGTATGCCTCCTGATAGTTTGTTAATTTGAAAACGTTATGTTCTTCTACATTAGGCTCTACAATCAATATATGAGCGCTATTAGCTCTTTGCATCACTTTGGTAGTGATATATTTTGCAGGGGATTCTCTCAGATCATCAATATTGGGTTTAAATGCCAGACCCATCATTGCAACTGTCGGCTTACGATGATTCTCAAGTTCAAACCTCATTATTTCATTCACAGTTTTTTCAGCACACCAGAATGATTTATAGTTATTAATTTCCCTTGCTTTACTGATTATCTGCGATTCAATCGGGAACTCTGCTGCAAGAAAATAAGGATCTACTGCGATACAATGCCCCCCTACTCCACATCCCGGCAGAAGTATGTTCACGCGTGGGTGCTTGTTTGCCAGACTAATCAGTTCCCAAACATTGATTCCTGCCTTATCGCATATCAGTGACAACTCGTTTGCAAATGCTATCTGCACATCACGGGATGAGTTTTCAACCAGCTTACACATTTCAGCCGTTTTACTATTTGTCTTGTGCAGAATCCCTTTTACGAAATAACTGTAAAATTCAATTGCCTTGTCTGTAGATTCGGGAGTAATACCCCCAATCACTCTGTCATTGTTCACCAATTCGTAAATGACATTCCCAGGCAACACTCTTTCCGGACAGTAAGCAATGAAAATCTTTTCCTTAAGCTCCGGTCTCTCTCCAAAAATCAACTGGGTCATTTTCTCGGTAGTGCCCACTGGCGAAGTAGATTCAATTATAAAAAGATCTCCTGCTTTTAAAAGTGGAACCACTGCACGAGTAGCTGCTTCTACATAAGAAATATCCGGATCATGATTCCCTTTGAATGGTGTTGGCACTACAATCAGATAGGCATCACTGACTTCCGGAGTACCGCTGGCTTTTAACCTACCATCTTTTATTACCTCCTGAAGTACTTCTTCCATCCCCGGTTCAATGATATGTAATTTGCCCGCATTAGTCTTTTCTACCACTTCCGGATTCACATCAACCCCTACGACCTCTATTCCATGCTTTGCCGCAATAATAGCAGTAGGTAATCCAATGTAACCCAATCCCATAAAACATGCTTTCATTTCTTATGCTTTTATTTTTTTAACTCCTTTATTCTGTTTCCAGTTTCAACTCTAATATGCTTTCTTATCTCCGACAATTACTTTATAAACTGTCAAAAACAATATCTGGATATCCAGCCACAGCGTCCAATGTTCAATATACCATAGATCCAGTTCAACGCGGTTACGTATATCGCTCTCTGAGTTGATCTCTCCCCTAAAACCATTTATCTGTGCCCACCCAGTTATCCCCGGCTTTACAAACTGACGAACCATAAACTCATCTACAATAGATGCATATAGCTCTGTATGCTTTAGCATGTGCGGCCTGGGGCCCACCAGACTCATATCTCCAAGAAAAACGTTGAAGAATTGGGGAAATTCATCCAGGCTGGTCCTCCTCATAAACTTACCCACCCTTGTAATCCTCATATCATCTTTCGTAGCCTGTTTATTATCCGCATCTTTATTAACCTTCATGCTCCTGAGCTTATAACACCAGAATGGTTTGTTGGACATCCCGGTTCTCTTCTGCTTAAAAAATATCGGCACCCCTGATTCTATAATAATAAGGATCCCCAGAATCGGAATTACCCAGGAGAGAATCAGGATGATAATTAAGGAACTCGCCACTACATCTAACAATCTCTTCTTAATTACATTCCCTGCATCATCCAAGGCGGAATAGCGCCTAGTCAATACCGGTACACCACCATAAAATTCTATGTGGGAGTCGTACACAAGATAAGAATCAAGATTGGGCACAATCTTAACCTTGATCGATTCCCTCTCTGCCTTTCTGATAAATTCGTTCAAATCACTTCCCTGCCCAATAGAACCTGTATAAAATATCTCGTGGATATCCATTTCCCGTGCAATGTCCAGAGCAGAAGAAAAATCCCCCAAAATCGGATAATTGGTAAGCTCCCGGATAATCTCAGGATTCTCAACGTAACCCATTACATCAGCATTACTATTCTCAGACTCCAGGAATTTTGTAAGCTTTTTGGATGTCTCATTATACCCAACTATTAATACTCTTTTCTTAAGCGATTCGCTCTTTCTGAAATATCGCTGGAATCCTAAGAATAAAAACCGGATAAAGAAGAGCGCAATACTAAATGAAACTGCAGAGTAGAACACAAATTTCCTTGACAATAGCAGTTCTCGCGAAAAGAATAAGTAAACCATTACCAGCATCAGGTACACCAAAACTACCTGTACAGTACGCTTGACAAAGGTATTGAAGTCTGATATCACCCGCATGCTGTAAAGAGCAAACGTAATAGACAAAACAAGCCAGAATCCATTTGTAATCAGGAAATAACGATTGTAGGCTCCCAGAAACTCGTGGTTCACATGGTTTGCAAAAATCCCCTGCAATGAAAAATTAGATAAATTCAGTGCCAGCAGATCAAGGAATATCAGGGTCCCTTTCAGATATCGTTCCAGTTGTCGGTTCACTTTTCCAAAATAAGCTTTACTTCTTTAATTGTAATTTATATCCTAACTTAATTCATACACACTCTTCAACTCTTCTGCGCTTTTACTCCATGAATAATTCTTCAATCCATAATTTCTGATATTCGCTCTGCTTTCGAGGCTCCTAAAATACGTATGCTCACTGAATTCATCGATTTTGTGAGCAAGATCTTTGTCATCGTTGGGCAAAAACAATAAGCCTGTCTTCTCCGGGACAATGTCTTTCACAAAGCCTCCCATTTTAGGAGCAATTACCGGTACTCCATAAGCGTATGACATAAACAAAACCCCACTCTGGCTCGCCTCCCGGTAAGGCAACACAGTAACATCTGCCGCCTTAAAGCAGTATTCCACTTCAGCATCTTCAATCCTTCGTATTACGAAAACGATATTTTTGCTCTTATATTTTTCGACAAGCGCATCAAATTCTATTTTATAATCCGGATCCAGGCGGCCGGATACCAATAACTGAAGATCATCCTTAGCAAGACTATCCATACTTTTCAATAAAATATCCAACCCTTTATACTTGCTGATACTACCGAATAATAATACTACTACCGCGCTGGACGACAATTTGAAATACTTTCTTGCAGCCTCTCTGGTTATTTCAGGATTCAACTCCCGCTCATACACTCCATGAATTACCTCATTTAATTTTGAGGGTGAAATCCCAAACTCATTTTGAATACGCCCTCTAATATACTCTGTATGAACAATGATTCGATGCATTGTATGGTAAATCAACCTAAATTGAAATCGCACAAATGAATTTTCCTTATTATGTGGCAATACATTGTGTGCAGTATAAAATATTCTCTTCCCCAACAGCTTTAAATAAAGCGGTAACATCACCCCATCAAGGATTGGAAATCTTAACCACTGAAAATGTATAATCGTCGCTTCGGTGGTCGTAAAATATACCAGCAGATTGAAATAATATTTGACGTTGCGGAAAAACTTCCCCAGAAATGAAGACTGATTATCATTTCCTCTATAATCAAGATATCTTATCCTTTTATCAAAACTTTCTTTGTCATAAGATGAAGGACCTATAAAATCAACCTTCTCCACCTTGTCTGCAAGGCTGTTCAAAAGGCTCCTTTCATACTCTTCCTGAAAAGAATTCGATATGATTGCAATATGCATCTTTTGGGGGTGGGTACTGTTAAAAAGATTTTCGTTTATAATAAATTATAATTGGTTTCTATCACGAAAATTGCTTAAAAAATATGTTTCAAGTTACCTAAAGAGAGATTACAAAATTAATAACCTAATCAAATCAGAGACCAGGATGACTTTATCAGAAATTAAACGTCAGAAACAATATTCATTATCTCCCTGTCCGACCATTTAGCAAAAAATATACTATTCCTGAGAATAATTATTACTTTGACTCTGACAACTCTGTCTTTCTGTCAAACTGCCTGATTAATGAAGCTGTTTCATTTATATTCCCTCTTGAAGAGGCCCCAAAAAGGATTGACTCTATATTAGGTAAATTACAAACATATTCAATTGCTTCTTTGGCAGAAACAGCTCCACCTGATAATACCTGCATGGCTACCACTCTGGCCTTCCCCTGTTTCAACGTCTGTTCATACAATTCTTTCCCGCCCGACATCCTAAAGCCTGCTGAATTAATAGAAGCGCAAACAATTGGATTTTCTATCCCCACAGAATTAAGAACCGAAAGCAGTTTGGGAAGGTTCATCGTAATAAAACCGGCTTCTGCATTATACTTTTTAGCCACATAATCGTAGAAGGATTTTAATACCTCTTTCATTCCAAGCCCAAGTAACAAATCGGTCACTACATTCTGTAAAAAAATAACAGGAGTGGAGATACCTTTAAACATTTTCATCTCAGCATCTATCAATAACTCCATCATTGATAAATAATCTTTTGACACAAAAGCTACTCCTCCTTTAAAAATAGAACCGAAAAAATTACCTGGTACATACTCTTTTAATGTACCCACTATTCCAAGTTCTGTAACGGCATTTGCATACTTGTGTGCATACGGCATACAGGGGTATATCTTAAATCCCTGATACTTATCAGGATTGGCCCTAATATAATCGCAAATCCCAGATATCCTGTCATGGGTAGTACACATAAAGGTGTTAATCCCAGCCTCCTGCGCATAACCAAGTGTACGAATTATCGAGGTGTCATCCTTGAATTTAATAGCCTGAGCTCGTGATTTCTCGTCTGATGCATGGTTGACTCCAAAAAACTGATTATCCCCAAATAGTATCCTGTCCATCTTATTTTTTTGCGCAATTTTTAATTAATGAAATAACCCTGTCAGTCTGCCACGCGCTCTCGAAAGTATTTATATCATTTGGAACTACTTTCTGAATAGACTTAATAAAATAATCTATCTGTGCCGAATACTCCTCACCTCGCAGATAAAAATCCACTGGCACTGCAAAATCATTAATATGCTTAATAGTCCACCCCTTGGTGTACCCGTCGGGTACATCTGATGTTTTGAAATAAACTTTTATTTCTGTTGCATCACAAATTATTTTGCCTTTACTGCCCAAAGCAGTGACAGAAGTTGACATTTTTCTATAAGTTTCATCGCTCCAGTTAACAGAGAGCACTCCCCCTACACCTGATGCAAGTTCCAATAATGAGTAAACTCCATCTTCTACATTCCGGGAATAATAGGATTCCAGTTTGGCACCTGAGATCCGCTCTATAGGCCCTATCACATAATTAATTAAATCAATTACATGCGCAGCATAGTCCATCAGGCATCCTCCCCCTTCTTCAGGATCTGCCCTCCAGTTATTTTGCTTATTCTTTACAACCACCGGCCCATAGGATTCTCCCGTAAAGTGAAATATCTCACCAATATGGCCACCATTTATAAGCCTTTTAGCTTCCATAAAAGTCCCTATAAATTTATTGTGGTAGCCAACCTGGGTGACCAAGCCTTTTTCCTTTGCCAGTTTAACCAGTTCTTCACCTTCTGCAGCTTTAAGTGCTAACGGCTTTTCTGAAAATACATGGATGCCTTTGCTTAATAATGTCTTATTTATAATCGTATGAAACTTGGTTGGGACCGCAACGACTACAGCCTCCGGTTTTACTTCATCCAGCATCTTGGTATAATCAGAAAACACCTTAAAACCGGAATATTTCTTTAAAACATCCAGCACTAGTTTTGATGTATCAGAAACCCCAACAATTTCCACATCGGGATGGGCTCCCAGGATTGACAAATGTGAGATACCCATTTTCCCTGCTCCAATTAGTCCTACTTTTATCATTGTGGTTGCTTCTTCAATTTTAACGTTATTAAACCCAAATGCCAAAAGAACAGCATTTGATTACCAATATTTCTTCTGAAAATTTCTGGTCTAAGAAATATACGAACCAGCCATCCCATTCGTATTTTAAAGAAAAAGGGGTGGATTCTTTTCTGAGTTCCTGCATACCAGTCAAACACATTACCAATGCTTATAGCCAGTCCCGCATCAAGTGCCTCCTTATGCTTAACAGCCCATTTCTCCTGTTTAGGAGCAGTCATTCCTACAAAAACAACATTCGGCCTGAATCGATTGATGCTATCTATCATGAGTCTATTATCCTCCTCTGTAAACTCTGGCTTAAACGGAGGTGAATATGTCTCCACCTCCACATTCGGGTACTCTTCGGCAGCCCTTGCTTTAATCTTCAAAAGTACCTCCTCTGATGACCCCAGGAAAAACACCTTCCCATGTTCGTCGTTCACCCGCTTAATAAAGTGAGCAAACACATCGGGGCCCTGGTTCCTCTTAATATTCTTACCCTTCAGAAAGACGCCCGCTAATGCAAAATAGACACCATCCAAAACCAGATAATCTGTATTTTTCAAAACCTCTTTAAACTCCGGATCCTTTGTCGACAGGCCATAATTATTTGGGCTAATACTGCAATTGACCACCTTGCAGGGCCTTTCGTTAATTGGGATCTTGGCTAGATCATCAGAAAACACCTTAAACCCCATAACTGAAACCGTCTTAGGCTCCTTTTCCACAGTAACACTTATATTTATAGATTCAAATAATAGATTAAACGAAAATCTTGAGGGTTTATTTTGATTTTATGATTATATAAAATTTGACAAACCATAAAATAGAGTTGGCAAAGCTAATAAAATTGTTGCTGTTAAGCATTATTCCGTTACTCGACTTTTTCCTCATCTGCCATACCTTCATCCCCAATTATGAGTTCCTCTTTTAGAACTTTCAGATATCCATGCCCAAACCTAAGGTCCGGTTCCACATAATTACCTTCAGCCCACTCATTCCAGGAACGCAGAAAAACAATTTTATGCTCATCAGTCTTACCAGAAATCAATTTAATTGTTTCCCGAAGAAGTTTTCTAAATAACTGCGGGGTGCTATTATAATAGATTCGACCTTTCCGTCCAGACCTTGGAGAGTGATCAAAGTTCGGCATTATTACAGGGTGTATATTTTCTTCCTTATCAAGATCTGGCACGAGAATATATCTGCTTATTTTTTTGTGGTCAAAAATATTTAGAGGTGCATGGCGAAAGTACATCCGCATCCTTTTCAATAGTTTAAAGTAATACTTTCCTTTTACCTTGTATTCTGCATCAGCAATCCCCAGCCTGCATACACTATCAAAGCCTAGTTCCAATATTTGCTGACACTCTTTATTAAAATAGGCCTGTCCTACAAAATAAATCCCTTTAAGTCCATTATTTCTAGCTAATTCCTTCCAAATCGAAATAAACTGTTTGACTTCTTTGAAGGCCAAGGGAGCATAAATAAAAAACAAAGGCTTCCCGTCGACTTTTATATAACGATTATCTTTAAATGCCTTTAAAACACGATAAAAGTGACTCTCATAGTCACTCCTCCCCAAATATTCCTGTTTAATCAGAGTTACAGCCTTAGAATATTGTTGTGACGCATCCCAGGTCTTATTTTCCCAACTATGATTCGCCCAGCCTAGGCAAAATGGAAAGTCAGGTTTTCCACTCTCAAGTACTTCATCAAACACCCGACCTAAAATAGTTTGCCCATTACCAAACCAATAGTGCCAATACATAAATCCCTCTATTCCAGCATCCCTTGCCATTTGTGCCTGTGCTTCTCTAACTTCAGGCAATCTAAGATCATAATAACCCAAATCTGCAGGCACTCTCGGCTGATAATGATTCCGAAATAATTTATAAGCCTTTCCCACATTAGTCCATTCCGTAAATCCCTTCCCCCACCATTTATCGTTCTCAGGTATAGGGTAAAACTGAGGAAGATAAAAGGCGAAAACTCTTACTTTCTTTCTTGACATATAAATTGACTTGAAATTTACTAATCTCGGCTCTTTACCATATTGCCGCTCTTAGATACTTTTAAAACTGATTGAGACCATGATTCCTCATATTTAATAAAGCTTCCAAATAAGAATATATAATACAATGTAAAATACTTCATATAATTATATTCTCCGGTTCCTACACAATATGCGATAAACATTATTACAAACGAATCCATTACATAAATATTACTCTTGTCTGTCAACCCTCGCCTATTGGTATATAACAAATACCAAAAAAAGAATATCCACAGCATCATACCAACAAACCCACTATTGCACAAAACAACAAAAATTAAACTCTCAAAGGCTAACAGAACAGGATGTACTGTGTGCTTCTGCATATAATATCCGGACCATTGGAAACCTTTCCCAAAAAGTTCATGCCCTTTAATCTCATCTAGAGCTCCTTGTAATTGGTCCAGTCTCATCACTATCGACGATCCCCCCACATCACTTTTTCTTCCTGAAACATCTATAAATGAAACGAAAAAATTTGTCAAATCTTTATTACTTATAATAATAAAATAAAGAATGATCGATACAATAATAGCGATTAGCAGGAGTTTCACTTTTCCCTGCCTTAAAATAAGAAAAAACACACCCAACACAGTGGCTGCAATTGCTGTTCGAACGCCAGAGGTAAGAATATTAAAAATAACCAAGCCTATTAATGCTCCTACCAGCTTGACTTTCCCCTTAAAGTAATAAACTGAAAGAATAAACAAATTGAAACAGCAAATTAATCCCCACGTCATTGGATGTATCATAGTTGACTGAATCTTTGATGCTGTTGATAAACCCAATCTGGAGTCTCCAAACATTTCCGAGAAAATCTCTGCATCATCTCTAAAACCATAATATTTCGACAGAGTCATTATATATGGGTTCTGTCCGCCTAAATGTGTTAAGTAAACACCATATACACCGGCAATAATGCATGAGCCTATTATTGCAAACTTTAAATAATTCAATGTCCTATGATCAGCAAGAATTAGATTCCATAACACGATCGACAAGATTAAAATAGGAATAAACTCCGTACGCCAGGCATTCACTTGCCACATCCAATCCGGACCATCGGTAGAAAAAACTGAAATTATTAGCAGTGAAGTATATAAAAACACAAAGGGGGCAATAACTAAATAGTTGAGTTTCCTTCCTTTTCCCTTATAAAAAAAAACCAAGAAACCAACAAACAATGATAACTCTACGACGCTGTAGGAAAGGCTAAATCCTCCAATCGCAACCTTCATGTAGGGCACCAAAATTAAATAAGCTACATATAAAGCAAATGATAACCTTATATTAATAAAAGCTATTACTAAAATTATTAGAACAAATAAACTAATAAGTAAGATAATTAACATCAGAAATTCTAACTTTTAGCCTCAATCAACACCCAGTGCCTCCCTGTATAAAAATTTATTTCCTCCATTACTTAACCGTAAATTCCCTGATTCTCCGAATCTGGAAGGCGGATTTTTTCCTTTTATTATACCTCCCCTTCCATCTCGCGCATGGCAGGATGAACCCTATGCCCTTCGCCCCAAATTACTACTATTCCTTTTTTCAAATATTCCAATCCTCATAGCCTTGCATATCGAGGTTACTAATTGAATAAATACCTTGTCGCGTACAACTAAAAACTGATAAACTAGGAAGGCAACACTACACAATACTCCTCCGACGACTAAAGTAAAAATATCATTACTAAAAAAGTGAAAACAAAATAATGAAATCAAAACGAAAGGGATAACACCTGTTAAACTCAACCAAATATCTCTAAAATGGAACTTAATTTGAATAATTCTCCTGCAGAAGAAGAAAGCCGTAAAAGTTACAAAGAACTCTGCTATTAACTGAGAAAACCCTGTTGCCCTCTCTGCCATTACTGGTATGAAAGCTAAATTGATAATCAAACTTATTGCCATCCCTACTATAGATAAAATAACCATTTCCTTATCTTTCCTATTTGCACTTAGTATTAGGTAAACGAACACCTGAGCCACTGCCACAAATAGAATCACTGGAGACATTATTTGAATTACCACTATAGAATTTGTGAATCCTGCTCCGCCCAATACTCCAATAATTGATCGCGCAAATAACGCAATAAAAACAGTTAATGGAATTCCTAAAATAACTACAACCTTTAAACTCTTTTCGATAAGCGTTCTGTACTCAATCTCCTTCTTACATTCAACAGCTAAATTCAATTTTGGAATCATTACAGTATTCATTGCAGTAAAAAAACTCATTGCCATCCGAATTATCTTATCTGCAGCACTATAGTAGCCAACTGCTGCTTTTGAAGAAAAGAAGCCAAGTAAAGTATTTGGAATAACTGTGTATATACTTGTTAGGACAGTATAGGTTCCTAGCAGAGCGACAGGCTTTAAATGAGAAAGTATCCCCTTAACTGTCAGCTTCCCCTTTTTTCTGATAAATCTTCTTGAAGAATAAATATCAACAACTGCAGTTAACAGCATTGTAATCACATAAATTAATAAATAGACTCCAAAATCCTCTCTTTTCCTAACAAACAAGAAAACGGAAATTACAGAAAGACTTCTGATTATCAAACTTCGTATAGTAATATATTTAAAGTCACTAACGCCTGCAAATAACCAATTGAACGAAACGACATTTATTAAAATCAAAGAGCCACCCAGAATTACTAGATTCTTATTTTGGAACAATAAATCATGGTAACCAATTGTTATTAGATATATCAGAAATAACAAACAAGAAAAAGTAAAGTGGATTATCAAAATCTCAAAAAATATCTTTGACCGCTTCTCAACATCATCACCGGCTTTAGCAATTTCGCGAATTCCATAGATTGGTATTCCCAAAGCAGCTATTATCATATAGTTCTGGCTATATGAGGTAATAAAATTAACAATCCCAAGTCCATCGGCACCAATTATCCTAGAAACATAGGTAAACGTTAAAAGCGGGAAAAGGAGATTCGATCCTGTCAGTAGAAAATTATAAAAAAAATTTTTCTTCACATTACTCCGTTTCTATTTTATATCGTAAAATAGTACCACGTTAATATTAGAGAAGTTGAAAAATATCGAACAAAACATCTAATTTTCAATTCTCAATCATCATTCAGTTAATGACAAAAAGGTCGTAAAACTCCAAAAATATTATAAAAATGGTCAACTAAGGAAAGAAGAAAATAATTGTCTGCTGAACAAACTTCATTTTCAGGAAAAACCTGAATTCAGCAAAAGACAAAATAAAACATAGCTGTCAGTACCGGCTGAATAAAGAAACAATCTTATTTTCTCTTGAAATCAAAATCTTAGAGTTTCAATACTCTAATAACAGAACTTACCTTACCACCTCCATGAAGAGAAACAAAATACACACCTTTGTGATATTTGCCAAAGTCCAGAATTTCTGTATGGCTGTTTGTTCCAGCAGTATTTACCTCACGCTTCTCTACAACCTTACCCGCAGCATCGGTAATCACTAATACTAATCGCTCTGTAATCTTCACTCCTGTTATCTCCAGCGTGGTGATTCCACTCGTTGGGTTGGGATATAGCTTCACGCCTTCCTGATAACTGTTCTCCCTGGCTGCGGCTACCATTAATATCATCGTGTCTTTGCCCACAGCTCCTCTGTTGTCTGTTACTGTCAGTTCAAACAAATAGTTGCCTATTGCCAGTCCACTGACTACTGTTGTAGCACTGCCTGACGATTCTATTTCTGCTATTGTAGGACCGGTTAGTTGCTTCCATGCATATTTCTCTATCGTACCATCTGCATCGCTGCCACTACCCGTTAACGTCGTGGCTGACTCCGGATATACTATCGTCTTATTACCACCGGCATTGGCAGTTGGCGCCTGATTACCGCCAGCTACTACAGTCACTCTTACCGTAGCCGTACCTGTGGCTCCTTTATTATCAGTTACCTTCAACTGGAAGGTGTAGGTGCCTTCTGTAAGGCTTGTCACTTCTGTTGTAGCTGAGGCAGGGCTCACGATGGTGTAGCTGCCGGGGCCTGCTGTCTTGCTCCACTGGTAACTGCTGATTGTGCCGTCTGCGTCTGTACCGCTGCCTTTCAGGGTTACTTTATTGGTCGGTAGGGTAATCGTCTGGTCTGCACCGGCATTGGCTGTAGGTGCTTGATTGGGAGCAGCATTCACAGTTACCTGCATGGTATCTCTGCCCTTTGCGCCCTTGTTATCTGTCACCTCAAGCTGGAAACTATAAACTCCTTCTGTAAGGCCGAATACATCGGTAACTGCTGATCCGGAATTCACAATATTATAGCCTGATGGGCCTGATATCTTTGTCCACTGATAAGAAATTACTGTACCGTCTTCATCTGTGCCACTGCCCGCAAGTGATACCGTATTTGTTGGGAGGGTGATGCTCTTATCGGCTCCTGCATACGCTTTTGGTGCTTTATTCGGGGCCGGGTTTACAGTTACCTTTACCGTAGCCGTACCTGTGGCTCCTTTATTATCAGTTACCTTCAACTGGAAGGTATAGGTGCCTTCCGTAAGGCCTGTCACTTCTGTTGTAGCTGAGGCAGGGCTCACGATGGTGTAGCTGCCGGGGCCTGCTGTCTTGGTCCACTGGTAGCTGCTGATTGTGCCGTCTGCGTCTGTACCGCTGCCTTTCAGGGTTACTTTATTGGTCGGTAGGGTAATCGTCTGATCTGCTCCGGCATTGGCAGTTGGTGCCTGGTTGGGAGCAGCATTTACGGTTACCTGCATGGTATCTCTGCCCTTTGCGCCCTTGTTATCTGTCACCTCGAGCTGGAAACTATAAACCCCTTCTGTAAGACCGAATACATCGGTAACTGCTGATCCGGAATTTCCAAAATTATAGCTTGATGGGCCTGATATCTTTGTCCACTGATAAGAAACTACTGTACCGTCTTCATCTGTGCCACTACCCGCAAGCGATACGGTATTTGTTGGGAGGGTAATCGTTTGGTCTGCACCGGCATTGGCTGTAGGTGCTTGATTGGGAGCAGCATTAACAGTCACTTTAACTGTGGCCGTATCTGTGGCTCCTTTATTATCAGTTACCTTTAGTTGGAAGGTATAGGTGCCTTCTGTAAGGCTTGTCACTTCTGTTGTAGCTGAGGCAGGGCTCACGATGGTGTAGCTGCCGGGGCCTGCTGTCTTGCTCCACTGGTAGCTGCTGATTGTGCCGTCTGCGTCTGTACCGCTGCCTGTAAGGGTTACTTTATTGGTCGGTAGGGTAATAGTCTTATCTGCGCCCGCATTGGCCACAGGCGCTTTGTTGGGGGCGGCCTTAACAATAATCCTTACACTGGAAGTACCACTTGCCCCTTTATTATCTGTAACCTTCAACTGAATGATAAAAGTGCCTTCGCTCAGGCCGGTAACTTCTGTAACCCGGCTATTGGGTGATACAATTCTATGTGCAACAGGCCAAGATGACTTCGTCCATTCATAGGCCACTACTTCTCCATCCTCGTCTGTTCCTGAGCCCACAAGGGTAACCTTATCATCAGGCAAGGTAATAATTTGTTCAGTCCCCGCATTTGCAATTGGAGCTTTGTTAAACTCCACTATCTTTACGAGGATTATTGATTGGTAAGGTGCCAAAGTAACTGATCCATTATAAAAGTTACCACCAATACTTCTCATAGGCCCCCTCAAGTGAATAGCTTTTCTCCAAACTAGACGGATTGTAAATCAGGCGTACATCACTCGTACTGTCTCCTACTGCTTTTGAAGGCCCTGATGACTTATCTAATCCGGTAAACTTATTCCATCCACTAGGGTTAAAGAGTCTTACCTCAGTCGCAATATCGACTCTAAGAACTCTACTGTTCTCATTCTTGGGTCTAGAGTAGTAGTTACTATCCAATATCCCCCAGCTATCAAGATCGTTATTTCCAAACTGGAGGTACATGAATGAAGGAAGCTGAAGATCAGTTTTTGCAACAAATTCATTGTTCTTAATAGAATTACCAAAGAATTCGCCTTGTTTATGTTGATGGTACATGATACCGTACAAGTTATCAAATGACTTATTATTCTCTACGCGGATATTATTAGCTCTATGCAAGAAAATACCTCCACCATTGACTTTTTCAATTGTATTTCCAATAATACTCAGATAAGACGAGAACTCATCTGCATAAATTCCCCTAACCAAAACTCTCCCATTGGCTCCATTTGGAGCCCCAATTCCATTCACTACAATGTTATTTCTTACTATCGGCCCCTTATTCTTCTCATAAGGACCTGATGTATAAATACCACCCGCATCATCTTTGATAAAACAGAAAGTATTGATAAAATTTTCTTCAACTATCGTATTCAACTCGTGAAACCTTATAGGGACAAATCCTGTGGAATCTATTTTATTGTTAGCAATCCTGGAGAAATCTTTTGCAGGAGAAATTCCCATATAGCTATCCATTCCCCCCTCACCTAAACCCTCAATACAGCCTGTATTCTTAAAATGGTTATTGATGATGTTTGTACGGACAGCGGTATAAGTCAAATCAACTCCCACGTTCAGAGTATTGAAAATCAATGAATTTGCCAATGTAAAATCTTCACAGGTCACACATTGCACTGCCCTGTTTCCAGAGTAATTCAAGACGCTGTTCTGAATTTTAATAAACTGAGAATAGTTTATGGAAAAAGTATATTGGCTCCCTCCTTCAAAGGCTAACCCATCAAAAGTGATATACGATTGCCTGGTCGTATAAACCAACGTATCAATAGTACTTACCCTTACCTGATGATCCGCAGGATTCTCACTTCCAAAATACACCCACATCTTCTTGCTCTCTTTTACAAAATACCATTCACCCAGCGTGTCGAGTGTTCTCCTGTCTCTTTGAATGAAAAAACCATAATCATTACTCCCAGAATACTTTGAATCTGTTGTAAAATTCAGTGTTCCTCCCTGTTGGCTCGTTATTTTATGCCTTTCCAAAATCCAATCCTTTTTCCGAACCACCAATTCGGCACCTGTCCAATCAATCCCTGCCGGTAATTGATTACTTGTAATTGAATTAGTCCCGGAAAAGCTTTGATATTGTAAATACCCTGAATTGGGATATCTGCCAACCTTTTGTAACTTACCATCAATCAGCAGCACATTGTTTGTTTCTCTGCAATCATCACAATTTGCAGCCATAATACCTCCACCCACACTGGTCCAATTAGATAATTCCGTAAGACCGGTTATCAATGGTTCTTCACCTGATCCATAAGATGAGAAAACGATGGGATGAAACGATGACCCCGACTTCGTGACTACTATTTTCCCGTAAAACACATCCCCTTTTTTGAAAAGCACAGAATCTCCGGGAACCAGAATTGACATAATACTATTCAACTTATCCAGAGTTTTCCAGGGCGTGGAAGGGTTTTGTGCCTCTATTTCGCTATACGAATCATTGCCAATGGATGAAGAAAAATAATATTTATTTGCAAACGCCGCGTTAGATAACAGCAAAAAAACGACACAAAATTCTATTATTGAAACTAAAAAGTTCCTCATGGTTCATAGGTTTGGATATAAGTAACGTACAAGTATACAATAATATTTTTAATATCACAATATCCTACCTATTTGACAATTATTAACAAATCATTTAAATATATTGTCATGACCGAAGATTAAGATTATGAAGGTAAATTAAAAATTTCCATTTACTTGATTTCAGACGGCTTCACTATTTAATAGATTGTAGTAATCAATTCGACTCAAAAATCATTCTGAGCCATAGATCAACAAATAACATAATCAAGATCAATATTCTCTCAAACTTCATGTTAAAGGAAACATCTATACCTATCTCTTGAATCAAAATTTATCAAGAAAACACTACCTTTTGCCTATAGCAAACAGTAACAGGAAATAGGAAATACTTATTTCTGTCCTGTCTTTAACTTTCCGTAAGGGCTTTTTTTTCCATACCCATACCCATACACGTAGTCATACCCATACCCATATCCATACTTTGAGGCCAAATAACCTCTCTGTTTCACACCATTAAATACGATTGCCGGATTATGAACCGGATTAATTCTATTACTCTCATCTAACCTCTTAATCAAAAGCTTTGGTGTGAACCCATGCCTAACTACATATAATGTGGCATCACATAAATTAGTAATAAGATACCCATCAGTCACTAATCCAATAGGAGATGTATCAATAACCACATAATCAAAAATCAAATTAAGGTAATTAATCAATTCCTCTGTTCGGCCACTACTTATTAGTTCAGTAGGATTGTCAGGCAGATTCCCGGCAGTTATTATATGTAAATTCTCAATACCTGACACCAAACGAATATAATCCACCGGATCGCCATCCCCAGAAAGAAAATCTGATACACCGGGAGCTTCCTCTATTTGAAAAATTTTAGCCTGGGTCGGCTTATTCAAATCCATGTCAACAATTACAACCTTCTTCCCAGTCAAAGTAAGGCTAACGGCAAGATTTGCAGCAATAAAACTCTTCCCCTCCCCTGAGATACTCGAGGTGAAAAGTATCTTTTTGTGCTTTTCATTTACTCCCATAAAAGACAAAGACAATCTGAGCTTTCTGAATTGTTCGGCCATTATACTTCTTTCACCCGCTTTTATTACGATAGGCGTAGTAGTTTTCTCATTATTTATTTCAGCTAAAATAGGGATACTCGTGAGTGTTTCTATCTCATGCCTATACATTACTTTTCTAGTAAAAAACTCCTTTAAGGTTACGGCTCCAAAAGAAAAAACCGCAGCTAACATCACAGCTCCAAAATAAATAACCATCCTTTTAGGAGAAACAGGACTATTACCCGCCTCTGCAAAATCCACAATCTTATTATCTGCAACAGTTGCCGAATATGCCAACTCACTCTCTTCCTTTTTCTGGAGCAGGAATTCATATATAGACCTCTTGTTCTGTTCATCCCGTGTTATATCTATCAACTGTCGTTCTTTCTGTGGAACTTGTCTTAGTATAGAACTATAGGCCCTGTTGGTTGAGTTAATATTATCCCTCATTGCATTGAGATTTCTCTGCTGGCCTTCTATATTTTTTAATATTGATGGTTTTATCTTACTAATCTGGTCTTTTATTTCCAGCAACTTTGGGTTGTTTTCTCCAATTGTAGCCTTCCCTTTCTCATAATCTAATTCCAGGGAATTCAACTTTGTAAGCATTTCAGACAAGAGCGGGTCGTTCACTCCTAAAGTAGCTGGTATAACTCCATCAGAGCCATTCTTCTTAACAAACTTCTCAACCTGCTCTAATACGGACAACTGCGTAGTTACTTCACTCAACTTCTGGTCATTCTCACTGACATTTTGAAGATAGAGCTGCCCCTGAGTGCTAATATCTACAGCATCCTTTCCAGACTTAAATGCCTGGGCTTTCTTTTGAATTGTATCCAAATCCTTCGAGATAATACCAAGTCGTTCATTTACGAAGTCAAGTGTGTTCTTCGCCAGAAAATTCTTCTCAGAAATTTCTGACTCTCTATACGATAAAATCAACTGATTTAGAATATCCTCAGCTCTTTTGGGGATTTCGTCACGAAAGGTCAAATTTAGAACTGAAGATAACTTACTGGCTGACTCTACTTTTAACCCACTTAAAAGCCATGGCACCATAAGCCTGGGGGAATAAACCGATAAATAAAAGCTATTAGTAGAGGAATCCGGAATATAGTTCTTATTCTTTTCAAAAATTAATACTCCATACGGAAGCTTTGCAGGGGAACCTAACGGATAACGATCCTTGCCATTTAGAATTACCTCATTTCTTTGCTCGTCATAAGAAATTGGGATATTCTCTTCTTTTCGCAAATTTTCCGGATTTGGTGCGATCGCTACTACGGGAGAGGAAAAAAAAGCTGATTTGGTTTTCCTATAATGTTTTTGAGAAATTGGGGTATATAAGTTTAATTTATCCGCTACATCTTTCATTAGTTTTCTTGACTGCAAAACTTCTACTTCATTTTCCACTATCTTCTTCGATGAAATTTGATCAAGTGATTCCATCAGTTTTGAATCTTCATTGCCCTTCTTTTCGTCCTTAATAATTAAGGTTGCTGAAGCTTCATAAATTGGGACTGTTGTCTTTAAATAGCCCCACGCACCCACTACTCCTAATATTATTGAAATAAGAAACACAGGCCAGTACGGCAGGTACTTTGCCACTACCTTATCATAGAGACTTTCATCACTACGCATATCATTCTTATTTTCCGCTCCCATAGATAAAAAAATTCATTATTTTAAAACACTATTTCACCTTAAAATCCTGTCTAGGATAATAATAGACACAGAAAGGGCAGTCATAAGAACAGGCACAGTCTGTGGCCACATTGAGGCCTGAGCTGCCCTCGCCCTGTTAGGCTGTACATAGACGATATCATTGGGCTCGAGATAATAGTAGGGCGACTTCAGAAAATCAGGAGAGGTAAGGTCCAAATGAACCGTTGAGCGAGCACCGCCATGTTCCCTAATCAACAACACATTATCTCGCTTGCCATAGATCGTCAAATCCCCTGCCACGCCTAATGCCTTTAAAAGTGAAATCTTCTCACTTTGCACTGTAATAACTGTCGGACGTCCTACCTCCCCGATTACAGTGACCTCATAATTAAGGAATCTGATTTCTACCAAAGGCTCTACCAGCAATTTCTTTTCAAGAATTGTATTTGTGATTTTTTCTTTCAGTTGGCTCTTGGTCAGCCCCCCCGCCATTACCTTACCCAAAACTGGTAGTTGTATAGAGCCATCTGCCCCAACCAGATAACCCGTACGTTCGGTGTTTACACCGGTAATAGTAGTTAACCTTGTTGTAGCATCCTTATTTGGATTGAAGATCTCAGATGCTTCAGCGCTAAGACTACTGATTATGATGCTTAAAAGGTCATTTGGTGATATAACCACCTCATCTGTCTTTTCTGTTCCATAGTTTACCTTATCATTTACTCCGTTAAAATAAGTCAGGTTCTTAGTACTTCCACATGAAACCAGAAACATAACAACACCAGAGAATAAAAATAGCCTTACAATTTTCATTTGTATTAATATTTATTTTAGATAAACCACTAGTTTAGATATTCTCAGAGGATTCTGCTTTATTAAAAAAGCACATTGGAGGGGGCTTTATCAGGAAATTGAACAGAGAAAAAGTATGAAGTTTCAAAGTTATATCAGAATAAAGATAAAAACAAGTGATTTGCAATCCACTCCACCCCCGAGTTTTATGGAAAACTTTAACTTGATTATCCTCTACCTCGATTCTTTTCACGCCTCTCACCCCCGACTGATAAAAGATTTAAGTCCATCTCTACATTCCTTGCAACACAAATTCACAATTCACACTTAATGTTTTAGGCAACCCGCGTGGGCCCTACCTAAAAATCTAATTTGTATTTCTCCCAAATAGGGAAAGCTAATACATTTCTTAGGCCTGTTTTTCCTCTTTATCCCATCAATAAATTCAATTGGAATTTTTCCGTACAATCCATAACCATTGACAATCCATACAAATGATAGTCTGTTAAAAATATGAGTCCACTATCAAATCGCTGATTATCAGAAGGTTATCGCATCAAATATTGTCTTTTTAAAGCGACTGTCAACTTTTCTGCATGAAAGACCTTAAAAAAGCCTCCTGACTGCTTTTTTCACTTGCTTTAGATACCATGGAATCGTCACCTTATCATAAATTACAATCTGAGAAGGATTCAGGTAAATCTTATCGTATCCCAGTCTAGCCATATCTTCATGAAAAGTAACATGTTCGCAATTAAATTTTACCACCTCATCATTATTTTCCTTTAAACGATATTGAATATTCCTGATGGCTTCCCATCTATATATTGCAAGGCCGTTAAAACCGGAAAGAATTCTAATAAAATCCATTCCTCTTTTAAGGTTCTTATATTTTTTCTGAGTACGCCTCATTTTTTTTATTGTTGTCGGCTGCCGATCCCCTTCTTCTTTAAAAGCATACGAATCATAAAACGAAGGAAATATGGGGTGATTTAAAGTAACCTTTCTCCCATTAGAAGTGATGCAATCCCAATCCTCTTCAAATCCAAATGAATTTAAAACCCCTTCAAGTTCAATCCTGAATACATCAGAGTCAATGGCAATCAAATAATCTATCTGAAAGTTGTCCCTTACAAAATCCAAATATTGGTTTCTATACCTGACCATAGGTGCAATTCGTGCTGCCGAATAGGCATACCCGTGATTTCGTACCCCTGGCTTCTTTGATACCCGGCATTGACTATAATCTTCGGATTTGAGATACACCCCTCTCTTATTTTTTTCCCAATCTCTGAGGATAGCTTTGGTATTATCTCTGCTGTCATTTTCAATAACTATCACATACGACTCTTTGAAAAACTTACGTAGTGATTCTATAAAATCGATTCCTCCTCCTAACGTTTCCTCACAATCTCTCGCCAATACACAAATTGCCACAGAAGAGGTACTCATTTTTTCTATTCCCCTTTCAATCCTTTGGCTGAACTCTATTTCTTTTACAGTTTTCATAGATTTCACATAAACTGAAAGGTGTAAATAGTAATTAAAATAACTCTGGAACTAGTAATAAATATTTATGCAGCCCAAACAAACCTTCAAATGAACTATCAAGCCAATCATCACAGTATTCGGGTAAAGTCTTTTATGGGTATTAGATGAAAATCGGATTGGGGTTTTACAATTCAGGCCAAAATTATAACAGAAACAAAAAAATACGAAATTTGGAGAAGATTTTGCAAAATAAAATCAAATGATGGTCAACGGCTCCCCGGAAGTTAATTTCCTTCTACCTAAAATAGTCTTCACTACAACCTGAAACTCACAAAAAAAGACTCAATTCTTTACTCCTGAGTCTCTAAAATCTTCCTAAAAGTAAGTACCAGGTGGTAATGCTATCTTTAAACCTGACACATCTATTTTTGCGATTCGGCACCAAACAACATAACCGATACATTGGTTCCGGCAGGACGGTTGACAGGATCATACAGCACCCACTCTGCAGGTTCTTTTTCAAGCTGAGAAGTTAATACGTATCCTAGTTCGGGAACAAACAGACTGGCAATCGTTCCTTTAATCGTAGTTCTGGTATTTCTCTCAGATGCAAAATCCTTCTCACTTAATTCGCGTTCCTGCACTCTCACATCGCGGTATCTTCTAAGAAATGTTCTTATTCCACTAATGGTTCGTTCTGAAACCACAACCGGTTCACTCTTCCAGTGTACCACACTTATCACCAGATGGTTTGAAACTACCATTTGCAATTCATCCTGATTGATATTTACAAATATTCTGGAAGGAAAAATTCCACTGGTAATCTCTTTGGTTCCAAAGAAGCCTTTAACAGCCCTCTTGGTCACCGGGTAAAAATTCTCAATCTTCTTAGAATTTAACCAGGAAACAACACGAGATTCCTTGTTTTCTTTCACATAAATCAAATACCAAAGCTTTCCCATTTTCTTTAATTTTTTTTCTCACAAAATCAACCACTCCGAGGGTCTATTCTTTATCCTCTGTGGCCCTGGTTTTCAAAAAACACCGGATCATCACATTCCTTTTGGGGGGTAGCTTTTTTTCTTGCGGTTATTTTCACAGATATCTTCAATTGGACATTCAGAAAGTATTCTGGATATAAACTCTATAGAAGGAAATAATTTCAGGATTCGTTGTAATCAGCCTGAGCAGCTTTTATGCTCTTATGCTTTGACCTTATAAAGACTAACCCTGTCCTTAATTCTTTTCTTAAAATTAAAACAGATCTTTCAGAGGATTTTACTCTCTACTCGAAAAATGGTTGGAAAGGCCTTTTGGTAGGAAATTGAAAAACGGCTTTGGTAAACCGGGAACGAAGATATTTCAGTTTTTGAAAAAAAACAAGTTTCTTTTGAAGATTCTGTAACGAGTAATTTGGTGAGAAACCAAACCTCAACCAAAAAACTATATCTCTACCTCTGCCACAAATTATTCTTCCTCTTTATATCCGGTAATTTGTGACCTGGGTCTAATTCAACAGATTGAATTACAGATGTATATGACAACTTCAACGAAAACCTGGCTCCCGAATACCAGACTTCTACAGGCAGATTTAAAAGCTCTTTATGCCCGTCTTCATACACCACTTTTACTTCGATGGGATAAGCTGATTTTTCTTTATTGAGGAGAAAAACCGTATAAAACTTTTCTTTTTCGTTCCGGATCACAGAGTCCACAGCTACATCAAACTGCCAGTTATTCTCAAACCATTGTCTCCAAAACCAGCTCAAATCTTCACCGCCCTCATTCTCCATTGTCCTGAAGAAATCGTCAGGGCCAGGATGCTTATATGACCAGTTAGTGATATACTTTCTAAATGCATAATCAAATCTGTCAGTTCCAAGAATTTGTTCCCTTAGCAGGATCAATCCAAACGCAGGTTTAAAATAAGAAAATGGATGTCTGTACTTCCCGATAATCAGGTCTGCCCGATTCATTATAGTTGGGGCATCCGGATCACTAATCCAGGGTATTATCTCGTCCGCAGGATTTCCTCCACCGGGTGCATACTCACCATCCCGCTTGGGGGCAAACTCACCATTATTAAAATAGTCGGAGGCGTAAACATCTATAAACGTATTAAACCCCTCGTCCATCCAGGCGTGCCTGCGTTCACTGCTCCCAACTATCATCGGGAACCATGTGTGCCCTATCTCATGGGCTATCAACCAAAACAGGCCTTTTCCCCTCGCCCCCATTCCGTCAAATAAAATACCCGGATACTCCATTCCACCAGCCCTGCCAGCTTCATTCACTGCCACCGGATAAGGGTATGGTGTCCACTTTTCAGAAAAGTATTCGATAGATCCTTTCAGAAATTCTGTACTTCTTGCCCACCCATTTTCTCCATAGCTTTCAACAGGATATGCACTCATCGCTAGCGCATACTTGCCCTTTGGAAGATTTATTCTGGCGGCGTCCACTACGTATGCTAATGAAGCTCCAAATGCCACATCTCTACTATTCTGCATCCTGAAATGCCAATTTTTCCATCGAACCACATCCTTCTTATTATTTCTTGCCCTTTCAGCAATTTTTTCTACATCTGCTTTGTCCCGTATAAAAACAGTTTTATCACTTTTTCTCGCCTGATTTAGCCTGCCTAATTCCTGAGGGGAATACACTTCTGCTTCATTAACCACTTCTCCACTTCCAACCACTATCATCCCTTCAGGTACGGTTACCGTATAATCAAAGTCGCCATACTCACAATAAAACTCTCCAGTACCGATATAGGGAAGTGTATTCCAGCCATTCAAATCATCATACACACACATACGTGGAAACCACTGAGCTATCTCAAAAATCTTCCCATTCTTTGTAGAGAAATAATCCGTGCGCCCTCCAAACAAGCCGGGGATCTCATAAGCGTAATCAATAGAAATCCTTATAGAATGCTTCGATTGGAGCGGTTCGTCAAGCCTTATCTGTAGCCGTGTGTCAGAAATAATATATTTTGCCTGGCTCACTTTTCCACCGTAGGTAAGGGTCATTTTCCTAAATTGATAGCCATCAGTCTGACCCTGTCTTCTTAGCCCTTGTGAGTAATCAGAAATTGAATACTTCTTATACATATATTGATCCACCTGCAACCAAAGGGAACTCAGATCATCCGGACTGTTGTTGACATACTCTATTTGCTCCGACACAGTTAATGTGTTTGCTACTGTATCCAGCCTGGCCTTCAGATTATAATTCACCCTGTTTTGCCAGTAATCCTTTCCCGGTGCACCATTGGCAGCTCTATAAGGTGTTATGGTATTCTTGGGATACACAGCAAAAAGTTGATAGGGATCAAAGTTGGACTGTGCATTTACTCCGATGCAGATAAGAATCAAAACTACCGACCAAACCAACTTTACCTTTTTATTTAAGAGCATATTCAATAGATTTACTGTCATAAATAAAACAAGGTAAAAAATAATTTTCGCAGGTGTGAAGAATCAATTGATGAACGGAAAAATAATTTGGGGGTGGTGTCTATTCCTGTTGGTTACCGGATGTACATCGTCAAATATTCCGCTTCATCCGACTGCAAACCTCACACCCTCAAAAAGTACAAATATGGCTTATAACAAACTTTCAGCTGAAGAAGAACGGGTGATTCTGTACAAAGGAACTGAGATGCCATTTACCGGAGAATACTATACTAATACTAAAAAGGGTACCTATATCTGCCGCCGATGCAATGCACCTCTCTATAACTCTACTGACAAATTCGCCTCTTCATGCGGATGGCCCAGTTTTGACGACGAGATAAAGGGGGCTGTAACGAGACAACCGGATGCAGACGGGTACAGAACCGAAATCGTTTGCGCCAACTGTGGCGGACATCTGGGCCATGTCTTTACCGGTGAGTGGGAAACAGCAAAAAATGTGAGGCACTGCGTAAATAGTGTTTCTATCAGGTTTATCCCGGCAGGAGAGCCCCTTCCTCCGGTAATTAAGTCACAGTAAAAATCAAATCCGAATTTCAGTCTTATCGCGAACTTGCTATCAACAGATTTAAATCTGTGAACTTCAAGTCAAACCGCTCACTTAAATAGAAATTGGTCAGCGCGCCCCTGAAAACATAAATGCCACTTCTGATATTTATCCTGTACCAAACCATGTTTTCGATTCCCCCATCTTCTGAAATTTCAAGCATGAGGGGCATAAGCACATTACTGATAGCCTGCGAAGCAGTCCTTGCAAACCCACTTGGAATATTGGGTACACAATAATGAATTACATCATATTTTTTAAAAACCGGTGCATCTTGCGAAGTAATTCTGGAGGTCTCAAAACACCCTCCGTGATCAATACTAACATCTACAATCACACTCCCCGGTCTCATTCTGCTCACCATCTCTTCTGTAACCACAAGCGGCGTCCTTCCCCCATTGGCCGAAAGTGCGCCCACTGCCACATCACATGTTTTTAACTGCTTTCCGAGAATACCGGGTTCTATAACAGAAGTATATACACGCGTACCGATATTGTTCTGCAATCGCTTTAGGCGGTAAATGCTATTGTCAAAAACTTTAACACTAGCTCCCATCGCAAGTGCCGTCCTTGCCGCCTGCTCACCTACTATCCCTGCCCCGATAATAATTACCTTGGTGGGCGGAATACCGGAAATACCCCCCAACAGCACTCCTCTCCCCTTATTGGTACTGCTCAGGTAATGTCCGGCTATTAGCATTACTGCGCTCCCGGCAATCTCACTCATACTCCTTACAATCGGGTTATGGCCACTGTCATCTTTCAGGTTTTCAAAACTAAGCGCTGTGATCTTCTTCTCCATCATTTTTTCAAGGATTTCGCGCTTCATAGCAGAAACATGTATCGGAGAAATGATGAACTGATCTGGCTTCAGATATTCCACTTCCATCTCACAGAGGGGAGCGCTCTTTACAATTGTACTACACTCAAATACTTCCTTCTTGGAATACACCACTTTTGCACCGGCATCGCTAAAATCCCTATCGCTGTAATTTGCTCCTTCCCCCGACTGTGACTCTATCAACACTTTGTGGCCATTTGCTACTAACACGCTCACACCTTCCGGGGTAAGTGCCACCCTATTCTCCTGAAAGGAGACCTCTTTAGGAATTCCGATATGTAGTTCAGCCCCTCTGGGCTTAATATCTAAAGTCTCTTCAAAAGTTTCATAGCTCAACGAAGGGGATACAAAAGGTTTGGAAGATGACATAAAAACTCTATTAATGACTAAATATAAAGAAAATTTCAATCTGTAGATTGAGGAATCGAAATCCTTAACCTGCGGCAGTCTCTACTTTCTATTTCTATTTCCACCCTGACAGTATCAGACGGCAAAATCTCCTGCGCCCTCTCCGGCCACTCTATAAAACAGATGTTACCACTGTCAATACTGTCTTCTATTCCCGCACTTACTGCCTCCTCCTCATTCCTGATGCGATAGAGGTCAATATGAAAAATATCACCATGTAAAGAATTATACTGCTGAACTATAGAAAAAGTTGGACTGCTAACCACATCTTCCACCCCCAACTCTTTACAAACAGCAGAAATAAAGGTAGTCTTACCTGCTCCCAATTCCCCCGAAAACGAGAACACTCTGTATCCTCTTGTCAGATTTACAAATTCTTTTGCAGCCTCCCGAATATTTCCAAAATCCACCTTCAGTGCATGCGTTGCCATCCGGCAAAATTACCGATGGTTTTCAAATTTTGCTCCCCCACATAAAAAGATAAATAGCCTGTCCAGCTCTATCAGCATCACGTATCATTAACACCCAGGCTACAAGAAAGCCTATTTCTAAGAAAAAATAAATTAGCCTTCCGGAAATCAGGCATTTCAAATAATTCATTTTACTTTGATTACTGTGACACCATTATCAGTACTAAAAAAATATTGGCACTACGAAGCTTTCCGCAATAACCAGGAAGAAGTAATCCAGGCTGTATTGTCCGGAAAAGATACTTTCGCTATTATGCCCACCGGTGGGGGCAAGTCAATATGCTTTCAGGTGCCCTCTATGATGCGCCCGGGGATCTGTCTGGTAATTACTCCTCTCATCGCATTGATGAAAGATCAGGTAAACAATCTGAAAAAGAGAGGTATTTTTTCTCTTGCTATTCACAGCGGGATGAAGTTCTCTGAAGTGAAAAAGACATTAGATAATGCGGTCCATGGTAATTTCAAGTTCCTATACGTCTCTCCAGAAAGGCTGGAAACAAGCCTGTTTCTAGAGTACCTGCCTTCTATTCATATTAATCTCATAGCTGTCGACGAGGCACACTGCATCTCTCAATGGGGATACGACTTTCGCCCCTCTTACCTTAGAATAGCTTCCTTACGTGAAATTATTCCTGAGACGCCCATACTCGCATTGACAGCATCAGCAACCCCATCGGTACAGAAAGACATTATCGAAAACCTCAACTTCAGGCCGGGACACAAAATATTTCAGCAACCCTATGACCGCCCCAACCTTTCTTACAGCGTCTTCATACCACCATCAAAGGAAAACAAGCTAATATCAATTCTCCAAAAAGTACAGGGATCTTCAATTGTGTATTGCAGGAGCAGAAAGAGTACCCGGGAAGTATCCAAACTGTTAAGATTAAATAACATCAACTCTGACTATTATCATGCAGGGCTCAGCACAGATGAAAGAAATCAAAAACAGGATGAATGGATCCAAAACAAAACCAGAGTCATCTGCTGCACAAATGCATTCGGTATGGGAATTGACAAGCCTGACGTACGTACTGTAATTCACTTCGAGATCCCGGAAGCCCTTGAATACTATTATCAGGAGGCGGGCAGAGCCGGGCGCGACGGCCTTAAATCATATGCAGTATTGCTGTATCATATCACCGAGATTTCAAGCCTCGAGGAAAGTATCTCACTAAGGTTCCCCGAAACAAAAACAATCCGGCATATTTACAGTCTCTTATGTAATCATCTTCAATTACCTGCCGGCAAGGGCAAAGGATCTTCATTTGACTTCGAAATTGCTGCATTTGTCGAAAAGTATAATATAAACGCACTTCTCACGGTTAACACACTGAAAATCCTTGAGCAGGAGGAAGTGTTGCAATTCAGCGAACAGTTCTTCTCACCGGCAACAGTAGAATTCCTGGCCGGAAAATCAAATCTCGAACACTTCGAATCCTCCTACCCATCCTACAACTCAATCATTAAGGGGTTGCTCAGAAGTTATGAAGGAATTATGGAACAACCTGTCTTTATCGATGAATTCATTCTGGCAAAATTTATTTCTTCTTCAAAAGAAGACGTTATCAAAAAACTCACGGAACTACACAACTTCCGAATTCTGGACTACAATCCCAGAAAAGACAAACCGCAAATCTACTTTCCCGAAAACAGGCAGCGGGCCGAAGACCTTGTCATTAACGAGAAGAATATCCACAAAAGAAAAAAGGCCTTTGAAGATCGCCTGCACAAAATGATTGCTTATGCTACCCAGAAAAAGATATGCAGAAGCTGCTTTATCAATGAATATTTTACCGGGAAACCCGGAAAACCCTGTGGCATCTGTGATATCTGCCTGGCTCAAAAACAGAAGTCTATCAATAAAAATGAAATTGACACCGTAGAACAGACTCTCGTGGATTCACAAAGACTTACAGTTGAAGAAATTTCAAAGCAAACCGGTATCCCTATTAAAAAAGTCCTAAGCATTCTTCAATTCCTTCGTGATGAAGAGGAAATTGTTTTTGATATAGACGGAAGGATTTCCAGAAGGTAAAAAGTGGTCTCAGATTTTTATTTCCTCGTCATTTGCATCGAAGAACTTAAACTCGGTGAGGTAAAAGCTGGTATTCTTTCTGATTCGTATCTTCTGCTTGAACTTCATTCTCCACTTAAACCTCTTTGACGGAATACCTTTAGTAAGATAAGCATAGAGAATAGGATGCACTTCGATTGTAAGGCTTTTGTGTTTTTGCATAATCAGATAGCTGAGATTCTTCTCTATCTCATCCTCCAGTACAAGTGTAGAAGATATCTTCCCTGTCCCATTACAACTGGGGCACACTTCCATTGTGTTGATGCTCATCTCAGGCTTCATACGCTGACGGGTTATCTGCATCAACCCAAACTTGCTAATTGGAAGTACCGCATGTTTTGCCCGGTCAATTGCCATGAATCGCCCCATCTGCTCCACCAGCTTCTTTTTGTTTTCCGGAAGCTTCATGTCAATAAAGTCCACCACAATGATACCACCAATATCTCTAAGCCTGAGCTGACGTGCAATTTCCGCAGCAGCCTCAAGGTTAGTCTCCAGTGCATTCTGCTCCTGATTATTCCCCACACTCTTATAACCGCTGTTGACATCTATTACATGTAGCGCTTCTGTGTGCTCAAGAATCAGATAAGCACCGCTGGGGAGGTTCACCGTCTTGCCAAAAGAAGCCTTTACCTGCCTCGTTACACCAAAACTGTCGAAAATTGGTGCACCATTATTATGTAACGACAGAATATCTTCCTTTTCAGGAGCTATCTTCTGCAGATAGGTTTTTGTCTCGTTAAAGATATTTTTATCATTAACAACTATCCGGTTAAAATCTTCAGAAAGCAAATCTCTCAGGATGCTATGAGTCTTGCCCTCCTCGCTCATTATACGCGTGGGAGCCACTGCACCTTTCAAATTCTGCTGAATTTGTTTCCATGTTTCCACCAACGATAACATATCTTCCTGTAGCTCGCTGGCGCTCTTCCCTTCAGCTGCAGTACGTACTATCACACCAAAATTATTCGATCTGAAAGACTCAATAATCTTCTGGAGCCGCTTTCGCTCTTCAGATGAATGAATCTTTCTGGACACAGCTACGATATTATTAAAAGGAGTGATTACCACAAAGCGTCCGGGAAGCGAGAGTTCACAACTCAGCCTTGGGCCTTTGGCAGCTATAGGTTCTTTTAATATCTGTACAAGAATGTTGGGCTTGCCACTCAATACTTCAGCTATCTTGCCTGTCTTTACAATCTCCGGCTCAATCTTAAAATTAGAAAAGTCGATATCCTCATCAGCTTTCTCATTGATAGCCATCTTCGTAAACTTCAGGATAGAGCGTACATATGGGCTCAGATCGGAATAATGGAGGAATGCATCCTTCTCGAATCCCACATCAATAAATGCAGCATTGAGTCCGGGAATCAGTTTCTTTACCTTTCCTAAATACAAATCACCGACCCCAAATCGTGCATCTGCGTTTTCAGTATGTAGCTCTACCAGCTTCTTATCTTCAAGAAGAGCTATATCTACAGATTGAGGTGCAGCATTAATAATAAGTTCTTTGTTCACCTTAATATTTTTAAAGTAATAAAGGCAGGAAAGAGAACCTGAAAAGGGAATAATAAAATGAAGTCAGCAAACGAGATTGCTATTTCTTCTTATGGCGATTCTTCCTTAAACGCTTCTTACGCTTATGGGTAGCGATTTTATGGCGTTTTCTTTTTTTACCGCAAGGCATACAAAATGGTTTTAATAACGTAAAGAAATTAGCAGCTTACTCTGCCGTTTTACTATCTTCTCTTTCCTATTGCTGCTCCAGCAATTTGATTCTTTCATCAATCTCTTTGCTGAAGGCAGGATTATTTACAATATGTTTACTGTGTTCGTACCACTTCCTGGCATTGGCCACATCTCCTTCTACTGCGTATGCATCTGCCAGCCACGAAACAGCCTCTAAATTATTCGGATCAAAATCAACAACCTTCTGCAATCTCTCTATCCCTTTGTCCACCTGATTTGAAATTACAGAGGCAATCCCTAATACCAACTGCGCTTTCATGTTGTTACTGTCCGCCCTGGCTACTTCAAGCAGTTGCTGAATCCCTTTCATAGATTCCTGCGCATTACCCGTCATGCCAGGCCCAAAAACATAACAACTTCCCAACCCTATTTTCAACTCATGACTGGAGGGGTTCAACTTTAAAGCCCGCTCAAATAGCCCGGCCGCCGTTTTAGCCTCCCAGAGCTTGAGATCCAACCGGCTTTCGCGCCGCATGTTCTCTAAAATAAATTGGGCTGCAAAAGTGAGGCTTTTTTCTGAATTCTCCAATTCTGCTGCCTTACTTAAATAATATACATAGGGCACTATATTGCTGGCAGAATCTTTCCAGAACTCAGCCAATGCAGTATATTTTTCTGCTGACGATTCTCCGCCTGTTTCTTTCTCCAGATTCTGAAGAGATTTTGCAAGTTCAGGTGGTAATGTGGACTTTAAAGAGTCGATTTCCTTCTCGGCATTAAAAGCCGGAACCACGTCTGCCGTTTCAGAAACACTCTTAGGTTTCTCTCCCGTTGTCTTTCCAAAAAAGAACAGCCCAAAAACTAATAGTATTGCGACTCCTGAATAAATGACTCTCTGCTTCAAAATATTCTACCCTGGTTTTAGAGGGGTGGCAAAGTTACGTTATTCATCTCTATCCTGGAGGTTCTTTGATTTGATTTCATCTACAAACTCCTTGGCAGGCTTGAAAGCAGGGATATAATGCTCCGGAATTGTTATGGAGATATTTTTCTTGATGTTCCTACCTACCTTGGCAGCCCTTTTCTTTACTACGAAGCTCCCAAACCCGCGAATAAAAACCCCCTCTCCTTCCCCGAGAGAATTCTTGATAACCATTAAAATATTTTCAAGAGTCACCAAAACATCCACTTTGGGGATCTGGGTAT
Source organism: Chitinophagaceae bacterium (assembly GCA_023957755.1). GTDB lineage: Bacteria > Bacteroidota > Bacteroidia > Chitinophagales > Chitinophagaceae > Ginsengibacter. The sequence continues at coordinate 76,185 of JAMLGT010000010.1, forward strand.
TCTCACTTACCTTGTTTATTAAATCAGCTTTTCTCATTGTTCAATTTTTTAAAATTTCAAAATTAGTGCCCAAACAATTTTCCAGCCGTTACTTCACAAATTTAACCCAATATAATTAAGAATTAAAAATAATATCACACAAAATCTAAAATATTTACTTCCGGATTAACTTGCAAGGATGAAGGAAAAATTCTTTAGAAACAGGCTCATGGATTGGAATAGGGTTTCAAATAAGCGGGAAATGCCCTGGAAAAATGAGACTAATCCTTACAGAATCTGGATCAGTGAAATAATTCTTCAGCAGACCCGAGTCGAACAGGGGTGGGATTATTACCGACGATTTATTCATGAATTTCCTGACATTCAATCACTTGCAACGGCATCTGAAGAAAGGATACTAAAACTCTGGGAAGGATTAGGCTACTATTCTCGTTGCAGGAACCTGATAATTGCTTCCAGGCAGATCTTCAATGAGTTCAATGGCAAATTCCCCGCTTCTTACGAAGAAATCCTTAGTCTGAAAGGAGTAGGTGAATATACCGCCGCAGCAATCAGCTCTTTTGCCTTCAGGCTGCCATTTGCAGTCGTGGACGGCAATGTACTCAGGGTGATCTCAAGATTCTTTGGTATCGCCACTCCGACAGATTCTGCCCGGGGCAAAAAACAATTCAAAGAGTTGGCACAACAACTCTTAGATAAGAAAGCACCCGGCGCCTACAACCAGGCAATTATGGACTTTGGTGCTACGATTTGCAAACCCGTAAATCCATCCTGCAACATTTGTCCCCTCCAGACAAAATGTACTGCCTACCACGAGGGAAAAACAGACCTGTTACCGCAAAAATCAAGAAAAGTAAAAATCACCAATAGGTACCTGACCTACCTGGTGATTCAGCACAAGCAGAAGTTCTACATTAGAAAACGTACTCAAAAAGATATTTGGAGAGGCCTATACGAGCCTTTATTTCTGGAGTCTGATCACCTGCTTACCGAAAAAGAACTTGTCAGCCACCCACTGGTAGCTCCATACTTCAGCAAAAAAGTATTCACCATCCATTCCGTATCAGGCCCATACCTGCAAAAGCTCACACACCAAAATATACATGCACAATTCATCAGAATCTACTCAAACGAACTTATTAGAGAAATAGCCACGGCCTTCCCTGTATCAAGATCTAAAATGAAATCATTATCGTTTCCGAAAATTGTGCGCGACTACCTAAATCAGCAAAACATGTCTTAAATTTGATTTCCATAATAAAACTGAAAAATAAGGCATGAGAAGCCTCAATAAAGTAACGCTCATCGGGAATCTTGGAAAAGACCCTGACATTCAATTTATTGAAGGGAACATTCCTGTAGCCAAATTTCCCCTGGCCACTACTGAGTCATTCAAAGACAAATCAGGAAAGATGATTTCCGCTACTGAATGGCATTCTGTAGTGCTGTGGAGGGGGTTGGCTGAGTTGGCGCAGAAATTCCTGCATAAAGGGAGCCTTATTTATATCGAAGGTAAACTCAAAACCCGCCATTGGGAGGATAAAGAACACAATAAAAGAACCATTACTGAAATAATCGGGGATAATCTTATAATGCTGGATAAAAAAGGCGATGCAGGGTCAGAAGATGACACTTCATTCCCGGGAGTACCCGGAACAGAACTGCCTTAGAATCTGCATTCATTCTTAAACAAAAAACAATTCCATTGGACTATTACGCAGCAGCCTGTGATTTCTTTTTGCCCGGCAACTATCTGGTAATTACGCCGGCTGCTTCTACTGCTTTTATTTTTATTCTTATCCTCCTCTTCCTGGTATCATTCCTCTTATCCGGAGCTCAAGTGGCCTACTTCTCACTGAGCATCAGAGATATCAATTATCTGAAGACGAGACCACAAATGTCATATAAGCGCATTGTAACACTACTCCAATATCCTAAAGCACTTTATACTTCTATCCTCATCGGGAACATCATAACTAATATCTCTATCATCCTTATTGCTAACCTGCTCCTCGACCAATGGTTAAGCATGACGAAAATTCCCGGCGGCCTGATTGTGGTGGTAAAGATTCTCATAATCACTATCACGCTGGTATTGTTTGCAGAGATATTACCTAAGGTATGGGCAAGCTATCACAAGGTTTGGTTTGCCTCTGCTTCATCAATGACTGTGGAAATGACCACGCTGCTGCTCGGCAGAATCAGCAGGCAAATCGTGCGTATCGACAACTCTATTCAATCTCTCTTTAAACACAAACAAAAAGAAGATGTTGAGCACGACGACGATATCAACCTTTTAAGCGATGAAGATGCCAGTACAGAAGAAAAAAATATTTTGAAAGGTATCCGAAGATTTGGGAATACCACTGTTAAACAAACAATGCGCACGCGCCTTGACGTAAAAGGAATTGAATATAAAACTTCTTTTCCTCAGGTACTCAAACTCGTCAGCGAACTGATATATTCAAGAATACCTGTCTATAAAGGAAACCTCGATGAGATATCTGGAATCCTGCACACCAAAGACCTCCTCCCTCATCTGAAGGCAGATGAATCGTTTGAATGGCAAACCTTAATCAAGCCTGCACATTATGTTCACGAGCAAAAACTGATTGAAGGACTACTTCAGGAATTCAGGGCTAACCGAATTCATCTAGCTGTAGTAGTAGATGAATTTGGCGGCACCTCCGGCATCATTACACTGGAAGACGTTATAGAAGAAATTGTGGGTGACATTCAGGATGAATTTGATTTTGAAGAAAACCAAAACTTCAGACTGGATAACCACAACTTTGTTTTTGAAGGGAAGACCATGATTAATGACGCCTGCCGCTTAATGAACATTACCCCTTCAGTATTTGACGGGATAAGGGGAGACAGCGACTCACTGGCAGGCCTGGTACTTGAGGTGGCAGGTGACTTCCCCAGACAAAATTCCGAAATCAGTTACAATGGATTCACATTTAAACCGACTGAAATCTCAAAGAACAGAATCTTAAAAATACAGGTCACCATCCCCGATGAAACCAAGAATGAAACTACATAACTTATCTTTTCTGATACTCGTCGCACTAATCTATCTGTTGGGCTGTAATTCGCCCTATTCTCAAAAGAAAACAGGATACTTTCATATTGACTTTCCCCCAAAAGAATATCAGCCATTTAACGAGCCGGGTTATCCATATACGTTTGAATATCCTGTTTATGCGAAGGTGACGAAAGACAGTTCCTATTTCGACAGTGATAATCCTTACTGGATCAACATCACCTTCCCCCAATTTGATGGCAAGATCTATATCAGCTATAAGGATATCGGAGGCAGATCTACCTATAAAGTGAAAGGCGCTGATGGCAAATACCACGATTCCACGGCACAAAACGACTTTTACAAAATGGTGAATGACGCTTATAACATGTCATTCAAAAACGATATTAAGGCCTACTCCATTGAGGACAGTATCATGCAAACCCCTAATGGACTCGGCGGTGTATTCTTTTCACTCGCCGGAAATGTAGCCACAGCCCAGCAGTTCTTCCTCTCAGACACTACGAAACACTTTCTCAGAGGTGCTTTGTATTTTAATGTAACACCCAACGAAGATTCACTAATGCCTGTCGATCGTTTTCTGCTTGCCGATATGAAGCACATTATCAATTCCTTAAAGTGGAAGTAACACTTATCTTACTGAATAATTAGATTTGCACCATGATTGCGATTGAAGATAAACTCGTAAGTGACGAAATCGTTGATGAACACTTTGTATGCGATCTCGAAAAATGCAAAGGAGGGTGTTGCGTCGATGGCGACGCGGGAGCTCCGCTGGAATCGGAAGAGAGAGCGTATCTTGAAGAAGTGTATCCACAGGTGGCTCCTTATCTCACAACTGAAGGCAGGGAAGAGATAGCACAAAACGGTTTCTCTGTATATGACAAAGAATTTGGCTGGGTAACACCTACACTAAAGAATGGTATGTGTGCTTATGGCACCATAGACAAAAATGGTATTGTAAAATGCGGGATAGAACAAGCATTTTACGACGGCAAACACCATATCGCTAATGGCTGGAAGAAACCAATTAGCTGCCATTTATTCCCGATACGTACCAGGAAAACCAAACAATATCACCTGCTCAACTACGAACCCAGGCCGGGTCTGTGTGACCCTGCCTGCGCCTTGGGTAAACAACTCAAAGTACCCGTGTACCAATTTTTGAAAGAACCTCTTATCCGAAAATTTGGAGAAGACTTCTTTAACTCTCTTGCTGCGACTGCCCAATACCTGAACTCAAATAAAGAATAACAAACCTCCCAATGAAAAATCTGTATTACACCTCTGTCCTGCTTTTTGCTGTCCTCTCCTTTTCTTGCACCCCCAACGTAGCCAAAATAGATAACAGCCTTAAAAAATACTTTGATTCGGCACAGGTTACCGGCACCTTTGCGCTGCTCAACAATCAGATTGGCGATGTAACGGTGTATAACATGGAGGCTGACACTCAGCGCATCTCCCCTGGCAACTCGTTTAAGATTGCGGCCACACTGATCGGTATAGAATCATCGACAATTGCTGATAGCAAGTCCACCATAAATAGGGCCGGAGACTCTGCCACAGCATCTATGACACTGACGGATGCTTTCCAACTGGACAACTTCGAATACTTTAAGGCACTCATTCAAAAGATAGGTACTGATACTATAAGCTTCTGGATAGATTCTCTTAAATATGGGAATATGGTTACTGACTCTGTAAGGCCATTCTGGGAAGACGGCTCATTAACCATCTCTCCTGATGAACAGTTGGGCCTTATTTACAAAGTATATTTCGACAAACTGCCTTTCAAGAAATATTCCCAGGCTATCCTGCGCGAATTAATGTTACAGGAAGACAATACACTTTATCGATACAACTATACCGCCGCCATGTCAACCTCGCTAAAAGGCGATCCTTTAGCCTGGATTCTTGGCTGGATCGAGGAAAACAAGCACGTATATTTCTTCAGTTGTGTCGTAAGCTCGCCGGACACTTCCAAAGATCTGAAAAAAACAGGGCTCGATATTGTCAGGAAGATACTAGTGAACAAAGGATTCTTCCTTGGCAAAAAATAACCAAGCACTATCAGTGCCTCCCTGCAATGTTCAACTTCAGCCCATCATAAGCCAGATGAATTCCCGGAGGGAGTTCCCCGGAGATATCTGCATGCCTCCCCAATTGATGACTGATATGTGTAAAATACGCTTCCGGCACCTTTAGTTCTTTAACAAGATCTATGGCCTGTTGAAGGGTAAAGTGTGAAAGGTGCGGCTTCTTTCTCAGGGCGTTCACTACCAATATTTTACTACCGGCTATCTTCTCCTTCTCCTTTTCATCAATTCTATTGGCATCAGTGATATACGTAAAATCTCCGAACCTGAATGCCATTACCGGCATGTGCAGATGATGTACATGAATTGGTATCACATCTATATCGCCTACACGAAAGGGATAATCAGAGATAGTATCCATATCAATATCAGGAATCCCAGGATATTTTTCGGCAGCGAAAATGTACATAAACTCGCGCCTGAGCTCTCTTTGTGTAGCTTCTGTGGCAAATACCTTCATCGGTGCTCCCTGAAAGAAACAAAAAGCCTTCACATCATCCATTCCCGCAATATGATCTTTGTGAGAATGCGTAAACAAAACTGCATCCAGATGATCTACGTGTTCACGCAGCATCTGCGATCTGAAATCAGGCGTGGTATCTACCACAAGAGTAGTTTGTGCACTTTGCACGAGAATACTACTTCTGAATCTCTTATCATGGGGATCATCTGAAGTGCAGACTTCGCAGGGGCAGGCAATCATGGGAACTCCGGTGCTTGTTCCGGTGCCCAAAAATGTTATTCGTAAATCCGGGTAGCTCACTCACCAAAGCTAAAGAATATTTTAACGGGCAAGATATTATTTCTCAATCTTCTAACACTGCCAACTTCATCACTTCGTCGTAAATCTTCTGCTTCTCAAGTGTGAGCAAATCAATATTTATTTCAAGTGAAGGAATCAACTCCAATAGAGTATTAATCCTCCCTTCTAAAGGAAGGAACTTATTTAGTACTACCACTTTCTTATGTTCCAAAATGCAAAATCCACTTTGAAAACTTCCTCTTTCATATCGAAGAATATAGCCTGCTTCTTCTACAAGCTTTTCCAACTGGGTCAGGGTGGGTTGATTTAGTTTCATATCGGATACTCCAAAAATAAACTTTTATTTTCATTCAGGTTATCCACCTCCAAGACAAATTTTTAATATCTCCTGCAGGAAATACCTTAGGTAGCCGCACAATAACTTTTTTTAAAAGAGAAACTGTAGCACTCCGTATTCATAAGTACATTTGTACGCTGTCTATTTTCAGGACATAGTAAAAAACAAGTGATGGCCGAAACCTACATTATCGGAGACGTACATGGATGTTGCAAAACTCTCAGACACCTTATCAGCGAAAAAATAAACCTTAAGAAATCTGACAGGCTGTATCTGGTAGGCGATCTTATCGACCGTGGCCCCGACTCTAAAGGAGTGATTGATTATATCATTGAACTAGAAAATGAGGGTTACCAAATCTTTACAGTACGCGGGAATCATGAACAAATGCTACTGGACTCCCTGGAAGATGACTATGAGAAGGAAGTGTGGCTGGAAAACGGCGGCATGGAGACCTTGAGTAGTTATGGCGTACAAATGGGCTCAGAAATAGATCCCTCGCACCTTAGATTTATTCTGAACACAGAATATTACTATACCGGCAAAAACTTTATCATCACCCATGCAGGACTCAATTTCAAAATCGAAGAGCCAATGACAGACCTGACCGCCATGCTCTGGATTCGCAAGTTTAATCCTGATATAAAATATCTTGGGAAACGTATCCTCGTACATGGGCATACTCCTATACCGTTAAAAGATGTTTTATCACAAGAGATAAAAGGCGCCGTAAACATTGATGCTGGATGTGTATTCCCCCACAAGGGGTTTGGCCACCTGGTGGCGTTGCACCTCAATAAAGGAGTATTTATTGTCGCCGAAAATATAGATTAATCTTCTGTAATAAAACAAGCCGCCCCGCTGAGTGGGGGCGACCTGAGTCCTATTGAAAAACCATGTCAAGTAGGAAGATTGAAGGTAGAATACCCTCTTTGTATTATTGAGAACAACCAGATTTCAAATTATTCCGGATTAAAACGGGTCTTGTTCGTAACTACTACACCTCAAATTTCACTCTTAGATTTCCCCTTTCACAGGGTTGTTTAACCCTTTTTTGGAAAATTTACTTCAGTCCTCATCTCTTTCCTCCGCCTCTCAAATCAAAAAGTTTAATACTTTTAAGTAATTAAACAACTGATATGGAAAATGTAGAAAAAAAGGTATTTGATACTGCCGTCAAAGAATTCGCCAGGAAAATGAATGCCTCCAAAGACAAGACTGTTACCACAGCAGTGGGATTTGACAGCAAGAAATTATTAAAATGGCTGAAGAAGGTGGCCCCTGTATCCAGCGAAATCCAGGTACGATTTGGGATATACAGCAAAAAAGCTGCACGATCGTCAGAAGAAGCAGACAGGGTTACTGTTTTCTTCATGGCTTGTGATGAAAATGGAGATCAGGCCACAGACGAAAATGGAGAGCCTGTGGATCCGGTAAACGCAGGCAACATATATCCCTGATTATGTTTGTCTATTTACAATACACTGCTCTTCTTTGTGCCCTTATCCTTTATTCTTCCCTGAGAAGGAGGAAGATGGAAGTCTTTTTTTGGATATGCCTGGTCTCTGTAGTGGTAGAAACGCTCTCAGGTTTGGTAATTGAGAAGAAATGGTTTGCCCAAAACTACTTCGTCATTAATTTTTACTTTCTGCTTACTACCCCCTTATTTCTTTATGCCTTCTACCAGCAATTACAGATGACACCACGCCAGCAAAGAAGTTACAAATCAGTTTCATTACTTATAATGGTAGGTTTTCTCTATAATATTTTACTGGGGGAAGGATTCAACAACCTGAACACACTCACCATCATCATGCAGCAGTTCATCAACGTACTATTAAGCTGTATGCTATTATTCAATATGGCTGTACGTGACGATTACTTCCTCCTCTCGCGCGAACCCATGTTCTGGATCAGCGCCGGAATACTCATTTTCAGTCTGGGCACCCTGGTAAGCCTGGGTATGAGTCAGTTCATCAGAATGAATCAAATAACAATTAACAATAAGAATCTTTACAGGATTACAATGCCTGTGCTGAATATTATACTTTATTTATCCTACACGATCGGATTTATTTTATGTACGCAAAAGAAGAAGTCATATTCACCATCATTATAGTAATCTTCATCCTGATCTTTATTGCTATTATGTTTATGGTTTTTCTGGTCAGGAACAATGCCCGTAAAAATCGACTCGTCTTCGAAAACGAAAGGATACGAAAAGAATACGAAGAAACACTGATGAACAGCCGCCTCGAAATTCAGGAGCATACCCTTAACTATGTAAGCCGTGAAATTCATGACAATGTAGGCCAGATGCTATCTTTAGTAAGGTTACAACTGAATGGAATAGAATCACCGAAAGACATTGAGGATACCGACCAACTCCTGGAAAAAGCAATTGCAGACCTTCGCCAACTGAGTCACACACTCAATACAAACCATATTAAAGAAAAAGGATTTGCGCCCTCAGTTGCAGAACTGCTGAAGCAGTTTGAAAGATCAGGAAAATTCAAAACGGTATTTATCAATTCAGAAGAGCCTTTTCACCTGTCAGACGATAACGGTTTAATTATTTTCCGTGTCGTTCAGGAGTTGTTGAACAACATCTCTAAACATGCCGCTGCATCGGAAATTCGGATTGAGCTTAGGAAAAAACCTACTTATCAGGAAGTGATTATCAGTGATAATGGCAAAGGATTCGACACCAAAGCAGCCTCATCAGGAGGAATAGGGCTCAGGAATATTTCTGATAGAGTCGAGATAATGGGGGGTAATCTGACGATTAATTCAGAAATTAGCAAAGGAACTACTGTAAATATCAGAATACCTCATGACACAGCACCTATGTAAAGTGGCTCTGGTCGATGACCATGAATTGCTACGCGCAGGACTTGCCAGAATAATCGACAAATTCGACGGATATAAGGTAATCCTGGAAGCAGGAAACGGAAAGGAGTTTATTGATTCCATCGACAAAAATAATATCCCCGATGTGGTGTTACTCGACATCAGTATGCCCGTCATGGATGGATATGAGACTGCAGCATGGATTGGAAAAAATCACCCTGACCTGAAAATTCTGGTTCTCAGTATGCTCGATAACGAATCAGCCATTATCAAAATGATACGGCTGGGAGCCAGTGGTTATATATTAAAAGATAGCAAACCTGTTGTTCTCAAAGAAGCTTTTGACACCATCACTGCCTCTGGCTTTTATAGTAATGATCTTGTGAGCAGCCAACTCTTTTATCGGGTGCGACATCAGACAGATACTCCTATTGAAGTAACTGAAAAAGAAAAAGAATTTCTCAGGTATGCATGTACCGAAATGACCTACAAAGAAATTGCAGAAAAAATGTTCATCAGTTCACGAACTGTAGAGAATTACAGAGATGCACTGTACGAAAAGTTTGACATCAAAAGCCGTGTAGGCCTTGTGCTTTTTGCCATAAAGGAGCACTATTGTAAGCTCTGAAAGTGAATTTACTCTCCAAAAAAATAGCCGTACCCTTTTGGTGGGATACGGCTTTTAAGAGTTTATAGTATTGATTACTCTTCTACCTTCACCTTACCTTTCTGCTTTGCAATCACTTCTTCTGCAATATTATTCGGAGCCGGTGCATAATGACTAAACTCCATTGTAGAAGTAGCGCGTCCGCTTGTCAATGAACGCAACTGAGTTACATAACCAAACATCTCGCTCAGCGGCACTTTCGCCTTGATCACCTGTACTCCATGGCGGGTATCCATTCCTTCCAGAATTCCTCTTCTGCGGTTAAGGTCGCCTGTTACATCACCCATATATTGATCAGGAGTCAATACTTCCACCTTCATAATCGGCTCAAGCAATATGGGTTTAGCCTTGCGTCCGGCTTCGCGGTATCCTGCCTTAGCACAAAGTTCAAATGACATGGAGTCAGAGTCCACCTGGTGGAACGAACCATCAAATACTCTCACTTTCATATTCTGCATCGGATAACCAGCTAACACACCTGTAGTCATAGCGCTCTCAAACCCTTTCTGGATAGCAGGTATAAACTCTTTGGGGATAGAACCACCAAAGATATCATTGACAAACTGGAAGTTTCCTTTGTCAAGATCCAGGAATTCCTGGTCAGCTGGTCCGATTTCAAACTGTATGTCTGCAAACTTACCACGACCACCGGTTTGCTTCTTCAATACCTCACGATGCTCAATTGTAGTATTGAAAGCTTCTTTATATGCCACCTGAGGAGCACCCTGGTTAATTTCTACCTTAAATTCACGCTTCAAACGATCGATAATAATATCCAGGTGCAACTCTCCCATCCCACTAAGTGTCGTCTGACCGGTTTCTTCATCTGTAGCTACTCTCAGTGTAGGATCTTCCTCAACCAACTTTGCGATGGCCAGACCCATCTTATCCACGTCGGCCTGCGTTTTAGGCTCCACAGCGATAGCTATCACCGGCTCAGGGAAGGTCATTGACTCAAGTACAATCGGGTTATTTTCATCGCAGAGCGTATCTCCGGTTTTAATGTCTTTAAAGCCAACAGCAGCACCAATATCGCCTGCTCCAATTGAGTCAACCGGGTTTTGCTTGTTTGCATGCATCTGCATCAGACGGCTGATTCTTTCGTTCTTTCCGGTACGGGTATTCAACACGTAAGACCCTGCATTCAACTTACCACTGTATGCCCGGAAGAATGCCAGACGACCCACAAAAGGATCGGTAGCAATCTTAAATGCCAGTGCACTGAAAGGGTCATTCACATTCGGATGACGCTCAATCTCTTCCCCTGTATTAGGGTCTGTTCCTTTGATAGACTCTACATCAAGCGGACTGGGCAAATACCTTACAATGGCATCCAGGGCTGCCTGAACTCCTTTATTCTTGAACGAAGAACCACAAAGCATTGGAATGATAGACATATCTATTGTAGCCTTGCGGATTGCTTCATGGATTTCTCCCTCTGTGATGCTGTCAGGATTGTCAAAGAATTTCTCCAGCAATTTCTCATCATAATCTGCTACTGCTTCAATCAGGTGTTGTCTCCACTCGTCCACATCAGCTTTCATATCGTCCGGAATCGGCACTTCGTTAAAAGTCATTCCCAGACTTGCTTCATCCCATACAATACCTTTCATTGTAATCAGGTCAACAACTCCTTTGAATGAATCTTCTGAACCAATTGGTAATTGAAGAGGAACAGGATTCGCACCCAGCATTTCCTTCACCTGCTTTACCACATTCAAAAAATCAGCTCCCGCTCGGTCCATCTTATTCACAAATCCGATACGGGGCACTTTGTATTTATTAGCCTGGCGCCATACGGTTTCACTTTGAGGCTCCACACCACTTACAGCGCAAAATAAAGAAAGCAATCCATCCAAAACACGCAGTGAACGCTCTACCTCTACTGTAAAGTCCACGTGTCCCGGAGTATCAATAATATTAAACTTATAAAGCTTTGTATCGGGAGTCTTTTGTCCGTTTACCATTGGGAAATTCCAAAAGCAGGTGGTAGCGGCAGATGTAATAGTGATACCCCTCTCCTGTTCCTGAGCCATCCAGTCCATAGTTGCAGAACCTTCATGAGTCTCACCTATTTTATGGTTTACCCCTGTATAGTAAAGAATTCGCTCTGTGGTAGTGGTTTTACCCGCATCAATGTGGGCAGCAATACCAAAATTTCTTTGAAATCGTAAGTCGGCCATCTGGCTAAATTTTTATTATTTAAAATTATTCTTGATTATCCTGCTGCTGCAGTCCCAAACACTCCGGTCTTTACCGTAAAATTTGAGGGCGCAAAGTTAAGAAAAATGTAGGAAAAATCACACCAATTCTAAATTGGGAGGAAATGTTTAACAAAGAAAATCGAAAGGCAATAAAAGTAGCCGTATTACCCATACTTAACCTGGTTTTACCCCAATCCTACATTCCTGAAATCCTGATAATCTTTACAGGACAGGCCCCTGAAGCCTTTTCCAGAGAAGCTAGTTCGTCCTCATGTACTCTGGCCACAAAGAATCCCCTCTTATCTGTACTGTTCAGCAATACCGCTTTACCATCCTTCTTAGACATAGTAAACCGCTGCGGGGCATGTTCTCTGCAATAATTACATCCTATGCACTTATCTCTCTGAAGGGTAACCGTTATCATTTTTCAGCAGCAACCAGTTTATAAAGTTTATCATTTCTCCTCACCGGTACATCTGTTTTTATCGAGCAAAATTCACCCTTCCCGGCTCTCTCGACAGGACCATCTGAAGTGTGAAGTTCCTTTACCACGGTTTCTATTACACCGGTAGTTGGGCCTGTAATCAATATCTGATCCCCCTTCTGAAGGCTGTACGATTCTATTAGAAACTCAGCTACCCCAATCTTGTCAAAATAATTACTTCCCTTGCCAAGATATATTTTTCGCTGGCGTGCCTTCGAGCCGGCTGTATCATTCCATTCTCCAAGTTTCTGCCCCAGGTAATATCCTGACCAGAAACCTCGGTTATAGACATTCTCTAATCTGTATTTCCATTCTGCCGCGCTTTCTTTAGTATAAGTGCCGGCAAAATAGGCATCTGCAGCTTCCCGATAACATTGTGTTACCGTCTTTACATATTCGGGGCCTTTCCCCCTCCCTTCAATCTTGAGTACAGCCACACCTGATTCCAGCACATCATCCAGAAAATCAACCGTACAGAGGTCTTTGGCAGACATGATATACTCGTTTTCAATAGCAAATTCATGGCCATCTTCCTGGTCAGTTACCTTATACTTCCTCCTGCAGTTTTGCACGCAGGCTCCTCTGTTAGCCGAAGAATTTTGGGTATGGAGGCTCAGGTAACATTTTCCTGATACTGCCATACATAATGCTCCGTGCACAAATATTTCAATCTCCACCAATCGACCTGACGGGCCCTTCACTTGTTCTGCTCTGATCGCATCTGTAATCTTTTTAACCTGAACAAGACTTAATTCCCTTGAAAGTACGATGGTATCAGCAAATAGTGAATAGAACCTGACTGTTTCAAAATTGGTAACATTAAGTTGCGTGGAAATATGAACTTCCACGCCTACCGAATGAGCATAAGATATTACTGCCTGATCCGAGGCGATTACTGCCGAAATACCATGCTCTTTAGCTGCATTAACGATAGCCCTGGCCCTTGGCAGGTCATGATCATAAATAATAGTGTTCAGTGTGATATATGAACGAATGCCATGTGCTTTGCAAATCCGCGAAATTTCGGGCAGATCCTCTATCGTAAAATTCATAGTCGCCCTGGCCCGCATATTGAGTTGGTCGATTCCAAAATAAACAGAATCTGCCCCACCCTGGATAGCTGCCATCAGCGAATCAAATCCTCCCGCAGGAGCCATTATTTCTACATTTCTAATCATTGCGCGCAAAGATAAAAGTTAACTCCAGTAAAAAGGGACAAAGGTGTCCTAAATGAATTACAAACCACAAAAAAACCCTTCGCTTTGTGCAAAGGGCCATTTTTTATGAAATATCTCTAAATTCTTACACTTTGAAATGAGCAAATGCCTTATTAGCATCGGCCATACGGTGGGTATCTTCTTTCTTCTTGAAAGCAGCTCCCTCACCCTTACTTGCAGCTACAATTTCATTAGCCAGTTTCTCAGCCATACTGCGTCCGTTTCTTTCACGGCTGTAACGAATCAACCATTTGATGCTGAGAGAAACCTTACGATCCGGCCTGATTTCCGAAGGAATCTGGAATGTGGCCCCACCAATACGACGGCTTTTTACTTCCACCCCGGGAGTTACATTAGCCAGCGCTTTTTTCCATACTTCATATCCTTCCTCACCGGAAATTTTTGAAACACGGTCAATCGCATCATAAAAGATAGTGAAAGCACCACTCTTATTGCCTTCCCACATCATATTGTTTACAAAACGAGTAACTAACTTATCCTTAAAACGGGGATCCGGTGCTAAGGGTAATTTTTTGGCTTGAGCTTTACGCATATTAAATATTCATTTTAGACGCCCTCTCATCAGACGGCTTCTTTCAATTATTTTTTAGCTTTTTCCTTCTTGGTTCCGTATTTAGAACGGCTCTTCTTACGGTCTTTTACACCCGCAGTATCCAACGTGCCACGTACAATATGGTAACGTACCCCTGGCAAATCTTTTACCCTTCCACCACGCAGCAATACAATACTGTGCTCCTGAAGATTATGACCCTCACCCGGGATATACGCAATTACTTCAATTTTATTTGTAAGTCTCACCTTGGCCACCTTCCTCAATGCTGAGTTAGGCTTCTTAGGGGTAGTAGTGTAAACTCTTGTGCATACACCACGACGTTGCGGACAACTGTCCAATGCTCTGGACTTGCTTTTCGCCTTGATAATTGTCCTTCCTTTTCGTACTAATTGCTGAATTGTAGGCATTATAATATTTTGACCTTAATTTTTTTTGGACGGCAAAGGTAAGTGGTGATTTATAAAATACCAAAAGATTTTGGCAAGGCCTTGCTTTTTCTGCATTCTACCCGCATATTATTCCCTTGTATCATCCATGCTTTTGCAGCAGACCAATCAATATGCAAATATATGGTCATTTTAAGCGGTTGGTAACCAGGGGCTTAATACCAAGAAGCATTATAATGCTACATAGAAAGCAAGAATGAAAAACAAGCCGTTAAAATCGTTCCGGTGAATTGTGCTGCTTTTCCTCTACGATACCGGAACCATCCAATTATAGGTGTCCTCTGCACTGCCTTCACGGATAGCATCTAACTTTGCCTTTACAGCAGGGCCTACCTTCCACTTATCCTGTGGCAGTGTCAGAGAATCATCTTTGTCTGCCAATTCCTGAATCATAAGAACAGTGGCGGCCGTACCGGTACCAAAAGCCTCGGTTAGCTCCCCTTTCCTGTATCTCTCCTTAATTTCTTCAATGGATAAATCACGCTCTTCCACTTCCACTCCCATGTCCTTCATTAATCGGATGGCACTCATACGAGTAACCCCTTCCAGTATAGTTCCCGATTCGAGCCCGGGTGTAACGGCCGTATTTCCAAAAACGAAAAAAACATTCATGGTGCCACATTCCTGAACATACCTGTGCTCCTTCGCATCTGTCCACAACACCTGATCGTACCCTTTTTTCTTCGCCTCTGCAGTCGGGTGCATCGCAGCTCCGTAATTCCCTGCATTTTTTGCAAACCCTACACCACCTTCTACTGCCCTTACAAACTTTTCCTCAACATAAATTTTCATCGGATGATTATAATATGGGCCGGTGGGGCTCAGAATGATTAAGAACTTATAGGTACCCGAAGGTTTCACTCCTATAAATCCATCAGTGGCAAACATGAAAGGCCGGACATATAATGAATAGTCGTGCTCCCGCGGCACCCATGCCTCATCCAGCGCAATCAACTGCTTCATCCCCTCTATAAATAAATCTTCAGGAACTTCAGGCATTTCCATCCTGCGCGCAGAGATATTAAAGCGCTTGAAGTTATCAAGAGGCCTGAAAATACTGATATTACCGGTCTTCTCACTCCTGTATGCCTTTATCCCTTCAAAGATAGATTGCCCATAATGGATTGCAGAGCAAGCCGGAGAAATACTTATGGGCTGGTAGGGCTTAATCTGCACATTTGTCCATTCACCATTTATGTAATCTGCCTCCAGCATGTGGTCTGTATAATACTTTCCGAATGTAAACTGGTCAATCGATATATCTTTCAATCTGGTACTCGTGGCTTTCGTCACTTCAATATCGCCTATTGTTGTCATATCCTTAATTTTGTTTAGTTACAAAGAAACAAAAATTACACCGAAAGGATGGGACTGGATAATATCATACTGCCAATTCAGACTTTACAAAAGCTATACGCGTCAGGGATTGTAAATGTTGAAAAAAAAACTCTCCCCATCGTAAATATCTCTTTCAAAGGAGACAATCGTAAGCATGTACTGGTATTGACAGATACTCAGGGAGCCCTAAAACAATCCGAAAAAGAACTACTGAAAAAACTGATTGAGTCATGCAAACTCACCCCTGAAGACATTGCGTTAGTAAATCTGGCAGACCAACCAGTTGCTGTTTCAGATATCATTACCCAACTAAAAATAAGAAAAGCTATCTTTTTCGGCGTCCCTTTCGCTGCAATCAAACTCCCGATTGAAGACTCAGACGATAAGTTACTCACCGCAAACGACTGTACAATCGTTAAAACAGTACCGCTATCTACCCTTCAATACGACGTCAACAGGAAGCGATCATTGTGGCATGCCCTAAAAATTCTTTTCGAGTTATAATTTACCAGGATGCACGCCTGTTTGTTTAGCCGCTATTTCAGATATATTTGCTTTTTGCATTGATAATAATGACTGAACTGATCTTCGCCACACATAATGAAAACAAGGTAAGGGAGGTGAGACCTTTATTAGATGGCAACTTCAGGATTATGTCGCTCACTGAGCTCGGCCTCAATGACGATATACCCGAACCTTTTGACACTATACCGGAAAATGCAGTTGAGAAGGCAAGAACAATCTTCGAATTAACGGGAAAGAACTGCTTTTCGGAAGACACCGGCCTAGAAGTATTTTCATTAAATGGAGAGCCCGGCGTCAAAAGTGCACGGTATGCAGGCCCATCGCATCACTTTGAGGCAAATATCGACAAGCTACTTGGGAAACTTGAAGGGAAAACAGATCGAAGCGCAAGGTTCTTGACGGTTGTATGTCTGATTCTTAATGGAAAAAGACACCTCTTTGAGGGCGAATGTAAAGGCAGTATCACCATTGCCAGAAGAGGAGATAAAGGCTTTGGATACGACAGTGTATTTATTCCTGAAGGGAGCGATAAGACATTTGGGGAAATGGAATTCGAAGAAAAAAACAAATTCAGCCACAGAAGAAAAGCCATTGACAAACTGATTAGTTTTTTACAGGAAGAGTATAAATAAACTACAATCAATATCTTTAACCCGTCCGGAAAACCAAAATATTTTGAACACAGAAAGCAACCATTCACCTTCAGAAACCGACTTAATAGCACGGTGCATTAGTGGTGACCGCATAAGTCAGCGGATGCTCTACGATAAGTTTGCCTCCAAAATGTATGGAGTCTGTATGAGGTATGCAGGCAATACAAACGACGCAAATGATATTATGCAGGATGGTTTTATCAGGGTATTCAGCAACCTGCAAAAATTCAGAGGAGAAGGCTCTTTCGAAGGCTGGGTCAGAAGGATTTTTGTAAATACCTGCATTGAGCATTACCGCAAAAAGGTGCAATCGTACAACATCAATGAGGCGCACGAAAACACTGTAGAAGACACGAATCTGGACGCAATGGATGTGTTGGCTGCCAAGGATATTGTAAAACTGGTCAACAGCTTATCACCGGGGTATAAGACAGTATTTAACCTGCATGTGGTAGAAGGGTATAATCACAAAGAAATAGCCGATATGCTGGGTATTTCTGAAGGAACGAGCAAGTCGCAATTGGCAAGGGCCAAGGCACTTTTAAAAAAGACAATTGAAAATCATTATAATTCAATCAAGGATTAACAAAGCATTGTAATCATGAAGACGGTTCAGGAAAAACTGTATCACTTTGAAGAGACTCCTCCTATCGAGTTGTGGGATTCCATTTCTAAGAAACTGGATTCGGGAAAAGTCGTTCAACTTCATAAAAGAAACCGGGTGCGCATCATAGCGCTTACCACTGCTGCCGCTGCAGCTATCACATTAATTTTGATCAACTATGTCTTTGTACATAACAACCGGTCTGACAAGCCGGCAGTTGCTTCATCCACCTTCACCGTAAAGCCTGATACTAATATCAACATGGAGGAAAACAACGAGGCTCTGGAAAACATAATTAATGCTCCTGCCGACCAAAAATTAATAGCAGGGAAAACGGATTCTGGTTTAAAATATATTACTATTTCAGGTCCCGAAGGCACTCCTGTAAAGATTTCACCTAAGGCTGCGACACTTATTATCTCAGCCGACGGAGAATTTCCTCCCAAACCCGTTTGGGATAAGAAGATTGACAAATGGCAGAAAATCATGCTCAATCAAAACACTGCCTCCTCGCCCACCGGGCTCATGGAAATGCTGATGGAAGTGTCCGGACACACAGGACTTGACTAATTTTTCTTACCGACTGCAACGAATAGCTGAATACCACTGATTATGCCAAGAGTACAGATCGACATCCCTTCCACTGCCCCCAAATGCACACTCCACATACCCGTCAGGATTACTGATGTAAATTATGGAAACCACGTCGGTAATGATTCAATGGTCTCTATCATCCACGAAGCAAGAATGCAATTCTTAAAAAAATACGGGTTTTCAGAAATGAATGCCGGAGGCACTGCACTTATAATGAGCGACATTGCCATATCCTTCAAGAAAGAGAGTTTTTATGGCGACATCCTCGAAGTCAATATCTATCCCGCAATCACTTCCAGACTAAGCTTTGAACTTATTTACCAAATCACTGCTGTCAGAAACAACGAATCTATACTCATAGCCCTGGTCCAAACCACAATGGTATGCTTCGACTATGAAAAAAGAAGGGTGGCTCCAATGACTGATGCGCTAAAGCATCTCCTTGAACAATGAGCTGCTAACTCTTCCATATCTTCCAACTTTCCTCAGCCTGTATCACAAGCATTTCCATTCCGTTTTTTATTGTGGCCCCCATCTGTGCTGCCTTTTGCAGAAGTTTAGACCTTTCCGGATTATATATCAAATCGTAAACGAGATGTGCGCTCCCAATCTCATTAAAATCCAGAGGTAGTACGCCTTCTGAGTCAGGGGCAAGGCCTACAGGAGTAGTATTCACCCATACGGTGTGGGTCTTAAGTATATCAGCACTCAGCGCTTCATAGCTTACAGCTCCCTTACCGGGGGTTCGGGACACTTGCAATACCTCCATACCTAACTTGCGAAGCACAAAAACAATTGCCTTAGATGCACCTCCGGTACCAAATACCAGCGCATTCTTATGTGCAGGTTTTAACAACGGATTCAATGAATACTCAAAACCCAAAACATCAGTATTAAACCCCTTCCACCTGCCCTTTTCAACTTTTACACAATTACATGACTGTATTGCAGCACATAAGGTATCCATTGAATCCAGGTAAGGTAAAATATTAACCTTATGCGGAATCGTAATATTAAAACCTAAAATCTCCGGATTACCCCTGAGGTGTTTCACCGCTTCGGTTATTTCCGGATAAGCAAAATTGATATACTCGTGATCTGATAAGCCCTCCGCCTTAAACTTTTCTGCAAAAAATCCTTTGGAAAAAGAATGTCCAAGCGGATACCCTAATAAGCCATAGGTCTTCATGCCTGCTTATCAAGATAGAGGTGGAATGTATCTCCTCTCAGTCCTACCCGCATAGCTTCCAGAGGAATAATCTCCTGAGGGCTGATATTACCAAGGTTTACATTGCAGCCCAACAAATTGAGAAAGTATAATTGCTGTGATTTTTGAGGCGCCTCCCACATAATCCTTTCGGCAGGTACCTGAGTAAGTATTTCCTGAACCAAACCTTCTCTTACTTCTCCTGTACCTCTGTAAATACCCACATTCCCGGCTTCTCTGGCTTCCGCAATTACATAACTTGAGCCGGCTTCCAGTTCAGCTTTCATCAGTTCAATCCATTTATACGGCGGAATAATATGTGTAGCATCTTTGCTGCCCACCTCACTTAACACCTTCCCGTGCCTGGTTAGTTTCTCAATATATCCACACTTTTCCGTATGAGGAATAGTGATAGACCCATCGCTGACTTCCATATAATCAATCCCATAATCCTTACACAGTGCAATGTAATCGTTAAACTGGTTTCTTACCAGAAATGCTTCAAACAACGTTCCACCAAAATACACATGGATGTCAGCCTTTTGATACAATTCTATCTTCTCTCTCAGGTTAGGCGTGACGTAGGCCGTACCAAAACCTAGTTTGACAATATCCAGATGAGGGCCCGCAGCACTTATCAGGTTGCTTGCTTCGCCCACGCTTAGCCCTTTATCCATCACCATGGTGAGGCCATAGGACCGGGGTTTACTTAATCTTTCGGGAATCTGACTGAGATTGAAATTCATTTACTGCATTTTTATAAACGCGGCAAAGATAAATTTCAAATTGCTGTTTTTATGAAAAAACTTATTTCTTCCTGTTACGTTTCCTTTTTCCTGACAAATAGCTATTGGCAAGTTTAACTACAGAGGCCCGTTGGAGAGACTCAGGATCCAGAGCTGCAAATTCCTTAAACGACGCCGGCGCAATCGCCAGGGCAGACTCAAGCCACACCAGTCCTTCCTTCGACTTACCCGAATGCAACAACCCTGATGCTTTATAATATATAAATACAGGCTTACCGGTAGCCTTGAAGGCCAGTTCTGCCTGAGCCACACCATCAGCATAATGGCCATAATGATAAAAACAACCGATAAGTGCCTTCCATCCTTTGAGGCTCTTAGGGCGTTGTGCAACAAATTGGGCATACCGTTCTATCGCCGGTTTGAATGCTCCCAACATCTCATAACAGCCCGCCAATGCAAAACTGTACTCCAGATTAGACGGGTGTATGGAAAGTGCAGATTCAATGTGTGGTATAGCACTCTTAAAATTCTGCTCATGCATGTATGTGAGCCCTATACGATAATACAACTGGCTATCACCCTGTTTCAGATGCACCGCTTTGCGGTAGTGTGCCCGCGCCTGCGAGTAGTCTTTTATTTTTTCATAACAATAGCCCAATGCCTCGTAGATAATATCTTCCGGAATGGACAGTTCTAGTACCTTCTCGAGTGCTTCAATAGCCTCCTTATAATTTTTTATACGGATATACGCATCACCCAGATTACGGTAAGCGTAATCAAATTTATCATCAATTGCAATGGAATAGAGGTAGGCATCGATTGCTTTTTCGTACAACTTCAATCCCTGAAAGGCCGTACCCAGATTGAACCAGGCCAGATAATTGTAGGGATGCGACTCAATGAGCTTCTTGTGCAATTCAATACTTTCTTCAAACTTTCCCAAATAGTCTGTCCAGAAACATATCTTATAAAGAGCCTCCTGATTGTCTGCATCCTGTTCCAAAATAGCTTTCAGGCAATTAAATACCTCTTCCGTTTCTTCGTAATCATCAAACACATCAGCCACATCGAACAGAAACTCTATTCTCTCCTTCCCATTGAAGGCTATTTGCGCTTCAGTAAATATTGTTACCGCCTGCTCCCGCATTCCCAATGCCAGGAAGGCCTCAATCTTCAGCACATAAAGGTTAGTATCTGTATTGTCCAGTACCGACGCCCTGTCAAGAACTTCAAGAGCTTCGGCATATTTCCTGTCAGCGATCATCAAATCGGCCTTTTTTATCAACAACAGAGATGAATAGGGATACTGATCAATCCCCCGATTGGCTGCTTCAATGGCCTGAGATAACTGATCGTTATCATCAAAATAGTCTATCAGCCGCTCAAAGGCCTCTTCTTCAATAAGATAGGATCCCCTCCCGGTTTTCAATTTTTGGTACATTGCCAACAATTCCTTCAATTCCTCCCGACTGCTTTCCGGTGTTTGATTGTCCATAATTGCAATTATAACTACAATTTACTAATTAATTTTCTTAAACCTAAACACAATAAAATAGTCGAACCCGGCGTAGAAGGTATGTTGACAAACGGTAAAAAATAATTATAAAAAAATTAGTGTTTTCGTTAACGAATGCTTAACTTTGCAGCAAAATGAGGAAGTACTCTAAAATATTATTAATCGCAGGTGTACTGAGTATTACAGGATTTCTGGCATTCGCAGACAGGGGAGGTTTCACCAAAAAAACCAGACCCAGTGTGAATATTGAGCTGCATGGCACTGTGAAAAATTCTGTTCCCTTTAATTTAAAGTCAGGAATAGTATTTCGCGGCAGTGAGATTGTGAACATGAAAAAAGTTGGAAACACTATAGTTTCCAATGCTTACGTTTCGTATCAGAAAGGGAATACAATGTACCTGATCCCTTACAAGCAAAAAATTGTTACACCTCAATACGACGCTCAAAACGGCTATAAACTGGTTATCAGGCCGAAGTCTAAATAGGTTTTATAAAAGAGATTTTGAAAACCGCCCGGAAAATTCAGGCGGTTTTTTATTTTATCCGGGTATTGAAAATATGTTTCACATAACTAGCCACTTTCATAAAGATTGGCCTCCTGAGTAACGATCGATTATTATCGGGAAAATGCAGGAAAGGGGAATCTTCCTAAAATTCAACTTATAGGACGCAAATACCGTAAATCGCTCCGGATGAGAAAAAAGGAAAAATCAGTTCAGGCTTTTGGTCTCCTGGTAAGTCATTACGCGATAACCGGAAGTAGGGATATCAAACTTTGACACGGGTACCTGCTCAAAGCCTATTTTTGAAAGTGTAAACTTAAATTTTCTTTTGCCGGAGGTCATTTCGTATTGAACTGCAAGGCCCGGCAGATTTTTAAACTGGGGATCATAACTGCTATTCCCCACCTTCACTTCTTCAGTATAGTAAACCACAAAGGTGCTTCCATTCCCCATTTTTGCAATGGCTTTGCGACAATTATAACCGGCAATCACCGCTGTTTCTCCTGTGGGTTCAAAGCTGATACCTTTATACTTCTTATTATTAGCTTCCCAGTCATCCGGAGTCATGGTAATCATCAGTTTCTGTCCGCTATAATCTTTCAGAATTACACCTTTGCCGGTACCCGCATCATGGATGGTAGCCTCTCTTCCAAGTCCGCTTACCACCTCAACTCGGCTCATATTCCCTTTCAGATATACAGTTGTCGTCGCACCATCAAACATATCTGCCATACTTGCCTCACCAGCCCCCGTCTCAACGCCCATGCTATATACCAATACACCTTCAGATAGTGTCTTCTGAGCCTTGACACTTCCAAAAAAGAATATCGCAACACCTAAAATCAGCAATCGCTTATCCATAATGTATTATTCGTTTTACTAAAGATATGAATTGAAATGAAATAGTTGCAAAGCCACACCGCTCCTTAGGATTACATTACTATTTTTTTCGGTTTGAATCAGTCTTTTGCCGCATCTGCTTCAATTTGTCATTCTGCTGCTGCATGGCCTCGATCCGTTCCTGCCACTTGTTTTTCTTTTTAGGCTTCAGTTTATTTTCCTGCAGCTTAGCCAAAACTTTCTCGTGGTCAATGATGTAAGTCTGAATTACAAACTGAATCAGAAGGGTAATTACGTTTGACACAGTATAATACCAGGTCAGTGATGATGGCAGCCGGTTAAATACTCCCAAAAGCACCACCGGGAAAATAAATGGCAGATACTTCATCATTGGGTTGCCTGTATCCTGCATATTGCTCATTCCATAGAGCGAAATAAGCAAACTTGTTACTGTAGCCAGTAATGTAAAGAGGCTTACATGGGCACCGTAGAGAGGAATATTAAAGGGAAGATTCAGAATAGAATCATAGGTCGACAAATCGTTAGCCCACAGGAAACTATGGCCTCTCAATGCAATATTTGAGTTGAAAAAGCTGTAAAGTGCAAAGAAAATTGGGACCTGCAACAAAGCCGGCACACATCCGCCTACCGGATTCACACCTGCACTTCTGTATAACTTCATCTGCTCCATGGCAAATGCCTGCTTATCGTCTTTGAATTTTTCTTTCAGTGCATCCATTTCCGGCCTCAGCAATTTCATCTTAGCGCCACTCAGGTAACTCTGGTAAGTCAACGGGGAGATCAACAGCCTGATAATAATGGTCAACAGTGCTATTATTAATCCATAGCTACTGATATATTTTGCCAGGAAATTGAATACCGGAAGCACAAACCCCCTGTTGATGTATTTTACAAATGCGAATATGCCCGTTCCTAATGGAACCATATTAAACATTTGGTTATTGTACGATTTAAGAATCTTGTAATCGCTGGGGCCATAATACAATTGCATAGGGATTGTGACATCATTCCCGGAGGGCACTTTCAGATGCATATTTGCTTTAGCAGTTGCCACCAGATGGTCAGCAGTGTCTTTTGGCGAATCCCATGATATACTGCCTGACTCAAATTTATCCTTTGCAACAATCGCATTCACAAAGAACTGCTGATTCAGCGCTATCCAATCTACCGGTCTCACAAATTTCTTATCGTCCTTCCTTCCCCTGGCCATATTTTCGAAATCGAATTCGCCATTCTCCACAAAGCTTACGTGAGATTGCTGCACCTCCCAATCCAAATCTCTCTCCTTCTGTGTGGCCTGTGCATCCCAGTTCAAACGAAGTACCTGATCCGTAAATAACCCATTGCCATTAATGAGCCTGATATCAAAATCGATCATGTAATTATCGTGCTGCAACTTATACCGATGCTCAATCTGTCTGCCATCAGCAGCCTGAAGAACGTAAGAGATAATAGTATTTCCAGCAGTATCTTTCTCCTCCCTTTGAAGTGTGAAAAACACATCAGCGGTTTCTACTGTCTTGTTTGCAACAGAATTGATAGCATAGGATATCCTATTAAAATTGCCATTCTCTACAAATAAGGGCTTGTCATCAAAGGTTTTAAAATTCTTTAATTCTACTTTCGCCGGCTGCCCTCCCTTATTCGTAAAGGTTACTCTGAATAACTTTGTTTCAACGGTATGAAACGTTTCTGCAGCCACCGAATCCTGTATAATACCTTCATGCGCACTTTTTTGCTGCAATCTGGCAAGTGAATCAGTATTTAATGCAGGTGCATTCACCATATTGGCGGTGGATTCAGGATTGGGATTGATTAGCTTCAGTGAATCTGATATCCGTTGCTGCTCCTTTTCATAGGCTAGCTGTCCCTGTTTGGTATAATAAAAATATCCAAAAAATAACAGTGCCAATAACAAAAAGCCTATTAGGGAGTTTCTATCCATAGCTGAAAAATTAGTTTGCAAATGTAAGCAAACCTGAGTTTAGCCTGAACTAGCACAGGCAGAGGAAAAAAGAGAGGGAACCCATGATGGTATTCCCTCTTCAAAATTTATTTAGCTGCGGCAGCGTCTGCTTTTGCAGGTGCAGCAGCAGGTGTTGCTGCCTTAGATTCTTCTTGTCTCAACTGTCGGGTAGTGGTTACAGAAGCAATCGGAATACGCGGTGAATTTAGAATTTCCATATTCTCCACTTTCACATCCTGTACCCGAATGTTATCATTGACTTTCATATTGGTAACATCCACCTCAATATTTTCCTGGAGATGTTCAGGCAAAACCTTCACTCTCAGCGATTTCATCTTAATTACCAGCTTACCACCTTCCTTCACCCCCACTGCTGAGCCTGTAAAATTGATCGGAATAGTTACTATAACCTTCTTACCGGGCACCAATTCCAGAAAATCCACATGAATTAATTGATCAGTCACCTTGTCAAATTGTAAATCTTTCAACACGCAATTGTACGATTGACCATCTACATTTACCTGTGCCAACATAAAGTCGGGAGTGTAAATAATACTCTTGAGAGAGGTAAGTGGTGTTGAAAAGTTTACTTCTTTAGTACCGCCATAAATTACAGCAGGCACTTTACCCTCAGAGCGGAGCTGTCGGCTGGCTGCCTTTCCGAATCCGGTCCTGAGCTGTCCTTCAATTGTAATTGTTTTCATTAATAAAAATTTTTGAGGCGCAAAGGTAAGGTTTTAAAGGAAGAAAGTGCAATAAAATGGTAGTTTCCGTAATAAAACTTCCCCGAATCTTAATCAAGAAAAATTACGGTTCACTTTGGCTACGCAGGATTGACTGGAAATCAGGGTATCACAATACCTGAAGTTTTGAAGACCAAAAGATACCAAGCTGACAGTCAATCAATTATAAAAACAAGGAATAAAGAAAGGAAAATGAGAAGGAAAAAGTCCGGGAGGGAGTTCCTCACCGCTTAGCGCTATTGAACCATTTAAACGTTTTCCTTTTTCTTTTTGAGTGCACTGCGAATAAACAAACTATTAATGCTCTTATTTTCATACGCATTACGAATGGCTATCGCAAACAAATCCGCTACAGAAACCACTCTTATCTTATTTGATTGCTTCCTGAGTGGTATGGTATTGCACACCACCAATTCCTCCATCACACTGTTTTCAATATTTTCATAAGCATTACCACTTAATACCGGGTGGGTACAGAATGCTCTTACGCTGCGCGCTCCTTTTTCAAGAAGCAGAGAGGCACTTTTGCACAGGGTACCTCCGGTATCCACTATATCATCTATCAATACGATATCACGATCAGTAACGTCACCAATCACCACCATACTGGCAATTTCATTAGCTCGTTTCCTATGCTTATCACAAATCACCATATCCACCTCAAAATAACTTGCAATCTCACGAATCCGGTTAGCACTGCCAACATCAGGTGCTGCAAAGGTCAGGTTAGGGAGATTCAGCTCCTCAATAAACGGAATATAAATAGCTGACGAATCCAGATGATCCATAGGGATATCGAAATATCCCTGAATTTGTGGTGCATGTAAATCCATGGTAATCACCCTGTCGGCACCGGCGGCCACAATCATATTTGCGACCAGTTTGGATCCGATAGCGACTCTGGGCTTATCCTTCCTGTCCTGCCTTGCATATCCGTAATAGGGAATCACAGCCACCACCTTCTCAGCAGATGCCCGCTTGGCCGCATCTATCATTAGCAACAACTCCATCAGATTGTCTGTCGGCGCAAAGGTGCTTTGCACAATAAACACATATTGCCCTCTTATACTCTCCTGGAATTCCACACCTATTTCTCCATCACTGAATTTCTGGATCTTCACTTTTCCAAGTGGTTCACCAAATCTCAGGCTTATCTGTCGGGCCAGATACTCGGAACCTGTACCGGAAAAAATTTGAAGATTGGAATGCATAAAGGAAGGCTGATTTATTATGGACAATGCTTTGGCAAAATTATCATTTATATTTATGGAAATTAATCTCTGCTAATGAAAAGTGTTCACAAATCTTCCACCAGCATCAAATCATGGGCTCCGGACGACCGTCCACGTGAAAAACTCCAGTTAAAAGGAAGGCGTGCACTCAGCGACTCAGAACTGCTCGCCATTCTCATTAATACCGGAAGTGGTAAAAAGTCGGCATTGGATCTTGCAAAGGAAGTGTTAGCCGCTTGTGGCAACGACCTGAAAGAATTAGGGAAGCTGACTTCAACAGACCTGATGAAGATAAAAGGCATCGGCCTGGCTAAGGCTGTGACTATAGAGGCAGCAATGGAACTTTGCACCAGAAATCTGCTTTACCCTTTGCAACAAAAGAAGCAGATCAGAGGAAGCAGTGATGTTATATCCTTCCTTAACGGCATTTTCAAGGATGCACCGCGAGAAATGTTCGTTGTCATCTACCTGAACAGGAGTAACAAGATGCTATATCACGAAATCCATACCACCGGCGGCATTACGCACACAGTAGTAGATCCCAAACTTATATTTCACAAAGCACTCAGCCTGAAAGCTACTAACCTGATCCTTTCTCACAATCATCCATCAGGAAGCCTTCGTCCCAGCCGGGAAGACGAGCTCCTCACAAAGAAAATAATTGAAGGAGCCAAAATTCTGGATATAAGTGTTATCGACCATATCATTATCAGTGAAGAAGGGCACTATAGCTTTGCAGAAGAAGGAAAGATTTAACCCAATTCCATCCTCTGATGACACTCTAATCTGATCACCACCACGACACAGGTAACCAATACAATCTTGCTATTGTCTGTTCCCAATAAATGTCCTTTCAGAATGAATCGGAAGGCCTCCTATAGTTGTATATAACCACCATACTTACACTGATTGGTTATTACACTTGAAACCGTTCTTTCAGCAAAAACTATTTTTCCTTATTACTTTCCTGAATAAAAAAACCCTGCAGCCGGATAGCTGCAGGGTCGCTTAATTTAAAAAAAGAACAAACAAGAATTCTCTTACTGTTTTACGTACGTTTCATTATACGTTCTGGCACCCGCATTTGAAGACCACTTCATAGTGAAGGTCTTAGTAGCAGGATCCCAATTGCTACTTGGGTCAGTGGCGATAGGCAACAGAGTTGTCATTGAAACATCCACACTATTATCGCTAGGATCTACAGTAAACACCACCTGATTAGAATAATAGTTTACCAGGTTCATGGTTACTGAATAGTCGCCTACTGTCTTCATTGATGCAGTTTCGTTAGTTGCATTTCCTAATGAGGTAACTGCATTATAGGTGTACTTGCCATCCCACTGGTTTTTAGTACCAAGGAATAAACAGATCTTTCCAAAGTTTCCGCTGATAGGCGCATTAGTTCCGGTCACGGTCTCGATTGAAAGACCGAGGGCTGCAAACACACGTGTAAACTGATCAGGGAAGTAGGTCACCTTAAATGAAGCAGAATGCTTCCCCTTCGGAATTACCAAATCTGTGGTAGATATCTGATAGATGCTGGAACTAGCTACATCATAATCTACCCCCTGCTCTGTCAGTGCTGTATTTGCCACAGCAGGATCTACTTTAATTTTAACTGCAATATCATTAGGCGCACCGCCTACTCCGGTATAGTTCACCTCAACATCGATTTCACTTGTTGCTACCCTGTCAGATGCAAACATATACACCGGCACTGATGCAGAGGTGCTGGATCCGAGGGGAGCAGGGTTTTTAAACTCCACCACCGCCTTTACTGCACCGGGCACATCGGGCCCCACTATCATATCATCCTTTAGGCATGACGAAAATCCTACCAGAAAGATGAAAACTGTTATTAAATTAATTACTTTTTTCATGTTGTTATTTGTTTTAACAGATTAAAAATCTATCTGATTAAATTTTATTTAGCCCAGAAAATCTTTGAAGTATATTTATCAACTCCTGTTGGCACGTTACCAGAATTATATCTGAACTCACTTTCAGGATAAAGCACTCTGGTCGGCAGTTTATCCGCTGCAGTAGCTTCCGACACAAAAGATGAGAAGCATACTTTATTATTCGCCAGTGTGTTTGGCATTACATTCCTCGGATAACCTGTCCTCTGGTACTCAAACCATGCCTGATGTCCCAGAATCATATTGTATGCAATATACTGCTGGGTAACAATTGCTTCCAGTCTTTCCTCATCGGTTGTACATGCATCAAAGTTTACCAGTTTGCTGGTCGCATTGTCAGAGATATAGGTAGCGAGGAAGGTAGTAGCATTATACCCTGGAGTGATTGTCCCTTCCGGAGTCTTAGCAAGATAGTTGTAGGAAGCCTTGATACCATTTTCAAAATTAGCCTTGGCATCTGCTGAAGTTCCCACGATACCCTGAAGGTTTGCCTGTGCTTGTAAGAAATAGCTTTCAGCGGCCAGCATCAGAGGTTGTCCCTGACCAGGCCCTTTGAGAATACCTATTTTTGCTGCACCCGCCTTGCTTGGTGATGAACCAGTATATACATACCATGCGCATGGCACGACACCCTTTTGTGCATCAGCACCCTGGTATCCTAATTGGTTTCTTGGTACTGAAGTTCCTTTACTGTACATCATGGCTACTCTGGCCGGATCTGTTATTTTAGTTCCGTCATACATTGCCATAATGTAGTGAGTAGGAATGTAAGCGGTGGAACCGGCATTTGCTCCGGAAGGAGTGTATGCCCAGCTACCCCACATTGGGCTCTGCTTGCCACTATTATCTTCATAACCCGGATTTACTAACGCGTCATCCTTAAGGAAACCAGCTGAGTTAAAGGAAGTATTCGAGAATGACACCTTGCCATCTGATCTCAGGATCAGTCTCAACTTAATGGTGTTTGCAAATTGCAACCATTTGGTCAGATCACCCTTGAACAACTTGTCAGCTGCTTTAAACTGAGTAGAAGTGCTGTTAGCACTCAATGTGCTCATTGCCACATCCAGCGTATCTGCCAATGCCTTATATACATCCTCTGCTTTGTCATATTTAGGTTGTAGTCCCTTCACACCTTTCAGTGCCTCAGTATAAGGTATATCGTTATACACATCTACGAGGTTTTGGAAACTATATACCTGCAATACTTTGGCAGCAGCGGCATAAATTGCTTTAGAAGCATCTCCTTCAGACATAATAACTACCTGATCCAGGTCTTCAATTGCCTTGTAGGATGACGAGAACAATCCGCTATAATCAGCAGTGGTGTAGTTGTAGGATACAAAAGATCCCCATCCGCTAAATCCACCGGCATTAGCCCAGTAACCAACCAAGGCGTTACCATAGTTGTTAAACGAAGGTTCGAGAGCTGCGACCCTTACAATTGCCTGCGGCAATATAAGGTCTGGCGTAGCTGATGTCGGGCTGTTCGGGTTCGTGTTTATGTCAAGAAACTTATCGCACGAAGTCGTACTCAATCCCAACGCAACGCTAGCTAATAAAAATATTCTTAATTTTTTCATATCAATAGTCAATTTAGAATTTGATTGTGATGGTACCACCATAGTAACGTGACGGAGGCATCTGACCAAGGTCAGCCAGACCGATACCGTTAGAATCTGCACCGGCGGCACTGAATTCAGGGTCTGTATAAACCTGGGTAGGAGGCAGCCATGCAAGCAGGTTTCTACCCTGTACGCTTATGTTAACACCCTGTACACCCAGTTTTCCACCTTCAAACCACTTGGTAGGCAGTGCATAAGAAAGAGACATCTCCCTAACTTTCCAGAAGTCAGATTTAGTGATATAGTTCTCATGAATGCTGCTTCTGTAGGCTGATTGAGGCCAGTATGCAGAACCACCCTCTCTAACTGTGATGTTAGTATTTGCGATGTAGCTTCCGGGCTTAGTAGGATCTTCATATACCGAATTAGGGAATACAAATCTTTCACGCTCATAGAGAACGGTATTGGCACCTGCACCACTAAAGTCGTAAGTACTTGCC
Source organism: Chitinophagaceae bacterium (assembly GCA_023957755.1). GTDB lineage: Bacteria > Bacteroidota > Bacteroidia > Chitinophagales > Chitinophagaceae > Ginsengibacter. The sequence continues at coordinate 107,341 of JAMLGT010000010.1, forward strand.
AGAGAGTTATACATGTAACCACCACCTCTGTAGGCTGCTGTGGCAGCGAAGGTGAGGCTCTTGTAGCTTACTTCCAGATTCAGACCCAACTCTTGTTTTGCAGAAGCACGACCCAGAATAGACAACTGCGAATTAGCAGAAGGATAACCGGTCTTTGCGTTTACAATGACTCTGCCCTGAGGATCTCTATTGTAGGTAGTACCCATAATTACAGGGAATTGCTCACCGGCGATAGCATAAGCACCTGCACCACTTCCGTAGGTTGCAATTGCCAGCTTATCAATATCCTCGTTGATAGAAACTACCTTGTTATCATAGTATGTATATACAGTTCCCAAAGAGATGAACCAGTTGTCAGACTTGTATGGAACTACTGTCACAGATGCTTCTATACCTTTACTGCTGGTTTCACCCACATTAAGAAGGTAGGAAGAGAATCCTGTTGCAGAAGATACTCCGGTTGACAATGTCTGGTTTTTGGTATGACTGTCATAGTAAGTCAATGCACCCTTAATACGGTTGCTGAACAAGCTCACATCCAAACCAACCTCGTACCCTGCTGTCAATTCAGGCTTCAGGTCAGCAGCCACCAAAGACGTACTGATGGTGAAGCCACCCTGTCCGCCATAAGGGAAACCGGAAGACTGACCGAAAGTAGGCAGCAATCTGTATGGCCCGATGCTCACCTGGCCTACGCTTGACCAACCGGCACGCACTTTAAGATAGTCCAGATTGTCAATATTCTTCAATGCATCAATTGCATCAGTCAATACAAAAGAAAGCTGAGCACTTGGATAGAAGAATGACCTGTTTTCTTTAGCCAGAGTAGAGAACCAGTCGTTTCTTCCTGTTAAGGTTAAGAATAAATAATTCTTATAAGCTACGTCAAACTTACCCCACAAGCTCACTGACCTCGATTGAGAGTATCCGTTACTTGCAGAAGGATTGTTCAGAGAGTTTGAAATATTGAATAACCCCGGTACAACCAAACCAGAGATAGAAGCGGATGTACTTGTACCTGTACCCTGTGTGATATTTCCAGTGGCTGTCAGATCAAAAGTAAAGTCCTTTACTTTTTGTCTGGTATGAACCATCAGGTCAGATACGATGTTAGATGAGTTAGACTCTGAAGTAGAATAGCTACCCAGAATGTCTGTAACCTTATAAGTACCAGCCTGTTCAGGAATAGACTTGGTGTAATCGCTGAAGAAGAATTTATCAACTTTTCCTTCTGATTTTGCATTACGCAGGTTGAATCCCATACGGTATGTAATATCCACAGACTTAATTGGTCTTAATATCAAAGCAAGACTTCCTACAAAGTAATCGTTCCTTGTTAAAGACCTGTAATTATCTGCCAGGAAGTATGGATTGGTATAGTAGGCATTGTAATATCCGTTAGGATTTGCATACTTGTCATTCTTCCAGTCGCTATACTTAGTCAAAGGAATTTGTCCCGGCGTATTCAACACGTTGTTGTAAATACTAGAACCTGCACTTGTCTGGTCATAATGGTTTTGTACATAATAAGTAGAGTACGTAAGGTCCAATTTAGGAGCCAGTTTTTGGTTACCGTTCAACCTTACAGTAGCACGGTTGTACTTATCACCGGGTACTGTACCCTCAGCAGTCAGGTATTGCGCTGCCAGATATACAGACCCTCTGTCAAAGTTATTGGCAAGAGACACGTCAGTCTGATAAGCTACGCCTGTTTGCCAGAAATTCTCCTTACCATACTTGCTGTTCCACTCATAAGGTATTGTCTGAATTGAGCCATCCTCAACCGGTAAACCCACTTCTCTCATAGAACCGTCAAATCTTGGTCCGTATTGCTGGTTCTCATAAGGAGTGTATTCCACTACGTCAAATTCAGTACCTGAACCAAAGAGTTTTTGCATTTTGGGCATGATACCTACTGTTTCAGCAGTAATTGTCTGGCCTACATTCACCTGAAGCCTTCCTGAGGAAGAACCTTTCTTAGTAGTGATAATCAGCGCTCCATTTGAACCGTCTGAACCGTACAATGCCGCAGCACTACTACCATTCAGTACAGTCAGCCCTTCAATATCCTGAGGGTTCAGGTTACCGAGGATAGAGCTTGGCACGATTACGTTGTCCAATACTACGAGCGCCTGGTTGTTACCCAACAAAGAACGCATACCTCTGAGGGTAAGCCTGTAAGTTGGATTCACACCACTGCTCACTGCTGCTACCGACAAACCTGCTACCTTTCCCGAAAGAGAGGAAACAACGTTTACCGGTTTTGCATTGGTAAGCTGCTCGGCAGTAAGGTTGGTCTGCGCCACACCCTGAGCTTTCACAGAGGTTTTCAAGCCTTGCGCAGTTACTACCACAGCTTCCAATGAGCTGGGGTTGGGCTGCATGTGCACGTCCACCTTGTTTGTGGCGGGTATTACTACCACCTGAGTTAAAAATCCGACGTTGGAGAAGCTGAGTTCCTTCGCGCTTGCAGGAAGGTTCAGCGAGAAGGCGCCCTGTGCATTAGTGACACCTCCAATCTGGGTTCCCGGTACTTGCACAGACACGCCCGGGAGGGCTGTACCTGTGTTGTCGGTTACTGTTCCGGAAACAGTCCTGTTCTGTGAAAATGCCAGCAGTCCTGACAGCATAAACACAGTCATTAAGGTCAAAAATTTTCCCATGTTTTTTTGATTTGTAATTATTGGTTTTGCAAATTTTTGCAGGTCAGACAATAAATCTGACGCCTGTCCGATTGTTAAAGGCAAGCGAAAATAGAAAACCGCTGCTTAGTACCAAATTAATTTTAACAGTTTCTTACCCGGCAGTTTAATTTTTATTTAACACGCAATAGTGTAACCGAAGAAGTTGCCTTTAAATTGAGTTTATCTGTTAGAAAAGATATAAAAATCACACACTATTGTTTAAAAAAATTTATATTTTTTAAAAAAGTTCATATCGTTTTTACGATTAATGGGTATAGTTGTTGATTCAGCACTAAATAATAGGAGGATAGGCAGACTTACTTTTAATACATAAGTATTAGTAAATCAACGTTATTATAACCTATTTCAATTTGCCTGAAAAAGGGTTGGAAGTTCCTATTTGTCATTTTTGTTAGAAAAAGTCTGAGACTGGCATTCCACTTAGTGGAATATATGGCACTTAACCTAAAGATGTGCTTTGGTGAAACCTCTGATAGTAAATTGGTTACCCCTCACTCCAGGAACAGGAAAAGCAAAATAGATTACCTAAAAAACAGAAGTAGTAACTATGCCTGTGCGGCAGGACCACCAAAATTTAAAGGAAACTCGACAGTTTCAATATCCTGAATCTGGCCATTCACCGATTCAAACTTCTTGACATTCTCTATCATGGCCTTCATAAAACGCTTGGCATGTGTCGGGGTAAGGATAATTCGGCTTTTCACCTTACTCTTTGGTGTGCCTGGCATTACATTCACAAAATCAATCACAAACTCTGCATGGCTGTGTGTGATAATAGCAAGATTCGCATAATTCCCCTCAGATACTTCTTCTGATATTTCAATATTCAACTGATTCGGCTGTTGTGGTTGATCGCTCATTTTCTTATTTTTTTGTCAAAGATAATTTTATTCTCCGTGCAGGGTATTTCAGAGAAATTTCGCTGTCACACTTTCCTTTATCAGTTTCAGGTTTTCGGGAGTACCCTCAAATACCAATTTTCCACCATCCTCCCCGGCTTCCGGGCCGAGATCGATAATCCAGTCTGCTGCTCTTATCACATCCAGATTATGCTCTATGATGAGCACGGAATGCCCCTGTTCAATTAGTGCATTCAGCGAATGGAGCAATTTATTGATATCATGAAAGTGCAACCCGGTAGTAGGTTCATCGAATATAAACAGCACTTTATCCTGCAAACCGCCTTTTCCCAAAAACGAGGCAAGTTTTACTCTTTGCGCTTCACCGCCGGAAAGCGTACTACTGGATTGCCCCAGTTTGACGTATCCCAAACCAACATCCTGCAAAGGCTGTAATCTTTCTGCCACCGCAATACCCTGAGCCCCGTCAGACTTTTTCCCCGTCGGGGAATTGCCAAAGAAATCAATGGCCTCATCCACACTCATCTCCAGCACTTCATGAATATTCTTCCCATTATATCTCACTTCCAGGATTTCTTCTTTATATCGAGTCCCTTTGCACACCTCGCACGTAAGATGTACATCAGCCAGAAATTGCATTTCTACTACCTGTTCTCCTTCACCTTTACACGCATCGCACCTTCCCCCGTCCACATTAAATGAGAAATGCCCGGGCAGATATCCCCGTATTTTCGAAAGTGGCTGTCTGCTAAAAAGCTCTCGAATCTCATCAAAGGCTTTAATATAGGTAACAGGATTGGATCGGGCAGACTTTCCAATCGGATTCTGATCTACCATTTCAATCTTAGTGACTGCCTGGATATCTCCTGTAATACGTTTATGTATTCCCGGTTTATCTACAGGCTCTCCTTTCAACGCTTTTAATCCTGCATAAAGAATCTGCTTTACCAAAGTTGTCTTACCACTACCACTTACACCAGTCACAACGGTAAGCGTATTGAGTGGAAAAACCACATCTATATTCTTCAGATTATTTTGCCTTGCTCCCTCTACTTTGATTGCCCTGTTCCACTTTCTTCTCTGGCCGGGCACATCAATCTTTAACTCACCTGTAAGATACTTTCCTGTAAGGCTTTTATCATTACTACAAATCTCTTTGTAATTTCCTTCTGCCACTACTTTGCCGCCCAAATGGCTGGCTAGCGGCCCCATATCTATAATATGGTCTGCCATCCTCATCATCATTTCATCGTGCTCCACCACTACCAGTGTATTCCCAAGCGCCTTAAGTTTTTTCAAAACCTCAATCAGGTTTTCAGTATCTCTGGGATGCAACCCGATAGAGGGCTCATCCAGTACATACAAAGAGTCTGTCAGATTACTGCCCAGGCTTCGGGTCAATTGGATGCGCTGGCTTTCGCCACCACTAAGCGTATTCGCTACTCTGTTAAGAGTGAGATACCCCAACCCTACATCACACAACACCTGAAGCCTTGTCTGTAGTTCCATGAGAATCCTTCTCGCAATCTGCTTCTCAGATTCGCTAAGTAATAATTCAGTAAACCATCTCAACAGGTGCTTCACCGGCATTTCACTTAACTCACCAATATGCCTGCCCCCTACTTTAACGTACAGGGCTTCCTTGCGCAACCTGTACCCATGGCAGGATGTACAAAGTGTCCTTCCCCGATATCTGCTCAGCAATACACGATACTGAATTTTATACAGGTTTCGCTCTACCTCCTCAAAGAACTCATTGATTCCTTCAAACCATTTATTTCCTGTCCAGAGCAACTGGTACTCTGCATCACTGAGGTCTGCAACCGGTTTATGTACGGGAAAATCAAAGTAATGTGCATTACGCACGAGCTTCTCCTTCCACTTTCCCAACTTCTCTCCTTTCCAGGGAGCAATAGCGCCTTCAAACACACTCAGTTGCCTGTCAGGAATTACCAGATCCGGATCAATACCCAACACCTGTGAGAAGCCTTCGCAAACCGGACATGCTCCATAAGGGTTATTAAATGAAAACAGGTTAGGTACCGGCTCTTCAAACACGATACCGTCAAGCTCAAAACGATTAGAGAAATGTATTTTCTCTTCGTCATTTATCAGTAACCAAAGCGCTCCCATCCCCTCATAAAATGCTGTGCCTACGGAATCTGCTATCCGATGATTATCATCTTCATCAAAGCGTTTCACCCTGAATCGATCGATAAGTATAAAAACTTCATTGGATTTAAACTGCTTTTCAAGTCCCTTCGCGTCCAGTAAATCTTCTATGTGCACAATCTTCCCATCTATCAGAAGCCTTGAAAAACCCTTTTGCATCAGGATATTTAATTCCTCACTGACACCTCTCTGGTAAGAAGTCTTAAATGGAATTAGCAGAAGCACTTTGTCGCCATCACTCAGCCCATTAATATAATTTACTACATCCGAGACATCGTCTTTCTTCACTTGGCGTCCGCTTACGGGAGAAATGGTTTTGCCAATCCTCGCGTATAACAGCCTCATATAATCGTAAATCTCCGTAAGGCTTCCTACCGTAGATCGGGGGGTACGGGTCACCACTTTCTGCTCTATGGCAATAGCAGGGCACAGGTTGTTAATATAATCTACATCAGGCTTAGACATACGTGCCACAAACTGCCGTGCATACGCACTCAGGCTTTCAGCATAGCGCCTTTGGCCTTCGGCAAACAGTGTATCTATAGTAAGGGACGATTTACCTGAACCTGACACACCTGTGACTACCGTAAATTTATTGCGTGGGATTACCACATCTATATTCCTGAGATTGTGCTCTCTTGCTCCCTTAATAAAAATATCATGTGATGATTCTGAATTTGCAGCAGATAGTTTCGCAGGAGCCTTTCTTGTAATTGTACCTTTTGCCATGAGAAGAATACAAAATTAACCATTACTCAGATGGCACTTTGAAAAAGGCAAATGAGCCTTTTCAAAAAAAATCTTAAAAAAATTTGGAGTTTCAGAATTTTTGTATAATCTTAGCAATTCCAATTTCCTGAAAGCATGAAAAACCGTGCGGCTTGCGCAACTTTTTCTCCCCTTTCTTTTAATTGGCTTACACAAATCCTTAACCCAAAACGTAACAGTTTATGAAAACCGTACAGTCCAGTCCGGATCAGGCACTGATCCAGATGTATCTCGAAGGAGATTCAGAAGCCCTATCTACTCTGATTGATCGCTACAAAGAAAAAGTCTTCACCTCTATCATGCTGCTAGTAAAAGATAAGTATCTGGCAGAAGACATTTTCCAGGATACCTTCATTAAGGTTATCGACACACTCCACTCAGGACGCTACACAGACGAAGGAAAATTCCTGCCCTGGGTAATGAGAATCGCACACAATCTGTGTGTGGACCATTTCAGAAAAATCAAGCGCCGCCCTACCATCAAAACCAGCGATAACTATGACATTTTTGAGGTACTCAACTTTTCTGAGGCCGGTGTTGATGAAAGAATGGCACAAAACCAAAGTAATATCCGCGTTAGAAAAATGCTGGACATGCTCCCTCAGGATCAGAAGGAAGTGATTATTATGAGGCATTTCGCAGAACTCTCATTTAAAGAAATTGCCCAGATCACAGGATGCAGCATTAATACAGCACTAGGACGCATGAGATACGGTCTTATCAATCTGAGAAAGATAATGACCGAAAAGCAAATTGCACTCTAACTTCTTAGCCGGATATCATCCGGACTAATCAAATAAATACAATTAATACCTCCATCAGGAGGTATTTTTTTTGATAATATTCCAGAAATACTCAGATAAAAGAGCGCAATCAGTGCTTAGCCACCAGTTCAAAAAGTTCCTCAAGAATGCCGACACCATCCTCATTCTTAAGAAACACACTGCTGGCTCTTTCGGGGTGCGGCATCATGCCTACCACATTGCCCTCTTTATTGCAGATACCTGCAATCCCATCGAGTGAACCGTTAGGTGCAAATTCCGGACGTACTTCTCCGGCTTCATTGCAATACCTGTAAAGAATCTGCCCATCTCTCTTTAATTCCTCCAATCCATCGGCATCAATGTAGTATTGCCCTTCGCCATGTGCAATAGGAATCTTATAAACCACGCCACTGCGTTCAGATTTGATCCAGGCATTCTTGCAAATGAACTTCACGTTTGTATTCTGCAAAAGCACGCCAGGTAATAGTCCGCTTTCGCAGAGAATCTGAAAGCCGTTGCAGATACCTAATACACGCCCGCCCTGCCCGGCAAACTCTGTAATGGCTATCATTACAGGACTAAAACGCGCAATACTTCCACAACGCAGGTAGTCGCCAAAACTGAAGCCTCCCGGTAGCACAATACAATCTTCTTCAGGAGAAAAACCCGCCAGACTGCTGTCTTTATGCCAAATAGTATCCACCTGGTAGCCCAGGCCGGTAAGGGCATCTACCATGTCCCTGTCACAGTTAGAACCGGGAAAAACAACTACGCCGAATTTCATTGTAAATATATTAGAACTGCAAAGTTACTCTTAAATGATTAAATGAAGGAGGCTCTGTTTACCCCATCTGTACGATAAGCAGCCCGCCACCACAGCAAAACAATCACCTGAAATACTGGTAATAAACTATAAACAAAACTACTCCCCAATGTAAAACCATTCTTATGGGCCTTACAGAAAGATAATAAAAACCTGCTCCTACAAAAAGAGAAACCGGTACCAGGGTCATTATCCAGTCTCTGAGGTCAGGATTAAACTGAAATAAAGGAATCAGCAGCAGCAGAATAAGATTTGCTAACACAAAACCCCATCCTTTTCTTACCCGAACAATCTGTTTGGAAGACTGTGCCTGAACGAAATAAAACCCAACCAACAACAATAACGCTAACAGCGCCATCCCTGTCACCACAAGCCTGTTCAACAAAATATCAGGCCACTCAAAAAATAAATCCATCATCTCAAAGAGTTGCGTCTTATCCGTCAGGTACAGGGCGGCTGCAAGAAAATACCAGGTAGTAAGTAATCCTAGAAAAACCATTCCCATTTCGAATATCTTCGGAGGCCGTACCATCCCCACACCAATCAGCAAAATCACCACAAAAAATAATGAAGGCAAATAAAGGAACGAACAAATACCTATAGCTAATCCAATGTTGAATAAGACACTCCTGATCTGATTTCCTGAACCCAGTGTACTTACTTTAAAAAAGAACCATATCAAAATGCTATTCACTATTAAAGTAGGAGAAAGCATATTCCATTCAGGCAATAAGGAGGTAATCAGCAAATAGGACATTGCCGGCAAAAAATTATTGCCCGATACCATTTTGCGGGAGTTCATAAAATAATTGACAGACATCGCCTGTGTGAAGAGCAGGAAATATACCAACGCAGCCTCCAGAATCCGCCATTCTTCAAGTCCGGGTTTTAGCAAATCGACTAACGCATTATAAAGAAAACCATCAGCACTCCGCCGTGTGATTGATGGCAGGTGCATAAACCAGTATAGCTTCAGCAGGAGTCCATACACAAAAAGGATAGAGGCATTAAGCGGATTGTTGGAACGAAATACTCCTATCACGGTTTATACAGTTATTAGGCTGTAAAAATAGCTGAAAATGAGTTCATACCCTACCCGCCGGCCGACATCTGAAAGGGAGGGAATCTTAAGGCTGGTCAGAACTGTATTTTGGCAAAACAAATATAGTTGCGATACATACAGGGGACAATAATTTCAGAGGCACTTACCTGCTTGGCATAGCGTGGCATAAAATCGTAACCTCTATCCAGATTATGCATGGGAGGGTTGCGTACCACATCACCCTCGCCATCGATTGTCCACCCATTTAGCATCAGGTTCCTTCGCAGATTTTCATTAAAAAGAAAGTGCAGTTTGCCTCCGGTAATCATCAGTGCATACGACATGAAATTGTCTGACTCATCATCATATTGCGACTTTTGAACCACTGCCGTCCATTGGTACTTCCCTGTGCTATCAAGGCTTGCCACTAGAATATTATTGTAATAATACCTGGTATCGTTTGCTCCATATCCATACGGACTGCCATAATAGTTGTAATAATTGTAATAATAAGGAGAATAATAATAATACGGAGAGAAGTAAGAGGGATAGCCATACAGGTAGTCCCACCGATTCCAGTTATTTGATCTTGATTGTGTATAGAAATCTTCGGCCATCAGCAAAAAACCACCGTCTTTCTTAAGTATTACATTCCTGATAAAAAAATCATTCAGGGCTGTCTTTTCACTTCCTTTTTTCCTGATACCCGCACGAAGACTGTCATCAATTTTAGCAAAGGTGCCAGAGACCAGGCTATTGGTTTCTTCATCAACTACAGCCGTAAAGATACCTTCCGCATTACCTCTCTTCTTTAGATAATACAGGCTATTCAGAATATAATTTGTATTCAGATTGTCAATCTTCAGCTTTACATCATCCACATATTTTTCTGAAAGATTAATCTTCATCGAGGTGAAGTCATCGTCATACACCCCTTTGGTGACCAAATCCAGATCCTCAATATAGTCGCGGGTGGACGAGCGGTTACCTGCTGTAAAAACAAAATTTCCTGCATTAGATAACAAAAAATCACTGAACACATACTTCTTGTCTTCGTAATTTGTCTCTATTCTCGAGCGATGTTTTAGTTTCAGGTTTTCATCCATTAGCAAGGTAGTAAACACAAATTGGTTGCTTTTCTTCTGAACTTTGAAAACCATTACCTGCTTCTTATCCTCACTGCTAATAGTTGTATAAATTTTGTTTCCCGCAAAGAAACTTATTGCAGATGTATCCAGTTCAATCGGATCGGTTAACAGTTTGCCATCTCCATTAATCTTAACCGCATTACAATAGACAATATTTCTTTTTTGATACTGATATATCATCCATGCGTAATCGGAATATGATATGAAGTCCACATTAAGTACTTTATCCGGTAAAAATTTGAGTTCGACCTTATCCTTCTGATTCAAATCCTGATCATAGACAGTGATATAATAGTTGGTTCTGATATTCTTATAAATCAGATAGCTGTTGCTGAACTTACCAATAATTTCAAAATTGAGAGAGCGGGTATCATTATTATCCGGCTGCGTGTACACAATTCTCTGCGCTTTCGACGACAGAGAAACTAAGGTAAGAATTAAGATAACCCCAATATGCTTCATAGTATTCTTCAGGTGGTTTAGTGTTCCTATTACTAATTTACGACAAAAAGATGTGTACCGCCCCTGAAGGGTTGCCACAACATAATTTATTTTGAAATTTAACCCAAAATTTACAGTAATCATTTGCCACCTCTCCTGTCTGAAGGAGGATACAATTATCAGAGGTCGTCTTTGGTAAACTTCTTAAGTGAGAAGAAATAATACAGCCCTGTATAGATTACTACCGCAAGCACCATCACCCAATCACCAGGTAAACCCTTATAAATAAATTCCTTCCCAAAGGGTAGCGGAAGCAGTGAATCGCTTGTCTGTAACGGCAGGAAATAGCCTACAGGAGTCATGTCTAACTTAAGGTTTATAAAGGTTGTAAAGAGCCATTCGAAAATAAGCCCATACAGAAAGAATATCGCTATGGCAAGTCCGCTCCTTCTGAAGATAACCGAAAGGAACATAGCAAAAGCAATATAGGTAAGCGATTGCAGAAAAATATAGCCCACCTTTTCAATACCTTCCCAACTGAAAGACGAGCCGGCACTCATAAATCCGAATACCAGTGCCACAATAAAATTGAGCACAGTGATAAGCACTGCATAAATAAAAGCGCCTGTAAACTTTACATTGATAAATTGTGCACGCTCCCATCCGTCAATAATATTTTGTCTATGGGTTTTAAAGTTATATTCATTGGTCATTAGCATTATAAACAATATACCGGGGAAATAAAGAAGCCAGCTGCTCATAAACCCGACAGTGCCCCATACCCTTGGAAAAGAATACGGAGTCCCTAATAAGGCCGATCCTAACGGCACATTCTCATGCGCCAGTTCATTGATATAAAATCCGATATAATTAATCCCAAAGAGCGAAACAAAGTACAAGATTGTAAATACCCAAAATGCCTTGTAATACCTCACCTTCAGCCACTCTATCTTTAATAATTGCCACATGCTGTTAGTTGTTATTTGTTAATTCAATGAACCTGGATTCCAGGCTTTTCTTTCTGGCTACGAGATGATTCAGACTAAGGCCCTTGTTATGACAATACTCGTTGAGCCGTTCAGGATTGGATACTCCCTTTGGAAAGTACACAGATAACACTCCTGTAGATTTTTCTATTCTCAATGCCCCTTCATACGAGGTAAGCATTGCATAGAGGCGTTCCATATCAGTTGCAGAAACCTCTACTATTTCTTCATCAGACAATATATCAGAAACTTTCCCGACAGCCAGCAAATCACCATTCTTAAGTATAGCCACATCAGTACATACTTTCTCCACTTCATCGAGAAGATGGCTTGCCATAATAATCGTCTTACCCAGCGCATGTAGATTTCGCATCAGTTGCCTGATTTCTGCAATACCGGTAGGATCCAGGCCATTAGTTGGCTCATCAAATATCAAGACTTCAGGATCACCGAGCAAACAGGCTGCTATCGCCAGACGTTGCTTCATTCCCAAAGAAAAGGTGCTGAATTTCGAAGTGCGCCTATGTGCCAGATTCACGGTCTCCAAAGCCTTCATAATATCCGCATTTTCAATCTGCTTGACGGCGGCTGTTATCCTCAGATTCTCAACCGGATTGAGATAGTGATAAAAGTTAGGAGTTTCCAGAAGTGTACCCACCTTCCTGCGGGCATCGCCATTTGGCGCTCCATCAAACAAGCCATAACTGCCCGATGTAGGCCTGATAATATCTACAATGGTTCCAAGTAAAGTCGTTTTACCACTACCGTTAGGCCCTAAGATACCAAATACTACCCCTTCCGGTACAGAGAAACTTACATTTTTGAGCGCTTGTATCCTGCCGAAATTTTTCGACAAATTATTTACAGTTAAGACAGACATAGAGTTAAAAGTAATGCATCTATGAATAATCTGCCAGTATATTTAAAATTTGTTGAAAGATTGTGTCGGATGAATCCGGCAAATCATCACCTGAAGGAATGCGAATTAGTTTCTCAATGGTTTACCTGTCTTCAATACGCTTTGTAAACGTTCGAGCGTTTTCTTTTCGCCGCAGAGACTCAAAAAGGCCTCCCGTTCCAGGCTGAGAAGATATTGCTCACTCACAAGAGTTGTTTCACTCAAATCCCCTCCACACATTACATAGGCCAACTTCCTGGCTACTTTTACATCGTGCTCTGTGATGTAATTTCCTCTGTACATACTATTAATACCTGCATACAACATGCCTAAGCCGGCACGGCCAAGCACCTTAATATCTGTCCGCTCCTTCGGTTGCGTATATCCCGCATCAAACATATCGATCACACTCTTTTTGGCTTCTGCAATTCTTCTATCCTGATTCATCACTACCTCATCGTGGCCTTTTCTCAAGATACCTATCTGATAAGCTTCGAAACCGGAAGTAGAAACTTTAGCTGTACCAATAGTCATAAATCTGTTCTGTAGTGGAATGGTTTCAGGCTCATTGGGCTGCATTTCGTCGGAGGTGCGGAGTGTGAACTCCTTGGTTCCACCTCCACCGGGTATTAATCCCACTCCCAATTCTACCAATCCAATATAAGTTTCTGCCGCTGCTAATATCTTATCGGCATGAAGCGAGAATTCGCATCCTCCTCCAAGTGCCAGTCCATGTGGTGCTACTACCACCGGAATAGATGAATGGCGAATCCTCATCGAGGTGTTCTGAAACTGGCGAATCGCGAGATTCAATTCGTCATAATCCTGCTCAGCCGCCAGCATAAAGATCATCCCGATATTGGCGCCCGCACTAAACTGCGCACCTTCATTGGCAATCACTAATCCTTTGTACTTTTCTTCTGCAACTGAAATGGCTTTGTTCACACCTTCAATCACTTCACTCCCAATGCTGTTCATCTTGGTTGCCCACGAAAGTCCCACCACATCATCACCCATATCCACCAGTCTGCAACCGCTATTCTTCCATACCGTTTTTTCTGTGAGATCGCTCAGTATAATAAAGGCATCACCTCCGGGCAATGGTTTATAGGCTCTGGTTGCAGGATCATAGCACTGCCGTTTGCCATTCTCAACTTTATAAAACGAATTATTACCTGCACTGATGAATTCATCCACCCATCCTGCGTAAGCCACACCAGCGGCTTTCATCTGAGCTGCGGTTTCCTTAACTCCCATTACATCCCACGTTTCAAAGGGTCCCAGTTCCCATCCGAAACCGGCTCTCATAGCATCATCCAACCTATACAATTCATCGCTGATCTCCGGAATTCTGAAGGAAACATAAGAAAACAAGCTGTAGTGAAACAACCGGTAAAACTCGGCTGCCTTGTCTTTTCCTGCAGTCAGCATCTTCAATCTCGTCTTCAAATCGTCCACAGGTTTGGCTGCGTCAATGGTGGCAAACTTTGGTTTTACCCTAGGCGCATATTCAAAAGTTGTGAGGTTCAGCGTAAGGATTTCAGATTTACCCTCTGCTCCTTTGATCTTTTTGAAGAAACCCTGTCCTGTCTTATCTCCCAGCCACTTATTATCCACCATCTTCTGCAACCACTCCGGAATATTGAATATGGCAGAAGCTTCATCACTCTTACAATTTTCTTTCACTCCCTGTGCCACCTTAACCAGGGTATCGATTCCAACCACGTCTGCTGTACGGAAGGTAGCCGACTTGGGCCTTCCTGAAACCGGGCCGGTAAGGGCATCGATCTCGTCAATTCCCAATCCCAATTGATCCATGAGGTGGAAAATAGACATGATTGAAAATACTCCTATCCTGTTAGCGATAAAAGCAGGCGTATCTTTACATAACACGGTGGTCTTACCCAGAAATAAATCTCCATAATGTGCAAGAAAATCGACCACCTCCTTATCAGTATCAGGAGTAGGAATTATTTCAAGAAGCCGCAGGTATCTGGGTGGGTTAAAAAAGTGGGTACCACAAAAGTGCTTCTTAAAGTCATCACTTCTCCCTTCCGTCATCAGATGGATTGGAATACCTGAGGTATTAGAAGTAATCAGCGTGCCTGGTCTGCGATACTGCTCTACTCCTTCAAAAACTGATTTCTTAATATCAAGACGCTCCACCACAACCTCTATTACCCAATCCACACCGGCAATCTCCTGCAGATTGTCGTCGAAGTTTCCTGTCTTAATCCTCTTTAAATCCGCATCTGTAAATACCGGCGAAGGTTTGGCCTTGACGGTACTCATAAGCGAACTATTAACAATCCGGTTAGCTACGGCCTTATCTGTAAGTTGTAATCCTTTTTTAGCTTCTTCTGCCGTCAGCTCTTTTGGCGGTATATCCAGTAACAATACATCCACTCCAATACCGGCAAACAGACAGGCTATACGGCTTCCCATGACGCCACTACCTAAAACTGCAACTTTATTGATCGTTCTTTTGTACATGATATAATTTAGTTAGATAAACAACTATTTTCAAAAACCGAAATTAAGGTATTTTAATTTGAAGCAAAAGTGGTTTTGCTCATAAAACCAGCCCTTTACTCCGTTAAAAAGAAACATGGCAAAACCATGCCAATTCAGCAGGAGAAGCTTCTATACATTCCTCAACGCATAAACTCCATCCGCATAGCTCCTTCAGATTCCCTGAGCTTACCCGCATCAAATACACACTGCCCGTTGACGAATGTTTTTTCGATAGAGGCAGGGAAAATAGATTTTTCCAATGGACTCCATCCACATTTGTATAGAATATTATCTTTAGTAACCTGTGTTTCTTTGTTAAGATCTACCACTACCAGATCGGCGAAGTAGCCTTCTCTGATATACCCCCTGTCCCTGATGAGGAAGCAATCTGCCACAGCATGGCTCATTTTTTCAACTATCTTCTCCAGGCTTATTCTGCCTTCTTTGTAATGATGTAACATCAGCAGAAGTGCATGTTGCACCAGTGGCAGGCCTGAAGAAGCCTGCTCGTAGGGTGGTTGCTTTTCGGAAAGCAAATGGGGCGCATGGTCTGTGGCTATCACATCCAGAGTGTTATCTAAAAGCCCCTCCCACAATGCCTCCCGATTCACTCTCTCTTTGATAGCAGGATTACACTTTATCAGATAACCCAGGGCATCATAGTCATCAGCACTAAAATGCAGATGATGTACACACACTTCAGCCGTGATTCTTTTTTCTCTCAGTGGTATCTCATTATCGAAAAGCGCCAATTCTTTTGCTGTCGAAATGTGGAGAATATGTAAACGGCTGTCGTATTTTTTCGCCAGCGATGAGGCAAATGCAGACGAAACAAAACAGGCATTTTCACTGCGTATCAAAGGATGGTCGGATGGTACCAACTCCGGGTTTTTTGCTTTGAGTATTTCGTAATTATTACGAATAGTCTTTTCGTCTTCGCAATGAGTGGCAATTAACAGTTCGCAATCCCTGAATATCCTGTGAAGGGTTGGTTCGTCATCTACGAGCATATTTCCGGTGCTCGAGCCCATAAAAATCTTTACCCCACATATTTCCTTTCTGAGTCGGTTAGTTTTGAGCACTTCCTCTGCATTATCATTACTTACTCCCATATAGAAGCTATAGTTAGCCAGCGATGTTTTTTGTGCTATCCTGTATTTCTCTTCCAACAAATCAATCGTAAGTGCCGGTGGCCTGGTATTGGGCATCTCCATAAAAGAAGTAGTGCCACCTGCTACTGCTGCGCGGCTCTCGGTATAGATAGAAGCCTTGTGTGTCAGCCCGGGTTCGCGGAAATGTACCTGATCATCAATTACACCGGGTAAGAGGTGAAGCCCTTCCCCATTGATTTCCTCAAAACTCTCGCGAGGCGAGATGTTATTGTCAATTTGTTCAATGCGCCGGCCTTTTACATATACATCCTTCTGTTCAACTTTATTTTCATTGACTACAGAAATGTTTCTAAAAAGAGTATTTTGCATTTTTAATTTTATTACATGCTGTAACCGATCCTGCATGCGAAAACTCATAAGCTTTTTAATTCCCGCGCTGCTTCTCACAACTGAAAGTCTTTTTGCCCAGACTACCTATCTGCCCGAAGGTAACAAAGCCTATCCGCTATTGGAAAGACTTGAAATAAAACAAGGCAAAAATAGCAATCTAAACTTTAGCTCCACGAAACCATTTAGCAGAAGGAGCGCAGTTCAGGAAGCAAGATATGCCGACAGTCTTTACAAAATGGGAGAGCTGCCACTGACCGAAGTGGACAGATATAACATCCGGTCGCTCTATCTGAACAACATGGAATGGGTCCCTGAATCCGACGCATCGTTCGAGAGCAAACACCCCGTGTGGAATACTTTCTATAAAACGCCTGCCCATCTGTTTTATGTAAACGAAAAAGACTTTTTCCTGGCTATCGACCCGGTACTTTCTTTCCAATATGGTAGTGGCACAGGGGAAGAAGATGCGCTATACTATAACAAAAGAGGCATCACACTCAGAGGAAGAATAGCCAATAAAATAGGATTTAGCACCACGATCACTGATAATCAGGAACGAGGCCCCCTATTCTTCAGAGATTATGTAACCACTCACAGGGCGGTACCCGGCGTGGGATTCTACAAGCCTTTCAAGAAAAACGGATATGATTATTTTGATGGCAGAGGTTCTTTTACGTTCAATGTTACCAAATACATCGATGTGCAATTTGGGTACGACAAGAACTTTATCGGAAATGGTGAAAGAAGCCTCTTTCTCGACAACACAGGAAACAGCACGCTATTCCTGAAGCTGAACACAAAAATCTGGAAACTGAATTATCAGAATCTTTTCATGGAGTTGGTGCCTACCTTCGTAAAACATGGAGACCATCTGCTCGACAGGAAATACGCGGCGATGCACCATCTGAGCATGAACGTAACGCCGTGGCTGAATATCGGATTATTTGAAGGAGTCGTGTTTGGCCGTAAGAACAGATTCGATTTCATGTATCTGAACCCGATCATCTTCCTACGACATGTGGAAGGCACCGTAGGAAGCCCTGATAATGCGCTGGCAGGCATCGACTTTAAGGCAAATGCTATGAAGCAGTTCCAATTTTACGGACAGTTATTACTCGATGAATTCCTGCTCAAAGAAATTTTTAAAAACAATGGCTTTTGGGCTAATAAATATGGTTACCAATTAGGTGTGAAATATATAGACGCTTTCAACATCAAAAATCTCGATTTGCAGGTAGAAGCCAATAGGGTAAGGCCATTCACCTACTCTCATTATGACTCTGTAGCCAACTATACACACTATAATCAACCTCTGGCTCACCAGCTCGAAGCTAACTTTCAGGAATTTATCGGAAAAGTGCGCTATCAGCCTTCTCCCAAATGGCGCTTTGATGCTGCGGTACATTATTACTACAAAGGACTTGATACCGCAAATGCCAACTTCGGGGGCGACATCTTCAAACTCTACTCTACCCGCACAAAAAACTATGACAATTTTGTAGGAGGAGGTGATAGAATTCAGGTGCTCAATGCGGCCGCTACCTTAGGTTACGAGCTAAAGGAAAATCTGATGATTGAGGCCAATGTACTTTTCAGAAAGGAATCAGCAACTGATCCGGCCACATTCTATAATATCGGTATCCGCTTAAATGCCCCAAAAAGAAACTATAATTTCTGAGTAATATCTCAGCACAGTTATTGTTGTTCCGATTCTTCCTCCTTCAGATATTGGGTGATTTCCCAGGGGAGCACCTTCTTGTTTATCAATCCTGAAGGCGTGAGTAAGGCTACCCTGCGCACTACATTCCTGAACTCGCGCAGATTGCCCGGCCAGGGATAGTTCTGAAATATCTCCAATACTTCAGGATCGTATCCCTTGATATTTCTTTTCAGTTCTTTATTCGCCTGGCTGAGGAAAAACTCAGCAAAAGGCACAATGTCTTCTTTTCTTTCGCGAAGCGGTGGCAGCTTTATTGAAAACTCATTGAATCTGTGATACAGGTCTTCACGAAATTTTCCTTTCTTATAAGCTTCCCTCAGATTTTCGTTACTGGCCACAATAATGCGTACATCCACATTATTCTCCTTTGTTCCTCCTATGCGTTTATACTTTCTTTCCTGTATTACTCTTAGCAACAATGCCTGCACTTCACTACTCAGATTAGCTACCTCATCCAGAAAAAGGGTACCTCCGTTAGCTAATTCAAAATGGCCTGCCTTATCATTAATTGCGCCGGTAAAGGCGCCTTTCACATGCCCGAAGAGTTCGCTCCCTGCAAGCTCCTTAGAGAGTGTGCCGCAATCCATTGCCACAAAAGGAGCCTTTTTGCGCGGGCTGTTTTCATGAATTGTTTTGGCTATCACCTCTTTACCTGTACCGCTCTCTCCATACAGGATGACACTATAGTTGGTATTGGCTACCACCGCTACCTGATGATATACTTTGCGAATACTCTCATCGCGCCCCATCAGGAACTCTTTATTAAAGTGGAGTGCTACCTCCTCATCAAAATGCTTTTCTTCTTTGGCAGTGGCTTTTCCCGGCTTTTTATCTGCCAGTGCCGCTGACTTTTCCAATGCCTTATTCGCTTTTTCAATGACGCTGAGCACCTCATCCGGAACGAGTGGTTTGGTGATGTAATCAAACGCACCATGTTTAATCACATCCACCGCTATTTTGATATCCGAATACCCTGTAATGATGATTACGATTGTGGATGGCTTGAGGTTCTTCACCTTCATTAATACATTCTTCCCATCCTTATCTCCCAGCCTGAAATCGCAGATCACAAGGTCAAAATCTTCCTCATTAAACTTGAGAAGGCCTTTGGAAGCACTGTGCGCCGTAGCCGTGGTATATCCTTTTTTTTCAAGAAAACGACTCAATAAGACACACATATCCAGGTCGTCATCTATAATTAAAATCTTGTTTATGACCTTCATAAGCATTAAAAGTAATGAAAAGGAAACGCAAATTTAAGATAAACCCCCTGTTAATCCTTGCAATAGCAAACCATTATAAGAAGTATAGCACCTTTTACATCCACGCCACATTTGTCAAAAATTTCAGAATCGCCCCCGCTCACGGAAAATATACCTACTGCATTATACGTTTTACTTAAACTACTGAATATCAATCTAAAAATAGCGTGAAATCATATTTAAACCTTTGAGAAACAGCAGATTTACCTATTTTTGACTGATATACCAACAGGGCCACCCGATTACAGGCACGACTTTTGGCAACAAAATTGTTTTCAATTTATAAAGAAAAGCAAGAAGCTAATTAAGAGTACGATGAACGATAATTCTACCATAATGAGAGCTGCGATTGTTGATGACGAAAAAGACCTCTGCTACCTTTTGAAAAATATTCTGAAAAAAGAGTCGGTAGATGCAATCGAAATCAATTCGCTTGAAGAAGCCAAATCGGAATTGGAGGGTATTCATCCAAGAGTAATTTTCCTGGACAATCATCTTCCTGATGGTACCGGCATTGAATTTATACCTCACATAAAGAAAAAACTACCTGACGCAAAGGTCATAATGATGACGGCATTTAATGCAGCCGGAGAAGAAAATATGGCAATGGCAAATGGCGCAGACTTTTTTTTAATGAAGCCTCTTTCACGAAAAATCATCCAGGATACCCTATCTAAAATAGGGCTCAGAGTTAACCATTGAGATAGTTGAGTAGCACCTTAAGGGCTATGAACCTTGCAGCCTGCTTCGCCAGAGAGAATCCCGATTTACGCTTTTGAAAGATTGAATATTATGGTGAAAGTAGTTCCCACGCCAAGTTCACTTTCCGCTTTAATAGTTCCATTATGATTTAGAATGATGTTTTGGGCATTTGCCAACCCGAGACCGTTACCCTGTTTTTTAGTTGTAAAGAAAGGCTCAAACAATTTGGTCATCTGCTCTTCATTCATTCCTGCTCCATTATCTGATATCTTAATTATCAGCTTATTATTTTGAGTCTCTGTAGTCAGCATAAGCTCTCCGCCATCCGGCATTGCTTCTATTGCATTGACAATCACGTTCAGGAATACAATCTTCATCTTGTCCACATCAACCTCTATTTCTGTATTACTGTCAAATCTGGTCTTAATAGCAATATGTTTAAGTGTCACACGGTCGCCAGCTTCCTTCAGGCTCATCTTCAACAAATCGTCAATATGCACCGGCTGTTTGTTAAGCTGTGTGAGCCTTGTGGAATTCAGAAGGTCGCTCACCAGTTTGTTAATCCTATCAGAATTTCTTTTTACCATTTCAAAAAACATTTCTGCATCACCTTCTACCGGGTATTCGCTTCGCAATTGCTCAATAGCAAGATTAATATTCGTCAGCGGGTTTCGTACCTCATGCGCCATAGTACGGGCAATTCTGCCTGCTGCTGCGTATTTCTCCATACTCCTCAGATCTATCAACTCGGTATTTAGCTCTCCCAACTGTTCTATTCTTTTCTCCAGTTGTTTTCTGAATTCTGTTGCGGCGGCGTCTGCCTTCTTGCGCGCCCGGTTCTCTTCATTGAACACCACTATAGAATAAAGCGTTACCAGTATTGCTACCAGCAAAGAAAAAATATTTGTACGCTTTATTAATCCTGCATATCCTGAGATATCAGCAGACCGCTGATCCTGTAAATGCCGTTCGATTTCCTGCATGTGAAAAACCTTCTCTTCCAGGCTTGTCATTAATCCGGTAGTCTTTCGATTCGCTGCTACAATTTCATCCGAGATTGCCCCCTGGTGCCTGAATGATTCGATAGACTTCTGAAATGTAGCTACTACATCAATAAGTGTCTGCTTTATATTTTCTATATTCTCCTTCTGCTCTGCATTGCCTGATACCCGTCCACCAATAAGTTCTACCGCACTATCCAGTTTTCGAATGTTGTTATCAAATAACTGCAGATGCACTGTATCCTTATCAATAATAAATCTGTGAAAAGAAGACTCTGTCCTCGTCATAAACGAAACCAGATTGTCCAGATCATGAATCAGCTGATTGGTTTCACTGACCAGTTTCGATTGTTCTTCTACCTTGCGGGTCGTTAAAAAGGTAAGTACATTGCTGAAGAGTAATAGTATAAAAGCCGCCAGAAATCCACTTCGTATCTTATTTGCGCTACTATTTTGTAAAGAGCTTTCGAGCTTGAGCGTATTTTTCATAAAGCAAGTTCAAAGTGAAATTTACCCATTATTTTTCTTATCCCGACACTTTGCTTCAAAAATCATCCCGTAATTGTTTTGACCAGCCGGCCAAAGGCAAAAAATCTTTCATTTCACACAGAATTAGTAAAAAACAAAATATTTATACTGACCTTTGACACTGAAAAATTTCTAATACGATCACCCCATAATTTCGGGTTGGTTCGATTTTGGATAATAAAATAATTTTAAAAACATTAAACCATGAGTACAGGAAAAACAGTAGCCGCCTTGCTTGCAGGAGTAGCAATCGGCGCAGCATTGGGTGTCCTTTTCGCACCGGATAAAGGCTCAGTAACCAGGAGGAAACTTGCCGAAAAGGGAAGTGACCTGGCTGACGACCTGAAAGAAAAATACAATGAATTCTCAGAAGCCGTTTCCGAAAAATACGATGCCGCAAAAGAGAAGATCAATACCCTGGTAAAAGAAGGTAAAAAGACGGCAGAAGACTTTGTGAAAGAGGCACGCGATACGGAGCATGCAATGAAAAATGACATCCGCAATCCGCACCCGATAAATTCCTAGAAAGCATCGACCGGCGAAAATCAGAAGACAATTTATTATGGACCAGGAAACAGAAAGCACGCCAATAGAGGATTTATATCAATCAGTACGCGACTATACAGAAACTCAGGTAGAGTTGCTGAAACTTAAGTCCGTGCAAAAGTCGGCTCAGTTATTCTCAGCCGGTATCGTTGCGCTAATCCTTTCGATATTGGGTTTATTAGTGTTGATTCTGATATCTATCGGACTTTCATTTTATCTGGGAAAAGTACTGGGATCGTATCATCTCGGCTTTTTTCTTACCGGGGCGATTTATGTAATCCTGGCACTAATAATCTTTGTATTCAGAAAGAAGTTACTTCAATCATCACTGAGTAACTGGCTGATCGGATTGTTGCTCGAAGAGTCAGAAAATGAAAACTAAGAACTAAACTTGAAGAATCAGGATATGGCTGCTGCAATTACAAATACTACCCAACTGGCAGATGCAATAAAGAAACTCGAAGAAAGGCGGGATCGGCAAGAGGTAGTACTGCGCGAGTCTTTTCACAGAGTAGCTTCAGAGATTCAGCCGAGGAATATTATCAGGAATGCGTTCCGGGGTATTACAGAATCTACACCTGTGAAATCAAACCTCTTTAAACTTGCTGTTGACATTGGCAGCAGTGTACTCTCGCGTCGATATCAGGGCGGTAATTCCGGACATCTTTTGCAAAAGGCACTGGGTGCCGCTATCGCATTCGGGTCAGCTTACTTTTTAAGGAAAAGACGCCAAAAAAACAACTGAGGCGACCATCCTGAAAAGAATTCCCCGCCGCCTTTTCGATTTAACTCGTTATTTTCTGCGAAGTAATAACTGATACACACGTGCTGCAACCAACTTCATCCGCGGCCTTGCCTCCTCTTCAGGGACAGGAGTAAACAGTGAAATAATAAACTTCACCTTACCATCTTCCACAATCCCCACATCATTGGTGTAATAGCTCCACCAGCCCGATTTGTGAGCGAATACTGCACTGCGAGGCAGTCCGGTGGCAAGTTTCGTAGTATCCAACTGCCTGCTCAGAAAAGAGTACAACTCTTTACTCACCCAAAAGTTAACCAGATTCTCTTTGTAGATCCCGTACATAAACAAAGCTGCATGCAGTGCGCTGGTCTCAGTGCCCTTGATAGTATCATAACCCGGATCCTCGAACTTCCTGCTCAGGAATTTGCGCGTTACCTCACTTCCATACCAACCGTATTGGTGCATTGTGTTATTGATGTTTTTTCTACCTGCAATATCTATCAGGCAATTAGCTGCGGAATTGTCGCTACGTGTAATCATCAGGTCTATAAGGTAGTTAAGAGTGACCGTATCTCCACCTCTCAATAGCGGGCGCGGATCCCACTTTATTTCAGAACTGTGGTCCACATCATTAGGCGAATGCACTACATACGCATCGTACAGTGAATACTTACTTTCGCTCACCTGCTTTAGTACTTCCATAGCAACATACATCTTATATACGGATGCAGGATAGATAAAGTTGTCCATATTGACCCCACCAAGCAACGGCTTCTTGTGGGTAAGATCTATTACTGCAAAAGACACCTGCTCCATGCCGTCTTCACCCGCATCAAATGAGCCAGCCAGGCCGGCATCTGCAATAATCTGTTTCAGGGAGTCATTAAACCACCGCGCTTGGCGAAAATCTTTCTTGAGATCAAAGGGCTGGGTCAGCGCTGTAGCAGAAAAGAGAAGCGAAAAAAATACTATAACCAATTTTTTCATCTGAAGACTTTTTATAAAAATCCGGAGCACCATAAATTCACTCTCCGGCTTGAAGGCTGAAGTAACAATAAAGATAAGTTTTCAGAGAAAACTAAATGCAACTTCATTGACAGGCTCAATACTATCCGGTTTATAGTTCATTTGGTGCAGCCTGAAAGAAAAACAAGACGATTCCTGTAAGCATGCTAGAACGGGTTCTTTTAAAATGGCCTGTACTTCCGGAAAATAATCTGAAGAACGTGAAAAGCTTATTTATCCCCCTATCCTCACGGTTGTTTTTTCTTCGCCTTGAAATTCCCATTAGGCTGCTGGGCAATGGCCTCAATGACATTGTGCTTATCATCTCTCACAAATTGAATATGATACCCGCTCAACGCCTTTAGGCCAAACCGATCATTGCCCTCGTATTGTAATTCATATTCAGGCTGGCCGGGAACAAACATATACAGTTTCCCATCCGGCTTTGTATAAATTCTGATATCAACCCCCAGGTTATACGTGCCTGCGTATTGGTTCAGACTATCCAACGACATCTCCACTGCAGCCGGCACTCTGACAAACCTGGAAGGTGTCTCCTTCGTTGTTTCAAGACGTGTCTCCAACCCTTCGATATCTCCTTTTTCATTCATATAAAATTGCACTTTTGGTCCCGGAGAGGAGGAGTCAATTCCTCTTTTCTTATCCACAAAAAACAAATCGAAAATATCGTAGTTATAATGTTTCAAATAGAATTTAAGCATTGGGGTAGTACCAAATAACGAATCACCTTTCACGGCGATCTGAATTTTCCCAAACCCGGGATTGTAATAGTCTCCCGGATAATCTTTTAACGGGTGGCCCTGACGAATTTCCATACTGGAATCTTTTACTGATTTATTCTGTGCCTCCTTTTGGGCTTTTATGGTTTTTTCGTATGCACTTCTCAGAGTAGTCTGCCAGTCTTTGTAAGGCAGTTTCAGCAATCTGTCGGAAATAATGTTTCGCACTACTGAGGGCACAGACGATCCGTTCTGATTTACCAGCACTACAATTCCTATGCTGTCTGTGGGAAAAAATGAAACCGAAGCACTGAATCCATCTATATTGCCACCATGCTCCGCGCGGTAATGTCCGCGATAACTGGAAACCATCCAACCATACCCATAATCAGAAAAGTAAATATCCGGACTTTCCTTTTGAGGCAAGGCGCCACCCATCACCATCTGGCTGCTTTTGGCCTCGTTGATATAAGATGCCGGCAATATTTCTTTGCCCTCAAATTTTCCGCTGTTCAACCAAACACTTACCCATTTACTCATATCCATCACGGTGCTGTTAATGCTTCCTGCCGGAGCCATTCCCGCAATATCATAAAAGTCCATCGGCTCTATCAGGCTGTCATTCACTACCTGATATCCGATAGCATTATCATTGAACGCTTCGTGCTCCTTCTTCGTAGAGTTGGTATGGGCCATGCCCAATGGCGTCAGAAACATCTCCTGTAAATTTTTATGCCATGATTCACCCGTGAGTTTTTCACCAATGACTCCCTGCAAAAGGTACATCCAATTGTTATACTGCCATTGAATGCGCAATGGATAAGTAGGCTCCATATATTGAATTCGCTTTATCAGGCTGTCTTCATTGTGTGATGGCCACAGGTACCAGCTAAAATCATACCTTGGAATTCCGGTACGGTGTGTCATCAGGTCTTTGGTAGTAACATGGAGTGTCAGGTCTTCATTAAAAAATTTCAACTCCGGTAGGTAGTTGTGTACCGGTTTATCAAAATCGATTTTCCCCTTTTGCTTAAGGACTCCCAATATCCCGGCCGTAAAGGCTTTGGTGCACGACCCGATGGCAAACTGTGTATTTACAGTCACCGGCAATTTATTTTCCACATCCTTGTACCCAAATCCTTTTGCATAAATCACTTTATCTTTTTCTACCACGGCTACTGCGAAGCCGGGCGCTTTCCATTCTTTTAATACTCTGCTGAAGGCTGTATCCAGACCGGCAAACCTGTCTGCGGGTTTAGTACTTTTCCCCTTCTGAGCGACCAGGTTTATGCAACACAAGAGAAAGAAGACGGTAAATATTGTTGATTTCATATAAAAGTTGATTAGGCAATGAAATTAATTAATATAATCAACTATAAAGGAAGGATGGGAATAAATGAGGGAGTTGCATAGTATGATTGGGAATTATGTCAACCTGCAAACGGAACCGCATCTTACATTTGCTCTTAAACCATCAGGTGCATTCATTTCACCACCACCTCCACCACCTTGCTGGTATCAATCCCTAAAATATCCACCACCTTCACCATCACTTTGTACTTCCCTGGTTTTTTGTATTCGTGGGCAGCGCTGGTGAATTCAATGAAGGGTTTTCAGTAGTAATTTTCTTGTTACACGGAGTACCACGGAGGGGGCACGAAGTTGCACGGAGATTTTTCTCTGTGGTTCTCCGTGGCTTCTCTGGATTTTCCTCTGTGTAATGATTCTTGTTACACGGAGTTGCACGGAGGAGGTACGGAGTTACACGGGGATTTTTTCTCTGTGGTTCTCTGTGGCTTCTCTGTCCTTTTCTCTGTGTAATATTCTTTTGTTACACGGAGTTGCACGAAAGTTAACGAACATATCTTTTTATTCCATTTTTTAAAAGTGTTACATTAAAATTTATGAGCAATCCTACGGGTTTTAGTCCAAACTTCATGTGGGTAAGTACTTGCGCTTCATGCACATCATTAAAAGCATCAACAGTTTTTAACTCAACCACCACCGTATTTTCAACCAAAATATCCATTCTGTACCCACATTCCAATTTTATTTCTTTATATACTACCGGAACCGGTTTTTGCCTTTCTATAAAAAGCCCTGCATTGATCAGTTCAAACGCCAGACATTCTTCATAGGCGGACTCAAGCAAGCCCGGACCTAAAACTTTATGAACCTCCATTGCACAACCGATAATTTTTTGAGTAAGCTCTTGATATCTTAATTCCATATTATAGGTTTTAAATTAAAAATATGATTTCTCTGTGGTCCTCCGTGGCTTCTCTGTCTTCCTCTCCGTGTAATGGTTTTTTGTTACACAGAGTACCACGGAGGAGGCACGGAGTTGCACGGAGGTTTTTTTCTCTGTGGTTCTCCGTGGCTTCTCTGTCTTTTTCTCTGTGTAATGGTTTTTTGTTACACGGAGTAGCACGGAGGATTCACGGAGTTACACGGAGAATTCCTCTCTGTGGTTCTCTGTGGCTTCTCTGTCCATTTCTCTGTGTAATATTTTTTTGTTACACGGAGTACCACGGAGGAGGCACGGAGGTTTTCTCTGTGGTTCTCCGTGGCTTCTCTGTCTTTTCCTCTGTGTAATATTTTTTTGTTACACGGAGTTGCACGGAGGAGGCACGGAGGTTCACGGAGATTTTTCTCTGTGTCTTCTCTGGTTTTTCTCTGTGTAATGGTTTTTGTTACACGGATAAATGCAACCTCCAAACTCCGGATTGGCTCACCATTTTAAAGAGCTACCTGCCTGATGTAATCAGTAAACAAGGTTACTTTATTTACATCCTTTGCTGAAAATAAAAACGGCTGCACATCTCTGGCCATCTCTTCCATATTAATTTTTGAGCAATGATTCAATAATTCAGACTTTAATTTTACGCCGTCTTTTATTCCTGTTTTCATTTCTAAATAATCATAGTTTGGCTTTTTCACTTTAGACAACAGGAACACCACATCATAAAAATCACGCCCTTTATTGCGCTTGCGATGAAGAATGGCATAAAACTTTTGCGCCAGCAATAAATCTAATGGTGTGGTAAATATTTGCGTGAATACATCAAATTTATTCAGTATCACTTTTTCGGGTGTGTAACTGAACTGCTGGGGCTCAGTATCCAATTGAATCAATATCTTCTCTTCACGATGGCCAGACAGTCCCTGGGCATGCAATATCTCCGGAATTTTGATGATACAATGATAGGCGCTTTTGATGATGGTTTTCATTTCTACTTCATAACCTTCCTTCTCTAATTCCTTTACGATGATTATTGAGACTTCTTTAAAATCCTTCTCCGGAATATTGAAATTATCAAAATCCAGGTCTTCAGAAAATCTGTTATTGCCATGCACGATGCGCAGGCACGTTCCCCCAAGAAAACAGAACTGGTTGGCAAACCTGCTTTCAAACATAGCCTGCAATATCTTGTATTGAAGATACTCCCGAATGATGAATGTACGAAAGCCACTCATACCCTGAGGATATTCCTTCAGGATTTCAGATAATGGCAGCATGGGTTACTTTTTTAAAAATCTTTAATCTCCTGTTCAAAGCATTACTGTTGAATAACCGCAGATAATTTTCCAATTTTTGTTCATCAAAAAACTCCTTTTCCGGTGTATTCCACCTCAATGCTGCTATACTATCCGCATCATTCAATTCTGGCCGTAAATACAATAAATCCAGCAACGCTTTTTCCGGTTCAGCTATTAGAATCGGGCGATGCTGAGAGGGCAATACACGGTATCCGAAAAACAAAGAAGGCTTTACCGATTGATAAATGAAATTTCCTTTTGGGGTTTCGTAATGGTTCGTTTTTAAGGTCGTTACAGAAGTAATGGTAAAACTTTGTTCAGGAATCAGGTGATAAAAAGAGAGTGCTGTTTCAAGAGAAACGTAAGAAGGCCTTGAAAGATGATTAGCTATCTGAAACAAAACACTTTCATCTGTTTCAATGGAATTAAAAATATACACTCCTTTTATCAACTTGGTGATATATCCTTTCTTCTGCCATTCATTCAGTCGCCTGGAATCAAAGTGCGGATACAACTTCAGAATATCATTGAGCCGGAATATTCCAAAAGAAGCCAGTTTTTTTTCAAAGTCAATATAGTTAATCCTATTTCTCAAAATTGTTATAATCCACAAATATAAGAAATATAATCAAATAAAGGTAACGGACCATTAGTAAGATAGTTGTTAAGCAAACAATTAGCGTCTGCTGTGTAATGGTTTTTGTTACACGGAGTACCACGGAGGAGGCACGGAGGTTCACGGAGGTTTTTCTCTGTGGTTCTCCGTGGCTTCTCTGTCTTTTTCTCTGTGTAATGGTTTTTTGTTACACAGAGTACCACGGAGGAGGCACGAATTTGCACGGAGATTTTCTCTGTGGTTCTCCGTGGCTTCTCTGTCTTTTCCTCTGTGTAATGTTTTCTTATTACACGGAGTGCCACGGAGGAGGCACGAATTTGCACGGAGATTTTCTCTGTGGTTCTCCGTGGCTTCTCTGTCTTTTCCTCTGTGTAATGGTTTCTTATTACACGGAGTACCACGGAGGAGGCACGGAGGGGCACGGAGGGCTTTTTTTTCTGTGGTTCTCTGTGTATTCTTTGTCTTTCTCTCTGTGTAATGATTCTTGTTACACGGAGTTGCACGGAGGTTTTTTCTCTGTGCCTTCTCTGTGAAAGGGTTTTACTATCCTCAGGAAAATTGTGTTACAGGTTATGAAGAAAATTTATTACAATTGTTTAGTTTCAATTAATCTTTGAATCATTTAGGATTCATGCTATGAAAATCATTTCAATGAATTGAGAATGCTGCGAAAAATTTGGATAATCTTTAGATGGATTTCAGGAATCGCTTTAATGGCACTGACCATTGGCGCAGTAGCCTCAGGTGACACTGTTCCGGGTGTAATCATTTTCATCATAGGGTTACTAATAATTCCGCCCGTAACTAAGTTTCTTGTCAGACTTTTAAAAGGTAAACTTAAAATACCTTCCCTTGAAATAAAACCGCCACTTAGCATTAGAAAATTCATTAAGGATCTGGATCTAAAAAATGATGATAACCTGATCCAAACAATTGATAACCGCCTGAAGCAAACTAAAAGATCATTCAGCGATAAGGACAAAAAGAAATTGGGTTTATCGCTCTACCAAAATATTTCCATGGCGGGTATTCATTCCTTATTTCAGGCAAATGAAGAGCAAAAACTTCAAGAGCTAAGAGAATACTTTCACCTTTCAGATAATGAAATTTCGGATGTCAGGAAATCAATCAAACCCATGGCACTTTCTGAAATAGCAACTTTATTCCGTAATTCCTTTAACGATGGGTATTCAAAAATTCATATTGAATCACTCATCAATAAACTGAAGAATGAATTGGGTTTGATACAGCCAGATGTTAACGCTGCTAAGGAAAAAGCAGCCAAAGAATTTCTTGATGTGTTTTTACAGAAAAAACTTACAAAAGGCAGAGTTTCACCAGCAGATGAAACTGACATATTTCACGTACTGGCAAAACTTGGCTATGCACCGGAAAAGTTATCTGGACTTATCCCCCAGGCCACCCTGCAAAACCTCAAAACAGGAAAATTATTATGGCAATTAGAAAACGGAATCCTCAGGCAAATTCAGGCTCCATACCTGAATCTCAGGCAGTCTGAAAATTGCTACTGGTCATGCAATGGCACACGCATTGAAAGTGAAACCAAAATAACTGAATACTCCCTGAGTGGCGGAGGTTTGTCATTTCCGGTAACCAGTACCATCAGTGTTGGAGGTGGCACGGGCACAGCCAGACCCATTGAAAATGAAGTTACCCATAAATATAATGGCACATTATACCTAACCTCGCAGCGGGTTATTTTTATTTCACCCGACAGCAGCAAAAGTTTTCAGATTGGTCTTGATGATTTGCTTTCCTTTACGCAATACACCGATGGTTTGGGATTTATAATTGACCAAAACAATTTCATAGTACAGTTATCAACTAAAGATTTAGAACTGTTTTCCATAGCACTCTCCAGCGCCATCCGCAATCACCTGGAACCGGATAATGAAACACTCAGATTAGCGAGAACTGAAATAGAAAAGGGGAAGGAGGTTATATAGGGTTCTCTTTCATTTGTACAATATCCACCTATTCTTTTTTACCTGTACACTTTGAGGGAAAATATGTGTATTTATTTCGTTCTGCTCCTGTATTGTGCATCGTACTTTCTATAACCCACTATTCATTCTCATTTCACCACCACCTCCACCACCTTGCTGGTATCAATCCCTAAAATGTCCACCACCTTCACCATCACTTTGTACTTCCCTGCTTTTTTGTATTCGTGGGCAGCGCTGGTGAATTCTATGGAAGGATTTTTCTTTGTACGGAAACTCTGCCATTCGTTTTCAAAAAGTTAATTGCCTGTCCATTGCTCTTCTACAATACGATGTCAAGTACCCTGCAGACCACTGGTTGAATTTTAATGTCTATAAAAGTTATTTCGTCCATTTATTGCAGCGGGATTATAATGTACCTTTTATTGAAAGTAGGCAAAGGAAGAATTCAAAATAGATATGAGGATTAGCAACCAAAAGATATTAAGTTTTTATCTAGGCCCCTTATTCCATACCCAGGATCTTATTAACTACATTGGTCAAAAACCGATTATACGCCTCAGAATATTTTGAACTGATCTCAATGTCCTTCTCGGCATGTGTCCATGCATCTCGAAAACGATCTTTATAATATCTTCGATCATCAAAATAATTTGGAGCAAGTTGTTCTTCAATTTTTAACCTCATGTTGTCAATAATCTGATTACTTGTAGAACTTCCACCTTCACAATAAATTCTCATTAAGGACGTAAACTGATTGTTAAGGAAATTCTTAGAAATTATAGAATTGTTATAGGCTGTTAATTTATAAATGCATTGACTATACAAGCTTAAAAAGAGGTAAAGGGCATCAGATTCATTCTTTTCCTTTAAAGTTGATATCCATTCACCTAAAGCAGAAAGAATATTAGTGAGTAATCTATGGAAATAGGTGGGGCCCCCTTCCTGAATATTTAGCCCTTCAGGGATTCTGATACTTTTTAATATTTCTGAAAACATTGTTTCCATAAATGAATTCAACATGGTAAAACCGCTTTCCTCTGAATGGAAAGTATTTTTATTAAGACAACTCTTCATTATTGCGAAATAACAGTCTGTCAGATAAAACAACAATAAGTTTTCCTTTGGCCAATTTCTATGAAAAATGGGCTCAGTATTATAGATAGACGATACGCCTATTCTTCTTTGTTCTGCTGTGAGTTCGTTAACTTTATCTCTAATTATCAGGGGTATTCTTGAATTCAACAGAATTTCTACATCAAGATTTTGAATTGCTTTCAAATATATCTCCGGGCTAAAGTCAATGGCTCTATAAAAAAAATATTCATTAGTCAGTAAAGGATGATAAATGGTAAAATTATTTGGTTGTCTTAGTTGAATAGATTCATACTTCATTATTATTCTGAATAGTTTATCAAATTCCACGGTGTTCATACTTTCCAGATAATAATTTACTAGCCTTTCATTGGGGTTAACTTTTTTCAAACAAAATAAGAACCACCAGAGCCAATAAATGGTGATTAAGAGAAAGAGAATAAATGCCCAGGTCTTTGCTTGAGGTATATATTTACTTTTTACCGAAAAAGGCTCATTCGCTAAAATTGGAAATATTGTTCTCAGATCATCAAAGTATATTAACAGGGGAAGCAACACAAAAAAGAAGATCCCCGACAGCCAAACTTTCCAGGGTGATAGTTTTAGATAAAGTACCTTTCTTTCCACAAATGGGAAAAATGCAGAAACAGCAAGTAATATAGTTATGATGGTAAACCAATCGCTTATTTCCATGTGCTTTATTTATTTTAGATGCTATAATTGATAAGGTACTTCCTGCAACAACACAATATTCATTCTCATTTCACCATCACCTCCACCACCTTGCTGGTATCAATCCCTAAAATATCCACCACCTTCACCATCACTTTGTACTTCCCTGCTTTCTTGTATTCGTGGGCAGCGCTGGTGAATTCAATGGAAGGGTTTTTCTTTGTACGGAAACTTTGCCATTCGTTTTCAAAAAGATAATTGCCTGTCCATTTTTCCTCTACTGAACCTTTATCTGTATTTATTTTGATAATTTCTTTTTTATCCTCATAGTTAAAATCTATGGCCCAGTAATCAATCCAGTCGTACCAGTTTTCGGTGAGCAGGGTTTTTTGGATGATTCCTTTTTTGTCTTTTTCTAATTTGATGATTTGCCCGTCTTCTATCACCACCTTGCTGCCTGCTCTCATGCTTTGCTGCAACTCTTCAATATCGTCCTGCGTGTAGTGCGTTACAAAGTCGGTGAGTTCAATGGTGATGGTTTTGCCCTTTATTTTTTCTTTGGTGTTTAAATAGGCGACATCAAAAAACTTTACCTGTCCTTTTTCTACGGCTCTTTTGTCAAACACCTCTTTGGGAATATATTTCAGGGTGATGGCTACGCCTTTTTCTTTCAGTTCCTGTATGAATTGCGGGGTTAGTCCCATTTCAAATTCAAAACCCAGCACATCCACCTGGGTGTAGAGTTTCTGCTTACATTCTTCAAAAATATCCAACAGGCGGCTTTGGGTTACGGGCACGTCTAACGGGCCTACGTGTACGAACCTGCCCGCCCTGCTGCCATGCAGTGTTTCGCAGCCGGTGATGCGTTTGGCTTTATAGGCTTCCAGGATTAAGTCCACATAAATATCCTCTTTCTTTTTTCTGGCTCCGTTGGTGAGGTCGTCCATAAAAAACCGGCGTTCATACTTGCCTAAGTTCAACACCTCAAAGGCGCGGAAATCTTTTCCGTCTGCCTGCAGTGTGCGCTGTACACCAATCATCCTTTTGCGCGTTGTATGAATGGCAAATCTTCCTAAATCGGTGGTGATCCATTTCCTGCCCAACTTTTCCGCTACGGCTGCGGTAGTGCCGCTGCCGCAAAAGAAATCAGCTACTAAGTCACCTTCGTTGGACGATGCTTTGATGATGCGTTCAAGAAGGGCTTCGGGTTTTTGGGTAGCATAACCAGTTCTAAGCTCTGATTGGGAATTTTCATGAGAAATATCCGACCAGACATCATCCATATAATAGCCATCTGCTTCGTCAAGGAAATGTTTGATTCTCAGTTTGCCATTTGAAGTTATATAAATCCTATCTTCTTTTCTTAGATTTTCAATCGTTTCCTCAGTTGTGGCGGATCCGATCTTTTCATCTTTGAAGAATCTCCCTTTTTCATCGACCTTATTAAACCGTTCTTTTAAGTATTCTTTTGAATAAGGAATTTTCTGAGGGACATAGGTTAACTTTAATGATTTAGAAAAATATAATATATCGTCGTGACTTCTACCAAGGCTTGTTTGTCCTTTAAATCCAGATGGTGTCATACTACGCCAAATTACATGTCCACGAAAATTATCCTCACCAAAAATATCCATTAGGATTAACCGGAGAAATCCTACCACCCTCCAATCACAATGCACATAAATACTTCCATCCTCTGCCAATAAATTATGCATCAGTTTTAATCGTTCATACATCATGGTCAGGTAAGAAGAAATACCCTTGCCCCAGGTATCGCGGTAAGCAATTTCTTCAATGATACTTTGCTTTTTCTCGGCAGTCTCTCCTGCTATTTCAATATTAAAACCAAAGTCGGCGCCCACGGCAAAGGGCGGGTCTATGTAAATGAGTTTCAGTCCGTCCTCCCTTTCTATTTCTTCGCGCATAGGGCCGTTGGCCAGGGAGGAAAGTATGAGTTTGTTATCGCCCCAGATGAGTTTGTTGGTCCAGCCCTGTAGCTGCCTTCCTCTCTGGTCAAACAATTCCAAAGCTTCGCCGGCCTTCTTGTTTTCCCGGCGCGGCTCATCTATATGTTCAATGCTGTGAAAGGGCAGCGCCACATTGGTCACATCTTCCTTTCTTCCATTCCAGAAGAGGAACACGTCTTCTTCATCGGCAAAGAGTTTATAGATGTATTCTTTAGGAAGCTTCTCACCGGCTTTTATGAGTTCTATGATATGGTTTTTATCTTTTTCGGTCATGGTATAATTATCTCTTTTTCAGTTATTTATGAAAACACTTCGCACATTTTCGCACAATATTTTTACAATTCCGAACATTTTCGCACAATATCATCAAATAATAATAGACAGAACACGCTGGTTATCAACTATCTTTTTTTTCTTTTATATCAAAATTTTATCAACTATGGGCGTTTCTCTCACTCCTTTTTGTTGATAGAATAGTCTGATCATTGGGGTGGTAATACTTTTTAAATTATAAAATAATAATATCTATTGAGAAAGGCGGCCTTCCACCTGAACTCACCTCAATTTTTGACTAACTATTTTTTCCCGACTAAAAAAGGACACATCATAACATGCTCATTCTCAAATAGTTGATATACAAACCGACTACAAACCGACTACAAACCGACTACAAACCGACTACAAACCGACTACAAACCGACTACAAAATCATTCTTCCCGATCCTTTTCATTAACTATCCATTCTCCAAAATCAACAGACTTAACTTTTTTCTTTTCCCTCAAATATTTTAGAAGATTACTTACTTTTTTCTTCTTTTGTTTATCAGTAAGTATAGCCGATAATTTGGGAATGATTAAATTATCTATCGCGGATCTTTTACAAGGGCCAAACTTTCTGATATACTGAAAGATCATATCTCTGAAATGCTCATCATCAAAACTCCTATTTGCAATATATTCTGCCTTCAAACCATCGTCATCAAGTGGCTCAACGACTTTTAAAGAAAGGTAATAATTTGGCCATCGCCCCTCAAGAAATCCAAGGTTCCTCAAATAGCGGTATTCATCCTTTGAACAAGGTTTTCTTTTTTGAACCTTATCTAACAGGATAATATTTTCGAGTGTGAGAGAAGGATTTTTAATAAGAATTTTTGCAAAATCTTCATCCAATATTTTACCAGTGATGGTAACTTTTACCTTCTCCTCGGAGAGATCATAGTCAGGCATTGGAAAAAAGCGCTGGCGTTGGTAATTAAATATTTTGCGTATGCCGCCTCCCTGTGTTTCTATCATATCCAGATTTTTCATGGCTTCTACCAAAAAAGGATTACGATAAACTTCCTCCGGCGTGTCTTTAATTACCACATCTTCAACTGACTTTGGAAGAAAAGTGCCGTAATTTGAAAACACCAAATGATCGTCTTCAAATTCTACAACATTAATCCTTGCGCCTTTTGTGTAATCCTGATGAGCAATAGCATTGTTAAGCGGTTCACGAATGCTGAAAGGGTCATAACGAAGGACTTCATCGGGAAAAAGCGTTCCTTCCCGGAGATAGCGGTATTTCAGATTTCTGATTTTTGAAAAAACATTGTCAACAGCAAGGATAAATGGAATTGAAAATATCTCAAAGTCCTTGTCCTGGTTTTCTATTGACCTTAAATTCCATCTGATCTTTACGAATGAACCTAAATAATGTTCTGATTCCTCCTTGCCGAGCAAAATCATTGCTGCCCGGGTAACCTTATTCTTAATTGTAAGTTTCGCTTTATTTAGAAATTTAACATCATCCCAGAAAGGCTCTTCACTTTCATACTTCGGATTTCGTTTTATAAATTCTACTCTCGCCTTTTTTATAGCAGCCTTATCCAAATCCGATATGGTTGCTTCGGGTATTATTTTAGCCGACCAGTCTTCGCGGGGAAGCACTTCGGAAATAATTGTATTTAATCTGGCCTGAGTCATTTCTACCAGATTATCGTCAATCCTTTGCCACAACTTTTTATGTGCGTAAACCGGCAGGCGATATTGGTGTTTGGGTATATGAAAAATCCATATTGTTTTATTGGTGTCGGTAGTAGTATAATCCTGTATTTCAAAATTCTCGGAACTAAGATTTGTACACTCTCTTAAAATTTTCAATCTGAGATTTTCGGTGGTATAATTAAAAAAATCAGAGATGCCAACAATCCTTAAAGTCTCATCCTGTACCCCAACCAAAAGATGACCGCCTTTCATATTTGCAATAGCAGAAATATAAGAAACAATATCATCACCTTCGTGACCGGATATGCAATGCTTCAGCGATTTGAACTCCTTCCATTCGCATTTTTCATTTTCCTTTGGGAAATTCTTCTTTAAAAATTCATGTAATTCCTGTTCTGTCATTTCACTCCAAATATTTTGCAAACCTCTTTAAATGTTTTCAAATCTTTTTCCCTCTTCTCCCAGTCTTCCTGCTTAATGTAAACGGGTGTGTAAGAATATTCGGATTGCACTTTGTTGATATCCTCACACCAGATTTTGAGCCGCTGAATTTTGCGTACATCATCCAGGTCTTCCCTGCCTTTGGTTTCTACGATGAAGAAGGTATTGTCAGAAGTTTTTACAAAAAAATCCGGATAATATTCCCTGATATTCCCGTTCTCTGCCTGGTATTCCATTTTAAAATTGACACCGCCATCGCCGATGGTATTTTTTGCATAGGCTATCACATCATTAAAACGGTTTTCCAAATCAGCGGCAAAAGAAAGTTCAAATTCATTATCGCCGATAATCTTATTGAAAACCGATTTTTTGGGGATAAGGTATCCCTGATTTTCGGCTACCTTGGGTTTTGTGAGCCTGAGTGAGATGAAATTCTTTACCTCAGCCGATCCTTTGTCCGTAACTGTTAATGCATCAATGGCTTTCTTAAAAGAAGTGTACAAAATGTGCTTCGGTCCTGCTTCTGACAAATTGCGCATGGTCTGTGGGTCAGATAATACAACGGTAAACGGCGCTTCATCTTTTTTGAATAACTGATAGGTGATAAAGCTTTCCACTTTTGGATAAAGAATATTGAAACCGCTGAACAGCCTGCTCTCCTTCAAAATAGAATCCGTATAAAAAGAAATGACATTCCGGTAATCCGGTACGGTATCTTTAAAAATCGTTTTGTGAGAAAATTTACCATCAATATCAGTGAAAACAATTTCTTTTAACTCGTCAGCATCAAAGGATTTGAATCCCGCTCTCTCATTTTGAAATGCAGACACATCTATCAGTTCCAGGTTTTTGTATTCTCTGTAAATTCTTGGCGACATTTGCGGAATCGGTATATCTAACTTGTCAAGGTCTTTATTGGGATTATCCTCATCTACTTCTACAATCACTGCCGAAGTGCCTCGCGTACCTTTGCCCATCGGGCTATATTGAAATTCTACGCCCTCGGTTTTCAGACTTTCTACAAACTCTATAAATGCCGGTGTACCTACTACCACCAGGTTTTCTTTCATTTCCAAAGAAAACATTTTCCTAAGCCCGCGGCCAATCGTTTGCTCGGGCAAAATTTTTGAATCAGCCCCGAACGGGCGCAGACCTACAATGGTAGTTACATTCTTAACATCCCAGCCTTCGCGAAGCATCAGCACGGATACAACTGCTTTGTAGGGCGACATATCCTGGTCAATATCATCTGCCGCCTTTCTGAGTGTTTCCAGCGCTTCCTTATCTTTTTTTCCGGAAGAAGTTTCTTTTATTTCGCCTGAATTATTGGTGTGAATGGTCAGTACAGAATTTTTTAATAAAGGATAATTCATTTCCAAAAAAGCAGCGGCCTGATCGGCTTCTTTGGTACTCATCGTCATGATAAAAAGAATTGGCGTCTTCATGTTTTTCAATTCTTCATATTGCTTTTCCCATTCTAAATAACCCAACTGAATATAATCCCTGTACCGCTCCACAAAATCAGCAGAATCCTTTTCACTGATCTTTTGTCTGGAAACCTCATCCGGCAGTACGGGTGATTTCACCACATTCTGTTTGATGGCTTCTACCAACGGGTAATCCGTGATAGTTTGTACGAAAATCGCACCGTTGTTGTGTTTGGGCGTAGCCGAAAAATCGGCTTGCAGGCTGATACCTTTTCCTGTTTTTAATTTCAGTTTGTTACTGATGTCTTCAATACTCCTGAACCATGCAAGTGAACTGTCGTGTATGTGATGTGCTTCATCATTCATCACCACCAAATCTTTTATTTTGTCGCTGCGTAAAATCTTTCCTAAGTCAAGGCCTCTTGAAGTATCCGCATTCGGTTTCGGTTTGGCACCCAGAAAAATAGATTCAACCGTTTCTTCCGGTTCTTCATTAAAAAATATGCGATGCACATTGGTCAGGAAAATATTTCCGGATGCAGTGATAGGTTTTAATTCATCCTGTATATGCAGGGTTAATTGAAAATCATTTTTCCAGTCTTTATCATCCATTCCATTTTCCGGGATGAAAGGCTCGTCCAAAAACATTTTTAAGCCGTCAAAATCTTTTAAAAGGCGGTTTAGCACAATGATGTTTGGAGCGATGATCAGGAAATCTTTTGACAGGTCGCTGTCTGCCTCATAAAGTTTATGAAAGTAAGACCAGACCAGCGTAAGACCCAGCACTTTGGTTTTCCCCGATCCGGTAGCCATCTTGATGACATACCTGGCCCATGATTCACCAAACATGCCCGTGCTTACCCGTTGGGATGAGTCAAACCGCATGAGGTCATATTTATCTTTTGCTTTGGCTATCTCATATAAGTAGATGATAGATTCAATTGCCTCCCGTTGGGAGAAATAAAAAGAAAATGGCTTCTGACCAATGAAATGTTCATGGCTGAACCAAAAGTTCAGGAGCGATTTTGTAGTGTCTGATGCACCGGCATAATCATTATTGCGCCATGCTGCAACAGCGAGCCTGATTTTATATACTAAAGGCGGCAATAATTTTTCATAAGCATCATTGGATGCTTCAAACTGATTTTGCGAAGGCGCCCAACGTTCGTTTGGGCTAAGAATTTTGAAAGGATCAGTCCTGGTCATTTTATAAATACTAGCTTGGATGCCCGAATATACAATAATGCGACTGCAAATGCTCAGGCTGAAAATTACCTTTAGACAATGAGAAGATATTCCAAAATCTCTATCTTAGAAAAGCCACCTGAGAAAAGTTAAGTATATCATCAAATAAAGAAATTAAGAATTCAATCTGCCAACCTATTTCCAAGAAGGACACTTCAGAAAAGCAATCTGTAAAATGAACCATGCTATTCATTCTTCCTCTACGGATTAATCGTCAGAAAAATATAGGCTACCAGGTTTACCAATAAGACCACCCCGTAAACTGCATTACTACGCCCTCCGATTAAGGAAAGCATCACCGTAAAAATAGAAATTACCAATAGTATAATTGAAAGAATATCCAGCCCCAGAATAAGTGGAAAATCATAAATATAACTGGCTAGAGAAACAATTGGAATCGTCAGCCCGATGCTTGCAATGGCTGAGCCCAATGCTAAATTCAAACTCGTTTGAAGTTTATTCTTCCGTGCCGCACTCACTGCCGCAATTCCTTCAGGTAACAGGATAACTCCTGCTATGATAATGCCGACCAGACTTTTGGGAAGGCCATAATTCACTATTACCCTCTCCAATGGTATTGACAGGCTCTTTGCCAATAAGACAACAATCGTAAGACTAATAAGCAGAAACAAAATACTTATTACCAATGAAGTATTGGAAATAGTGTGACCTGAATGATCAGGCGCATCTTGGCTTCCTGTAATAAAATACTCTCTGTGTCGTAGCGTTTGTGCCGAAATAAATGCAGTATATATGGCAAGGCAGGCAATAAACTCAAACAGAATCTGAGCTTCGGTATAATAGGGGCCGGGTTCACCTTTTGTGAAAGTGGGGAGTATCATCGTAAATGCCACAATTGAGATCAGGGAGACTAAAGCAATTTTAACCGAATGGACTGAAAATGTCTGGGTACGGAACTTCCTGCCGCCGATAAATAAGCTAAATCCCACCACTCCATTCAGCAATAGCATTACTGCGGAGTAAACCGTATCCCTGGCAAAGGAAGCATACTGTTCACCTCCGGTTATCATCAATGAAACAATGATGGCTACTTCAATAATTGTAATGGATACTGCCAGAATGATAGTACCAAAGGGTTCCCCCACCCGGTGCGCTACAATTTCTGAATGATGTACGGCAGACATGACACAGAAGACGAGCAATATTCCGGCGATAGTCTGAAACAGCATATTATCATCGATATACCCTGAAAAATAAAGTATGAAAGCCAGTACAGGAATGGAAGTTGTCCACTCATAAAATTTCCTTACTCTGTTTAACCCCTTTACTTTACTCATATACAATACTTTTTAATACCCCAGGCTTTCTCCAGTTCGCTTCGATATTGCAATACTATAAGCTCATCAAGATCATTAGAAATCCTGAATTCAAATTCCCGGAAAAAATCCGGCCATACTACATTTAATTCCGATTCCTGCACTATGGGAAGGTCTGGCTTCCCGTATCCGGATATTTTCATCAAATTCTCCGGATGTAAAGCTCACCTTACCGGTAAAGAAAAAAGAATGAATATTGCGACCCCCAAAAATCCCTTGCCGCGGAACGGCAATGTCCCCAAAGGGAATAGAATATCCCCTTTGACCCTTTCACCCTCTGATCATCTTAATGAAGCGAGCCGCAAAATAAAAAAAATACCCTTTGCTCTTTCCGGCAGCAATAACTTTATTTAATAATTGTCCGAACAGGCTGAGCTGGAGCCCACCAGGCTTTGGCATTAAATTAATTACTCCACACTTTAGGATGAGGCTATGGAAATCTAATTTAGGGATAGCAGAAATCACGTCAGTTCTCCACATCCACTCCGAATGCTTAGGGAACCCTCAAACAAAAAATGCTCCGGCTTAAACCAGAGCATTCTCATCTTTTGTAGCACGTACGGGATTCCCTGTCTGCTTGACGCAGTCAGGCAGGGAACCCGTGTTTCCTCCTATCCAACACCTTAATTTACGAAAATAACTCAAACAAAAAATGCTCAGGTTTAAACCAGAGCATTCTCATCTTTCGTAGCACGTACGGGATTCCCTGTCTGCTTGACGCAGTCAGGCAGGGAACCCGTGTTTCCTCCTATTTCACCTTTAGAGGAAACCCTGACTTCTAAGCCAGTTTTTCCCGGCAGTTGACTTTAAATACTTTTCGCGCAATCGAGCACTTGACCAATCCGGGTGATTTTCCTTATAAATAATCTTCCAGGGAATATGGCCTTTGG
This sequence comes from Chitinophagaceae bacterium, assembly GCA_023957755.1. Classification (GTDB taxonomy): domain Bacteria; phylum Bacteroidota; class Bacteroidia; order Chitinophagales; family Chitinophagaceae; genus Ginsengibacter. Next base: position 149,393 of record JAMLGT010000010.1, read on the forward strand.
TATACCGGTTTTTTCCCCGGTTATGTTCTTCCAGCCTGATAAACTCGTCCAGCGCCATGCCCACATAAGTATGGCCATCTTTTTCGCTTATTAGTACATAAACCTTAACCATAAGAAGTTTTGATTGCAAAAACCAACAATCTACAATTTAACTTAAGTAAACTGAAAATAACTCAAACAAAAAATGCTCCGGCTTAAACCAGAGCATTCTCATCTTTTGTAGCACGTACGGGATTCGAACCCGTGATTCCTCCGTGAAAGGGAGGCGTCTTAACCCCTTGACCAACGCGCCATTCCAAAAATTTGGACGGCAAAGATAATATCTGCCTTTGGTGTAGCCAAATTTATTCATAAGGAAAACTCTAAAGGTATTTCACACTGCTTTCTCTAGAAAATTCCATGCAGATTACAAATCTCAAAGCCTCTTAAATAAACCCTTAACCACACTTACCGAATCCGGCCCCACCTCTGACATAAAAACAATTTTTCAATCTACCTTTGCACTATGTTACAAATCAGTCAGCGCGGTATCGAGATGCCAGCATCTCCCATCCGCAAATTGGTTCCCTTTGCCGAAGCCGCTAAAAAAAGAGGAATCCATATTTATCATCTCAATATCGGCCAGCCCGATGTGGAAACACCTAAAATAGCTATCGACGCCGTGAGGAATATGGATATCAAAGTATTGGAATATAGCCACAGTGCAGGAAACGAAAGTTACCGGAAGAAACTGGCAGGATATTACCAGACAAAAAACATCCATGTGGATCACAATGATATTATCATCACTACCGGAGGAAGCGAAGCCATTCTCTTTGGTTTTATGAGCTGCCTTAATCCCGGTGATGAGGTTATCATCCCCGAACCTTTCTATGCCAACTATAACGGATTTGCAGTAGAAGCCGGGGTGACGGTAAAACCTATCTTCAGCAGTATTAAAACAGGATTTGCACTGCCACCAATTGAAGAATTTGAAAAGAAGATAACTGATAAAACGAAGGCCATCATTATCTGCAATCCCAATAACCCTACCGGCTACCTGTACAGCAGAGAAGAACTGGAGGCCCTCCGCACCATCATTAAGAAACACGACCTATATCTCTTTGCCGATGAGGCCTACCGCGAATTCTGCTACACCGGCACACACACCAGTGCAATGGAACTGGAAGGAGTAGAAGAGCATGTTATACTTATGGACACAGTAAGTAAGCGATACAGTGCCTGCGGTGCCCGAATCGGTGCTTTTGTTACAAAAAATAAGCAAGTACTACAAACTGCAATGAAGTTTGCTCAGGCCAGACTCAGCCCCCCATCTTACGGACAAATATTAGGTGAGGCTGCAATCGGTGTATCGCAAGACTATTTTGACCATACCAGGGAAGAATATATTGCACGAAGAGATGCACTGGTAGGCAGGCTAAATACCATGAAAGGTGTCTTCTGTCCCAATCCGGGTGGTGCATTCTATGCTATGGCATCCCTTCCGGTAGATGATGCGGACCGTTTCAGCCAGTGGTTACTAGAATCATGGGAATATGAAGGCGCGACTGTAATGGTAGCGCCCGGCACCGGATTTTATAGTACCCCCGGACTAGGAAAAAATGAAGTGCGTTTTGCTTACGTACTTAATACCGAATCCATTCACAAGGCAATGGATTGCCTGGAAAGGGCGCTAGAAAACTATCCGGGCAGCACCAAGTAATCCAAAAATAGCAGGCTTAAAAGCAAAAATTAAGATAAGCTGTAAGTGACTTTCTACTTTTCAGGGAGATGTATTATCTTCGCCGCCCAATAAAACGTCGGGGTAGCTCAGCTGGTTAGAGCATTGGATTCATAACCCAAAGGTCGGCGGTTCAAGTCCGCTCCCCGATACAAATACAATACAGGTTATTACGAAAAAAGCCACGCAAAAAACGTGGCTTTTTAATTAGCTGTAGGGGAAGGGTTCGAACCTTCACGAGGCAGTTAGCTATAACACAAAGTTTTAGTGGTCGACCCTGGTTATTATCCGTTGCCGGATAACAGCTCTATGCTATGTTTATCCTGGAATCCTCACCCCCGAGACAAGAGGGCATGTCTGCCATAAATTTCATCACCCCACAGTGTTAAAGAACGATTATGATGCAAATCTAAATACACAGCCAATAATAAACAAATATTTTAAACACAATCTTTGAAATATAGAAATGATTTAATTATCTTTACTTTTATCTGATATTTTTCAAAAACACATTTTAAAATGGCAGCGAAGTTTAATATTGACAAACTCGATCTACAGATTATCCAGGAGATGAGCGAAAACGCCGAGACACCCTATGCAGAATTGGGTAAAAAACTATTCGTAAGCGGCGGTACCATCCATGTCAGGATTAAAAAACTGGAAGAACTTGGAATCGTAAAAGGAAAAAAACTCAAGGTAAACCTGAAACTTTTAGGATTTGATATCACTGCCTTCGTGGGCATATTCCTCGAAAAAAGTTCCATGTACGAACAGGTTGCTAAAGATCTGGAAAAAATACCACAGATAGTAAGGCTGAACTACACTACCGGAAATTATAGCATGTTTGCCGAAATCGTATGCAAAGACATCAATCAACTTAAATATGTGCTGCACGATGAATTACAAAAAATAAAGGGTATCGAAAGAACTGAAACGCTTATATCGCTCAGCGAAAGCTTTAACAGAAGCGTACAGGTAAGCGAAGAGTAAATCTCTGTTTTCATTAACTTTAGTACCACTTGAAACTTCAATTGCGTTCAACACTTAATAAATTATGAAAACGATAAAAGGGCCCGCTATCTTTATTGCTCAATTTATTGGAGATAAAGCTCCCTTTGATAGTCTCCACCACATTTGCCAATGGGCATCACAACTGGGATATAAAGGAATTCAGATACCTACGCTCGATCCCCGGTTTATCGATCTCGAAAAAGCGGCCACAAGCCGGACCTATGCCGATGAGCTGAAAGGAATAGTACAATCGTACGGAATGGAAATCTCTGAACTCTCTACCCATTTGCAGGGACAACTGGTGGCCGTGCATCCGGCCTACGATCTGCTTTTCGACAGCTTTGCTCCCACTGCGCTTCAGGGGCATCCAAAGGAAAGAACGGAATGGGCAGTGCAGCAATTAAAATATGCAGCACAGGCAAGTAAAAACCTGGGGCTTAAGGCCCACGCTACTTTCAGTGGCTCCTTACTATGGCACACATTTCATCCCTGGCCACAACGGCCGGCCGGTCTGGTGGATGAGGGTTTCTCAGAACTGGCGCGCAGGTGGACTCCTATACTCCACGCATTTGATGAAGCAGGTGTAGATTTATGTTACGAAATACATCCGGGAGAAGACCTCTTTGATGGAGAGACCTACGAGATGTTTTTAGAAAAGGTACACAATCACCCAAGAGCGTGCCTGCTTTATGACCCATCACACTTTGTATTACAATGCCTTGACTATATCCAATATATCGACTTCTACCACCAACGTATCAAAGCCTTCCACGTGAAGGATGCTGAATTTAATGCGACGGGCAGACAAGGCACTTTTGGCGGATACCAGCCCTGGCTGAAGCGGGCCGGAAGATACAGGTCACCAGGCGATGGCCAGGTCGACTTTAAGCGAATATTTTCCAAATTGGCTGAATATGATTACGACGGGTGGGCCGTGCTGGAATGGGAGTGCTGTATCAAAAATTCTGAAGACGGCGCACGTGAAGGAGCACCCTTCATAAGGAATCATATAATTCAAACAACAGAAAAAGCATTTGACGATTTTGCGGCAACTGTAAGAGATCCATCTCTCAATAAAAAAGTGCTCGGACTACAAGGATAATTTTTTAAAAACCATTTTATGAAAAGAATACCCTTTGCACTGGCTACAATATTCGTGATCGCTTCCTGTACCGGCACACAACATCAGTCCGGATCAGCTTCAGGATGGCAGACACTCCTCCAACAAAATTCCACAAAAGGATGGCACCTGTATAACCAAAAGACAGCTGGTAACTTCTGGAAAGTAAAAGACGGCGTGCTTTTTCCGGACAAGCCTAACGAAAAACAATATAAGAGCGAGGAGATTGCAGACCTCGTGACCGATAATGAATACGGCAACTTCGAGCTCGAACTCGAGTGGAAGATCAGTGAAAAGGGGAACAGTGGCATCATCTTTTACGTGAAGGAAGACAAGAAGTACGAGGCCAGTTACCTCACCGGTCCTGAAATGCAGGTACTCGACAACGGTACACCTACCCGCCCGGGACATTCGGACAGCAGACTCTACACCCATCGGGCAGGAGACCTCTATGATCTGCTAGCATCAAAGGAAGCAGTAAACCCTGTCGGGGAATGGAATAAAATCACCCTCAAAAGCAAAAACGGCAAACTGGATTTCTACATGAACGGTGTGCGCACGCTCAGCACTCAGATGTGGGACCAAAACTGGAAGGATATGATTGCCATCAGTAAATTCAAGTATATGCCCGACTTCGGCAAATTCAAGACCGGACGCATTGCACTTCAGTATCACGGAGACGAAGTGTGGTACAGAAATATAAGGATCAGGCGCCTGTAGCCAATAGACATCTAACAATACAGGACACACTAAAAATCATAAAGGGGCATAATCAGATATGACTATGCCCCTTACTGTTTTTCTCAGATTCTTATCAAAAAGAGAGTTTCACGCCTCCCATGAAATTAATTCCTTTGGTATTATAGCCCCGTGTATCAAAATACTGTTGATCCGTAATGTTGTCTAATTCAGCAAATAAGGACAAAGCCCTGACCGGGGTATAGTTCACGTTTAACCCCAATGTGTAATATCCCTTCAATTCATAAGGCGGTGCCATATAACGGCCTTCGAAAGCCTTGCTCGCTGTATGTAGCTGGACACCCACATTCAAACTCTTTACAGGTGTATATATCGCACCAATATTCAGAATACTTTTGGGTTTTTTGTACAGATTGAAATAGCTGGTATCCTTTGCGCCATTCTGTGTGGTAACTTTTCCATCTACGAATGTGTAATTGCCAATCAAAGACAGTTTACTATTCACTGCATATCTGGCATCTACCTCTATACCCTTATCATTTTGCTTGTCGCCATTTATGTAGTTACTCATGTAAGTAAGTGGATCAGTATAGAACAGAATTACATCCCTTCCCGACCTCAGGAAACCCGTGGCCCTGAAGTACGATGCTTTATCACTCCACATCAATCCCGCTTCTGCTGAAAGTGTGGACTCAGGCTTCAGCCTCCTGTTACCATATTCAGAATATAACTGATACAGTGTAGGGATCTTGTATGCTGAGGCGAGCGTGCCATAAACTTTTAGATGCTTGTTCACTTTATAATATGGATTGACAGACACGGTACTGTTTGCACCATACAGATTTTGATAGTTAAATCTGCCTCCTGCTTCCAGCCCAAATCCTCCCTGAGTACTCAGGTGCAATGAAGCATATCCGCTCACCTGGTGCGTACGTGCACTATCAGATGAAAGAGGCAACGCAGGAAACCCATAATCAGGTTGATAGATATATATCTGATCTGTGTTATTATACCTGTAATCAGCTCCGGCAAGTAGTTCCAGTTCCGGACTCAGTTTGAGGCTTGTATATAACTCAGCATAATGCGAAAAACCATTATATACACCATGCTGATATTTCGAAAAGCCACCAACATGACCCGAATCATCTGTAAAGTTTCTGTTGTACCAATTCGCATTATACATTAGCCTGATAAATCCATTGCGCAGATGATAATCGAACGTCAGTCCGGCAATTGTGTTGTCATTCTTGTAAGAGTAATCCCTGTCATCTGCAAATGCGCCGGCATCAATATCACCGCCATACTTGCTATATTTCCCATAGAGCGACAGTTCAGTCTTTTCGGAAGGCTTTGCACCTAACTTTACAAGAAACATATCACTATTGAATCCGTCTCTGTCAAAGCCGGCAGTTCCCGTAGAGTCGTAGGCCGCACTGAATCCCTTACTCTGTAACTTTGAATAGTTTACCAGAAACGAATAACCTTTTTCGTTAGCGCCCGACAGGGTACCACTGGCTTTCCATGTACCGTAACTCCCCGCTCCCAAAATAGCATTCCCCGAAATATTCTTTGAAGAAGGCTTCTTTGTAATAAGATTTACCACCCCCGCCACTGCATCAGAGCCGTAAAGCGTGGACTGTGCTCCTTTCAGAATCTCTACTTTTTCGAGTAGCGAGACATCAAAATTATTCAGATCAAACTCTCCCGAAACAGAAGAAGGATCATACATCGGAACCCCGTCTAACAATATCAGCGTATTGCCTGATGAAGCACCTCTTAAAAAAATAGCAGGATTAGTTCCCAGATTGCTCTTCCCTCCATTGATCACAATTCCTGCCTGCTGTGTTAACAATTCGCTCAGGGTCTTGCCCGGATTTTGTTCAATAGTCTGTTTGGAAATTACCGTTAACACCTTTCCGGTCTGACTTTGTTTGATTGGTGTTTTGGACGCAGTGACCACTACTTCATCGAGTACCTGAGCGCTGTCCTGTGCCCGCAGCGATCCGGCTGTTACCATTGCCAACGCAATGATCCATCCTTTTTTCATAAAAAATTTTTTTTGCTTCCGCAGCATAAAAAGACAAAGGATAGCCGTATTTCATCCCTGCCTTTCTTCCCGAAAGCATTTGGTTAATAATAACAGAAACAGGCAGGTCTTCTGGCTTGGTTATTTAGGCAGGTGCCTTCCCGGCATTTCCAGTGGCGTTGTACCTGCAACCATCTTCAACAGATGGTAAACCTTACAGCTACGGGGATAGCTCCGGAATTGCACCGGATTCCCTTTTTAATTCTTCAAGAAACCAATTTCGCCGGCAAATGTAAGTGGATAAAAGGGAAAAATCCAAACCAAATACACAAAGGGCAGTTTCATCAGCCCACTGCTTTGCCTAAATGAGGCGCTAATTTCTACTTATTATTTTTCTTTATAAATCCAGAGAAATACCTCCGTAAAATGATCTGCCCGGAGCCGCATTATAATATCTGCCTACGGCTCCATTGATATCATTCCCCAGACTATAAATTGTATTGAACATATTATCTGCTCCTGTAAACAGCTCAATAGTATTCCCCTTTCCCAATCTTAAGCGCTGATACAATTTTGCATGCACCAGAAAATAATCCGACGCATATTCCGAATTGGCATCATTTAGTGCGACCTTCCCATTGTATAACCACGATACATTCAATCGCGTACCCGATACAAAATAGACATCACCTGAAAACGCAAGTTTTACAGGACTCACTCCAGGCACCTTATTTCCCGAAAAATCGTTAGAACCTGGTTTATAGTCTTTATATGCAAAATGATGCCATGTACCGGAAAGCATTAATGACACACCATTGAGAATCCCCACCGGTCTATCTACCACCTGCGCACTGATCAGTACCTCCAAACCGCGCTGTACAGCCTTCCCCGCATTACTAAAATAATCTCCACCGCTGGCATCACGCTTTTGCGTAATTGCATTTTTCAGATTATAATTGAAAATATTTACATCCGCAAACAACCGTCTGCTGAATATACTTGCACGCCATCCTAACTCATAGTTTATCCCCGACTCAGCCTGTAGCGTAGTATTAAAAATATCTGTAGAGGGCAACAACTCAGAAGTGGCAGGAGGTGAAAAACCACGCGCCACAGAGGCATATACGGTCATATCTTCATTAATCTGCTTACTTAGACTCAGTCTGGGTGCCCACTCATTCCTGAAAGATCTTTTATAGTGCAGGCTTTCATCATAAAACCTTTGGAAATCGACATCCAGGAAATTGACACTGGTACCCACACTTGCCAGAAATCCTTTGCCAAGTTCCAGTTGTGCCTGCACAAAAGCAAACGCCTGTGTATTCTGGATTTCATCATCTGTCTGTGGTGCTCCGGGTTCTCCACCATTATTTTTATACACACGCTGTCCGTTGAAACTATGCTGATATTCTCCCCCAAAATCAATCGTTAGCGCACGTCCATTTACCAGGGTGGAATAGGTAAAGTCGGTCCTCCCTCCGAAATGGGGTTCACTGGTGCGTGAATAATTTCTGAAGTTCGGATTCCTGTTCTGCGCATAAGCACCATAGAGCACCACATAGTTCTTAAAATTGTTTGTAATCTGTTGCTCCATCTTAAATCCGGAAAGAAAATAGTTCAGCGTAAATGCCGCTTTTGCCTCATCGGCCGAAGGGTTAGGCCCGGCATGTGGGCGTGCACTTCGTGGGTTTGCCTTGTACTCTGCAAGTGTCAGCGCTCCCGGTGTCTGATAATAGGAGCGTCCATAAAGAAAATAATTTTCCAGTTTGAACTTCTCCCGATTCACCAGCGTGGCATTCATAGAGAATACATCTCTGTACATCTTTGTGTGTTCACGAAACCCATCAGACGACTGACGATTATACTTAAAGGAAATCTTTTTCCCGTCGTTGACAATATTAGCAGCCAGTCCCATGCTGTTGGTATTATAACTGCCATAAGTATCCGAAAACCGTATGCCCGATTTATCGGGCACATCGCTAAGCAACACCACGCCGCCGGTTCCTGTACCATACACACTCCCTGAAGGGCCTTTGATAATTTCTATTGAAGTAGCATTATAAGGGCCTAATATCTGAAAGAAAGTACTTCCTCCCGGGTCTGTCATGGGTATGCCATTATAATAGATTTTCACATTCCGCACCCCAAACGGAGAGCGGATAGAACTTCCTCTGATATTCAGCCTGTAGCTACCGGGAGAGCGTTCATCCATATTCACACCGGGGAGATTATTCATTGCCCGGACCCATGAAAGGTTATTTGTCTGTTGCATTTGTTTTTCGCGCAACAAATTCACAGGGGCAGGTACATCTAGTAGCTTATGATACGATTCAAAGGCAGAAATAATTACATTTTGTAAAGTATCCTTTTCGGCTGATGCGTCAGATGTATTCTGTCCTGAAGCGGTAAATGAAAAAACAATTACGAATAGATAAAGCAGACAATATTTCATCACAGGCTGAGGGGTTTCTTCAAAAATAAACATAAACAGTGCGCATACGAATAACTATCTTTAACCGATGCAAAAAAACAGTGAAAGAAAACCTGCCCGTTTCCTGGGATTGTTTGATGTTTCTGCTCTGATGGTCAGTTTCGTATTGGGAATGGGAATATTTCGGACACCTGTAAACGTAGCCGCAGCAATAGATAGCCCACTCATCTATTTTTTAAGCTGGATTGCCGGTGGCGTAGTAGCTTTTTGCGGCGCACTCACCTATGCTGAAATCGGCAGCCGCCTTCCTGTGACAGGTGGATATTATAAAGTTTTCTCTTATGCATATCATCCCTCAATTGCATTTGGGATCAACTGTATTATTCTGGTGAGCAATGCAGCCACGCTGGGTGCAGTAGCACTCGTGGGAGGAGAATATATCAGTAGTGTGATATGGCCACACGTAAGCCCCTCTGAGCTGATGAGCTACCAGACTGCTATTGCACTTACTTCTATAATTCTTTTTTATGGTGTAAATCTATTAGGGCTTAAGATGAGCGCTTATGCGCAAAATGTGCTGACAGTAGTAAAGGTCGCACTGGTAGTCGCCCTGATTACTCCACTATTTTTTGATACAGGCAAGCCTGTAGATCTGATGGCAGGATCGCTCCACAGCCAGAATTTCCTGGCATACCTCAAAGCCTTTGGAATCGGCCTGGTGGCAGTTAGTTTTACCTACGGCGGCTACCAGCAAACCATCAATTTCGGCGAAGAAATCAAAAATCCTCAGAAGACACTTCCCAGAGCCATCTTTATTGGTATTACACTGATACTGGTGCTCTATCTCCTCATTAACTACGCATACGTGAAAGTAATCGGATACGAAGATTTGGGTAAGGCGCCTAATATTGCAGCCATCATGGCGTCCAAAGTTTTTGGTCCGGCAGCAGAGAAAATTCTCTCTGTACTTCTTTTCTTAAGTGTATTGGCCTATGTAAATGTGTTACTAATGAGTAACCCAAGGGTGATGGCCGCCATGAGCGATGACAACATATTACCTCCGATATTCAACAAGAGGAATCCGAAGACCGAAGTACTCTCTGCATCCATAAGTGTTTTCGCAGCGGCCTGCGTTTTAATCGTATTTTGGGCTAAGACATTTGATGCAATTCTCAGTTTCACCATCTTTCTCGATTGTTTCGGAATGGTGCTATCCGCTGCCGGAATATTCATTCTCAGGCGAAGGGCAAGGGGAACCGATGACTCTGGAATTTTCAAAGTAAGATGGTATCCGGTACTCCCCCTGATCTTTATAACCGCCTATTCTTTCGTAGGCATCAGTATCTTTGTCACAGAAACTAAAATCAGCCTGATTGCGATTGCTGTACTGAGCGTGTTTCTTGCTATTTACTTTGTTTTCATTGGCAAAAGAAGGCTCCGTACTCAATAAATTATCGACTATGAAAAAGAAATTACTTTCTGAAATATTAAACGAAACAGGCGAACTCAGAGAAAACTATTTTCACTCCATAGCGCCCCCAATTATACAGGCAAGCAATTTTTCGTTCGATACTGTAGAGGAATTCAGGACGGCACTTCAAAATGAATCTGAAGCGGTTCTTTATAGCAGGGGGAACAATCCAACTGTAGATATCCTAAGAAAAAAACTAGCCGCTCTCGACAATGCGGAAGACAGTCTGGTACTCAATAGTGGCGCAAGTGCCATTTTCGCCTCGGTGGTTGCAAATGTTGCATCAGGCGATCATATTATCTCCGTAAGAAAACCATACGGTTGGGCGCAGCATCTATTTGAAAAATTTCTTCCCCGATTCGGTGTGAGCACCACTTATGTGGACGGTACCAATGTGAAAAACTTTGAAGAAGCCATACGCCCTGAGACAAAAATTATCTATCTGGAAAGCCCCAACAGCTGGACATTTGAGCTTCAGGATCTGAAAGCGGTAGCTGCACTCGCCAAAGACAAAGGAATCCTTACCATTTGCGACAACAGTTATTGCTCTCCTCTATATCAAAGGCCTATCGATTATGGCATTGACATCTCTTTTCAGAGTGCTACGAAATATCTCAACGGCCACAGTGATGTAGTAGCCGGCGTGATCTCCGGCACAAAGGAAATGATGCACAAGATTTTTAGCAGTGAATATATGACAGCAGGTCTGGGAATTACCCCCTTTCACGCCTGGCTGATGATTCGGGGCCTGCGTACTCTGCCTCTCAGATTAAAGAAAAGTGCTGAGACAGCCAGGCTGATCGTGAGCTACCTGAAGACTCAATTAGAAGTGGAATCCATCGCGTACCCATTTGACCCTCTTTTCCCTCAATACAGCCTGGCCAAAGCCCAGATGGAAGACACAGGAGGTCTCTTCAGTTTTGTGCTGAAAGCTGACTCCATCGAAAAGATAGAAAGGTTTTGTGAAGGTATGCAACATATACTGATGGCCGTTAGCTGGGGCGGATACGAGTCTCTGGTAATGCCGTCCATAGCGGGAAAACCCGGAAATACCATAGACCTGAGCGATCCTGAACACCGAAGAATCAGGATGTATATTGGGATAGAAGAGCCGGAATATCTTATTGAAGATATTGCACGGGGCTTTGCTGCCATGAAAAAAGCATAGCTCTCATCTTTTCTCCTGGTGAATCATCCTGAGACTTTAATCATTTAGCACAATCCATAGCTAATATCTGTTAATCAGAAAAGTCGGGCCGGCATACCGCCTTTGTTTGGCATAATATTTTCGCAGAAAAAATCAAAAAAAACATGCAACGGTTAAAAGGTCAGACCGCACTGGTTACCGGTGGTAACAGTGGAATAGGAAAAGGTATAGTAGAAGCCTTCGCCCGGGAAGGTGCTAATGTAGTTATCAATTATGTGGTACATGATGAGGTTACTACGCAAATGGTACAACAGATTACTGTTAACGGAGGTAACGCAATCGGTTTCAAAGCAGATGTCAGTAACGAAGCAGAAGTACAGGAAATGTTTCGACAGGCAATCGCCCATTATGGCACTATAGATATTCTGGTCAACAATGCAGGCCTGCAACGCGATGCACCTTTTACAGAGATGACTATAGCGCAATGGCAAACCGTGATGAACGTAAACCTTACCGGATATTTTCTTTGTGCACGCGAGGCAGCAAAGGAATTTATTCACCGTGGTGTCGTACCTGAAAGGAGCAGTGCCGCAGGAAAAATAATTTGTATCAGCAGTGTACACGAGATGATACCGTGGGCCGGGCATGCAGATTACGCATCAAGTAAAGGAGGCATCAGTATGTTTATGAAAACTATTGCACAGGAATTAGCCTCACAAAAAATAAGAGTAAACGGAATTGCACCCGGCGCCATCCAGACACCTATCAATAAATCTGACTGGGACAATGAAGCCTCACTCAAAAAACTTTTGACACTCATCCCGTATGGCCGGATTGGTCAACCCGAAGATATCGGGAAAGCAGCAGTATGGCTTGCCAGTGACGAAAGCGATTATGTGACCGGTGCTACATTGTTTGTGGATGGCGGAATGACATTGTTTCCCGGATTTATCGCCAACGGGTAATGAATACCGCTATGCGGCTGACTTGAAAAAGAAAAAATCTGTTACTGTATAATGATGATCACTAATATTTAAGCTGAAAACCTAGTTTGGCTCTCTCTCAGAAAAGAATCCTGACCAAAGTTTCCGATTTTACTTTTTAGAATTATATTTGCTCAAATTATACCGCTCATGGCTACTAACGTTGAAAGAGAATCAGTATCAAAGTATTGGGTAATTTTTGCGATCTCCGCAATTGTGCAACTTGTTTTCCTGATCTGGATCAGAGAATACTTCTGGGTGGTATTACCATTTGTGCTGACCTCCTTCTGCAAAGCAATACGGATCATCTAACCCGGACTTCCTCTTATTAATAAAGCAGGGAAAGTTAATCTTCAGCCTGCCGGATAATAATCACAACAAACTGTTGTCATCTTCAAATCTTTACCTTTGAGGGTATGGCATCACAATCTTTGACTATATCATTAATCCAGTCTTCTCTTGTCTGGGAAGATGCGGAGGCCAACAGGGCACAATTTGAAGAAAAAATTGCAGGCATTACCGAAAATACCGAGTTGATTGTTTTGCCCGAGATGTTCACAACCGGATTCAGCATGAACCCGGAGATATTGGCCGAACCAATGGAAGGTGCCACAGCAGCATGGATGAGGCGTGTATCTCAAAAGAAAAGAGCTGTAATCACAGGGAGTGTGATCATCAAAGAAAACGGGAAATATTACAACCGCCTGATATGGATGTTGCCCAATGGCGAAATGGGCTATTACGACAAGAGGCATCTGTTTAGCTATGCCGATGAGCACAACCATTACGCGCCCGGAGAAAAAAAACTAACCGGCAGCCTCAAAGGATGGAAGATTAATTTGCAGGTTTGTTATGACCTGCGGTTTCCTGTATGGAACCGCCAGCCTCCTGAAAAAGAAAACCGGTACGACATCCTGATTAATGTAGCCAGTTGGCCCGATAAGAGGCGCTCTATGTGGCGGACACTGCTAACCGCACGAGCCATAGAAAACCAGTGTTTTGTAATCGGAGTAAACCGGGTGGGGACAGACGGTAACGGTCATGGATATGCGGGAGACAGCCTGATTATCGACCCACTGGGGAATGTGATTCAGGACTTAGGCAGCGAAGAAAAAATTTCAACCTACACCTTTCATAAGGAAGACCTGGAGCAGGTTCGTGCCCATTTTCCCTTTCTGGATGACGCAGACAAGTTTTTGATTTTGACATAAGTCAGGAAGGTGACACCTGGCACTCTCGAAGTATAATTTTCTTTTTACAAACACCAGACATTTTATAAGTATCTCTACGCGATTACTAACCCTACTCCGAATAATATGGAAAACAAAAGGGTGGTCAGCGCCAGATATTTCAACTCCGGATCCAGTGAGGTTACTTCCTTCGTTTTAAAGGCCACTATGGAACTTCTCAGAAAAAGAGGAACAGTGACCAGAAACAGCCATTTCCAGCCTGATGATGTGGCCGTAAGTGTGTAAACAATAGCACACACTATGCCTGCCAAAATAAGCGAAAAATGATACCACCTGGCACGCTCACTACCCATCTTTACCACAATTGTATGTTTGCCAAACAGCCGGTCATTTTCAATATCGCGCATATTATTCAGGTTCAACACTCCTGTGCTGAAAAAGCCTACAGCCATTGCCGGAAAAAATTCCTCCACACCGACATAATGCGTATGAAGAAAGAAAGTACCCAGCACGCCTACTAACCCAAAAAAGATAAACACTGCAATATCTCCCAAACCTGCATACCCGTATGGGCGTTTACCCATTGTATATTTCATTGCTGCTGCGATAGCAGCTAACCCAATCACAAGCATGATCAACCCGTAAGACAACTTCAAACCTTCGGAAGCCACTACCAATAACGTAATTCCCGAGCAGAGCGACAGCAGGATACATACGACAATTGCTGCCTTCATTTGTTTCAGGGTGATGGCTCCCGTCTGCAAACTCCGTTTGGGACCTGTCCTGTCCGGATTGTCCACCCCATGTAAGGTATCTCCATAATCGTTAGCCAGATTGCTGAGTGTCTGCAAAAACAGAGTAGTCAGCGCAGCCAGAATAAAAATACTCCAATGAAAACTATTTCTGTATGCAGCCAAAAAACTACCCAGAATAATTGTGGACAATGCAAGGGGCAATGTGCGCAAACGAAAAGTTACCAGCCAGGCCGAAACAGATGCCATCTTATTTACTTATGGAAATTTGGGAAACTTATCAAAATCAGGATCTCTCTTTTCCAGAAAAGCATCCCGCCCTTCACGGGCTTCATCAGTCATATAAACCAATCGGGTGGCCTCTCCTGCATACACCTGTTGCCCTACCAGCCCGTCGTCAATCAGGTTCAGTGCAAACTTAGCCATCTTGATGGCTGTAGGGCTCTTCTTCAATATTTCCTGCGCCCACTCATAAGCAGTCTGCTCCAGTTCGGCATGGGGCACCACTGCATTCACCATTCCCATCTCATAGGCCTCCTGAGCTGAATAAGATTTTCCCAGAAAGAAAATTTCACGCGCACGTTTCTGGCCTACCTGACGCGCCAGATAGGCAGACCCAAAGCCACCATCTACACTCGCTACATTTACATCTGTCTGTTTGAAGATGGCGTGCTCCCTGCTTGCCAGCGTCAGGTCGCACACCACATGCAGGCTATGGCCTCCACCCACAGCCCATCCCGGCACTACCGCAATCACCACCTTATTCATAAAACGTATCTGCCTTTGTACATCGAGGATATTAAACCGGTTGATACCGTCACCACCTTTGTAACCTGTGTTGGAGCGCACACGCTGATCACCGCCCGAACAGAAAGCCCATCCGCCATCTTTAGGCGAAGGCCCTTCTCCACTGAGCAATACTACCCCAATAGATTGTGATTCGTGTGCTATAATCAATGCATCCAGGAGTTCTGAAACCGTTTCCGGACGGAAGGCATTGCGCACTTCAGGCCGATTAAATGCAATACGGGCCACACCCCCTGACTCTCTGAAGGTGATGTCCTGATATTCTTTAATGGTTTTCCAAGCTATTGGGTTCATATCAATCAGAATTTTTCTTTTAAAAATTTCCAATAATCAGCCAGCACTTCTGCATTCTTCTCAGACGGAGTAAAGATTTCCAGAATCGTTCGCACACCCTTTTCCGTGAAAAACAGGCCTAACGCTTCTTTCAGACTTTTCTCATCTCTTGCCGCAAGGTAATTCCAATTAAAAGAAGCTGCAAGATGGCTCACATCATTCTTCCGGGCTGTTTCAAGAAAAGGCGCCAATTCGTCTTCTGCTCCTTTGCCTGCTATAATCCTGAAAATACCACCTCCCCCATTGTTAATCACAATTATCCTCAGATTCGATACTTGTTCATTATTCCACAATCCATTAATATCATACTGAAAAGCCACATCACCGGTTATCAGCAAAAACTGTTTGTCCGGAGAAGCAGAAGCAGCTCCGACAGCCGTACTTGTACATCCGTCGATACCACTCGTACCCCGATTACTCCACGTGGAAGCAACTTTCTCATTGTTTAATAGTTGAGCGTATCTGATAGGCGAGCTGTTGGCAATATGCAGGTGAATGCCTGCCGGCAGATGGGTGTAAATTTCATTGAATGCATAAAAATCACTATAGGGCATTTCCGTGGCAAAGGCATGATGCAACTCCTCAATCCTCCGCGCACGTTGCTGCCATCTTTCAATGTAATCAGATGAAGGGGTGACAATATGTGGAGCTAACTGCTCCAAAAATATCACCGGATCTGCAAAGACTGCATGTGTCAAAGACTGGTAGGTGTCTGTCATTGCATCAAAAGAGTCCACATTCCAATGCTGTGCCACTATTTGTTTTCTCAGAAAAGCCTTAACCCGTTTTGAAACAACCGCTCCCGCAGTGGTTATCAGGAGATCAGGAGCAAAGGCGGGCAGGTCTTCCTCTGGTAATGTCGTAATAACCCTGTCGATATTCTCTATAAAGTAACGGTTATGAACATTCGTAGTAGATTCTATCAAAACAATCGTATTGCTGAACGTCGCAAAACGATCCAATACCTTTTGTAATGAATTATGATCCTTATGCTGCCCAGCCAGAATCATCACCTTTTTACACTGTGAGAAGTACTTCGCAAATTCAGCTAGTGTATCTTCCTCCACCTTCCTCTCCGTAACTACAGTTTTGAAAGTCGCGGGTGCATAGCCATCCACTTCTTCTGTTTGATACAACGGCTCTCTCAATGGCACATTAAAATGAACAGGCCCTCTGTCGATCTTAGTGGCGATATGCCAACCTTCACATACGGCCCTTACATTATTCCATGACTCATCAGGGTGACTGATTTCGCCGTGTAGCTCATAATCTTTTCGAATGAAGTTGGCAAACAGATGGTCTTGTCTTATCGTTTGTCCATCACCCTGATCGGTCCACTCTCTGGGGCGGTCTGCCGTAATTACAACCAATGGAATCCTCTGATAATATGCTTCAGAAATTGCGGGGCCAAAATTGATTGCTGCCGAGCCACTCGTACAAACTACTGCTACAGGCTCCTGCAGTTCTATTGCCTTTCCCAGAGCAAAAAAAGCAGCACTCCTCTCATCACGGATAGAAGTGCAATGAAATGCGGGATGTTGATTAAAAGAGATCACAAAAGGTACATTCCTGGAACCAGGACACAATACCACTTCCTTCAAACCCAGTGTAGCAAGGGTTGTTACTATTTCCTGAACCCCCTTCTTATCCGATAACTTCATGTTTGTATTCCTCCGCAGCCGGCTGCAACACGTCAGCCATTGTTTTACTTTTTGCTATTGTTTCGTTCCATTCCTCATCGGGATCCGAGCCTGCAGTAATTCCCCCGCCTACGTACACAGCGACTTTGTCGCTCCCTATTTGCATACACCTCAAATTAACATACACCGTCATATTGCCCATCTCACTTTCTTCGCTGATAAAACCTGAATAATATGCCCTGTCATACCCCTCGGTCTGCTTTATCAGTTGCAGGCTTTCGTCCAGAGGAATTCCTCCCACAGCAGGTGTAGGATGCAGTGCTGCCAGCAGGCCTTCCGTATTCACCTTCTCATTGCCTTCAAAAACATAATCCGTACCCAGATGCGCCACGTGTGCCGCTTCTACAGTATGCGGACCCTCCTTTTTCCTGATCTTACAGTTATATTTTCTGAAAACATCCTCAATATGTGCCTCCACCATAGCCTGTTCATCGGTCTCCTTGGGTCTCCAGGTATATAAGCCATCTTCTTTACGAGGCTGTGTTCCTGCCAATGCCAGGGTGAAAAACACATCACCCTCTTTTCTGAATAATAATTCCGGTGTGGCGCCCATCCACATTCCACCCTTTTGATGATAAAAAAGATACGCAAGTGTTCCGGGATATCTGTTTACCAGCCTCTTAAATGTATCCGCAGGATAAAAATGAGTGGGCTTTTCAAGAATAATTACCCGCGAGAGTATGGCTTTTTGAACATTTCCGGATTCTATGGCCTTGAGATATTTCCTGATTTGTTGATTATAACCCTCCCTGCCGATTTCTACCGGCAGATTTCCATAACTCAGGGGCGAATCGGGTAAAAAGTCAATCTGATCCAAAAGTTTCTGAATTTCTGAAGCCCCCCTGAGCCTCTTCAGCCCAAAAGGTGCTGCTGCTGAACCCCTGGCGAAAGGTGCAATCTTTAAATCTCCTCCCGACTTATCACATACCAATACCGGATCCACAGCCACCCGAAGATGGTTTTCATGTGGAAAACGATACACACAGAAGGCCAAATTCTTAGAAAGCAAAGTCTTTACCAATGAAAGGATCAACTGCTCCAAATCTGAAATTTTAATCTGCAAAATTAAGAAGATTAGACGGATGGCATCGAAAGGAAGGCTCCGGCCTTCCGTAGATTGTCAAATTCTTTTACATTTGCAATCCTTTTGGCCTTCTTTCTAAAGAAGTCTTCAACTGGTCTCATAGTTCAAGGGATAGAATAGGAGTTTCCTAAACTCTAGATCCAGGTTCGAGTCCTGGTGAGACCACCACCTTCTTTCCTCCATTTTCATCAGTAAAAATACCCCAGAATCAGGCATGCCAGTACGATGTAAGGTGCCCGGATCTTTGTAAAAGACAACAATCCAAAGGTGCCAATAATCACAACCAGATTCAATATACTTACCGTTCGCATATCCGTAATAGAAATATCCTTTAAGAGGAACAGGAAGGCGGCGCACAGAAACCCTACCACTACGGCATTGATTCCTTCAAGCGAACGATGAATTACAGCATAGCGTTTCAGATTGTACCATACGGGATAAAAAAACAACACCAGCAACGCACTCGGCAGAAAAATAAAAACAGACCCGATAGCACATCCGATTATCTGCATCCATGTGCCCTGATCCCTTAAAACCATTCCTCCCATATAAGCAGAGACCGAAAAAACAGGGCCGGGTATTGCACGAACCAGCCCCCAGCCTGTAAGATACTCTTCCGGAGTCATATAACGGGTCTTCTCCCTGATTACATACTGTTCATACATCAATGGCAGCAACACATCGCCGCCGCCAAATACCATACTCCCAAAGCGGTAGGTATTTTCTGTCAGATTATACACTTTCTTGTGTTCCCAATTCTGTTTACGTGCGTGTTCGCTCAGAAAACCTACTATCACAAAAATCAAAATGAACAACCAGATATTTGTCCAACGTATATGCTTAGGCTTTATATCATGTGTACGGGGAAAACGCTGCTTACTGAAATTGGTCACAATCCCTCCCAACACGATCAATATCGGGAATATCCATGCCCATTTAAAGAAAGTAAAAGTGACCACCGTGGATAATACCAGGATTACAAAAGTGATCAGGTTGTTGACAGATGTATGATACATCTTTCTTGCGGCATACGCTACAAAACCTACCGCCATCGGTTGGACAAACCTGAAAAGATCCATACTGACATGATACTCGTCAAGATATATTACCAGAAAGGAGAACAAACCCATGAGGATACTTGCAGGTAACAGCCATATCAGCAGGGTAAGCACCGCCAGCGGCACACCTCCTCTCTTATATCCTATCAGGGTCACCGTCTGTGTGGAGGAAGCTCCCGGAAGCATCTGGCAAAAGGCAGTATATTCCATCAGCTCCTCCTCAGATACATCCTTCCGTCTTTCGACAAAAGTCTTAATCATCATACCCAGATGCCCCTGAGGCCCCCCAAAAGCAGAGATTGTGTATAAGAATACAGCCTTCAGAAAAGGGATATGCCTTTTTAATATCATTAAATTTGAATAGAGGTATTCAGTGTTTTTTGGTTACAGCTTTCAAAACAGGGTATAGCTTATATAACCTCCGATCAGCGCAACCGGCATTGAAAGGTAAAAATAATTACTGAACAAATTCCTCTAACGGGTAAGATTCTTTCCTACTTACTTTCCCTTGCTTCCAGCAATTCCCAATACGCTGCCGCACGTCGGGTGTGAGGAATTACAATAGTGCCACCCACGATATTTGCCACCGCAAATATTTCGTACATCTCATCGGTGGTTATTCCTGCCTCATGGCATTTGCCTAAATGATACTTAATACAATCATCGCATCGCAACACCATACTTGATACAAGGCCCAGCATCTCTTTTGTGCGGCTATCAAGTGCGCCATCTGCATAGGTATGCGTATCAAGGCTCCACAAACGTTTTATCACCAGATTATTTTTGCTCAGTATGACCTCATTCATACGTGAACGATAGTCATTGAACTCTTCAATTGTATCCGCCATAAAAGTATATTCTAAAAAGTCAGCACAGAAATACCGGCACCAAATGCTACCAACAAAAGTTAAGGTTTACAACCTGATATCAAAATTAACGAGCTGCACAAATTTCTTAAGGCGTTCACGAATATCACCCTGAGTGATTTCTTTTAACCGTTGTGTGCCAAACTTCTCTACGCAGAAGGATGCCATTGCAGACCCATAAATAATAGCTGTCTTCATCGCTTCAAAATCTGTTTTCCCCACATGGGCAAGATATCCGATAAATCCACCGGCGAATGTATCGCCAGCTCCGGTCGGGTCAAACACATCTTCGAGAGGTAGCGCAGGAGCAAAGAAGACATCGTTATGACTAAAAAGCAATGCTCCATGTTCTCCCTTCTTCACGATCAGATACTTAGGTCCCATCTTAAAGATGGCATGTGCTGCTTTCACAAGCGAATATTCCCCGCTCAACTGCCTGACTTCGCTATCATTAACTGTGAGCACATCCACTTTCTTCAGTACTTTCTTCAGGTCGTCCATAGCCGTCTCCATCCAGAAGTTCATTGTATCCAGCATTACGAGCTTAGGGCGTATTTTCAACTGGTCAATTACACTCATCTGCAGTGAAGGCATCAGATTTCCTAACATGAGATAGTCGGCACCCTGATAGGTATCCGGAACCACAGGATTAAAATCCTCCAACACATTAAGATCTGTAGCCAGAGAGTCCCTTGTATTCATATCGAGATGATACTTTCCGCTCCAGAAAAAGGATTTTTTGTCCGGTACTACCTCCACTCCGGTTAATTGAACACCGCGTTTCTTCAACGATTCCAACTCCTCTTTGGGAAAGTCGTACCCCACAATAGAAATCTGCTGTAACGGACGAGTCAGATGACTTGCAGCATAAGCCACATAGGTAGCCGAGCCGCCTATTATTTTATCAGTCTTTCCAAATGGAGTTTCAATCGCATCAAAGGCCATAGTGCCTACAGAGATAATTGCCATCAGTGTACGTTTTGTGCTGTGCAAAAGTAAGTGAAATTGAATAGGATTAAGGGGCGATTTTCACAGCGAGGTGTCCTCCGTATCACACCTTTCCGGTGAAGTATTCCTCACAATGAAAAAAGGGGCAAAGCAATTAATATTTATCTTTATTAAAAATCGCCAATGCTCCTGCGCATACATCCGGTGGATCCGCAACCCAGACTGATCAAAGAAGCTGTAAGTATCCTGAACAATGGAGGCATCATTATATACCCTACTGATACTATTTATGGACTGGGATGTGATATCTTTCAACATAAGGCAGTGGAACGCATTTGCAAAATCAAGGGAATAGACCCCAGAAAAGCTCAATTGAGCTTTATTTGCCGCGATCTGAGCCATCTGAGCGACTATACGCGCAGCATCAGTACCCCCCTTTACAGAATGCTCAGGACATATCTGCCGGGGCCTTTTACATTTATTTTGCCGGCAAGCCGACAAGTACCTAAAATCATCAAGAGTAAAAAGGATACCATTGGTCTGCGCATTCCAGACAACAGGATATGCATGTCTCTGATCGAGGGCCTTGATCGCCCGCTTCTAAGCACTACCCTGCCGGGAGAAATGATTGAGGACTTTACTGATCCCGAGCTCATCTATGAGCATTTTGAAAATATGGTGGATGCGGTAATTGACGGTGGTATAGGAGGATTTGTGCCTTCCACAGTAGTGGACTGCACTACAGACGACTGGAGTGTAATCAGAGAAGGCGCAGGGGTATGGGAAGGTTAAGTAATGTTCGCACAGCAAGAATAGATGTATCAAAGTGCCACATTATTGTAAATTGCAATGCTATTGAGTAGCCTCACATTATTAAATCCAAATATGATGAATCGCCTGTTCACTCTACTTATTACCATCTTTATTTCTACTCCGCTTTTTAGCCAGGTCACAATCCACCGCGACCCGGAGATTGCAGGAATGGTTGCCGAAGTATCTTCAGACTCACTCAGGAGTTATGTCACAGATTTGGTTTCCTTTGGTACCAGGCACCTCCTGAGCAACCAATCGGATTCCAAAAAAGGAATAGGCGCTGCCAGGAACTATGTACTCCGCAGATTTAATCAATTTGCACAGGCATCAGGCGGACGGATGACTTGCTTCATTGATACCACCACCTTACCCGCGGATGGGAAGAGGGTGAACCGACCCGTATTATTGGGGAATGTGATGGCTATTCTTAAAGGAACCAATCCAGCCGACAAAAGGGTCTTTATCATCAGCGGCCATTTGGATAGCCGACGGATAAATGTGATGGATTCGGTCGGAGATGCACCCGGCGCTAACGATGATGCCAGCGGTGTGGCAGCCGTAATGGAATGTGCAAGGATAATGAGCAGGCATGCCTTTAGTGGTACTGTAATTTTCGTGGCCGTATCCGGCGAGGAGCAGGGCCTGTTGGGAAGTGCTTATCTGGCGCAACGAGCTAAAGATGAAGGATGGGACGTGCGTGCAGTCCTTAACAACGATATTGTAGGAAGCAATAACAGCACGGAGACTCACATTATCAACAACACTCAATTCAGGGTCTTCAGTGAAGGTATTCCTCATTATGAAACCGAAAAACAGATAAAAAGAATTATTTCTCTGGGACTTGAGAATGACGGGGCTTCCAGGCAGCTCGCCCGATACGTAAAAGAAGTGGGCGAAAGATATACGGATAACCTGACTGTAATGCTGGAATACCGAACAGACAGATTCCTCAGAGGGGGCGATCACCTTCCTTTTCTGGAACGCGGCATGACGGCTGTCCGCCTCACCGAAATGAATGAGAACTTCAACCACCAGCATCAGGATGTGCGGATAGAAAATGGAGTCCAATATGGCGACCTGGCAACGTTTATGGATTTTGAGTATCTGCGTAAAAACACCTGTATTAATCTCTCCACCCTGGCCAACCTTGCCAAGGCACCCGGTGCACCGGGAAATGTGGTAATAGAGGTAAGAAACCTCTCCAATGAATCATTGCTCAGGTGGAAGGCCCCGGAGGAGCAAAAGGCTGCAGGGTTCTATGTATTGATGCGCCCCACGGCTGAAAGTATGTGGACAAAGAAGTTCTTTACAAAAGAAACGGAAATCAGGCTTCCCTATTCAAAGGATAATTACTTCTTTGCTGTACAAAGTGTTTCAGAATCGGGCAATGAAAGCCTGCCCATTGTGCCCGTACCGGGAAGGTAACAACGATACTTAGCCGTTATTTTTTCAGTAGTCCGCCAAGGAAAATATCGAGTGCAGTAGCCATGTTTTTTGTGTGTTCATTAGGCACCACGATTTCAGGATCGAATCCTTCTGCAATTAAGGCTTTTCGGGTATTATCTCCGAAAACACCAATTACCGCATCATCCTGCGAAAAGTCGGGTTGATTTTTCAGCCAGCTTTTTACACTGAGTGGAGTAAAAATGCAGACCACCTGAAAATCTTTTTTCTTCAACAACTCAGTGATATCTGTGAGTTCCACCTTGTACAATACAGGAATCGCATAATCACAATCGTTAGATGCCAGCCAGTTAGTGATCTCAGAGTCGAAATTTTCAGAACAAGGATACAGGAATTTTTCGTGCTCTTTATGCTTCTTGATCGCATCAAAAAGGCTCTCATTGGTACCATTTTCACCGTAAAACACCTTACGTTTCCGGTACAACGTAAACTTTTGCAGATATAATGCGATAGACTCTGTAACACAGAAATACTTCATATCCTGAGAAACGGTTATCCTCATTTCTTCACAGGTGCGGAAGAAGTGATCAATCGCATTTCTGCTTGTAAAAATCACAGCCGAAAACGCTGTAATATCAATCTTCTGTTTGCGGAAATCTCTGGAAGGGATAGGCAAAACTTCTGTAAGTGGCTGAAACTCAAGACTTACACCATACTTCTTTTCCAGGTCAAAGTATGGCGATTTTTCACTCTCAGGACGTGCCTGAGTGATCAATACATTTTTAATTTTTCCTAGAGTCAGCAGATCAGTTCCTAAGGGTTTGCTTGCCATTTTAGTATTCATGCACTGCAAAATTACGTGATTTTATTATTTAAGAAATCTCACAGCATAAAATAGGAAACCATCATTTTATATATCAGAAAGGGCGGAAGCAACTCGGCTCCCACAAAAAACAGAAAAAAGTGAAAAGGATGCACCATCACTTTGCTACCCAACAAGCCATAACTTTTAATATATCTGGACATCAATACCACACCTGCACAGAGCAGCGAAAATGTAGTAATAATATCACTCCACTCAGATTTACTAAAAGCTAACAGGACAATGAACGGAAGCAGTAATATAGAAAGCAATTTATTTACCAGAAAGATGACAAAAATATACTGATCGGTGACAGAACCTATTCCTGAAATCCAACCAATGAATTTTAGAAAACAGAATTTTATAATATACATCACTGCCACTCCTGCTACGCATAAGCCTAACAACAAATAGGGCCTGTCGCTCCATATATCTGGTTTATTCCTTAATAATAACCATATAAACATACCGGCCACCAGCATGAAAAATACATTCATCAGGAAAGAAGGCCATCGGGCCTGGAGCAACTGCTCTGTCAACTGACTTTGACGTAAGGATGTATTCAGATACACCCTGAATATGTTATTAAAGAATTGAGGGTAGGCCAGTTTGATAAGTCCCAGATATAACAGTAAAATATAAATCACATAAAAAAGAAATTCCTTGCCTTTTCCAGCCCGATGCAGTGTATTTGCAGCCGCTAAACCAACCGGCTGTTGATGGCTGAACCATTGATACCTTGCTGTTACCCGCTGCCCGGGTGTCTTCCCCGAAGGATCGTAACCCCAATGCGCAGGGCTCCACCTAATGGCTTCGTTGCGTAATACAACTGGGAGGCCCGATTTAGTAGTATCTCCGGTCCATTGACGTCCTGAAGAATCGCCCGGCATCACCACTGCCGAATCCTGCCTCACGGAATCGCCATTTACACCCATCAACTGAGAGTTTATATCCCCGGTTTTTACCTTCGGGGTAGCTACATTTGTCACCACACTATCAGTACCTCGCCTTGCAGTACTATCAGACTGCTGAGCCAGACTAACCTGCCCCATAAGAAAAAATAACCCTAAACAAGAGAGAAACCTGATCAGACGCACTTTAAAAATAATTTATATAGCCAAAATGAATTTTGGATGCACTGCGAAGATCAAACTTAATATCATTCTTTTTACCTATTGCATAACTTAAATTCAACATCCCCACTTTTGTTTCCAACTCTATCCCGATCCCTATACTCTGAAACGCATTTGACACCCTGCTACCACTCAGGGTTGTGCGCGAAAACCCAATATCTGCAAACCCAAACATAAACGAATTCAGCCCTGTCAAATAACGATATTCAGCTGTAAACACACCGTACCTGTCGGCAAAAATACTTTCTTCATCAAAGCCCCTGAGCAGCTTATATCCACCAATCCTGAACATTTCGTTTCTGAACACCTGCGGACTTTGAATCCACCCCACATTGCCACTCATCTTGACTACAGCAGATTTTCCTATGGGAAGATACTGTGCCAATACACCCCTCCACGTTGTCTGATACGACTTTAGCCTTACAGTATCGTAGAGTGAGTTAAAATCAAACGTCGGATCAGATGGATCTTTCAGTTCCAAAATTTCATCACTTTTATTCACTCTGCGGATACCAGCCTCCAGACTTATCTGCATCTCGGTACCCCTGCGCGGATTTAGCCTATAGTCTGTATTAGTGAATTTGTATGCTATGCCTCCACTAGCCGACCGCACATCGATATAGGATGGGAGTTGTCGTGTCATAATAATCCTGTTAGTATCCAACCCTCCCTGCAGCAGATAACTATTCTGCATTCTGTAAAAGACAGAAAAAGACTTATTGGCCGACCAGAAATATTCAATCCCTAATTTCCCGTTCAGGAGCAACCACAAAGAATCCTGCTTCAACATACCGAAGGAAAAGTCAACTCCATAAGATGTATTAAACAGGTATGGTTGATTGTATCCCAGATCCAGTCTGGGAGACTGAGGCTGCAGTTGTTGCCAGTTGAGCAAAATGCTCTCACCCATCGCCAGTGCGTTCTTTAGATTCAGCCGCACATCAGCAGTTATTTTTGTCTTGTTTCCGGTTGCTGAATTCCCCGGCAGAAATCCAATCAACGCATTCACCTCACTGCTTCGCTTAGGTTCCAGATACAAATTGAGCGTAGCGCCCGATCCAAGCATCATCATATCCCACTGCTGACTCTGTTGCAAATACGGCAGATCGCCCAGTCGCTTATCTATTTGCATAAGCACCTTGCGGTTGTATAAATCACCATCCTTAATGCCCAGGTAATGCTGCAGGAAGTTGTTACGAATTTTTGCCTTTCCAAAGACCCTAATGCTGTCGATCGGGTAGGGAGATCCCTCCTGCACGATTACCGCTGAATAGATAAAGCCAGAGTCTATTCTGTTATCCCCCAGTGATACCTTTGCAAATGGGCGGCCATGCGATTCGTAATAATCCAGGATATCATCCTGCAATTGCTTTACTTGAGGATACACAAATTCTTGCGTGGCCATACGTTTTCTGTCAAGCCGCAAAGCCGTCATCACCTCATCCGGAATACTATCTGCATCCAGCTTCCAGAAAAACCTTTCGCCCGGATAGAGAAACACATACGCAGAAGAAGAATCATATTTAACAGAATCTACGGAAGCGCTCGCATATCCGAGACTCCCCAGGACCTGGGGCAATTTCAGAATATATTCCTCTGCCTTTTCTTTTGTTAAAAAGGACTTTTGCAGGACGCGCTGAATATCGCCGGACAAAGTATCCTTACCTTTGGTATGATAAATCGCTTCATACCTCTGTGCCTCTGATGCAAGACTGCAACAGATAATGATTGCAGTACAAATCAGATACACAGGTATGGATGGATAACGGCGCATTTGGTGGAATCAAAACTAATTTGAATTTATCAAAATCGGGAATCACGTTTTTAATTCACCTCTATCAGTTGGCAGGCATCTATATTCATATTCCATTTTGCAAACAGGCTTGTTACTATTGCAACTTCCACTTCTCTACTTCTCTGCGGCATAGAGATGAGATGACAGCAGCACTACTAAGAGAGATTCAATATCATACAGGCGGAGCAGAATTCCCGGGAATGCAATTTTCAAAAGAGGAACCTATCCACACACTCTATTTTGGAGGCGGCACTCCCAGTATTCTTCCCGGAGAAGAAATAAAAACGATGACTGATGCAGTGCGGCAGACCTACAGACTACTGCCTGATGCAGAGATTACACTTGAAGCGAACCCGGATGATATCACCCCCTCAAAATTAGCGGGATGGAGGGCTGCAGGAATCAACCGGTTGAGTATCGGTATTCAATCCTTCTTTGACAGAGACCTGAAATGGATGAACCGTTCGCACGATACAGCGCAGGCACAGAGAGCGCTTGACACAAGCCTTGCCGCAGGGTTTGATAATATTTCGGCAGACTTAATCTTTGGCATACCGCATCTGACGGATACAGATTGGGAAGATAATATCAACCAACTCGTGAGAAGAAAGATTCCCCACATCTCCTGTTACGCACTCACTGTGGAGCCCAAAACCGCTCTTGCCAAGATGATTATACAGCACAAGAAAGAAGACATAGATAACGACGTGCAGGCAAGGCAGTTTGAATTCCTGATGCAAAAACTTCAGGAGGTAGGTTACGAACATTACGAAATCTCAAACTTTGCCCTACCCGGCTACCGCAGCAGGCACAACAGCAGTTACTGGAAAGGAGAAAAATACCTTGGAATAGGCCCCTCGGCTCACTCCTATGATGGCAATCATCGCTACTGGAACATTGCCAACAATGCCCTATACATGGATTACCTCAACCGGGGTGTTCCCTTTTTTGAAATGGAAACTCTTACTGAAGCACAGCGATTTAACGAGTATATCCTCACTACTATCCGCACCATTGAAGGCACAGACCTGAACTACCTTAGAAACCATTTTCCCAAAACGATGGTCGATGCACTGATACTCCGGCTACAAAAACTTCCTGAAGAGTGGTTCAAAACACAGGATGCAACAGTGACCCTTACACGAAAAGGAATACTGCTGGCAGACCGAATTACGGTTGCACTTTTTGACTAAAACCTGCGATTACCGCCTCTGCCCTGAAAGAGCCCGATATTATAACCTGCCCTGATTACCGGCAGTGATCGTTTGTGGCTATCAATGTAGGGCGAATTATCATGGCCCATAATATCCCATGAAACAGAAAAATAATAGTAGGTGTTGCCTCCTCGTTCTCTGCCACTTGCATAGCCTCCACCTACCAGCAAACTGGGTGCCTCCAGTTTTAGCTTCTCAGGAGCATAGTTGCTACCACCGGCTGGGATATACTTATATCTGATAAAATTGTATTCAAACTGAGCCGTGCCAAATAGAAAATTAACAGGAAATAACCGTACAAAGGCACCCGGACCAATCAAAGTCTGCCGAAGCTTATCGCCACTATACTGATAATCTCTCTGTGAGATATAGTTAATTCCCACATTAACTCCTACATCGGCCCACGGTGCAAGGCTGTAACCAAACTGTGGAGATATCCCCAGATTAGTGCTGTAGCTTGAAAAGCCGAGGTTAAGGCTTCCACCGGTAAATAACTTCTGTAACCGGGCTTTCTTATCGGCATTATTCTCCTCGCCCTGATATCGATCCTGGCTATGACCGGCCAGTGCAGAAAACAAACCGAAAAATAAAAATAGCTTTTTCATAAATAGGGAGTGTTTTTGTGGTCGACCTATTCCGGCAGAAACGGATCAATACTACAAAATAACAAGTGTTTGTGCCTGTAATCCAATAATTAATGCATCAATTTACAGTAATTTAACTGACTGCGTGTGAGGTATCCTCTTTGAAGGATTACTGATCAGGCATTTTTTGTGCTTACTGCGAGTGCTTCTTTCTCTTCCCTGTGCAACTTCCTGTCCACCCAGAAGCTGCCAAAAGGCACCAATGAAAGCAGGAAGAATACAAAAGTCCTTTTGAAAGGCCATCCTTTCTCGCTCGCCGCCTTCTGCAGTGTAACGATGTAGAGCATAAAAAACAACCCATGCACCCAGCCTGTGTATGTGACGGCCATAGGGGATGCATAAAAATATTTTAGGGGCATGGCAATTAATAGCAATGCGAGATAAGAAACACCCTCAATAACGGCTATAAGCCTGAAGCGCCCAACGGGGGTATTGGTAAAATAATTCATGCTCTGATATTTTAGAGTGCAAAATTATCAGAATCAGAAAAAGTATTTATCACATTGATGTCATAAATAAAAATGATACTAATCTCCTTTTTTAAGGTTTATCACACGTTTTTCACGGTTACTTTGGTATGCTTTTTCTATGATGCGTATTACATCTATAGCTTCTGAAGGAGTGACAGGGGCAGGTGCTCCCTCACGAATTGCGGCAAACAATTCATCGTAAAAGGCTCCATAATTACCTTTTTCTGATACCACTGTTTTTCGGATTACACCCTCGGGTGTTACTAAAGAAAGCATTCCTGCCTCCGACTCCGGTTCTGTTCCCCATGCCGGATTATCGGGCATCAGTCCCTGTGAGGCCAGTTCTTCCTGTATGTTGGTCTTTTCTTTTATAAATGCTCCTTGCGTACCATAGAGTGCATATCCGGGAAGGGTGTCGACGGCTACATAAGTTGAGTGAATCTTCACGCGCATTTTGCCATACATCAATATCAACTCAAAATAATCATCCACCCTGCTATGGGCCCGCATAATCTCAATGTCTGCCAAAAGTGCATCAGGCCATCCAAAAAGTACCAGTGCCTGATCTATCAGGTGGCTGCCAAGATCATACAGATTACCCGTGCCGGCTCCGGGTTGTTCTTTATGCAGTTTTTTGCCCGGTTCAAGCCGGTAGCGGTCAAACCGGAATTCCGCCTCCGTTATTTCGCCCAGACGATTCTCTGCTAAAATCTTTCTGACCGTCCTGAAGTCGCTATCATAACGCCGGTTATGATACACTGTCAATACCTTCCCCACTTCAGCGGCCACACTTGCCAATGTGTAGCCTTCTTCAGAAGTAATGGTAAAGGGCTTTTCTACTACTACATGTTTACCGGCTTTGAGCGAGTTAAGTGCATATTCGTAATGGGTACGGTTAGGCGTATTGATAATCACCAGTTCCACCTCGTCATCAGCCCATATCTCCTCCGGTGTACGATATATTTTTGCTTTGGGAAAATACCCTTCTGAAAGATTTTTGGTGCGTTCCAATACGCCGGTTACGCTATATCGGGGGTTTAATTTCAGGAAAGGCGCATGGAAAATCTTTCCACTCATTCCAAAAGAGAAGAGGGCAGTTTGTATGCCGGATAGATTGTTGTCAGTATGGTTTCCTGTAATCACAATTGTATCAATTGAAAACTGTTTGTATTACTCCTCATTTATTGTATGTGCGAATTTATCCTTTGATATCTCAATTAAAGTAAGATAGAGCTTAATTATCGTAGTCATCACTCCCCTTCTTTTCTAAAGTTTTTAAAATGGCTTACATTTTGACATCCAGCATGTTTTTTCAACTTACCCCAATCCCCATTTATCAAGGCTTCCTTTTTTTTTCTTGTCCACCTTTTTATTTGTATCTCAAAAGTAATAGCCTGAAGCACATCGTAAAACATTGGCGAATAAACTAATTCCAATGGCCTTCTTTTGAATGTATAACAATTAGTGTATAGGCCGGTTTGATGTTCATAAAATCTTCTTTCAAGATTATTTGTGATTCCGGTGTAATAGCGCTCATCCGCACATTTCAGTATGTAAACAAAATAGGTTTTCATTGATTACATATTTCATTGAAGGTAATTCATTTCACCGTGGATTTTACCCTTTGAGATAAACTAAAAAGAAAGGGTTTCTCTCGTCATGGTTCGTCTTCGCTCACCATGACAAGGAAGGGCCTTCGCTCACCATGACAGCCTTGTCGTCCTGAGCTCCTCGGTGTTCCTCGGGATAAACTCCGTCGAAGGGCGCTCACCATTTCCACTGTCATGGTGAGCCTACACTTTGTCATGGTGAGCGAAGACGAACCACGACCGTCACCCTCCCTAGCTGCTT
>JAMLGT010000011.1 GCA_023957755.1 Chitinophagaceae bacterium
AATTTCGTACTCTTGAAATATCTGAAGAGAATCATAGCGAACAAATATCTGCTAACGCTGGTGGCATTTGTGATCTGGATGTTTTTTTTCGATAGAAATGATGTGCCTACACAGATAAATCGTATTCAGGAACTGAACGACCTCGAAAATGCAGAAACTTCGATGACCAGGCAAATCAGTGACACCCGTAAAGAACTGGAGAGCCTGAAGAGCAGCCCCGAAATGCTGGAAAAGTATGCGCGGGAAAAATATTTGATGAAAAAGCCTAATGAGGACCTTTTTGTCGTGGAGACTGTAAATGAAAAGTAAATTTCCATTTATATACAATAATCAACCAGTTACTGCGTTTTTAATAGCGGATAACAAAAATTATTGATTATTAAAGCCATTAAAGTTATGACTGAAATTACTCAGGAAGATCTGCTCAGATATGCGTATGGAGAGACTTCCAGCCAAAAAACAGCACTTATTAAGGAGGCGCTAAAGCGTGATTTTGAATTGAGGGCATCTTTTGAAAGCATCCGCGCAATGCAATGCAGACTGGATGAAGAGGTGTCGGCTCCCTCGATTAATGTGATCGAAAGAATCATGGATTATGCTTCGCGCAAGCAGAAGAAAGTTGAAATACATTAGTCGTCTGAAATGATTAATTTAGAGGCTGCCCCGCTGAAGGGCAGCCTTTTTTATTAATGACGCTCAAAGAAAAATACCGATTCGTAATAGCTTATTTTTTGAAGAAGTCTCCTGAGGCCACCACCGAGCTTTTATTCGATAATCCCTATCAGTTATTGGTGGCTGTGATACTTTCTGCCCAATGTACTGACAAAAGAGTGAACCTGACCACCCCCGCATTGTTTGATGCCTATCCTGACTTTGAGTCACTGAGTACTGCCAGTCAGGAGAATGTCTTTTCCCTCATTAAAAGTATTTCATATCCCAAAAGTAAGGCAAAGCATTTGGTGGGTATGGCGCAGATGGTGGTACAAGATTTTGGCGGTAAACTCCCTATGACTGTGCAGGAATTGATGAAATTGCCGGGGGTAGGACGCAAAACTGCCAATGTGATTACCTCAGTCCTGGATAATCAACCCAATATGGCAGTAGATACCCATGTATTCAGAGTAGCAAACCGGATAGGGTTGGTAAAGGCAAAGACGCCTCTGGAGGCAGAGAAGCAGCTGGTTAAAAATATTCCAAAAGACCTGATTCATCTGGCCCACCATTGGTTAATACTTCATGGTCGTTATATTTGCGTAGCGAGAAAGCCCAAATGTGAGGTCTGTGGGCTCAGTGAAGTGTGTAATTACTACCGCAAAAACATATTAAAATCGTAAAAAAAGCGTTTCTTTACTTTATACAAACCTGCTGATTGAAAGGAACTTAAGATACCCGTTATGAAAACAAGATTATTCGTTATCCTGTTGCTGTTATTTGCGTTTTCAGAAACAAAGGCACAATATTATTTTTTTAATGGCGACTACTACGAAAATAATTTACTGGTAGAAGTAGGAGGCTCTTTCGGTGCAATGAATGCTTTTACGGACCTGGGAGGCCGGAGGGGTATTGGTAAGAAATTCATCAAAGATTTCAATATTAAGAACACCCGCATGCAGGGAGGCTTATTCGTAGGATTGATGTTTAAGAACTCTGTAGGGTTGAGGCTGGAAGCCACATTCGGAAAGATTACGGCTTACGACAGCATTTTGAGGAAAGTGGCCTCAAGTACTAACGGCAGATATGAACGTAATCTGGAATTTAAAAGCCCGATTGCAGAGGTGGCATTGCTGGCAGAATTGCACCCATTTGAAATGTTTGGAAATTATGGAGAAGACAGGTATCCGCCTGAGGTATCTCCCTATCTTCTTGGTGGTGTAGGATATTTCCATTTCAACCCACAGGCAACACTGAATGGCGGCCTGGTAGATTTGCAACCCCTGCATACCGAGGGGCAGGGATTTGTAGAATATCCGAGAGCAAAGGAGTATAGCCTCAATCAAATGTGCTTCCCTATTGGAGCAGGAGCCAGATATGATATTTCCTCTGCTATTAATGTGCGGGTAGAATTAATCTACCGTATCACTTCCACGGATTATCTCGATGATGTGAGTGGCAAGTATATTGATCCTTCTGTGTTTCCCAACTATTTATCGGGATATAAATTGAACCAGGCTTTATTACTGCACGACCGTCATATTCCGGGAGCCCATTACAGTACTGCCCACCCTGACGGGGTAAGAGGTAACCCAAAGAATAAAGATGGGTATGTGACCATGAATTTTAAGCTGGGACTTACTATTGGAAGAGACCGCAGATAATTTATTCTCTGACCTCTATCTCCTGTTTTTCGAATTGTAATTTGTGGAGTTTGTAATAAGCTCCTTTCCGCGCGATGAGTTCGTCGTGTGTTCCTGATTCCATAATGCTACCCTGGTCGAGCACGATGATTCTGTTGGCCTTTCTGATAGTGGAGAGCCTGTGCGCTATCACAATAGAAGTGCGCCCCTTGATCATAGTATCAATAGCGTTTTGAATCAGGCGTTCACTCTCACTGTCGATGGATGAAGTGGCTTCGTCCAGTATTAAGATTGCCGGATCGTAAAGCAATGCTCTGATAAATGAAATAAGCTGTCGCTGGCCAAGAGACAGTGTAGCTCCCCGCTCCATCACCTTGTAATCGTATCCGCCCGGCAGTCGCATTATGAAATCATGGACGCCGATGGCCTTTGCAGCTTCAATCACTTTATCCTTTGGGATATTATGGTTTCTGAGAGTGATATTATCAAGCACAGAGCCGCTAAATAAAAACACATCCTGCAAAACCACGGCTATCCTGCTACGTAGGTATTCGAGATTATAATCGTATATACTTACGTCATCCATTTTGATGCTACCCCGATTGATTGTGTAGAATCTGTTGATTAAACTGATGATAGACGTCTTGCCGCTGCCTGTATGTCCCACCAGAGCAATGGTTTCACCCGCCCTGGCTTCAAACGAAATATCTTTTAGCACGTATTTGTCGTGGCCGTAGGAGAACCATACATCCGTAAAGGTTATCTTACCTTTTGTTTGTGAAGGAATATAAACCGATTTGGAAGTGTCAGTCACATCCGGGTTGTCGAGTACCTGAAATACGCGCTCCCCTGCAACCATCCCCATTTGCAGGGTATTGAATTTGTCGGCAATTACGCGAAGCGGACGAAAAAGAAGGTTGAGATACATTATAAAGGAAATAATCACACCTGCGTCTGCAGAATAGTTTCCTCCCCACCATACCAGCAGGCCAATCGATACTGCCAATACAATTTCGACTACCGGAAAGAAAACCGAATATGCGAAAATGGCGCGAATGTTGGCACGGCGATGGCTGTTATTTATTTCTCTGAACTTGGCAAATTCTCTTTTTTCTGAAGTATAGGCCTGCACTACATGCATTCCCGAGAGATGCTCCTGGACGAAAGCATTGAGCGCAGCCACTGCGTTTCTGACTTTAATAAAGGATTTGTTCACA
The DNA here is from genome assembly GCA_023957755.1 of Chitinophagaceae bacterium. GTDB lineage: Bacteria > Bacteroidota > Bacteroidia > Chitinophagales > Chitinophagaceae > Ginsengibacter. The sequence continues at coordinate 3,512 of JAMLGT010000011.1, forward strand.
CTTTCCTTGAAGAAATAGGTAGCAATAATCAGAATCGGGAAAGGCGCAAGGCTGATCAGCGAGAGCCTCCAATCCACCCCAAACATAAACAGCAGAATGGAAACGATCGAGAGCAGGTCGGCAATTATGGGAATCAGACCATCAGAGAACACATTGTTTACTGCTTCGATATCGTTGATGGTACGGGTTGTGAGTGTGCCAATAGGTGTCTTATCATATTGCCTCAGATTGAAGCTCAGCACTTTATTAAACACCTTCAAACGCAGATCGTTTACGACATACTGCCCCAGCCACGAAGTGATGAAGCCGAAATAGAATCGCAATAAGGTTTCGATTAACAACAAGCCGACCTGAATTACTGTGATCATAATCAGCCAGAAAGTGTTTTTGTCCTGGATGAAATGATTAATGGTGTATTGAATCAGGTAGGGCCTTACAGGTGAGATGATGGCCAGGATGACAGACAGAAAGATCGAAAGGAAAAACTTCTTTTTATATGGCGCAGCCAGTCGGATGATCTTCGTAAGTACCTTGAAATCCAATATTTTTTTCTTGTCGTTCATCATCCGGTTCCTGCAAATTTAGTTGAAAAGCACTGTTGGATCGGGCAGCAAGTGAGGAGCTTAAAAGACTTTAGGAATGATTTGTGCACTGCGAGGTTTCACACAAATTCGTCAACAAGCTGGTTCCATTCCTCCTTCAAAGAAATTTTTGGGGACTCAGAGTCTTCTCCAGCCTTCCAGTACCAGTAATCAGCATTGGCAAGGTCTCCTTCTTTGCGATGCAGGTAGGCATGGATTCGTGCCGATTTAGAGTCGCCAATTGCCTGGATTATTTCGTGTGCACGTTGCCAGTTGCCTTTTGCGTCGTACCACAATGCCTGTGCATACAGCGAAATATGTATGGGTGGTTCATCTTCCTTCAGGGAATGCAAAAAAGAATCTTTATCCATAAGAATTCAAAGATACTCTTTAAGGCTAATAGGAATTTTTTAACTTGCCTGACATTTAAAAATTAACAGGTTTTGAAAGTTCTAATTTTAGGGTCAGGAGGGCGCGAGCACGCGATTGCATGGAAACTACTGAGAAGCAGTACGCCGGTGGAATTGTTTATAGCGCCGGGAAACGCAGGTACGGCGGCATTGGGAACTAATGTGACATTGAATCCGAATGATTTTGCTGCCGTAAAAACATTTTGCCTTGAAGCACATATTGAGATGGTCGTAGTGGGGCCGGAGGAGCCTTTAGTACGAGGTATATATGATTATTTTAAGGAAGATGAGGCGTTGCGCCATATCATAATTACAGGACCCTCCGCTAAGGGCGCCCAACTGGAGGGGAGTAAGGCATTTGCTAAAGCGTTTATGATGCGGCATCAGATACCTACAGCCGCTTATCGTGAGTTTGATGAAAATAGCTACGAGGAGGGTGTTAGCTACCTCAGGAATCACACATTACCTATTGTGTTGAAGGCAGATGGACTTGCAGCGGGGAAGGGTGTACTTATTTGCAGTTCCACAGAAGAGGCTATTAATGAGTTCTCTTCGATGGTACGAGAATCAAAGTTTGGCGATTCCGGGAAGAAGGTGGTGGTGGAGCAGTTCCTGGATGGAATTGAGTTGAGTGTATTTGTCTGCACAGATGGTGCACATTATGTGATGCTTCCCGAAGCTAAGGATTATAAGAAGATCGGTGTGGGAGACACAGGATTGAATACAGGAGGTATGGGAGCTGTGAGCCCGGTGCCCTTTGCCACTCCCCATTTCATGCAGAAAGTCATTGACAGAATTGTTGACCCTACCATTGCCGGACTCCGGCAGGAGAATATAGATTACAAAGGTTTTATCTTTTTCGGACTGATAAAAGTAGATGATGAACCTTATGTGATTGAATATAACTGTCGTTTAGGCGATCCGGAAACCGAAGTAATCCTGTTGAGGTTTAGGAATGATTTCGTGGAGTTACTTAAGGCAATGCACGAGGGTAGTCTCTCCGGAATCACTCCTGATATTGATAAAAATACAGCTGTGACCATCATGGCGGTGAGTGGAGGCTACCCCGGTACTTATTCTAAAGGGTACCCTATAGCTTTTAACTATCTGAATAATCCTATGGAAATTAAGCATATTGATGAAGAGGGAGGTGTGGTGGTATTCCACGCCGGCACGCGATTGGAAGGCGAGGAGGTATTGACTAATGGAGGCAGGGTGCTGGCGGTATCTTCTTTGGCAGATGCAATTGGTGAATGTCTGGAACTGTCGATGGAAGTGATGGGGCAGATTCATTTTGATAAGATGTATTACAGAGAGGATATAGGACATGAATTTGTGGACTGAGGGAAATGGTTCTTTATTTTCCGGTAGTGATATCGACAGCAAGATTTGAAATCTGCTGTTGTTAAGAAATCCCGAAATCAGCATCACAATATCAGTTTGCCTGCTGCATAATTTCTTTGTGACCTGAAACGTTGATTAATTACTAACATTGCATCCGTTGTTATTCCAATTTATTTCTACAACTTTGCAACCATTATTAATTTCAATATACCTGGAAACAATATGGGTCTTTTTAATTTTTTCACTCAGGAAATCGCTATTGACCTCGGAACTGCTAATATCCTGATCATTCACAATGATACGGTAGTAGTAAACGAGCCTTCGATAGTGGCTCTTGACAGAAATAACCCCAAAAATATACTTGCAGTCGGAAAGAAGGCTCTGATGATGCATGAGAAAACGCATGAAAGCATCAGAACGGTGAGGCCGCTAAAAGATGGTGTGATTGCAGATTTTAACGCTGCAGAGCTGATGATTCGTGAGATGATCAAAAAAATTTATCAGCGCAAACCACTGTTCCCGCCAAGTTGGAGGATGATGATCTGTATTCCCAGTAGCATCACGGAAGTTGAGAAGAGGGCAGTTAGGGATAGTGCTGAGCAGGCCGGAGCTAAGGAGGTGTACCTTATTCATGAGCCTATGGCTGCAGCACTGGGTATTGGGATTGATGTGGAAGAGCCGGTTGGGAATATGATTATTGATATCGGTGGAGGCACTACAGGAATTACTGTGATTGCACTTGCCGGAATCGTGTGCGACCAATCTATCAGGGTAGCAGGTGATGAGTTCACAGCAGATATCATGGAAGCGTTGAGAAGATACCACAGCCTGCTGATTGGAGAGCGTACAGCCGAACAGATTAAGATTCAGATAGGTGCTGCGATGAAAGATATAGACGATCCTCCTGAAGATATGCCCGTAAACGGAAGGGATCTGGTAACAGGAATTCCAAAGCAGATAATGGTGAGCTATCAGGAAATTGCAGAGGCATTGGATAAGTCTATTTTTAAAATTGAAGAAGGAATTCTAAAGGCATTGGAGACTACTCCTCCTGAACTTGCATCAGATATTTATCGCCGCGGGCTTTATATCACCGGAGGTGGTGCACTTTTGAGAGGGCTGGATAAGCGTCTGGCTGCCAAAATCAAGCTGCCGGTACATATTGCCGATGATCCGTTAAAGAGTGTAGTAAGAGGAACCGGGCTTGCACTGAAGCATTATGACCGGTATCCTTTCATCATGAGATAGGTGGCTCCCGCGAAAATGGAGTCTGCAAACCTGGTGGAATATCCACACATACCGTTTCTTTTGCACACTTTTAAAATATCTTTGTGCTGCATTATACTTTGGTGTAAGTTTCAGCACAGTAATAATAGATATAGCTCTAAAAGGAAGTATCCTCAATGCGTAACATCATCGTTTTTATTCGGGTGTATTTCACTTTCTTCATCTTCATCTTCTTTTTAGGCTTGTCGCTCGCACTTCTGTTCAAGTACAACAAGTATCACAATGCGGTGTATTCGGAGGCTGCCAGTGAGATCACTGGAATGCTGAGCACCCAGTACAACAATGTGGCGTATTATTTTGAACTGAAGCGGGTGAATGATTCGCTTGTCAAAGCCAATGAGGCCTTATACAATAAGTTAAGGGCAGATTATGAAATCGCAGACACAGCGGAAAATGCGATCATTGATGCGCTCAGTGTGGATTCATTGAATGTGTTCAGAAAGTTTCTGTATAGAGAAGCCAAGGTAGTGCGCAATTCTGTAAGCCAACCTAATAATTACATCATTGTACACAGAGGGCGTAATCAGGGGGTAAAGGACGAAATGGGAGTGATTGCACCGAATGGAGGGGTAGTGGGTACCGTAGTGCAGTCCAGCAGTAATTTTTCAATGATTATGAGCTTGCTTCACAGCCAGAGTAATGTAAGTGGAAGGCTTAAAAAGGGAGGAGAGACGGGAACAGTTATTTGGGATGGGAAGCACAGGAATGTGTTGCTGTTAAAGGATATCACGAAATCGGCCAGGATAAGCCAGGGTGATTCGGTGATTACGAGCGGCTTTTCTTACAAGTTTCCGGAGGGGTTGATGCTGGGTACGGTAATCGATATCATTAACGACAAAAGCAGCAGTACCTATACCGTAAGGATAAAGCCGGCAGTTGATTTTGAAGACCTGCAGTTTGTGTATCTGATCGAAAACTTACAGGCTGCTGAGCCGAATGAACTACAGAAAAATATTAAGAACAAATGAGTACGCTGGTAAGAAATATAGTTCGCTTTATCCTGTTTATCCTCGTACAGGTGTTTGTGCTTAACCAGATTCCGCCTCTGCATCATCTGGTAGTTCCTTATTTATATTTTTTATTTATTCTATGGCTGCCTTTTAAAACAGGCAGAAGAACGCTTTTGGTATTAGGTTTCCTGCTGGGCTTTTCTCTGGATGCATTCACCGGCACCTTTGGTTTGCATTCAGCTCCCTGTGTGGTGATTGCCTATCTGCGTCCATTCCTGATTAAGTTGTTGTTGCCAAGAGAGGAGGTAGAAGTAAATTTCAGAGAGCCATCGGCCTGGAGCCTGGGAGTAGCTCCTTACCTGACTTATGTCACTATTTTGACATTTGTTCATCATACGATCTTATTCTTTCTCCAGGCATTGCAGACAGGAGGACTGGTCTATTTCCTGGTAAAATCACTTTTCTCTACTGCAGTTAGCTTGCTCCTCGTCCTTTTAACAGAATTATTATTTAATAGGAAGCAGGGACTCAAGGTTAACTTAGTTTAAGTGAATAATTTTGAGTTTCCTATTTACGTTGCAATTGATTAACTTTTGAGTCGTATCTATGTTTAACCAATCCAGAAAAAATATTATTATAGGGATGATTCTCGTGATAGGGGTCATCATCATAGCAAGACTGTTCAGCCTTCAGGTTTCGGACAACAAGTATTCTATTCTGGCTGATGAGCAGGGGAAGTTCAGGAAGGTTGTATATCCTGATCGGGGAATTCTGTTCGACCGGAAAGGCAGAGCTATCCTGAGAAATACGGTGATATACGATTTGATGATCACACCTGGTAAATTGAAAGGGATGCATCTCGATACTCTTTCTTTATGCAGAGTTTTATCGATTGATACTACCGAATTTAACAAGCGTTTGCAGGTTGCAAAGAAAACCTATCGGGCTTCTGTATTTGAAGCATCTCTTTCGGATGAGGTGGTCGCACGTGTGAATGAAAGTATGTATAAATGGGAGCCTGCTTTTTACTTGCAGGAACGTCCTGTGCGAGACTATCCGTTTGATGCAGGAGGAAATATTTTGGGATACCTGTCAGAGGTGAGCCCGGCATTTCTCGAAGCACATGAAGGAGAAGGCTATCAGCCGGGTGACTATGCCGGTGTAGCAGGGCTCGAACGTACTTACGAAAAAGTGCTCATGGGCCAGAGGGGTATTGAGTATTGGAAAAGGGATAACAGAAACCGGTTGACGGAGCCTCTGGAAAATAAACGATTCGATACACCGGCTATCTCAGGGCAGAACCTGCACCTTTCACTGGATATCAAACTCCAGGAGTTAGGTGAATATCTGATGACTAACAAGGTGGGATCTATAGTGGCAATAGATCCGAAGACAGGAGGTGTGCTGGCATTAGTAAGCAGCCCTACCTATAAGCCCAGTCTTTTGACAGGGAGCGACAGGAAGAAGCACTATACAGAATTGGTATTAGATCCGCGCTCTCCGATGTTTAATCGTGCAGTAAATGCTACGTATATGCCTGGCAGTACGTTCAAAACATTGCAGGCACTAATAGGCCTTCAGGAAGGCGTAATTACTCCCAATACTACCTTTGTATGCACCGGCGCTTATTATGGGTGCGGCCGTCCGATGCGTTGCATAGATCCGGGAGTGTTCAAGCTGAAGGAGGCGATTACATGGTCGTGTAATACCTACTTTGCCAATGTGATGCAGCGGACAATCAATAACCCGCAGTTTGGGTCTGCAGTGGAAGGGCTTAATCAATGGGCAGCCTACATGAGAGGATTCGGACTCGGACACAAACTGGGAATTGATATGCCATCTGAAAAGGGAGGTTTGATTCCGACCCCTGAATTTTATGACAAAATTTATGGAAAGGGAAGATGGAACTTTTGCACGTTCAGGTCCGTAAGTATTGGACAGGGTGAGGTGAATGTTACCCCGCTGCAAGTGGCCAACGAGATGGCGTATATTGCCAACAAAGGGTGGTTTATTACACCTCACATGGTCGACTCAATTGACGGTGGCGATCAGTATGGATTACTGGATTCTTTCAAACTACGCCACTACCCGTTGAATATTTCCGATTCTGTTTTCGAAGCAGTGCATGATGGCATGCAGGGTGTAATGGAGCGTGGTACCGGTGCTGCTGCCAAAGTGCCCGGAATTGTAGTATGTGGCAAGACGGGAACCGTAGAGAACTACTATAAGGGAGTAAAACAAAAAGACCACGCTTTCTTTGCGGCATTTGCCCCAAGAGATAATCCACGAATAGCCATAGCCGTAGTATGTGAAAATGCAGGTTTCGGATCAAGTTCATCGGCACCCATAGCAAGCCTGATGATTGAGCAATACCTAAACGACAGTATAGGCAGTCCTGAAAGAAAAGCACGTTTAGAAGCTTTGGCTCACACGAACCTGATGCCCAGGCGTATCCTGGATGAAATCAGAAAGAAGGATTCTATTCAGGCTATAAAGAAAGCTGAACTGGAAAGGAAACAGAAGGAACAGATGAAGAAGGAAAGTCAGGTAGCAGACAACGGAAACCCGAATCCCTTTGTGGTATCGGGGAATCCACGGAAGGATGGCAGGAAGGATGATGAATCGCAAAAAATATCAATGATTTATGGTGCGCTGATTTCCTATCATGAAAATGGAAGTAGCTGGCACTCCAAAGCATAACTGTAGCTCGCACATAATGAAAGAACAAATAGAACTTTCAAAGGGGATCGACTGGGTGATGGTATGGTTTTATATCATATTGGTGTCAATAGGTGTGATATGTATTTATTCGGTAGAGTATCATCAGGGTGATTCCTTTCTTAGCGGACTGGTCGAGTTAAAGAAAAACTATTCACGTCAGGTATTGTTTGTAGGAATTGCCGGGGTAATGGCAATTTTAATATTACTTACGGACAGCAAATTTTTTACTGCAACTGCCAATCTGGGTTATGCCATTGGCATCCTGCTTATTCTTGTAACTTTTGTCGCCGGAAAAGAAATCAATGGAAGCAAGTCGTGGATTCCGTTGGGATTCTTCAATTTGCAGCCGACCGAGTTGTGTAAAATATTCACAGGACTTGCACTGGCCAAGTATCTCTCGAGAAATGAGACTGATTTTGAGAAACCAAGGTCGCAGTTGCTTGCGGCGGCTATTGCGCTGTCGCCGGCAGTGCTGAGTGTGCTGCAGAACGAGACAGGGCTTGCGCTTGTCTATTTTGCTTTCCTGATTCCTATGTATAGGGAAGGCCTTCCGGGGATTTATCTGATTGTGGGCTTTTCACTGGCGGTGCTTGTGATCTCCACTATTCTGGTTGAGAAGAATCTGCTTGCAATCATCCTCACTGCTATAGCAGCACTTTCTATTTTCTTATTAAAAAGGACAATAAAACGCAATAAAGGAATTCTCTTTCTCATAATTACCCTGTGGGTAGTGAGTGTCGGGATACAGCGATTTGCAGTTCCTTATCTGTTTACAAAAGTGTTGAAGCCTTATCAGGTGGAGCGTATTATGAGTACGTTTGGGGTCGACTATGATCCATCGGTGAGTTTGAAAGACATGACTCCCGAAGAGAAAGCAGAATATGAACTACAAAAGAAGAAAAAGAAACCGACCGAGAATTATAATGTGAAGCAATCCAAGATAGCTATTGGTTCCGGTGGTTTTTGGGGTAAAGGATTTCTTAAAGGCACACAGACGCAGGGTGACTTTGTGCCCGAGCAGCATACAGATTTTATTTTTACCAGCGTCGGAGAGAATTTTGGATTCTGGGGAAGCAGTGGAGTAGTGATTCTTTATATGCTTTTTATGTTGAGAATTGTTTTTATTGCCGAGCGGCAAAGAAGTAAATTTAGCAGAGTGTATGCCTACAGTGTAGCAGCCATATTATTTTTTCATGTGGCGATAAATATCTGTATGACAGTAGGGTTGGCACCGGTAATTGGTATTACCCTGCCCCTGCTGAGCTATGGCGGATCGTCCCTGCTTACATTTACGATTATGTTATTTATTCTGATCAGGCTGGATGCCGACAGACAAATGATATTGAGGTAATGATAGAAAAATAATTGAGATGAAGATAATTCCACTTAGTGAAGGCGCATTTACGGTAGATCAGACAAAAAAGTTTATTCCATTCGATCTTGCAAAAGATGATTTGCACGAGAGAAGCAGGGGCAGCCTTCTGGTAGAGATTCAGCCTTTCGTGGTGATAACTTCCGAAGATATACTGCTGTTGGACACAGGGCTGGGGTATGCGAACGACAGTCATACGATGCAGATTCATCAGATACTTGCATATCACGGAATACTTCCTGAAGATATTACTAAAGTGCTGATGTCGCATTTGCATAAAGACCATAGCGGTGGTATGCTGCTTCCTGATAAAAAGACGAGCGCCTTCTCTAGGGCTACCTATTATATCAACCGGCAGGAATGGGATTTAGCTCTGAGCGAGACCTCCTCCTATCACCCTGAAGATTTTAGAAATCTAAATACTTCACAAATTCATTTTGTTGAAGGGAGTGGATATATCTCTGATACTATAGAGTATATTTTTACAGGTGCTCATTCTCCATACCATCAGGCTTTCAGGTTAAAGGAGCACGATGAAGTGATTTTTTATGGAGGAGATGTGGCACCCAGAATGATGCAGATGAAGAACCGGTATAAAGCAAAATACGATTACCAGCCTGAAGAAGCCATGCTCCTGCGCCAGCAGTGGATGGAGGATGCAAGGCAGGACCATCGTACCTTTTTGTTTTATCACGATATTAAGTACCCGTATTATCAGTTTAAGGGATGAGGCTGGTTCTTGTACAACGCAGCTATATTTTCAGGTAACACTTTTTATTCTTTTTTGAAACGAGCTATCGCACTTCCGCTTTTGTTTACATACCTGACAAAATACATTCCGGCGGCAAGGGTAGCAATGTCTATTTCCTGGATAAGATTGGCAGAAACCTCTTTTTGGGTTATGATCCGCCCACCCAGGTCAAAGATTTGTAATTGAGATCTGGAATCAGGAACCCTGCCGAGGTGAAGACGTAGTTTATCTTTTGCGGGATTGTTTATGATATAGAAGTTTTTTTGTGAGATATTTTCGATATTAACCACTATTGTAGGTGAGTATGAGAATTTGTTGTCAGAGTCCATTTGTTTAATACGGTAGAATACTTTTCCAGTGGCAGGATTCTTGTCGATGAATGTGTAAAGGGATCTTCCTATTGAGTTATGGCGAGGGCTCATGCTGCCTGCTTTCTTAAAAGAATGACCGTCGGTACTGCGCTCTATTTCAAATAGTGCTACGTTTTTTTCCTCAGTAGTCTCCCATTTAAGTAATACACTATTATCCTTTTGTAATTGACCTGAGAAAGAAATCCATGTTAAGGGTAGGGTGCCCTCTAATGAAAATGTCCTTGCCAGAGTGAGCGAGGTGGGGTTGATAGTTCGGATATAAAGTGTATGCATAGTTCCTTTTGAAAGGCTGCTCACATCAATTGACAGTGTATAGTTATTAAGTTCGGTGGTTGGGGAGATAAATTTAAGGGTGCCATTTCCCAACCCGGGGTCTTCATCAAAGAAATATTCGATTGCTTCAATGGGTGATTCTTGTTGGGATGACGGTATTTGAAAGTCCTGAGTTATTTTGTAGAGTTGAAAGTTGTTAGTCTGACTCCAGACGTTGTTTTTGTTTCTGGCCCTTACATATAAAGTATGCAGCCCGTTTGGAAGCGATGAAGCATCAATAGCTGTCGCGAGGTTGGCTACGACCGTGCATGGTGAAAAGTGCACAGTAACTCCATTGCCAAATCCCGGGTCGTTATCGAATGTATATTCAATGGAAGTCACACCGAAGGGAATGGGATTGGGCGGTAATAAATAGTTATCCAGAGGTGTGGTCTGCGCCCCGGCAGAAAGCATGAGCAAGGGTACAGAGAGAAAGGCAATTACTGTTTTGAATGTACACTTCATGAGTTTACCGGCTTTAGTGAGAGGCAATACTTAGCGTGATATTCACAGTGGGCGTGCTTATGAGGTTGGGAATATCCGCAGAAAAAATACTGGGGATTGGTGGCATGCCGGATGGCACGTAAGGAGCGCTGCCTCCGAATGCACCGCAATCGATCATTATACTGTTTATACTGCCACCTTTCAACCCCGGCGAACCGGCTTTCAGTTTAAATCGGTTGTCCTTTGAAAATCCTTCTGAGGGGCTCTGGTCTCCATCATTCCAGTTAACAAACACTTGATCCATTTCGGTATTTTGAACGTTGTTACCTGCAGATGGAAATGCGGTATTAGATATGATGTTGTTATAGTATTGATTGAGGGTCAGGTTGCTGGCTCCCATGCTGGGTGCCTGAATAATGTTGTTTTGAAAGAGAACATTTCTGCAAATGAAGGATACAGAGCCTGTTTTAGTGTCAGGTAGAAAGGTGTTATTTATAGCGTAAATACTTGTGTTGTCAATATTTCCCGAAAAGTTAAAGCCTTTGCTGTAGAATATATTGTTATACACAAGGACATTATTTGCAGTTGAGGTTGATTCTCTGGAATTAATACCGTAGATAAAATTTTGCCGGATGGTATCATAGTCAGCTGTGGTATTAGGTTTGTCACCAAGGCGGAGCCAGCTTTCAATAAGGCATCTTTCAATAGTCAGGTGAGTGTCATTAAGATCGATTGTGCCGGTAATCTGGAGTCCGGAAACTTTGCTTCCTGAACTTCCCTGATCAAAACTGAGAGACTGGATTTTTGCGGGGTCTTTTAACCATTGGGTTTTTTCGTTTGCTATGTCTGTAAGGAAATAGCCTGTTCCAATTATTATTATCTTCTTATTTATAGTTGCGGAGTTATATGTAGTCTGAGAGCCTTCTAAGTAAATACTGTCGCCGGGGCTCACGAGTGGGGAGGTCACGGCCTCACTAAGTTGTTTAAAATCTGACTGGACTTCTGTATTGTTATTTACCCTCCAGATTTTAGCCTCGCTCAACAGAGATGTGAAGAGAGATAGTAAGAGTAGCAGTGTGTGTTTTTTCATCGCAATTTTAATTTTGAGAAGTAAGACTTCGCATGCTCTGGGCACATAAACTTACCTCAAAAAAGAGCGTTATATAAATGAAATAGAACGCAAACGTTTGCATAATTTCCTTCTTCACTCCTTTTCAATGAGTTGTGTTTCTACATACACTTTAAAAAAAGCAGATGGTTCACTGGTAATTACATTCTTTTGCTGTATAAGGTCTAATAAAATTTCTGTTGATTTTTCGCCCTGTCGGTATGGAAACTGCTCTACAGAGGCGCTGGGACCATATTCCATAAATTTCAGGATAGGCATATTGGCATAGCTGACAAATTCGAGATCCTTCTTATACTTATTTGTCTTCCGTAAATGGTTGATTACATATATCGCTGTAAAATCATTAAACGTAATTATGGCAGTGGGGGGTTTCTTTTTCGCCAGGAGGGTTTCGATTGCATTTATCGTTCCCGCCTCGGATAAATCGCTCGAAACAATCAGCGATCGGTCGATCTTGAGCCTTTTCATCGTCAATGCTCTAAAGTAACCGTCCTCTCTTTCCATGCTGGCAAAAAGAGAGGGAGGGCCATTTATGAGGCCAATGGTTCTGTGTCCTTTCCTGAGGAGATAGTTCATGGCCTCGATAGTTCCGTTTCTAAGGTCACAGACTACATAGTGAATATTCTTCTGGTGGGGGATACAGTCAAAATATACTACAGGAAGGTGGTTTCTCTTTAGTGCATCCAGATGAGAATAGTTCATCGTCTTTTTGCTTATTGAAATGAGTAATCCTTCTACCCGGTGGTGCAGCATACTTTCGACGAGTTCTTTTTCCTTTTCTTCAGTATCAAGTGATTGCCCGAAGAGTATTTTATAATTTCTCTGCGTGGCAATGTTTTCTATGGCACTTAATGCTGTCGCGAAGAATGGTTCTGAAAGTTTGGGCACTATGACACCGATAGTTCCTGTTTTTCCACGCTGAAATGAGATAGCGGGTGAACTGGGAATATACCCCAGTTGTTTAGCCATGCTACGTACTTTGTTTCTGGTTTTGAGTGAGATACTCGGATGGTTGTGCAGCGCTCTGGATACACTTGATACGGAGATACCTAATTTTTGGGCAATATCCTTTATGGTTACAAATTTTTCCTCCATTTTTTTCTAAATTAAGCAAACGTTTGCGTTGGAAAGTAAAATAAATTGTTGAATTCAAAAATTAAATTTGAGTAGATATAGCATCATTTACCAAAGAATTAAGACATGCGTTTTTCAATGACTAATAAAGCCAAAAAGCATAAAGACCTCAGATTGCGGTTTGTGATTACCGGCGCTTTCTTTCTGTTCCTGGGCTGTTTTTGGACAGGACACTCAGAGGCACAGGTATCTACCCAGCAGGCTGGTCAAAAGACAGTGACTGGAAAAGGAACTGACATTACAGGCGTGCCGCTACCGGGCGTAAGTGTGAGAGTTAAGGGAGAATCTGCCGGGAGTGTCACCACTGGTGCCGGAGTATATTCTATTAAGGTGGGAGGCAGTGCCACCGTATTAGTTTATTCCCTTGTTGGATATATTACTCAGGAAAAGAAAGTAGGCGATAAAACCACATTGGATATCTCGCTTGCAGAAGAGGTGAAAACACTGGATGATGTAGTGATAATCGGGTATGGAGAGGTGCAGAGAAAAGACCTCACAGGATCGGTGACCAGTATCCAGTCAGATGAATTAATGAAAGGTAAACCACTATCGTTTCAGGAAGCCCTACAGGGGAAATTAGCCGGGGTACAGGTTTCGTCCTCTTCAGGAGAGCCGGGAGCTGCAGTGGCGATCTCGATAAGAGGAGCCAATACGATTTATGGCGGATCTTCACCTTTATATGTCATAGATGGGATTCCTTATGATCTTAACTCTAAAGAAGTAGCTGCTTCACAAATAGATGATGAATCCTATGGTATGTCTAATCCTCTTGCGACTCTGAACCCACAAGATATTGAGTCGATAGACGTGCTGAAAGATGCCTCTGCAACTGCAATCTATGGCTCCAAAGGTGCAAATGGTGTAATCATTATTACTACTAAGGCAGGAAAGGCGGGGCAAATGAGAGTAGAGTATAATGGCGCTGTTACCTTATCTAATGCCATTAAAAAACTGAAAGTACTGGACGCCGCAGATTACATTGAGTTTAGAAGATTGGTATCTCCGAATTCTTCTCTGTTTTATTATGATAGTAACAAAGATGGACTGTATAATGAATTGGATGACCCCAAAGATCCTTACGCATTGCCCTTTCATAACTGGCAAAATGAAATTCTTCGACAGGGGGTTTCTACCGACCAGAGTATTACCCTTTCGGGAGGGAGAGACGGTACCAGGTATAGTGGATCTGCAGGGTATGTGAATGAGAAAACAATTTTGATTGCCAATAATTTTGACAGATACAATTTCAGACTCAGAGTAGATCACTCTAAAAATAAATTTGATATAGGGCTGGGAGCCGTAACCGGATATACGGAAACACAGGGCCCCAGCAACCTGGGGGTAATCCAAAGTCTTTCATTCGCACGACCAATAGAGTATTTTAATGAGACCGTTGACCTTGTCGACAGATATATATCTCCTATTGCAATGATCACTAAGTCTTATAGAAACAGAATATTGCTGAGGGCAAATATGACAGGATATATTGGTTATAAATTCAATAACAGCCTGTCATTTAGAAATACATTCGGAACCGTTTTGACCTCTTCCAAAGGAAAGGAGTTTTACAACAGTGAGACGGCCTGGGGAAGAGAGTATAAAGGGATTGGAATTCTCCAGGATATTAAATCTAACTCCATTCGCAACACCAGCCAGTTAAACTACACCAAGCGTGTCAAAAGAAATCACTTATTCAGAGGAATGGCAGGATTTGAAGTAAGCAGATATAATTATGAAAACTTCTCATTACAGAACTCTTACTTCTTAGATGAAAGTACCGGAGTGGACGATATAGGAAAAGGGTCTAAATTGAATAATCTGGGATCTTCAAGAGATATCAGCACACAGGTGTCGTACTTTGGAAGGTTCAACTATAGTTTCAGGAATTTACATCTTGTAACCGCGACATTCAGAGCAGATGGGTCTGACAAGTTCGGGCCGGAGAATCGCTTCGCTTATTTCCCTTCATTTGCTTATGCCTGGAATATTTCAAACGAGAAATTCCTAAAGGATTCCCGCAAAATCAGTGATTTGAAACTAAGGCTCACTTATGGTAAAACGGGGAACGACCGGATACCCTCTTTCAGATATCTGGCAGTTTTAGAAAATGCGTATTACAGTGGACAGTTGGGGTTGGCTCCTGCCTCTATGGCAAACCCAGATCTGAAGTGGGAGACCACTGACCAATACAATGTGGGGTTGGATGTAGGACTTATGGACAACAGGGTATTAATTAATCTCGACTTGTACAATAAGCGTACAAGAGATATGCTGCTTCCTGCTTATGTCCCGACACGGACGGGCTATATTCAACAGTGGCAAAATCTTGGATTAATAACCAACAAAGGAATTGAGGTAGCAATTAATACCATCAACATCAGAAATAAAGACTTCAGTTGGACGACAGGTTTTAATATAAGCTCTAACAGGAATATTGTAAATAATATTGGAAATGTGGGATTTATCAATGCAAGTATGCCCCACACTATTAAAGATCAGGGACGTATAATGGTTGGTGGATCTATCGGAGATTTCTATGGATATGTGTTTGACGGAATTTATCAGATTGATGATTTTACCTGGCAGAATAACAGTGATCAGAGTATCCCGCATAAGGATAGGGTATATGTACTTAAGGATGGTATTGTCAGCCAGACAGGGATTAATGCTGCTCCCGGATTTTTTAAGTATAAGGATTTGAACGGTGATGGGTTTATAGACCTTGACAATGATAGGAAGATAATCGGCAGAAGTTTCCCTAA
This sequence comes from Chitinophagaceae bacterium, assembly GCA_023957755.1. GTDB lineage: Bacteria > Bacteroidota > Bacteroidia > Chitinophagales > Chitinophagaceae > Ginsengibacter. Next base: position 19,080 of record JAMLGT010000011.1, read on the forward strand.
ACATTTTGGTGGAATAACCAATACGATTACCTATAAAAACTTCGATTTGAATATCTTTCTTGACTGGTCTTATGGCAATCAATTATTTAATCTCTATCGTTTCCAGTTTGAAGGTGGGCTTTATGGTTCCTGGCAAAACTTGTTGCAGGACTTCTGGGATAACCGATGGACACCTGAAAATCCTACCAACAAATACGGAGATATAGCAACCTATAACCTGGCATCGCAATATTCATCTACCTATTATATCGAAGATGCATCGTGGTTGCGTCTGAAGGATGTAACAATCGGCTATCAGTTTTCAGGGGAGAAGATTAAGAAATTAGGGTTAGGTATCAGTAGTGTGAGGGCATTTTTTTCGGGTACGTACCTGGTTACCTGGACAAAATACTCGGGCTTTTATCCTGAGGTGAGTAGTAATAATCCCCTGCTGCCGGGAGTTGACAGGGTTTCCTTTCCGCGAAGTCGCAATTTTTCCTTCGGTTTAAATGTGAAATTTTAAAAATCAGAAATGATGAGAAAGTTATTTGTTTTAAGTTTTGTATTCATTTTAGCATCATGTACCAAGATGCTGGAGACCGCTCCCTATTCATTTGGAACCGTAGAGAATTTATACAAGAGTGCTCAGGATGCGGAGCTGGGTTTGACGGGATGCTACAACATTCTCAATACGGAGCAGGTGCAGTCAGTATCCGGTCAGCAGGCGGGAGCTACATTTAATAAGTATATGCACGTAATGATGGATATGGGATTCGACGAGTTAATTCCAAATCCGGCTAATGGACTGAGGGTTGATTATGGGCCATTTGCCCTGCATACGGTTACTCAGCAACATGAAGTAATCAGAAACAACTTTTTCCTCTGGTTTGCAGGAGTAAATCGTACAAATTACTTGTTGGATGGTGTGGGCAACATCGATATGAACGAGGCTCGCAAAAAGGAGATTCTTGGAGAAGGGCATTTCCTCAGAGGGGTTTTCTACACCTATTTGGCAATGTTGTATGGTGGTGTACCGGTATATGATGTTCCTAACCATGACCCCAATGCTCCACGCCAGTCATTGCAGGAAGTGTATGACCTGGTTATTAGTGATTTCAAATATGCATACGAAAATCTGCCCGACAGAGCCGGTATTTTGGGGAGAGCCAATAAGTGGTCTGCCGCATCTTACCTTGCCAAAGTATATACTTATCTGGCAAGTTGTAAGCAAAATTCAGTAGGTGCCGGGCTGAACTTCCCATTGAACTCTTTTGACTGGGTAAATGCGCAGGATATGTATGCACAGGCACTTCAGGTGACTCAGGATATAATTAGCCACAGCGGATACAAACTGTTGGATAATTACAATTACCTTTTCTATGAATCAACTGATGCATACAGGGATCAGGAATGTCCTTTTGTGGTGATGTCAAGTAGTAGTCCCACAAACGGTAATCATACATATTGGGGAGAGTTTCTTGTGCCGGCAGGAAACAGGAATACTAATGGAGGTGGAAGGGCCATCTTCAGGCCTGTTGCAGAAATGCTTTCATTATATAGTAATTCAGATTTCCGTAAAGGATGGAATCTGGTGTATCAGTTAAGAGATATTGACCCTACGGAAGTGATTGATGGAGTCACCTATAAGGTGCCCCGACTGGCAGTTACTCCCAATTCTGGATTAGTATGTAGTGGCAAGTTCAGATACATGATACCAAGCGAGAAGATGATCGATAACACCAGGTCGATTGGTTCCACACCGATAATTCGTTTTGCGGATATATTGTTGCTCAATGCTGAGGCTTTATATTATACCGGCAACGAGCCTGAAGCAAGAAATGTACTTTATAAGATAAGAAAGAGGGCAGCTCAGAATGATGATGCGGTGGCTACTGCGTTGACCAATGCATACCATCGCGACGATTTTCTAAAAGAACTTCTGGAAGAAAGGAGTCGCGAACTTTGTTTTGAGGCCTGGAGAAGGATTGACCTGATTAGATTCGGCAAGGTGGAGGAAGCACTTAATGCCATTAATCCTAATGTGGGCGCATATAATAAAATGATAACTGAGATACGAACCAACTGGAGTCAGTACAGGATATGGTTCCCTATTCCTCAGTCAGAAATTGATTTAAGCAAGATTGAACAAAACCCCGGTTATTAATATGGTTAGGAAGACCATATCAATATGGCTTGTTTTCATGGTGGGCGTTGCGTATTGTAATGCACAGGTGAAGGAGAGTACCCTGCCCAATATTGTATTTATTTATGCCGATGATTTGGGTTATGCTGAGGTGGGAAGTTATGGTCAGCAAAAGATCAGGACTCCCAATATTGATAAACTCGCTGAAGACGGCATTCGCTTCACACAACAATATTCCAGTTCGCCTGTATGTGCACCTTCACGATGTATGATGCTTACGGGTAAGCATGCCGGACATGCTTACGTGAGGAGCAATTACGGAAAGGGGGGCTTTACGGATGATTCCGAACTGGGGCAGTTTCCTCTTCCGGAGAATGCGTTTACTATAGGACATCTGTTTCAGAATGCGGGATATGTGACTGGAGCTATTGGGAAATGGGGACTGGGAATGGCCAATAATTCCGGTAGCCCGCTCAAGCAGGGCTTTGATTATTTTTATGGATATCTCGACCAAAAGCAGGCGCACAATTATTATCCGACTCATTTGTGGGAAAATGATAAGTGGGATACACTCCCGAATGTGTTTTTTGATGTGCATGAGAAGTTAGACCCTTCTAAGGCTACTGATAAAGATTTTGAACGATTTTTTGGGAAAGAGTATTCTGTTACCAAGATGGCTGAGAAAGCTGTGAGTTTTATTGAAAGAAATAAAGACAATAAATTTTTCCTGTATATCCCCTTTACAATTCCTCATGTAGCACTACAGGCTCCGCAGGAGTTCATCGATCAATATGTGGGAGAGTTTAAAGAGAAGCCTTATTATGGGCAAAATAACTATGCACCGAGCAAGTATCCTTTATCGACCTATGCCGCTATGATTACCTATATGGATTATCAGGTAGGCGTGTTGATGGAGGAGCTTAAGAGACTGGGGTTAGAAGAAAACACCCTTGTTATTTTCTCAAGTGACAACGGTACTACATTTAACGGTGGGGTAAATGCGGCATTTTTTAATAGTACAGGAGGGCTCAGAGGATTGAAGGCTGATGTTTTTGAAGGGGGGATCAGGGTGCCATTTATTGCGAAGTGGCCCGGGCGAATTAAGGAAGGTACAGTGTCCGACTTGCCCATAGTACAATATGACCTGATGGCCACTTTTGCAGAGCTGACCAGGCAAAAAGTAAAAAATACAGATGGGGTATCTTTTCTGCCTGAGTTATTAGGTAATCATAGTGCCCAGAAAGGTCGCAAATTTATCTACTTTGAATTTCCAGCAAAGGGTGGTCAGGTAGCCGTACGGATGGGCGACTGGAAAGCCGTAAGGATAGGGGTGAAAAACACTTTTGAAACTCCGTGGATGCTTTTTAATCTGGCAGTGGATCGGGAAGAAAAGCAAGATGTATCTGCTTTACATCCAGACCTTATTAAAAAAGCAGAAAAGATTTTTCGGTCGCAGCATGAGTCCCCGCAATTAAAAGAGTGGGAGATGGTTATGCCATGAGGTAACTCACTAATAAAGTAATTAAATGAAACAAATTCTTTTTTCGTTGTTCTTAATTGCAACTACAGCCCATGCGCAACAACATGGCAGTAGCTTGTCTCCTTTCAATCCGGGTATCACTCCGTACATTAACTCCATTTCGGCATATAACAGAGATAAGAATACTGTACTGAGTTCTCCCTACGTGAAGAATTTGATGATAATGTTCAGATGGAGTGACCTGGAGCCTGCTCCGGGTGATTTTAAGTTTGATGAAACGATTGGAAGAATATTGAGAGATACTAAGGGGGTCGGGAAAGGATTTTCTTTTATGATATGGGTCGGGCCTAATTCCCCCGAATGGATTTATGATAATGGAGTGCCTCTGGTGACGGTGACGGGAGGGAATGAAAGTTTGAAGTATCCCTATTATTTTTCACCTAAATACAGAGAGTTCTTTTTCCGGTTAGTTACCGAACTGGGGAATTATATCAAAAGCCTGCCTCAGGATGAGGTAGATAACATACTGTATTTTCAGGTATCAGAGGGAACCACAGGAGATACTTCGCCCTACCAGGGAGCCAGCGTTCCGGTTGATCCGCAGTATAAGATATTACCTGCTGACTGGATGGACTTTCGGATGGAGGTTTGGGATAAGTATAAAGAAGCATTGTGGAGAGATGGCCAGACGGTAATTCCATTTCTTTTTACTGACGATGCCAATACAGACAGGGAGCGTAACTGGCAATTGCAGAATCTCAATAGGTTTGGAGCCAAGAAAGGCCAGTTTGGCCACGGGTATAACAATAATAATATTTTTCGTCTGATTGCCCCATGGCTCAATCTGCAGAAAGATGCGAGAGATAATGACATCCTCATTTTTGCCAGAGGCGAGTGGGATAATATCTTATTGGCGCAGGGCTGGGTGCAGAAGAACCCTCCGCTGGCGTTTTATTGGTCTGCTATCTCCGCTTTATTTTTTGATATCAATTACTGGAATCCGTTGGTAGAAATCATTGGCAATGGTGAGTTATACGCTGAGGGTCTTTCGTTTTATAACTCTCACGTGGGATCTCTTGGCAACCCTTCTAAGGCTACCTATGCTTTTTGTGCAATGCACAGGATGCTGGAAGTGCTGGATGTAAATGAATTTCCCGAAGCTACCTATGGTCAGGCCGTGAGAACGAATATTCAGAGATATAGAAACATTATTGCAGATTTTGCAGCAAGGGGAGCTAAAATAGGTGATGAATCCACACTTCCTGCCAACAGCATTGCCAGCAGAACACGTAAGGACTATAACGATATTGGATGGAGTATTTATGAAGGTAACTTCTATAAGTATCTGGAGCAGATAGATCCGGAAACTACCAGTGATGCATATTGGAATTTGGATCAGACCATATATGGAAGATTTGCGAGAGGGTTCAGGCAGGGAGCAAATAATAAAATGTATTTTAAGCTTGACCCTGGATTCTTCAATAGTGCCGACCCACAGAAGGTGAGCATCACTATTACGAGCAAGGATACCGGTGCCGGAAGTTGGGAGTTGCTTTACTTCGATGGGGCAGAGATGGTGAGCGCAGGTACTGTTACTAATTCAGGAACAGACAAATGGGTGAAGAATGTATTCGCGATCAGCTGTGCCGTATTCACCGGGAGTCTTGAGAGAGGGGCTGATCTGATTATCCGTCAGGTAGGATCGGAAAATACATTTTTCCATTTAGTTGATTTGAAAAGAGAAGAATGATGGAGAGTGGAATATTGGGCTTAAAAAGTGAGGTTTGATATTAAAGTAAAGCGGAAGAGATAATACATTTTTTCATTTGATTGAATTGAAAAGAATATCGTGAAAAGTATCATGAAAGGTAGATTTACAATTTTAGTATCCGTTATAATTTGTAGCGGACTTATCTTGAACAGCTGTAGGACTGGACATGCACAGATGCCCAATATTGTAGTCATTTGTGTGGATGACCTTGGCTATGGCGATTTATCGTGCTATGGAGATGCCGACGTGCCCACGCCTAATGTGGATAAGCTGGCAAACGAAGGCCTGCTTTTTACCGATGCGTATGCCACTGCATCAATTTGCACCCCTTCACGATATTCTTTGCTGACAGGCAGATACCATTGGAGAAGCACAACCAGCTGGAGTGTGGGGAAAATAAAAGACGTGAGTATTGCTCCCGGGGATGCAGGCCTGATCATAGATACAAGTATGATTACTGTCCCCAAGGTGTTGAAAAAGAAAGGATATGTGTCAGGAGTTGTGGGTAAGTGGCATTTGGGCTTAGGGCCTGCAGGAGGACCTGACTGGAATGGAGAAGTGGATCTGAGTCCACTGGATATCGGATTCGACTATTCATTTATTATGCCGGCGACAGCAGACAGAGTGCCTTGTGTATTTGTAGAAAACAGGCATGTAGTAGGACTAAACCCGGCAGATCCGATAAGAGTTAGCTACGAAAAACCTATTGGCGATACTTCACAGATTTATAATCCGGATGTGACTCCTGATGTGATTGTTACCTATACGCCCGAGAATGAACGCAGGAAAGGAGAAGTGTTAATGCAGCCCAGTTTTGGTCATGATCAGACGATAATTAATGGAATCCCGAGAATTGGGTATATGACGGGTGGACAAAGTGCGCTCTGGAAAGATGATGAGGTGGCCAGTACATTCGCCGGCAAAGCAATTGACTTCATTGACAAAAACAGTAAGAAGCCGTTTTTCTTATATTTTGCTACGCACGATCTGCACGTGCCGCGTGTGCCGAACAAAGCGTTTGCGGGGAAGAGTAAGATCGGAATTTATGGGGATGTCATAATGCAGATGGACTGGACTGTAGGACAAATTTTGAAAAGGTTGGATGAACTAAAACTTACAGAAAATACAATAGTGATTCTGACGAGTGACAATGGGCCGGTAATTGATGATGGGTATAATGATGGAGCTTATGAAGGAATTAAAGCGCATAGGCCTTCGGGCAAATATAGAGAAGGGAAATACAGTGCTTATGAAGGTGGTACCAGAATTCCTTTTATAATCAGATGGCCGAAGGAGATTAAGCATGGAAAGTCTGGAGCGATGTTCAGTCAGGTGGATCTGTTAGCGACTCTGTCAGATATAGTAGGAAATAGGAATACTGATAATTATGGAATTGACAGCAGAGCATTTAAGGAGGTACTCACAGGTAAAAAAGATAGGGGTAGGGATTATGTGGTTATTCAGAATATGAATAAAACTCTGTCAGTAATAAAAGGTGGGTGGAAATATATTGAACCTTCTGATAAGCCAAGACTTAACCAATATACCAGACCGGTTACAGATCTTGGGAATATGGAGACTCCACAGTTATTCAATCTGTCAAACGATCCGGACGAGGAGCACAATGTCGCCAGGGAATATCCTGATAAATTGAAAGAGATGGAGCTGATTCTGGCAGATGAAAAAAAGTAATAAACATAGAAACTAAATCAAAAAATAAAAATCATGAAAAAACTATTGTTAGTACTTGCAATGACCTTTATGACAGGCTTTGTATTTGCTCAGAAATCACCCGCCAAACTTACCCCAATGTCGGGTATTACACTTACAAAAGATCAGCGGGCAAAAATTAATGAGGTTAATAAGAATGTGGTTAAACAGATCGAAACCATCAAGGCAGATTCAAACTTGAGTAAGAGGGAAAAGTTTGAGAAGACCAGGGAGGCAAGAGAAGGTCAGGAGGAGTCAATCAAGAAATTGCTTACACCTGAACAGTATGCAAAGAGGCAGGAAAACATTGAGAAGATTAAGGCACAGAAAGAAAATTAGTGCTTTCCTGATATCAAAACATCAGGTATTAACCTGGCATTAATTTGAGATGTTCGGTGGCTGCTTTTTTTTGCCTGTGTAGTATTTGAAGCAGGTACTATTATAATATTAAATCAAAACAAGATGAAAAATAAAAGAAGAGACTTTTTGCGACTGAGCGGATTAATCGGGCTCAGTACGCTGTTAAAGCCAATAGAAGGCCTGTCAAAAGACTCAGAAATCAGGGATATGAGCTTTATGAGCTCAGGTACTGCCGGATTTAACATGTGTGGCTATAGTGCCCCTAAGATTGATAACGTGAGGGTGGGGGTTATAGGTGTAGGAAATAGAGGCCAGGCAGCAGTTTACAGGTTGAGCCAGATAGAGAATGTCACCATAAAAGTGTTGTGTGATGTACAGAGGGATAAGATAGACTTTGCATTGAAGCGTATTAAGAATTCGGGGCAGAAGCCAAAGATCCTTACAGGAAGCGAAGACTGGAAGCGCGTTTGTGAGATGAATGACATCGACCTGATTTATATAGTTACACATTGGGCACTACACACACCTGTAGCAGAGTATGCTATGAAGAATGGTAAACATGTATGCGTGGAGGTTCCGGCTGCTACCACGGTAGATGAGGCGTGGCGATTAGTGGAAGCCTCAGAAGCTAATAAGCGTCATTGTATGATGCTTGAAAATTGTTGCTATGATTTTTTCGAGCTACTGACTTTAAACATGGCAAGACAGGGTTTCTTTGGTGAAATCTTCCATTGCGAAGGAGCATATATTCATGATTTGAAGGAAAATATTACCCGTAAGAATTTTAAGTGGCACATGTGGCGGCTCAAAGAGAATTATGAACGAAAGGGAAACCTGTATCCCACGCATGGGCTTGGGCCTGTATGTCAGGTAATGAATATCAACAGAGGAGATAAATTTGATTATCTGGTGTCCATGTCCTCCGCCGACTTTATGCTGGGACAGTACGTGGAAGACCTTGCTAAAAAAGACGATTTTTATCAGCCTTACGTAGGAAAAGACTATAGGGGTAACATGAATACCTCAATAATTAAGACACAAAAGAAGAAAACTATCATGTTGCAACATGATGTGACTTCTTCCAGGCCCTATTCGCGCATTCATTTAATCAGCGGAACCAAGGGCACTGCGCAAAAATATCCTTTGCCTGATGGAAAAGAATCGGGCCGTATTGCCATCGATCACACAGGATGGCTTCCTAAAGAGGAGGTTGAAAAGTTAAGAGAAAAATATAACCCGGCTATAATAAAAAGAATCGGAGAACTGGCTCGAAAGGTAGGAGGGCACGGAGGAATGGACTTTCTAATGGATTGGCGCACCATTGACTGTCTGAGGAATGGGCTGCCGCTTGATCAGGATGTGTATGATGCGGCGCTTTGGAGTTGTATCTTCCCTTTGAGTGAAGAATCAATTAAGAATCGTTCAAAGTCAATGGACATTCCGGACTTTACCAGAGGCAACTGGAAAACAAATACCCCTGTGGATGTGACACTCAGCAAAGGCGGAAATACGGGAATAAAGGACATTTCGAAGCCTCAAAAGGAAGATTTTGTTTTATAGCTGACAGGTGGGTATGACCAACTGAATTATGAAAAGTCTCAAAGCCGGATGGCTGAAATAGTAAGGGCTTTGAAACTGCAAGCAGGCTTCCGGTCATAGGCGGATGTATAATTATGAAATCATTTTTAGATATTTTAAATCGTTACCCTAAATCATATTTTTTAATCTTAAAATGGCGTATTATGAAAAAAAATTACCTATTACGGTTCTTGTTACTGGTGATTGCTACAATTGTATTTGGTACGGCATCGCTGGTGGCACAAACTCCTTTCATCACTGCATGGAAGACAAGTAATTCCGGTGTTACCGGAAATGACCAGATATCTATTCCGGCAACGGGCGATTACTCATACACATGGGAAGAGACCACTAATCCGGCAAATAATGGTAGTGGTACTGCCAGTGGCACGGTGACAATTACCTTCCCGGGTAGTGGTACCTACCGGGTCAGTATTACACCTACAGGAGCTACCCCATTCAACAGAATAGAGTTTAATAATGGGGGAGATAAGCTCAAGATACTCAGAGTGGAGCAATGGGGTAGTACTGCCTGGAGCTCAATGGGAAATGCGTTTTATGGTGCGGAGAATCTTACAGTAACCGCATCAGATATACCCAACCTGAGTGGTGTTACAGACATGTCTCACATGTTTCATGGAGCTGTAAGTTTAAACAACGATAACTTATCCTCATGGGATGTAAGCAATGTAACTAACATGTCCTACCTTTTTGCAGGAGCATCGTCATTTAGTAAGAATCTTGCTACATGGAACCTTAGCAATGTCACTGACGTATCGCACATGTTTCATGGCGCGTCCGCATTCAACAATAATCTTACAGGATGGGCTGCAAATCTCGGAAAGGTCACTGATATGTCGTACATGTTTGCAGATGCCACCAGTTTTAATTCTAATTTGACGAATTGGGACTTGAAGACAGTGAAGAATATGTCGCACATGTTTGAGAATGCCACTAGTTTCAATGTAGCTATTGCCACATGGGTATTAAGGGATGTAACCGACATGTCTTATATGTTTAGTGGAGCCACCGCCTTTAATAAACCACTTAATGCATGGGCAACAATGCTGGGGAATGTAACAGATCTGTCCTATATGTTTGCAGGTGCCACCAGTTTTAATGCATCTCTTGCGGGCTGGAATCCAGCCAGTGCCCTTAATATGGCACACATGTTTGAGAATACTACAAGTTTTAACCAGGCCTTGAATACAATGAAGGTGGGGAGTGTAAAGGATATGTCTTATATGTTTGCAGGGTCAGCTTATAATCTGATTCTGACCAACTGGGACGTGAGCAATGTGGAAGATATGTCGCACATGTTCGAAGGAGCTACGGCATTTAATAAGGGATTAAGCGGCTGGGGAACTAAGACTTCAAAGGTGAAGAACATGTCTTATATGTTTGCGGGAGCCACCTCAATGAATTCAAACCTGACAGGCTGGGATTTATCGAGTGTGACAGATATGTCGCACATGTTTGAGGGGGCTACAGCATTTAATATTATTCTGGCATCATGGAATGTGAGCAATGTGAAGAACATGGCTTATATGTTTGCGGGTGCCACCAGCTTTAATGCTTCTTTCTTCAATGGTACTTCAGACTGGGATGTGAGCAATGTAGTAAATATGGAGGGAATATTTGCCGGTGCTACAGCTTTTGACAAGTCTCTCGAACTGTGGAATCTTAAGAGCCTTTCAGGATCTATCTCGATTGCAAATACCGGTATGAGCTGTGAAAATTATAGTATTACGCTTCATGCATGGGCAAATAATCCTGATCTTCCGTCGGATATTGTATTAAATGCAAATGGATTGAGCTATAGCCCTCTTCAGACTATTGTGGATGATAGGGACAAACTTATCAATGATTTTGGTTGGACAGTTAATGGTGACGCATTGGGGGCCTGCTCAGTCGTACTTCCCGTTCGTCTTATTAGTTTTGATGTACAAACGGACAATGCAGGTGTAAAATTGATTTGGTCAAGTGCCAATGAAGAAAATTTCAGAGGCTATGCGGTGGAAAGAAGTAAAGATGCTTCTGGCTGGAGTGAGATTAGTTTCATTAATGCAAAGAACGGAAACCAACAGAGGGCAGATTATGCTGTAGTGGACAATCAACCTTTTTCTGGAAATAATTACTATCGCCTGCGCCTGGTAGATAAGGATGGTACCTATTCTTATTCTGAGGTTAAGAAAGTTACTTATACAGGAAGTGCTTCCATTAATCTTTATCCTAATCCGGCTAAGAGTCGTGTTTCCGTTTCCGGACTATCCGGTAAGTCGCTATTAAAATTAGTAGATGGCAATGGCAAGGTTTTACAAACTATGAATGTGCAGGCTCCTGTGGTAAGTATCAATGTCAGCGGATTACAGAGAGGAGTTTATAGCCTGGTAATTGTAAGAGATAATGGGCAGGTGGTGACCAAGAGGATAATGAAAGAATAATTTGCAGAAGGAATCTTTTTAGAATGGTGCAATTGTAGTTACTGTTCTTTCAGAAACTTTAGGGGGCTGTGCCTGAAAATAAGGTACAGTCCCCTTTACTTTTAGTGATTGGTTAATTATATCCCTACTCACAGTTCCCATCTGCATCGCACGATTCGCCCTGTGCTACGATTTTTAATCCCGGCTTTTTGCTTTTTACCCAGTCTTCATGTGCCGTCATCAGCGTATCGAGAAATACCTGTGTGGGTTGTGCACCGGATACCCCGTATTTATCATTCAGTACAAAGAAAGGAACACCGCTGATACCCAGATTTGATGCTTCCTGGATATCCTGTTTTACTTTATAAGCATACGAGTCGTCAGTGAGGGCTTTTTCAATTTCTTCTCTTGTCAATCCTGCGTCCATCGCCTCCCGGGTAAGTATATTTTTATCTCCAAGATTCTTACCTTCTGTGAAGTATCCTGCAAAGAATATTTCCACGAGTTTATTCCCTAATTCTTTTTCTTTAGCGATTTGAATAATTCTGTGTGCATCGAAGGTGTTAAATGTGATTGCTTTTTCAAAGTGAAAATCGAGTCCTGCAGCTTTTGCTGTCTGGGTAATCTGTTGTTGCATAGCCTCTATTTCAGCAACAGGCCTTCTGTACTTTTCAGAAAGACTTTTCGTAAGATCGTGCCTTTTGCTGTGGTCTTGTACGAAATGTGGGTCGAGTTGAAAACTTCTGAATTCAAGAACCACATCCTGTGCGTAGGTAAATTGCGAAATCGCACTTTCGTAATTTCTTTTTCCAATATAGCAAAACGGGCATACAATGTCGCTCCATACCTCTACGAGTAATTTGTCTTCAGTATTCATGGTGTTTTATTTATGCAAAGGTAAGATGCCTTGAGGAAGCATGCAGGAAGGAGTAAGGTTAAGCGAAACCGGCTCTATAAAGAGTAGTGGCACCCTTTTGCTTTGAAAAATGTGACCCTGTAGGGACTCGAACCCTAGACCCGCTGATTAAGAGTCAGCTGCTCTACCAACTGAGCTACAGAGTCATTACAACCCGGGAAGCCATCGCTTCCCTCTACCTGAAGAGGATTGATATCGGGATATTGCTTTAATCGGGATAGAATCTTCAACGTCGGAGACGTTGTCAGGTGTTGTGCGCGCAAAATTAATATATTTTCAGACTACAAAAGCAAAGTTCCGGTTTGCGAAACTGCTATTGCCTTATCCATTCAGACTGGCTTGTTATTTGTGAATTGGAGTGTATTGTTTGAATATAAATACAAATTAAAAACAGGGAATGTTATGGCAAGAGTAAAATGGCAATTTGATCCGGCACACTCCGAGATCCTTTTTAAAGTAAAGCACATGATGGTATCTAATGTGTCAGGGCAGTTCAAAAAATTTGATATCCAGCTAGATACGGAAGGGCATGATTTCACTACTGCAAAGGCGTCATTCACCGCGGATATTAATTCACTCACCACAAAAGTAGAGATGAGAGATAATCACCTTAAGAGTGATGATTTTTTTGACGCAACCAATCATCCCACTTTACAGTTTGATAGCACACGAATTATTAAGAAGAATGATAATGAATATGATATGGAAGGAAATCTTACGATTCGGGGAATTACCAGGCCCATCACCTTTCATGTAGAGAATATTGGTATGGTAGTAGATCCGTCAGGAAATCACAGGGCTGGTTTTGAAATAACCGGAAAAATTAATCGTTTCGATTATGGGTTGAAATATAATGCACTGATTGAAACAGGTGGTGTAGTAGTGGGGGATGAGGTAAGGATTACTGCAAATGTGGAAGTGTATCATTCCTAAACAGTGACAGCAATTTGCAAGGAGCACTTTTACCTGTTATCCGTGAAAAATAATATTCCAGATAAATTTTATAAACAGGTACGTCAATACGATAGAGGTTATGTTCAAAAATAAACCTGCTCTGACCATGTCACCTATTCGTACTTTTCCTGAACTAAAGACGATAGCGTTCGGGGGAGTGGCCACAGGTAGCATAAATGCGCAGGAACTGGATATTGCTGCACCTGCAAGCAGCGGTAGTACATCCAGATGAAGAGACGCACTCAGCGTGATCAACAAGGGTAGTATCAGGCTTGCGGTAGCCGTGTTTGAAGTGATTTCTGTCAGGAAGTTGATAGCTGCCAGAATCAGTAGTACAATAAGTGCTGTAGGCATAAAGCCTAATAAGCTGAATTGTGCGCCAAGCCATACTGTAAGATCCGTATTGGCAAATCCTTTTGCAATTGCGAGTCCTGCCCCGAATAGCACGAGTACGTCCCAGGGTAGTTTTTTGGCTTCTTTCCAGTTGATCAGATTTTCATTTTTTTCGCCTGCAGGAATAATGAACATCAGTAGTGCTCCTCCGATTGCTATTACAGTATCGTCCAGTCCGGGAATATACTTGTTCCATATAAATGATCTTGTGATCCAGAAGAATGCAGTTAGGGTAAACACAAGTGCAACTCTTTTTTCAGCCGGAGTCATTTTCCCAAGTGAAGACAACTCCAGAGCAGGAGAATGATCTGTTTTTTCTACACGGTAGCGTGTCAACCAAAGCCAGGTTAAAAATAAAAGGATTGCACTAAAGGGAAGGCCGAAGAGTAGCCAGTCCAGAAATGATATTTCGTATCCCATAGATTCCCTGACGATGCCGGCGAGAATGATATTGGGAGGAGTGCCAATAAGCGTAGCGATACCACCAATGGAAGCGGCATACGCAATTCCAAGCATCAGGTTCTTTGAGAACGGCTGACTGTTACCGAAGTGGTGCATTACTGAAACGCCAATGGGGAGCATCATAATAGCAGTAGCAGTATTGGATATCCACATTGAAAGGAAAGCGGTAGCAACCATCATTCCCAAAAGCACTCTTTTCTCGCCGGTGCCTGCAACTCTGATGATGTTGTAAGCAATTCGCTTATGCAGGTTCCTGTTTTCAATAGCCAGCCCTATAATAAATCCACCGAGGAAAAGATAGATGAATGGATTGCCGTAAGCGCTCGTGGTTTGCTCGATTGTGAGCGCTCCTGAAAGTGGAAAAATCAAAATAGGGAGAATGGAAGTAACGGGTAATTCCACCGCTTCGGTGATCCACCATAATGCTACCCATGCCGTACAAGCCAGAACCGCCTTTCCTTCAGGAGAGAGCCCTTCAATGGGTATAAGCCTGATGATAATAAATAAAGCGGGGCCCGTAATTAATGCCACCCTGCGTGTTAGTTTCTGAACCATTTGGTAATGCTTGCACTATGGCGCATTGAAGATAATTTTTTTCTGAATTCGGATGGTGTATTTATTCCTGAAGAAGATAAATGTGTCCGGAGTTTTGTATCGCAAGAGAATATTGATACAATAGATTTGGATTCCACTTTTAGGGACACTGAATTGATCAGGAGGGCGAATTTGCTTATGTATGCTGTATAAAAAGGAGTATTTTTGTGCTTTCACAAATTTCTGACTATGGGTTTATTAAAATACAAAGTAGCCATTGTAACCGGTGGCAGCCGTGGAATCGGCGAAGCGATTGCGAAAAAGTTTGCAGCCAACGGAGCAGATATTGCATTCACTTATCTGAGCAGTGAGGAGAAGGCAAAAGCTGTGGAAGAAGAATTGGCAGCGATGGGTGTCAGGGCTAAAGCATATAAGAGTGATGCAGCTTCAATGGAAGACAGTGAGAAATTGATAAATGATGTGATGGCGGAGTTTGGCAGAATCGATATTTGTGTCAATAATGCAGGAATCAGCAAGGATAATCTGCTTTTGAGGATGGGCGAAGATCAGTGGAGCCAGGTAATACAGACCAACCTTAACAGCGTGTATAATATGACCAAGCAGGTGATCAGGCCGATGATGAAAGCCAGGTCAGGCTCCATAATTAATATGAGTTCAATAATCGGGATCAGGGGGAATGCAGGGCAGAGCAGCTATGCAGCAAGTAAAGCAGGAATTATAGGATTCACAAAGTCTATAGCTGCTGAAGTGGGAAGCCGCAACATTCGTTGCAATGCAATTGCCCCGGGATTTATCGAGACAGATATGACGCAGTATCTGAAAGAAGGAGAAGGCGCACAGGGGTATTTATCAAGAATACCTTTAGGCAGATTCGGAAGCCCTGAAGAGGTAGCTAATGTGGCTTTGTTTCTGGCATCAGAACTCAGTAGTTATATCACAGGGCAGGTGGTTTGTACCTGCGGTGGGTTAAATATGTAAAAGTAAAATTAGTTGGATAGTTATTACAGGCTCCTAAAAAACAATGCAGAATGGGCTTCATCTCAGGTGGCAGAAGACCCTGATTACTTTCACCGGCTGGCCTCTCATCAGCATCCTGAGATTATGTGGATTGGCTGTAGCGACAGTCGTGTACCTGCCGACCGCATCACGGGTACCGAGCCGGGCGAAATATTTGTGCATCGCAACATAAGTAATATGGTATTGTCAACAGATCTGAATCTGCTGAGCGTGTTGCAATTTGCGGTGGAAATATTGCATGTAAAGCATATTATTGTCTGTGGCCACCATAATTGTGGCGGCATTAAGGCCGCAATGCAGGATGAAAGTTATGGACTCATGGATCAGTGGATATGGAATATCAAAGATGTGTACAGAATGCATAGAGCTGAGATTGAATCAAAACAGGGAGAGGAGGAGAAAAGACAATTATTTACACTTTTGAATGTCAAAGAACAGGTACTCAATCTTGCAAAGACTTCCATTATACAGAACGCCTGGAATAGCGGTAACTATCCTCACCTTCATGGGTGGGTGTATGATGTGAGAGACGGTGTCATCCATACGGTATTTGAAATGCCTGCTGGAACTGAAATAGATAATATTTATAAACTAAACCGGAAACATTAGGCGATGGGAAAAGCAATAGGTGGTTTTATCAGGAGAGTCTTCAAGTTTCTTTTTGTTCGGGAAAAGGAATGTTGCAAACAGTCCTGAAAAGAACCGCGAGTTTTAACGACAGAGGCTGAAAGTGGTATCTGCGGGGAGGTGGTAAATTCGGTAGTTTTTGAAATCTAAAACGTTTCGGCTAATTTTGCACGCTGAGGTGGATTTGTTTATTGTTCAACCTCATCAGGGCCTTAATAAACAATCGAACTAATAAACGACCCACTCATTGCAGAATTAGTATCGTTTATTATTGGTTATTTCCAGCCCCGGTGATGCTGACCTGAAGGTGAAATAATCGTATGAAGATTACCCAGACATTTAAAGATTTTTTTGAGAGCGGAAAAGGAGGTATCCTCCTCGTGGTGTGTACCATCATTTCATTACTCTTAGCCAATTCGACCGTAGGGGAAGGTTATGTAAATTTCTGGCATACCCATCTCGGCATGTTGTCGATAGAGCAGTGGGTGAACGACGCCTTAATGGCAATTTTCTTCCTGATGGTAGGATTGGAATTGAAGCGCGAATTATTCGTGGGCGAATTGTCATCTGCACGTACCGGCTTATTGCCTGTATTTGCAGCATTGGGAGGTATGGTTGTACCCGCCTTAATTTATGTGAGCTTCAACCTGGGAACTCCTAATATACACGGATTCGGTATCCCGATGGCTACAGACATAGCCTTTGCAATCGGCATCCTTTCTCTCTTAGGTAACAGGGTTCCTTTCTCACTAAAGGTTTTCCTGACGGCAATAGCGGTCATTGATGATTTGGGGGCGATACTGGTGATAGCCTTCTTCTACACCAGCCAGCTTTCGTTAACGAATCTGGCGATTGTGCTTGGGATATGGATTACGCTTACATTGTTTTCAAGAGCAGGTATCAGGCAATTGTGGATTTACCTCCTGCTGGGTGGCGTGATGTGGTATTTTATGTTTAAGTCGGGCGTGCATGCTACACTTGCAGGTATCCTCCTTGCCTTTGCCTTACCTTTTGAGAAAGGTGCAAAGCGCGCATTGTCATACAAGGTACAGACATGGCTTCATGCGCCGGTGTCGTTTGTAGTGTTGCCCATATTTGCACTTGCCAATACTGCTATTGTATTTGGTGATAAGTGGGACACAGGACTTTTAACTGCTTCAAGCCTGGGAATCATTGTAGGACTGGTAGTAGGCAAACCTATAGGAGTGTTTCTGTTTAGCTTCATATCAGTAAAGAGCAGAATCACAGTGTTACCCGGAGAATTGAAGTGGATACAGGTAGTAGGTGCCGGGTTATTGGCAGGGATAGGTTTTACCATGTCGATATTTATTACGCTGCTGGCATTCAATGACCCGTTTTTGATTTCAGAATCCAAGATATCCATACTGATAGGGTCGCTTATATCAGGGATTATCGGCTATTCGTTCCTTAAATATATCCTCAGGCCGAAGAAGAAAAAATAAAGCAGTTTAAAAAATAATGCAAAATGAAGTCTCATCCGATAAATGATTTGTTGAAGAAGCGCATTCTGATTATTGATGGCGCTATGGGTACACAGATACAGGGCTATAAACTTAGCGAAGAAGATTTCCGGGGAGAAGCCTTCAAAGACTCCAAAAAAGATCTTAGAGGGAATAATGACCTCCTGAGTATTACCCGCCCGGATATTATCAAGGGGATTCACAAAGGATATCTGGATGCGGGTGCCGATATTATTGAGACGAATACCTTTAGCAGCACTTCTATCGCACAGGCGGATTATGAACTGTCGCATATTGCCTATGATCTGAATATAGCAGCAGTGCAGTGTGCGAAGGATGCAGTTGCCGAGTATATGAAGGAAAACCCTGACTCAGAACCTAAATTTATTGCAGGAGCTATAGGCCCATTGAATAAAACACTAAGTCTGTCTCCCGATGTAAATAATCCTGGTTACAGGACAGTAACTTTTGATGAAGTGGCTGCCGCCTATTATGAGCAGATCAGCGGGCTGTCAGACGGAGGTGCAGACCTGCTTCTTATTGAAACTATTTTTGATACGCTGAATGCCAAAGCGGCTATTTATGCAATCAGGAAGTATTTCAGAGAGAGCGGCAAGGAAGAATTACCTATTATGATCAGCGGTACCATCACCGATGCCAGTGGCCGAACCCTAAGCGGCCAGACACTGGAAGCTTTTTATATCTCTGTAATGCATGCAAGGCCATTGAGTGTGGGACTCAACTGTGCACTGGGGGCAAAGGAAATGCGGCCACACATTCAGGAATTGAGTGGCCTGGCAGCATGTTATACTTCAGCCTATCCTAATGCAGGCTTGCCGAATGCTTTTGGTGAGTATGATGAGACACCGGATGTCACTTCACATATTATTGAGGAATGGGCTAAAGAGGGATTTTTAAATATAGTGGGAGGGTGTTGCGGTACCACTCCCGAACATATCAGGCATATCAAAGAAGCAGTAGAAAAATTTAAACCCCGGCCACTTCCCGAATTGGTTGAAGCCTGATATATAACTATAATAGACATACGAAATAATTGAAACAATGAGTACTATTCATCCTTTTTTACGCCTTTCCGGCCTGGAGTCATTAGTGATAAAACCAGAATCTCTGTTTGTAAACGTAGGAGAACGTACCAATGTAACGGGTTCGAAGAAATTTGACCGTCTGATCAAGGCAGAAAATTATGAAGAGGCGTTGTCGATTGCACGCCAGCAGGTAGAAGGAGGGGCGCAGGTATTGGATGTGAATATGGATGATGCATTGCTGGATGGCGAGAGGGCAATGGTGAAATTTCTGAATCTGTTACAGTCCGAGCCTGATGTAGCTAAGATCCCCATTATGATTGACTCTTCAAAATTCCACATCATTGAAGCCGGATTGAAATGCGTACAGGGGAAGTGTATTGTAAATTCTATTTCGCTCAAGGAAGGAGAGGAGAAGTTTATACAGGAGGCTTTGGTTTGTAAGGATTTTGGCGCTGCCGTAATTGTGATGGCATTTGACGAAAGCGGTCAGGCTGATAATATTCCCAGAAGGATTGAGATTTCTGAAAGAGCATATAAAATCCTTACTGAAAAGGTAGGAATGGATCCTCAGGATATCATCTTTGATCTTAATGTTTTCCCTGTCGCTACAGGAATTGAAGAGCATAATAACAATGCAGTAGATTTTATCGAAGCTACAAAAGAGGTAAAGCGACTAATGCCTTTAACTCATGTGAGTGGCGGCGTGAGCAACCTCTCGTTTTCATTTCGTGGCAACGATACTGTGCGTGAGGCGATGCATTCTGTGTTTTTGTATCATGCCATCAAGGCAGGAATGGATATGGGGATAGTGAATGCAGGACAACTTCAGGTGTATGAGCAGATCGAACCGCAACTTAAAGAACTCGTGGAAGATGTGATTCTGAACAGGAATCCGGATGCGACAGATAAGCTGCTGGCGTTTGCAGAGACTGTGAAGTCAAAAGGTAAAGAACAGGTAAAGGATGAAGCCTGGAGAAAGGAAAGCGTGGAAAAGCGCCTTACCCATTCGCTCGTAAATGGTATCACAGATTATATTGAAGTAGATACAGAAGAAGCACGCCTGAAATATCCCAAACCGCTCGATGTCATCGAAGGGCCGTTGATGGATGGAATGAATGTAGTGGGAGACCTTTTTGGTAGTGGTAAAATGTTTCTGCCCCAGGTGGTGAAGAGTGCCCGTGTGATGAAGAAAAGTGTGAACTATCTATTTCCATTTATCGAAGCGGAGAAAGAGAAGCTTAGAAAGGAAAATATTGAGAAAGGAATACTTACGGAAAATGAAGAGGGTGCTGCTAAAATCCTGATGGCTACCGTAAAGGGAGATGTGCATGATATCGGAAAGAATATTGTAGGCGTAGTGCTGGGCTGTAATGGTTACGAGGTAATTGATATGGGAGTGATGGTGCCGGCGGAGAAATTACTGGCAAAAGCCAAAGAGATCAATGCAGCTATGGTGGGTGTGAGTGGCTTGATTACACCATCACTTGACGAAATGGTACATGTAGCCAAAGAGATGCAGCGTAATCATTTTGATATACCGCTTCTTATCGGGGGAGCTACCACCAGCAGACTGCATACGGCTGTAAGGATTGCACCTGAATATGATAACGGGGTGATACACGTGCTGGATGCCAGCAGGAGCGTGACGGTTGTGGGGAGCCTGCTTAATAAGGATAGTAAGGATGAATATTTGAAGGATATCCGTGATGAGTATGCGAAATTGAGAGAAGACTTTGCTAATAAACGCGCAGTAAAGCCTATGGTGACCTATGAAGAGGCAAAGAAAAATAAATACAAGGCTGATTGGGAAAACTACCACCCGGTGAAACCAAAAATGCTTGGGGTGAAGGCCTTTAAAGATTATGACCTTCGAGAAATTATTACACACCTCGATTGGCAACCATTCTTCATCGCATGGGAACTTCATGGTAAGTTCCCTCAGATACTTTCGGATAAGGTAACCGGTGAAGCTGCAACCAAACTCTTTGAGGATGCACAGTTACTGCTTAGGAAAATTATTGAAGAAAGATGGCTTACCGCCAGCGGGGTCATTGGATTATGGGAGGCAAGTGCTATTGATGATGATTCAGTGGAGATCACTACGCAGAAAGGAGAAAAATTTAGACTGGAGTTTCTGCGACAACAGATGAAGAAAGCCGCCGGACAACCTAACCGTTCTCTCGCCGATTTTATTAAACCCGGAGGTGATTATATGGGCGCCTTTGCCGTGTCTATTCATGGCATCGAACCCCACTTGCAGAGATTCATTGATCAAATGGATGATTATAATAAGATCATCCTGCAGGCACTGGCCGACAGGTTGGCTGAAGCATTTGCGGAGACTATGCACGAACGAGTGCGGAAAGAGTTCTGGGGTTATGCTGCAGACGAAGACTTGACCAATGAAGCGCTGATCAGAGAAATGTATCAGGGTATTCGCCCTGCACCAGGATATCCGGCTTGCCCGGAGCACACAGAAAAGAGGAAGTTGTTCAAACTGCTCAATGCGACTGAAAATTCAGGAACAATTTTGACTGATGCACTGGCAATGTATCCTGCTTCTTCTGTCTGTGGCTGGTATATAGCCCATCCTGACAGTACTTACTTCGGAGTAGGCAAGATCCTGAAAGATCAGGTTGAGGATTATGCAGCCAGGAAAGGTGTGTCGGTTCAGGAATCAGAAAAGTGGTTAAGGCCGCAACTGGCCTACGATGTGTAAATGCAATGGATATACGTATAATCACATATAATGTCAATGGGATACGCGCGGCTGTCAGGAAGGGTTTTTCAGATTGGCTAATGACGGACCCTGCAGATATCATCTGCCTCCAGGAAATTAAGGCACAACCTCAGGATTTAGACAATTCAGTATTTGAGGAGGCTGGCTACAGGCCTTATTTCTTCAGTGCAGAAAAAAAAGGATATAGTGGGGTAGGAATCCTGACCAAACTGCTCCCTGACAATATGCAATTGGGGAACCGAAATGGCCAGAGCGATAAAGAGGGTAGAGTCATCCGGGCTGACTTTGGCGACCTCACTGTGGTCAATGCATACTTTCCTTCAGGAACTACAGGTGATGAAAGGCAATCCTATAAATACCAGTGGCTTGATGAGTTCATGATTTATTTAAAGAAGCTGAGGAAGACCCGGACACAAATCATAGTGTGTGGTGATTATAATATTGCGCATAAGGAGATTGACATTCATAATCCGAAATCAAACAAGAACTCGTCAGGATTCCTCCCCGAAGAGAGGGCATGGATGGATACACTTTATTCGAATGGTTTTGTGGATGCCTTCAGAAAGCTGAATCAGCAACCACATCAGTACACCTGGTGGCATCAATTAAGAAAGAGCACGAGACTTGAGAATAAAGGGTGGCGGATTGATTATATCAGTGTTACAGATAACCTTGCACCACACATTGCTGATGCAAGAATCCTGCCCGAAGTGCAACACAGCGACCATTGTCCGGTGTCAGTGGTTTTAAGGTTTTAATACTCCGATCACTTGGCAGCGTTGGTATGTTTCGCGAGGGTGCGTTTTTTTTTCAGGTAACTTTAGTGAAATTATAAGGTGGGTTTAGATTGTTTTCTCAATTGTTAGAAAGGTAATTGGATACAGGTTAAAGCCTTGGGAAATTATTACTACATTGAGCCCGGGGACATGGAAAATGCCTAAGGTATATTCATTGTGATAAGGAGTTATAGAGGAAAGTATTGTACTTAATTCATTTACGATGTACACACTCAACATGACCTTTAAGGTGGAACATGATATCTATCCGGAGTGGAAGAAATGGATGGATGCGGAATTCATTCCTGCTTTTCTTTCTTTGGAGGATATCGCCCATACGCAGTTGCACCAGTTGATGGGGCATGATGATGAGCAGGGCACTACAATGGTTTTGCAGGTGGGGTTTCGCACTGAAGGTGAATTGCGCCGGTATCTCGATAATTTTCAGTCAGAATTTCATCGAAAAGTTTCCGATTTATGGGGCGAAAAAGCTGTGTTTTTTCAAACAGTGATGAAGCAAATCTGACAGTATTTTAAAGAGCCTTTCATAAGAAAAATCTGTTGCCGGGAAGTAGCTGCCTGCGAATCCTGGCCGAAAGTGGGTGAGCCGGGCTGCCCTAATTGGGAAAAATAAGGGTTCCTGATTAATACAATTCTCAAAATCCTTTGCCATTGGGCGTTTCAGAGGATAAAAGGTGTAAAAATAATTCTCAAAAAATATTGTTTAGGTCAAAAACCTTATATATTTGCTCCGTTTAAAAAATCAAACAATTTCAAACATGAACAAGTCAGAATTAATCGCAAAAATGGCTGATGACGCAGGTATTACCAAAACCCAGGCAAATGCAGCTTTGGATTCTTTTACCACAGCTGTAACTAAAACTCTGAAAGGAGGTGGTAAAGTTACTTTAGTTGGTTTCGGTACTTTCTCTGTTTCTAAGAGAGCTGCCCGTAACGGACGTAACCCACAAACCGGAGCTGTGATCAAAATCAAAGCTAAAAAAGTTGCTCGCTTTAAGCCGGGAAAAGAATTGTCATCTAAAATTTAATTAGCTGAATTCAGTACTTCAAAAAGCAAGATATAATTATTTGTATCTTGCTTTTTTTATTGACGTATTTATAAAGCACTACAGACAATGGGAAAAGGAGATAAAAAAAGTAAGAAAGGAAAAATATTCAAAGGCTCTTTCGGGAAGAAGCGCCCGGCCAATGCTAAGAAAGGAAAAGCTGCCGCAGCCGATAAGAAGTAACTCATTACAGCGTTTAGTGTGAGGGTGGTTGTAACCTGACTTTAGGAAGTCAGCACACTCCTGTCAGGGAGCCAGGCGGTTAATTGCCCAGTTGTTATCCTTCTTTGTGTATAGAATACGGTCGTGCAGTCTGCCGGGGCGCCCCTGCCAAAACTCTATATAGAGAGGGTGCACAATGTATCCTCCCCAGAATGGAGGCCGCACAATATCACTATCTTTAAATCGTAACTCAGTTTCTTTCCTTCTTTCTTCGAGGAAGTCTCTGCCGGGGATAGTGCTGCTTTGTGGAGATACCCAGGCACCGATGCGGCTTTCAACCGGCCTCGAATGAAAATAGGTATCACTATCTGCCTCGTCAATTTTTTCTATATTCCCCTCTATCCTCACCTGCCTTTCTAATTCCTTCCAGAAGAATAACAGCGCCACGCGTGGATTGTGTTCGATTTCAGTACCCTTGCGACTGGTGTAGTTAGTAAAGAACACAAAGCCTTCTTTGTCTATTCCCTTGAGTAATACAATTCTGGCTGATGGCCTGCCATCGGTAGTGCAGGTGGCGAGTGTCATGGCATTTACCTCATCAATATGGGCGCCCATAGCTTCATCCCACCAGGCATGGAACTGTTCCAAAGGATTTGCTTTCACATCCTTTTCGCTGAGCGACTTTTGTTTGTAAACCTTTCTTATATCTGAAATACTGAGATCGACTGACATGTGATTATGGGTTTTGACAAAGGTAACCCTGTGTTGTAAAATGCCAATCTATTTAAAGGGAATGAATTGAAGACAATTACTGGTTAAGGGATTTTGTCTTCTCAATCATTGATTCCAGTTCGGATATC
Organism: Chitinophagaceae bacterium; assembly: GCA_023957755.1. Lineage (GTDB taxonomy): Bacteria > Bacteroidota > Bacteroidia > Chitinophagales > Chitinophagaceae > Ginsengibacter. The sequence goes on from JAMLGT010000011.1 coordinate 43,580, forward strand.
ATTTTTGATTTTTCGTTCTCAAATAAGTTTACCCTGCTTTCAAGTTCTCTCATTTTCATCAGTTGTTTTTCTACCTCGGCATTCTTCAATGCCATTTCAGTAATCTGACTTTTCAGTCCTTCGTTTTCGCTTTTAAGAGAGGTAAGTATTGACTCGTTGTAAGAGAGTTGGTTTTTAAGTTCAATTTCTTTTTTCAGTTGTATTTCCAACGCCCTTTCCTTTTCAGATGCGGCCTCCAGTTGCCTCTGCATATCACCAATATGGTTTTGCATAGCTTCTATTTCTATAAGTCTTCCGTCGTAATTGCTCTTTAATAAATTGAATTCTTCAAGTTGAGACCTTAACTGGTCTGTTTCGCCTTTGAGTGCAGCGAGTTGCCCGTCTTTTTGTTTTTCAGCCTGCAACTGATTTTGCAGGTTGTTGATATGGTTTTGCAAAGACTGAATCTCGTTGAGTTTTGCATTGTAATCACTCTTTAGCGATTCAAAATTCATCAGGCCGGTTCGCAAATGTGCTACCTGTGCCTGCATTTCAGCCAACTGACTTTCTTTTTCTTTCTCTGATTGTAATTGTGATTGAAGTCCGGTAATTTCTTCCCTTAATGATTCGATTTCGGACACTTTATTGTTCACTTCATTTTTAAGAGATTCAAATCTTAAGGCACTTGACCGGAGAATTTCAACTTCTTTTCTAAGTTGTTGAATCTGTTGGTCTTTATCCTCTTGTCCGCTCAGTTGCAGTTGAAGTGATGCGAGTTGATCCTGAAGCAGGTGTATTTCAGCAGTTTTGGTTTCCAGATTTTCCCGATAATTGTTCGTTTCTGCGGCGTCACTTCGAAGTTTTTCTAACTCTTGTGTTAGTGCATCGTGATCGCCCTGTGTTAGAGCATGCTGCTGAAGTTGTGTGTGCAACTCGTTTATTGTGTTTTGCAGCGCCTGGATTTCGGCTAAGCTGTTGTTATAATTGCTATTGAGTTCATTGAATTGTGAGACAGTATTTCTCAAGCTTTCCACCTCTTTCTGGAGTGTTTCGTATTCTACACTGATATTGATTGCTGACTTTACCTGAGTTTCAAGGTTTTCGATGTGACTCTGAAGTTCCTTGTTTTCCAGGATTTTTTGTTCATAGTCTTTTTTCAGCGATTCAATATCCTCGTTTACGGGCATTCTTCCTTTCAGCATTTCTTTAAGAGCTTCCAATTCCTGCTGCGTTGTGTCGAGTTCGTTCTCTAATTTTTCTTTCTTTTCATTTTCTTCATAATATAATTCCTTCCAGTCTTCCTCTTCTTCAGGTTTGGGTGTGGCCTCATTGAATGCAAATGCTACCGGATTTACCTTAGTCCCGGATTCTTCGAGGTTTTCCAGTTTTTGAATTAGCTTCTTTAACTGAATTTCAAAATATGCATTTTGGTCCTCGAGTGATTTTAGTTTAGCCTTAATATTTCTAAGTGTTTCCATGTGAAAGGAGATATCAGAAGGGCTTAAATTATTAAATATCATAGATTTTTTATCCATAGGTATCAACTTGTAACTACTAATTAACACCCGCCAAATAAAAATGACACAGGCGATTAGAATCGCAAATGAAACAATCCAAATCCACATACAATTGACTTAAATAACCATCATTGTTTCGTGGGGGGTAATAGAAACGTTACTGTGATATTCAAAGGATAAATTCTCACAAGGAGCTGGCTGGATAGAATTGGCTTTCGAAATTAAGGTAAATTATCCAGTTACCAAAGTTCCTACTTTTTCTCCCGTCACCACCCTCAGCAGGGTACCCGGGGTGTCCATATTAAATACCAGAATGGGCAAATTATTTTCTCTGCAAAGGGTAAAGGCTGTCATATCCATAATTTTGAGATTCATGGAAATACAGTCAGAGAAAGAAATTTTGTTGAATTTCTTAGCTTTTTTGTCTTTCTCAGGGTCTGCATTGTAGATTCCGTCCACCCTGGTGCCCTTCAGGATGGCATCTGCCTTTATTTCAATTGCTCTGAGCGAACCCGCAGTATCTGTAGTAAAGTAAGGATTTCCCGTACCGGCCCCAAAAATCACTACCCTGCCTTTTTCCAGGTGCCTGATTGCTTTGCGCCTGATATACGGTTCGGCTACTTGTTCCATCTTGATGGCACTTTGCAATCTAGTATAGATTCCTATCTTCTCCAGCGCACTTTGTAAGGCCATTCCATTGATAACGGTAGCGAGCATTCCCATATAATCTCCCTGCGCGCGTTCTATGCCGGTTTCTGCCTCATTCATTCCCCTGTAGATATTGCCGCCTCCGATTACAATGGCCACCTGAACACCGAGTTCTGTAATGGATTTGATATCTTCAGCATACTGAGCAAGTACCTTGGGATCCAGTCCGAAAGAGTTTTCGCCCATCAGGGATTCACCGGAAAGTTTTAATAAAACGCGTTTGAATTTGGGAAGCATAGAGGAATATGTAGTTGTATAAAGTGCTGCAAGATAAGTAAATTGAAAAAAGTCAGCAAGAGAATCACACTGAATTAAATACTGTCGTTAGTGCTTACGGCATTTCAGGCAGGGTATCCTGGGCTTTTAGCGTCAATTCAGCGACGCATTCAATATGGTATGTCTGTGGGAACATATCAACGGGTTGAAGGCGCAAGACATCATACTTTTTGCCCAGCAATTGCAGGTCGCGTGCCTGCGTGCCAATGTTACAGCTTACATAAACGATTCGGGGTGCCTGGATAGCGAGCAGTTGATTTATGAGTGATTCATGCAGCCCTGCCCGGGGAGGATCCACGATTACCAAATCGGGTTTCCCATGTGCTTCAAAGAATCGCTCATCACATACCCGTATTACGTCTCCGCTGAAGAACCGTGCATGGCTGATGTGGTTAAGTGCTGCATTTTCTTCTGCATCTTTAATCGCATTCAGGATAGTTTCAACCCCGATTATTTGCCTGGCATTATCTGCGAGATAGAGCCCGATACTGCCGGTGCCACAGTACAGGTCATACACTGTTTCAGTGCCCTGAAGCCCTGCAAAATCTTTAACCACATCGTACAGTTTTCTGGCCTGAAAGGAGTTGGTCTGGAAGAATGACTGAGGCGAAATTTTGAATTGTAACGTCCCCAGTTGTTCGTAAATAACTCCGGGCCCATAGGCTATTTCGGGCTCAAGATCATAAAGGCTGTCGTTGAGCTTGGTATTTTCTGTAAATAACAGTGTGGTTATCCCGGGAAATTGTGAATGCAGAAAGTCTTCAATTTGTTGTTGCCAATCCGGATGTTTTTTGCTGATGACTATATTTACCATACACTGACCGAGAGTGGAGTATCTGATTACCATATTTCTCAGCCATCCTTCATGGATTTTTACATTGTAAAAAGGCATCTTATTCCGGATTGCAAAATCTCTGATTCCATTTCGAATACGGTCGTTTACCGGATTCATCAGGTGGCATTCAGTGATGTTAAGTACTTTGTCGTAGAAGCCTGAAATATGGTATCCAAGGGCATCTCCTGCCTTGACTCCGGATTTGAAGTCTTCCTGAGTGAGAAATTCCCTGTCGCTAAAAGTGAATTCTAATTTGTTGCGATACTCGTAGGAGAGGTCGGAGCCTATTATGGGTAATACAGGTGCTTCAATCTTCTGTTTTCTGAATAGCCCTTCTGCCTCTGCCTGTTTATACTCGAGTTGCTTAGAATAGGGTAGCATTTGCCATTGGCATCCGCCACAGGTGCCGAAATGTTTACATAAAGGGGGGATCCGGTCAGGCGACGCTTGCTTCAACTGAACGAGTCTGCCCTCTGCCCAGTCCTTCTTGTTTTTTGTAATTTGAATATCTGCGATATCTCCAGGTACCACACCATCAGCAAAGAGCACTTTTCCTTCGGGCCTTGCGATGGCTTTCCCAAGAGCCGCATAGCCCGTAAAGACCACATCTGTAATTACCGGTTTTATCTTTTTCTTTCTCACGGCGCGAAGTTAGAGGGATTGTGCGAAAGGCGCATACAGCAGGAACTGTATTTTTGTTATGTTAATCCTTTTAGATTCATTTCTTTTACTGTACCAAATAAATATTTTTGTACACATGTGTAAGGTAATGAAGACTTTTAGTGCCATCCTGTTCCTCATGATTGGATACAGTGCAGAAGCCCAGAATTATAGTATAGTGTTAAGTGCGCCCCAGTTCGATACCGGCGTAGCTTACCTCACATACTATTACGGTTCGAATATGAATATACAGGATTCAGGCACTATCAATGAGCGGGGTATGGTAGATTTTCACAGCGATAAGGAATTGCCTCCGGGAGTATATAGCATTGTTTTTCCGGGTAAGCGTTTCTATTATGATTTTCTGGTAGGGAATGAAAAACAGATTACCGTGAGCGTGCCTGATACCTTGAATCTATTTAAAGGCACTAAGGTAGATGGCTCTGTAGAGAATAAATTGTTTGACATCTATCAGCAATTCATAGCGGAGAAGGCGCCAATGCTTCAGCAGGAGAGAGAAGCTTATCAGAAATCTACGACCGCTAAAGACAGCACGTTCCATGAAAACAATTACAGACTTCTTACCAGTGAGCTGAATCAGTTTCGGGATACTTTGGTGAAAGAACATCCCGGGTCGATGGTAGCAGCCCTGTTGATGGCCATGAAGGAACCGACAGTACCGCACACTGCCCCAAAAACAAAACTGGATTCTTTAGAGAATTACCAATACTTCAAGAAGCACTATTGGGATAATATTACGTTCAGGGATGACAGGATTATTCGCACACCTTTCTTTCTTCCTAAATTAGAGCGTTATTTCAGGCAGGTAATTGACCCCAATGCCGACTCAGTGATTAGAGAAGCAGATTATTTGTTGCTTTTGAGCCGCACTTCACCCGGCATGTACAAGTTCTTATTGAACTGGCTGACAGACGAGTATTATCAGCCTAAGTATATGGGACAAGATAAAGTATTTGTCCATTTTTTTGAAAAGTATCACTCGAAGGGGGTGAGTTCGTGGCTGAATGAAAAACAACTCAAGTCGATAACAGACAGAGCTTATATGTTGATGGGGAACCTCATCGGTGCTCCTGCAGGACCGATGGTTATGACTGATCGAAACGGGAAGGAGACTTCTCTTTACAATATCAAGGCGGCTTTTACCGTTGTGGTTTTTTGGGATCCTAATTGTGGTCATTGCCAGAAGGAACTGCCGAGGGTGGATAGCTTTTATCGTGCCAGATGGAAAGCGGAAGGTGTCAGAATTTTTACAGTGCTGACTGATAATGATGCGATGGACAAGTGGAAGCAGTTTATTGACGACCATAAACTTAATGACTGGACTAATGTGTATGAAAGCAGTGCACAGAGTAAGGCGGTAGAAAAAGCCGGCAGGGCATCTTACAGACAGTTGTATAATGTGATTGAAACACCGACAGTGTTTTTGCTGGATAGTGAGAAGCGAATTATTGCCAAAAAGCTAACTTTAGAACAATTTGATGAGGTAATCAAGTCGAGATTAAAGAGTACCTCAGAGAGATAAGAACAACCCTCCAAAGATGAAACGATTTTTTTTGCTGTTCCTTTTCGGGACGATAGCGGGAAATGTATTTTCACAAACCTTGTTTACCTACGGGCCTTATGCAGTAAGTGCAGACGAGTTTAAGTATGCTTATAGTAAGAATAAGATTGCCTCGGATACGGTAAAGAATGATCTGAAAACTTACCTGGACCTGTACACTCTTTTTAAGCTGAAGGTTCAGGATGCCAGGGATCTGCGTTTAGACACACTCCCGGCTCTTCAGGCCGACTTGCAGAATTATAAATTACAAATTGAGAAGAATTACCTTCTGGACAATGCTCAAATGGAATTTTTGGTGAATCAGGCCTTGCAGCGGAGCCGAAAAGATGTGAGAGTAATTTCTTACAGGCTTTCGCCTGACTCAAAGAAGGACAGTAGCACAATTGTACAGGCAGCGGATCGGGTGCTGAGTACACTCCGGAATGGAGAAGTGGTGGATACAAAGGCCCTTGAGGCGGAGGGTTTGCAGTTTGCAAAAGAAGATTTAGGATTTATAACCGCATTTACACTGCCCTGGGAAATTGAAAATGTGGTGTATGATTTATCAGTGGGTTCCTATAGTGGTCCGATGAAATTTAATGGGGCATATTACATTTTTTACAAGCAGAGCGAGCGCCCGGCAGCAGGTAAGGTCAAAGTAGCTCAGATACTTTTGGCCTTTGAACCTGGCAGAAAGAATGAGGCAAGGGTAAGGTCTCTGGCCGACTCCTTGTATCAAGCTTTGAAGAAAGGGGCAGACTTTGCAGCACTGGCTAAAACCTATAGCGACGATAGAAATTCTTATTTCAGAGGGGGCGAGTTACCTGAGTTTACAGTAGGAAAATACACGTTGGATTTTGAGAATCAGGCCTTTGCCCTAAAGCATGACGGAGATATTTCAAAACCTTTTCTAACCGACTTTGGTTATCATATTCTAAAGAGGATATCCGCAACCCCTTTCCCAGTAAAGGACAATGAAGAGGTGTTATATCATGTAAGACAGGAGGTGCTTGCTGATGACAGGGCAGAATCTGCCAGGCAGAAATTACTTGCTTCCGCCAGGGAGAAAACAGGTTTCCATGCATTGACAGTCAATAAGCAGGATCTCTACAAAGTGACAGATACCTCTTTATGGGTCAATAAACTGATCACCTCCGGCACGGTGAATCAGCAAACGGTACTGTTTACTTTTAATGACGGATCAGAGACGAAGGTGTCTGACTGGGATTTGTTTCTCAGAAATTCAGGTAAAGTATGGCGTGCCGATATGCACGAGTCCTATAAGCAGTTGTGGCCGGATTTTGAAAAAGCCTCTATCCTCGCCAATTACCAGAAAAGACTTGAAACCTTTGATACAAATTATGTAAGGCAACTGAAGGAGTTTGAGGAAGGGAATATGCTTTTTGAGGTGATGCAGGAGAAGGTGTGGCAGAAAGCGTCAGAGGATACTGCAGGACTTTTGAAATTGTATATGCAGCAAAAAGATAAATACAAGTGGAAGGCGAGTGCAGATGTGGTTATTTTTTCGTGTAGTAATGAAGCTATCGCAAAAGAAGCAAAGAACGCATTGCAGAAAGAAACGTGGAAAGAGGTGGTCGATGCCCATCATGGAAATGTGATGGCGGATTCTGCCAGATATGACTATAGTGCAATACCGCTACCTGCACACGATATACGTGTAGGGATCTCTGATATTAAAGTAAACAGATTTGATGGTACAGCTACCTTTGTCCAGGTTGTGAAGACCTATCCATCCGGCCTCCCAATGTCATTTGAAGATGCAAGAGGGGCCGTGATTGATGAATATCAAAAATTGCTGGAGAAAGAGTGGACTGATCAGCTTAAAGCAAAGTATCCTATCCGTATTAATCAGAGGGTATATGGGCTGCTGTTGAGTCAGTTTGCCGAAAAATCAGAACGCTAACCGGCTGCCGGTTACTTAATTCGCCGAACCACATTTTCTATAACATGCTGCTTGCCGAGTGTGTAATAGTGAAGTACGGGTACGCCAAATTTCTTCAGGTCCACAGATTGCTGGTAAAGCCATTCCTCACCTACTTTTTCCACTTCGGCATCCGTTTTACATTTCATTATCTCATTACTCAATTCGGTAGGGATGTCCACGTGGAATGTACGTGGTAACATAGAAAGCTGGCGTTTAGAAGTGAGCGGCTTCAGGCCCGGGATAATGGGCACTGTAATGCCCAGGTCGCGGCACGACTTTACAAATGCATAATACTTACTATTGTCAAAAAACATCTGTGTAGTAATATACTCTGCTCCTGCATCCACCTTCATTTTCAGGTATCGCAGGTCAGTGTCCATATTGGGTGCTTCGAAATGTTTTTCCGGATATCCTGCTACGCCGATACAGAAACTGGTTTTATAGCCGTCTATTATATCTTCCTCAAGATAGATTCCGTGATTGAGGTTTACTGTTTGTTTGAGCAGATCGATAGCGTGTGCATGCCCATCGGGCTCAGGGTCAAATACAGTTTCGCTTTTGGTGGCATCACCTCTCAGCACGAGTACATTATCTATACCCAGAAAATTGAGGTCTATCAGTGCGTTCTCCGTTTCCTGTTTGCTGAATCCTCCACAGATCAGGTGAGGCACGGCATCAACCTTGTAATGAGTCATTATGGCTGCACAAATTCCTACTGTCCCGGGGCGCTTCCTTACTTCTATTTTTTCAAACGAACCGTCGGCTCTCTTCTTAAAGATCTGCTCACTCCGGTGGTAAGTCACATTGATAAAGGAGGGCTGAAACTCCATTAAAGGGTTCAGTTGGTTGTAGATTGATTCTATTGTTTTCCCTTTCAGTGGAGGAAGAATTTCAAAGGAGATAAGCACATCTTTGGCTGATGCGATATGGTCGGTTACTTTCATTGCTTCTAAAGTGTGGGCAAATTTATTGTCTTAGGAGTAGATATACAAAGTATTAATAACCTAAGTGAATTTATAAAGGTGAAAAGTAAGGTTTAATGGATAAAGATAGAGAGGATTCCTGTGGCCACCAGGGTGATGCCGGTGATAATTCCTGCATTGTGCTCCAACCGGTGCCAGTTAAGTTTCAGGAGTCCTTTGTAAGCCAGTTGCACCAGAATCAGCATTCCTGTAATTGTTATTAGGAGGTACAGGGCCGCGATGAACCATACAAGCCAGCTGCTTTGAGTTCCTGCCATCAGAAAGTAAGCTTCTATTTCGAGGCAGGGAGAAAAGAACATGGCAACCGTAAGAGCGAGGATGATTTTGCCTTTGCTGATATTTTCAATTTTTTTCTCGTCCACATGGAAGTGGTGATGCATGTGGTGTCTGTAGATAAACACAAGCCCCATAAGGATCAGGATTGAGGGGCCTATCCAATGAGTGAAGTATTCCACATGAGTGGCGAGGTTGCTTCCTATAAAAAATAGAACCAGCCCTATGAGCACCGTGCTGACACCATGTGCTACAGCAGAGAGGAGGGTAACCTTTCGCACTTCAGAAAGTGTCCATCCCTGTTTGCGCCCAATAGCAATAATAGGTAACCAGTGGTTGGGAATTGTGGCGTGAAGCAAGCTGAGGATTATACTACCTAAAATAATACTGGTCATGAATCAGATGGATGGCATCCGTAAGAAAACAGATGAAGGTGCAATTTAGTCGAATCAATTTAGAATTCTGCCTGTGCCGCTGCTTCTTTTATGGGAGCTGCATTAGAGTTGCTGCCACTTTGGGAAAAATCTATCTAGTATAACCATCGTGGCTATCGTGCATACCACACCAATTGCAGAACCTGCCACTACATCTTCGGGGAAGTGCTGGCCGAGATAGATTCTGCTATAACCGATAAGGATGGCCATCATCAGAAAGATGAATGAGTAGGATTTGTTTTTTAACAAAAAAGCCAACGATGCTGCTACAGCAAAAGCGGCGGCAGTATGGCCTGATGGAAATGAGTAAAAGTTGTGCAAAGTAATCTGGCCGAGGAAATAAGGATAGTCGATGTGCTGTTGTTGTAAGAAAAGGGACGGCCTGGGAGAAGGTGAAATAATTTTTATCAGTTGTACAATGATTCCGGATACTGCAAATGAGGCAAGGAGCAGCAGAGAATGGCGTTTAGCTTTGAGAATAAAAAGCAACACCCCCAGCGCAGCGATGAAGAGCCCGTCGCCCAGTGTGGTTATGACGCGGAAGGTATAGTCAAGGAAGGTGTTGTGAAGAGGGTTTGCAGTGATGAAGGAACTGGCCTTATCAAAATTGTACAGGTAAATCAGCCCCAGCAGGATGAAGAGGAGCCAGCCGATAATAAACTGATAGTTTTTTTGAATCAGGCGTACAATCATGATGGTTGCAAAAATAACGGATAGGGCGGTGTATATAAAATATTAGGGCAGGAAGGCCGGTATGGCAAGGTGATTTACGGGGAAACTATTTCCCACAAAGGATATAATCAGGGTCTCTTATTTTTTTTTATTAACTGATATGATTTCTTTACAATATTTATACAAAGTGGCCGTTATGATAATAATGTGAGTGTCCGGAGCCGCTTGATACAGCGTAAATAGAGGAGGTTGGCGGTATGTGCGTGCTGGTTGGTAAAATCCATTTAAATCCTAAATGTCTCTGTGCTATGAGAAACCCCGGAAGGAATTTTATTATCCGTTTATTCCAAAGATTATTTATCAGACTGACTGAGAATCCTGAATACCGTTATGGTGGCAGATTTACCCATTTCAGGCCGAAGGAAGAAAACAAAAATCACTTATATTTGTGAATAAATTGTGAATAGTATTTTTACGATTCACAAAACTGGGTGATAATACGGTTGATTATATATTAAATAAATAGTTACTTTAACGTTCCCATTAAATCCAAAACTATCTTTTATTCTCAAAATTGAATTGCATCATGAAAACCCAAGTTTACCAAAAGCGTTCGTTGGTGAGCCGCTTCCTCTCCCAACTAGGCAAGAACATTACTGCTTTATTCAACTCTAACGATAAGAGGGAATTCCAGCGGTTGAAAAATTTTATTGCATCCTGATTAAGAAAACAGATATTCTACATCTTCTCTTGTAAGAGATTTTACAAATGCCTGGTCATCAGAGATTAATTCTTTTGCAAGTGTTTTCTTTCGTTCCTGTAGTTTAAGGATCTTGTCTTCGATAGTATCCTTGCAGATCATTCTGTATGCAAAAATATTTTTGGTCTGCCCGATACGGTGTGTTCTGTCAATTGCTTGTTGCTCCACCGCGGGGTTCCACCACGGATCCACGATATATACATAGTCTGCTGCTGTAAGGTTAAGGCCCACACCTCCTGCCTTTAAAGAGATCAGAAATACCCTGCATGATTCATTGTGCTGAAAGTTCTGAATCGCCTTTTCTCTGTCTGTAGGGCTGGTACTTCCATCAAAGTATTCATAAGTGATTCCATCTTTCTCAAGTTGATGCTTTATTAATGCAAGCATACCCAGAAACTGAGAGAATACAAGCACCTTGTGTTCACCAATATTTTCAGTAAGTTCTCTGGAGAGTTCGCTTAACTTGATAGAATGGTTAGGATATTTTTCGTCTTCATTTAAGATTGCAGGGCTGTCGCAAATCTGCCTTAGCTTCATTAAGCCCTGGAGAATAGTGAGTTGAGATCGTGCCACCCCCTGTTGTTCGATTGACCCGATAATGCGTTCCCTGTACGCATCTCTGTATGAGTCGTAGATAGCTCTTTGCTTGTCTTCCATTTCGCAGAAGAGTATGGTCTCTGTTTTCTCCGGAAGGTCTTTGGCTACCTGTTCCTTTGTTCTTCTGAGTATAAACGGGTAGAGCAGCTTTCTGAGATGTTCCTTCTGCTCTTTTTCACCAAACTTGTCAATAGGAGTTGAGAATTCGTTCCTGAAAAATTCTACTGAGCCGAGTAGTCCTGGATTCAGGAAGTTCATCTGTGCGTACAGGTCAAAGGTGTTGTTCTGGAGTGGTGTACCACTCATGCAAATCTTGTTCTTTGCCTGAAGTAAACAGGCGGCTTTGGTCACTTTTGAAAAAGGATTCTTAATTGCCTGTGACTCGTCCAGAATAGCGTAGTCGAAAGGAATCTTCAGTAGCATTTGGATATCACTGCGAAGGGTGCCGTAGGTAGTAATGATGATTTCATGGCTTTCCAATTCTTCCACATTCCGCGAACGCAGGCTACCGTGATGAATATGGAAGTTCATGTCTGAGGTAAATTTCTTTATCTCATTCTCCCAGTTATAGATCAGGGTGGTGGGGCACACCACAAGCGCTTTCAGTCCGTGGTTATTTTCTTTGAAGTACAATAAAGCAGAAAGTGCCTGAGCTGTTTTTCCAAGCCCCATGTCATCTGCCAGTATGCCGCCCCAGCCTACTTCCTGCAAATAGCTCAGCCAGTGAAAGCCTGAAAGTTGGTACGGACGCAATTGTAGCAGCAGCCCTGCCGGTGGTTTTACTTCCGGAATAGACTTGAAATGTCTTAATCGCTCAAATTTTTCATCGAGAGCAAAACTGATTTCTGTTTCGTCTCTTCTTTCATAGAGGTCGTCTATGATGCTCAAGTGATATTTTGACAGCCTGAGGCTTTCTTTCTTCCCTTCGCCGAGTTTGAAGAGCAGGGAGTATTTGTTGATCCATTCTTCAGGAAGTACGCCCAGTGTGCCGTCGCCCAATTGTACGAATGATTGCTTATTGGCTAAGGCTTTCTGAATTTCTGCAATGCCAATCCTCTGATTGCCGAAGGATAGTTCTACCTGGGCATCAAACCAATCGATGTGGCTCGACAGGTGTATTTTGGTAGTTGGCCTTGCTGTATTGAACCTGTAATTTTTAAGTGCATCGAACCCGTAAACCGGAATTTTCTTTTCCTTCATCACGTCGATAAAAAGAAAGAACCAGTTGTTTTTAAGCACGTCTGCACCCTTTAGTGCCAGTGCCTTGGTCTGTGGCTGGCTTACGAAGTGGCTGTGCAGGTTGTTTAGTGACTCTACAAACGCATCTTCACTTGCAAGATCGCGCCTGATCAGCAAGACTTTTCCTTTGTCAGCTACAACGATGGTCTCCTTTTCGTCGGGCTTTACTGTAAATCCTTTGTAGGAAAATACAGGTTGAAAAAGCAGATAGTCGCCTTTTTCAATCAGTTGTACACTGATAACCGGTTCCCCTTCCTTAATCTCCAGAATGAACTTCTTCTCAAAGTCCACTCTGTAATTTTGAGTAAGCGGAATTACTACTTTGTCGAGAATGTCAGGCCACGCAGCCTGAGGTACCCGCAACGGGGTTCTGAATTTTTCGGCAATCAGGTTTTCAACCGGATCGGCCCACTGATACAGGCTGCCGTGAAAAAGAAGCAGCATATTTGACTCCCACTCGTTATCTGCCAGCAGGAAGGTTTGTGATTCCAGTTTTACCAGGCTTTCAAAAAGAATTTCTTGTTTGTCTTCAGACACTTCAAAGGAGAGTATCGGATTTGCGTCGCTGATGCTGACCTCCTCAAGATTATCGGTGATGAAACTCTTGCCTCTTGGCAAATAGAATACAGGCAAATCGTCTGTCAACTCAAAGAGTCTTTTGAGTTTGGGCAACAGGTACTCCGCCACCAGGAGTTTGGCGTCTTCCGAAAGCTGATCATCTGCCAGGTGATTAATATCATCCCAGATTCCACTGAAGGGCGAATTGCGGTTGAGGTATTTATTTATCTCTGCCTGTTGCAGTTTCCTGGCCAGTTGAATTATCTGATTGCCCGTTTCGGCAAGGCCCTTAATTTGTTGCATACGCGACAGTTCTACCTGTGCCGCCTTTCCGACGATGCTATGCCTTTCCCGGTCATAGTTGACGGATATTACCTCGAAAGAAATATAAGGGAATAATTTCTCGTTTGCATTCAGCACCACTGTGATGATCGAGCTTGTGTCAGCTTCCGTTTTGTCGTCTGAGTCATCCTCCTGGACAAGTGTAGTACTGGCAGCAGGTACTGGTGTATGGAGCCTTGGCACTGCGACGCGCTTAAGTGAAGCGTCCAGTACTTTCAGAAATGGTTTGCCATCTCTGTAGGTAAATTCAAATTTTCCTTCCCAGTCGTCTGCCAATGAGTATCCGTATCCTTCCAGTAATTTTTCCTTTTGTCTGTCCCAGTTCTTAATCGAATCGAAGTAGTTAGCACCAAAATTGTTGAGGAGTTGTAGGAAGAGGGCAGTTTTGTGAACGCATAACGGGTATGCGTGCTCGTCGCATGTGCAACTGGTATCGAAATACTGGCTCTCATTCTTTTTGAGGATTACCTGAAAGGAGGTGCTTTTGTCTTTCAGTTCTGCAGTTACGGTTTCATTTTCTGCATGGAGAATATTGCATTTATTGGTTCGCAGAAAGTCGACTGCGGCTTCATAGTTAGCAGGCCCGGCAAGCATTCTGATAGATTTGAGGTCTATAAACTTACTTTTCAGAATGGTATGCTTTTGTTGATAATATGCAGGCCCCGCAATACCTACCAGGTTCTTATCAATCAGATCCTGCAAGAGGAAAAGGGCGGCTGCCTCGTGCTTGCAAATTTCACCCAGGTTGTAAGCGCATGAGCAACGTACAAGCATTTGCCTTGGAGATGTATAGTTTTGGATGTTTACTCTGTAATAAGTATTGTATATATCGTCTTTGACATGAAAGAAGGCGTTGCCTACAAGATCATCGTGCGAAGAAAGTTCTGCAAATCCATTTGCAAATATTTTCTTCCCTCTGCGAATGACTTCTTCGCTTCCTGCATTATATATGAATTTTATCAGAGAGGGTAAAGCCAAGGGTTCCGGGTTTAGTTCAGTTATTTCCAACCTTTGAAAAAAGGCAATTCGCAAAGGTAATGAAACTCCTTATTCTTTTCAAGAGGCAAAGTATCAAAGTTGTGATGAATCGGGCGGCCGTGAGGTGGAATTACTCTGTGGAGCAGGCTTTCAGCCTGCCATTTTCGTATTTTACCAGTACGTCGGCGTTATCATGTGTCAGGCAGTATCTCAGGTCTTTTTCTGCTCCGAAGCCCATTAGCCTGTGATAGTGTGATGCGTTTTGGTACCTCATAAATCCGAATAAATCTGTTTTAGCTGTTTCGTACAGCGATGCAGCGATGTGTGACGCATCACAATTAACCGTAAAGTCGCCCTTCAGTTGTGATACTACAGCACCTGCAAAAAGGGTGTCTTCGATGTTTATCTTGTCTTTCCATGCCGCGCAGGCAAGGATCACATTTTTTTTGCAGTTACCGAGATAGCGCACTACAGAGGAGAAGTTACAGAAGGAACCTGTGATAATCTCATCCGCATCGGCAGCTAATGCCATGTGGAGCAGCCGGGTACCGTTGGTGGTGGTAAGTACCAGGGTCTTTCCTTCGATAAATTCGCGACTGTAGTCAAAAGGGGTATTGCCAAATTGTAACCCCTCAGCGATTTTTCCATCGCGCTCTCCGGCACTCACTGCTTCCATTTGTTTGCTCAGCCTGATGCACGCTGCTATACTATCTACAGGGATAATCTCCTTTGCACCGTTGTGGAGTGCTGTGGCTATGGTGCTGGTTGCACGAAGTATGTCAATAATTACTACAATTGATTGTTTAAGGTCGTATAAGTGCAACAGTGATGGGGTCATCACGGTAAATAATGTGGGTTTGTCAGCAAAAGGGGCATCAGCCATGGCTAAAGAAAGTTTTGCGTGTGGTGCTACTATTCAAAAGGCATCTTTACTACCCGGGCATTAAGAAATTTGTCACGAACCTTTATCAGCACGTCCGTGCCTATTGGTGAGTTTGGCAGAGTCACATATCCTATAGCAATAGGTTTTTGCAACGAAGGAGCTTGTGTGCCGCTCGTCACGTGTCCAATAAGATTGTGATTGGTGTCAAAGATTTCGTATCCATGACGTGGTACTCCTCTATCGAGCAGCTCTATCCCTACCAGTTTACGCGTAATACCCGTTTCTTTTAGTTGCAGGGTTTTTTCTTTTCCCACAAAGGAATCCTTACTGAGCTTGGTAATCCATCCCAGGCCTGCTTCAAGTGGAGAGGTGGTGTCATCAATATCGTTTCCATAAAGACAATAGCCCATTTCTAGCCGAAGCGTGTCTCTTGCGGCAAGGCCGATGGGCCTCAGCCCGGCATCTTTTCCTGCTTCAAAAATTGCATTCCATACTTTCTCCGGGTTGCCGTCATTGTCTTCAAAATATATTTCTATACCTCCGGAGCCGGTATATCCGGTTGCACTGATAATCACATCAGGCACACCTGCGAAAGTGCCAATTGCAAAGTGATAGTACTTCAGATTCAGGATATCTACATTTGTAAGTGGTTGTAATAACTTGGTAGCCTCCGGCCCCTGGATTGCCAGCAGGCAGGTTTTATCTGAGATGTTTTCAAGTGTGGCTCCGTCTGTATTATGACTGCTGATCCAGCTCCAGTCTTTTTCGATATTAGCTGCATTTACTACAACCAGATACTTTTCATTTTCGGCCAGACAGTATATAATGAGATCATCTATAATGCCACCATTGTCATTTAGCATGCACGAGTATTGTGCCCTGCCATTTTCCAGTTTAGAAGCATCATTGGTGGTCACGCGTTGAATCAGATTAAGAGCGTGGGGGCCGCTGACGATGAATTCGCCCATGTGGCTTACATCAAAGACACCTGCATTTTTTCTTACCGTTTCATGTTCCTGATTTATTCCGGTATAGTTGATGGGCATATTGTATCCGGCAAACGGTGCCATCTTTGCGCCAAGCGCAATGTGAAGGTGTGTAAATGGAGTATTCTTCATGATAATGTTGATTCGTGGCCTCGCCAGGAATCGAACCTGGATCTGGAGCTTCGGAAACTCTTATACTATCCATTGTACTACGAGGCCGCTCTTGTAAAAGGATTGCAAAACTACTATAAATTTGTCCATATCGCCCCTGAAGCAGGAGCTTTCTGATGGCTTGCTTAAATAAATGATTCCACATCAAAAAAACAGTGAAATAAGAAAGTTAGTCAGGAAATGGTTAATGCCGCATGGGTATTGAATTGCGGGGACTTATCTGATAGCAAATTTCATTCCAGAATTTTTAATTATTATCTTTGCCGATAGAGAACAAACCGG
Source organism: Chitinophagaceae bacterium (assembly GCA_023957755.1). GTDB lineage: Bacteria > Bacteroidota > Bacteroidia > Chitinophagales > Chitinophagaceae > Ginsengibacter. The sequence goes on from JAMLGT010000011.1 coordinate 60,219, forward strand.
AATAAAAGCATGGCACTAAGCCAGAGATTAACGCAGAAACTTACACAAAAGCTGTCACCTCAGCAGATTCAGCTCATGAAACTGTTGCAGGTACCTACTGCCCATCTGGAAGAACGGATAAAGGAAGAAATTGAAGAAAATCCCGCATTAGACACACTGGAAGATTCGTATGACGATAATGATAGTGACTTAAACGAGGATTACGATGAAGCAGGAGACCTGGATGGAGATGAGGATCCCGATGGAAGCGAAGATGAATATGAGAATATTGATATTTCAGAGTATGTAACGGATGGGGATGACGAAGTAGGGGATTATAAGTACAGGGATGATAATTATGGAGGAAAGGAGAATACCGTGATTCAGCAGCGCGTGGAGACTTCTTTTTTCGACATTCTTAAGCAACAACTATTAATGCTCGACCTGGATGCCCATCAAAAGAAGGTTGCGGAGCAAATTATTGGAAGCATTGAAGATGATGGGTATCTGAAGCGGCCATTGGCTTCCATTGCAGATGACCTGGCCTTCAGGCAGAATGTGGAAACCAATGAAAAGGAAGTAAAGCAGTTGCTCGAACTAATCCAGCAGTTTGACCCCCCGGGGGTGGGAGCGCGTAACCTGCAGGAGTGTCTGTTATTACAACTACAGCGCAAACAGAAAGAGGGTTATGATGTGGGGCTGGCCATAGAGATAATCAAAAAATACTTCGAGGAGTTCACTAAGAAACACTATGAAAAAATTGAGAAATCGCTGGGGATAGATAGTGAACAGCTTAGAGAGGTCATTGGTCAGATTATTAAACTCAATCCCAAACCCGGTATTCAGATTGGCGACACCAATAAGATTGAAACTTATATTATTCCTGATTTTTTTGTACAGAATTTTAATGGCAAACTGGAGGTAATATTAAACTCCAGAAATGCGCCCGACCTTAGGATTAGTGAGGGATACAGGGATATGCTCAGGGATTATGAGAAAAGAGGTAAGAAAGATAAAAGACAGAAGGAAACAGTGCTCTTCATCAAGAGAAAGATTGACAGCGCAAAGTGGTTTATCGATGCCATTAAGCAGCGCCAGCATACACTGCTTTCCACAATGGAAGCCATTGTGGATTACCAGCGAGATTTTTTTCTTTCAGGAGAAGATACAGACATGAAGCCTATGATTCTGAAAGATATCGCAGAAAGCACCGGCCTTGATATTTCTACAGTTAGCCGCGTAGCATCGAGTAAATTTGTTCAGACAGAATTTGGAACCTATCGGTTGAAGTTTTTCTTTAGTGAGAGTCTGGTCACCGATTCGGGAGAAGAAGTGAGTACAAGAGAAGTGAAAAAGATACTGAGCGACCTTATTGAAGGAGAGAATAAACGAAAACCTCTGAGCGACGAAAAATTAACAACCGAATTGCAGATAAAGGGATATCAAATTGCCCGAAGAACAGTGGCTAAATATCGTGAGCAACTGGGCGTTCCGGTTGCGAGGTTAAGAAAGGAGTTATAAAGGTGACAACGGTGACAACGAGTAATGAATCAAAGACGGTAGGATTAGTGGCGCAGCCCCTTGCCTTGCGAATCCCTGCAATGGCGATAAGTATCGTTTTTCATCCTCTCTTTATACCGGTTATAGCAATTACCTATCTGGCTTACATACAGCAGGGTGTATTTACCGGCATTCCTGATAGAGATAAAGATTTGATCATTGCCAGAGTCGCAGTAAACACTGTGTTCTTTCCTCTGGTGACTGTATTGTTATTAAAAGGTGTGGGCTTTATTAAATCTGTCTTTCTACGTACCCGTAGAGAAAGGATTATTCCTTATGTGGCGACCAATATCTTTTACTTCTGGATTTTTATGGTATTCAAAAACCAGCCTTATATACCGGCGCATGCAACCTCTTTTATCCTTGGTGTTTTTTTAGCCTCTTCTGCCGGATTGGTTTTAAACAGTTTCTTTAAGATTAGTATGCATACTTTGGGTATGGGTACTCTGACAGGATTTCTGCTTCTTTTTATACTTACCGGATTCCCGGGGAGTACTTTTATGCCGTTTATGGTATTAATTTTGGTTTCCGGATTGGTAGGTACCTCGAGGATGATTCTTAGTGACCATACACTCTTTGATTTGGGGAGTGGTTTTCTGGTAGGGATTGTTTCTCAGGTTTTAGCGGCCTATATATTTTTCAGTTAAAGAATTTAACAGGCAATAAATAAATAACCCATGTTTTCAAAGACTACAGAATACGCGTTGCGTGCTGCATTGTACGTGGCAAAGGAAGGAAAAGACGGCCGAAAAATTTCAATTGATGAAATTGCAGAAGCCATCGGTTCTCCCAGGCATTTTACGGCAAAAGTATTACAGGCGCTCTCCAGGGACGGCAGGGTGATAGATTCAGAAAGAGGCCCTGGCGGTGGATTTTTCCTGGCCAAGGGGTCAGGGCAGTTACCTGTTAGTATTCTGCTGGAAGCTATGGGGGAAATGGAGGTGCTGACCGGCTGTGTACTGGGTTTGCCTAATTGCTCAGCAGAACGCCCTTGTGCTATGCATAATAAATATGAAGGTATTAAGAAGCAATTGCTTCATCTTTTTGAGACTACTTCAGTAGAATCACTGTCGGAAGAAACGAATATTCAAACCTTTTTTAAGCATTAGTTGCTTGCCTGGCCTGTTTGCGACTTGTTTGAGGATTTAATAGTTAGACGCTTATGCGGTTCAGAAATTGCAAGAGTATTATTTGCGTATAAGGTCGATTAATTTTTGTCCCCGTACCAATATTTTCAATCCACTTCTCCTGAGTGAAATAACTGGTTTCCTGTTAAAGTTATCTTCAATATCCTTTTTATAGACGTTCAGGATATCTTTATAAGAGATGATCCCGATAAGATTCTTGTTGGATGAAACCACAGGTAGTATATCCATATTTTCCTGAGCCATCAGTTCTACAGCCAGCCTGAGTGTATCGTTTTCGTTGACAGATATCGGAGTACGCTTGATGAGTTCACTAACCAATTTTTGTTGCTGATGGTGTTCGCTAAATAGGTTGGAAGAACTGATGATTCCCTTAAACTCCTGTTTCTTATTTACTATCACAAAGTAATTACTCTGGTAGCTTTTTTCTTTTTCAAGCCATCCGCGCACTTGTTCGATGGTATTATTTTCTTCAATAACAATACCGTTGTTACTCATTACCTGTTTTACTGTCAGCGTAACCAGAATATCTGCCTCATAATGGTCGGGAGTCTGAACTCCACGGCGGGTAATTTTTTCCGTCATAATGGTGTTCTTCATCAGGAAAAATGAAATGAAGTAAGCGGCCGTACAGGCAGCAAGGAGAGGAAGCAGTGCATGCGATTCACCGGTAACTTCCAATGCAAATACTATGGAAGTAAGCAAAGCCCGTGACGCACCGGCAAATAATGCGGACATACATACCAATGCTGTCATTGATATGGTGATTTCGCTGTTAGGAAAATAGTAGAGTATGACACCCGCGATAAGTGAACCCGCAGCTCCCCCTATAGTGAGCAAAGGTGCTAAGGTGCCACCCGAAGTGCCACTTCCTAATGCGATAGCCCAACTGACAAACTTCAGCAGGCACAGTGACAGCACCACATTAAGTGCCAGGTGGCCGGATAATAAATCGGTAATATTTTCATAGCCTACGCCCAGCGTGCGTGGTGCAAAATATCCTACTATGCCTACAACAAGGCCTCCAATAGCAGGCCACCACATCCAGTGAACAGGGAGATGCTCAAACAAATCTTCTATCCAATAGACAACCTTTGTAATAAATATTGAAATAAAACCCATCGCAATTCCAATAATGCTATAGGTTAGAAGCGCGATATTAGAAGGCGTGGCCAGCTCGTGGTCAATCGGGAATACCGGGCCCGACCCGAAGAGAAAATGATGTCCTGCAGCACCCGTAATACATGCCAATGCAACCGGAATAATGCTTCGTGGACTAAATTCAAATAGCAGTAGTTCAATCGCAAGAAATACTCCTGCTATGGGGCTGCCAAAAATTGCAGACATCCCTGCGGTAGCTCCGGAAGCCAATAATATTTTTCGCTCCGTATGGGTAATCCGAAGTATCTGCCCAAAAGTGCTCCCAAGTGCTCCTCCGGTAGCAATGATAGGCCCTTCAGCTCCAAAAGGTCCTCCGGTTCCGATAGCAATAGCGGAGGAAATGGGTTTCAAATAAGTAATTGTAGGTTTTATTTTACTCTGGTTTGTGAGTATCTGCTCCATTGCCTCAGGAATTCCATGACCGCGGATCGCTTTTGAACCGTACAAAGCCATCAGTCCTACGATCACCCCCCCGAGAGTGGGGATGGCAATAACCCACAACCCCAGATGATTCCCAGCCGGCGGTATATCAGCCACAGAGAAATTTCCATAGAAGGTAATGTTTGTAATCAGGTAAATAAGGTGAATCAGGAACTTGGCGATAAAACTGATCAGTATAGCAATAAATACCGCTAAAGCGGAGATTGTTATGAGCCTCTTTTTGTCTTCTGCCAGACGTGGTTTGATATCTTCAGCCTCTAACGTCGAATTCAGACTTACCGATACCGGAATACCACTCTTGATATTTTTAGAAACCATTCCGAGGGAATTGGATATAGAAAGGCCTCAAATTTAAGTGGTTTGAATAATATAGTGATTGAATATATTGTATATAACAGTATTGCGTCCGGTTAATAAACATTCAGTACTATCTTTTCTGATTATCAACATTCTTATTTTTCTGAGTAAACGTTATTATGATATCAAAATCCGGCGCATACGAGACGCTTGGGCTATAGAGCGCCGGAAAGAAGTTTTTGAAAGGCACATGCAGGATGTTCCTTTTATGCAATTTCAATTCGTTGAAGGCAAATAAAATTGTTCCTTTACACGCAGATGAAATATTGGATTCAGGAAGTAAGACAGATATTGCAGGGGTATTGTCGCGGAGATAAGGGTAGTTGTAAGCGATAGTGCTTCATTTTCTAAGTAATAGCATTAAATTCAGAATAATAGAAAAATATAAATATGAAAAAGATGAAGGGGATTATCTTACTGGTCGTCCTGTCAGTTTCGCAGACTATAGGCGCCCAAACGAAAATTGATCCGTCAACAATAAAGGATAAGATGCAATGGTTTGCAGATGCCAAATTAGGAATCTTCATTCATGAAGGTATTTATGCGGTGGATGGTATAGATGAATCGTGGAGTTTTTACAACAAAAAAATCAGCTATGCCGATTATATGAAGCAACTCAAAGGATTTACCTTAAAGAATTATGATCCTGCTGCGTGGGCTGATTTGATTAAGGAAAGTGGTGCACGTTATTCAGTCATCACTACCAAACATCATGATGGGGTAGCCATGTACGATACCAAAATGAATGACCTTAGTATCGTTAAGAAAACACCGGCAAATAGAGATATGGTAGCGCCTCTGTTTCGCGAATTGCGGAAACGAGATATTAAGTGTGGCGCTTATTATTCATTGATTGACTGGAGCTATCCCGATTATCCGGGTTTTCTGAAAGACAGTTCAAGGTATCAGGTGTATAAAGATTATGGCAGATGGAATCGGTTCCGTGCTTTTTTCCAGGGACAGATAAAAGAAATCAGCGAAAAGTTTAATCCCGATTTATGGTGGTTTGATGGTGACTGGGAGCATAGCGCAGAAGAATGGGAGTCGCAGAGAATCAGACACATCATTTTAGATCACAATCCTAACTCTATTATCAACGGACGGCTACAGGGGTATGGTGATTATGAGACACCTGAACAGAATTTTCCTGTGACGCGTCCGAAGTACAATTGGTGGGAACTGTGCATGACCACCAATGATAATTGGGGGTTTCATCACGATAATAATTGGAAGACCCCTTATGAAGTGATTTCAATTTTTGCAGATGTAGTTTCTAACGGTGGCAACCTGTTGCTCGATATGGGCCCCCGGGCGGATGGCACTATTCCTGATGAGCAGGTACATGTGTTAAAAGAACTCGGTGCATGGAACAGACGCAATGGGGAGGCTGTGTTCAGCACGATAGCCGGACTTCCACAAGGTCATTATTACGGGCCTTCCACACTTTCAAAAGATTCTACTACGCTTTACTTATTCCTGCATGGCAGTTCCGGCGGAAATATTATGATCAAAGGGCTGGTCAATAAAATAAATGACATTACAGTACTTGGAAGCAATGCAGAACTGACACCTAAAATAGTGGGCAAAATTTCATGGAGCCCGGTGCCGGGCCTGGTCTATGTGAATGTACCTCGTGAGTCATTGGATGAATATGTAACTGTATTGCGGTTGAAATTGGACGGGCCATTAAAGCTGTATCAGGGGCATGGGGGATTGAACTGACAGGTAGCCCTATCGGCAAGCCGATTTACAGACAAAAGTCAGATTTTGAAATATTTCCTACCCCTTAATTCTAAATTGGAATAGGAAATGAAAATCATCAGTAAACCTGGTGGAGGAAATATGTTTTAATGGGTTTTAAATTTTACTTTTGACAGCGCCTGATTTTTTACGGCATACACTTTGAATAACAAAAAAACACTTATAAAATTAAATGTTATCTAAGAAATGGAATTAATTGAACAATCCGGAATCAACACTGTCAGGGTATTAGCTGCGGATGCAGTACAGAAGGCTAACTCAGGGCATCCCGGTACCCCGATGGCACTGGCACCAATAGGGCACGTACTATGGTCTAAAGAAATGAATTACAACCCCAGGAATCCTGAATGGCCTAATCGTGATCGGTTTATTTTGTCGTGTGGGCATGCCTGTATGCTGCAGTATGCTTATCTTTTTCTAACTGGATACGACCTCACCTTGAATGACATTAAGAACTTTCGTCAGTTGCATAGTAAAACGGCAGGGCATCCCGAGTATGGCTTACTGGGCGGAATTGAAGTGACCACAGGCCCGCTGGGTCAGGGATTTGCAAACGGTGTAGGTATGGCAATCGGCCAGCAATTACTTGCGAAGAGATATAACCGCCCGGGTTACGATTTGTTTAATTATAAGATTTATGCAATCGTAAGTGATGGCGATTTGATGGAGGGGGTATCATCTGAGTCGGCATCGCTGGCAGGTACGCTGAAACTTGGTCAGATTATCTATATCTATGACGATAATAAAATAACTATAGAAGGATCTACCAGCCTTGCTTTCAACGAAAACGTGGATGAGCGTTTTCGCGGTTATGGCTGGCATGTGCAGTCGGTTGACGATGCAAATGATATCAGTGCACTGGCAACAGCAATTGACAATGCAAGAAAAGAAACGACAAAACCCTCGCTCATACGGGTTCGTTCGCAAATCGGCTATGGTAGCCCCAATAAAGCAGGATCGGCCTCTACTCACGGAGCACCGCTGGGTGAGGATGAGTTGCGATTGGTAAAGAAAAATTTTGGATTTGATCCGGATCAGAGTTTTGCGGTTTCTGATGAGGTATTAAATTATTACAGAGAAAAAGGTAAGGCCGGAATAAAGAAAGAAGAGGACTGGAATGAGCTTTATAAGAAATACAAAGAGGAATACCCCAAAGAGGCTGCTGAATACGAACTGTTGTCAGCCGGCAAGCTCCCCGCAGGGTGGGAAGAAAAATTACCTTCATTCCCGGCAGATGAGAAGGGTATGGCCACAAGAAAAGCATCCGGAATGGTTTTGAATGCAATTGCAGATGCGCTTCCCATGTTAGTCGGTGGTTCAGCCGACCTTGCTCCTTCAAATGATACTTTTTTGAAGAAATATGATTCCTTCAGCAGCGACAATCACGCAGGCCGAAACTTTCACTTTGGCATCCGTGAGCATGCTATGGGTTCAGTGCTGAACGGACTTGCATTGACAAAAGGTATCGTACCTTATGGTGGCACCTTCCTGATATTTTCAGACTATATGAGACCTCCGCTCAGGTTGGCAGCCATTATGAAGATCAGGCCAATAATTGTATATACACATGATAGTATTGGACTGGGTGAGGATGGCACTACTCACCAGCCGGTTGAGCAATTAGCGGGATTGCGCAGTGTGCCCAACTTTACTGTGATTCGCCCTGCTGATGCAAATGAAGTTACAGAAGCCTGGAGGGCTGCCTTGTTACATAAAGACGGGCCGGTGAGCCTTGTGTTAAGTAGGCAAAACCTGCCGGTATTTGACCGGTCGGAGATGGCTCCGGCTTCAGGATTACTGAAAGGGGCGTATATACTTAAAGATGCAGACGGTACGCCGGATATTATTCTGATGGCAAGTGGCAGTGAGGTGCAGTTGGCACTTGGTGCACAGAAGAGCCTGGCAGAAGAAAACATTAAAGTGCGTGTAGTTAGTTTTCCCAGTTGGGAATTATTTGAGGCACAGGATCAAGCTTACAAAGAATCAGTATTGCCCGGGTCAGTAAGAAAACGTTTAGCTATTGAAGCCGGATCGCCCATGGGATGGTGTAAATATACAACTGATGAAGGCGGTGTGCAGGGTATTGAAAGGTTTGGAGAGTCAGCCCCTGCCGGACAGTTGATGAAAGAATATGGTTTCACTGTGGAGCACGTTGTGGCAAGGGCAAAGGAAATTTTGGCGAAGTAATTGTAGGTACATTCTACGGTTTATCGTTTAGGTCAGAGGCTGTATCCTTTTAAAGACCTTCTTTATTCCAGAAAGTGTCAACAATCACCCATTTATGAAAAATATTCTTATAGCACTTGATTACGGTCCTTCGGCTATCGCAGTAGCTACAAAAGGAAAGGAACTTGCCGCGCAGTTGGGCGCAAAAGTTATCTTGCTGCATGTCGTTGCGGAAGCTTCGTATTATAGTTCGCTCAATTATTCACCCATCACAGGGTTTGACAGTTTTAGCAGCATGGATATCCTTCAGGAAGATACGGTAGAGGAAGTGCGAAAGGCCGCCGGTGCTTTTCTGGAACGCTTTTCACAGAATATTTCGCTACCTGATGCCGAAAGGGTGGTAGGATCGGGAGATTTTGCAGATGAAATACTGAGGGTAGCAGTCGAAAAGCAGGCTGATGTGGTAGTGTTGGGCTCGCATAGCCGGAAAGGATTTGAAAAGATATTAGTAGGGAGTGTGGCTCAGAAAGTTTTGAGGAAAAGCGAACTGCCACTTTTTATTGTTCCGATTAGAAATAGTTAAGAGTTACCTTTGCCAAAGGCAAAGTGCGAAGGATATTTTTTATTTATTATGAGTGAAAATGCAGGGCAGAAGGTCAAAATACTGAATACGCTATGGGTGACGCACAATGTGAGGAGATTTCAGTTGGAGAAACCGGCAGCATTCAGGTACATACCCGGGCAGGCAACTGATGTCAGCATCAGCAGGGAAGGATGGGAGGATAAATTACGTCCTTTCACTTTTACCAGCCTGAACGATTGGGATTTCCTGGAGTTTACCATTAAGATTTATACTGATCATAATGGTGTAACCAACGAACTGGGAAAGTTGCAGGCCGGTGATAGTTTGATTATTCATGATGTATGGGGCACCATTCATTTTGAAAAGCCGGGTGTCTTCATTGCGGGAGGAGCAGGAATTACGCCATTTATTGCTATATTAAGGCAGTTGCACAAGGATAATAAAATGGGGAGCAATAAATTAGTTTTTTCGAACCGGACAGAAAAAGATATTATCCTTAGAGAGGAATTTGAGAATATGCTTGGAGATAATTTCATCAATCTGATTACAGGAGAGCCTGCATCTGTGTGGTATCATAAACGGGTTGACAGTGATTATCTTAAAAAGCTAATAGACGAAGGAGCCGGATATTTTTATGTGTGTGGCCCTGATCCGATGGTGGATGGGATTACGCAGGGTTTGAAAGCGTGGGGTGTGGCACACAACCATATTATAAGAGAAGAATTTTAAATCTATTTTTATAACCAGACAGAAACAAGAACCAAGATGGCAAAAGACCTATTCAACATTAAAAAGCAACTCAGTACTAAAGATGGAAAGAGTCTGACTTATTACAGCCTCACCGAACTTGAAAAGCAGGGACATAATATTTCAAAGCTCCCTTTCTCGATTCGTATCTTACTGGAGAATGCGCTTCGCAACTTCGACGATTTTGCAGTAACCAAAGAGAATGTGGAGACCTTGCTCAACTGGACACCGAAAGGATCAGACAAAGACATCCCTTTCAAACCGGCGAGGGTGTTAATGCAGGATTTTACAGGTGTGCCCGCAGTGGTGGATATTGCAAGCCTTAGAGCAGAATTGGCCAGGAAGGGAAAGAATCCTGAAGAAATCAATCCGCTGATCCCCGTAGATCTGGTGATTGACCACTCAGTGCAGGTTGATTTTTTTGGGACCAACTATTCTCTGGAAAAAAATATTGAAGAAGAATACGTTCGTAACAGAGAGCGCTATTCGTTTTTGAAATGGGCTCAGAAGTCGTTTGACAACTTTAGTGTGGTGCCTCCGGGAATGGGCATTTGCCACCAGGTAAATCTTGAGTATCTGAGCAAGGGAGTCATTGCCAGAAATGGTGAGGTATTCCCTGATTCGCTGGTAGGTACCGACAGCCATACCCCGATGGTTAATGGAATTGGTGTAGTAGCATGGGGTGTGGGTGGTATAGAAGCAGAGGCTGCAATTCTTGGTCAGCCATTGTATTTTATTATGCCTGAGGTGATTGGGCTTAAACTCAAAGGGAAGCTGCCTTTTGGAACTACCGCTACTGATCTGGTATTGACAATTGCCGAAACACTTAGAAAATACGGCGTGGTAGGAAAGTTTGTAGAGGTATTCGGAGAAGGGTTGCAGCATCTGACAGTGCCCGACAGAGCTACTATTGGTAATATGTCACCTGAGTTTGGGTGCACTATCACCTATTTCCCTATAGATGATAAGACGCTGGAGTACATGCGTAAGAGCAACCGGAGTGAAGATCAGATTCACCTTGTTAAAGAATATTGTCAGGCAAATATGCTGTGGCGTACGGGTGAAGAAAAGATTACCTATACTGACGTGGTAGAGTTGGATCTCGCTTCTATCAAACCATCGGTAGCCGGCCCTAAACGTCCGCAAGACAAAATTTTGCTGGAAAATTTTAAAGGCAAATTCATTAGTCTGATGGATGAAGTGTATGGACGCACATGCGAACCCACACCTAAACAGATGTCAGGCTGGTTTGCAGAGGGTGGTAGCCAGCCGGTGGATGCGGTTCCTGAGCCTGCCGAGCATGTAAAAATGGAGGTAAAAGGGAAGGATGGCTATAAGAAAGTTTGGATTAATAAAGGGCACGAAAAATTTGAGGTAAGTGATGGGGCTATTGCAATCGCAGCAATTACCTCTTGTACTAACACAAGTAATCCATTTGTAATGATAGGTGCAGGGCTGGTAGCCCGTAAAGCCCGTGAGAAAGGGATTGATGTGAAGCCCTGGGTGAAGACAAGTCTGGCTCCAGGCTCCAAAGTAGTTACCGATTATTTGAAGAAAGCCGACTTGCTGGGCGATTTGGAAGCATTGGATTTCCATCTGGTAGGTTATGGCTGCACATCCTGCATCGGAAACTCAGGTCCTTTGCCGGGATTTATGGCTAAGGCTGCTGACGATTACGATGTAGTACTTGTGTCTGTATTATCAGGAAACAGAAACTTTGAAGCGAGAATCCATCCTCAGGTGAAGATGAACTTCCTGATGTCGCCAATGCTGGTAGTTGCCTTTGCAATTGCCGGGCGTGTAGATGTGGACCTGATAAACGAGCCGCTCGCATACGACAGAAATCAGCAACCGGTGTATCTGAAGGATATCTGGCCTTCAGATGATGAAATCATTGCACTGATGGACAAGGTTGTAACTCCTGAAGATTTTAAGAAAAACTATAGTACCATATTTGAAGGAAATGATATCTGGCAAAAACTGGATGCACCAACTGAGAAGTTGTATGATTGGGATAAGAACTCTACTTATATTAAAGAAGTTCCTTTCTTCTATAATATTTCTAATGAGGCCGGTGCCATAGAAGATATTAATAATGCACGCACTTTATTGTATCTGGGTGACAGTGTGACAACCGACCACATTTCGCCTGCAGGCCAGTTTAATGAAAAGTCTGCCGCAGGACAGTATCTAATCAGCCGGGGAGTAGAAAGAGCTGCATTTAACTCTTATGGTTCACGCCGTGGTAACGATGAAGTAATGGTGCGTGGCACATTTGCCAATGTCAGAATCAAAAATAAGATAGCCACGAAAGAGGGTGGGTTTACCACCTATCTGCCCACCGGTGAAGAGATGACTGTGTTTGATGCCAGTAACAAGTACAAAGAGCAGCATACTCCTTTGATCGTATTGGCAGGAAAAGAGTATGGTAGTGGCTCCTCAAGAGACTGGGCTGCAAAAGGCACCTTCCTTCTTGGTATCAAGGCAGTAATTGCAGAGAGTTATGAAAGGATTCACCGTAGTAACCTCGTCGGAATGGGTGTATTGCCGTTGCAGTTTAAGGAGGGCGAAAATGCAGCTACGTATAATCTTACAGGTAAGGAAACTTTTTCAATTACAGGACTGTCAGATAATCTGACTCCGCTTAAAAAGGTACATGTGAAGGCTACAAGAGAGGATGGAAGCGAAGTAAAATTTGATGTGGTGGCCCGTGTGGATAGCGACATAGAGGTGGCTTACTATCAGCATGGTGGAATCCTTCAGTATGTACTTCGTCAGTTTTTGAAAGGAGCACATAATTGATTTTTCAACCATAAAATATTATATCATGGATCATGATTCATTGTATCCTCTTCCCGATGTGGAGAACTCAAAAAAGAGGGCAGCGCTGGCACCGGAAATTATTGATACCTGGAGGACATTCTCCAGGACAGTGTATCAGGAAGGGGCTTTATCTGAAAAAACAAAGCAACTGATTGCCGTAGCCGTGGCGCATGTCACCCAGTGCCCGTATTGCATTCGTGCACATACACGCATTGCCATGAGAAAAGGGGCTACGAAGCAGGAAATTATGGAAGCGGTGTGGGTGGCGGCCGAGATGAGGGCCGGAGCAGGATACTCTCACTCCATTCTTGCAATGGATGAGATGGAAAAGGTAGAAAGTAGTGCAAAATAAAAGTTCAATTTTTTAAACAACAGGAATATGAATCCTTTAAAACAATTACATAAATTAGGACAAAGTATTTGGCTGGATTTTTTTGACCGTGAGGTGATGGATTCAGGACAATTACAAAAATGGATTGATGAAGACGATCTGGCAGGGATCACAAGTAATCCCAGCATTTTTGAAAGTGCGGTAGCAAGTGGATCAGATTATGACGGAGATATTAAAAAACTTGCAGATTCAGGTAAGACAGGTGAAGAAATATTCTTCGGTTTTGCTGTGAAAGATATTCAGCGTGCCGCCGATATTCTAAGGCCCGTATATGATGCGGCGAAGGGAAATGATGGTTTTGTAAGCCTTGAGGTGTCGCCTTTTCTTGCAAACGATACAGAAGGGACAGTTGCGCAGGCATTACATCTTTGGAAAGAAGTGAATCGTGAAAATGTAATGATCAAAATTCCCGGGACCAAAGAAGGCCTCGAGGCCATCAGACAGGCTACTGCTGCCGGAGTCAATGTGAATGTAACACTGCTTTTTGGGCTCGATCGCTATCGTGCGGTTACGGATGCTTACCTGACAGGGCTTGAAGACAGGGTTGCCCGCGGAGAATCGATTGACGGTATTAAATCTGTGGCCAGTTTTTTCCTGAGCAGAATTGATGTGTTGCTCGATCCACAACTGAAGGCAAAAGGCCTTACTGATCTGGCAGGGAAGGCTGCAATTGCAAGTGCAAAGACAGCTTATCAGATTTACAAGGAAGTGTTTGGGAGTGAGCGATTCAGAAAACTGGAAGAAAAAGGAGCCAGAAAGCAGAAAGTGCTCTGGGCAAGTACGGGAACCAAGAATCCTGAATATAGCGACGTATTGTATGTGGAAACGCTGATAGGTGAAAACACTATCAATACGCTACCGGTGAAGACGATTGATGCTTTCAGGGATCATGGTGTTGCGAAATCCACCCTTGAGGAAGGCATGGATACGGTGAAAGCGCAGTTGGAAGCACTCGCTGCAAATGGAATTGATCTGGGTAAGGTAAGTGATGAGCTGGAGAAGGAGGGTATAGAAAAATTTAATGTAGCCTTTGAGAAATTGCTGAGTGCGATCAAGGAAAAGGCAGGGAAAGTGAAGGTATCCTAATAAAGAAAATTTTTTAAAAAGGTTCGTTATTTTGTACGAACCTTTTTTTCTGAGAATTCGGATGAATAAGATAGAACATATAGGCATTGCGGTGAGTGATTTGGAAGCATCAATATCCTTGTTCGAGAAATTGCTGAATACGCCGTGTTATAAAAGAGAACTGGTAGAATCTGAAGGAGTGGAAACAGCATTTTTCAGGACGGGAGAAAGTAAGATAGAATTGCTGGCCGGCACTGATGCCGCAGGCACAATTCAGCGCTTCATTTCCAGGAAAGGGGAAGGGATTCATCACCTGGCATTTGAGGTTGACGATATTGAGGCAGAGATTAAGAGACTTAAGGAGGAAGGGTTTGAGTTTGTCAGAGAAGAAACCAGGCCGGGTGCCGATAATAAATTAGTTTGTTTTTTACACCCCCGGAGTACCAATGGTGTATTGGTAGAGTTGGTGGCTGAAAAAAATAAAGAACAAAGACCAAAAGAAATTTAATATTTGCCGGAACCACATAGACATAGCATAAAATTTTATCATTTTGCCAATATCAAAAGCAACACTCGTACAAAAAAGGATTGATAGCCTGTCCACCTTAACGGATAGTAATAAAAATTTAAGCCGGCAGTTTGGGACACCTGCATTTGTAGAGGCTGCCAGGAGAATTCGGGAGTATATGGAGCAGGCAGGGCTGGAAGCTACAATAGATTCAGCAGGCAATGTCAGGGGAAGGCTGATGTCAGCTTCGCCCAATGCAAAAAGCCTGGTAGTAGGGTCGCATTTTGATACTATCGAGAATTCGGGTAAGTATAATGGAGTGCTGGGGATATTGGTGGGAATCGCAGCGGCGGCATCTATTAACCGCCAGCAGTTTCAGTTGCCTTTTAATCTGGAAGTACTGGGATTTAGTGAAGGTGAAGGTGTAAGGTTTCACTCGGCTCACCTTGGAAGCAGGGCGTTGACCGGTACTTTTGATGAACAATTGGTCTTCCTGGAAGATGATAGGGGAATTACACTGAGGGAGGTGTTGAAGGAGCTGAAGACCGATTATGAAAAGATAAGTAAGGACTTCATCCCACGTAATAAATGGCTGGGGTTTCTGGATATACATATTGAGCCAGGAAATCAACTGGGAGATAAGAATATTCCTGTGGCAGTTGCGGAATCCATTTACGGGCATAAGAGGATAGATATTAAATTTTCGGGAGTGGCGGCCCATGCCGGTTCAGTACCTATGGATGAGCGTAAAGATGCTCTCGCTGCCGCAGCAAAATTTGTATTGAAGGTAGAAGAATATGCCTCCAAGGGGCGTAATAATATCCTGGCAACCATTGGAAGGCTAAAGGTTTTAAATGCTGCAACTAATATGATTCCTTCACAGGTTACCTGTTCGCTGGATATGCGTGGGCTGGATGCTTCAAAGTTGAGCGAAGCGTATGAAGACCTGTATAAGATATGTGAGAAGATATGTCATAAAAGAGGAATTTATTTTGAGTGGCGGTTATTGCAAGAAACTCCGCCAATTACCTGCGATGAGAAAATTAGCCGGTATTTGATGCAGGCTATTTCAGCGAAGGGGTATAAGCCGTTGAATATTGTAAGCGGGCTGGCAACAGAAGCATCGGTAATTTCAGAAGTAGCACCTGTAACGGTAATGTTTATACGAGACTCGCAGGGAATCAGCTATAATCCGCATGAGGAGGTGACAACCGAGGATATACAGTTGGCCATAGATATCACTGAAGAGTTTATCAAGCAAGTAAAAGTCTGATCTAATTCAAAACATTATAGAAAGTATGACTATTGCCGAATTCGACAATTTGCCTGCCGCGGAGAAGTACGCACTCCTTTTTAGTTGTTGCGGTTCAGCAGGATGGGTGGATTCCATGCTTGGCGTTTTCCCTGTGCAGGATCTGGTAGATCTGCTGGAATATGCCGAGGAGAAATGGTTTGAATGTAACCATTCTGACTGGCTTGAAGCTTTTGAGAATCATGCCCGGCTGGGCGATAAGAATGCACTCTCGCAGGAGGATACACCTCAATTCGGGAAAGCAGAACAGGCTGCATTGCTTAGTTCGGATGAATCCGTCATCAAACAATTGGTAGCTGCCAATGCAGACTATGAAGAGGTGTTCGGATATATGTTTATTTCTTTTGCTCCCGGAAAAACAGGCGAGCAACTATTAGAGGAAATAGAGGAAAGGCTGAATAATGACCCGCGGATGGAAATCGAAATTGCGGCAGCAGAGCAGGATAAAATCACCAAACACCGGCTTAAAAAATTATTCAGATAGCAGATGGGTGTTTCATCTGCGGTGCTACTTATTCAATAATGCTTTGATGTCAGGATCTGTCTCCAGATTAGCCATTTGCCTTAATATCCATGGATAGCGCGATGAAACTCTTCTGGACATGGGATTGATGGTAAATCTAACCGGGTTGGGCAGGCATGCCGCAATCTTTGCGGCTTCGGCCCGGGTGAGATTAGCTGCTTTCTTCTTAAAATGATATTGAGCAGCGGCCTCCACACCAAATACATTGGGCCCCATTTCAGCCACATTCAGATATACTTCCAGAATCCTCTCCTTGCTCCACAGATGTTCAATCAGAAAAGTGAAGTACACTTCCAGTCCTTTTCGGAACCATCCGCCATGTTGCCAAAGGAAAACGTTCTTGGCTGTTTGTTGACTAATGGTACTCGCTCCTCTCAGTGATTTTCCTTTTTGATTGTGCTTTATCGCTTTCTGGATACTTTTAAAGTCAAATCCGTTGTGGTCGGTAAACATTTGGTCTTCACCGGCCAGCACTGCAAGTTTGATTGGGTAGCCCATTTGGTCGTAATCAATATAATCCCGCTTAAAAAAATGGCCATGAACGAGGGAAGAGATCTGCGTGATCGTTATGGGTGGGTTAAACCATTTGCAGTAAAACGTATAGAGGATAGAGAACAGGAATCCATATAGCAATCCTTTTAATACCAGCCTGAAGAATCGCCTAAAGGCTGATCTTTTCTTTATAGTAACCGGTTCGTTCAAGGCGGCAGTGCGTTATTAGTGAGGATTTATGTATTCCAGGGTGAATTTCCTTCCTATTTTCATCTTGTGTCCCTTTGCGCTTAAGAGCAGATAACCAATTCCGGTCGCTGCTGCGGAGGCGGCTACAAACCCGGGACGGGCATAATATCTGGTATCTTTTTCTGCGAATACCCAGGTGGCCAGCCCTGCAATTGTCAGCAGGCTGCCTCCTCCAAAAAGTGAAGCACCAGCCGCATTCCAGTTCCACCCCTTCTGTGCTTTTCCGATTGCCACTATGTCTCTGTATGGAAAACCATATCTGTAGCTACTTACCGTATCTGAAATAGTGATACCCAGACTGGTCATAACCGGCCTTACATCGTACCAGACAAGAAATACTGAATCGTTTTTGAACTGATAGATATTGCCTTTCTGCATACCCATTCCCAGATCGAACCACATTTCACTGCCTTTGAAAAAAGACTTTTCCACCTTGCCCTTCTTTTTCAGAATGAGCATTTCGCCCTGAGCGAATGCACTTGCGGGAAGTATGAGGATGCTTAAGAATATGATGATTTTGTGGATCATATATGATTGATGAAGAACAAAACTCCTGCCAGCAGGATTGCGCCAAAGATAAAGAGTATCATGCCTGACAGTTTGTTTATCAGTCTAATGTTTTTCAGTGTCAGTTTTTTCCTGAGTTTGCCTGCAAGAGTTACTTTGATGATGTCAATCACCATATTAAATCCGATGGCTGTGCCGAAGATGATTACCCTGTCTCTGACGGAGTGCCCTACAGAAATTGCAGTAGCTGCTGTAAGCCAGAATATCATTACCGCAGGGTTGAGGGTGTTTAGCAGAAATCCCTGAATTGCAATCTTTGCGTGGTCATAGTTTCGCAAACCTGGAACAGATACATCTTCAGGATGAATGTGCACTTTCTTAAGAAACAGGTAATAAATACCCATTGCCATCAACACTGCACTTCCTGCTATTCCTATCAATTGTTTAAAATCGAGCAGCCGGGTTAGCAGTTCTGAAAAGAGGTTTGCAAGCACAATGAGTAAGAGGTCGCTAAACCATACACCGGCAATAAAACTGAATCCACCTTCGCGCCCGTTATTAATGCTCTGCTTAATTACCGCAAAGATTACAGGCCCTACTGACAAAGCCAGGAGCATGCCCATTGCCAAACCTTTTCCAATAGCTTCAAAGGCAGTTGTCATTCAATTGTACGTGATATAATATTCAATAAATACTAAGAAAAGAGAAAGGTAAGATATAAGGTGCAATGCTGCAATTATTTCGAAGACATTTCAGTTTTTAAGAATGTCTGCCACTCTTCGAGTAACTTTCCTTTTAGCACTCTCGGAAACTTATGCTGGCCACCAATCTTGCCTTTGCTTTTCATGAAGTCGAGAAACACTTCCTCCCTCATTACATCCACAAATACTTTTTGAAGTGCATGTTTGCGTTCAACAGCATAGTCATCATTGAGTTCCCTGAGGTAATTATCGATGAGAGTACTGAGAGTTTCCGAACTTACGTTTTCCTCTGTAGCGATATACCAGTGGTGTGCAAAAAAGTTTCCGAAAGGGACACCTGCTACTGTAAACTCACCGATGGAAATGTTTAGTTCTTCACTAACCATTTTAATAGCACGATTCATATTATCTACACTCAGGTGCTCACCTACCAGGCTTAGGAAATGACGGGTGCGGCCGGTGATAATGATCTCGCTTTTCTCAATATCCACAAACTGAATTGTGTCGCCTATCAGGTATCTCCATGTGCCGGCGTTGGTGCTGATGAGGAGTGCATAATCCTGATTGGGCTTCACTTCGTGTATGAGTAAGGCTTCAGGATTTTCAACCATGTTGCCTTCGCTATCAAAATTTTTCTGATCGAAAGGCACGAATTCAAAAAAGATATTATTGTTTAATACCAGCTTCATTCCGACAGCGTCCTGTCTGCTTTGGTAAGCAAGAAATCCTTCGCTTGCCAGATAAGTTTCGATGTAGGTAATCGGTTTGCCTAATAATTTGTTGAACCCCGATTTGTAAGGTTCCAGCGCCACACCTCCATGCACATAAAATGCAAGGTTGGGCCATATTTCATGTATATTTTTAAGGTTATACCTCTCAATCACCTTTTCCATACATAACTGTACCCAGGCAGGTACGCCTACAATAAAGGAAATATCCCAGTTAGGTGCATTCTCAACGATTTCGCTCAGTTTCTTTTCCCAGTCTTTTTCTTTTGCGATCTTTTTACCGGGTTTATACAGGCCCTGGAACCAAAAGGGAATATTCTTAGCCTGGATGCCGCTCAGGTCGCCCGCAAAATAGGTTGGTCCCTTCTGTAATTCCGTGCTGCCACCCAGCATCAACCAGCTTTTCCCTACAAACTGCTTAGGTACGTTATTGTAGTATGCAAGGCTCAGGAGTTGCCTCACACTGGTATGGGTGTTAGACTTAATAAGGTCTTTGGTAATCGGGATGTATTTACTACTGGCTTCACTGGTACCACTGCTCAGCGCGAAAAATTTGATTACACCGGGCCAGCAGACATCGGCTTTCCCTTCCCGGGCGCGTATCCACCAGTCTTTGTAGATTTTGTCATAATCGTAGGTAGGTACAAATTTCTGAAAGGTCTTTCCCGGGTGCCGACTGAGCAAAATTTCATCAAAGAAAAACTCCTGTCCGAACTCCGTGAATCTGGCTTTGGTAAGCAGCTTTTTCAACACCTTAAGTTGCTGACGCCTCGGCGGTGAACTCCCTTTGATATCGAGAGCCTGCCGAAGTGATTTGGGCAGCTTTATGTCAATAAATGCCATTACTTTTTTGGGTGTTGTTACCGGTGCAAAACTAAGCAAATTGTTTCTGTAATGGTGTTTCCGTATTACTTTGGTTGAAGATCGTAAATATGTATTCGCCTCTGGTATTCAGTGCTTTCGGCAAGAAAGACCTTAACATCTTTCAATTTTTTCTAAAATAAAAAATAATTCATTTCGTTTTTATTAAATCATAATATTGTATGCAGAAACAAACCCCCATCCAATGAAAATTATTCAATTGGCCAGCCTATCACTGGCTCTTTTAATTTCAGCATTTTCGGTAAAGTCTCAAACATTGTCAAAGAACACTAATGGGCCAATGTCAGGACATCAGTCAGGGTGGACATTTGGTGCAGGCTCCGGTGGTGCATTTGGCCTAAAGGGCGGAGAGGCCGGTTTGTTCAGAGGAAGCAGTTTCGCTGCCAAAGTGTTTGGAAGTTATTATTTCGGCAAGGTTGGATTGTCAGGAACTACAGGGGTGATTGGAGGTGCGGTCGACAATGGAGCCTTACATAGTTTTATTAAGGACAGAGGAATGCAGCCGGAAGATTTGTCAATTCATGAAGCAAAACCTTTGAATAGTTTCTTGATGATTGGCCCTTCAGTGCGTTTTGGGAGCAGGCTTTTGGTGAATGCCGGCGTTCAAGGAGGTGTTTTTCTGAATAATCCGGGCTCAATCAATGTTTCCAATATCGGATCCACTTTTCCTATTTATAGAATAGAAGGCAGCGGAAAAAATGCTTTTCCTGGATTCTCCGGAAATATTAGTCTCCATTATCCGCTGGGAAACTCCTTTCATATTTTTCTGGAAGGGAGTTATCTGCAATCGCGTACTACAACTAATCTCACAGACCCTAAAAATGGTATTGATATGCCAATACTGATCAATAGAGATTTGAAAATGGCTACAGCGGGAATAGGTATTACTAAATCTTTCGGGAGCAGCCGCTCAGAAAACAAACAGAAACATATAGGGAAGCCGCATTATGGCAATCTTGTCCGGAATGATGCAAATAGCTGTGGAGCTGTACTACTTACTATCACCAATCCTGATGGGAGTGTGGAAAGGCTTGAGTTTGAAAATCCTGATGGTGCATTGGCATACTACGAATCGAGAGCGGCAAAACTGAAGGCTATGAAAGAAGGGGCTGCCGAAAGCAATACTTCAAAGGCAGCAGCGCAGGGAAGTGAAGCAAATGAAAGTGCGGGTAAGGTAGGTTATACCCTGGAATATCCGGATGGAAGTATAGAACGAATTGTATTTGCCTGCGCTGCCGATGCAGCCTATTATTCCGCACGCAAAGGGTGGGATGGCTCTGTAAAGGGAAACTATAAGGTTACAGAGGAGACTGCCTTGCGTAAAGGATGGGATGGTTCAGTGAAAGGTAACTCCATCACTACAGAGGAGGCTGCCCGAAAGGGATGGGATGGTTCAGTGAAGGGAAATTCTAAGGTTACAGAGGAGACTGCCTTGCGTAAAGGATGGGATGGTTCAGTGAAAGGAAACTCAAAGGTTGCTGAAGCTAATAAAAGCAGAGAAAATAAAAAGAGGACAGATGAAGAGGGATATAATCCCTGGGAGATGGACGAAGAAGTAGAAGGCACAGTAATGAACCCAATTCGTGGTAGTAATGACTCTGCGCAATCTCAAAGAGAAACAGGTGTCATTCTTGGAAATATTTTTTGGGGTGATGGCAACCTTCCCGGAATTGAGACAAATCAAATGGCTGTTTCCTCAAAAAATAAAAGTAAGACCGAAACTCAAATGGAGGATGGGGTAAAAATAATTTTTAGGGAAGCAGGCGATCCATCGTGTGCTGATTGTGGAATTATTGCTAATGCATCCTATTCAGGAAAGGGAAGCCCTCTGTATCAGTCGCTGAATAATACTCATGAAAACCCGCTATACCGTGGCAACAAATTGGGAGGAAACAATCCCTCCGGGCGGCAAACAAATAGTAAGGGAGTAAATCCACTGTATGATAAGTCTGACAAATCCGGCGATAACCCAATGTTTGAGCCAAAAGGAATCGGGAAGAATAATCCATTATATCAGGGAAGCAGTAAAGGTGAGAATCCTCTGTATGAATCAAATGCACTAAGGGGGCAGAATGGCGGAATTTGTGGCACTACGAGCCACTTCGAGATAGTTTTGGTAAGCCCTGTTACAGGAAGGCAAATAGCAAGAACAACTGCCGATGAGTGTGGCAGTTTCTGGTTTACCAATGTGCCTGTCGGTAAATATGGAATTCGTATATACGGCAATGTGATATCGCATGAGGTGTATGATGTATCTTTCAGAAATGACAATGCGCAAGAATTGTCGGGCCATTTGCTGGTGAGCGACAGGCAGCTTATGGTACAGTTGAATACTAAGTTTGGAGAATCACGGCAGGAGGGTTATGTGGTTATGCGTGGATGGAGTAATATGAATGGAGGAGTTCCTGAAAACGAAACCGGTGGTCACACTACAGGGAATCAAAGAGTAGCCGGTCAGCCTATCAGAGGTATTATTGTAAAGGGTGGCAGGAATCCGCCCGGCCAGATTCAGACAGTGCAAACTGATGATAATGGTCACTTCAGCTTTGGTAATATGGCAAAAGGTAATTACATCATTACCGCAGATATACCCTTTTATGTAGATGAAAAGGTATTGATTCCGCTTGGGAACAAACAAGTATGGGGTGATCCACATGAAAATTTAAACGGAAAACAAATAAATGAAGAAAGTAAGGGAAGTGCGAGGGGAACTGCTCAGGACTTCAATACCACTCGAAGCAACCGTGAGCGTGGTCAGGACCTAGCTACGCATCCCGGAGGTAACAATCCTTCTTCTGCAGATACGGGAAAGTCAGCCATCGGTCAGGCTCAGGACTTCAACACCACGCGAAGCAACCGTGAGCGTGGTCAGGACCTAGCTACGCATCCCGGAGGCAATAATCCTTCGTCGGCAGATACGGGAAAGTCAGCCATCGGTCAGGCTCAGGACTTCAATACCACTCGAAGCAACCGCGAGCGTGGTCAGGACTTAGCTACGCATCCCGGGGGCAATAATCCTTCGTCGGCAGATACGGGAAAGTCAGCCATCGGTCAGGCTCAGGACTTCAATACCACTCGAAGCAACCGTGAGCGTGGTCAGGACTTAGCCACGCATCCCGGAGGAAATGATGGATCACCGTCGGGTATGGTGCGTCCGGTTGATTACAAAGCTCATTTAAGTGCTGCGGGAAGTAACCTGAATGGTATGCTTTCCGACCTGAGTAGCCTTGAGAAACGGTTGAATAGTGATCGGAAAAGTAAAGCTTCAGCCATCGGCGATTTGCGCAATCAGGTAGCCAGCCTGAAATTGAAAATTGCCGGTGTGCAACAGGCAGTGAGTCAGGCATCACAAAAAAATAATGTGGCTGCAATAAAAGACCTGAATGCAGCTATGGAATTGCTCAATGTGCAAACAACCGTGCTACAGAAAAAACTATCAGCCATGGGGGTAGATTATGCGGATATCTCAACTGCAATAAAAACAAAGCATGACACTGTGAAGAACTCCATTAGCAATGTGCGGTAGAAGGTTTGAGAGCAGATTCTTTATCCTTCTTTTTCCCTGGATCTGAAAAGCAGGGTTACAAGTGAAGTGCCCACAGATACCACCAATGAAGTAGCCAGATCAAAGCGGGCGCCAAAGTAAAGCCCGCTAAATAATAGTATTGCCGAAAAAAAGAAGATGAAGGTTTGGGTAATGTAATCAAAAATGGTTGGTGGTTATTTGAATAAAAACCCCTAAACTGCATTTATCAACCTGAAGAGGAAGCAGGCTCTGCTGGAGAGCAACCTGTCAGAAATAAGGTTGAAGCTTATACGAAAAAAGAGGGTTGGACTTTTAGTTCAGCCCTTACTTTTTTTGGTAAGCCTTATGTCTTAAAAAACTCATTTCTTGTTAGAGAGGTAGATGTACCATTTGATAAAATTTATCCGGTGTTTTATACTCAAGCCACGATGTAAATCCAAATGATTCTTTAAGTGTCCAAAGTATCCTTCAATGCCATTGGTGGTGTTAGGGATTTTCTCATTAGTAAGATAATGAAACATGTTGGGTAAAGCCCGTTTAATGGTTAGATATGAACGCCTTACTAACCTGTGAGTGTACCAATATCTGCCGGTTGGTTCATTAAAGGTTTTCTCGTTCAGGTAGCTCTTGTATTTTTTATGCCAACTGTCCAACTCTCTGGTCCACCACAGGCGATCATTTTCAGTTTTTATTTTCAGTAGCATAAGTACAAGAGTCCTGAGTTCTATACCAGCAGGATGCTTTGGAAACCGCGTCAGCCAAAGGATACACATTCTTTGGATATGTACCAGGCAACGCTGGATGGCAACATCAGGAAGAGCCTTTTTTATGGCTTTAAGAGCGCTTTTGTGGCCATCGGTAGTAATACTTTCTATCTGTACTCCCAGCTTAATAAGATTGTCTAAATCTTCTTTTATTTCTATAAAATGTTCACCATCTGTAATCCTAATCAACTGGGTATAATTAATTTCATCATCCTGATAACAAACAACACAGAACTTCTTGAAATAGGTTGCATCCATGCGTAAATGCACTCCTTTGCGTTTGATTATTTTAACCTCAGGAGAGCGCTCAAGGAATGTGTAAAAAAGTCTCTGTAGAGTCTGCCTGGATAGCCCACTATCCCGACTTAAAGTTGCATAAGTCTGTCTCTCCAGAATCCATTTTTTAAACCAAATAAAGCGATTTTCTGTTCGCTGCTTGGGTAAATTTCTGGTGAAAAGAATACCACAATTCTTACATTTAAATCTTTGTTTCCCGTCTCGTTTTCCCCACCGGATTACATCGGTAAAACCGCAGGCCCAACAGCGCTTTTTTTAAACTTTTTCATTTGCAAAAAAAGTTTACTGAAAACGTTTTCACTTAACTTCTTTCAAACCCTCACCCCGACTTATTTACAGAGGATTTTACCAACCATTTTTGAGTATTATACCAAGGTTTGATTCTTCCTTGTAAACATAATACAGGCTTATGAGTACTTAAGTTAACGGTTTTGAGTTACTCGTTTACAAGGTGCACTAACAATCCGTCTCTGAGCTTGGGTTCAAACCAGGTACTCTTGGGTGGCATCACATTGCCACTGTCTGCCACATCCAGCAGTTGGTGAATAGAAACCGGGTATATGGAAAATGCAACGGCCGCCTCACCACTATCCACTCTTTTTTCTAATTCAGCCATACCCCTGATTCCACCCACAAAGTCGATTCGGGGATCTGTACGCTGGTCGTGGATATTGAATAGTGGGGCTAATACATTGTACTGTAGGATTGATACATCCAGTATGTTTACCGGATCGGTTGCATAGCTTCCCTCCCTTGATTCCAGGCTATACCATTGCCCTTTTACATACATTCCAAATTGGTGTGGCCGGGAAGGCTTGAGTGCTCCGTCGGCTTTTGTTACCTTAAAGTTCTTGGTGAGATTATACAGCAGGTGATCTGCTTCCATCCCGTTAAGGTCTTTTACCAATCTGTTGTAGTCAAGAATGTGTAACTGGCTGGCAGGGAACAGGGTGCACAAAAAGTGACCGGCTTCCTCGTAGTCAGGAAGCAGATATTTTGTCCTTGCCGCGGAGGCCGCCCTGTGGTGCCCATCGGCTATATAGGTACAGGGTACTTCCTCTTTAAAGAGTTCAGTAATGCGGTCTGTAGTTTTGTCGTCATTGATGATCCACACCGCATGCCGGATACCATCGTCTGTATGGATATTATAAACAGCAGTCTTGTTTTTCTTCCAATTATCTATAATATCATTAATGTCGGTTATATCTCTGTAAGCAAGAAATACATTTCCCGTTTGTGCATTAGTGATAGTGATATGATCTACGCGATCCTGCTCTTTCTCAGGACGTGTAAATTCATGCTTTTTAATGAGTCCGTTTTCGTAATCTGATACGGAACTGCAGCATACCAGTCCGGTCTGAACGCGGCCATCCATCTCCAGTTCATAGATATAATAGCAGGGTTTGTTTTCCTGAAACAGGATTCCTCTTCCAATAAAAGCATTCAGGTTTTCTTTTGCCTTTTCATATACGGCGGCGCTATGTACATCTGTGTTGGCCGGAAGGTCAATTTCGCTTCGGGTGACGTGCAGGAATGAATAGGGCTTTCCCAACGACTCTTCCTTTGCCTCCTTCACATTCAGTACGTCGTAAGGCCGGCTGGCTACTTCGCGCGCATACTGAGGGTCAGGCCTGAGCGCTTTAAATGGTGAGATAGATATCATGTTTTCATTTATTTTGTACAGGGGGCGGCAAATATAGCTAAACTACCCATTGTACCCAGACTCAAATTCTTTTATCACTGAAATAAGGTGTTTCACACTTTCCAATGAGACGGCATTGTACAAGGAGGCTCTGAAACCGCCTACCAGCCTGTGCCCCTTAATTCCGTAAATATCTTTTTGTTTTGCAAAATCCAGAAATGCCTTTTCGGCCCCAGAATTTGTAGCCACAAAGGACACATTCATGGTACTTCTGTCTTCCTTCTTTGCCGTACCTCTGAAAAGACTACTGTTATCGATAGCATCATAAAGGAGGGCCGCTTTTTCTTTATTAAGCGGTTCTATAGCCTCTATTCCTCCAAATTTTTTGAGCCATCTCAGTGTCAGCAGGCTCATATAAATTGCAAATACGGGGGGTGTATTGAGCATACTATTTGCCTTTATATGTTCGCGATAGTCCATAATTGGAGGGATGTCGCGGGTAACATTGCCCAGTAACTTTTTATTTACTACTACAAGGGTTGCACCGGCTACTCCGATGTTTTTTTGTGCTCCTGCATAGATTAGCTCAAACGCATTGAAATCTATCCGGCGGCTCAGAATATCGCTCGACATATCAGCTACAAGCGGTATGGGCGACTCAGGTATCCGGTGCCATTGCGTTCCATAGATGGTATTGTTTGAAGTAATATGGAAATATTTACCAGATTCAGGCACGCAAAAATCTTCAGGGATGTAGTTGAAATTATTGTTTTCGCTGCTGCAAAGAATATTGACTTTGCCGAAGCAACTAGCCTCACGGATAGCCTTCTTGCTCCATACACCCGTATGGGCAATGTGCATGGTTTCATCTGCATCCAGCAGATTCATGGGCACCTGCATAAACTGAGTGGTAGCGCCACCATGCAGGAAAAGTACTTCGTGATCGTCGTCGAGTTGCATGAGTTCGCGTACCAAAGCTCGTGCTTCAGCTACTGACTCTTCAAAAAGTGGGGTACGGTGGCCGATTTCCAGGATAGAAAGACCGCTCCCCTTAAAATTAATAATTGCCTTTTGCGCTTCTTCTAACACCTCTGCAGGCAGATGCGAGGGTCCTGCATTAAAATTGTGAATCATTATAATATCTAGTTCCGACAAAAGTAATCAACCCGGAGGATGCGGAGGTAAAACTTATTCAGTGGTTTGTTGAAAAAAAATCCAAATGAGGATATCGTGATTGTCCGCGGTAATGCATGCAGTGCGGCGGAGAGAAATGGAATATACAGATCAGTTTTGGGAAGTATGGATACCACATGGATAGATAGTTGAGAAAAAAAGTATATTTTTATAGCATTGAAGGGATGGGTAAGGTAATTCTTTACAACTGGCAATCAGCGGCTTAGCCGGTAGTTGCAGGAGGTGTCACTTATGAGGATGTGATTTTTCTCTCAGCCAATTAAATTGTTTTTCATGCGATCACAAATTTGGGAAAAGTACATTCCCGTTATTAAAATTTTATTGAAAAAAGCAGCTACTGCGCCGCAAACGCTGGAACTGAACCGTATTGACTTTGAAGGTGCCGGTGTAAGAAAAACAGGTTTTAAATTTAAAATTGAGTTCCGGAATGGAAAGGTTGAAAATATTATCAGCAGTGCACCGCTCGCCACAGCCCTTGCCACTGAGATGTTGAACAACGAACAGATCGGAGAGATACTCAGGGAAAGAGATTACACTGTTTCGCTGAATCCGAAGTATGAATTGACGATTAAGTCCGTGTGACTGGCGCAACGTAACTTTTTGTATTTTTAAAAATAACTAAAGCTTGTGAGGTTCCTGATTCATTTAGGACTGATAGACACCCCTTGTGAGATACCTGTAAATTATCAGTATCCCCTATCGGCTGCTATTTATAAGATTATCAGCAAGGGCGATGCTGACTATGCGGCTTTTCTTCACGGAAAAGGCTACGGGAAAGGGTTCAAATTCTTCTCGTTTTCGCAAATAGAAGGCCAGTATAGAATAGAAGGAGACCGGTTCAATATCCTTTCCCGGGATATCTCCCTGCAGATTTCTTTTCATCTGCCGGAGGCTGCACAAGGTTTTATCAAAGGCCTGTTCTCAAATGAGACGATCGAAATTGCGGATAAGAAGTCAAAAGGTGTTTTCAGAATAGAAAGGGTGGAGTCAATGGCAAATCCATTAATTCGCTATGCGGATAACGACGTGGAAATGGTGTGGCTGAAACCGATGTCTCCAATAGTGGCAGTGATGCCAAACGAGCGTGGTAAAGATGACTATCTGGCTCCGGATGATCCGGCATTCGTCGAGAACCTGATATATAACTGGAGACAAAAGATCACTGCCATTTTCGGCAAAGAAGCAGGTGATGAAGCGCTTTTGCTTATGGAAGCAGCTTTTTATAATAATCCTCCCAAATCAAGGCTGGTGGCCATTAAGGAAGGCGCCAGGGAGCAGACGCGAATTCGCGGATGGATGAATTTTAAACTGAAAGTAACTGCAGAGAAAAGATTTTTGGAATTGCTTTTAAATGGAGGCGTTGGAATCAATAACGCTACAGGCTTTGGCTGTGTTTGGGTAGTTTGAAATTATTTTAATAAGAGATAATGAAAGAGAATCGGAGCTACAGGGTACTTAAGATGTTAGTATTGCTGGCCGGGAACAGATATTATTCCCTGCAGGAACTGATGGAGAAGTATGAAAATTCAGAGCGCAATATTCACAGAGACCTGGCGCTAATTGAGGAATGTGGATTTGCATTGGAACGCGACAAGAGAGGATACCGGTTGCAACAAACAGGGAATAAAAATGTGAAAACCCTGAGTGGGTTGCTGCATTTTACTGAAGAGGAAGCCGCCATACTTTATCAGACGCTTTTAAAACTGGAGGGCGATTCTGCGGTAAAGGAAACACTAAGGAAAAAGATGAATGTCTTTTATGACCTGAAGGTTATAGAGCTTTTAAGGCAAAGGGATGACCTTGCAAAGATTCAGGTAATAAGAGATTCTATCGTAGAGAAGAAACAGGTAAGGTTCAAGGCTTACCGCTCGTCGCATAGTGGTAGCATTGAAGACAGGGTAGTGGAGGTGTTTGATTTTCTCGAGGATTATAGTTCGGCCTGGTGCTATGATTGTGAGAGCCATTCGTGCAAGCAATTTAAGATGTCCCGCATAGAAACAGTAGAACTATTGCCCGGTGGCTGGCGTTATGAGGCACATCACAAAAAATTTTTTACGGATATCTTTCGGTTTTCAGCAGAAAAGCCAGTGTGCACCGTAGAGATGGCACTGTCACTTAAGGCATATAACTTTTTAATAGAATTGTACCCGTCGGGAAGGGAATTGATAAAGCGGGAAGGGAACAAATACCGGTTAAAAGTACCCATAGCAGATTATGAAGGCATTAGCATATTTGTGCTGGGGATGCTGGAAGAAGTAGAAATTCACAAGCCGGTTCGCTATAAAAAGTACCTTCAGGAAAGAGTCAGAAAATATTTAAAAACATGACAGAATCTGTCAGAGTGGGGTGGTAGGTTTGTGAGTGAGAAAGCCGGAGGTGGGGGTAGGGGAATATAAAGAATCAATATATGAGTCTAGATACAGTTTTAAAGATTGGTAAGGCATTAAGGAATGCACCAGACAACTTAAGATATTTCAAGTATGTATCGCCGTGCCCAACAGATAAAGATGGAAACTATCCCTTTTGTATTTCTATTCCGGTGTTAGAGAATTTTAGCTTTGATTGGAATAATATAAAAGAAACTTCTGAGATTGAAAGGAGCAAACTCTTTTATCTAAGATTTAAAACATCTAATAGTGATGGTTTGATGAAATATATTTTCGGAGATATTTATTATGAAAAACAAGCGACTATTAAGAATAACAACTCAATAGAAACTTCGGAAGCAGGAGGTTACCGTTTAGAAAATCCTAATCATAGCAATGCTGCATATCGCCCAAGTTCTTTTAATCGGGGTAGTAATGATTATGACGAAATTATCAAGAATAAGGAGAATACTGAACTTACTCTTATCAAATTCAGAAATGCCGTAAGTAAGGATTTATTAATCATAGAGACAATTCTAGCAAATATTTCTGCCGTAGAATATTTTTTAAAGAACCCATCCGGCAACGATTTTCTTTCTCTTATTCAGAATGAAGAAATTATTAAGGACTTCACGATAAAACAATTGTTAGAAAAAACGAGTAAAGCAACTTTGAAGAAATTAGGAATTGAGATGGATAATAATCCACTGAACGAAGAACAGCAAAGTAAACTATTGGCTTACGACAATGGCGAAATCTTTATCCACTTTGAATTTCCTGGCAACAAGCATTGGTATGGCTATAAAGAAGATTTTGAACTCATCAACAAAAAGATGCTTTCTGATTTTGTTGACAATACTTCTAAAGGGTTAGTTTTAAAGAAAGCACTTTATAAAACGCTTTGTTCAGGAGATAAGAAGAATGATATTCAGTTTCCTGATTTTAAAATGGAAGCCAAATATAAATCCAAATCTTTTTCTGATGAATCGATGCAAGACTTGTTTTATGCTGTGGATTATTCCCAAAAGGGAACCTTTATACCAGGTACGGATATAAAGATTATCATTCTGCCTTGCGGTGAAAATTTATCAGCAGACGACTATATAGTTTTTCAGAGCAAGGGTGATGAAGAACAGATAATTCAGGCAAATTCTGATGAGCAAAAAGAAGAAGGAGAGCCATTATTTGACATCTTTGAAAAATCAGCCCACGAGAATATCACAAGTTTTGATGTAGTTTTTTCAAAAAAAGGTGAAAGAACCGATGTTGATTTATCTGAAATTTCAGGAATTACAAAGAGCAAAATAAGAGATACCAAAGAAAGGGTTCGTGCCATTGGACTGAAAGTATTCCCGAAAGGAAGGCAATTTAAACTACACTGGTCTTTAACAAATATTTTGGGGAAGGCAATTTTTGACAAGAATGAGAATATTGTAAAGTTCGTCAATAGAACGAAAACAAGTAATGGATTAAAACCTGTTCCAACTTACCAATCTCATTTCTTGAAAATTCTGCCATTGATATACATGGATAATTATCATTATGATGGAATTTTATTACCGCATTTAATCCAAAATGTTGAGTTTTCTATCAGGGCAGGTGACCCGAAATACAACTTTCTAAAATTTGATTTAGAGTTTCTTATATCAATTCAAAATAACAAAAACAACAGGTATATGGATATTATTACTTCAAACAGCTATCAGATAGGCGTACTATTGGGAAGTTTAGCCAAAAACTTTGCCGGTGATAAATCACCGATAAAATCTTTTGAGAAAAACTATGTGGGAAACTTATCCCGAAGGATAAGTACAATTGATGATTTTATTAAACTCAAAAATGATATTGAGCAAAAGCTCATCATGCACGAAAAGACAAAGTTTACTTTTCAAACTTCTTACCAATTATCTGAAAAGATAAAAACATTTCAGGGAGCTTACGATAAAGAAGAAGCCACATTCGGGTTCTTTGAATCTTATTTTAAACCGCTTCCCAAGAAAAAAGAAGTAGAAACAGAAGAACAATCTATTTGATTCATAATTAAAATAACTTTAAAATGGAAAATATCAATAACATTCAGCACAAGTCCGAAATGCTATTCTTGTATGACAGTACGTACAGCATTCCCAATGGCGACCCCTTCACGGGAGAGCAGCGCTATGATGAAGAAACAAAAAAAATTTTGATAAGCGATGTGCGAATCAAGCGCTATGTAAGGGATTATCTTTCTGCACAAGGGAAAGACATCTATGTGGTTGGAGATAAGAGTTTTGCAGAAGGAGATGAATCCGGTTCGGCTGCACGTATAAAAGCTTTACAGGACAAGTTTAAAAAAGAATTAGAAGAGTCAGAGAAAGTTGCTAAAGAAAAAAAAGAAAACTTTAGTAAGGCATTGTTTGTGATGAGACAGTGTGTTGACGTGCGTCTTTTTGGTGGCATTGCAACAGGTAAAGGAGATGCAGTAAATCTAACAGGTCCGCTTCAATTTGCTCTACTTAATCCATCATTGAACCAAACAACATTACGGATGCACCAAAACACATCTGTATTTGTGTCAAAAGGCTCTAATGAGCAAGGGGCTATTGGTACCACAACTCTTGTCCCATATTCAATTGTACAAATTCACGGTTGGCTAAATCCCAAAGTTGCTGAAACTACTGGGTTGACAAAAGATGATATGAAACTTTTATTTGAGGGACTGTGGTATGGCACAAGCGGTGATGGGAGTTCTCATTCTCGGACCAAATCTGGACAAAATTCCATTCTGCTTTTGGAAATTATATATGCAGAGAAGAATAAAAAAGTATATGGTATTGACCATCTTATCAAACTGAAAAACAAAGACGGCAAAAAGGATGAACAACTACGTTCATTAGATGATTTTGAATTTGATTTTAGTAAGCTAATAAGCATTGCTGCGTCCGTCAAAATTGCAAAGATTAAATTCTATACGGAGATTGACGATATTAAGAGGCAATTCAGCGGTATGGATAAATTTGAAGAAATGAAATTTTAAAGCTCTAAAACATGGAAGCATTTCAGTTTATAATTGAAGGCAATTGGGGGCACTTTAAAAAGCCGGAGACGAATAATAATCCACTCACGCATGACCTGATTACTAAAACCGCGTTAATCGGATTAATCGGTGCTGTTCTAGGGGTTGAAAGACAGGATATGAAATTGGTGTTTCCAGAATTGTCCGAAAATTTATTGTATGGTGTAGAATTGCTTAGTCCTGTAAAAAAAGTATCATGGGGATTTACAAGCAGAACAGCAATAAATCCTACAGAAGCTGGTTCACCTAAATATTTTGAATTTCTGAAAAACCCATGCTTTAAGATAACATTGGTATTGAAAAATAATGATTCTCAAAGCAGGTTTAAACAATTTTTAAATGCAATTAAAAATAACGAAGCTGTTTACACACCTGTTTTGGGCTGGCACAACTGCCCTGCGAATTTGCAGTTTGAATCGGAAGGAACCGTAACTGAAATGCAGGAAGCTGAGTTTGAAACTGCCACTTTTGTTTCTACTGAACATAAGCCTAAAATTACAGGTGCATTTAGGGTGGGATTTGACAAACTTCCAACCTATCAAAATGATGATTTTTGGAATTTACCAGAAAAATACCAGCAAATAATCTATCCTGATTTTCCACACAAACTGACTGTTGAAGGAAAATATTATGAATACAAAAGCAATCTTCAGGAAACGGAAAAATTATGGTTGATGTAAACGCCTTAAAGTCACATCCTGACAAAAAATTGTTCGATCATGTCATGGGCGTGATTACTAATGTGCAAAAGCTTACAGAAGGGTTATCTGTTTACAAATTAGCAGAGATAGCAGCTGTTTTCCATGATTTGGGAAAGATTAACCCAAACTTTCAGAAGAAAATAAATCATAATCCAACTATTGATTATAGTCATCATGCCTATCTTTCGGCCTATACTTTTTTTGTATTTTGTATTGATAAAAACAATCGGGAATTAATAAAATCTATTCTAAATGAAGATAATATTCAAAACGAATTAATCTCATTAATTATACTCATAGCGAAACATCATGGTCATTTGCCGGATTTTTGCCCCAAATCAGAATTAGAAATTGAGCCTTACATTCTGAGTAAAGATGAAATTAAATCACTTTATAAATTCCTGAAACAAGAAGTACAGTACCTGCCTGTTGAGGAATACACAAAAGGCTTTAAACAATATGAAAATTTAAAGGTATCTCAACAGCTTTTAACTGATGACAAAGTACAACAGCATTTTATTGACAAATTAAAGTTTGATGCAAGGTATACCAAGAGCCATCTGGATTTTTTTCTGACAACTCAATTTGCTTTTGCCACTCTTATCCAGGCAGATAAATCAGATGCTATGGATGTTGCTATTATTGATGAAGACAAGGCTAAAGTCAAAAGTTTTTGTAAAATTTATCCCGAAACACTTCAACAGTATATTTCAAAATTTAAGGCAGACAATACTTTAAATAAAATAAGAACAGAAATCAGAAAGGAAAGCGTTAACAATATACAGTTGCTATTGACACAAGGAAAAAGGGTTTTTGAATTGACTGCACCAACCGGTTCTGGAAAGACAATAATGCTACTTTGCTTAGCATCAGAAATTCTCAAAGTTAAAGGTAGTTACCGGATAATGTATGCGCTTCCATTTCTATCTATTACGGAGCAGGTGGAAAAAGAAGTTTTAGATATATTCAAAGATTTTCAACAGGATAATTTTATACAGCGGATTGATTCCAAATCAAATAGCAAACAGTTTGATGAGATTCAGCAACAATTAGATTCAAATCCAATGCCTGAGAAAATGGAAGAGTTAGACTTTTTAGCTTTTCGAGAACAAGTGTTTGCGTACCCTTTTGTGATAACCACATTTGTGAGATTTTTTGAAACCTTATTGAGCAATCACAATGCAACACTTTTAAAATTGCCCAACTTTTCAAAATCTATTTTTCTGTTAGATGAAATCCAGTCTTTGCCACCACGCTTATATACATTTTTTGTTGCCTATCTGACGAAGTTTTGTGAAAAATTTGACTGCTATGCAATTATCTCAACCGCTACACAGCCCAATCTTGTATTACCAAATGAGGACAGGATAAAATCTTTTTTTGTTGATTATGAGAAACCAGTTTCTCTACTTGAACACAAGAAGTATTTTGAAAGTGATGTTTTCAATCGCTACCGGATAGAATACCAGAGAGAAGGAATAAATATTGAGAAATTAGCCGATAAAGTTATTGCCGAAGACAATTCGGTGCTGGTAATTGTAAACACTATTGATGACAGTAAAGATTTGTTCAAACAATTGGAACAAAGGTTTAGTAAAAACGAGTTGTACTTACTGAATACCCATTTTATACCAAATGATAGGAAAGAAAAAATTAGGATAATAAAAGAACGACTAAATCAAAATAAAAAAACTATTTTAATTTCAACCCAACTAATTGAGGCGGGAGTTGATATAGATTTTCCTGTTTTATATCGGGATTTTGCACTTGTTTCAAGCATTGTACAATCCGCTGGTCGATGCAATAGAAATGGTAAATTGAACGGTTTAGGGAGAGTGGTTCTATTCAATTTGTGCAAAGAGGGAAAATTACGCGCTAACCTGATTTATGGACGCGGAAAAGACAAGGATATTTTGACATTTACGAATGAAGCACTTGGTCATGAGAATTCATTCGAAGAAAAGAATTTGTTTAATATTCAAAAAGTATTTTTTGACAAAATAGCTGCTAATTTACATTTTGCAAAACACAAACAAAATAAATTCAATATTGAGTTTGATTTTTTAGAAGATATAAAAGAATGTTCCTTCGGTAAAATTGGAAAATTTCAGTTGATTGATGAACAGGATTTCGGCGAACAACATCAATATTATGTTCCACTTGATGATAAGGATTCGAAATTTGAGATTTTATTTGAATTAAGGAGTGATGCAACAATGCTGATGAATTCCCCAATAAAAGATTGGAATGCTATTAAGTCTTTGAATTTTAAGATTCAGAACCTATTAAAGAAAATGTCCAACCAAATCGTTTCAGTGAGATTAAGAGATAGAGAGCAACTGCCAATCTTAGCCCATGCTGCGAATTATAATGGGATTTATAAAATTGGGTTGGATTTTTACTCTTTTGAGAAGGGATTGAATGTTTCTGCTGAATGTTTAATATAGAATAGGAACTCTACAAATAGGATGAATAATTTAAAAGCATTTCTTATCAATTTCTCAGAATTTAAGAAGCGGATAGTCCAGAGAATTACTAGAAATTTTTTAAATTCTTGAGTCCACTTATTGTTGTTTCATTAAAGTCTATAATATTCATTGTACCAAAGAAATGTAAAAATATTTTCATTGGGGAGGCTTAAACGGCAATTCTTTCGGTTTCATAATTTCCCAATAAATTTTATATATGCACATCACCGCCACCCATATTAATTACTTCCGGATTTGTAAACGCAAGCTCTGGCTATTCAGCAATGGAATCAATATGGAGCAGACGAGTGATACTGTGTATGATGGCAAGTTACTTCAAGATACAAGCTACCCTCAACGGAATGAAAAACATACAGAGTTACCTGTAACATTCACTTATTCGGGATTAAAACTTTATGGAATAATCGATTTTTATGATGCGAGAAAAAAGGTGATCCATGAAACAAAAAGAAGTAATAAAATTGAACAGGCTCACATCTGGCAGGTGAAGTTTTATTTGTGGCTGCTGAAACTGAACGGGGTAGAGGATGTGACGGCTATAATAGAATATCCGGTATTGCGCGAGACTTCAGAGGTAACTCTGACGGATATGGATATCCTGGAACTTGAAAAGGTGCTTTCAGGCATCAGGAAGGTTTTGGAATCCGACCAATGTCCTCCGGTAATCCACTCAAAAATTTGCAAGAGCTGCAGTTACTATGAGTTGTGTTATGTAGCAGAGGAGAGTGAATGAGGCGATTGGGATGATTGGGGTGATTGGGGTAATGAATAAGCACGATGAACTAACGGTTTATGGAGAGAGAAGATTGGGGAATTATAAAATTTTAATCCGGGAGAGGTTGCGGTTGTTTGACCTGGATATAATTTTACTCTCGACAAGATTGCCATCTTTTACTTTTTCAAAGATGGTCGGTTATCAACTAACTAAATCTGATACTTCGGTCTATGCAAATTACAGAGCTGCATAGCAAGGAAGATCGGAAGCGGAAATTGTCAGTAAATTATCGATTTGTATTGAAGAAGGAGACGTAGCTGGAATGTGGTTAGAATTGTGGATTGCTTCAAAAATAAAAGATGAGGAGCTCGTAAGAAAACTGCATCACCAGTACTGGGAGTTAGTAAAAATCTTGTCAGCAATGCGGCGACGTTTGTCCCAATCATAGCGATCAGCCTGCGTATCAATCCCACTTTCCCTCGCAACCCACAACCCACACCTCACGCCCCTTCTTAAATTATGAAAAAAACCTACTACCTTTTTAATCCCGGTCGCTTAAGCAGAAAAGACAACACGCTAAAGTTTATTCCCGTAAATGAGGATGGAGCCGAGGGCCCTCCCAGGTATATACCGGTAGAAGGAGTAAGTGATTTGTATTGCTTTGGGTCGCTGGATGCTAATAGTTCGTTGTTTAATTTTTTAGGAAAGCAACAGGTAGCCATTCACTTTTTTGATTACTATGAGCACTATACCGGTAGCTTTATGCCAAAGGAATATCTGCTTGCCGGTAAGATGCAGATACAACAGACCACACACTATGCGAATAGAGCAAAGCGACTTTTGATAGCAAGGAAATTTGTTGAAGGAGCTGCTTTTAATATATTGAAAAACCTGCGCTATTATTTTTCCAGAGGAAAGGATGTGGAAGGAGTGTTAAGCGCAATAGAACAGTACCAGATGGCCATTGAGGGGGCAGGGGAGATAGATGAATTGATGGGGATTGAGGGAAATATCAGAAAGGCCTATTACGATGCATTTGATGTAATTGTGAATGATTTTATGATGGAAGGCAGGAGCAAGCAGCCACCTGCGAATGAGATTAATGCGCTGATTTCATTTGGCAACATGATGTGTTATGCCATGTGCCTGGGGCAAATTTATCATACCCAGCTAAATCCGACGATTAGTTTCCTGCACGAACCCGGTTACAGACGATACTCATTAGCATTGGATATTTCAGAAATTTTCAAACCTTTATTGGTGGATCGGGTTATTTTTAAGGTGTTAAATAAGAAGGAGATTCAGGATAAGGATTTTGATATGGAGGTAAATGGGGTAAGATTGAAGGAGTCAGCCCGAAAAATATTTGTTAGGTCATTTGAAGAAAAGCTGAATGAAACTATCCGGCATCGTTCCTTAAAGAAAAGTGTGAGTTATAAACATTTGGTGAAACTTGAATGCTACAAACTGACAAAGCATATCTTAGGGCTGGAAGAATATAAGCCGTTTAAGGCATGGTGGTAGTGGGGATAATTGAAAATACAAAGTGTTATGTATGTAATTTTGGTTTATGATATTGGAGAAAAAAGAGTGGGCAAGATGCTCAAGCTTTGCAGGCAATATCTGAACTGGATTCAGAACAGTGTATTTGAAGGCGGAATAACTGAAGTGAAACTAAAGGAACTTGAATTCAAGGCAAAAGGAATCATGAATTTGGAGGAGGACAGTTTGATTATTTTTAAGAGTCGGGAAGAAAAATGGTTAGAAAAGAAAATTGTAGGGCTTGAAAAAAACGAACTGGATTCATTTATTTGATCGTCGCTGATCTTGAAAAACAGTCTGAAAGATCTTTGAAATATGGTTAAGGTGAAAGAAGTGGATAATAGTCAGGGTTTTAGGGTAGTCGTCTGTCCGGGCGGTGAATTATATTATTGGGGATAGACGATTTTTA
This sequence comes from Chitinophagaceae bacterium, assembly GCA_023957755.1. Classification (GTDB taxonomy): domain Bacteria; phylum Bacteroidota; class Bacteroidia; order Chitinophagales; family Chitinophagaceae; genus Ginsengibacter. The sequence goes on from JAMLGT010000011.1 coordinate 99,000, forward strand.
TGTCTGATAAACCTTACTTTTGAAATTATAAAGCTCTGGGGATGAGCTATTTTTTTCGGTCGTTTTGACGGCTTTTAATCGCACCACATAGGAATTGAAACACTGTTCGGGCGATGCAGATACATATAGTGCGGGCCTTTTAATCGCACCACATAGGAATTGAAACAACGAAGCACCCGTGGCAATAGGAGATACTTTCTTCTTTTAATCGCACCACATAGGAATTGAAACCCTGGGAGGGGGAAGACGGCAAATTCTCGTACAACTTTTAATCGCACCACATAGGAATTGAAACTAGACACCGTTACGGAGGGCAATCTTTATCTCACCACTTTTAATCGCACCACATAGGAATTGAAACAAGTGATTGTAATAATATTACCAAACAGGTACCTTTCTTTTAATCGCACCACATAGGAATTGAAACTGCATTTTTTGACTTAAGAGATTTCCTGGTACGTGAACTTTTAATCGCACCACATAGGAATTGAAACGGTGAAGGAAGTAAGTCATCTTTTTGTTCTCTATTCATCTTTTAATCGCACCACATAGGAATTGAAACTTAAGAGCGATGGATTATCAGGCAAAGATTGCTGACCTTTTAATCGCACCACATAGGAATTGAAACTCGTGGGATTGAATAATGTGATGGTGGAGGCTAACTACTTTTAATCGCACCACATAGGAATTGAAACTTCAGAGCGATTGAGCCGGTTATGTACACACACAATCTTTTAATCGCACCACATAGGAATTGAAACCATAGAATTAAAAATCGCCAGGAGGCTTGTAGAAATCTTTTAATCGCACCACATAGGAATTGAAACAAACCTTCAGGTCGGTTTTTACTTTTTTGCTTACGTTCTTTTAATCGCACCACATAGGAATTGAAACTACATATTGATGACTCGGGATCCCTCACTGTGGAACTTTTAATCGCACCACATAGGAATTGAAACTTCTGATGATTTTAAAGGTATTAGGCAGCAGCAGTCTTTTAATCGCACCACATAGGAATTGAAACAGCCTGGCAAAAGACTATATAGATGCGCAATGTAGCTTTTAATCGCACCACATAGGAATTGAAACTTCAAAAATGCGTGAATTATGACTAAAAAAATGGATCTTTTAATCGCACCACATAGGAATTGAAACTTTATTGATTGGTAGATATTAAAATGAGAATGCTTCCTTTTAATCGCACCACATAGGAATTGAAACGGTATATTAAAAGTATCGCAATGGAATGTAATGTGCTCTTTTAATCGCACCACATAGGAATTGAAACGCAACAGCCTGGCCAAGCGGAACGGAAGTACACAACTTTTAATCGCACCACATAGGAATTGAAACTTCAAAGTATAATGAAGACGTGGAAACAAACCGACCGGCTTTTAATCGCACCACATAGGAATTGAAACAAACGTATTCGGTAGCAAACCGACCTTTCAACGAGTGCTTTTAATCGCACCACATAGGAATTGAAACGTTGAATCAAACCTTGTCAGAAATAAAAAATGTCACTTTTAATCGCACCACATAGGAATTGAAACGTCATTGTTAAACCAAAATCTTTTTCCTGCTTGCAGCTTTTAATCGCACCACATAGGAATTGAAACTGTCAGAAATAAAAAATGTCAGAGATGAAGCTAAACTTTTAATCGCACCACATAGGAATTGAAACGAAATCCTACCCGGCAATTCTGTTTATACCCGGGCCTTTTAATCGCACCACATAGGAATTGAAACGCTTTCAGCAACTTCAACAACAGGCGCCCAGCTCGCTTTTAATCGCACCACATAGGAATTGAAACATGGTGAATCGCCTGACTTTTTGAGAAACCGGATTTTCTTTTAATCGCACCACATAGGAATTGAAACGTCATAGCTCTAAGTCAATTGAGTCGTGAGGGTTCACTTTTAATCGCACCACATAGGAATTGAAACACCTCTTTTCTACGTTCTTTGATGTAATCGGCTATCCTTTTAATCGCACCACATAGGAATTGAAACCATTGTTGGGGTTAAAATCATTTATTCGGGCAGAACTTTTAATCGCACCACATAGGAATTGAAACTACTTTTTAAAAAACATTCGCCGGTTGAAGGATTCCTTTTAATCGCACCACATAGGAATTGAAACAGAGTACGACATCAATTATGGATTTGATTACGAACACTTTTAATCGCACCACATAGGAATTGAAACGGTTGAATTTAATCAGAAACTTAGAAGATGGGAAGTCTTTTAATCGCACCACATAGGAATTGAAACGGAGTTCTTTATTCTTTTGCCTGAAACTTTTTATTTCCTTTTAATCGCACCACATAGGAATTGAAACGAATGATAAAGTATCTTGACGATTATGGCATTGCTACTTTTAATCGCACCACATAGGAATTGAAACGTTGTGATACAGCGCACTGGCGACAGATATCCGGTTCTTTTAATCGCACCACATAGGAATTGAAACTTCGTAACATTGATTGCGGTGATGACACCTGCAACCCTTTTAATCGCACCACATAGGAATTGAAACTGATCTGTGTAACACCGGCTCTCTGGTCTTTCATCCTTTTAATCGCACCACATAGGAATTGAAACCATGATGGGGTCTTGTTTAGTGATAGCAGCGTCCACTTTTAATCGCACCACATAGGAATTGAAACTGCTCAAGCCGGTCATGAATACTGCTCCGATCCGGCTTTTAATCGCACCACATAGGAATTGAAACGCCGTCAACTTTGATAAGTCGATGGCCGCAAAATGCCTTTTAATCGCACCACATAGGAATTGAAACTCTGGTGATTGAATAGGTTGCGTTGTAGCTTCTTCGTCTTTTAATCGCACCACATAGGAATTGAAACGGGATGGGAACCCCGGATTTGTTAGTGACTGGAGCTTTTAATCGCACCACATAGGAATTGAAACCATTGATTGCACTTAAAAACACAACAGGTGCAAAACTTTTAATCGCACCACATAGGAATTGAAACGGGCAGATCTTCTGCAGCACGAAGTGTTGGCAGTATGCCTTTTAATCGCACCACATAGGAATTGAAACCCTTACCAGTGACATCAGTAGCGGCGGACAATTCTTCTTTTAATCGCACCACATAGGAATTGAAACCTCTCAATTTCGCATCATTAATTTTCATCGCATCTTCTTTTAATCGCACCACATAGGAATTGAAACGCATCGCTCAAAGATGCCAATGCAGCCGCATCCGTCGCTTTTAATCGCACCACATAGGAATTGAAACGCAAATCTGAGTTCTCGTCAATAAGATCGTTGTTCTTTTAATCGCACCACATAGGAATTGAAACGACTGGGATAGTTCTTCTGTATCTTGTGAATTGGTACTTTTAATCGCACCACATAGGAATTGAAACTAAAGAATACGATTGATGCAGCAAGGAAAGAAAATGCCTTTTAATCGCACCACATAGGAATTGAAACCTGATCCGCGCACATTTGAAGACGGTAATGAACATGACTTTTAATCGCACCACATAGGAATTGAAACCGGCACAGGGCGCATTTTACAATCCGCGGGGCATTGCTTTTAATCGCACCACATAGGAATTGAAACTCAGCAGAGAGGTCAAATATGGCACTGCAATCAACTTCTTTTAATCGCACCACATAGGAATTGAAACACTTGTGCTTTGCTTTTGAAAAAGCATAGTGTAAATCTTTTAATCGCACCACATAGGAATTGAAACGCTGCATTCGGCTTATGATACCGAAGTATTTCCATACTTTTAATCGCACCACATAGGAATTGAAACGCGGAAGGGTGCATTTAAATATAATCCGGCGATGGCTTTTAATCGCACCACATAGGAATTGAAACGAAATAACGGTATGAAACCGACATAAAACAATATTTCCTTTTAATCGCACCACATAGGAATTGAAACACGATGAGATGGCTCACATGGTGCTTCAATGGGCGGCTTTTAATCGCACCACATAGGAATTGAAACAACATACAATTAAAGGCAAGAGGTGGACAGAAAGGACTTTTAATCGCACCACATAGGAATTGAAACAAAGTGAATCTCACTTTCTGCAAATCGGATGGCGATCTTTTAATCGCACCACATAGGAATTGAAACCCTGTATTTGCATACACTGCCTCTGCTCCAACACTGCTTTTAATCGCACCACATAGGAATTGAAACTCCGGGAGGTAATGCGCCCTCGTGCCTTTCGTCGTCTTTTAATCGCACCACATAGGAATTGAAACGATTCAATGAACTGATTGATGGTGATGGGGGCACGTCCTTTTAATCGCACCACATAGGAATTGAAACAAAGTATCCCAAAAAGCACCTACTTTGACGGCTCCCCTTTTAATCGCACCACATAGGAATTGAAACCTGCGAAGCAGGATGCAAAACAACGACTGAATGGGCTTTTAATCGCACCACATAGGAATTGAAACGAAATTGAAAATCATTTAAAAGTTTTATTGAAGATTCTTTTAATCGCACCACATAGGAATTGAAACAGTTCTTTCCAGCCCACAAGTCGCAGACGTGTTCCTTCCTTTTAATCGCACCACATAGGAATTGAAACTTATTCTCAGGCTGAAGTGTTTGCTCTCTCACGGGCTTTTAATCGCACCACATAGGAATTGAAACAATACAACGAGCGCGTTATCACAGCGATGAAGCAGGCTTTTAATCGCACCACATAGGAATTGAAACGATGTCGCTACGACTTTCAATTCATCGCCATTGGGATCTTTTAATCGCACCACATAGGAATTGAAACCAGTAGCGCTCATCCATGATGGGAGTGTGCTGCTATCCTTTTAATCGCACCACATAGGAATTGAAACTCATTTATATCCTTGCCAGCCTTTATGGAATAAAGCTTTTAATCGCACCACATAGGAATTGAAACGAATCTGATCCCTTTCTTTTGTGAGTAATGCATTCTCCCTTTTAATCGCACCACATAGGAATTGAAACGTGCAGCCATATCAACTGTATAGCTCACTTCAAATGCTTTTAACCGCACCACATAGGAATTGAAACGCTGTATAGCCTCTGCCTCTTGCTACTTCTGATAGCTTTTAATCGCACCACATAGGAATTGAAACGATGGGGGTTACTGTGTCATTGGCACAAAGAGAAGACTTTTAATCGCACCACATAGGAATTGAAACCAAAAATTCAACAATATTTTTGCTCAAACAGACCTAACTTTTAATCGCACCACATAGGAATTGAAACATCAGAGGCACCACTGAATTGCCCGAGGGTGGCACCGCTTTTAATTGCACCATATAGGAATTGAAACTAATCTGTCCACACGTTGAATGCACCTGCTCCTGAAACTTTTAATCGCACCACATAGGAATTGAAACTTAGGCGAGAAATGTTTTTGCCACGAAAATAACCGAGCTTTTAGTCTGCTAAACCGGAATTTACCCTGTTATAATCAATCAAGAAAAAGAGCTTTATATCCGATATTGAACTTTAAATAAAATGACACAAAGATTAAATCAGTTAAAAAGTAAGCAGCCGCAGTTGTTCCCCACAGAGAAGAAACATATAGACTATAGGAAAAAGAGAAAAGAGACAGAATTAAAGGCAATATCTGAGATGCTGAATCGGCCATACTCTTTTCAGGAGGCAGTAGAAAATTTGAACAGATTAAAAAGGCAGAGGAATGAGGCAACTTAGCAGATAGTTTAAACTAACGACGATAACTCAGGGAGCGCATTTGTGCTCACTTAAATCTTCTTGTTGACTTTTTTTTACTCTGTTAAACCTTTTATTTTTTTTATCGTCAATGTTTTCGTTGTCTTTTGAATAAAAAATTTAAACCTTAAGCTTTATGAAACCTACATTTAAGCCGTTACAGGCAGCCGCTGTATCGGCATTTTTTCTGGCGCTGTTGTTTGTATCATGCAAAAAGGAAAATCAGGAACCTGTCCCTGATAATCAGGAAGAACTGGATCCGGGAATTGAGGCTGTTCAGAGTAATGCGGTCGCATTCACTCAGTTTGATGATGTGTTTTCTATTACTCAAAGTGTATCTGCCGATGATGCAGGTGAGGATGTGAGTCTGGGCCTCATAAGTTCATTTGACGGACTTACTGAAGGCCGGCCGATGGGTACTGATGGTGGAAGATGCTACACTGTGAATGTGGTCCCGAAAATAAGGGGTGAGTGGCCTAAAACAGTTACTATAAACTTTGGTGATGGGTGCAAAGGGAAAGATGGTAAAACGAGAAAGGGAAAGATAGTTTCAATTTTTACCAAACCGGCTTTCCTGCCCGGAGCCGTGGTCTCCACTACATTTATTAATTATCAGGTGGATTCTTTCTCAATTGAGGGTACACATAAGGTGACGAATACCAGCAACGGGAACAAATTGAGTTTCCAGATAGAAGTAATAAACGGGAAGATTACCAATAACAATTCAGGCTTCTGGGTAAAGCACGAATCAAAGAGAGAATATACTCAATTGGATGGCTCAATTATTGGCCAGAATCCATTCCCACACGGATATAGAATCACCGGATGGACAAAGGGTAGTAATTCTAATGACAAGACCTGGAGGACAGAGATTGTAAATCCATTGGTGAAGAAATTTGATTGTAAGTGGATATCGAAAGGAAAAATGAAGATTTGGTGGAATAATAATGATGTAGCTGCTACATTGGACTTTGGAAATGGAGATTGTGATAATAAAGCAATGCTGACTTATAAGGATAAATCGAAGGAGATTACACTTTAATTTTGGTGGTCTGATTTTTACAGCGCCTCTCTCAGGGAGGCGCTTTTTTGTGTGGATGTAGGAATGTTTTACAGGATGTATAAGTTGTGGATGATGGTTATTATCCTGATAAGATTCTGCATCGGAGTGCGGAATGCCCCCGTCATTGCAGACTCCGATCCGCAATCTCAATTTGTATGCTGATGAGATCCCGTGTCAGAGCACGGGATGACTGTGTTTTTATTCCCCTCCTTTGGAGGGGTGGCTGACGAAGGAAGACGGGGTGGTCTTACCTCTGCTATTGCGGGCGCTGACGTGCAGTCTTGTGTATCATCCTGATGAGATCCCGTATCAGGCACGGGATGACGCTGGGAAAGTGATGAGATCCCGTGTCAGAGCACCGGATAACAACCCCCCGTCATTGTGGATGCCGATCCGCAATCTCATGTCAGAGTAGCAATCCCACTAAATATACACTTCTGTTAAACCTTTCGGATATTTTTCTGTCTGTTAAGATTGCATATTAATTTCAAGATATGATTTCCAACCGTTTAAAAAATCAGCACTTACTTTGGCGTGCAGCCTTTGGCCCCATGACCGAGAATGTGAATCAGATACAGGATATCTCACAAGTAGATTTATTAAAACTACTGATAAAGACTTCTGATAAGAAGGTGTCCTTTGTGCATGTGACTGATAACACAACTGATGGGCTTTACAAGGGGGTGCAGGATGTACTTCAGATGGATAAGCTTACTAAAGAACAAAAAACGAAGATGCGAAGGCAATCGGCTACAGACATTAGGAATCTTAACCTTACATGGCTTTCGGAAATGGTCAATAGTGAAGCCCAACTGAGAGAAAAGTTAAGCCTCTTCTGGCATGGGCATTTTGCATGCAGGGTAGTGAACATATTCTTTCAGCAACAGTTACTCGATGTGATTCGGCAGAATGCTCTTGGCAATTTTGGTGACCTTTTAAGGGAAGTGAGCAAGAGTCCTGCCATGCTTTCCTTTCTGAATAATCAGCAAAACAAGAAGCAGCATCCGAATGAGAATTTTGCACGTGAAGTGATGGAACTGTTTACAATGGGAAGGGGTAATTATACCGAGCAGGACATAAAAGAGAGTGCCAGAGCCTTTACCGGATGGGGATTCAATATGCAGGGTGAGTTTGTAGAGCGAAAGAATCAGCACGATACAGGCAAAAAAACTTTTCTTGGAAAAACGGGAAACTTTAATGGAGATGATGTGTTAAATATCATCCTGGAGCAGAAGGCTACCGCACATTTTATAACTAAAAAACTGTATTCCTATCTTGTAAACGAGGAGGTCGACGAAGGGCAGATAACGCGCCTTGCTGATGGATTTTATCAGAGCAATTATAATATTCTTCAACTGCTTGCAGATATCTTTTCATCGGATTTGTTTTACGACCCAAAAAATATTGGTACAAGAATTAAGTCGCCCGTGGAATTGATAGCCGGAATTCAACGGATGATTCCTATGACAATCGGGAGGCCTGAAACCCAGTTGATTTTCCAGAAATCACTGGGGCAGTTGTTGTTTTATCCTCCGAATGTAGCGGGGTGGCCCGGGGGAAAAAGCTGGATCGACAGTAGTACACTCATGTTACGATTGAGGTTGCCTCAGATACTCACTTTTGACCAGGAAGTGACTCTTAACAACAGAGCTGATGACGATGTGGCTATGGGTAGAGAAGGGGTGGATGAAGTTGCCAAATCTTTCAGGGTGCACTCGAAGGTGGATTGGAAGGCTGTCGCCGGTGCTTTTAAGAAAGTGAAACGAAATGATCTGGCTCCTTACCTCGCAGATTGCCTGTTGCAGACCAGCAGCAGAGTGCCTGAGACAGTGATGGATCGCTATGTAGATGATGACTCCAGGGAGGATTTTATACGAACTACTATAGTGCAATTGATGAGTACACCCGAATACCAGTTGTGCTGAATAATTAATTAAAAATTCATTTTTATGTTGATAAAACGGAAAGAATTTCTTCAGTTAGGTTCACTGGCTACTGCAAGCCTTTTTCTGCCTAAATTTTTGAAAGCATTTGAAACAGGCCGGCTGGTGCCTCCGGGAAATAAAGTGTTGGTAATTCTGCAACTCAGTGGTGGTAATGACGGGTTGAATACTGTAATTCCCATCAGAAACGATATTTATTATAAAGGCAGGCCGGGATTAGGTGTGCAGAAGTCTGAAGCCTTACAGCTTACCGATGAAGTGGGGATACATCCTTCACTTTCCTTCTTTAAGGAACTCTATGATGATGGTTCATTGGGAATCATCAACAGTGTAGGGTATCCTAATCCTGACAGATCACACTTCAGGAGTATGGATATCTGGCAGACTGCGAGCGAAAGCAATCAGTATCTTACTACCGGTTGGGTTGGGCGTTATCTGGATGCACAGTGTGATGGTTGTGGCCATCCTACTCAGGCTCTGGAGATTGATGATGTGCTGAGCCTGGCCATGAAAGGAGATAAACAGAAAGCGCTGGCACTGACTGACCCGAAAAAGTTGTTTAATGTAGGTAATGAAAAATATTTCAGGCAGATAAACGAATCGCATGATCACGAGGAAGCCGCTGCGGATTATCTCTACAAGACTCTGAGTGAAACGCTAAGTAGCGCAGATTATATCTACCAGCAAAGCAAAAGAAGCCCTGCGCTACAAATGTATCCGGCTACGGCCATAGGAAAGAACCTGAAAACCATTGCTTCCCTGATCCTGAGTGATATTAATACTAAGGTGTACTATCTGAGCCTCGGAAGCTTCGACACACATGTGGGTCAGAAGATACAACAGAAGCGGCTTTTTACTGAATTGAACGATGCTATAAAACCTTTTGTTCAGGATATGAAAAAGAATGGCCGATTTGAAGACGTAGTATTGATGACATTCAGTGAGTTTGGTAGAAGAGTAGCACAGAATGCCAGTGGTGGCACCGATCATGGGACAGCTAACAACATGTTTTTTGTAGGAGGTGGCCTGAAGCAAAAAGGACTTATTAATGGCATGCCCGATCTGGCTGATCTCGATAATGGAGACCTTAAGTATCAGGTCGACTTCAAGTCTGTCTATGCTACCGTGTTAAGCAAGTGGCTCGATGCAGATGCTAAATCGATTCTGGGGAAGGAGTATGACCTGCTTCAGTTTGTATAGCATGCTATACAATCCAACTGCTTCCGAAATACGGACGGAGGCTGTCGGGAATGCGAATATTTACTTCTGTCTGATGGTTTTCCAGCAACGCAGCTACAATTCTTGGAAGTGCAAGGGATGATCCATTCAGCGTGTGAGCCAGGTGGTTTTTGCCCTCTGCATCTTTATAGCGAATTTTTGCCCGGTTGGCCTGGAAACTCTCAAAGTTGCTGACGGAGCTTACTTCCAGCCACCTTTTTTGAGCAGCGCTATACACTTCGAAGTCGTAAGTTAATGCTGAAGTGAAACTCATGTCACCACCGCATAGCCTTAGAATTCGATAGGGAAGCTCTAAGGAAGCGAGTAATTTTTCAACGTGTGCTACCATCCCCTCCAGTGCCTCATAGCTCTTGTCGGGCTCGCAGATCTGCACGATTTCCACCTTGTCGAACTGATGCAAACGGTTGAGCCCGCGTACATCTTTTCCATAGCTTCCTGCTTCTCTTCTAAAGCATGGAGTGTAGCCGGTGAGTTTGACAGGTAATTTTTCCAGATCAATGATTTCACCCCGGTAGAGATTGGTTAGTGGCACTTCGGCTGTGGGAATCAGATAGAAATTGTCAATCTGTACATGATACATTTGTCCTTCCTTATCAGGCAATTGTCCGGTACCATAAGCACTGGCTTCATTTACCATCAGCGGAGCTTCATATTCCAGGTATCCCGCCTCTGTATTATAGTCCAGAAAATATTGTATCAGTGCACGCTGAAGTTTAGCGCCACGTCCTTTATAAAATGGAAAGCCACTGCCTGTAACTTTATTTCCTGCTTCAAAATCGATCAAATCGAATTTTTTTGCAAGGTCCCAGTGCGATTGCGCGCCTTCATATAAGTCAGGCTTTACCCCCCCTTCTCTCACCACAACATTATCTTCAGGAGTCCTGCCTTCCGGTACGGAATCGTGTGGCAGGTTGGGCAGCAATACCAGTAATTCGTCTGCCTCTTTTTCAGCAGCGGCGAGTTGACCCGATACCGGTGCCATACTGTTTTTCAGTTTTAACACTTCTGCCTTCACTTCTTCTGCCTTTTCTTTCTGTCCGGAGGACATGAGTTCTTTGATTTGCCTTGAGGCATTGTTTATCCTGGACTGTGCTTCTTCTTTTTCAAATAGCAATTTCTTGCGAAGGTCATCAGCCTGCAAAAGCTTCTCCACAATCTCGTCGGCCTGAAAATGCTTTTTGGCGAGCCTTTTTAATACCTCTTCTTTGTTTTGTCTGATATAAGGAATCTGTAACATGGGTGCAAAGGTAATCAACTACAAAATACGCTCAGAACGGTTATTTTGAACCTTCCTGGTTGCATATCTTTGCAGTTATGGCTCAATACGATGATGATCTGCAATCGCGGTGGCAGAAACTGGAGGATCGGTTCAGAGATAAATTTAATAAAGAACCTGACCTTGAAACTGTCCTGATGCTGGTTGGTATGCAGGAACTGCGAAATACGCAGCACAAATTTAATAAAGAAGAAAAGCAGGACCTGATGCATATTGCTACCTGTACGGTGCTTGCTCAAAGCGGCTATTACAACCTCACAAGGTACGACGAGCAGGGGTGGCCCTATTTTGAATTGGCCAAGCCCTTACCTGAGCTGATCGGGAAGGAGCAGGAAGATTTTATTAAAGATCATGTATTGCTGTATTTTGAGAATATGGAAAGAGAGTGGAGTGCCTGAAAAGTATTGGCAATAGTCCGGCTATGAAAAAATCATTAACTTCATAAGCGTTAGCAGATACGGTAGCTTATGGTTTCTACTTCTCCCATGCAATGCCTCTTTTGTGGTAAGCCTGTAAGGGGCCGTACAGACAAGAAGTTCTGTGATGATTACTGCCGGAACAATTATAACAATCGATTAAAGAGCAAGACTACTAATCTTGTACGCAATACAAATAATGCACTAATGAAAAACAGGCGTGTACTGGAGTCGCTGTTGCCTGAGGGTGAGGAGATGGGTAAGGTGCACAAAGAGAAGCTCGTGGAGCATGGGTTTCATTTTAAATACATTACACATCTTTATACTAACAAGAAAGGAAATACCTACTTTTTCTGTTATGATATGGGGTATCTGCCCCTGGAAAACGACTGGTATTTGCTGGTAAAACGCAAGGAGGAATAAGCGCTTATTAAAGGCTTGTGAAATCTTAACCGACTGCAATTTGCATTAGATTTTTTCTAATTTTCCTTTGTAACTTGAGGGTTATGAGATCTGTTTTTTACCTATGGGTATGCCTGCTTATGACAGGGAATGTTTCGGCACAGAAGGTGGCGACTGTGCAGGAGCTGGCACAATGGATCGATTCACATTATAAGGATTCTGCCCTGAAGGTAAGTGCTGCCTACAGATGGGTTACAGAAAATATTAGTTACAGTACTGAGAAGGCTTTTGCCATTAACCACGGGTTGGATAAGCGCGCAGTGATAGATGTGGCTTTTGAGAGGCGGAAGGGAGTGTGCGAAAATTTTGCGGCAATCTTTTCGGAGCTATGCAAGCTCATGGGGTTTCGGTCTGAGGTAATAGAAGGATATACGGTGCAGCATGGTGCTATGGATGAAGTAGGTCATGCATGGGTAGCTGTGAATATGGAAAACGACTGGTATTTGTTTGATCCCACCTGGGATGTACAGTACAGGCCTGCCTATAAATATTATAAGTTGAGAGGCGATGAGTTTATCAGTTCACATGTGCCTTATGATCCTATCTGGAAACTGTTGCCCTACCGCGAAGAAAGCCGTAAGAGGGGGGGCATTGCCAACAATTATAAAGATTCTTTAGAAATATTTCTTTCCATGGATAGTGTAGCAAGGTTCAGGTCGGCTGCAAAGCGAATAGAATCAGATCGGGCAAAGAACCGTTTGGTTAATGCTAATTATAAAGTAGTAAAAGGCCGGTTGGAAGAACAGTTACAGGAGCTACAGGTGAAAGATTATGAAAAGAGTGTGTCATTTATGAATCTGGCTGCCGAAAAGATGAATGACTTTGTGGATTATCGCAATGCAAGATTCAAACCTTTGAAAAGCGAAACGGAAATTCGTATGATGCTCTCCGGTGTGGAAGGTATGCTGGATTCTGCACTTGTTTATCTCACTAAAGTAGATCACAGCGAAGCGGTGCTGGTGTATGGCACCGGCCCGGCACGAGAGAATGAATCTGCTTTAAGAAAGAAATTGAAGACTCTGGAGGCTTTCGTCAATCAATATTTTGCTACCGCAGCCAATGAAAGAGAAAAGTTGTTCAGGGAGTGACTTTCAATTGGTTACAGGCAGCCAGTTATAACAGATCAACCTGGCTGTAATGAATTACACTATAGATTTCAGATGATGAAGTATAGGTGTTGGTGTTAAAAGTGTTTGCTCTAATTGCAGCTATGTCATCCGATTCAGGTGTACACAAATTCCCTGTGATTTCCTGTGAATCGTCAGAAAAGGCTACCAGCGAAATCCTGTTCCAGTTCATAAAATGAGTTGACTGGCATTTCTCTGCGATTGGCAACAGCGTGCCGTACTTTACCAGAATGATTCCCGGCAGGTAGTGGCTTTGGATAGTATGCCATTTACCTCCCTCAAGGATATGCTTCGTCTGCAAATCAATCCACCTGCCTTCAGGCAGATAAACTTTTCTTTCTGAAGTTTCGGATTCCATTAAGGGTGCAATGAGCAGGTCATTTCCTAGCAGGTAGGCATCTTCGATAGTCCATACTGTGGGGTCTTCAGGGTAGTTTAGTAGTAAGGCTTTTAGCAAAGGTAGTCCTGCATCGGCACTCAGCTTAGCTTGGGTGTAGATATATGGAATCAGCCTGTAGCGTAGTTCCGAAATCTTTCTGAACTGTTTTTGGAATTGGGTGCTAAAGTGCCACGGTTCGCGTGGTGGAAATCCGTGTACACGGCTGTGTGAGCTGAGTAAACCAAAGAATGCCCATCGTGCAAATAGGGCTTCCAAAGGCGATTCAGAGAATCCACCGATATCATGGCTCCAGAAAGTGAAGCCGCTAAGCCCGAGAGAAAGTCCCCCTCTGAGTGTTCCGGCCATTCCGGCATCAGACACTTCTGCGTCTCCTCCCCAGTGAATGGGATATCGCTGGCTTCCGGCCCAGGCACTTCGTGCCCAGATGATTCTTTCGCCGGTTGTTTCTGCCGCAAGGTCAGATACGGTCTTGTTATATCTAAGTGGGTAAAGGTTATGCTCGGTCAACCCGTCTGCTCCTGAGGAGTAATGTCCATTCAGCGGAGCTGCTTCACCAAAATCTACTTTGATGTTAGAGGCGCCAAGCCGGTAAAGTGTCCTTAATTTATTCTGATACCACTCAATTGTCTGCGGGTTTGAGAAATCCAGAATTGCATCCTCAGTGGGAGGATTGCCTTTGGCATCTTTGATATGAAGCCCTTTGCTTATTATTTCAGGGAACAGGGTATTGCCCGGCCTGAAATAAGGTATTTGCCAGAGTGATGTCCGAAATCCTTGTGCCTTTAAGCTGCTCATCATCTCAACGGGGGCCGGAAATTTCTCTTTATTAAATTTAAAGTCGCAGTTGGTGCCATTTTCAAACCACCCCGCATCGATGTGAATCACATCGCATGGGAATTTCATTTCTCTCATTCTGGAAGCTACTTCCATTACTTCGCTTTGTGAAGTATAGGTAAGGCATCCCATCCACAAACCAAACGACCAGAGTGGAGGCATGGCAGCTCTTCCTGTCAGTGAGGTGTATTCGTAAAGTATTTCAGCGGGATTTCCGATGAACAAGAATAGGTCCAGCGTATCATCTCCCGAATAAATTGTATTGGCTCCCTGATGTGTGTTCCCAAAGTCAAAAGTGAGTGGTGCAGATGTATGGACAAACATGCCGTATCCCCGATTGCTGAAAAAGAAGGGTATCGGCTTGTACATCTGTGGAGAAGCAGCGCTCTGTGCATCTGCTGCGAACAGATTTAATTTTTGCCCCCTCTTATTGAGGGATGTAAAGGACTCTCCACAACCGTAAATCTTTTCGTCTGCAAGAAGTGAGAATGTGGCCGCTATTTTCTTAGCATAGTCTGCCGTATCTCTCATAAAGCAAAAAGGTGGGTACTTGGAGTGCATAGCCTTCAGGTCGGGTGTACTAAGTGTTTCAGTCAGAATCCTTCCGGATCGGTCTTTCAACCTGATAGAGAAATGTGTAGTATTTATTTCAACATAGCCGAAAGGACTTTTGTAAGTGACTTTTTCTTCTTTCCGGGTTGTCGTCCATGAATTGGACTGTGGTATCTTACCGGGAACCATCAGCGAGTCGCGTTCTGTAATAGGCTGTTTGCCCGTTTGCATACGTAGCCGAATGGTCCGGGGGGTCAGAAAAGAAACAGCAAATTCGGTGGTTGGATGAAGTTCATAATCCTGAAATGGAGCGCCTTTTTCTGTCTGCAATTCAAGGTGCTTATCAATTTTATTGAAAAACCAGTCTGATACGTATTTATGAAACAGCCATTTTAATTTTCCTTTTCCGCTATCCGGGTCAAATGAAAGGGCGTCATGTGCTACGAAGAATTCATTGTCGGTGTCTCTGAATCCTTCGCTCATATCTAAGGGCTGATTAAGGAGGTATTTTTTCATAAGTTCAAAATTTCAAAGTCAATCTTTTACAACTACTTCATACACCAGCACAGCGTATGGAGGCAGTGTGATTTTCCATTCGTTCGCATTTTCTTCAGGTAGTTGTTTGCCCCATAAGATATCAGGCTTCCCTGTGAGGCCGGTACCACTCAAGTTGAAAATAGTATTCTTTTCAGTACTGCTAAGGTTGGTGATGATGACTGCTGCCTTTTGTTTATCCCTCCTGATAAAACTGAATACACTATCCTGATTATTAAGAAGAGGCTTGTAAGTTCCGTTGACCAGTGTGGAATGAGTACGCCTGAGTTGAATCATCTTCTTGTAGAAGTTCCACAAAGATTCAGGATCATCTTTTTGTTCCTCGTACGAGATACCATCGTTAGGTTTTACTAAAGTGCTATCCCACCAGGGGCCGGTATCCTTATACCAGAATGCCATTCCCATGCCGGTATCACTCTTATACCATTCAAAGGCTTCCCTTTCGGGGATTTCGTTGGCATCGGTCATCCCCCATTTCATGAATCCTCCTGCGCCACGCATTCCTATTTCCTGGCCATAATAGATGGAAGGCACACCACCTGTGAGGAGGTTGAGGGCCGCACCAATCCTGAGTTTTCCCGGATTTTCACCTACTACGGTAGCGAAGCGGGGCATGTCGTGGTTTTCTATAAAGACAATCTGATTTTTGCCTTTAGGGGTAAGTAGAAAGGTGGAGTCCATCATTGTACTCAGCTTTTCTTTATCCATGTCTCTTATAGCAAATGCGATACGAAAAGCAAATACCCAGTCCACATCGGCCCTGGTCAGGTAGTCATCCCCGAAAGAAGCCCAGTCAGCTTGCTCTGCTATAATTCTTATTTTAGGATTGATGGCTTTTAGTTTCAGGATTAGCGGTTTCCAAAAGGATTCGAATTGATTGGTCCAGCGCCCTTTTTTGTCCAGGTCATCCATCATGTGGTCAAGTCTGAATCCATCAACTCCGTCTGAAAAATCGCCATCTCCATTCGGGTCGAGCCAATGGCTGAATAGTTTATAGTTATATTCTTTTACTTTCTCACTGTTAAGATTCACGGTGGTGATCTTCTTAAATACACCATCGTACCCCTTTAATCCATCGAGGTCGTACACAATGGTGGATGGTTTCGTGTGAGCACTATCGTCATAGGTGATATAATCACTGTAGGGAGAAGATAAATTTCCGTAAGAATCTTTATACCAGAGGTGATCTTCTGTAACATACTGTGTTTCCATGTCCATATATATCTTCATACCTCTGCGGTGAATTTCTTTTACCAATTTGAGGTAGTCATCCATAGTGCCAAAACGGGGATCAATTTCTTCAAAACTGTCAGCAAAATAATTATGATAATAAGGCGATTGGTAAAGTGGAAGCATCAGAATGGAAGTAATTCCCAGATCCTGCAGGTAGTCTAATTTATCGTACAAGCCATTCAGGTCACCGTGCTGATCACCATTACTATCGTAAAAACTTCTCTGTACCACATGGTAAATGACTTCGTTGTCGGGTGCTGGTACGAAGGTGGAAGAATTTTGGTTTCCCTGACTGCATCCGAAAATGAGAATTGCAGTGATTATGGGAAGGAAATATTTTTTCATTGCAGATAATTCTTTTGATGGTCTTACAAAGATGAATTTATTTTTTATTGAACCCATCCACTATTGTGGCCATCATGTGTACTATATTTGCTTTACCTGATTATTGATGATTATGAAGCCATTTTTAGAGCGAGTGGAAACAGACTCGGCAAACTCCATAAGGGTGCAGCGTTACGAACAGACTATGATTGAGGTGCCATTGCACTTCCATCCGGAGCATGAATTGGTATATGTACAAAAAGGACATGGCAGGCTCTTGCTGGGTGATGTAGAGGGGCGTTTTGGTGCAGGAGAAATGTTTTTTATTCCCGGGAGTGTCCCTCATCTTTTTTCAGATGAGTTTATGCGCACGGGCAAACATGTGGCTACGAAGGTGTTTGTGATTCAGTTTAAGGAATCGCTGATCGGGAATTTTATGAGCCTCCCTGAGTTTGGCCGTGTGCGGTCTTTCATCGAGTCGGCCGGTGCAGGCTATCGGATTCAGGCCACACCCACATTGGTTAGGGGAGTCAGGAGAATGGAGTTGTTAAGAGGACTGGCAAGGTTTATTTTGTTGATTGAAATGATCAATGATGTGGTGGAAGGCCGCAGGTATGAGCCGCTGGGCGTTTTGGGCAACAAACCGTTGAACAACCATATTGCTTTTCTTCGATTGAAAAAGCTGAATGCGTTTCTCAATGAGTATGCAGAGAATGATATCACAATCAGAGAGGCTTCGGATTTATTGAACATGAACACTACATCTTTTTGCAGGTTTTTGAGACGAGAAACCGGAAAAACATTTAGTGAGCACTTGTGTTTTTATAGGATAAACCATGCTTGCAAACTGCTTAGGGAGACAGATAAGCCGGTAGTTGAAATTTGCTATGATGCCGGTTTTAACAATCCATCCTATTTTTTCAGGAGGTTTAAAAAACAGATGGGGAAATCCCCGGCATTATACAGGCAACACTACGGAGGTGTATAGAATAATTGTAATATGTGAATCTGTGCCGGATAAATCTGATTGAACGTGAAAAAGAGGTGCTTATCCACTTATATAATAGCTCTCTAAGCCTTAAAATTATTATTCCTAATTTTGACGCCGTAAAATGTAATATATGAGTTTGGTAGATTTAATATTACCCCGATTAGGAGAAAGTATTGTGGAAGCAACCATATTGAGGTGGCACAAGAAACCGGGTGATAAGGTGGCAATGGATGAGTCTGTTTTGGATATTGCAACGGATAAAGTAGATAGTGAAGTACCATCTACTGCTGATGGAATCATTACTGAGGTATTATATAAAGAAAATGATGTGGTACCCGTAGGAGCTGTTATAGCACGCATTGAGACAAATGCTGAAGCTGCCATTGCTACTCCTGCTTCTGCTTCTGCTCCTGCTTCTGCTCCGGTTGTAACACAGCCGGCGCCGGTTGAACATGAAGAAGCTGATGTATTAGAGGAGGTGCCTTATACACCAGAGGAAAAAGAAGCTACCAGGCAGGCAAGTTCAGGTGTGCGTTTTTATTCACCCCTGGTGCTCAATATTGCGGCGAGTGAAGGTATTTCCATGAGCGAACTGGAAAATATCGCAGGGACAGGGCAGGATGGAAGAGTCAGCAAGAAAGATATTCTTAATTATTTAAAAAACAGAAAGGTTGCACCGGCAGTCGTTGCGCCTGCGCCTTCACAAGCTGCCGCACGCCCTTCGCAGACAGAGGTAGCACCGATGGCACAATCGCAGCCTGCAGTTCCTGTTTCCTATTCGGGTAACGTGGAAATTGTAGAGATGGATCGCATGCGTAAGATGATTGCCAAACACATGATTGACAGCCAGAATACCAGTGCACATGTAACGAGCTTTGTGGAGTGCGACGTGACTAATATGGTGTTGTGGAGAGAGAAGATTAAAAAAGATTTTGAGAAGAGAGAGGGGGAAAAACTGACGTTCACTCCATTATTTATAGAGGCGGTAATTAAGTCGATTAAGAAGTACCCCTGGCTTAATAGTAGTGTAGATGGCGAAAAGATAATCATCAAGAAGGATATCAATATTGGTATGGCTACAGCTATGCCTACCGGAAACCTGATTGTTCCGGTTATCAAGAGTGCAGATCAGCTTAATCTGACCGGCCTGGCCAGGAGGGTAAACTTTTTGGCCAATGCAGCAAGGAACAATAAGTTGAAACCCGATGATACGGCAGATGGCACATTCACTCTTACTAATGTGGGTACATTTGGCAGTATTATGGGGACACCCATTATCAATCAGCCGCAGGTAGCTATCCTGGCTGTAGGGGCCATTAAGAAGCGCCCGGTTGTGGTAGAATCTGAACAGGGTGATAGCATTGCTATTCGCCACATGATGTATCTGTCTCTTAGTTATGATCACCGGATTATTGATGGTGCGCTGGGTGCTACTTTCCTGAATGCAGTTTCTAAAGAACTGGAGAATTTTGATATTAACAGGAGTTGGTAAGAGTTCAGCCCGGGTATAGGTCTGGCGCAATACATTTCCCCCGGTTTTGCCTTTGCAGGAGTGATTTTCGGATAACATCTCGTCATTGCAGGTGCTGACCCGCATCTCGTGTATCATCCTGATGAGAGCCCGTGTCGGAGCACGGGATGACTGTGGGTATGTTGATGAGATTCCGCATCGGAGTGCGGAATGACTGTCCTTTTTATTCCCCTCCTCTGGAGGGGTGTCTGACGCAGGAAGACGGGGTGGTCTTTTATTAGTGGTTGGTGTCCTCACCAACCACTAAACTGTCGTCATTGTGGACTCCGATCCGCAATCCCGTGTACCATC
This sequence comes from Chitinophagaceae bacterium, assembly GCA_023957755.1. Lineage (GTDB taxonomy): Bacteria > Bacteroidota > Bacteroidia > Chitinophagales > Chitinophagaceae > Ginsengibacter. Next base: position 118,956 of record JAMLGT010000011.1, read on the forward strand.
CTGATGAGATTCCGTGTCGGAGCACGGAATGACAGAGGGAATGTTGATGCGATTCCGCACCAGGAGCGAAAAGATGGAGAGGAAAATGTAGTATAATGCACTTGTAGCGTAATGCTACATTACTGTTATGAAGACGGGTGATGTTCTCTAACAAAACTGCTTATACGTTCTTTGTCCATGCATCCCTGTCATCAGGATTAAATTTCCATGGGGCAAAGTTGTTCTCGATATTATTGAACAATAGATTCCATTCAGGTGGGGCATCGCTTTCTTCCATAATAAGCCCTCTTCTGAGTTGGAAAATAATATCCAGCGGACTGATACTCACAGGGCACTCCTGCACACAGGCATTGCACGATACGCATGCCCGTAATTCCTCTGGGGTAATATAGTCGTGTAGTAATTTTTTCCCATCGTCCTTAAATTCACCACCATTGGAATTCATATTTTTTCGTACCTCTTCCATCCGGTCGCGGGTATCCATCATAATCTTTCTGGGATTTAGCAATTTCCCTGTTTGGTTTGCAGGGCATGCATCCGTACAGCGTCCACATTCTGTACAAGTGTAGGCGTCCAGAAGGTTTTTCCAGCTAAGGTCAAAAATATCCCTTGCTCCAAATCCGCCCATAGGTGCCTGCTCTCCCTGAGGAGCCAGCTCGGGTTGAAAGACGTATTGTACTTCCTTCTGCACCTGAGGCATATTATCCATTTCGCCCCAGGGCTGAAGGGGTTTGAAATAAGCATTCGGGAATGCGAGTATGATGTGCAAATGTTTACTGTAGGGCAGATAATTAAGGAATGCAAGAATACCTATAATATGCAACCACCAGGCCGACCTCTCTAATGCAATCAGCGATGAAGCTGACCAGTCTGACAGTACTGGAGCAATTAATCCGCTTATCAGAAAGTTGCCCTGGTCTGTGTAGTGGGGAACTCCTTGTAACTGCAATGCCCTGTCTGCACTGTTCATGGTGATAAAAAGCGTCATCAGTACGACTTCTGTAATCAGGATTGCGTTTGCATCTGTTCTGGGCCAACCATCCAGATCATGTTTGGCAAAGCGTGACAACCTGATAATGTTTCTTCGGATTAGGAACACAGCACATGCGACTATTACCCCCACTGCCAGCAATTCGAAGAAGTCTATTACAAATGTGTAAAAGCTACCCAGCGATTCGGAGAATAACCGGTGTGTTCCTAAAATACCATCCAGGATGATTTCCAATATCTCTATATTGATGATGATAAATCCGGCATACACCAAAAAATGCAAAACCCCTACCAGCGGATTTCTGAACATTTTCTTCTGCCCGAATGCCAGAAGGAATACATATCTCCACCTGACGTTTTTCTGATCGGTCAGATCACGGTCCTTTCCAAGATTAATATTTGCCTTAATCTCCTTCACCTTGCGTGTGAACAGGTAAACAGCGATTAGAAACAGTAGTACAAACAGTATTTGTTGCAGTATAGCCATGATAAATTCTTAGTAAAGCAATTATAGCAGCAAAGTAGCACAAAAAGCGGATTCTGAAAAGAAATGAATCCTTCGGGAGATTTCAGTTAAATGGGTGGGAGTGTGATATTATTCTCCGTGATGAATCAGGGAGAGGGGCCTAGTGATAAATTGGGTGATGTCGAGAAAGGGAAAAAAAATAGACGATAAGTCCATGTAATACAATATGTTATGAATTGTCATCAGAATATCATTTTTTCCCAAAATAGAAGATGTAAAAGTCTTTTATTTGCTTTTGACTTATTACATTGCCTTTCAAATTCAAAAAAAACTGAAAATGAAATCTAAAAAGCAGGTCATTATCATTGCGTTTCTGCTCAACACCTTCTTTGTGTTGGTCTCAACGCCCTGGACTTTTGGACTCAGCTATTTCGGAGACTCTACGCTAGCCTGGGTACTTTATTACGTAATCGGATTTATCATCGGATGGTATGTGACTTATGTATTCATAAGGGCACTAATTATTCTGGTAAATCACACTTGTGAACAATTTAAAGAGATAAACAATGGACATTGAAAAAGAGCAAAAGGCTCGTAAGGTTGCAATATGGGTAATCGGGCTGATGACTGCGATTTGGGTGGTATTAAGCGTTTTTTCTTTTACCGATACTAAAGACAGAGTGCGCCCGCGGACGGAGAATATCACCTTTGAAGGGGTAACTGCGTTGAAAGGAAAACAGGTTTTTCAGGCATACAGCTGTATGGACTGTCACACTATCGTAGGTAATGGTGCCTATTTTGCACCTGACCTTACCAAGATTTATGAGAAAACCGGTCCTGCCTGGCTAAAGGCTTATCTGGGATCGCCCGGAACATATCCTACAAAGGCAATTGTAGATATACAGTTGAAGCAAATGCTTTCAAAAGGTCAGCAACTACCTGCAGATATTAACACCTATCTGGAAGAATTTCCCGGCGCTAAAGAAAGGGTAGAAGACCGGGGAGGGATTAAGGCACTGATGCCCAATCTGCAATTCAGCGCGGAAGAGATTGATGCGCTAATCGCTTACTTTATCTATACAGGAAAAATTAACACTGCCGGATGGCCTCCCAGGGTGATTGCTGATCCGGAAGTGGTAGCGGATCAGGCCAGGAAACTGGAAGAGCGCAGTGGCATTTTCAGGTTTATGTCGCCTTCGGCAGCCAATACCTCACAGTCGGCGGATAATAGCGCTGCGACTGCCGCTTCCCCTGCCATACTCGGTGCACAGGTGGCTAAACAATATGCATGCACAGCGTGCCATTCGGCTGATGGTTCCAAAGTGGTGGGTCCTACTTTTAAAGGGTTGTATGGGACTACTGTACCGCTGGCTGATGGCACTACAGCGATTGCAGACGATGCCTATCTGGCGCAATCCATCCTGGAACCCAATGCGCATGTGGTGAAAGGATATCAGCAGGGGGTGATGCCTTCGTTCAAGGGGACTATATCCGACGATCAGGTCTCTGCACTAATTGCATATATCAAGTCTTTAAAATAAAATAACTGACTACTAATGGAAATTAAATATAATTCGCAACGTTTAGCATATCCCTTTTTCGTTTCCATGCTGATTCTTTTTGCCTTGCAGATTGGCTTTGGGTTGCTGCTGGCACTCATTCAGATGGATCCTGATTTGCTGAAAGGGACTTTCAATTTTAATGTGGCCCGTGCTTTTCATCTGAATCTGGCTATCGTATGGATAGTGACAGGTTTTATCGGTACAATTCTATTTGTGGGGCCTATTCTCGGTCAGCGTGATGTGCGTCCCAGATGGCTGGCAATCCTGTTGCTTATAGCTATCTGGATCGTCGTATTATGGAGTATCGCCACGCTGCCGCTGGCTCAGGTGGGCATTGCAGGATGGGTAGGTAATACGCCCTGGTTACAACAAGGAATGGAATTTCTGGAAGGAGGCCGTGTGACAGATATCCTGCTATTTATTGGATTTGGGATTTTTGCCTATCTCACTCTGGTGATGTTTCCCAAAAAAGTGAAAAGATGGAATGAACTTCATTGGGGGCTGGCTATCGGAGTGGTGGGCTTGGTGGGAGTATGGGTTTTTACCATGATCCCTACAAAGGAACTCGACCTACAGGAATATTTCCGCTGGTATGTAGTGCATTATTGGGTAGAAGCCGTTTGGGAAATTATTCATATTACGCTGATAGGTTTCTTGCTGGCCAGATTTTTTGGTGCGGATGATAAAGAAGTGGGCTTTGCTGTGTTCTGGGGAATTAGCCTGGTGGTGTTGAGTGGTCTGATAGGTAATTCTCACCACTATTTCTGGATAGGCACACCGGCATTCTGGCAATTCTGGGGCTCTCTTTTCAGTGCGCTTGAACCACTGCCTTTAATCTTTTGTATTTGGCACGTATATCTTGACGAAAAACATGGTGTAACTCCGATAAAGAATAGGGCTGCATTTTACTTCATTTTTGGGTCAGCTCTCTTTGAGTCAGTTGGAGCCGGAGTATTGGGCTTTACCATGACGATGGCCTATGCCAATCTTTGGGAACACGGTACATGGCTGACCGCCGCTCATGGCCACATGGCATTGTTCGGTGCTTTCGGGTTGTTGGTGATCGGTGCAGCTTATGAGGCTGTAAGGCAGATCAAAGGAATCAATCGGTTCAAAGATGGGATGTCCAAACTCAGTTTCTGGATGCTTTTTGTGGGCCTTTCAGGTATTGTGGGCAGCTTTGCTTTCGGTGGCACCAAACAAATATATGTGTATAGGATTCTGGGGCTCGACTGGTGGGGACATCAGATACGTCCTGCAATGTCACAGGCAAGAGTGTTGCTTGGAGTCTTTGCATTCCTATTTGTGCTGGGAGGAATCATTGTAATATATGACTTACTGACGCTGAAAGACAGGGCTATTTCTGAAACAAACCAAAAGCTATTAGACAGTAAACTCCAGACTCGCGGTACTATAAGTTGGTGGCGAAGGTCTATGACTCAGTTTGAGTTTGCAGTATGGCTTTCGGGTATCTGGCTGTTTGGCCTTATTGTGACAGCAGGTGTTTTTTCATTTAACCTGCATAGTGTAAGGCTGGGTGACCCTACGATTCCCTATATCATACTGGGAATTGGTTATCCGGGCTTGTTAATCATCACACTTGTATTTGCACACCGGTTTCTGATGGCTTTTGAACAACGACAGGATTTGCTTCAGGTAGTCCAGAACTTCTCTGTAGGTGGTCAATTACAGATCGTGGATATACGTAACAAGGCAGAAAAAGGCGGAGAGCGGGAACAGTTGATTCTTGATACGTTTAACCGTTTGAGTTATGGTGAAGCCTTTATGGTCTTGTCTGACCGCGAGACCGGTTGCCAGCATCATACGCTGCACAAAATACTCGGTACCACCTTTGCGTGGGAAGTACTGGAAGCGGGGCCTCAACAATGGAAAGTGAAAGTAGGTAAGCTGAATTAAACATTAATATCACGGCTAACTGCTAAGCCGGAGGGGGGTGAGGAAGGCGCCTCCCTCTTAATTTTTTATAAAACCTGCTCCGGCAAAATGCCAGAAACTTATTTTTCTTCTGAACCTGAAACCCAACTTCTCATAAAGTCTTATAGCCTTAAGGTTGGTTTCTGTAACATGCAGGTAAGGGGTTTTACCCTCAGCAAATATTTTATTACCTACGAAAGTGGTCAGTTGCGAAGCAAATCCTCTTCCTGCATAATTGGGGTGGGTTACGATAGCGCTTATTTCAGTAAACTCATTCATTTTCATTCGCTCTCCTGCTGCGCTAATCAATATCCCGTCTGCGTAGATACCGTAATAATTTCCAAGTAATGCAGTCTTCTTTCTGAAATAACCAGGCTGTACAAGATTTACCAGGCTGAATAAATCCCGTTGAGAAGATTCAGAGTTTAGGGCTACTATTTGTGCGTTGTCTTTTGGTGTTATGGGGGCGTGGAGTACCATCTGATTGCAGATTAATTCCTGCACTATCTGAACCCTTTCGCTGAAGTGGGGTATTTGGCCTATGACGTAGAAATGATCTGTAAGAGAAGTGTATGCGTCGATCGCTTTTGACGTATGCGTCACATCAGTGAATCCACCAAAAACGCAGTAATCTGGTTGGTAAAACTTTATTCCCTGATAGTCGATAACAAACTTATGGTGTGTTTCCGTCAGCGCATACCATCCAGGATTATCTAATTTATCGCTGTGCATTATTATACAAAGTAATGTATCTTTTTATTATAGCCGGATAATCAGTGTGAGCAATAGCTATTGCATATCATCATCCTTCGTGATAGTTAGATTTTTAAAGTTTTGCCGGTGCCACCAAAAATGGATTCTGATGTTTGGTTATTTCTCTACCTGATTAAAGTACTGGAACCCTTTAGTGAGAAAAATTTGCCCGTATCCCGGTGGGTGTATTTCAGCGTCCAGATATACACACCTGCATCCTGAGGCTCGCCTTTATAGGTGCCATCCCATTTTTCATCATACTTGTTGGATGAAAAAACCAGAAGTCCCGTACGGTTATATACCTTAAAGTCGAGGTCGTCTGCTTTGAATGCATTTAGAGGGTAAAGGTTGTCGTTTAGTCCATCGTTATTAGGGGTAAAGGCGTTGGGTACTGCTATGAAGCAACTGTTTAGTACTTTCAGTTTTTGTGTAAGGGTATCCGAGCATGTACCGTCGGATGCAATGAGCCGTACAGCATAGTTGGTTTCTATTCCCGTCATCGGGTATCGCTGTGCAGCAGGGTTGGCGTCTGTGGAAATAAATCCGTTGTCAAAACTCCATAGAAATTGAAGATTTTTCCCAATGCTTGTATTCTTAAACACGATGCTGTCTTCCGGGCAGATAATAGGGGCCATATCAAAGTCTGCCTTCAATTCGTTGTCCAACATAATTTTTGTGGTGACAGAGTCACTGCAGAATCCGTTGGATACTTTGAGGGTAATGGTTTTTTCTCCGAAGATTGTATAGTAGGCAGTTGGATTTTGTTGTGTGGACTTCCCGAAATAATCCAGTTGCCAGTCCCATTGTGTAATACCATTTCCTCCCGGATGGGTGAAAAATATAGTATCTGTATCGCACCCAAGATTGAGGATGTAATTGAAGTTGGCATTTACCGTATCCTTTAGTGTAAATGGGATTGTATAAATGGGCGGAGTAATCTGTGCACACATGTCTTCAAGTGTGCCACCATCTGAACCCATTTGGAGTGCGATAGTGTAGGTACCACCCTGTACAATAGGGGCACTTAGTTTGAGTGTAATCATGTTCGTCAGCCCGTTGGTGCAGGTGCCTGAAGCAGATAGGATGGTAACTCCTGTAGGGCCTGTGACCCTGAAGTCGGTTCCATCCGGTGCTATAGAGGTGCATTTAATGGGTTTTCTGAATACCAGATACAGTTCGTCAGGTGCGCATTGCACTGCCATCAGGCTATCCATCGGAGTAGGTGTCAACGGAAGCACCTTGAAGGGAAGTGAATCATTTTCGGGAATTTCTCTATCACAATTGTCAAGCAACGTATTTCCGTCGCCTCCATTCTGAATTATTAATTGATAATTTCCGGCAGGCAGTGGATTGTCTATCGTAAGAATAAGTGAGTCGAGATCAAAGGAAGCACTGCAATTCACACCTACCGCAGAGGTGATGTGGTAGCCGGGTATATTGAGCCTGAAATCGCTGCCATCTGCTGCCAGAGAACTACACTTCATCTTTTTGTTGAGCTTTACGTATAGCTTTTGGGCATCGCAATCAGGTGTAGCAGTTGATAATTCAGGGTCTTTTGGATCAGTTATAACAGCACTTCCACCCACAAAACTCAATGAATAACCACTTTGAGTATCCGTAAAATGGCTTACCAGTAAAATATAGGTATGCCCTTTAATGATGTTGGGCATTTGTGCGTAGCGGCTCTCATTGCCATTATAAGCAGAGGCGCATTGAATATAGGGTACTCCCGTGGCGGTAGCTCCTGTGGTGCCGGGATTCCCCGCCCAGTTCCCTGTAACAATGATGTTGGTATTTGTAAAAACGTCGTCAGGGTTTACTCCTGTAATATCATACAATTGCCAATCGTAATCGTCTGCCAGATCATTGGGGGTGATAATAAATCCCAGTGTGCCGGATTCAAAACAGGTAAAACGGTACCAGAAAGGGTTTTTGTTTGCATAGTTCGCATTGGTGGAGTTGGTGCAGCCCGGAACATACAGGCTGTTGGTAGAGCATATTGGCACATTCACCTGGTGGAAAACTGTGGTACCACAGACAGGGAAAGCGGTGGATGGTGTTTGCCCGAGTGTCGTACATGCCTGTGCAAACAGGGTGGTAGTACCTGTAAAAAAGCTCAGAGCCAGGGTGAAAATCTTTCTCATCATAATGCTCAGTTCCTCACAAATTTATCTATTCAATGATAGAGTTCCTATTTTCAAAAAACAAAAGAAATGCAAAACTCTCTGTGGTGCCTATTTGTTGGCCCCAATGATACGGGGTAAATTCTATTTTATCAGAACCGCTCAATAATCTACCTTTAGAACTCATTTCAATAACCTACTGCCATGAAGAAGACAATCTTTTTTTGCGTGTTCCTGTTTGTGATAAGTGGTGCGAATGCACAAACCGGAATGACAGGATTTTTCAAGAAAAATATTGATGGGCAATCAGCCCGGGAAAAACAATTTGATGCAAAGATCAGCACTGAACGGATTGATGCACATGTGAAACTAATGTCAGCAAAGCCTCATCACCTGGGTTCGCCGGGAAGCAAAGCTGTGGCTGAGTATATCCGGGATCAGTTTACGAGTTATGGTTGGGACGCGCAGATAGAAACTTTTTATGTGCTTTTTCCAAAACCCAGGACCAGAGTACTGGAACTTGTAAGCCCAGTGAAATACAAAGCAGGACTTACTGAGCCTGGATTTCCCGAAGATCCTACTTCAAATCAAAAAGACAGACTGCCCACTATGAACGGGTATAGCGGGGATGGAGATGTTACCGCAGAATTGGTATTTGTGAATTATGGGCTGCCGGCGGATTATGAAGTATTAGACAAGATGGGGGTGGATGTGAAAGGGAAAATTGTAATCGCAAAGTATGGCCGGGGATGGCGAGGCACCAAACCAAAAGTAGCAGCAGAGCACGGGGCCGTAGGTTGTATTATCTATAGCGACCCGATGGATGATGGATATATGACAGGGGATGTATATCCTAAAGGGCCTATGAAAAATGAATTCTCAACACAGCGGGGATCGGTAATGGATATGGTAATACATCCGGGAGATCCGTTGACTCCCGGTATTGGTGCGGTCAAGGATGCAAAACGCCTGGATATAAAAGATGCACAAACAATAATGAAGATACCAGTGATACCAATTGGATACGGAGATGCAGCACCGCTATTAAAATCGCTTTCAGGGCAAAATGTACCTCGAGAGTGGGTAGGCGGATTGCCTTTCCCTTATCATGTGGGCCCTGGCGCTTCAGTGGTCAGACTTAAAATTGAGTCTGATTGGGATATTGTGCCCTGCCATAATGTAATCGCAAAGATTCAGGGTGCTCAGTTCCCGGATGAATGGATCATTCGGGGGAATCATCATGATGCCTGGGTGCATGGAGCCGCTGACCCTTTGAGCGGAATGGCTGCAGAATTGGAGGAAGCAAGGGCCATTGGAGAAATGGTGAAGGCAGGATGGCGCCCCAGGCGTACCCTGGTGTATTGTGCGTGGGATGGAGAAGAACAAGGATTGCTGGGTTCTACTGAATGGCTGGAAACACATCAGGCAGAGTTGCAACAGAAAGCAATCATCTATATCAACTCTGATAATAACGGGCGCGGGTTCCTTTATGCTTCAGGATCGCATGCGCTGGAACCCTTTATGACAGAGATTGCCAAAGCGGTGAAAGACCCGCAGACATCGGTTTCTGTATTTGAGCGTTCGCGTGCCGCACAGGCATCAAGAGCAGCTAACCCTCAGCAAAAAATTAATGCAATCTCGAACAATGAGATGAGACTGGGTGCACTGGGTTCAGGTTCTGACTATTCTGCTTTCATACAGCATGCAGGGATACCCGCGCTGAGCCTGGGATTTGGTGGCGAAGACAGAGGGGGAGAGTATCATACAAATTATGACAGCTATTCGATGTTTGTCAGATTCAAAGATCCCGGATTCCATTATGAAAAAGCACTGGCACAGGTGGCAGGAAGGGCAGTGCTCCGTCTGTCAGAAGCTGATGTGTTGCCTTTCCGTTTTACCCATTTGGTTAGGACAATTAACGGATACAAGGACGAACTGATTAATCTGATTAATAGCAAGAGAGAAATGGTGGCGGCAGATAATAAACTGGTGGCAGCAAATGCCTTCAGTATTGCTAATGACCCGACAAATGGTTTGAAGATGCCTCAAAAAGAATCAGACGTGCCCTATTTGGATTTCTCTCCGTTGGAAAATGCGTTACAAAAGTTGAAAACAGCGGGTGATTTACTCAATGATTATTATAATAAAGTCATAGCCACTCAATCGGTTAACGATGATTTCAACAAGAAACTCTACCGAGCCGAACAGCAGCTTTTGGGGAATGGGTTGCCCATCAGGCCGTGGTACAAGCATGTGATTTATGCTCCCGGATACTATACCGGATATGGTGTAAAGACCATGCCGGGTATTCGCGAAGCCATCGAGGAAAACCATTGGAAACTGGCACAGGAGCAAATCAGCATCAATGCAGAAGTGCTTACACGGTTTTCAGATTATCTGAATGGCCTTGCAAAGCAGGATTGATCCTATTTGCCAATAGAGATATTCATTCCAATGCCTGCATAATTAGGGCCGGCATGTATAGCCGGTGAGATAGTGAAAAGTGCGTCAGGTACTTTTCCGGATTCGAGCACTCTTGATGCTGAACGCTTATATTGTCCTGCTCTTACATAAAAGGGAATGCTGATGGCAGCATAGGAAATACCTGACACAATCAGTACCGGCCCCCAGACGTTGCCTGTGAACCAGCCATCAAAATTATCGCGATCTCTATTGCCTGAAACAATGATTCCCACCACAGCAAGTACACCTCCACCGGCCGATAATACAATTGCGGGAATTCTATTTGCTGTGGCTCTCCCCTGAAGATGGCTTACGACGTCATTCACTATTTCCTTTCGGTCATTTTCATTTGCAGCAGTTTCTATGCTTTTTTCAAATTGAGCCAATCTGCTCTTCATACTGTTTTTTGATGCACTGAAAAATACCGGAATGCTTCCCACCATAGAAAGTGCTCCCAATCCGGCTATTGTAGCCCCAGCGGTTGAGTTACTCGTTGTGGAGTTATCATTATTGTTCAATGAAGAACCTATAATATCTGCTGCGGCCCCTGCTCCCAGCATGATCCAGGCTGCAACCTTTTGCTTCTTGCCTTTTGTGAAATGGAGATCAATCTGTTTTTCAAGCATAGCAATCCTTTCCGGGTTGGTGGTAGTAGTGGATACCTGGGCTGATGCATATTCAGCACAACCGATAGCGAAAATAAAAGTCGCCAAAAACAAAGTTTTTTTTCTCATTGCTTCAATTATTTGTAAACAAGGTAAGTATATAATATTGATTTTCAAAGATGTTAATTTATTGTTGTGTAACGAGCAGGCTTAAATGGTTATTAGAGCCCAGTCAGAAACAAATTGAAGATTGACAAAAAGATAATGGCCATAATCGCACCGGGAAACGATGTATGCCTGTGAGGAAAGTGCAATGCTTTAAACTTTATTATAATTATAATGGGATTGAAATTGAATAGGAGTACTTCCATACTTGTAGGATAAAGCAATGTTTGTAATAAACCGGAATGCCGGTGGATTTGGTTTGGATATGCAGAGGTGCTTCAGGTGTGCGAATGGGCCAATGGAAGTTTTGACATAATTTTATAGTTCATACAGCTAAATTCAAATACAGGGGGCGAAGTATTTGATAAATTGCAGCGCTTGAAGAAATTGTATGATGAAAAAAGTTTTGCTTACTTCAATAGGCTGTCTGGTTGTTGTTTTATTAATGGCGCAACCTAAGTTTGAATTTCGTGGGGTGTGGATTGCTACGGTTGAGAATATCGACTGGCCGTCAAAAAAGACGCTCTCATCAGATGAGCAGAAGGCAGAATTTATCCGGATTCTCGATATGCACAAGCGCAATGGGATGAACGCCATCGTGATGCAAATCCGTCCTGTGGCAGATGCGTTTTATCCGTCTCAATTAGAACCCTGGAGTGAATATCTAACCGGACAACAGGGAAAACCGCCTGCCCCATATTACGATCCACTTGAATTTATGATTTCTGAAACGCATAAGCGTGGAATGGAGTTTCATGCATGGCTCAATCCATACAGGGCTGTATTTAGTATCGCAAAGTCGTCAGTGGCGCCTAACCATATTACTAAAATCCATCCTGAGTGGTTTTTAGATTATGGCGGCAAGCGCTATTTTGACCCGGGTAATAAAGAAGCGCAAAAATTTGTAGAGCGGGTAGTCCAGGATATCGTAAAGCGGTATGATGTGGATGCCATTCATTTTGATGATTATTTCTACCCCTATAGAGTGCCGGGAGTTGAGTTTCCTGATGGCAAGTCTTTCCAGAAATATGGAAAGGGGATGACGCGCGATGACTGGAGGAGAAGCAATGTAGATTCCATAATCGTGATGCTTAATACTATCATTAAGAAGGAGAAACCTTTTGTACAGTTTGGTATCAGCCCGTTTGGAGTGTGGAGAAACATTGACAAAGACCCTGAAGGGAGCAATACAAAAGCTGGTCAGACTAATTATGATGACCTCTATGCAGACATATTGCTTTGGTTAAAGAAAGGATGGATTGATTATGTGGTGCCACAGTTGTATTGGGAGCACGGGCACAAGCTGGTAGGTTTTGAGGTATTGACGGATTGGTGGGCCAGGCATGGATATGGACGTAATATGTATATTGGTCAGGGGATTTATCGCTCTAAGGAACCGAAGTCAGTAGCGTGGCATAATAGAAAAGAGCTGCCTAACCAGATTAATCGTTTAAGAAGCTATTCTCAGATACAGGGAAGCGTGTACTTTAGTAGTAAGACATTTGCGTCTAACCCTAACGGTTGGAGTGATACACTTAGGAATAATTATTATAAATATCCGGCCATAGCACCTCCAATGCCCTGGATTGATGATGAAAAACCTGCGGCGCCTGAACTCATTATCGCCAGTGCACAGCCTGTAGGTGCCGATAATACTGTGGCTCTCTATCTACGCCAGGATACAGCTAATGATCTTATCAATCGCTATGTGGTGTATAATTTCAAAGATGTAAATGATCAGGACATATCAGACCCAAAGAATATACACGAGATAGTGGTGTATGGGAATGATTTTTATACACTGGATCTCAATAAAATTCCTGCAGGCCAGAAAAGAGTAGTAATTGCTGTGACCTCGCTTACACGTACTAACAATGAGAGCCGGAAGAGCAACTTTCTTGTATTTGAGAAATCAGGTAACCGTTGGCGACAGGTTGCTACGGATTAAGAGAGTACTTCGCAAAAGTTATTTTTAGTTTTCCGCGAAAACCTCTTTAAGAGGCAGGTGCAATATCTCAGGTTCAGCTATTCTCATTAGCTCTTCCAACTGAATGACAGAGGTAGCGCTGGCTATTGGGGCAGTTATTGTGTCGTGCTGCAGCACCCAGGCAAGGGATAATGCAGAAGCAGGGTATCCGGAATCCCCTGCAAGTTTTTCCAGCTTATCTATAATGTGGAGTTTGTCCCTCAGGTAATTCGCTACGGATTTTCCTCTGGCACTTTTTGTAAGGTCTGCTTCATTTTTGTATTTACCGGTCAGAAATCCTCCGGCGAGTGACTGATACGTTACCACACCCATTCCGTACTTTACAGCATAGGTTTTGCATTCTCCTTCATAATTGCGATCACAAATATTATATCTCGGTTGTAATGCGATGTATTGAGGTAGGTTCTTGTGAAGTGCCACATTAAGCGATTCGCGCATTCTTGTGGAGGTAAAATTGCTGATGCCAATGTAACGAACTTTCCCCTGAGAGATAAGTTTGTCGTAGGCGGTTAAAGTTTCTTCCACAGGAGTGATATGGTCATCCCTGTGTGAGAAATACACGTCGACATGGTCTGTTTGCAATCGCTTTAGCGATAATTCTATTTGCAGTGTGATTTGTGCCTGAGAAAGGCCTTTTCCGTCAGGCGTCTCATCGCCTACCTTTGTGAAAAGCAATACTTTTTTTCTTTTCCCTGATTTCCTGAGCCATTCACCTATGATTGTTTCAGATTCGCCTCCGTTATTTCCTTCTGCCCATTTGGAATATGAGTTCGCAGTGTCGATGGCATTGAAGCCGTGATCTGTAAACTCGTCAAGAATATCAAATGCGGCTTCTTTGCTGACAGTCCATCCGAAAACATTACCTCCCAGAACCAGCGGAGATAACATTAAATCGCTTTGCCCCAGTTTACGTTGAATCATTTCTTGTTGCACTCTTTTGACACACCATAAAATTTTGCACAATAATTGTGCTAGGTTCAGAAAAAACAGTGAAAATGCCGAAGAGTACAATGATAAACACCCGTAAACGCGCACTCGCTTCGAAATACAGAAAGGTTAGAAAGTATAGTGAAGTGCTTTGTAAACCCTTGAAGACAGAAGATTATGTAGTACAACCAATAGACTTTGTGAGTCCTCCAAAATGGCACTTAGGACATGTGACCTGGTTTTTTGAAACTCTGGTGCTAAAGCCTTTCTTAAAACGATATAAGGAGTTTGATCCTCAGTTTGGTTATGTATTCAATAGTTATTATGAGACTGTCGGGAAGAGGGTAAACCGCGCTGAAAGAGGAAATCTGAGCAGGCCTGCTGTGTCAGAGATTTTTCAGTACAGGAAATATGTGGACAGTGCCATGTTTCAGCTCTTTGATCGCAATCTTCCGAAAGATGTTTTAGATATTATTGAGACAGGATTAAATCACGAGCAACAACATCAGGAATTGCTTCTGACTGATATAAAATATATTCTGGGCAATAATCCACTTTTTCCCGCCTATGATGAGAAGTATGTGGAGTCCGGTTTCAGGAGCTGGAAGGGTATGGTAAAAATAACAGCAGGCTTGTATGAGGCAGGTTACAGAGGCACCGCCTTTTGTTATGATAATGAATTGGAGCCGCACAAAGTATATCTGGATGCCTTCGGAATAAGCAATGGGTATGTAACTAACGGGGAGTATGAAATGTTTATCAGAGAGGGTGGTTATCGTGATTTTAACCTCTGGCATTCCGACGGTTGGAAGTGGGTTAATCAAAACCATATTGACAGCCCGCTCTATTGGCACTTAATCAATGGCAGATGGTATGAATACACACTAGCGGGATTGAAGCCTCTGGATAGGAAAGCACCTGTAAGACATGTGAGCTATTATGAAGCCTTTGCCTATGCGCAATGGAAAGGCATGCGGTTGCCGACCGAGTTCGAGTGGGAGGCAGCTTCAGGTAAGTTTAATTGGGGAAGCAGATGGGAATGGACCGAGAGCAGTTATCTTCCTTACCCCGGTTATAAAAAATTACCCGGAGCGCTGGGGGAATATAATGGCAAATTCATGGTGGGTCAGAAGGTGCTGAGAGGTGCTTCAGTAGCTACTCCTGCAGGTCATAGCCGAAATACGTACCGTAACTTTTTTTACCCTCATGAGCGTTGGCAATTTACAGGAATCAGACTGGCAAAATGATTTTATGGAAAACGAACAGTTTTACAGGGATGTGGTACTTGGGCTGACAGCCTCGCCAAAGTATTTGTTATCGAAATACTTTTATGATGAAGTGGGGGATGGCCTGTTTCAGCAATTAATGGCTTCTGCGGAGTATTATCCGGCCAGGTGTGAGATGGAAATACTTAAAGAACAATCAGGCCGGATAGTGGCAGAGATTATGGATAACGACAATCCTGTGGATATAATAGGGCTGGGACCTGGCGATGCCACAAAATCGGTACACCTGCTTAGGGCTTTTATTGAAAGGAAAGGCCTCGCATCCTATCTGCCGATTGATATTTCTCCGCATATTATTGAGGTACTACGCGCATACATTTCAAATGAGTTTCCCCGGCTTAATTTTCATGGTTTTGCAGGCGAGTATTTTGAAAAGCTACCGGAAGCCATAAAGTATTCCGCACATAGAAAGCTGATTTTATTCCTAGGCGGTAATGCCTGCAATTTCCCTCCGGATGTCACTCTGAGAATCCTTCAGAATCTAAATAACATCATGCGGAATCATGATTTATTGCTACTGGGATTCGATCTTAGAAAGGATCCCAGAATAATCCGTGCAGCTTATGATGATAGGAAGGGGATTACGGCACGGTTTAATCTGAATCTTCTGGACAGGATTAATCGCGAGCTGAAAGGGAACTTTAGTACAACAGATTTTAGCCATTATTCTAACTATGACCCTCAGACGGGAGCTAACAAAAGTTATTTGATTTCAGAGAAGGACCAGCAGGTTAAAGTGAGGGATGAAATGTTAACTTTCCAAAAGGGAGAACCCGTCTTCATGGAGATATCACAAAAATATAGTCTGCCTGAGACAGGAGTGCTGGCAGCAGAGAGTGGTTTTGTACAACGAAGTTTTTTCACAGACAGCAATGAATATTTTGCTGATGTGTTATGGGAGAAGAAAGATTAAATTAGCGCTAATGATGCAATGACGATGAAAACTAACGCCCTTATAACCAATTTTAAGGATCTATTCAGCGGGCCGGATATGACGCACGAAGGTATCGCCGCTGGTGACAGATCTGATAAACTATTGTTCTCGCCTTCACTTTACTTCGACGATAATACGTCCGGAATGATTGTGTTATTATTATCAGGGGCCGGGAGTGAGGTAAATCCACACGTTTTCAATTTAGATGGAGTGAATCAGTTTGCCCGGAATTTGGGTTTGCTGTTTGTCGCAGAATCCACTACCGGTAATGTGTGCTATGCAGAGGAGAATGCTGAGATGAGAGATGAATTTCGTCAGGTGTTCACAGCGGCCGATTTGCGTGATTATCTGTATGGGGTTTTGTTATATGCGCTTTGTGATTGCAATAAGGAAACTGACTTCATAAAGGCAATTCCGGGCCTGCCAAATATTTCAGACGCTTTGGTGTTTTGGAAGCTATCTCGTTTGGGGGGCGATCTGAGGATGGTACATCTTTTAAAATGTAATGCAGTCATGAGGGAAGTGGCAGTGTTCTCAGGGGATGATGACATGGTTACAAGTCAGATTTCGTGGGTGACAGCGCAGGAAACTGTGTTTACCCCGGCTCAGGGCAATGCGTCAGGAATGGCGTTTACGCCTTATGGCCAGATTGGAAAAGTGTACATCAATGACCATGCATATTTTGATGGTGTTCCTGAAGTTGTCTGGAAACTGCAAATAGGAAAATACAGACCTGCGCAGAAATGGCTCACGGATCATATTGGACAGCGATTAACTACCGGGGAAATCAGGCATTATCAGCAGATGGTTGCTGCGTTACTCGAAACCATTAGGCTTTTTGAAGCAATAAGTAAAACTTTAAGCACAATCAAATGACCGTTAATTGTCTGCCTCCTTTGCATTTTAATTTTGGTAACAGGAATTTTATTTAATTATAG
>JAMLGT010000012.1 GCA_023957755.1 Chitinophagaceae bacterium
GTGGCTTGTTGGTTGGCGAGGATGTGTTCTTTTAATTGTTTGGTAAGGGCAAATTGCGTTTCTATTTCTGCCACAATGCGTTTTTGCTCAGAAAGTGGGGGAAGGGGGAATACTAAATTCGACAATGAAGTTCCATTAACATTTGGCTGTGCAGCACCGCCAGCAGCATCATAAAGTTGCTTCCAATAAATAGGACACTCCATAAATAACTTAACATATTCTGGATAGATGTGTTTTGATGGAATTGCTCTAATTAAATAGGATGCAAAAAGTGATTGTAACGGGATATTTTTAACTAAGAATGTTTTTCCAATTGTTCCTCCAGTCCGAGCGATTACAATATCATTTTCATTCAGTAAATAGTTTTCTAAATCGCTTTCAGAATAATCACAACCAGGAACAGTATCCCATTCAACAGAATTGTTTTGTATGTCTGTTATTCTCAACAATCTAACTCCTTCATTATTAGGTTTGGCAGATGCGTTAAAACCATAATGAATTCTATCACAAATCTCCCCCAACCTGCACCACACCCAATTTTCAGGGATTTCAAATGGAATTTCTTCTTTCTTAATTGTCGGAATCAGGATTTTGTTGATTTTAGGATTTGCAAGATTTTTTTTGTCTTTTATTTTCTCTAATAATTGTTGCCCTGTTTCATAATCTGGTTCATCTTTTAATCCTGCTAATTCTGATTCAGACAATAATTTGCCCTGCACCGCTTCTTGTAAAATGGCTTGGTTGAGGTTTTCAAGGAGGGTGAGTTGATTGGTAAGCAAGTTTTGAACTTCTTGCGTTTTGTCATACTCAGCCAATGCTTTTTCAATTGCAGAATAAAGTTCTTCATATCCTTTAACCAGTTCACCATTTGAAATTCTAACTGCATCATTTTGAACATTTGGCGGGCAGTCTGGTAAAATCAGTGATTTTAAATTCCCGGCATTTGCTTTAGGTCTAAAATTTCTTTCATTAAGATTCACAATTTGACTCCAGTATGCGAAACTGTGTAAAAACAAATAGATGTAGTCAGGATTTACTTCTTGCTTTGCTCTTATTCTTATCAAGTAGCCTGCATATATGGAGTGAGCAGGTGGATTGTCAATTTTAAAACTCTTTCCTGTTGTGCCACCTGTTCGGGCAAGTAATATATCATCTTTTTTAAGCAGATAAGTTTTTTCATCATCACAATTGCAATAGGGAACGTTTTCCCAATTCACTTTGCTTTCGTGAATGTCGCTTATTCGCAAAAACTTATTCTTACCCGTTTGCAAGGCAGAAGCATTGTAACCGTATTGAGTGCCTTCTATTAACTTTTCTAACCGAACAGGATTATTGTATTTCTCAAACAAGTGAATGAGAATTAAAGTATTTCGTATTTGCTTTTTTATTTCCTCTTGGTCATTGATAAACGTAAGAGGAACATAGTCGAAATTCAAGTGGCTCATTGTTCCAATTCGGTTATCAGTTCTGTAATTCGGTTTTGATTTTTCTTTATCGTTTCAATTATTTCTTTACGGTCATAGCTTACTTCTTCGACAACCTTGTTTGGGTTTTTCACATCCAAATCGTAACCTCTTTCAGCAATGGTGTCAATTGAAACCTTATAGGCAAATTCGTGTTCGGTTCTATTGTTCCACCATTTTTTTATTTCATCAAATTCAGAAATCTGAATAGGTTTTGTTTTGCTGTATGCTTTGTAGCCATCGGGCAACGTATGTTCGTAATACCAAACCTCTTTGGTCTGCTTGCCTTTTTCAAAGAAAATCAGATTTGTGTTTACGGTGGCATACGGAGCAAATACACTTTGGGGCAATCGCACAATGGTATGCACGTTGCAATCTTCCAACAGTTTTTGCCTTACCCGTTGTTTTACGCCATCGCCTGTTAAACTTCCATCGGGCAATACAATGCCTGCCCGTCCGCCATCTTTCAGCAATTGGATAAACAAAATCAAAAACAGGTCGGCACTTTCTTTGGTGCGGTAATTCAACGGGAAATTGGTTTCCATACCATCGCCCACCACACCACCAAATGGCGGGTTGGCTACAATAATGTCCACACGGTCTTTTTGCTTGATAGAATTGTATTCACGGCTCAAAGAATCGCCATTTTCAATTTGCGGCACTTCAATGTCGTGGGTAATCAGGTTTACCACACTCAGCATAAAAGGCAGGGGTTTCAGTTCGCTGCCTGTTACGGTTTCCTGTAAGGTTTTTCGGTCGTCAATATTTTTCACCTGTTTTTTCAGGTGTTCAATGGCACAAACCAAAAAGCCCGCAGTTCCGCAAGCCGGATCGGTAATTTTTTCGCCCAATTGAGGGTTTACCATATCCACAATAAACTGGGTTACGGCTCTTGGGGTGTAAAACTCGCCGGTGTCTTTCTTAGCAGCCAATCCTTGCAAAATCTCCTCATAAATCACATTAAAAACGTGATGCTCTTTGCTGCTGTTAAAATCAATTTCGTTGAGTTTATTGATGGCTTGGCGGAAAGTAGTTCCGCTTTTCATATAGTTGTTGGTTCCGTCAAAAATCTGCCGGATGGTAATGCCCAAACGGTCATCAGCCGCAACGGTCAGGTTTTTAAGCGTTGGGAAAAGTTTGTTGTTCACAAAATTGATAAGTTCATCACCCGTGATGCCTTCGTCATCTTCTGCCCAGTTTCTCCACTGCAATTCCGCAGGAATGTCTGATTTGTATTTAGGGTTCAGGATTTCTTTTTCCTTGTCTTTGTCATCAAAGAGTTTCAGAAATATCATCCAGCCCAATTGTTCTATGCGTTGCGCATCACCGCTCAAGCCCGGGTCTTTGCGGAAGATATCTCTGATGGATTTTATGATGCCTGCTATGTTGGTCATTTTGTTTGTATTAATCTTGTTAGATGTTGAATAATCCCGATGGGATTAAATATTTATAGAAAATTGATGTTGGGGTGTGATTCGACCCATTCTGGGTCGTGTATTGACCCAATAAAATGGTTCTATAAAGATTTGACCCTTTCAGGGTCTTTTTATCATTTGGTGAAATCATTCTATAAAGATTTGACCCATTCTGGGTCGTGTATTGACCCAATAAAATGGTTCTATATAGATTTGACCCTTTATGGGGCTTTTTATCTTTTGGTGAAACCATTTTATATAGATTTGACCCTTTCTGGAGCGTGTATTGACCCAATAAAATGGTTCTATAAAGATTAGACCCTTTCAGGGTCTTTTTATCTTTTGGTGAAACCATTCTATAAAGATTTAACCCTTTCTGGAGCGTGTATTGACCCAATAAAATGGTTCTATATAGATTAGACCCATTCTGGGTCTTTTTATCTTTTGGTGAAACCATTCTATAAAGATTTGACCCCTTCGGGGTCGCGTATTGCCCCAATAAAATGGTTTTAAATATTTTGGTGATCTGATTAATCTGGCCATTCAAACAAATATTCATCTTTGTGTTCTATTTGAAATTTGATTAAAAACTCCTTGTATTCGTCTTTAAAGGTTTGCTTTTTGTGATGCTCTTTTTGGTTATTGATATATGCTATCACATTATCCAATGCTGAGTGGCTATATGAAAAAGCACCATATCCTTCTTGCCATTGAAATCTGAATTTTGAAAACTTCTTTTCATTGATAAATTCATTTGAAGACTTTTTGATTTCACGAATCAAGTCCGAAAGGCTGCAACTTGGTTTCATTCCTATTAAAAAATGAATATGATCAGGCATTCCATTAATAGCAAGCAGTTTCTGTTCTTTGTTTCTGACTATCCCTGAAATGTATTTATAGAGTTCTTCTTCCCAAGAAGAATGAATCAAACTTTCTCTGCCTTTAACGGCAAATACTACCTGAATATAAATCTGTGAAAATGTTCCTGCCATTATGCCACTATATACAATTCGTTTTCTAATTCTTTGATGGCTTTTTCATATTCCTCACGACTTCCAAATGCTTTGATGATTTCGGTTACCGAACCAAATTCGCTGATGGGTGGGATCGTCAGAATTTGCATATCCTCCATATTTTCAATGCCCTGGTCTGCGTATTTGTCTAACAACGCTTCTAACACTCTCCGGGTATGCTTGCCATATTTGGCAAAGTAGTTGCGTTTCTTCACATTATTGGCTCTTTCTTTTCGGGTTAATGGCGGTTGGTCATACGCCACGTGGCAGACTAAATCAAACAAATCCACTTCTTTATTTACGGCTTCATATAAAGCTTCCACCATTACACCCTGTTCCTTCAATTCGGCAATGATGGCTTTTTTTCGGTCTGATTTCTTCCACTTGTTTAAAAAGTCATCTAATGATTCGAACTGTTCTTTTATGATTTCTTTGGTGTGCTCTTTCAAACTTGTTGTGATGGGTTTTCCATGTTGGTCAAAATACACTTCACGGCTAATCAGAACAGTAACATCCACGCCGTTCACATAAACTTTATGCTTTGATTCATTTGCAGTTAACCGTGGAAATTCCGGTTGAGGATAACGGATACCAGGTGGAGTTATTTCAATTTCTTCTCCTGTTTCAATGTCGATAATTGGTTCGGTGCTTTCTTCTTCTTCGTCCACAATGCCGCCTAAGTCAGTTTCTTCGGCCACTGGTTTTATCCTGATTGGGTCACCATCAAATTGTGGGTCGGCAAATAGGTCCGTTGCATTTCTGAAATCCAAAATGGTAAAATACAGTTTACCGTATTCTTCATTGATTCGCGTGCCTCTACCAATAATCTGCTTAAACTTGGTCATTGAATTAATGTTGCTGTCTAACACAATTACTTTGCAGGTTTGCGCATCCACACCTGTGGTCATTAATTCGGAAGTGGTGGCAATGACAGGATATTTTTCTTCGGGATTGATGAAGTTGTCTAACTCTCTTTTGCCTTCGTCATTGTCGCCAGTAATCTGCATGATGTATTTGTAGTTCTCAGCAACTAAATCGGGATTGTGTTTAGCTAATGCGGTTCTCATTCTTTCTGCGTGGTCAATGTCCACACAAAACACAATGGTTTTGGCAAATCGGTCGTAACCTTTTAAAAACTCGGTTACTTTTTTGGCAACTAAATCGGTTCGTTCCTCAATCACTAAGTTTTTATCAAAATCTCTGCGGTTGTAGATGCGGTCTTCCACTTCGTTACCGTCTTTGTCGGTTTTACCTTGTTCGGGTCGCCAACCTTCTACATCTACATTCAGAGCAACTCTCACCACACGATAGGGAGCAAGGAAACCATCATTAATTCCTTGTCGCAAAGAGTAAGTGTAAACAGGGTCGCCAAAATATTCGGTGTTGCTGGCTTCGCTGGTTTCCTTTGGTGTGGCTTTCAAACCGATATGCGTTGCATTTTGGAAATAGGTTAAAATCTCTCTCCAACTGCTGTCATCTTTTGCACTTCCACGGTGGCACTCGTCAATAACAATCAGGTCGAAGAAATCTTGTGAAAATTGTTTGTAAACATTGGCTGCTTCGTCTGTTCCTGAAAGTCCTTGATACAATGCCAGGTAAATTTCAAAACTCTTGTCAATTTGTCTGTGTTTCACCACAGTCATTTTATCCTTAAAGTGTTTGAAGTCGCCTCTGCGAGTTTGGTCAATTAAAGCGTTTCTGTCGGCTAAAAACAGAATGCGTTTTTTGGTTCCGCTTTTCCAAAGTCGGTGAATGATTTGAAAAGCCGTATAGGTTTTTCCTGTTCCTGTTGCCATCACAAGCAGAATTCTATTCTGTCCATTGGCAATGGCTTCAACCGTTCTGTTTACAGCTATTTGTTGATAGTATCTCGGTTTGCGGTTTGTTCCGTCAAAATAATAGTCTTGCGAAACGATTTTTTCGGCTTCGGGAGTTTCAATGCCTTTATACTTTTTGTATTTCTCCCAAAGTTGTTCTGGACTAGGAAACTCATCTAACCTTATTTCTGTTTCAATGTTTTCGTCTGTTGCTGTGCGGTCGTGAAATAAAAAACCGTCACCGTTGCTGCTGAAAACACAAGGAATATCTAAGATTCTTGCGTAGTCAAGCCCTTGCTGAATTCCTGCCCTTACTGATTGGTTGTTGTCTTTGGCTTCAATAATGGCAATTGGAATATTCGGCTTGTAATACAGAATATAGTCGGCTCGTTTTCTTGTTCCTCTTGCTGTGATTTTTCCTCTTACGTAAATTTTACCATCAGTAAAAGAAACTTCCTCCAATATTTGTAATTGCTTGTCCCAACCAGCCTTTTCCAAAGCCGGCGTGATAAACTTTGTGCAAATATCCCTTTCCGAAAGTGATTTCTTATACATTATGTATCCGCAATAATATATTTCAGCAAAATACAAATTATTGGTTGTGAAGTAATGGAAATCTGCCTAACTGTCTTACCAAAGGGGGGCCCTAACCCGGAGTTTGTGCTCGAATCTTAAATTTAGAGCAAGCAGCAAGGATACAGATCATCCCTTTACCCCCTGTGTATCGTTAAGTTTACTATGTCGCCTGCTGTAGAGGAAGTAGATGAGCAATCCGACAGACATCCATACGAAAAACCATTTCCAGCTAACTGCGGGAATTTCAATTAATAAGTAGGCGCAACTCAGTACACCCATTACCGGTATGAATGAGAATTGTCTGATAAATGAAAGGATAGCCATTACTATTGCGAGCAGGATATAAACAAGAAATAATATCTCCTGATAACCTTCGCTTGAGATATTTTCCACAGCCTCAATTATCCGGCCTCTCATTAGGTAGATGAAG
Source organism: Chitinophagaceae bacterium (assembly GCA_023957755.1). Taxonomy (GTDB): domain Bacteria; phylum Bacteroidota; class Bacteroidia; order Chitinophagales; family Chitinophagaceae; genus Ginsengibacter. Next base: position 6,715 of record JAMLGT010000012.1, read on the forward strand.
AGTGCAGCTAGCAGTGGAATGATGTACTTGCCGTTGATGTAGGGCAGGGAGAAACGGCCCGGTTTCTTTTCCAGTCGTGGAAGCATCAGTACACCGCCTGATACCAGCACGAAGGCAAATAAAGTGCCGATGGAAGTGAGGTCAGTTACCAGGTCGCTCTCGATAAAAAGTGCGCCTAATCCTACAATCACACCGGTAACGATTGTCGCAAATGAGGGTGTCTGGAACCGGGGATGTACTTTCTGAAATCTCTTGGGAAGCAATCCGTCGCGACTCATGCTCATCCAGATTCTTGGCTGGCCTATCTGGAACACCAGCAATACAGACGTTGTGGCTACTACGGCACTTACGGATACAATTTTTTCAATCCACGGAGCACGTTCCTGAAATACAAAGGCAAGCGGATCGTTTACATTTTTGAAACTTGAATAGCTCTCTATGCCCGTCAGAATCAGCGCTATTAAAATATACAGGCCGGTACAAATTAGCAGCGAATAGATCATCCCGCGAGGCATATCCCGTTGTGGGTTTTTACATTCTTCCGCTGTGGTAGAGATAGCGTCGAAGCCGATGTAGGCATAGAATACTGCGGATACGCCTTTTAGTACGCCTTCAAACCCGTTTGGCAGGAATGGCCTCCAGTTATTGGTGTCCACAAAGAAAGCGCCTGCCACAATTACGAAGATGATTACCGAAATTTTGAATATCACCATGAAGTTGGCCGACTTCTTACTTTCTTTGATGCCGATGTAGGCTAACCAGGTTACCAATACTACGATTATAAAAGCCGGAAGATTGAAAAATACTTTTGTGCCTCCGATAACCGGAGCTTGATTGTAGGCATCTATTGCAAATGAATAATTCTTTATCTGATCTGCCGTGAGTGCTGCCTGATTGGCCATAGCAGCAGTGCTCTCTTTGAATGCGTTGGTGGCTGTCTGAGGATCTATCAATAGCCAGTCGGGCAAATGGATATTGAAGATGTGGACCAGCAGGTTGTTAAAATATCCGCTCCATGAGATGGCTACTACAATGTTGCCGATTGCGTATTCTAATATCAAAGCCCATCCAATTACCCATGCTATAAGTTCGCCAAATGTGACATAGGAATAGGTGTAGGCGCTGCCTGATACAGGTACGCGGCTGGCAAACTCCGCATAGCATAGTGCAGAGAAACCGCAGGTGACAGCCGTGATGATAAACAGAAATGAAATACCCGGCCCACCGTTATAGGCCGCACTTCCGATAGTAGAAAAGATGCCGGCTCCCACCACTGCGGCAATTCCAAGAAAGGTAAGGTCTTTGACACCTAATACTTTTCTTAAATTATGAGATGAGTCTTTTTCCCGTGCCTCGTAATCTCTCAATATGGAATCGATACTTTTTTTTCTGAAAAGAGAATTGGCCATAGTAGTTAATTCAGTTTTATTGAATCTGTCCCCGGTAGGAGGATTGAAAGATAAACATGCTTTCAGAATAATTACACAATTCTATAAAAAATATTATTATTGGCCGGCTAAGTGAGGCTAAAGCCCAAAGGGCTTAGTTTTTAAATTTATTAGCCTCCCCTTAGTATGGGGCCATGAAAGTATTACTGAACAAGGGTTTCAGATTCATTTTGGAAAACCTAACCGGACAACAACAAAAAATAATTTAATGGATATCTTCTTTTGTTATTTCCGGGCATTTAAAGCCATTTCCTGCAATTGTCTCTCCGGTTATTTTGCGAGGAAATCTATGATGGCTTCTGCTGCATTCTGTGAGGCGTTTCCATGATAATTGAGAAGTCTTCTCAATTCCTGATAATCAGTCATTATCTGTTTTCGCTTATCCTCATTGTGTAGTAATGTGTTAAGTTCGGCAGTGATGTTTTTGATATTCAGGTCGTCCTGGATCAATTCTTTTACCACTTCCTTATTCATAATCAGATTGACAATACAGATAAATTTGAGTTTGATAAGCCTTTTGCCTATTTCATAACTCAGCCGGCCTGCTCTGTAACATACTATCTCAGGTACATTAAATAGCGCAGTCTCAAGGGTAGCCGTACCGCTGGTTACCAGTGCAGCGCTTGCTTCCATTAGCAGGGGATAGGTTTCGCTCACCAGCGCCACATTCGGATAACCCTGAAGATAGGTATCGTAGAGTTCTTTGTCGATGGTGGGAGCCTTACCAATAAAAAAACGATGTGTGGAAAATTTTTTTGCGGCTTCCAGCATGATGGGAAGTTTGGCTTTTATTTCCTGTTTGCGACTTCCCGGTAAAAGTGCAATCACATCGCTTTGCGGATGTAGCTCAGGATGTGCAGCCATAAAGGCATCTACAACCGGCACCAGAGGATGTCCCACATAAGTAACTTCATAGTTCCACTTCTTGTAAAAGTCTTTTTCGAATGGAAAAATCACCAGCATCCTGTCGATATATTTCTTGATCTGATGCACCCTGCCTTCTTTCCATGCCCAGAGTTGAGGAGAAATGTAATACACTGTCCTGAAGCCTTGCTGCTTAGCCCACTTCGCAATACGCATATTGAATCCCGGATAGTCTATGAATACTATCACATCGGGCCGGAAAGCCAGGATATCTTCCTTACAGAATTTGATATTCCGGAGGATGGTACGCAGGTTTCGGACTACTTCAATAAAACCCATGAAGGCGAGTGCTTTGATATGCTTTACGATAGTGCCACCGGCTTCCTGCATCTTATCGCCACCCCAGCAACGGATATCGGCTGTCGGGTCTTTTTGCCGTAATGCTTTGATGAGGTTGCTGCCATGTAAATCACCCGAAGCTTCTCCTGCAATTAAATAGTATTTCATTTACGTTTGCAATCTAAATTAATTAAGCCAGATGCGGGCGTTGGGTTTTACTTTTTAGTCTTAAGAATGTATGCCCTTTTTATCGAGTCTAGTTTAGGAAACATTTCAAGGTATTTGGTGCGATTGGCACTCAGCGAATCGTAAACACGTAATGGTTTATTACCGTAACCCCCGTATAAAGCCTCGACTGTCTCCATACCTTTGGTGACCATTCCAAACACCGGAAATCCTGTAACGCCTGATGATTGTACGGTATCGAGTCGCGGATTGTCTTTAAGATTGATAAAAAGGTCGGTGCCCCTTGTTTCCTTTCCTGACCTTGCAAAACTTAAAGCACCCTTCAGGTTGCCTTTAATTACAGGCTCATCGGGAATCTTGTATTTGTTCCAGCGGTTAGTGATCGTAGTGTCCGTGTTGCCAAACTGTACCACGAAATCGGGCACTACCCTGTAGAAAAGGGTGTTGTTGAAATACCTGTGCCTGACAAGTTGGTAGAATCGATCGGCGGCCAGCGGTGACCATGCTCTGGTTACGCTTATTTCTATATCACCTTTGGAGGTTTCGAATCGCATTGTGAATTCTGAGGGGGCTTTTTCTTTTGTCCATACAGATTTGAAGGGTTTGTGGCTGCATCCGGTGATGGATATTACAAGAAATGCCGCAATGAGTTTTTTCATTTCTATTCTTTTGGAGGATAATATCATGATTTCAGAACTGCACGAGCAGTTAAAGTTTTAGAATTACGAATTTAACTGAAAGGGATGGGTTAAAGATGGCTAAAAATTATTTGCAAAAATCAGAAGGTGTTCTTTTGTTGTGAAGGATGGTTTGGGCCTGATACAAACTTGTGCGTCAATTTTCCCTTTATTTCTCATGGAATTTTCTAATAGGAATTCACTCCGGGGAAAGGATATTTAACAAGGATTATCATTGTCCGGTTAAATTATTTAAAAATGTGGCTGGAGCCCTTATTGTGTAAGACTTTCATAGTCCTACCGTAAAGGGTAGGGTAATAAATATAAAATCTAAGCCCATTGGGCTTTAGTCCAATTTAATCGGACAACAATAAAAAAAATTTTTTTAAACTAAAACAATTAGTATTTTCGTTCTAAAATTATTAGTTTTATGTCACAGGCAGGAAAAAATCTGAAGTATCTTCGCAAACTTCGTGGCTGGACTCAGGAAGAGTTTGCGGCCAAAATCGGTATCAAGCGTTCTCTTATTGGGGCCTATGAAGAGGAAAGAGCAGATCCGCGGCTTGATGTCCTTCAAACACTTAGCGAGATGTTTAATGTTACACTCGATGAACTCTTCACTCAAGATCTCAGTGTGCAAAAAGGATCAGACTATCTGAGCAGGCGCCGCCAAATGAAGATGGCTTCGACTGACAGGAACCTGATTCACTTTGTGCCTGTAAAAGCTGCCGCAGGTTACCTTTCGGGATATGCAGACGATGAGTTTATTGATGAACTCAACACTTTTACCCTGCCAATGATCAAAGGGGGCAATTGCAGAGCGTTTGAAATCATTGGTGACAGTATGTTGCCTACACCTAGTGGAAGTGTAATAGTAGGAGAGAAGGCAGAGTCGCTCGATAAATTGAAAAATAATACAGCCTGCATCGTAATTACCAATAATGAAGGAATTGTGTATAAAAGGGTAGTGAAAAATAACAGAAGTACTACCAGGGTGACTCTGGTAAGCGATAATCCCTCTTACCAGCCCTATCAGGTTTACAAGAATGATATTCTGGAGTTATGGGAAGCCAAAGCCGTGATACAGAAGGTTTCTGAGCAAAAAAGATGGGATATGGATAGCCTGGCTAATCTGGTAAATAACCTTCAGGACCAGGTGTCCACAATCAAGAAAAAATTGAATTAGGAAAACTTATTCACAATCAAAATTCCAAACTTTTTATTGGGGAAGTAAATCATAATTTTACCAACTATCACTTTTTAAAATACTACGATCATGATTAAGTTACAAGTAATTGGAAATCTGGGAAGAGACTGCGTACAGCGCGAAGTAAACGGAAAAAATGTCATCAATTTTAGTGTGGCACACACTGAAAGATATAAGAATGCCACTGGTGTGATGCAGGAGAAAACTATATGGGTAGAGTGTTCTTACTGGACAGATAGGACCGGCATCGTACCTTATCTGACAAAGGGTAAAACAGTATATGTAGAAGGTGCACCTGAAGCAGATGTGTTTAAAAAACAGGATGGCGAAGCTGTGGCCACACTCAGGCTTCGTGTACGTGAAATCCAATTGATTGGGGGTAAGGATTCTCAAGGTGGCAGCGATACTCCTCAGCCCGTAACAAGTGAGACGAAGGTGGCACAACCGATAGAACACGAGCAGAGTGCAGACGACCTTCCATTCTAAATTTTTTTTGGGGTTAGTAATACAGTTTTTTCCTTGTGAAGACAAATTTCCGGCAGTAACATACTGCCGGTTTTTTTTGCATTCGCATTTTCGGTTTTTAATAATAAGGGATGGGGTGTGATCGCCGGTATTAGGTACAGTTATCCCAGTGGCTGTGGCTGTTATCATATTCTTAAATCCATTTGGGAAGGGTCGTTTTTTGAATTTTATAATATTATCAGGCACTTCTTTTGAAAGCAGGAGTGTAGTGAATCAACCCTTTAAGACTAATAGTTATGAAAACAAAAATGAGCCTCTCAGCAATAGCAATAGCGATGTTGCTGATCACGGGATGTAGCAAAGATCCTGTGGCTAATCTTACAGATGAAGAGTCGAGGATCTATATTACTGATCACGACTCCAGTGCGAACTTCAGCGATTTTCACACATTTTATGTCAGCGATTCAGTAGCTGTGTTAGAAAATGGAAAGTCTAAAATGCAGCTGACGGAAGCCGGGCAGGCATATATCGACGCCGTGAAACAAGCGATGATCAGAAATGGGTATATCGCAGTGAACAAGGATCAGCATCCCGACATAGGTATTACTGTTAACAGGATTATATCTACCACGACAGGTGTCATCAGCGGGCCTTCCTATTGGGATATGTATGGTTCGTATTGGGATCCTTATTTCTGGGGCTATCCGGGCTATGGGTATTATTTACCGTATAATTATGCCGTTTATTCTATCAGAGAGGGAGCGGTGAGTCTTGATATGATTGATCTGAAAAATGCACCCGAATCAGGTGAGCTAAAAGTAATCTGGACAGGACTTATCAGAGGTAGTAATATCTATAATCCGGTTGTGGCGGATAGTCAGGTAAAAGCATTGTTTGATCAGTCTCCCTATTTAAAATCACTCTAAAATTTATTTTGCTATGAAAACGCGTGTATCAATCCTGGTTATATTAGCAATGGTAGCTTTTGGGATTGGTCCTGTAAAGGCACAAGACCATCCCGTTAAATTTCATTTAGACTATAACTTCAGTTTTCCGGTCGGAAGTATGACTTCCGGCTTCATCTCTAATACCTCTTCCCGCGGATTTTTGGGGAGCGTAACCTACGATTTGACGCCTCACTGGACTATTGGAGGTCAGTTTGGATTTCAGGATTATTATCAGAAGTATCCCAGACGGGTATATAATACGGACAAAACACAGCAGATTTCTGCGGTATTGAGTAATTCACTGCAGACAATCCCGGTGATGGCACGGATAGAATATCAGCCATTGCTAAGCAGCCAGTCGCGGGTTTTGCCGTACTTATCACTTGCTACCGGAATTAACCTGGTTAGTTATAATCAGTATCTGGGAGTATTTAGTAATCAGCAGCAATCTACCCTCAATTTCAGAGCGCAGGCGGGGTTAGGCGCAAGAATGAGTCTGGGTAAAGCAGGTAAGTGGGGAATTGAGGCAGGAGGAAGTTATGCCCTTTCACCATACAATAAATTCGGTGTGAAGGATTTGAACAACCTGAATGCACATGCGGGAATTTACCTTAGGCTTCAGTAACCGGTGAAGAATGATTCATGTCTGATAATAGATTGGGGTAATCTGTCGGGCCGGGATAGTTTGTATGAATTTGATGTGGGCGCGGCATATCGATCGACTGTTATTGGCAAAGAGAAGATTTCGTGAATTTCAATGTATTCTTGACTATTTTTACCCCTTAAATAGCAAGTAAATGAAGTTCAGATGGATATGCTTTTTACCAATACTCTTATTTTCGTGCGTACCGTCAAAGAGGGCTATGCAAAATGATTCCACAACTGAAAAAAGATTTGCTGAAAATATAGTGATAGCGCATCGGGGGGCATGGAAACATACCCACACACCCGAAAATTCAATTGCCTCACTAAAGGCTGCAATCGCAGGAGGGTATTACGGCAGTGAAACGGATGTGCACATGACTGCTGACGGGCAGATAGTGGTAAATCATGATCCTACCTACCACAAAAAAGATATTCAAACATCTACATTGGAGGAATTGAGGACTATTCCCTTAGCCAACGGAGAGCCACTGCCACTGCTTGGGCAGTTTTTGAAGGAGATTACCACACAGCACCGTACCCGGCTCATTTTGGAGATTAAGTCATCTACCAGAGGGAAAGAATGGGCTACGAAGACAGTCAGAAAGGTTGTGGAGGAAGTGAAGAGGTATCATGCACAGCCTTATATAGTCTATATCAGCTTCGACTATGCGATGTGTCTTGAAGTGCTCAGGTTGCAGCCGGATGCAGAAGTGCAATATCTGAATGGGGACAAGAGTCCTCAGGAGGTTAGTGCGGCCGGCCTTTCCGGAATTGATTATAATCTTAGTGTGTTTAAAAGGAATCCGCAATATTTTGCGGATTCCCGAAATCTGGGAATCAGGACCAATGCCTGGACGGTTAATGACAGTACTCTGGTGGACTGGCTGATAGAGAATAAAGTTGATTTCATCACTACCAATGAACCTGAAATGGTACTCAGGCGTACGAGCCGGTAAATGATTCTTTTTTGAAATCGCAACTGAAAACGGTTTCTTAATTGTGCATAATTATTGTGACTGCGTTTGTAACTTCGTATTATGTCTGAAAATGATAAACCAACTCCCAACTATCTGTGGAGTGTCTTACATGTGAAATGCCCGCGATGCAGAAGAGGAAATATGTTTAAACAACCCAATCCCTATAAACCGCTGAGACCGAAAGCCATTCTGGATATGTATCACGATTGTCCGGTATGTTCGCAGACTTTTGACCTGGAACCCGGTTTCTGGTATGGAACAGGGTATATGAGTTATGCAATTACGGTTTTGTTTTCGGCTGTTACCTTTTTCTTATGGTGGCTGACTATTGGTTTCTCGCTCGATGACAACCGGCTTATTTACTGGATAGTGGCAAATGCAATCCTGAATCTGGCTTTACAGCCTTATTTTATGAGAGTGAGCCGGCTTCTTTACCTTAATCTTTTTGTACACTACAATCCCAACTTTGATACGGAGGAAACAGTAAAGTTCACCTGATTGAAAATAAAAAAGGGGCCGAATAGAAATTCACCCCCGTTATAATCCAATATCCTATGAAAAACCGAGTTGAAAGCCTGGATTGGGCTTTATAATATTTTACTTAATTTTTAATATCTTTTTTGCTCAATGTGATTTGACAGTATAGACCACAATCAATGTATAAACGTTGCATGGGCGAAAATATTTTATTGTTTTTTATTTTTTTTTTTGAAAAAAGGGGCCGGATAAAAATCCACCCCTGTTATAATCCAATATCCTATGAAAAACCGAGTTGAAATGCCCGGGGCATTTATAATTATTTTACCAGGATTTCTTGAAACTTCTCAAAAAATCCTGAAATGAAGTCTTTTTATAATAATGTTCCCCAAAATATTTAAGGAAAGGCTCAATTTCCTCTGTGGACATAAATCCGGGAATTGCGGCTGGTGCCTCGTCCTGATTCATGAAGATAACTGTAGTAGGATAGCTTAGTTGTCCGTTAGTGACAAAAAGGCTGAATTCATTTACCCTTACAGAGTTGTTATAATCGTATTCTCTGTCATTCCACTGGACGGTCGATTTCGTCTCCGCATCCATCTTTACAGGATAAAAGTTCTCGTTGATGTACTGAACCACCTTATCATTATTGTAAGTCTTTTTGTCCATCTCCTTACACCAATAACACCATTTGGCATAAAGGTCGATTATCATGGGTTTGGGGCTTGCTTCCATCTTCTTTGAAGCTTCTTCCAGCGTCATCCATTGAATTTTTTCCTTACCTGTACTGATATCGGTGGTGACTGGCAGGTAAGCCAGCAGGAATGATAATATCCAGATAGGTTTCAGCAACATAATAATATAACGTTGCTACCTGTGTTTTTATTCTATAATTTCGGAGAAAATAACCAATTTTCAGCTTCAATTCAAGGCGCTGAAAATTATTTTCGGTATCCCGGATCTCAGGGTTATCTGAGATCTATAACTTCCACTCCCGGAAAATCGGATTTATTGAAGGTAAACAGGTTCTCTGGCATTGATGAGTTTGTCCTGAAACCGTTGAGGCTGTACAAATAACGGGTACCTGATTTCTCAAATATCTGAGCTGAAACAATTTGATTAGTGCTCTTATTGATATTAAGGATGACTTTAAAGAAAGGGAGTGTTTTATCAAGTGGAGTTAGTTCCACAGGTTGAAGTGTGATGCTGCCCGACTTTACAACGTCTGACAGTCTGTATAGGTAATCCTTATCGTAGAAATTAGTAAAGAGTTTTTGTGGTGTCAACAGGTTATCTTTCGGGTTAATTCTTGTAATCTGGATTTCCCCGGCTGCCTTGTCATAGTTATAAATACTCCTTCCGTCAGAAAAAGAGAGGTCCTCGTTCATGGCAAGTCTGTACTTATTTCCTTTCAGACTCAGATTGCCTTTTTGTGTAGAAAGCTTCTGGCCTTTGCTGTCTTCAACCTGGAGGGTGATACCGGTTGAAATACTATGGAAGGCTTTGTATTTTGCTGAAACCTTCTTCAATAATGCTCTTGCATTGGGATCGCTTTCACCGATATAATTGGATTGAGCATGGGCTGCATAAGAAAACAAAATCAGTAGTGCGAATAAAACTTTCTTCATGTCAATGTCTTTTTCAGTCTGATAGACGCAGGAATCAGCGCAAAGATTACCTGCCGGATGAAAGTGTTTTGTTAATATTTCGCAAGCTGTTAGTTGACAGATGCAGCACTTGCCTTTTCATCTGCCTGTTTACCTTTTTCACTAAAGAGTTTTGCTGCCTTTATAAAGTTGACAAAAATCGGATGTGGGTTTTCCACAGTACTCTTTAATTCAGGATGAAACTGTACTCCAATAAAAAATGGGTGCCTGGTGTATTCCATAATCTCCACCAGGCTTGTTTCGGGATTCATGCCGGTGGCAATCATTCCCGCATCCTCAAATTTTTTCAGGTAGTGATTGTTAAACTCCCAACGGTGACGGTGGCGTTCACTGATGTGTGTAGTGCCGTAAATCTCATACGCCAGTGACCCTTCCCGAATTTCACAGGGATAGGCGCCTAATCTCATGGTGCCTCCTTTTGCCGTTACCTTTTTTTGATCTTCCATCATGTCTATAACAGGTACAGAGGTGTTAGGATTCATTTCTGTCGACTCAGCATCTTTCATTCCCAGCACGTTCCTTGCAAATTCTATGGCTGCCATCTGCATACCAAGACAGATGCCAAAGAAAGGCATCCGGTGCTGTCGCGCATACTTCACCGCAATGATCTTTCCTTCTATACCTCTGTGGCCAAACCCCGGTGCCACAAGTAACCCATCGAGTCCGGCAAGTGTCTCTTCCACATTCCCTTCTGTAATATTTTCACTGTGGATATTGATCACCTGTACCTTACACTCATTCATCGCGCCTGCGTGAATAAAACTTTCCAAGATCGATTTGTATGCATCCTGTAATTCGATATACTTCCCAATCAGCCCAATATTTACTTTTTTGGAAGGATGCTTTACCTTGTCTAAAAAGGATTTCCACTTCTCTAAATCAGGTTCCCGATCATTATTTATTTTTAACTTTTTCAGCACTATCTTATCGAGCTTTTCGCGAAGCATTAGCAGGGGTACTTCATAGATTGTAGGTGCATCAATGGCTTCGATCACGCCTTCTTCTTTCACATTACAAAAGAGCGCCACCTTCCGGCGTAAGTCGGGAGTAAGTTTGTGTTCTGTCCGGCAGATCAGTACATCCGGATGTACTCCATTCGCACTCAACAATTTGACACTCTGCTGAGTGGGTTTTGTCTTCAGTTCTTTAGCTGCACGCAGATAAGGGATAAGGGTGAGATGCACTACAAGGCAATCTTCGTCGGGGAGTTCCCATTGCATCTGGCGCACTGCTTCTATAAATGGGAGGCTCTCAATATCTCCCACTGTGCCCCCGATTTCTGTAATTACAATATCATAATTGCCTTTTTCGCCCAGCAGCATCATTCTTCTCTTAATCTCATCAGTAATGTGGGGCACTACCTGTACGGTTTTCCCAAGATAGTCACCTTCGCGCTCGCGATTGATAACGGTTTGATAAATTCGGCCGGTGGTTACATTGTTGGCCTGGCTGGTATTGATATTCAGGAATCTTTCATAATGCCCCAGGTCCAAGTCAGTTTCTGCTCCATCTTCTGTGACATAACACTCTCCATGTTCATACGGATTGAGTGTGCCGGGATCCACGTTGATATAAGGGTCAAACTTCTGTATAGTCACACTCAGCCCTCTGGATTGTAATAACTTGGCCAGAGATGCTGCAATAATACCTTTACCTAAAGAAGAAGTAACCCCTCCGGTTACAAAAATATATTTGGACATACGCATATAATTTGTGACCGTCGGACGCTGAAGGAAATAAAATGATTCCGGAGGGTCGTGCAAACTTACGGTATTCTATGTGCAAAAAAAGTCCGGTGGAAAAAAATCTTATGATTGAACATAAAATTGAAAATTTATTAGGAGATTTTTCATAAAGAGATGCGGATAATCGTGAAAAAAATATTGTCAACGGATATCGCTCCTGATATATTTCTGAAAATACTAATTCCTAAAGCGGCATACTAAAGAAAAACTATTACACCATTCCGGGTGTCAATAAGTTGTTTTCGTGGTTTGGTTAAAAATACCTTTTGGGGATGAGATAATTTTGGACGTAATCTGCTACGCCCTCGTCCAAAGGAGTGAATGGGGAGGTGTAACCTGACAATCTTAATTTGCCGGTGTCTGCATAGCTTATTTCCGGATATCCATTCCGGATATCTTCCGGGATAGGTTGGTATTGGATACTCGCTTCCTTTTTCAGTGCGGTAAATACTGCAAAGGCTATATCATTAAAAGAAACCGGAATGCCTGTGCCCACATTAAATATTCCGGAGGAGAGTTTCTTATGGTTTTGGCGGATCTGATCGTAAAACCAGAAACAAATATCGAGCACATCTTTCAGATAAATTAAGTCCCGCTTATATTCTCCGTCAGCAATGGCAGGGTTAAACGACCCGAAGAGTGTGGCATATCCTTTCTCTACAATCTGACGATAGCAGTGATATACCATGCTTGCCCTTTTTCCTTTGTGATATTCATTAGGGCCAAACACATTGAAGAGTTTTAATCCTGCCCAAAAAGGGGGGCTCTTTTCCTGAGAATTGGCCCACAGATCAAACCTGTGCTTGGAACGTGCATACTCGTTGACAGGGCTTAGTTTCTTCAGCGTAGATACATCATCTGTAAAACCAAAGGTGCCGGTTCCATAAGTGGCTCCTGTGGTGGCATATATAAGAGGAATTTGTTTCAGGGTGGCGTAGTCCCATATCTTTTGGGAATATTCCATGTTGTATTTTTCAAGTGCCTGCTTATCCATTGCATAGGCACCTGCTTTGGCACCAAAGTGGAAGATGAATCCGATCCGGTGATCCTGCTGTAAGTAGTCGAAAAGTCGATCGGCTTCTACCTGTGTAGTATATTGTTTTCCCTCAAGATTCCTGATTTTCTCCTTGTTATGAAATGTGTCGCACAGGATCAGGTTTTGAATGCCGCGGTTATTAAAAATTTTTACCAGTGCACTCCCGATAAATCCGGCACCTCCTGTGATAAGAATATGGCTATCCTTATTCATTCGATGACATCAGATCGGTAAGGGTAGAAGTATATTTATCCTTCCACGCTGCTACTTTTCCCCAGTCTTCTCCGTCCATTTCAATATTGCTGCCACCGGTGACACCCAGAAATTCAAATGGTACCGTGAGGGATGCCTCAAATGCTTGTTTTTTTTCAGGGCTGACAGATACCACCACTCTGCCCTGTGCTTCTCCAAACCAGTATGCATCTTTTCGGTAGGATTGGGCAGCTTTTACGCTAAATCCGATATTTTTATAGAAGGCACTTTCTGCCAAAGCAATAAATAAGCCTCCCTCAGAGAGGTCGTGTGCACTATGGATTAGTTTGCTGCGGATTAATTTTTCAATGTTGAGATGAAGATTGTATTCCTCTTCCAGATTGAAGTAGGGAGCAGGGGAGTACTCAATACCCCTGATTTTGTGGAGATATTCTGAACTATTGAGGTCTTCGATGTGTTTCCCAACCAGATAAATAAGGTCGCCTTCATTCTTGAAATAAAGAGACATTTTGTTATCAGTATCATCAAGAATTCCTGCCATCCCTATTACCGGAGTAGGATATACAGGCCCGTCGGGCGACTGGTTATAGAAGCTGACATTGCCCCCGGTAACAGGGGTGTCAAATTTCTGGCATGCTGCCGACATTCCCTGTATGCTTTTTACAAATTGATAATAAACCTCAGGGTCATACGGATTTCCGAAATTGAGACAATTGGTGACGCCTAATGGTTTTCCGCCTGAACATACGATATTTCTTGCGGCTTCAGCCACGGCAATCATGCAGCCGGTGAAAGGGTCTGCAAATACATAGCGGCTATTACAATCTGTGGTGAGCGCTAACGCTTTCTTTGTTCCCTTAATCCATACGACTGCGGCATCTGACGGGTCATTGGTGTTCATATTAGCCGTACCTACCATGCTATCGTATTGTTCATAAACCCATTTTTTAGAGGCGATAGTGGGGTTTGTAATGAGCTTCTCAGCAATCACTTTCAGGTTTGTGTCCGGAGCGATACTACTGATATCAAAAGCTCTGACTTTTTCCAGATATTTAGGTTCTTTATATTCTCTGTCATAAACCGGTGCGCCGCCTCCCAGTACCAGACTTTCAGCAGGAATTTCTGCCTCCAATTGTCCGTGCATATAAAATCGCAGGATGCCACTATTGTTCACGGTGCCAATTTGTGAGCAGGGCAAATCCCATTTCTCGAAGATATCCAGCACTTCTTTTTCCCTTCCTTTTTTTACAATTAGCAACATGCGTTCCTGGCTTTCGCTCAGCAGGAGTTCCCATGGTTTCATGTCTTTTTGGCGAACAGGTACATTTTCCAGATGGATATCCATCCCTGTGCCTCCTTTGGCGCTTGTCTCTGAAGTAGAACAGATGATGCCGGCTGCTCCCATATCCTGCATCCCAACCAGTGCCCCTGAATGTATAATCTCGAGGCAGGCTTCCAGGAGTTTCTTTTCCTGAAAAGGGTCTCCTACCTGTACTGCGGGTAAGTCTTCTGCACTGCCTTCATGCAGGTCAGCGGATGCGAATGCGGCCCCCCCCATACCATCTTTTCCGGTGGCACTTCCTGCAATAAACACAGGATTACCCTCGCCTTCGGCAGTGGCACTTACAGATTCTCCCACTTTGAGGATACCTGCACTCATTGCATTGACAAGCGGATTAGTATGATAACATTCTTCAAAGTAAACTTCACCACCTACGGTGGGTACTCCAAAGCAGTTTCCATAATGCCCGATACCCTTCACTACTCCGGAAACCAGATGTTGCGTCTTTGCTTTTTCAGGATTGCCAAATCTTAGTGAATTGAGCGCTGCAACGGGCCGGGCTCCCATAGTGAATATATCTCTGTGGATACCACCTACTCCTGTAGCGGCTCCCTGAAAAGGTTCGATTGCAGAAGGGTGGTTATGACTTTCAATCTTGAAAACGAGGCCGAGCCCATCACCAATATCCATCAGGCCGGCATTTTCTTCACCTGCTTTTACCAGTAGCCGGCTTCCTTCTCTGGGGAGTGTCTTCAACCATTTGATACTGTTCTTATAACTACAGTGCTCGCTCCACATTACAGAGTAGGCACTTATTTCATTGAAGTTGGGATTTCGGCCGAGGATTTCTTTAATTTTTTCGTATTCGTCTTCTGTGAGCCCTAATTGAATTGCAGTAGATACAGTTACTTCCATGGATAAAAAAAATATGCGCAAACTTACGACCTATATACCCATTGTGCTCATAATTCAATGTGATAATTTTAACTAACTTCCCACATTCTAAAAATCTATCGCGTGGGCTATCTGCTTTTCTTCATTTATCTGACAGCCTTTTGTATCCTTCTTCTGCGCGTTCCTTTTTTCAGGAATTCCGGCATTTCGGCAAAATGGCTGGTGGGACTGTTTTTGTGTAGGGTGATAGCGGGAGTAGTGCATGCATACATAGATCTGAATGTATTTGAGGTTTCGGATACCGTAGAGGTGTATCAGCGCGCACTCAGGCATTTTAATATGTTGAAGGCAGACCCTATCGAATTCATTATTGATTTATTCAGAACACCCTATGATGGAAAATATGGAGATCTCTTTGGAGTGCACCATTCATTCTGGAATAATCTGAAATTGAATTTTCTGATTAAGATAGTAGCTGTTTTCGATTTGCTGAGTCTGAAAAATTTTTATATCAACGTTCTCCTCTATAACATGTTGGTTTTTTTTGGAGCGGTTGGGCTTTACAGGGCGCTGGATGGATTGGTACCGGGAAAGAAATGGTTGTTAATTGTCGGGGTATTTCTTTTTCCATCAGGACTGTATTTTACTTCAGCAATTCATAAGGATGGGTTTGTTTGGTTGGCTATAGGGCTCATAGCCCTGGCGCTCAGAAAAATTGAGGATGGATTCACCATTAGAGGGATAGTCACCATTATAGCTTCGCTTCTTTTGATTTTTGTAGTAAGGAATTATGTGGCTTTGGTCATGGTGCCAGCTTTACTTGCTTATGGGGTAGGGTGCAGATGGAAACGAGTGGCCGGCATAACTTACCCGGCGGTATTTCTATTTTGCGTCGTACTGTTTTTTGGTCTCAGGCATTTGATTCCTTCAGCCGATTTTCCTGCTATTCTCATTGACAGGCAGCACGCATTTATGGAGATACCGACTGAAGGAACTGCAAAATTACCCATGCCCGAACTAACGCCTGATGCGATAAGTTTTGGCAGCGCATTGATTCCTGCAATAAATCATAGTTTTTTTCATCCGTTTATTTTTACTAACAGGCAATTGACAATGACGGGGTTTGCAATGGAATTGCTATTGGTACAATTGCTTTTTCTACTTTTTCTCGTCAGGCGTGTAAAATGCAGTCATTTACTTCCGGGTTTCCTCATTTTTATAAGTCTGGTTGATTTGCTACTTATTGGATATATAGTTCCTTTTCCCGGGGCTATCATCAGATACCGGAGTGTCTTCCTAAATCTTATATTTATTGTATTACTGATGAGGGTAGATTTCAGGTATTTTCTGATTAAATTTAACATTAAAGAAAATAATATGTAATTAATTCAGCTACCATGTGTATATTTTTATGAACAATTCCTGAAAAAAATATTTTTTATTTCCAATTATTTACTTTTTTTGTGTTCAAATTTGAAAAATAAATGAACACATTAAGGCATAACGCAATATTAGATTATTACGTTCAGAACAAACTGGTTGATGGTCCAATATCAAAAAGGGTAACCTCGTATTTTGGTGAAAACGTTTTTGACCTGAAAAAGGCAAAGAACTTCATGAGTGAGGAGGCGTTTAAAAGTATGGAGCAATCTATCCGGAGCCATACCAAGATTGACAGGAAGATGGCTGATCAGATAGCTTCTGCACTGAAGAATTGGGCAGAATCCAGGGGGGTGACACATTTTACCCATTGGTTTCAACCACTGACCGGCTCCACTGCTGAAAAACATGATTCTTTTTTTACCCTGAAACTTGATGGAAGTGCAATTGAGGAATTTGACGGCGCTGCACTCATACAGCAGGAGCCGGATGCCTCTTCGTTTCCGAGTGGAGGCCTTCGTGCTACCTTCGAAGCGCGAGGATATACCGCATGGGATCCTTCGTCTCCTCCATTTATCATGGAAATGAGAAACGGTAAAACGCTCTGTATTCCCACCATTTTTGTTTCCTATACCGGAGAATCGCTGGATGCTAAGACGCCATTGCTTCGTTCAAGAGCGGCAATAGATAAGGCTGCTACCGATGTGTGCCAGTATTTTGATAAAAATATAACCTCTGTCTCCCAGACGCTCGGTTGGGAGCAGGAATATTTTGTAATTGATGAAGCCATCGCCGGAGCCAGACCCGATTTGATTATGACGGGTAGGACGGTTTTTGGCCATGCACCTGCAAAAGGCCAGCAGTTGGAGGATCATTATTTTGGAGCCATCCCTGAAAGAGTATATGCTTTTATGAGGGATTTTGAGGAGGAAGCATACAAATTAGGTATTCCACTACGCACAAGGCACAACGAGGTGGCTCCAAGCCAGTTTGAGTGTGCGCCTATTTTCGAAGAGGTGAATCTGGCTGTAGATCATAATATTCTGCTGATGGATGTGATGACTCGTGTGGCAAAGAACCACAAACTGGTGGTGTTGTTGCATGAAAAACCCTTTGCAAGGATTAACGGAAGCGGCAAACATAACAACTGGAGCATGTCCACAAATACAGGAGTTAATCTTCTGGCTCCCGGGAAGACACCTAAGACCAATCTGATGTTTCTTACCTTTTTTGTAAACACAATTAAGGCAGTACATGATTATGCGGATATCCTCAGGGCAAGCATTGCCTCAGCAGGAAACGATCATCGACTGGGTGCGCATGAAGCGCCGCCGGCAATTATCTCGATATTCATTGGAGACTACCTTACCAAAATACTCAATGAGGTAGAGAAGAGGGTTGGAGAAAGATTTGACGAGCAGGATGAGGCGATGTTAAAGCTCGATATCCATAAGAATATACCTGAATTGTTGCTTGATAATACTGATAGAAACCGGACTTCTCCATTTGCTTTTACAGGTAATAAGTTTGAGTTCAGGGCTGTAGGGTCATCTGCGAATTGTGCAGTACCCATGACGGTACTCAATACAATTGTGGCAGACACACTGGTAAAATTTAAGGCACAGGTTGATGAGTTGATTGAAAAGGGAGAGAAGAAAGAAATAGCGATAATGCAGGTGTTGCAGAAATTTGTAGTGGAAAGTAAAGATGTGCTTTTTGAGGGTGATGGCTATAGTGGCTCATGGGAGAAGGAAGCGCTCAGGAGAGGGCTGGAGAATGTCAAGGATACCCCCAACGCGTTGGATGCGCTTGTAACCGAAAAGGCTATTCGTTTATTTGGTACGCATAAGATCTTTACCCGGAACGAATTGGCTGCGCGCCATGAAATTCTGTTGGAAAACTATATCAAGAAGATTCAGATCGAGTCGCGTATTATGGGTGAGATGTCCGGAACATTTATTTTGCCTCCGGCAGTTCGCTATCAGAATACCCTGATCGAAAATATTAAAGGACTTCAGCATCTGGGCATGCCTGAGCCGGCTTATAACTCGCAGTTTCAGATACTCGCTAAGATTTCAGAACATGTCAATGGTATAAATACCAATGTAAAAGCGATGATTGAGGCAAGAAAGAAGGCCAATGTAATTGAGGACACTCGCTCGAAGGCTATTGCCTATTGCGAGGAAGTCAGAAGTTACTTCGACAAAATCAGATACCATGCCGATAAATTGGAGCTTTTGGTGGACGATGAGTATTGGAAACTGCCCAAATATCGTGAGCTGCTGTTTCTGAGATAGGCTTCCCGGTCTTTCTTATCCGGCTTTGTTATTTCCATACCAAAATCATTTTAGTTAAATAAATGATAATGCACACTCATGCTTAAACCATTGAGAGAATTAGGCATCTATCTCTCATCACGTTTAAAAAAAATCAAAAAATGAAAAAGCTATTATTATTGAGTATAACTGCCTTTGCGCTGACTATGGGCGTGAATGCACAGATACAAAGAAAAGTGGACTCCACTCAGAAAGTAATGAAACGGGCCGGTGATAAAAACATAATGGGACAGTTGAACCTGACTGCTGACCAAAGGCAAAAAATGAAAGAAATAAATCAGGATCAGAAGCAAAAAGCGGAGGCTATCAGAAACAATGATGCGCTTTCTGATGTGCAGAAAAAAGAACAACTGAAAGAGCTGAATAAGAAAAGGCAGGAATCAGTGAATGCTATTCTCACAAAAGAACAGAAGGAAAAGATGAGCAGGAATGCAGACATGCGTAAGGATAAGGTGGTAGCAATGAAAGACAGGAAGGAGGTTTCAAAAGCGAACTCTGGCCGTAAACAAATGAAAGAGCATGGTAATGTTGGAATGAAAAAACTGAATCTGACACCTGATCAACAGCAAAAGGTGAAAGAACTGAATCAGTCTCAGAAGCAGAAAGCCGATGCGATCAGAAATGATAATACACTCACAAAGGAGCAAAAAGCCAGTCAGCTTAAAGAACTGAATAAAAACAGGCAGGAAGCTATGAAATCAATTCTTTCAAAAGACCAGCAAGAGCAATGGAAGGAAATGAAGAAAGGCAATAGCAGAAAGAACCAGGGAAGTATGCCGGGCCAGGTGCGCAAGCGCGCTTAACTTTTTAAGTTACTTAACCGAGGAAATAAGACACCACATACCTCAATCAGCCACTCGCTCTATAACCAACGTTTCAAACTGCACCGAATGCTTACCTCTGAAACGCGTTATGGAGCGATGGCATTTTTATTGTCCGGCTTTAATGCTTCCGGAACCAGTGATTTTGGTATCGGGAAGAGAGGGGTTTCCCCAGTAAAGAATGTTACCTGAGCCCAGACTGGTAGCACGCAGGGTGTTACTGGCAAATACCTTCACATTTCCACTTCCCGTAGTTTTTACTTTTGCTGTTTCGGATTTGAGATCTTTGGCATCTATGTCGCCCGATCCGGTGAGGCTCATTTCTACATCTTTGACAAAACCGGTGAGGGTAAAGTCGCCCGATCCGGAGCCGGTAACTCTGAGGGCCGGTGCATCTACAGCAAGTTGAACATCACCTGAGCCGGAGGCGCTGACGGAGATTGTCTGGTTGCCATTTATAATCCCTTTGCAATTCACGTTGCCAGAACCTGAAGTTGAAATTTCGGAGATTGTCGGAAAAGAAACTACCACCTGAGTACTGTTTTTTCCTATTCTTTCTCCCTTCTTGAATTGTACATTTAGTATGCCGTCTTTAACCTCAGTAACCACCAGAGGCACAATATTTTCATCAGAAATTACTTTCACACCGGTAGTAGATCCAGGTTGCAGGAGTAGATCGATAGATGCAGATGAGGTAATTTTTTCAAAATCGGTAACACTCCTTTCTTCCTCAATAATGTTCCCGTTTCCCTGAACCATCCCGCAACTCTGAAATAGAAAAGCAGCAAGAATAAGTGTGCATAAATTCTTCATTTTTTCAGCTTTTATGTTGTAAATGTAATATACATACTTCATTAATCTGTCTATCTTCGCACCCCATGACAGAAAAAATTATAATACTGGATTTTGGGTCACAATATACCCAGTTGATTGGCCGTGCGATCAGGGAAGCCAATGTTTATTGCGAAATAATACCTTATAATCACTCTTTTGATTTATCGCCGGATATTCGGGGTATTATTCTGTCCGGATCACCATTTTCAGTCAATGACAGCAATGCGTTAGTAACTGATACAAGGCGATTTGCATCTTTACCCTTGTTGGGAGTTTGTTACGGCGCTCAGTTATTGGCAAAAGAAAATGGTGGTAAGGTCGAAAAAAGCGATAAGAGAGAATACGGCAGAGCGAAGTTGAAAGTAGAAAAGCATGAAGGCCTTTTTGAGGGAATTACTACTGATAGTGAAGTGTGGATGAGCCATAGTGATACGATTATGGAGCTGCCTTCGGGATACGAGGTAACTGCATCCACCACAGATATTCCCATCGCAGCTTTTCAGGCTAAAGGGCTATCGCATCCTGTATTTGGGCTACAATTTCATCCGGAGGTATATCACTCTGTAGAGGGAAAAAAGATACTGAAGAATTTTCTCATAAACATCTGTGGATGTAAGGCAGACTGGACCCCTTCACACTTCATTTCTGATAAGGTTGCAGAGATAAAGCAGTTAGTGGGTAACGGTCATGTGATAATGGCACTAAGTGGTGGGGTGGATAGTACGGTTGCGGCTACACTGATTCATAAGGCTATAGGAGACAGGCTGCATGGAATCTTTGTGGATCATGGCCTTATGCGAAAAGATGAGCATCAGGAAGTGTTGCAGATATACCAATATATGGGATTGAATGTGAAAGGGGTAGATGCAAAAGAACTGTACTACAGCCTGCTTGCAGGAGTCACCGATCCTGAAAAGAAGCGCAAGATTATTGGGAAGACATTCATTGATATTTTTGATAAAGAAGCTTCACAGGTAAAAGGAGTGGAATTCCTTGGGCAGGGTACCATATATCCGGATGTAATTGAATCAGTTTCTGTACATGGGCCTTCTGTAACTATTAAGTCGCACCACAATGTAGGAGGGTTGCCCGACACTATGAAGTTGAAGCTGGTAGAACCCCTGCGCATGCTTTTCAAAGATGAAGTGCGGAGAATTGGAAGGGAGTTGGGTATTCCGGACAACATTCTGAATCGGCACCCTTTCCCGGGCCCCGGACTGGGTATAAGAATCCTGGGTGAAATTACAGGCGAAAGAGTCAGACTGTTACAGGAAGCTGATGATATCTTTATTAAAGCATTGAAAAATTCCGGTTTATATGCAACGGTTTGGCAGGCAGGAGCTATCTTGTTACCTGTAAAGAGTGTAGGAGTGATGGGAGATGAACGTACGTATGAATCCACTGTAGCTTTACGTGCTGTAACTTCTGTAGATGGGATGACGGCAGACTGGGCACGGCTTGACTACGATTTCCTTGCAGAGGTGAGCAATAATATAATTAACAGAGTGAAAGGAATTAACCGTGTAGTGTATGATATTAGCAGCAAGCCCCCTGCAACCATTGAGTGGGAATAAATTTGAGTATATTACGGCCTAATGATCAGAAACATTTTATTCTTTTTGTTGGTAAGCCTGGCCGGACTGAAAGGTTTCGCTCAGGATGAACAGACGATTCAAAAGACTTTTAACGTCGCTATTCTGGCTCCGCTTTATCTGGATTCTGCATTTACCGGAGGTACAGAAACTTCATTGCCCAGAGTGGTATTACCCGGACTTGATTTTGTACAGGGAGCTGAAATTGCACTGGATACCCTGAATACAGATGGTAAACAATTACGTGTCTCCATTATAGACACGAAGGCTGAACCACGAAATATCGATTGGCAGTTAAAGTATGGCGGGCTTGATAAGATGGATATGATAATCGGCTCGGTGAGGGAGCCTGAATACAGCAAACTCTCTGCATTTGCCACAATCAACCAGATTCCTTTTATTTCGGTGACCTATCCCAATGATGGTGGTATTAGGAACAACCCTTTTACTGTAATTGTCAACAGTACGTTGAGGACACACGTAGAGGGTATTCATAGTTTCATTGTGCAACAGTATGGTACAGAACAAATAGTAATGTTTCGGCAGAAAGGTGATAAGACTATTGAGAATTATTTTATGGCGGCCAATACGCTTCACGGCAGTCCCCTGCTAAAGGTGCGGTCGCTCGAAATAGACAGTATTACCCCGGCACAGTTAGGAATGCTTATTGATACGACGAAACCGGCAGTTATCATCGGAGCCAGTCTCAATCAGGATTTCGCACTTAATCTGGCAGATGCCTGTGCAGCATACAAAAATTATGGGAAGATAAAACTCATTGGAATGCCCAACTGGGAAGGGTTTCGCGGACTCTTTCAGAAAGACAGGTATTCAGGATTCCCTATTTATTTTTCAACACCCCATACAGATGCAGGACGGAATGTGTATGCTGATTACCTGGATAATATTTACTTTACGAGGTATAGAGCCAAGGCTTCGGATATGGCCTACAAAGGCTTTGAATCTGCCTTTTACTTTATCAATATCCTCACGCATTATCCGGGCGAAGTGCTGGAAAACCTTAACCATAAGGAGTTTGCCCCTTTTCACGACTTCAATTTTGTCGCTGACGATCTTGACAGAAATTCATTTACAGATTATTTCGAAAACAAGAGGATTTCTATTGTGCAGATTCTGAATGGTAAAGTAGTGGAGAAATGGTAGCGCTATCTATTTAACTTCAAAATTTGTAGTTTGATAAATGGGCTTGCCATCCGCCGAGATGCCCTGCACTACGACAATGTATTTTCCTTTATCATCACCGGTATAAAAATCGATTTTTCTGTTTGAGGCTGAATCAATCCTGATATCAGGATCCCAGAGCAGTAACTGCCTGAAGTCTGGAATACGACTCCTGATGTGCTCAGTGGAGGTGTAGTCTGCTTTAGGGAAACCAGTAGCTTGTTGCCATCCTATGAAATCCACAACTACATCGTTGGGATTTAGCTCAAATCCTTCGAAGTTATGGTTGTATGTGGTAAACGACAAGATACCCCCAAAGTCTTTCTTGTTGAGCAGGTATCTGTCGGCCACAATATCCAGCTTTCTGACTTTTAGCGGGTCATATGCAATGATTTTATTCATATCAAAAATAGGCACCCCGTCCAGTAAGACGAGTGGGGCTGCATTGGTAATCATATAATCTACGCCCATGTATTTTCCGAGATCAGTCAGTTGCCTGCTCAGCATCTGGAAGGAATAATCTTTCTGTTTGATTCTCACATTCACTTCCTGCACATATTCCCTCAGCACTTCTTCCATAGTGGTGAATCGTTTGAAGTTGTCCAGAAGGTAAGTTTTGTAAGGAGTACCAAAGAAGGGCGTACTGTCTCTTGCGGAAGCCGGCGACGTGGTGAAAATGCCTGCGTTGGAAAAGTTATGTTGTAGTACAATATTCTGGTGCATGGGTTCTATCGACTTCAGTATGCCCTGGGGTAAAGGAAGGTATGCAAACTCCTGAGGCCGTTCTGTGGGTACAAATGACTTTGATAATGTGAGCTGCACCTTTCCCTGAAAAGCAGTATCAGTAGTCAGTATTAACTGATCATGGCCGTAGAGATTTCGGAGATTAAAGTACGCATTACCCTCACCGTCAGAAAAGCTTAATCTTGTTTGGGGTGTGGTGCCTAAAACAGATATATACACTGGAATTTCACCCTCGGGTTTTCTACTTGCTTTATTCGTGACCTTTACCGTCAGGAAATGTCCGGCAAACTCAGGAGTGCTGACTTTCTGCCCATTGGGGCTACCTGAACTGTTTTTCAGTACAATCAGATTATTTACGACTTCCGGGTGTGCGTCAATGAAGTCTCTGTCGATTGGTTCAGTCAGGGATGTGGCTAAATAGTCATCAATGTGGATACTGCCAATAGGTAGCTCAGGTTGTTTGTACACTGCCACCGAAAGAGATGTAGGAAATTCCTGCTGCGTCTTTGGTTGTTCCAGGTTTATCTGCACATTGTTTCTGTGACTATATGATTTCTTATCTGTGCTAATGTGTAATGGTTGGGATTTAGCCGGTGCACGATAAATCCACTTATGATACTTTTCCTCTTTGAGAGAGTTATATAGCCTGATATCTGATACACCGTACGGAAGGGTAGTCTTGGGAATTGTGATGGTAGCTGTTTTCCTGTCTTGGGTAATGATGCCTGAATAGCTGATTTGACTCCCCTTGTGGATTATGAGATAAAGCGTTTCATTTCCTGAATGGTTAGTTTGGGTTTCCACCAGAAGATTGTCGTCGGATTCTTTTGTAGAGATATAGTAACCTTGGCCGGTAGTTACGGATAATTCCTTTTCAATGCCTTTTTCCTGATCGTTTGCGATTACAGCAAAATATTTCAGTCCGGCTTCAGGTACAAAACTGAATGATCCTGCCCCTGCATATTCAGGTCCGAATTTCAGCAGGGTATCACCAGATTCGTTTTTAAGGTATCCGTAAAAATTATTTCGGTTGCCATATCTGAATATCACATTGTTTTGAATACCACTTGTCAGCCTGCCATTTTCAGGCACTACACTGAAAGCGGAGATTGCACTTTGGAATGCCAGCGTATCCAGTGGCCGCAGGGTATTGATGATAGTTAACTGTTGCTCGAAGAAACCTTCCGGTGCGCTTTCCATCCAATAGGTATAAGCCCGTAACTTGTAGTAGCCTGAAGCAAATTGGTATGAAATGTTGAAAGAGCCTGTGCCCATACCTTCGCTTACCTTAATTCTGGCTTGCCATACAGGAATGTTCTCAGTATTTAAGAGTTCCACATATATTGTGGCACTGATGTCCTGTAATTGTTGTGTGTAACGGTTAAGTACATACGCTTTAAACCAGATTGTTTCACCAGCCACATAAAGAGATTTGTCAGTATGGAGAAATACGGTTTCAGCCATGAAATTCGCATTCCGGATGTTCGCTTCGATTTCAGAGAGTACCGGTTGTTGTGCTCCGGCTGCAATTGATAGTGAAAATAATCCGATAAAAAGAAATAGTTTTCTCATGCTGCAAGGGTGTTATTATGGCCAGAAAGAAGGTTTAATATTAGTGCCGAGAAGTGTACAATCTGTACAATAGTTGATAGCACTATTCCATCCTGTAATCTCCAGCCCACTCATTTCCGGAGAAAGTGGAATATAGCCCTGTGATCCGAAGTAGTATGCAATACTGTCTTTCTTGTTGGGCACTACATAGGGCATGGGACATTCCTGTCTGTAATCCCAGGGAATTTTAATAAACTGCCGGGTTTTATAAGAAGCTCCGGCGCCTATGTAGCCTACGACCAAAGCGTCAGGATCATTCACGTCGTGGATATTACCTCTGATGTTACTTGGCTGCGGATCAAAAAGCGATCCCATATTCTCTGTATTTTTTTTGAGTGCTGCGAGAAAGTTGAATCCAGCAGTGTCCAGCGCATACTGCTGTACCTGAATGCTGTAAAGCACACTCAGCCTGAAGTCTCCATGTGGAATACTGTTAATCTTAAATTCCCGGATTTCGTCTTTGGATAATTTTCCTGTGGAACTGATAAGTATTTCTTTTGAGAAGTCGGAGCGCCAGCAGGTGTAGATATCATCTGTTCGCTCTACCACTTTAGCAAGATCAAAATCGTATCGGTATTCAGATGCAAAGGTGGAGTGAAACTCCCATGTGTCATTCCATTTCCAATGATAGAATGTGGTTTTGTTATTTGGGTCGTGGGTATTGACAAATATCTGTGCCCCCTCACCGGTTACCCTGTAGGATATGCTGTCTATTTCAGGAGATGCCTTATAGGTTACAAAATCCGATACATATTCTTTATTACCCTGAGGCGATATGACTCTTATCCTTACACGAAATTTTAAGGCAGGATTGTAGGAGTAGTTGCCTGTATATTTGCCATTTCCCACACCTGTAAGCGGGTAGTTTCCTCCATTGTCGTCTTCTACAATTACGGTAGCGTTGTTCACCGGTTCAGGCCTTGCCGTATCAAGTTGTGAGGCGATCCTTACTTTGCTGAGGTTGATTGCGGTTTCGTCTGCCCCGTCAATGTATCCTTCAACCACAAGCACATCTTTGTTTTCAGGATTCAATATCGGGTTATATGGATCCTTACATGATGCCCAGGTAAGTACAAGGATAATACAGTAAAAAAAATATCGTATTGTTTTCATGTCAGAAACGAATATTGAATGTGAGGAATGGGATCATAGTGCCAAATACGGATAACCGGTATCCCTGAATGCGGGCTCCCTCGGTGACAAAGTAGATAGAATAAGGATTTTTTCTTCCGGTCAGATTATATATGCCAATGGTCCAGAAATTATGTGTCTTCTGTTTGAGTTTATGGTTACCCTCTATGTTCATCGAGAAGTCGGCTCTGAAGTAATCCGGTATTCTGTAGGCATTCCGGTCTGAATACATTACTCTCGGCGCCCCTTCATAATCAAATACTCCAATGGGCAATGTGATAGGCCTCCCGGTGCTATAAGTAGCATTCAATGAAAGGCTGAATCTGTGAGAAATTTTATAATTGCCGGTGAATGAGATGTTATGTGGCTGATCAAAGTTAGCAGGGTAATACCCGCCTCCGTTAATCAGTTCTCCAGCAAGTGGGTCGTTTTGTTTCAGTAATGCACGGGAGAAATTGTAACTGAGCCATCCGTTCAGTTTTCCTGTAGGTTTTTTTACCAGGAATTCTACACCATAGGCCCTGCTTATTGTTTTGAATACATCTGTTTCCAGATGGTGGTTCATCAGCAATTGTGCGCCACTCTTGTAGTCCAGATAGTTATCAATCCATTTGTAATATGCTTCCAGTGAAGTTTCAATTGTATTGTTCTTAAAGTTTCTGTAAAAGCCAAGTGATACCTGCCTGCCTGACTGGGGTTTGATATGGGTGTCTGATAGTTTCCAGATATCTGTAGGAGTAACAGCGGCTGTATTTGAGATTTGATGGATAAACTGGTTGAGGGTATTAAATGAAGCCTTCATTGAAGTCTTTTCGGTCAGCATATATCTGACGGAAGCCCGGATGTCAGGCCTGAGGTATGTTTTTATGAAGCTGCCTTTTCCATATATTTCTGTCTTAATCAGATTTTCCATTATTACAGGCAACCCTGAAGCATATACGTTTACGTGCTGAGGCCCCAGATAATTAAAAATATTCAACCTTGCACCTGCCTCTACCGATAGTCTTTCATTTACAGTGATATTATCTGAAAAATAAATAGCACTTTCAAGACCCTGCTCAGGCTGGAGCGAGTCAGCAAGATATAAAGAATGGTCCCAGGGAACAGCTCTTCCCGGACTGATTTTGTAGAGTTGGCTGCTCAATCCGAAGGAGAAGGCATGGCTATTGGACAGGAAGTAACTGAAATCAAATTTTGTTTTATACTGATCAATCCGGTAGTCAATCGAAAAAGCCTGGGATGGTATGGTGCTGTCTTTATTGATATAGTCGTAGTGGTCCAGCCCGGCCAGTGCCACCATATAAAATCTTGAATTGAAATTATGTTTCCACTTGATATTGCCATTGTAATTCCTATACCGGTTTTGATTATACGCATCCAGGGCCAGTTTATCTTTGCTCAGGTATCCGTTAACATACCACTGGTTTTTCGAATTGGCTTTATGGCTTATATGAAAGGTGCCATCATAGAACGAGGCACTGCTCGATTGATATTCTTTTGGAAGCAGGCTGAATAGCCAGTCAGAATAAGTGGAGCGCAGCCCGAGCGAGAAAGTTGTTTTGTCTTTATAAATAGGGCCATTGAGCGACATTTTGCCGGTGAGTAATCCAATGCCCAGGGAGCCGGTGAGTTTCCTGGTATTTCCATCGAGTGAGGTAATATCGAGTACACTGGAAATTCTTCCGCCGTACTGTGCCGGGATACTGCTCTTATATAAACTTACATTCCTGATAACATCCGGATCTATAGCTGAGAAGAAACCAAACAGATGGCTTGGATTATAAATATTTGCATCATTAAACAGAATCAGATTTTGGTCTGTCGCTCCTCCCCGCACATTCATCCCAGTACTCGCTTCACCAACCGACTTAACCCCGGGCAGGCTGAGGACAGCCCTTAATACATCTACTTCGCCCATCAGCGCAGGAATTTGTTTGATGGCGCTGATGCTTAGCCTTTCCAATCCCATTGTAGTACTCCGCACATTGCGTTCCTTCTCAGGTTCTATCACTACCTCTTTCAGTTGGATGATCTTGAATTTCATATCCACATCCAGTTTGCCATCTGAAAGAAGTTCAACCTGCCGTCTTGTATCAAACATTCCGATGTACGAAAAATTGAGTGTGTGCCTGCCGGGAGGCAAGAGAAGTGAATAGTATCCAAATTGATCAGTAAGAATGCGGGTTTTAGTATTGTCCACATAAATTGAAACTCCTGACAACTCTTCGCCATTATCCTCGTTTTTTACATAGCCGGAGATGTTCACTCTGTTACCCGTCAATCCACCACCGGGGTGGCCGATTTCAATAAGTTTATTTTCGATATTGGAGACAGGGGTATTTGTTACCTTTTCCTCAGCGCCCTGTTCCCCGGGTCTTGTTATAATTTCTGCAAGATTTCCTGAAGTGTTTCCTTTAAGAAATCCATCAGTCAACTGTAGGGAAAGCGCATTGCCACGGGTAAGGAAAACCTGGTGTTCGGCACCTAACGAAAATTTATAATCAGTGCCTGCAAATAATCTATTCAGGAGCGACGAGAGATAAACTTTTGAAGCCTGCATAGTAAATTTTGCACTATCAAATTGTTTACTGTCATAGAAGAAATGATAATTGGTTTGTGATTCTATCTGCCTGACAACTTCGTCAATAGTGCTTTGGTCAAATCTTACTGTAATCTGTTCTTCCTGTTGCGACTGTGCACGGAGCGATATCAGCAAGGCTATAATAGGCAGTATAAGAAATTTTTTCATAGCGTTCAGTTAGTTTTATCATATACAGCCGCTGCAAGAGTAAGGCATTCCTCAAAGTCTCTTCTCCAGCTCAGATTTTCTGAATTGACAGCTTTATTGATCTCTGATTGTTTGTTTGAAAAGACATTTAGCACTTCTCTTCTGTTTGTTACCTGATAAAAAAGGTTTTCTTTTTTTATGTAAAATTTGTGCTGAGGCCTCATAGCATACACAACCCTGCTTTCGCTGTTGCCATAATTGGTGGTTACTTTTCTTCTTGCCCAAACCTGTATTTTCCCCCGATATACTGCATCGTAGAAGTCGGTATTGTGCAGGTTTGATTCCTTGTCTGCTTCCATCCGTATGATGGTATGTCCGCTCAGGTGAAAGCTGTCCACCATATTATTTCTGAGTATTATTCTGGAGTATCCATTTTTACCCTGTATGAGTACGTAATTCTGAAGTATATCCCATTGAAGCCCCACGTTCTTATATAGAAGCCCATCATAAACGATCCAGCCTACCGCCAGCGAATCTGAAGCATAAAAGACACTACCTGTCTTCCGGTAATTTTGGGGTACATAGTCGGGCCCTGAAAAAATTTCTGCTGCAGCACCTATCTGTTTTACAAATAGATCGTTGATGGTCTCGCGCCGATCAGGACTCTGTAAATCCTGTCCGGTGGCTACTGAAGAGATGAATGCAATAGCTATGCATAACAATAAATGTATTCTCACCTTGGTTTGAGGTTTAGTGTATTCTTATAGCAATTTGCGAAGATAAGGTTAGATAAATTTATCATCTTCAACTATTTGTTCATATTGTGGCAGGACTGCTCGTTTTTTTTCTTTTACCTTTGGCGCAAATTATATTCATACGCTGCATGAGGGTTTTAATTAAAAGCGCTTTACTATTTCACCCTTCGCATCCGCTCCACGGAAAAAAGACAGATATCCTAATTGCGGATGGCATCATCCTCAGGATTGGAGATGCTATTGAAGATGATAGTGCACGGGTGGTATCGTCCGGCAATCTCTGCTTATCCGCCGGCTGGGTGGACTGCTTCGCCAATTTCTGTGATCCCGGGGAGGAGTACAAAGAGACACTGGAGAGTGGTGCCAGGGCTGCTGCTGCAGGAGGATACACGGATGTAATGATTGTTCCCAATACAACACCTGAAATTCAGAATAAGAGTCAGGTACAGTATGTGATAGAAAAATCGCGACCTACCCCCGTGAATATCCATCCGATTGGAGCCGTGACCATGAAAACAGCAGGGGAGCAACTGACTGAAATGTATGATATGGCTTCGTCAGGAGCAGTGGCTTTTTCTGACGGGCTAAAGCCCATCCAGTCATCCGGCATAATGCAGAAAGCACTCGAGTACCTCCTTGCGATTAGGGGCGTACTAATTCAGCTTCCTGACGACAAGACCATCGGCACCCATGGGCAAATGAATGAAGGGGTGGTTTCCACAAGGCTGGGCATGCAGGGCAAGCCCGCTCTTTCAGAAGAGCTGATGATAGCAAGGGATATTGAACTGGTACGATATACTCAATCCAGTGTGCATTTCACGGGTGTATCCACCGCTAAGTCCATTGCACTTATTGATGCAGCAAAGAAAGAGGGGCTCAATGTCACCTGCTCCGTGACACCTTATCATCTCTGCTTCTGCGATGAAGACCTGGCTGACTATGATACTACTCTTAAGGTGAACCCACCACTCAGAACTGCTGCGGACCGCGATGCGATCAGAGAGGCTGTGAAGAGTGGGGTAGTGGATTGCATTGCATCGCACCATCTTCCCCAGGATTATGACCATAAGGTTTGTGAGTTTGAAAAAGCTGCTTTCGGAATGGAAACGCTGGAGTCAGTTTTTGGTGCCATAAGGAGTGTGGGCATTAGTGCCGATCGGTTTGTAGAAATGCAGACACAAAGAGCAAGAGAGATTTTTGGACTCAGTCCTGTTAAAATAAAGGAGGGGGCTAAGGCTGTGCTTACACTTTTTGATCCGGATTGTGAATATGTTTTTTCTGAATCAGATATTCAGTCAATGAGCAAAAACAACGGATTTGCCGGTAAAACATTAAAAGGAAAAGTAATTGGGATAATTAATAAGGACGGTCTATTTTTGTCTGATACCAAATAAACCCTTATTGAAATGGAAACATATCCAACCGACATCAACGCTGGAAACCAGGAGAAATTACCTCAGAAACCGGTAAATGCAATTACCAAAGGTGTGGTAATCTCGCTCCTACTCATCGTTCTGGGGCTTGCTTTTTATTATTTAGATATTGACCTTTCTAATGGATTACAGTATTTATTTACCCTGATTGCTATTGGGGGTATTGTATGGGCCGTAGTGAGTTATGGTAAACAGATTGACTATGATGGCACTTTTGGCAAATATTTTTCACATGGCTTTGCAGTTACCGCCATCGTTACCCTTTTAATGATAGCCTTTACGCTTGTGGAGCTATACCTTATTCCCGGCTTTAAGGAAGACCTGCTTCAAAAGTCAGCAGAGCAGGCAGCAAAGAGCCAGCAGGATAGCAAGGCCACACAGGAGCAGATGGAGGTAGGTTTGGAGTTTTTTAAAAAGCACATGACCCTGTTTATCGTGGGAGGTACGCTCTTGAGTTATGTATTTTTTGGGACAATCGGAGCCTTGATAGGGGCCGCAGTCACCAAAAAGAATCCCAAGCCCATTTTTGACTAATCCATTCAAAGGTTATGGATCTTTCTATTGTTATCCCGTTATTAAATGAGGAAGAATCACTGCCTGAACTGGAGCAGTGGATTCACAGGGTGATGACGGAGCATCATTTCTCCTACGAAATCATTTTTGTAGATGACGGGAGCAGGGATGATTCATGGAAAGTAATTACTTCATTGCGGAAGCAGAATCCGAATGTAAAAGGTATCCGGTTTCAGCGCAACTATGGAAAGAGTGCTGCATTAAATGAGGGTTTCAAACTGGCAGATGGTGAGGTAGTCATCACTATGGATGCAGACCTGCAGGATAGTCCTGACGAAATACCTGAACTGAGGAAGATGCTTCTCGAAGATAATTTTGATATTGTAAGCGGATGGAAGAAAAAACGTTATGATAATAAGCTTACCAAAAACCTGCCCTCAAAACTATTCAATGCTACAACCAGAAGAGTGAGTGGCATCAAGCTACACGACTTCAACTGTGGATTAAAGGCATACCGAAGAAAGGTAATTAAGAGTATTGAAGTTTATGGGGAGATGCACCGGTATATTCCATTAATAGCAAAGTGGAGTGGATTCAGACGGTTTGGTGAAAAGGTAGTAGAACACCGTCCGAGGAAGTATGGAGAGTCCAAATTCGGATGGAGCAGATTTGTAAACGGGTTTCTGGATTTAGCTTCCATTATGTTTGTAGGGAAGTTTCGCAAGAGCCCGATGCACTTTTTTGGATTTTGGGGTACAGTTTGTTTTTTCATCGGATTAGCTATCTTTTTATATCTCACTATTTCTAAATTCTTCTTTGAAGAAACAGGGCTGGCTGCCCGCCCGCTTTTTTATGTGGCGCTTACTTTGATGATCATTGGTACCCAATTATTTCTTGCAGGTTTTATCGGTGAATTGATTTCAAGGAATTCACCAGAACGAAATCATTATCTTGTAGAGGAAACCCTCACATAAGATTCTTATGAGTGATCAGATTCATAAGGTAGTTATTATCGGCCCGGCATATCCATTGAGAGGTGGAGGAATGGCTACTTTTAATGAAAGGCTTGCTTTAGAATTTACCTCACTGGGATACGATTCAGAGATTTATACCTTTTCATATCAATACCCGGGTTTTCTGTTTCCGGGCACTTCTCAATATTCCACAGAAGAACCACCGGAAGGAATTAGTATTAAGGTAAAGATCAACTCTGTAAATCCACTCAATTGGTGGAAAGTAGGTAACGAACTTAATAAAATGCGGCCCGACCTGATTGTGGTGCGGTTCTGGCTGCCTTTTATGGGACCTTGTTTCGGGACAATACTACGCAGAGTAAAGAAGAATGGCCACACGAGAATAGTTTGCATTGCAGACAACCTGATACCCCACGAAAAAAGGCCAGGAGATAGTTTGTTTACCAAATACTTTATAAAACCGGTGGATGCCTTTATTGCTATGAGCGAATTGGTGGAGGGCCAGATACGCAGTATGGCTCCTCAAAAGAAAGTAAAGTTCATACCTCATCCGCTTTATGATCATTTTGGAGACAGGTTACCTGCAGAGGTAGCAAGGAAGCATTTGAAGATAGAGACGAATGTCAGGCTGTTACTTTTCTTTGGATTTATCCGAAAATACAAAGGGCTTGATATCTTATTGAAGGCCATCAGCCTACTAGCGCAACAACCGGGGAATGAAGACTTGAAATTGTTAGTCGCAGGAGAGTTCTATGAAGATGAAAAGCATTATACCGATTTATTACACGATCCTACTATTCAGCCCCATTTGATTCTGCGCACACAGTTTATCCCTAATTCAGAGGTGAAATATTATTTATCAGCGGCAGACTGTGTAGTGCAACCATACAGAAGCGCTACTCAGAGCGGCGTGACTCCTTTAGCCTATCACTTTGAAGTGCCCATGATAGTTACCGATGTCGGGGGCCTGCCGGCAATGGTTCCGGATGGAAAAGTGGGATTGGTGGCACGCCCTGAAGCGACAGACCTGGCACAGAAGATAGCACAGTTTTTTACTCTTGGAAAAGCGCACTTCGTCTCCGGGCTGCAGGAAGAAAAACAGAAATATTCCTGGAGCAATATGGTGGAGGCACTTGTGGAATCAGCAAGTATCTAGCTTGTGACCTGAAACAACTCCATTATGCATACGACTCAGTAGGCTCGCAGGTGCAAACCAGATTCCTGTCCCCATACACATTGTTCACACGGCTGATATAGGGCCAGAATTTATCCTGCCTTAACCATTCTACCGGGAAGGCTGCTTTAGAACGCGAGTAGGGGAGTGTCCATTCGTCGGCAGTGATCACTGACTGGCTGTGAGGTGCATTCTTCAGCACGTTCACCTTCTTATCATAAGTGCCATTTTCTATTTCTGCGATTTCACCGGCAATTTGAATCAAAGCATCACAAAAGCGGTCTAATTCAGCTTTACTTTCGCTTTCTGTGGGCTCTATCATGATAGTGCCTGGAACTGGAAAACTTAGAGTAGGTGCGTGGAAGCCATAGTCCATCAGTCTTTTTGCCACATCCTCAGCCTCTACGCCAGCCGATGCTTTGAATGGGCGTAAGTCCACAATAAATTCATGGGCACAAGTGTCGTTTAATCCTGTATAGAGAATCTGGAAATGGTCTTTCAGCCTTGCTTTCATATAGTTTGCATTGAGGATAGCGTATGCAGTGGCTTTTCTGAGACCGGCTGCTCCCAACATTTTGATGTATCCATAGCTGATAAGCAGAATGTTGGCAGATCCGTAGGCGGCAGCAGAAACCTGTCCCTTGCCTTCCAATGCAGGCAGGAAAGGTTTTAATTTGTCGTTCACGCAGATTGGCCCTACTCCGGGCCCCCCTCCACCATGAGGGATGGCAAAGGTCTTGTGCAGATTGAGATGGCATACGTCGGCTCCTATCAATCCGGGTGAAGTGAATCCGGCCTGCGCGTTCATGTTAGCACCATCCATATAAACCAAACCGCCGTTTTGGTGTACGATTTCACAAATGGTCTTTATACTCTCTTCAAAGACACCGTGTGTGGAAGGGTAGGTAACCATCATTCCAGCCAGTGTATCCTTATAGAGTTCGGCTTTCTCCTTCAAATCTTCCACCTCTATGTTTCCTTTTTCGTCGCACTTGGTTACCACTACCTTATAGCCGGCCATCACAGCACTTGCCGGGTTGGTGCCATGGGCACTTATTGGAATCAAAATTACATCCCGCTTCTGATCGTTGCGCGACTCGTGATAACCCCTGATTGCCAATAATCCGGCGTACTCTCCCTGTGCACCGCTATTGGGCTGCAGGCTGCAGGCAGTAAATCCCGTGATGGTACAAAGCATCTGCTCCAGTTCCCTAATGATCTCCATATAACCCTCCGTTTGTGAAGAAGGAGCGAAGGGATGAATATTTGAAAATTCAGGCCAGCTAACCGGAATCAGTTCAGTAGCAGCATTAAGCTTCATAGTACAACTGCCAAGACTAATCATACTCTGTGTGAGAGAAAGATCGCGATTCTCCAGTTTCTTCAGATAACGCATCATCTCCGTTTCGCTGTGGTAACTGTTAAATACAGGGTGAAGAAGGTAGGGGGATGTGCGTTTCAATTGATCAGGAATCCCTGTGTTTTTGGTATTAGCCCAATCTTCACTATCAGATTTTTTGTCTTTTATAAAAATTGAAGCTACATCTATTATATCTTGATAGTCAGTGCATTCATCTATTGATATTGAAACCTGATTTTCGTTTGGATAAAAGAAATTAATACCTAATGCTTCAGATTTCTTCTTTACCTCATCGATATGTTCTATGGCTATAGTAAGTGTGTCGAAGAAGGATTTATTGAGTACTTTTATGCCCGCATCAGATAGTATATTATAGAGGAGCTTTGTCAGGATTGCAATCCGCTGTGCGATCTCCTTTATTCCTTCCGGTCCATGATACACTGCGTACATTGCCGCCATATTTGCGAGTAATGCCTGTGCGGTGCAAATATTGGAGGTTGCTTTTTCTCTTCTGATATGTTGCTCTCTGGTTTGGAGGGCCATCCTGAGGGCACGATTTCCCCTGGCGTCAATACTAATTCCAATAATTCTCCCGGGTATGTTTCGTTTAAATTCATCCTTTGTGGCAAAGTATGCCGCATGAGGGCCCCCGAATCCCATCGGTACGCCCAGCCGCTGGGTGGAACCTACAGCGACATCCGCTCCCAGTTCGCCTGGCGACTTCAGCAGTGCCAGTGAGAGGATATCCGCAGCCATTATTACATGGATACCTGCAGCTTTCATCCTTTCTATAAAAGTTGAGTAATCATTTACATTCCCCTTAGAATCAGGATATTGTATAATTGCTGCAAAATAAGAATTGTCAAGATTTGTAGTTGCATAATCTCCATAAGTAATTTCCACACCTATTGGATTTGCCCTTGTTTGCAATACGCCCTTGGTCTGGCTAAACACATGATTATCCACAAAAAGCCGGTGAGAGGTTACATGATCTGTTTCTTTATTCTTGTGATTAAAGAGCATAGTCATTGCTTCGGCTGCTGCGGTGCCTTCGTCGAGCAAACTGGCATTTGCAATGGGCAAACCGGTGAGGTCGGCGACCATCGTCTGAAAATTGAGCAGGCTTTCAAGTCGCCCTTGCGCGATCTCGGCCTGATAGGGAGTGTACTGAGTGTACCAGCCCGGATTTTCAAATAAGTTCCTGAGGATAACTGATGGTACGATGGTACCATAATATCCTTGTCCGATGAACGAACGAAAGACCTTATTCTTAGAAGCACTTTTACGAAGTGCCTTCAAATACTCATTTTCGCTCAGCGCTTCAGAAAGAGCAAGTCCCTCTCTGCTGCGTATAGCCGGTGGAATGGTATTATCTATTAATTCGTCGAGCGAGGCAAAGCCTGCCTTTTTCAACATCTGAGCGGTTTCCTGAGCAGCCGGTCCTATGTGTCTTCCGGCAAATTCGTTTTGTTTTTTGTCAAATAAGTTCATCTTATCAGGGTTGTTTTTAACGTTTTGGTGCTTTTTATAGCCATTTATTGAGATAGATTCAGAGAAAATCGGTGCAAAGGTAAAGAAGATACCTAAGAGGTTAACTGCCAGGTGGATAGCCTCCTCATTATTTACTCACGCAGTGTTGAAATCTTTTTTGAAAACTTTTGTTAATTGGCTTCAAAATAGTTGGCATCATTTTTTCGGGGAGGCCTAAATAGCTATCTTTCCTTTAATTCGAAAATTATACTTTTTAAATATTATGAAGAAGAAAGATGAAGTGGAGATAATACCTTCCGGAGAAATCATAATCGGGAATCCGGCAGCAGCAGTTACACTGACTGAATTCGTAGATTACGAAAGTGAACAGACCGCTAAAGTACATCATATCGTAAAAGAGCTCATGTCTGAGTTTGGCGACAAAATCAATTTCAATATCCGACACTTTCCTCAGACTATGGTACACCAACGCGCCCACAAAGCCGCTGAAGCTGCAATAGGAGCAGCTCAGGAGGGAAAGCTCTGGGAGATGCACGAGTTGTTAATTGAAAATCGCAGGCATCTTGGTACTGTAACTCTGAAACTTTATGCGCGTGAAGCAGGTGTAAAAGCCAAGTCATTTCTGGATGATATGATAAACGGAAAATACGGCTGGTTTGTCCAGGACGATCTCAGGTTTGGCCTTGAAATGGGCATTGCAGAAGCCCCGGCATTCCTGATAAATGGAGAACGCTTCGACAAGAAAATCACTCTTAAGAATCTTAGCGAAGCCATTAAAGCGGTACTTCGAAAGAAGAAATTGAGGAAGGCTGCATAACCTGTCTCCAGTCAATGATGAAATGCCGGGTGATATTTAAACACAGTTTCTCTCAGGTATTCCTTATCGAGGTGTGTGTATATTTCAGTTGTGGTGATACTTTCATGCCCAAGCATCTGTTGCACTGCCCTCAAATCGGCTCCTCCTTCTACCAGGTGTGTGGCAAATGAATGCCTGAAAGTATGGGGTGAGATTCTTTTTTTTATGGAGGCTCTCGAAGCAAGTTCCTTTATAATCAGAAAGATCATTACCCTTGATAATGATTTGCCAAACTTATTTAGGAATAGTACATCCTCAAATCCCGGTGCAATTTTCTGTTTCGTTCGTATTTCATTCTGGTAAATACTGATATATTTCAGCGCCTCATTCCCTATGGGTACTATGCGCTCTTTATCGCCTTTTCCGGTTACCCTTATAAACCCTTCTTCAGGATAAATTTTTGAAATCAGCAGGCTGGTCACCTCGCTCACTCTGAGTCCACAACTGTACATTGTTTCTATGATTGCCTTGTTGCGTGTTCCCTCAGGAGTACTTACGTCAATAGCGTTTAATATCTTCTCTATCTCAGCAATGGTGAGAAAATCGGGTAGTTTCCTCTGTAATTTTGGGGACTCGAGAAGTGTGGCAGGGTCATCAGTGATAATCTCTTCCAGCATACAATACGCAAAGAAGTTTCTTATTCCTGATATGATTCTTGATTGCGAAGCAGTAGTAAATCCTATTTCATGAATTTGTGACACAAAACCCAGCAGATCTTTATATTTTATAGCAGCAGGGGGCACATTCTTTCCTGTGGATTCAAGCCATTGGCTGAGCAGTGTTACATCATGCAAATATGCCTCTACGGTATTGGCCGAAAGCGACTTCTCCAACAGCAGATGATTGCGAAAACCTTTTAAATATTCTTCCCACATTGAATCCTGATCGTATTTTCATAGTTTAAGTGTCTTTTAAACTACTATTTTTACAAAATCAAAAGTATCAATTATAGCCTAATCAATGAATAACAACTTATTAAAACGGCACGCAAAGGATTTTCAAAAGAACAGAAAAAGACTTCGTGCTTTTATTACCCGCAATGAGGACAAGATGTCTGAGGAAGATGCGCCCCTGGTGGCAGAGGCAGAAAAGACGGCATGGCAGAAAATTAATTGCCTCGATTGTGCAAATTGTTGTAAGACGATGAGTCCTACCTATACTAAGGCCGATATTGACCGTATTTCAACACATCTGGGGATGACCCCTGCAGAGTTTAAAAAGAAGTGGTTGTATTACGACAGGGAAAACAGGGATTGGATGAATAGATCGACTCCCTGTCAGTTCCTCGATCTTAAGACGAATATGTGTACTATTTATGCTGTAAGGCCCGATGATTGTGCAGGATTTCCTCACTTTATGAAGCGCCCTTTCAAAGATTATTTCTATATCCATAAGCAAAACATAGAATACTGCCCGGCTACGATGGAAATGATAAAAAAACTTGAAGAACTAAAGAAGGAACAAAAAAAGACTTAGTTTTCTGCTGATAATTGTAAACCGACTGCCGGATGCGTACCCGACTGATAATCCGAATACTTCTTTTCATGGGGCCATTGTTATATGCCTGCAGAGGCTGTAATCCTCCTGAAGAATCAGTAATCGTATTGTCTCCCGAGGAGATGGATGCGGTCGTCTCTGACAATCTGAAGAATTTTACCGAGTATGCACTGGCTAATAATGGAAAACTAGATGACTCCACAACACTTTATCTCGATACCCTGACCAGCCAGTATTATCAATCTAATGGATACAAAAGTGTATGGAGTAGTAAAGAGCAGATGCATCCACTGGCTGACTCCCTTTTGGATTTCGTAAGGAGAGTGAAAGACTATGGATTATTTCCTTCTGAGTATCATCTGATACAGATACAGAATTTACACCGGCGTTTAAGTGCGGACTCTCTTGCGATGAAAGATGCTGTATTGTGGACACGGCTGGATGCTCTTTCGACTGATGCGTTTATAAGGTTGTTGAAAGATCTTAAAGAGAGCCGGATGACTCCGGATAGCCTATCGCTTGCGCGGCAAAAATCAGCTCGTGATTCATTTTTTTATAGCAAAATGAATGAATTGTTCAATGAAGGTGGCCTTACTAAGGTGCTGGAAGGCGTGCAGCCTAATCTATTGCCCTATCAGAATCTTCAAAAACTGGTTCCTTCTTTTGTAAAAGAGATGGATACTACCCATTATGATTTTATTCCCTTTCCCGATAAGGATTCGCTCGGCCTGATCAGAAACGTGTATTCCAGACTGTTGAAAGCCGGATTTGCAGATTCCTCGAGCATAACGCCGGATTCTGCCGCATTTGCCACAGCTCTGAAAAGATACCAGGCAAAGATGGGGCTTGAAGCAGATGGAAAATTAGGGAAGATGACCATTGGAAGGCTGAACCAGACTGATGACAGGCGTTTTAGAATGATCGCGCTTTCTCTGGACAAATACAGACTCAGGGCATCTATGCCGCAAACTTATATCTGGGCAAATATCCCTTCGTTCAGGCTGGATGTTTGGGTGGATGATACCCTCAGGCTACAATCGCGAATAGTAGTGGGTAAGCCCACCACTCCTACGCCCACCCTAGTTTCCGGAATCAATAACATGGTGACCTTTCCCATCTGGACAATTCCCGAGAGCATCATTAAAACAGAGATATTACCTCAGTTAAGGAAAGATCCGGGCTATCTGGCCAGGAAAGGCTATAATTTGTTCACTAATAAAGGAGATGAGGTGGATCCCTTTTCGGTGGATTGGTCAAAGTACAAAAATGGTATCCCATGGAGAATTATTCAGGGTAGCGGAGATGATAATGCCCTGGGCATTTTTAAGTTTAACTTCAATAATCCATTTAGTGTATATCTACATGATACCAATCAGCGTTATTTATTTGGAAATGCCAACAGAGCATTGAGCCACGGATGCGTACGGGTACAAAAATGGAGAGAACTCGCGGATATTATTGCTACCCGAGATAGTGTATTGAGTGCCAAAACCAGGCTTGCATATAATATGGACAGTATTAAGGTTTGGCTGGGTGAAGGAGCGCGTAAGACTATTTATATGAAGAATAGGTTCCCGCTTTATATCGACTATTTCACCTGTGACGATAATAATGGCAAGTTGGGCTTTTATGACGATATTTACAATGAAGATGCACTGTTGATAGAGAAGTATTTTACAGCGAAATAAGCCTCCCTCAATTTTTGGGAATGCAAAGAGGAAATGGATGAGGGATCTGGCGCCTGAAATAATATTACTGGCATGATTTCAAAAATAATAAGTCACAGACGACTGATTTTTCTATTCTTTGCTATACTCCCGGTATTTGCGGCAGGCCAGCAGGGTGGGGAAGAACGAATGGATTCTTCCATTGCAATAAAAGAGAGTCCTGTCCTTAAAAAGAGCCATAAGGGTATAGCAAGTTATTACCATGATAAGTTTGAGGGAAGGAAAATGAGCAACGGGCAGATATATAACAAGATGAAAATGACGGCGGCCTCTAACAAAATTGCACTTAACAAGTGGGTGCGGGTATTAAATCCTCTAAATGGAAATGCTGTCATTGTAAAAATAACCGACAGGATGCATCCTAAAAACAAGCGGTTGATCGACCTGTCATTCATTGCAGCCCGGGAGCTGGGTATGTTGTCGAGTGGTATTGTCAATGTGATAATAGAAGAAATAGCGGATATATCCACATTTGACACAGGATCAAATAAATAAAAATTTCCTGCTGTAAAAAGAAGCGCTATTTTTGCGCCAAATATTATTTTAAGTAGTTATGAAAAAAATTTGCTTATTATCTTTAGTGGTTTTGTTTTCTCTGGGAGCACAGAGCCAGAAGAAGGACTTTACAAAAGGAAAGGCCTTAGGACTGAACTTTACACTCACGGATTTTCATGCCGCTTCTGTTTTGCGTAATACCAGTGTAGTGGAGATGTTTAAGAAAGGAAACTTTTTTAATTCAAATAATTTGACTCCGGGCCTGGCTCTGAATTATTTACAGGGTTTAAACAACAATATTGATTTCTCAGGAACACTGGGTGCTAATTTTGTGGACTATCCTATTTCCGGGATGCCTCCTTTTCACAGTGATAATTTCTATCTTGAAGCTACCGGCTCTCTTAATTTCAAATTGCTTTCAGATCAGTATTGGGTAACCCCTTTCGCTGATTTGGGTATTGGAGCCAGCAAATACCTTAGCCATTACGCAGCCTTCATTCCTACAGGTGTAGGCCTTCAGGTAAATTTTTCAGATGAAGCTTATATGCTGATTAATTCACAATATCGCATACCTGTAACTTCAATGGCAAGCTACCATTTCTATCATAGTATTGGAATTGCAGCTTCGATCAGCAAGAAGAAGGTAAAAGAAGAAGTAGTATTGCCTCCTCCACCGCCACCGGTTGCAGATCGTGATAATGATGGTATTCCGGATAGTGAAGACCGTTGTCCTGATCAGGCCGGTCCAGCTTCTCTGAAAGGGTGCCCTGACAGAGATGGTGATGGAATTGCGGATATTGATGATAAATGTCCTGACGTAAAAGGCCTGGCTAAGTATCAGGGATGCCCCATTCCTGATAGTGATGGAGATGGTATCAATGATGAGGAAGATAAGTGTCCAAATGTACCGGGAGTAGCCCGTTATCAGGGATGCCCTGTTCCGGACTCTGACGGTGATGGTGTGAATGATGAAGTAGATAAATGCCCACACGAAGCCGGCCCTGCATCTAACAATGGTTGTCCGGTAATTGAGGAAG
Organism: Chitinophagaceae bacterium; assembly: GCA_023957755.1. GTDB lineage: Bacteria > Bacteroidota > Bacteroidia > Chitinophagales > Chitinophagaceae > Ginsengibacter. The sequence continues at coordinate 49,455 of JAMLGT010000012.1, forward strand.
CAGTTATCCAAAAGGTTAATGAAGCTGCAAAGAATGTGTTCTTTAGTACAAGTAGCAGCAAGTTGCTGGCAAAATCATTTACTTCTCTCAATGAAGTAGTTCAGGTAATGAAGGAGCATGCCGATTATAAGATTTCGGTGGATGGATATACTGACAATACCGGTAAGGAAGACTTTAACCAGAAGCTTTCTGAAAATCGTGCGAAGTCAGTAAAAGATTATCTGGTTTCAAAAGGAATTGACGAAAGCAGAATTACTTTTGCCGGACATGGAATCAACAACCCTATTGCAGACAATAAGACTGCCGCAGGCCGTGCGCAGAACAGAAGGGTAGAGATGACCTTGTCTAACTAGAATAAATTTTCAAACGATATAAAGGCTGCGATTTTTCGCGGCCTTTTTTGTTAGGCGCGTTTTTGAAGATTGTCAGTGCTTGTGGAAATCTTTGTTTTTCCGGTTGTGCGCTCTCACAACAGCAAGAATTGCCAGGACAGCAATCGTACTGAGTGGTACTAAATTTTCTGCAATCAATAACGCTATTCATTATCTACAACTGTTTTTTTTTGTGAAGTACAGATTTTGAATTTCAATAGGCGCTCTCTAAGCAATTGGCATCCGGAAAGGGTTTCCACAGTTTTCAACATCCGGTGAATAATAACTTTATACTTTATAGTGTTTCTGTAATTACTTTGAGGCAGATACGGTTTCCGCATTGTCGGAATTAAAAGGGAACCAGGTGTGAATCCCGGACTATCCCCGTAGCTGTAAGCTCCTTTAAAAGTTGTTTATTCTTCGCGCCACTGTTTTTATCAACGGGAAGGCATTAAACAACGGAGTAAGTCAGAAGACCTGCCGCAATCAATTTTTTAGTAATAATGCTTTCGGAGGAAAAGTATGGTACTGATGGTGATGCCAGTAAACTGGCTTGATATCTCAGCCCCTTTTTTCTCCTTAACAAAAACAGAAATTATCGATGTGGTCCGGTTAATTTATTCAAGACTTGAATTATCTGAGAGCTAAGCTCAATGGGCATTAACCAGACTTAATCGTACAATAAAGAAGATTTATCTAAGGATATAATCGTCGGGATGTAACGGAATGTGGACTTAGAATGGATCATAGGAGCAATGGAACACGCAATGAATATTTTATAACATTATTTTTTCACTAATAAATTTATAAGACATGGGATTGTTTGATAAAAGGGTAAACTATAAACCCTTTGAGTATCCGGAAGTACTGAGATTTACAGAAGCCATAAACAGAACTTTTTGGGTACACACAGAAGTGGACTTTACTGCCGACACACAGGATTTCCACTCACACCTGAATCATGCTGAACAGAATGCAGTAAAAAACAGCCTGCTTACAATTGCACAGATTGAGGTAGCTGTGAAATCGTTCTGGGGCAACTTATACAACCATTTCCCCAAGCCGGAAATGAATGGAATGGGAAGTACGTTTGCCGAATGTGAGTTCAGGCATTCAGAAGCCTATTCCCGGTTACTTGAAGTGCTGGGCTATAACGACGAATTTGAAAGATTAGTTGAAGTGCCGATTGTGAAACACAGAACTGAGTTTTTGTCGCAGGCATTGAAGAAAGTGAATTCGGATGATGAGAAAGAATATGTGATTTCATTGATCCTGTTTACAATTCTGATAGAAAATGTTTCCCTGTTCAGCCAGTTTGCTGTGATATTGTCCTTTACCCGGTTTAAAGGGCTGATGAAGAATGTGAGCAATATTATCGCCTGGACATCGGTAGATGAGCAGGTCCACGCAAATGCTGGTATTTTTCTTATCAATAAATTAAAAGAAGAGTATCCTGACATCTTCGATACAGAGTTAATTCACCAGTCGGTGAAGCTTGTAACTGACTTTGTAGAAATAGAGGAACTCATCATTGACTGGATTTTTTCAGAAGGAGATATCGCTACCATTAACAAGGTGGATTTACTCAACTTCATAAAATTCAGGGTGGATGAAAGCCTGAGAAAAATAGATTTTCCTGAACAGTTCTCTATCAGTAGTAACCAATACGAACCAATGAAGTGGTTTGAAGAAGAAGTATTTGCCAATAGCCTTGATGATTTCTTTGCCAAACGGCCAGTGGAATATACCAAGCATGACAAAAGTATTACAGCTAACGATTTATTCTAAAACAGATTTTTAAACTGATCAAATTATTTTTTGATGGAAATATTAACTCCACTTATTTCAAAAGTGCCACTTACCGAAAAGCTCTGGTGGAAAAATGATGAGAGCGAACAAATACTTAACCGTGGTTATTTATTAAAAGGAGAAACCGTGGATGGAGCTATAGAACGAATCTGTAATGCAGCTGCCCGACGATTATATAAACCAGAACTGGCGGATGCATTTCGCGAGATGATAGAAAGAGGCTGGATGAGCCTAAGCTCGCCAATTTGGGCGAATATGGGTACGGAGCGGGGCCTTCCGATTTCCTGCTTTAATGTGGCAGTTCCTGATAATATAGAAGGAATTACACACAAGTTGGGGGAAGTGATTATGCAGACCAAAATAGGTGGAGGCACGTCGGCCTATTTTGGGGCATTAAGGGGGCGTGGCAGTGCAGTTACGGATAATGGCAAGAGTAGCGGCGCAGTTAGTTTCATGCGGTTGTTTGATACCGCAATGGATACCATATCGCAAGGCGGTGTAAGGCGTGGAGCCTTTGCTGCTTACCTTGATATAGATCATCCCGATATTGAAGAGTTTCTGAAAATAAAAAGTATAGGACACCCCATACAGAATCTGTTTTACGCAGTGTGCATCCCTGACTATTGGATGAAGGAAATGATAGATGGGGATAATGCCAAACGTGAAGTATGGGCCCAAGTTCTGGAAAGCCGACAGCAGAAAGGATTACCCTACATTTTCTTTACAGATAACGTTAACAGGGATCGGCCACAGGTATATAAAGATCTTAATTACCTTATTCATGCAAGTAATTTGTGCAGTGAAATAATGCTACCCTCAAATTATGAAGAATCATTTATTTGCTGCCTGTCTTCTATGAATCTTGAATTATATGATGAATGGAAAGAAACTGATGCGGTGCGTCTCGCCATTTTCTTCCTGGATGCGGTATTGCAGGAGTTTATCAATAAGACCGATGGAAATTATTATCTGGCAAGTGCCAATCGGTTTGCAAAAAGGCACCGCGCACTGGGATTGGGCGTGCTGGGGTGGCATTCTTATCTGCAAAAAAATATGATTCCCTTTGAGGGACTTAGAGCGAAGCAACTTACTACTAAGATCTTCAGCGATTTAAGAGAGAAAGCAGACAAGGCCACGGCCGATCTTGCCCGAATCTATGGAGAGCCTGAGCTATTGAAAGGATATGGCCGACGCAATACTACTACATTAGCTATTGCACCTACGACTTCCTCTTCTGCCATACTCGGCCAGACATCACCCGGGATTGAACCTTTCAGCAGTAACTATTACAAGGCAGGATTATCAAAGGGAAATTTTATGCGCCAGAATAAATACCTTAAGCAGCTACTGGAGTATAAAGGAATCGATCGGGAGGATATCTGGCGCAGCATTATGCTTAATCATGGCAGTGTGCAACATCTGGAGGAATTGACACAAGAAGAGAAAGATGTATTTAAAACCTTTAAAGAGATCAGCCAGCTTGAGATTATTCAACAGGCGGCTATTCGTCAAAAATATATTGACCAGGGCCAAAGCCTGAATTTGAATATTCCCCCTAACTTACCGATTAAAGAGGTCAATCGCCTGATGATAGAAGCATGGAGATTAGGTGTTAAGACACTGTACTATCAGAGAAGCCAGAGTATTTCAAAAGAATTAGTAACGAATCTGGTTACATGTAAAAGTTGTGAGGCATAAGTGACCTATAGATTAGCAATGAAAACAATTTTTACATCTGCGGCCATTACTTTCCTTGCAATTATATTTTACAGTTGTAAGAGCAGTATGTCGACCGGGCTATCAAGGGTAGTTGAAGTTAGCATTCCGGGTCTCTTAAAGGGAGATTTTATCGATGATTATGGAGTACAATACAGAATAGATGATTCGGTATGGGTACAATTTCCTCAGACCAGGTATCATATTCTTATGGCAGATACAGTTGCTCAATATTTGATTGCAAGAAATGATAAAGGCAATCCGGACGACCAGGAGTTGTACACCCGGATAGACTATATGATGTTTGATAATATGAGGCCTTTTCTTTGGGGGTTCTGTCTCACCGAATATAAAGCAAAGTCTATGGAAGAAGCAATAAACAAAGCGGCCGCAGACAGGCAAAATCCTCGTGAAGGATGTAATGGATTTCCTTTTTCAAGGATGAAGAAGCGGTAGGCAGTCATTATAATAGTTGCATTGACCTATTCTGAAACCCAGCTCTGAGTTTTTTACCCTTTTGTCACTTATCCGGGGCTCTTTGTTTTCAAGAGGAGTGAATGATTTTCATGTTTTTTTCAGAGGTATGTGTAAAAAAATCAGGGCTGCCTGGAGAGGTAGCCCTGAAATTCAATAAAGTGCAAGCATCGTAAGCCGGCTTCTGTAATTGTGCTTATGGCACAATGGCTATCATTTATCTTGCCAGCGCATTACTGCGATGGTCAAAGCTGCCTACCCATTCCGGTATTCGCGGTGCGAATGGCAGACGGGCAGCCTGCCTTGTGTAAAGAACACAAACCGAAACCTACGTGGCATTGCAGCACACAAGGTTTACCCGAAACTCCGGTTACCCGGAATCCCTGTAAGCTCTTACCTTACATTTTCACCCTTATCTCTACGTGTGTAGAGACGGTAATTTTCTGTGGCACTCTCTTCCTGAATGTCTCAGGACCGGCTGTTAACCGGTGTGTTGCCCTTTGCTGGCCGGACTTTCCTCATCTCAGGAAAATTGAGATGCGATAGCCTCTGCTTGCAGCAATTGATAAAATTACATAATTATTTTAAGGTGTGGAGCGAGGCAATTACAATTAACACTGCGAGTTCATGATTTAATAACTGGTGCTATTGATAAAGGCTCTCTCCATTCTCATCGGTAGTCAACACCTCCGACATGTAATCAAAGAAAGGACGCAAAGCTTTAAAGGTGCTAATTACCACTGCCATGAAATTTGGGTTTGTAACTTCCGCATCGGTAAAATATCGCCTTGCGATAAATTGTTTCATCCGTATTAAATCAGCACCTTCTGTCAGACCGGTAAAACCTCTTGGGTTGGTTTCCAGAGCCTCACCCTGTATTGTTCCGAAGAATTTTACAAACCTTTTTGCAGAGAATATTTTTTGCAATTCCCTGCTGTCGGAGGCTATTTCTTTTCGGATTCTGAGGAGGTCTTTGCTTTCAGGCTTCCAGAACCCACCGCTAACCGCAGATTGCCCGGGTGCAATGTTTACATAATACCCACCTCTTAGCAAGGGTTTAGCCCGCCCCAGGTAAAGCCTGAAGTGTGTTTTGTATGGAGTCTTGTCTTTTGAAAATCTCAGGTCACGATAGATTCTGTGCATGTGAAATTCCTGCAAACTGTCTGATTTCTGCATTTCTCTATAAACTGATTCAAAAAAATCCTTTACTTCTTTTTGCACTGCATCATAGCGGAGTTTGTTCTCGCTAAACCACTTGCGATTGTTATTATCGCTCAGATCTTTTAGAAATTTTAGATGTGCAGGTGTTATTACTTTCATTTTTCGTCTTGTGTAAATCATGCATACGCTAGGAAACTAAGGTCTGCTAAAACTTTGATGGGCGCTTGCTATTTTGGCTAATTAATATTTTGAGGGACCGGTAAGTGAAAATCCTTTTGTAGCCCGGAAGGCTAAAACTAAAATAGCTCCCGGCCCGGCCAGAGGTTATGAATGAATTGTTATTCCGAGTCTGAAAGGGTTGCACATTTTATAACAAATATTTTTTATCGTTATTGTCCGGTGAGGTCGGGCTAAAGCTTACAGGGCTTGACTCTTAAATCTATTACCTTTCCCTTCAGGGCAGGACTATGAAAGCCTCGCTCAGCAGGGACTTTAGCTGCATTTCCCTAAGAATAATGTGGCTGAAGCCGTAAGACTTAAATTCCTATTCCGTTGGCTAAAGCCAACGATAATAATAGTCAGTAAAAGCACTTTAAACACAAAACTACTTCAGACAAAAAGAGAAGTTGCGAAGGGAAGAGGCAATACGCAATTTGAGAATTCTGCCTTATGAAAAGACAAACCGCACCAAACCTCTTACAATCTTTACCGTTGGCTTTGCCCAACTGAAAAGAAAGACTATTTCCTGGGACTTTAACCGAATTTCAATAAGTATAATGTGGCTAAAGCCGTAACCTGTTACCTTTCATTCCGTTGGCTAAAGCCAACGATAATAATAGTCAGTAAAAGCACTTTAAACACAAAACTACTTCAAACAAAAAGAGAAGTTGCGAAGGGAAGAGGCAATACGCAATTTGAGAATTCTGCCTTATGAAAAGACAAACCGCACCAAACCTCTTAAAATATTTACCGTTGGCTTTAGCCAACTGAAAAGAAAGGCTACCTACTCAGGCTTTAGCCTCATTTTAATTTATTTAATCAGACAACTACGATTCTTTGTTATTTCTGCTGAAGATAAAGTTGCAGGCCAGATTGCTCGATTTGATTTGCTTTATTGCTGCATTAAATCGGACAATCCGGGTGTGTTGCTAATGTTTTCTTTCAGAAGACAAATCTTTCCTTATAAAAATTGAATATATCAGAATGAAAAGCCCAATTAGCGCGGAAGCAATTCCTGAATGTTTTCCGGTATCATTAAGGATGTGAAGCAAATTTAAAATGCCAATCATTGTTAACACAACACCCATTGAAAGAAAACCATAAGCGCTTAGGAATCCAAACAGTTTAGCCAAAATTTTCATAGCCACAGCAGTATCTTCTCTGTATTTCAAACAAATAGTGTGCTATTTATTTACTTATCTGAATCTGCTGCACGAGCCAAAAAGCAAAATGGAGAATTTTCCTACTCACCGATCTTTTTCAATTGATAGTGGTCTGCCAATTCGCCGGTTATTACTTTTCCTTCCATGTCGAGGGCAAACAGCACATTTTCACCGACCTTAAATTTCATGTTATTGGATGATAGAGTAATCCACGATCCACTCGAATCCCAGGCGAAAGTGCCTGTTTCATTAAAGGTATTCCGGCCGATGTATTCCTGTGTGAGCGCGTAGGTATTGTCTTCGTTTAGTTGGAGTGTTGTTTTGATTCCTTCGCAATCGGCGCAGGGAAGTGTGCCTTCGTAAGTCCCCTGCCAGTCGAGCGAGTTCTGACTGTTGTGCATTTCTACTGCTTCTGTATTCTCTTTAATAGGCTTCGGCTCAGAAACAAAATTGCAAGCACTGAATGTAGTTGCAGTCAGGCTCAGGAACAGCACGATATTCTTTTTCATCTCAATCAAATTAATAATTACAAAATAATGGTGTTCAAATATCTAAAATAAATCCAGACCAACGGGCAAGTGCCCTGTCATTTTTGATAGTATTAGCATTAGCAGAAATTATCTTACTTATCGCCCACGCTTATTCTTACACCTTCACTGTGGGCTGTAAATTCGGGCGCATACATACTCTGGATAGATGTAATGCCATTGCTAAAGTCGCCTTCATGAGTGACAAACATGGAATATTCAAACACGTAAGTTCCTTTGGGCAAATAGCTAAAGAAGAAGTTAGTGCTCACATCCTTTGTACTCTGGTAATACCCTAAACCTCCCTGCCAGCGATACCCACTAAGTACATCAATAGGTTCCATGCAACTTGCCCTCATATCCTTCATGTGTACATACTCCATGTCGCGGTCGGCTCGCAACTCTATTCTGACAGTTATCTTGTCGCCCACGGCTATTTTATCTCCTTCATTAATAGGAATGAGTACAGGCCCACGATCGCTATTTTTTTGCAAAAACAGTTTCTTGCTGAGCTTCAGGTTTGTTTCTGAAAAAGTGATCTTATCCAGGTCTTCAAAGTATTGCCAATACACAGCTCCCCACGAAGGATTCACTGTACCGGATTTCTTACCTTCTTCAGTAACAGTAACTTTAATATTTCCCATCTCCGGCTTTACTCTTACTCCGTCAATCATCCTCTTGAAGTATCCGGTGCCTTCTTCCTGTTTTTCATTTTTGTTATCAAATATCTGGTTGCCAAGGCTGATTTGTACCTGCTTATCGACTGTAAACCAGGTGTCTCCCTGTTGCAGTAGTGCGTACACTGCTTCGGCAGTAGCTTTGGTAGTGCCCCAACTGTTTGTCTGTTTGTTTTTTAACAGCCAGGTTTTCATTTCGCTAACTGCTGCCACATCCTTTGCCACTTCTGAGAAAACTTCAATCATGAGTGATTGCGTTTCGATAGGAGCCTGATACCACCAATAGCTGCGCTGGGTCAACTCTTTCCAATACATCCCCAATTCGGAATTGACGATTGCATTTTCTCTGAGTGATTTGATTATGTGGCTGCTGACTTTAGATTCGCCTGCTCTGTAGAGCGTAAGTGCTATCATTCCCCGCGCATAAATACCCTGGCTTGTCCAGAATTCTTTGGCCTGATTAAAGTAAAAGTCATAGGCTGCCTGTGCTTCTTTTCTGATTGGAATGTCCTTAAAGAAGCTTCTGGTATAAAGATAATGTGCTGAAATATTGGAAAGGTGATTATCACTCTCTTTAAAGCCTTTTAATTTTTTCAGCTTCTGATAATCCTCTGCGATTCTTCTGTCAAGATAATCGAGGCCTCTGATTGCAATTGCATTAAGATCTCTATTGTTTTTTTCCGGCCATGCCTGCAATGTTTTTAAATGCCCCAAATCTGCCAATATGTACTGAGTCATATATCGATCGTCGGGGCCACTGGTGAACCACGGAAACCCACCATTGGAGGTTTGCCTTTCTTTTACAGTTCTCAATGCATTATCCAATTGGCTGCTCATCTTATTAAGATCAAAGAGCATAGCAATACGGCGCTTTTGCTCTTCTTCATTCTTTGCCTGCATTACCCAGGGGGTTTCTTCAAGCAATACAGATTTTAATTCCTGATTCTTTTGAAGGTTGCTGAGCAATGCATCAGCGTTTTGAGTGCGCCATTTGTCAAAGATTGTTTTAAGTCTTGGTGACGCATTGGCGATGTGCATCGCAAGTGCATTCGCAAAGTAGCGGTTGAAAATCTGCTCTGTACATTCATAAGGATATTCGTTCAGGTAGGGCAACGCCTGTACTGCATACCATGCCGGATTAGGTGTATATTCTACTGTAAGCCCATAGTGAGAAAGGGTAGTGCTGCCTCCGCTTTTTAGTAATTTCTCAAAAGAAAATTTTTGGCTGCCGGTTTTCTTCATGGGTATGGGCAGCGATTCTGTTACCAGCATTCTATTAGTCACTACTGGTACGTACGCTTCTTCCCCATCGTTCATGTTGCCTGCTTTGGCCACGATGCGATAAGTTACCAGATCGTTGAATCCTTTGGGAATCTTAAACGAAAAGGTAACAGCAACACTTTGCCCGGCGGCTACTGTGAATGATTTTTCGGTGGTATTATTTTCAAACCATCCATCTACAGAGAGTAGGGTTGAGGAGTTCAGTAGGTGAAATTCTGTATGTCCGGAAATTTCGCGGTCGGTCATGTTCACTACTTTGGCAGTAAACAGGATACTGTCGCCCTCTCTGAAGAATCTGGGAGGATTAGGAATTACCATAAGGTCTTTTTGGGTAATCACCGACTGTTCTGCATAGCCAGATGATAAATCCTTGGTATGCGCCAGCGCCATCAGTTTCCACTTTGTGAGTGCCTCAGGCATAGTGAACGAAAGGGTTACATTCCCATCCTGGTCAGTTCTTAGTTGTGGATAGAAAAAAGCAGTTTCCCTAAAGTCTGATCTCGTCTTCTGAGGTTGGTTATTTTCAGTTGAGTTGATACTTTCTTCGGGTTTTGCAGGCACAGTGTCTGTATTTGCACCCGGAGCCACAGCAATTTCTTCGTGTAATTCTCCCATCCCACCACTTGGGGATGGTGCTACGGACTTTTCCATTGCTACCCTGTTTACAGTCAGCGCATCAAATTGTCGATCTGAAACTGATGGATAAGAGCCGGAATAGTCGCTAATCAGAATAATCTCATCGTAGGTGGTGACAGGGTAATACACATAATTATCAGGATAATCATAATACTCTGCATATTGCACTGTGAAGTTACCTGAAGTGATCCAGTTATTTCGAGGGTAGAAGTTATGCCAAATATTAAGAGGGCTCCACTTTTGAGGTTTGAACTGGTCTAATGACGCATCATACATTCCGGCGAGCAACTCTGCTGCTGTCTTAGTGTTTTTATCTCCGGTAATGGTTAATCGCCATTCCTCTTTGCTGCCAGGTTGTGTTTTTTCTCTGTAGGTGTCAAACCGGATATTTAGTTTCTTGTTATCCCAGGGAACTGCCACATACACCTGTGTGCTATAGAAACGGTTATCTCTGACAAAAAAGTAATTCTTTGCAAAACCGCCCCGATCCTTTTCATGGATAGTGAATGTAAACGGCTGCAGGCTATTGTTTACTCTTGTCATCGAGAAAGCGTGCTCCTTACTTTCTTCACTTTTTTCTGTTATCGTTTCTTCAAAAAGATACACGTCAGATGCAGATCCGGCATAAATAGTTTTAATGTCTCCAGGTTGTGTAGTAAGCGATTTGTCAGATACAAAAAACATGCTGTTATCAGGTAACTTCCTGCTTTCCGGATTGAAAATGCTGAAATACTTTACATCTTCCACTTCATTGCCATATCGATCTTTGGAATGAGCTACCGCTACATACCATCCGGCTTTTAGGTCTTTACCAATAGAAAAGTCTCCGTTTCCATTCAAAGAATCTGACTTTTCGTACACGGTAGCCAACCTCGCCCATGTTTCGGGTTGGTCTTCCGAGCGGTACACATCATTCGGGAAGTATCTTACAAAATCTGCTTCAGACATAACAGTGGTATCCGGTGCTTCCCATAATCTGTTTCTAAGTACTCTTTTCGGGGTTCTTAGTTCGTATATCTTTAAATCCACCTTTACCTTTTGCGGTTCGTTGCTTAGGTTTCGGGCATTGACTGATACTTTTTTGAAATCATTTACACGCATGGTGGCTTTATCGCTCAGCGACAATGAGAGATTGAGCGACTTATAACCTACAGTTATTACGCTTTCGGCGCTTCTGGTTTCGCCATTAATATCTGTTACATCAGCTGTAACACGATAGTCAAAGACAGGATCATTGTCTGCATTTATTGACAAATCAGGTATGGCCTTAAATGTAATGAAGAACTTCCCATTTTGGTCTGTGGTAGTCTCTCCGTTTTCGATTTCCATAGGATCCGTTGAGGGGATACCTATCCTCCAGAAACGCCAGGGATACGGGAATCTTGCTATTCGTGTAACCCTGTAGGTCACCTTGGCTCCGCTGATTTGATTTCCTGCGTATGCAATTGCTTCTCCTGAAATTGAAACCGAATCATTGAGTCTGAAAGATTCCTTTGGCTGTTTGATTTCTGCAAAAAACTTCGGCCGCTTATACTCCTCAACTGATATGTAGTGTGAGTAAGTGCCATAGCCATCCACTTCGATTCTGAAAGTACCATTTAGCTTACCTTGGGGAAGGGTAAATTTCGTACTGAGCGAACCATATTCATTCAGTTCACCTTTGACTGACTCTGACTTTTGACCATTTGCATCGTAGAGGGTTATGGACAATGGCTTTTTGTATTGTAAAAGCTTTGGATTACCTGTTTCTCTATCGCGTGTGACTCCGATTATCTTCAGATACACTGTTTGGCCGGGACGGTATATACTTCTGTCTGTGAAATAGAAAATACGCGCATACTTTTTCTCATACTTCTCCAGAGAGATTGAAGTGTCGTACTTTTCCTTATTTGCAGAAGTAGGGTAATAATATTCATTGTGGTCGAGGAACAACCGGTCTTTATTATGAGTTATTTCAAAGCGTACAGGTACTGAACGGTTGTAGGTGATTTTGGCCATACCTCTGCTATCAGTTGTTACAGTGGTTACCAGATTTTGTTGATAGGTACGTGTTTCATAGTTGTATAATCTACTCCATACTTTGATGGTAGCACCCACTAAAGGCGCTCCGGAGGTGCGATTAAGTGCCAGTATGTCGTTTGCATTTTTTATAAAACTTATGTTAGATACATGAAAGGGCGTTACAGAAATCGTGTTTTTTTCATTCTTGAAGTCTTTGTCAGGAGATGCAAGCAGCAGATATTCTCCTATAGGGAGCCCTTCTATTCTGATTTCAGCACTATGCAGGAGGTAGTCAGCCATTGCAGGGAGTTCTTGAAACCATTGTTTCCTGTACTTCAGGGATTTGTAAATTTTTATTTTCTCACTCTGGTTATTTGCTTTTGCCAGTTGTTGCTTCAGCTTCCCGGTAGATGGTATCACGCGGAGATATATGCCTGGAATATTTTTATATTCCACTAATGCTCTGAAATCTTTGCCGGGTATGTTTACATTCTCAGCAGTCAGGCTCAGAGACTGGTGTGTTATCGACATTATCGCATTAGCTGCCTGGCTGCCTCCTTTACTTTTAGGGTAATCAGAAGTTACTGTTTTCATAATGGCCAGGGCTTCTTTCATGAGATGACCTTTCTTCGTGCGGTCTGTCTCGGTTTCTGCCCTGGTCATCAAAATTTCGCCCCACAGATAGCCTGCTATAGCAGCAGACGTGTCCTTGTAGGAAAAATAAATATTTTTCAAGGCTTCTATATATAGATCATCCTTATTCGGAATTCGTGCGTTGTTGTGGACGTACTCTAACCTGGCAATATCCACATCTATAAGTGCATCTGCCTGCTCTCTGTGTAACGCAATGAGTTCCTTAAATATGTTGAGTGCTATGAGCGCGGCCGAAGAGGTATCACTTGTTTTGAATACTGTATGAATAAATTCTTTAGCGGGGGAAAATGCCTGAGAACTGGTGATTTCAAATGCTTCTGCCGGTTTGGTGATAATGATTTCCGGATTCTTAAAAAACGAAAGTGCACGGTGTGCCAGCAAATCAAAAAGAGTGGGGCGCAGGTTACGACTATTGCCCTTATCCAGGATGGCATCAAAATCTTGTATTGATGTAGTCTTAAGTGAATTATCCTTAAGGCTTTCAAGATATAAATTAGATATTTCACGGAAAAAATCTTCCTTGCTCCATGTATCAATATCTTCTTTCTTAAATTCTTTTGTTTGTGTGGCGGAATATAACCGATAACGATTTCTGGAAAAATAATCTTCATAGAACTGAGCGGTGATATTCTGCATTACTGATCGGGCAGGCTGGGGTGCAGTAGCTATTTCCTCCTTCATGGAGCTGATTACCTTCTTGGCGGCATCTTCTTCAATATATGTGAGTTGTGTACTCTTGTAAAGAAGGCATTTAATCACCTGCCCCTCATTCTTAGAGGCTTTGGCCAGTTTGTATATTTTATCAATAGTGGAAAGTGCTGTTTTGGGTAGTCCTTCTGAAATTGCTTTTTCCACTTCTTTCCATTCCTGATGGTATGTAGGATCCTGCGCTTTTGATTCCATGCTAAAAGTGAGTGTGGTTATAATGAGAAAACAAAAAAGTATTGATCTTCTGCTCGCCATGATTAATTGTTTGGTTACAAATGACCGAAAAAAAATCCCTTGGGTTGTATGTAAATATATAATGAAATCAAAATGTTTGCGAATTGCCGCCGGGTCTCATATAATAGTTGAGATGAAGAGAAATTGAGGATTCCATATATTAAAATTGATTTTGTAGATTTTTTACGACAGTTTTGTGTGGCGCCGGAGAATCAAACCAATTAGCAAAGGTATGTCGCAAATCAGGAGGCAAAGTATTTTATCTACAGTTCTGGTGTATGCCGGATTCGCAGCGGGGTTTGTCAATACTTATCTTTTTACACGTCAGGGGTCTCCCTTTTCTCCTTCTCAGTATGCCATGACCAGCATTTTTCTTGCGGTAGGCAATCTGATGTATGCTTTTTCGAGCCTTGGGATGGTAAGTGTGGTTTATAAATTCTATCCTTATTATAAAGATAATCTTCCTCAGAAGAAAATTGACCTGATGGGATGGTCCATCCTGTTTAGCCTTATGGGATTTTTGCTTATGATGGCAGGTGCATTTATTTTCAAAGATTTGATTGTGCAGAAATTCGCAGGTAATTCTCCTCTCTTTCTACAGTACTTTCGCTGGATATTTCCTTTTGCTTTTGGAATTTTGTTTTTCTCTTTGTTCGAAGCATTTGGATGGAATATACGCCAGTCGGTCTTTACCACTTTTTTGAGGGAGCTGTTTTTTAAAGGATTAATCACTATACTTATTCTGCTACTAAGTGTCCGGGTTATATCTGACTTTGATTCATTCATAAAATGGTATTCACTGACTTTTGGATTTACAGCATTGATTTTAATGCTATATCTAATCTATAAGAATGCATTTTCGATTACTCTGAAACTGAGCCAGGTCACCCGGAAATTTTACAAGAAGATCAGAGCTATGGCTTTGTTATCCTACCTGAGCAGCATAGTGTATATGGTGGCCAATTTTATCGATATGCTGATCATTATGTCCCTTTTAGGAACTACCGAAGCTGGTATTTATTCACTGGGGCTGGTAATTGGCAGCCTGGTGCAGGCACCTCAACGTGGAGCTATTGCGGCTGCTATCCCTGTGGTCTCACAGGCGTGGAAGGATAAGGAGTATGAAAAGATCCAGAGAATTTATCATCGTTCCGGGCTTAATCTGCTGATAGGAGGGCTGGCTATATTCTTTCTGGTTTGGATGAGTTATACCGATATAGTGAACACTTTTCATTTGCAGCCGGCATATCTAACCTCGCTTTGGGTCTTCTTTTTTATTGGGTTGGCACGGGTTGTGGATATGGGCACAGGTATCAATTCTCAGATTATTAGCACCTCGGCTCACTGGCGGTTTGAGGTTGTGGCTGGGATAATAGTACTGCTCATAATTATTCCTGTAGATTATATGCTGATTAAACGCATAGGGATTGTAGGTGCGGGAATAGCCACTTTGTTCAGCGCTCTTTTGTTTAATCTTTTGCGTATTATTTTTCTTTACAGGAAATTCAGAATGTATCCTTTTTCATGGAAAATGGCACTTTCTATTATTGTGGCCGTAGGATGCTATGGGATAAGCTATTATTTATTCAGGTCTTACACTGGCTTCGTGGCCATTGCCTCCAGAAGTCTTGTATTTATTATTTTGTTTGCTGGTGCTACAATGTTTTTTCAAATATCACCTGATATTGCTCCCGTACTTCAGACACTAAGGAAAAGAGTTACGGGAAGAAAATAAAAAAACCTACAGTTTTTTTTACTGTAGGTTTTTAAGCTTATTTGTTGCCGTCAATTAATACTTAGCAGGTTCTTTCAGCTTAATGTTAAATTTGTGTTGATACCGCTCAGAAAGCTGGCTCTGCTTATTTTCCAGATTTATTTTCCTGCCCTGGATAAATGCGAGTTCAACTATGCTTTCCTCCATATTGAGGATATCGCCTTCACTCACCACGATGTTTGCATCCTTGCCTGCTTCGATGGTTCCTGTTCTGTCATCTATCCTGAAAATCTTTGCCGGATTAAGTGTCAGCGCACTGATAGCCTCCTCCTTGGTAAGGCCATAAGCAGCAGCAGTACCTGCATTATACATCAGGTTGCGTCCTCGTGTGGTGCCGTCCACATCTCCTATGGCAAAGAGTACTCCTGCTTTCTGCAGCATGGCTGGCGTCTTGAACGGTTGATCCACATCGTCGTCTGTTGTTTCAGGCAGGGCATGCATTTGGTTAAGAATTACCGGAATCCCATTTTCTTTAAGCAATGATCCGATTTGCCAACTGTCTGCTCCGCCTACAATTACTACGTTGAATCCAAATTCCTTCTTGAAATCGATTGCCAGCAACATTTCTTTTACATTGTCGCAATGCACAAACAGGCTCTGAGATTTATCAAACAATCCTTTGGTGGCTTCAAATTTGAGATTGGTTTGCGTATTTGAGTGTTTCTCCAGATAAGCTTTTGCCTGGCGGAAGAAGTCTTTGGCTTCTTCTACTCTTTTCAGACCGTTTGCAGCAGCATTACCCTGTGATGCCTGAGCCTGTGCAAAGAAAAACCTACCTCCACCACGCTGAGACAACGAAGGCATATTCAGGTGCATTTGTCCGTCCATCTTGTAAGCTGCATCTTCCCAGTTCCATGCATCCAGTTGCACTACAGTAGAGGTACCCGGAATCAGCATTCTGCCGCCGCCATCGTTTTGAGGAATTACGTTCGCGAGCAAAATGCCATTTGTGCGTAGCACGTTGATGACATGGTTGTCGGTATTATACGCTACAATAGAGCGGATGCTGGGGTTGATGTCTCCCAACTCGCTGAAGTCGTTTGTGCCCGGTACAGCCCCCCCTACATCTTTCAGCCCGATAATTGAAATTGGGCTGATAAGGCCGGGATACACTTGTTTGCCTTTGACGTCATAAACTTTGGCATTAGAAGGAGCCTGTATGTCGCTTCCCACCTTTTCTATTTTGGAGCCATTAATGATGATGGTTCCATTTTCAATGACAGTGCCGTTTCCTACATGGATAGTAGCGTTGGTAAGTGCTATCACTCCCTTGTTTTCAGGGGCGGGGTAGATGTCCGGCTGTGCCATAATCACACTTCCCGAAAATAGCATAATGAGGAATAAAAAAATATGTTTCATCTTCTGTGTTTTTGTGTTTGATTATGGTTGCATGTATTGGTCAATATAGTCGTCGCCAACGCCGAGGTAACTAAAGGGTGGAGTAAACCCGCCCGCCTGCATACCGGGAGCACCTGAACCTCTGCCTGCAGAATTTGCCTTCTGAATCAGTCTGTTTTTCTCAGCCTTCATCTGCTCCCTCAGTTGCAGATCACGTTCGCGATCGAAATAGATTATTCCGTCAACCATTGTTTTCTGTGCAACAGCATAGATGGTCAATGGATTATGGTTCCATAATACCAGGTCCGCATCTTTTCCCACCTTAATGCTTCCTACTTTATCCTGTACGTGGAGCATTGTAGCCGGGTTGATAGTAACCATCTTCAGTGCTTCTTCCTCACTAAGGCCGTATTTAATGCTCTTGGCAGCTTCCTGATTGAGCCTGCGTGCCATTTCTGCATCATCCGAATTAATAGCTGTATTAAGTCCCATGCTTGTCATAATTGCCGCATTCTGTGGGATGGCATCTACTACTTCCATTTTATAATTCCACCAGTCGCTGAAAGTGGAGGCATTGGCTCCATGTTTCTTAAGTTTATCTGCCACCTTGTATCCTTCCAGAATATGTGTGAATGTATTATATCGGAAACCAAACTTTTCAGCCACTCTCATAGCGGCGATGATTTCACTCTGCACGTAGGAGTGTGATGTGATAAATCTTTTGGAGTTTAGTATTTCAACGAGTGCATCCAACTCCAGGTCTCTCCTTACAGGGAGCATAGTGCTGCCTTTAGGACGGCTGTTCCAGGCTTTCCACTGGTTTTCATAATCTCTGGCTCTGGTAAATGCATCCATGAGCACCTCTTCTACGCCCATCCTGGTATTAGGGAAGCGATTGTTGTTTTGTGAGGTAGTTCGCTTCACATTTTCACCTAAAGCAAATTTGATGAATGGATCTGCTCCGGCGAATTTCAGGTCTGTATCATTGACACCCCAGCGAAGTTTGATGAGTTGCGACTGTCCCCCAATGGCATTGGCACTACCGTGCAAAATCTGAGAAGTAGTGACGCCACCGCTCAGTTGGCGGTAAATGTTTATGTCCTCGGGATTCAGATTGTCTCCAATCCTGACTTCGGAGGTTACCGACTGCCCTCCTTCATTAATCGATTGCACTGCGATGTGTGAGTGTTCATCTATTATTCCCGGAGTGAGGTGCATTCCTGTAGCGTCAATTACCGTAGCTCCAGCGCTGTTCAGATTTTTGCCTATGGCTGCGATCTTGCCATTCTTTACCAGCACATCCGTATTCTTCAGCACACCGGCTTTTTCTGAAGTCCATACAGTAGCATTCTTAAACAGCACATCCTTTTGCTCAGGTTTGGTGGTCCATCCATAAGCTCCAAATGGGTAATTTACTTCTGAAGTAATTTGTTCTTTCCTGGTTCTGGACGGGGCACTCTTAACAGGTGATTCCTGAGTAAGCGTAGCTACCCATAACAGGTGGTTTCCTGAAGTATCTACACCAGCACCTTCCCAAACTTTTCCTGTGCTTTTTCCACTCAGGATGATATTGGGTGCCGGTGTCGCATTTGCGTTTCTTCCCGGCCCTGCTTTTTGCTTTACAGGGCTGAATGAAATCTGAACCAGGCTGCCGTTATTGGTAAATTTTGCAGCCAGGGTATCCGTTCCAATTACATCTGCAGCAGAAGCTGATTTCACGTGTAGATTGTAATTTGTTTTCTTTCCATTGTTGTCAGTGAGCACGAGTTGGAAGGTACCTGCAGTAATCTTCCATGATTCGGGATGCAAATCGTAGTTGGTGCCCTGAATCCAGTTTTGAAGGATTGTTGTTCCTTCATCAAAGATGGGCTTGTTGGTGATAATGAAATTTGCCAGTTTGCCCGTCTCCAGGCTTCCTACCATGTCGTAGATTCCGATAGTCTGAGCAGGTGTGCTGGTAAGGGCTGCAAGTGCTGTTTTCTCTGTAAGCCCTGCATCAATTGCCTTTTTCAGATTTGCAAAAAACGTTTTTCCATCTCTCAGCCCATCGGCAGTGATGCAGAAAGGAATATTTTCCTTTTCAAAAGCTGCCATGTTTCCTGGTGCCATTTCCCAATTTTTGAGTGTGGCCAGAGTCACATTTCTTGCATCAATCGGATCACTGACACTTGGTGAAGCGGGAAATGTAAGAGGCAATATAAATGTGGATCTGATGCCGGCAATTTCTTTTATTCGCTGATACTCATTGCCACCGCCTTTTATAATATATTTTTTCCCGAACTCATCTGCAATCCGGGAGGCTCTCAGGTCGTTCCAATTATCATTAGCTTCGAATATCTGGGGTAATCCCTGAAGATCGTTCCATGCCTGAAGGCTGAGATTGGTTCCTTCTCCGGGTTTATCTGCCGGAAGACTTTTGTACCAGTCTGCATCAAGATAAGTCTGGCGTAGCAGCGCTATCATACCCATTAGAGATGAAGGATATGATTGAGTAGAGGTGCCCTTGCTAAATGAGTAATGAGCGGAAGCTATTGGCTTTAACATTACGAAGTTTGCCGGGCCATGAGCCAGTGTTACCACTGTGCCGCTACCTCGCGCAATACCATCTCTCTGATGAGTAAGCACGGTGCCAAATCCTGAACTTCTCCAGACTTCAGCATCTTTGTCAACTACGGTAAAGAGCGCAGAAGCATTTACCTCGGGCTTAATAGCCTGATTCCACGAGTAGGCGCCCATGTTAGCAGTGGTCAGTTGCGACTGCTGGAAAGGATTGAACCCTCCGGAAGTGGCACGCTGGGGAGTAGGCACTCCATAATTACTATACAAGTCGATAAATGAAGGATAAAGGAATTTTCCTGCACAATCCATTACGACTGCATTGTTTGGAATGGGGATGTTATTACCCACGCCGATAATTTTATTCTTCTGAATCAATAATGTTCCGTTATTGATTGTATTTTCGGCATCCTTAACGATAGTGGCATTTGTGAAGGCGAAGATTGTTTCGCGTTCATCAGCTACTCCGTTAACTGTGGATGTAGCCTGGCTATATACAAAGGAAACCGGAAATGAGAAAAATAAAATAAGGGATAAAAAGAGTTTTGATTTTCTTCTCATGACGTTAAATTATTTGGGCATTGAAGATAAAGATTACTTTAGCATTAACTTAGATTTTTTATAAACGGTCGTATATGAATATTGAGAAATATATTGAGCACACAATCCTAAAACAGACAACCACACTTGCGGACGTGGAGAGGATATGCAACGAGGCTAAAACATATAAGTTTGCCGCTGTATGTATTCCCCCGCTTTATGTAAAAAAAACAAAAGAATTTCTGGCAGGTTCCGGAGTCAATACCTGTACGGTGATAGGCTTTCCATTTGGTTATTGTGCTATTGAAGCCAAGGTAGCTGAATTAGTATTAGCCACTGTGGATGGAGCCGACGAATTAGATATGGTGGTGAATGTATCGGCTATCAAGAATGGTGACTGGACCTTCCTCGCCAATGAGATCAACACTGTAATGCCGATTGTAAGGAGTAAAGGAAAAATTATTAAACTGATTATTGAGAGCGGTGTCCTCACAGACGATGAGATTATTAAATGTTGTGATATTTATGGCGCAGCAGGAGTGGACTATATGAAGACTTCTACAGGCTTTGCAGAGAAAGGAGCCAGCATTCATGCGGTACAATTGATGAGAAACCATCTGGCTGATGCGATTAAAATAAAGGCAGCGGGGGGTATCAGGTCTTTTTCATTTGCCAAAGAACTGATTAATGCAGGTGCTGACAGGATTGGTTGTAGTTCCAGTTTGAAAATTGTAGAGGAGAGCAAAGAATTTTTTGAGAAGTGATTTGCTGCATGCAACTGCACAAACCTGATTTTACACTATATATCGAATATGAAAGTAAACCTTTTAATATTATTTATACTTTGTAGTTCATTAGTATCAGCTCAGCGTGCAGATACGCTTTCTAATGGAATAATAGTATTCAGCGACTATCGTTTGCCACTTCTTAAAAGCAGAGAAGCTGAAGTCAATTCAGCAGCATTAAAGATAAAGGCGAGATATATTAAAGGCTATCGTCTTATGGTGCTTAATACCAGTGACAAGAATTATGCTTTCAAGGTGAGAGCAGAACTGCTTCAGCGCTTTCCCAATCAAAAACCATATATGTGGTTTGCCAACCCTTATATCAGGATAAAATTTGGCGACTTCAGAACCAGGGAGGAAGCAGAACGGTATCAGGCGCAGATTTCCAGAATTTTAGGCGGAGCCAAGATTTATTTACTCAACGAGACTATTGAAGTAAATCCCGGAAAGGATTTTGACCCTGAGAGTATGAGGGCAGAAATCCTTTCACAATAGATTCTTATTGCGGAACAGGGTGGAAGTCACGGGTTAACTTTCTTTACAGAATACATTTTTTGAAAGGGTGATTCTCATCTTTTCCAAGAGTTATACTTTTGCATCATGCTAATGCAAAAAATCAAGACTCTTGCCCAACAGTTTAAGGACGATGCTGTGGCAATGAGAAGGCATCTTCACGCGCATCCGGAACTGAGCTATCAGGAGTATGGAACCTCAGAGTTTGTGCAACAAAAACTTTCAGAATACGAAATTCCATTCTCAGTGCTTGCCGAAACCGGCGTAGTGGGGATCATTGAAGGAAAGAACCCAAACTCCTATACTGTGGCACTTCGGGCTGATATGGATGCACTGCCTATTCAGGAGGAAAATGAAGTGCCGTATATTTCAAAAGTGCCGGGTGTAATGCACGCATGCGGCCATGATGTACACACCACCTGCCTTCTTGGGGCGGCCAGAATTCTGGTGCAACTCAGAGATGAGTTTGAAGGAACCGTAAAATTGATTTTTCAGCCTGGTGAGGAAAAAAATCCCGGAGGTGCCAGCCTCATGATAAAAGCCGGGGCGCTGAAAAATCCGGTACCGAATGCAATTTTTGGACTTCACACCCATCCTACACTCAACGTGGGCACCTTCAGTTTCAGAGAAGGTAAGGCGATGGCCAGTGCAGATGAGATATACATTACCGTAAAAAGTAAAGGTGGCCATGCTGCCGCGCCTCATCTCACTGTGGATACCATATTGGCCGCTTCTCAGATTGTAACCAGTCTGCAACAGGTAATCAGCCGGCGCAACGATCCTTTGAATCCTTCTGTACTTTCTATAACTGCCTTCAATGGCGGGCACACTACTAACGTGATTCCTTCAGAAGTCAGACTCATGGGCACTTTCAGAGCTATGGATGAGAAGTGGAGGTTTCATGCACACGGGTTAATCCGGGAGGTGTGTGCAGGTGTGGCTAAGGCGACCGGAGCAGAAATAGCCGTAAATATCGACGTTGGGTATCCCTTCCTCATTAATAACCCTGCCCTGACGGCATTAGGAAGAAAGAAGGCTGAAGAATTTGCCGGCGCAGAGAATGTATTCGAAACAGAGCTCAGGCTGGGCGCTGAAGATTTTGCTTATTACTCTCAGGAGATACCTGCCTGCTTTTATCGGTTAGGTACCGGCAGTGCAAGGCTGGGAGATGTGAGAATAGGTCACACACCCACCTTTGATGTCGATGAGGAATCTATTTTACACGGAATGGGCATGATGGCATGGCTTGGTGCCTCCTGCCGGCCAAATGCCTAAAAAGTATTCTGTTATCTTTACATTTACTTATTAAGAACAACAAACCAAATATTGTAATCCATATTAAATTCTATGTCAAAAGTCATTAGAAAAGAGACAGCACTTGAATATCATTCTCACGGAAGACCGGGGAAGATTCAGGTAGTTCCCACAAAGCCTGCAAAAACGCAAAGAGACCTTTCGCTGGCTTATTCACCGGGGGTGGCAGTTCCTTGTCTGGAAATTCAGGACGACCCTGATAACGCTTATCTCTACACTGCCAAAGGAAATCTGGTAGCGGTGATTACCAATGGTACGGCGGTACTGGGACTGGGAAATATTGGTGCAGTGGCCGGAAAACCGGTAATGGAGGGGAAAGGCGTATTGTTTAAAACATTTGCCGATATAGATGTCTTTGATATAGAAATTAACGAAACCGACCCTGAAAAGTTTGTCGACATTGTGGCTGCTTTGGAACCCACTTTTGGAGGTATAAACCTTGAAGACATCAAGGCGCCCGAATGTTTTTATATCGAAAGGGAACTAAAAAGAAGGTTGAAGATACCTGTAATGCATGATGATCAGCATGGCACTGCAATTATCAGTGCTGCTGCCCTTATCAATGCGTTGGAGATTCAGAAGAAAAAGATTGAAAAAGCCAAATTTGTAGTGAATGGTGCGGGTGCGGCAGCGATGGCATGTGCCCAGTTATATGTAGCTGTCGGGGCAAAGCCGGAGAATTTCTACATGTTTGATCGAAAAGGAGTCCTGCATAGAGACCGGCCCGATCTGGATGAGGTCAAGAAGAAATTTGCAACCACAAAAGATTCCACACTGACTCTGGAGAAGGTGATGAAAGGGGCAGACGTATTTATTGGGCTGAGTGTGGGGAATGTGGTAACCCCTGCTATGGTAAAGAGTATGGCGAAGAATCCTATCATCTTTGCAATGGCCAACCCCGATCCGGAAATAGGCTATGAAGATGCCGTGAAAGTGAGGAAAGACCTGATTATGGCTACCGGCAGAAGCGACTACCCCAATCAGGTAAATAATGTGTTAGGATTTCCCTACATCTTCAGGGGCGCACTCGATGTGAGAGCAACCCAGATTAATGAGGAGATGAAGCTGGCTGCGGTAAGGGCATTGGCAGATTTGACCAAGTCGCCCGTGCCTGATATTGTGATGCTTGCCTATAATGAAAAAGATATGGCTTATGGCCCCAACTATATTATTCCCAAACCAATGGACGACAGACTGTTGATGGCTGTGGCACCGGCAGTGGCAAAAGCAGCAATGGCCAGTGGGGTAGCACGGAAGCATATTACTGATTGGGAGCAATATGAAACCGAACTAAGGCAAAGGCTTGGCATAGAAAACAGGCTGCTCAGAATGGCGGGTGCAAAAGCTCGCCAGGATCCGCGTACTATAGTATTCTCGGAAGCAGAAAATCAAAAGATCCTCAGAACCGCGCAATTGGTTTATGAAGAAGGAATAGCCTTACCCATCCTGCTGGGAAATGAGGAAAAAATAAAACAAATAGCTGAAGCCAGCAGGATTGATTTAACAGATATCAGGATTATTGATCCCAAGGCAGACGAAATGGATGAAAAGCGGAAGCAATATGGTGAATTGTTTTTCAATAAGCGCAAGCGAAAGGGATTCAATCGGTATGAGTCGTCGCGTGTGATGAAAGACAGGAACTACTTTGGATGCATGATGGTGGAATCGGGCGATGCAGATGCGATGCTCTCAGGCCTTTCACGCAACTACCCGGATACTATCCGGCCAGCGCTACAAACTGTGGGGTTGGAGCCGGGCGTAAAACGTGTGGCAGGTATGTATGTCATTATGGGTAAACGAGGGCCCCTGTTTCTGGCGGATACCACAGTTAACTTTAATCCTACTGCAGAAGAATTGGCAGGTATTGCATTAATGGTGGCAAAGGAGGTACGCAATTTCGGAATCACACCGGTGGTTGCAATGCTGAGCTATAGCAATTTTGGAAGTAGTGATTCCACAGAAGCAAGACTGGTAGCCAAGGCTACTGAATTAGTGAAGCAACAGGATCCTTCGTTGATTGTGGATGGTGAGATACAGGCTAATGTAGCATTTGATAAGAAAATATTAAGAGATAACTATCCCTTCAGTTCTTTGGTAGATCATGATGTGAATGTGCTGATATTTCCTAACCTGGCAGCTGGTAATATTGCATACAAACTGCTTCAGGAGGTGGGAGGAACGGAAACTGTCGGGCCCATCCTGATAGGACTCAACAAACCGGTTCATGTATTGCAACTGGGAAGCCCTGTACGGAGTATATACAATATGGTAGTAATTTCTGTGCTTGATGCACAGACAAAACTGAAGAAAAAACCTGTGGCTGCTCCGGAGGTAAAGAAAAGCCGCTGGAGAAGAAGTAAGGCGGAAAATAAATAATTTCTAAAGGCAATCAGATAAAAGATTATGAAGCTGTTTTCTTCTTTCGGACAATACCTGCTGATGCTTAGAGGGGCAGCCAGAAAGCCGGAGAACGGTAAGATGTACTGGAAAGAACTCATGCATCAGTCAGTGGAGATTGGGTTTGGTTCGCTGGGGATTGTCGTAATTATTTCAATCTTTATGGGTGCTGTTAGTGCAGTACAGACGGCATATCAGCTTGTGAGCCCGTTGATTCCCAGAGAAACCATAGCGCTGGTGGTAAGAGATACGGTGATACTTGAGTTTGCACCCACGCTGATTTGTATTGTGCTGGCAGGTGTGGTGGGAAGTAAGATTGCCGGAGAGTTAGGTAATATGCGCGTGAGCGAGCAGATAGATGCACTGGAAATAATGGGAATTAATACCAAATCCTACCTGATTGCACCTAAGATACTGGGGGCCCTGCTGACTATTCCGCTGTTGGTAATTATTTCAATGGTATTGGGAATCTATGGAGGAAGGCTGGCAAGTGCATTGGGTGAACTGGTAGCGGGTGACGCTTTTGACAGAGGGCTGCAGAATGGATTTACAATCAAGAATGTGTATATAGGACTGGCAAAAGCCTATTCGTTTGCCTTTATTATCAGTAGTATCTCTTCGTTTTTCGGATATTATGTGAGAGGTGGCGCTTTGGAAATCGGAAGAGCCAGCACCGCCGCCGTGATTACAAGTTGTATTGTAATTCTGATGGTAGATTATCTGATCGCCTATATCTTTTTGTAAAGTTATCTTTAATCAAATCCGTCGCTTGTCTGATATATGATAGAGTTAAGAAATGTAATAAAGTCGTTTGGGGATAAGGCAGTACTGAAAGGGGTGAATGCCAGGTTCGACAAAGGCAAGACGAATCTGATAATCGGTGCCAGTGGAAGTGGCAAAACAGTATTACAGAAGTGCATGGTAGGGTTGTTGAAGATTGACAGCGGCGAAATTCTTTTCAGTGGAACTGATTTTGTGACGATGTCGGGAGAAGATCGCAAACTGTTACGGCAGCAGATAGGTATGTTATTTCAGGGGTCTGCCCTCTTTGATAGTATGACGGTAGAGCAAAATGTGATGTTTCCACTCGATATGTTTACAAAATGGACCAGAGGAGAAAAACTGGAACGTGTAAACTTTGTATTGGAGCGGGTTGACCTTAAAGGGGTAAATGCAAAGAGGCCGGATGAGATAAGCGGAGGAATGAAGAAAAGGGTGGGGATTGCACGGGCCATTGTGCTGAAGCCGAAATATCTTTTTTGTGACGAGCCCAACTCCGGGCTCGATCCGCGAACATCCATGCTTATAGATAAGCTAATTCATGAAATCACTAAAGAGAATGATATTACCACTATTATCAACACTCATGATATGAATAGTGTAATGGAGATAGGGGAGAATATTCTCTATCTGGATCAGGGTAAGGAAGAATGGAAAGGTACCAACAAGGAAATAATTTTCAGCAAACACGAAAAACTAAACGATTTCATCTTTGCTTCTGAATTTCTGAAAGATGCAAAAGATATGCGGGCATTAGAAGAGAGAGGCATAATAGATAATGACCGCAATATGGATAAGATTCTTAAAGAAGGCTCCATTGATACCGGAGAAGGTAAGGAATAATCTTTCTACCCGGGATCTCTACGAGAACCGGCGTCTTACCAGATTATCGAATTGCTTTACGATGGGATTATTATCCAGCCATCCGATTTTTATTTTCAATTCTCTTCTGATCCAGAATTCTGCTTCTGCATAGTTTGAGAAACTTTGAATAGTCTTGATACTTCTTTCATACATCGCTTCATCGCCACGGAAAAGCTCATTGATGAAGAGATACCTGTCATTCACACCAATCGCCTTTTTGAGGTCTTTGATGGGGGATGAGGTGAGAGTTTCAGAGAGTTCTGTCTTCACTACTCTCAGTTTGTCATTCAGATTCTCTTCGTATTCTGCCAGGCTGTTATAATCGATTTTCTCGATAGCCTTTTTTTCGTTTTCAGGTATCGGATCCTGGTGCGAGAGTGTGGGAATTTCGTCGAATAAGTTTAGCTGCAGCGCAGGATTGCTGTGGTATCCAAGCGACTGAAGCGCTTCTGCATTTTTCTTCATCTGAGCCAGTTCCTCTTCGATTTCTTTTTCATCCACTTTGAGAACCTCCACTACCTTTTCGTCTGATGCAGGTAAGGGCGCAGGCGATGCATCTGCTACAGTGGGCATAGCTGGCATAATGATAGCTACCCTTCTGCCAGGATTTACCCGGACACTTGCTTTTACCGAGGTCAATTCAGCTTGTAGCATCTGTAGCGTAGCCAGCATGATCTCAGGTGAGACATTACTATCCGCCTGCTGGCGGAGTTTTTCAATTAGAGTTTTCACTCGCTCCATAATTCTTCCCGGTTAGGCCTGTGGTTTGCAGGTAATTTGTTTTTGAATTCAGAGAAAATCAGATTAACCTTGCACAAAAGCTAAGGTACTAATAGTAACTCATAATAATAAACAAAAATGTTTATAGAGCCCAATTTAACCGGTGAAAGAAGAGGCTGGATAGAGGTTATCTGTGGCAGTATGTTCAGCGGTAAGACGGAGGAATTGATCAGAAGACTGAAACGGGTAAAAATAGCCAATCTAAAAGTAGAGATATTCAAACCTGCGATTGACACGCGATACGATGAAGAGCGGATTGTAAGTCACGATGAGAATAAAATCATGTCAACTCCTATCGAAAACTCGAGATCGATTCTGATGTATGCACAGGATGTGGATGTCGTAGGGATTGATGAAGCCCAGTTTTTTGACGACCAGATTACTTACGTGTGTGAGCAACTAGCCTTGAAAGGTATTAGGGTTATTGTAGCAGGACTGGATATGGATTATATGGGCAGGCCTTTCGGGCAAATGCCCAATCTGCTGGCTATCGCAGATTACATCAGCAAGTTGCATGCTATCTGTGTAAAATGCGGCAATATAGCCAACGTAAGCTACCGAAAAACGAGTGCTACCAGCCAGGTACTTCTTGGAGAAAAAGATATCTATGAGCCCAGATGCAGGGTTTGCGCACATCTGGAAAATCCGGGTTAGGCTGAAGAAAAAGCAGGTTCTGATAAATGTATTGAAGGTGACCAAACGGTTGCGAGTGAATGTATTGCATCAAAATCAGAGTTGTAGTTAGTGTATCGGTATGTGGGTAATAGACCTACTTTAGATATGGCGGCAAAGTTTAGACTTATCAATTGACTATTTAATCCAGACCTAACCTGATAGAGATAATGGGTTACAAAGTACAGATGTTTGCATTTGTCATTCTCTTTAGGCAATGAAGAAATAACATTTTTCAGGCACCAAAAATTCAATCAATCAACGATGGTAACCCAATTGAATAAAATGAGAAACAATTATCAATAATCTTCTCAGAAAAAATTATTTTCGTCACCCAATGAAAGGCGTATTCACTTTAATGCAAAAGGACTTATTGCTGGAATTACGCCAGCAATACACTTTCTGGGGCATATTGCTCTATGTGGCTTCTACTGTATTTGTGCTATATCTGGCAATGGGTAAACCTCAGGCCGATGTGTTTAACGGGTTGTTCTGGATGATTCAACTATTTGTATGTATTAATGCAGTGGCCAAGAGCTTTCTGCAGGAGAGCAAGGGCAGAATGCTGTATTATTACTTTATCGGTAGCCCGACTCAGTTTATCATTGCCAAGCTCATTTATAATGCACTTATCTCTGTTTTAATGGTGGTGATGAGCTTAATCCTGTTTTTCTTCCTTTTGGGGACTCCTGTATTGAATATAGGGAGTTTTGTGGGATTGGCATTCCTGGGAGCAGTGAGTATTGGCCTTGTCTTTACCCTTATGTCTGCTATCGCGGCCAAAGCCCAGCAGAATGCGGCCATCATGGCCATTTTGGGATTCCCGCTGATTATTCCCCAACTGCTTTTGTTACTCAGGATTTCCAGGTCAATGTTGGGTGAAGTGTTCAGAGAAGGGGCGCTCTTGCAAATGTTTTCCTTACTAGTAGGGCTGGATGTGCTGGTAATTGTGTTGTCTGTTGTACTTTTCCCTTTCTTATGGAGAGAATAGATATGAATCATGATTTCAAAAGTTTCAATTGAAAATTAGGCACATTAGGAAGGAGAGAATCCAACCGGGAGCGTGGCAGGGTGGGCAGACTTTTCAGTTGTGCATAAGCCCTGAATCTGCCAATTACCAAAATAAAGATTTTGAATTCAGGATCAGTACAGCCACAATTGAGGTATGTCCCTCTGCATTTACCAAATTTTCAGGTTACAACAGATACATTGTGATGCTTGATAATGATCTCAGAATAGAGCGAAACGGTAAACGGGAACATTACGAAAGGATGTCTCTTTTTACATTTGATTCATCGGACACGATAGTGTCATTTTCAACCGGCCAGGATTTTAATTTCATGATCAGAAAAGGACTGGCAGTTCCTGCATTTCATATCGGGCCGTTGCACACTGCAATGGATCATCTGCAAGGGCTAGTCTTTGCGCCTGAGCGAATTTCCATAGAGGTTTCTGATAAGACGTACGAGCTGGATCCATACGACTGTCTCTTCGTCGGGAAAGTGAACCAGGAGGCCATCCTGTTGAATTGCAGTTCAGATGTGATTTTTGGGTACTGGTGACAGTTAGTGAATGAGTGTGGGGTTTTAGGTTTTAGGTTTCGGGTTTCAGGTTTCAGGTTTCAGGTTTCAGGTTTCGGGTTTCAGGTTTCAGGTTTCAGGTTTTGGGTTTTGGGTTTTGGAGGACCTTGCCTCTCTAAAAGATAATTATTTTATTTCTCGGTTTGCGTGTAATTTTGCTAAAGCATAGAAGGAATCATCTTAAATTAAATTATGCAATGAAGTTGTCTTGGTGGAAAATAGCATGTATCCTTTTACTTCTCTTTTCATTTACTGCCGGTTTCATAATAAACGTGCCATACGTAGGGAATCTTTACCAGACCATCCGCAATTTCTTCTTTCACGTACCTATGTGGTTTGGGCAGATAGCGCTACTCTCGCTCTCCTTAGGGTATAGCATTGCTTACCTGAGATCAGGCAGGCTGAAGTACGATATTTATGCCGCTGAATTTGCCAAAGTAGGGATTTTGTTCGGGATCCTTGGGCTGGTTACTGGTGCAATATGGGCACGATATACCTGGGGTGAGTATTGGAGTAATGACCCTAAACAGATGGCTGCAGCCATTGCCGTACTTATTTACTTTGCCTATGTGGTGCTAAGAGGGTCTATGACAGATATGGATAAACGTGCAAGAGTAGGCGCAGTTTATAATATTTTTGCCTACTTCATTTATATTCCCCTTATCATGATTTTGCCCAGAATGGTACAGTCGTTACATCCCGGAGGCCTCGAAGGCGCTGAAGGTGGTGGAAACCCGGCGATGGGGGGCGACAGCCTTGACCCTGTGATGAGAGCCGTTTTCTGGCCGTCGGTTTTTGGTTGGATTCTGGCAGGGATTTGGATAAGCAATCTTAAGATCAGGTTTTTTCTTTTTACCCATAAAAATATTTTGAATGGCTAACCGGTTTATGTCAAGAGTTTCCCTGTTTATTATTTTTATCCTGAGTGCACTTTCTTCATTGGGGCAGGATTCTTCAGCAGCTCCGGTGAGTTCAATGGAGAGCCACGACAAGATTTATGTGGTAATGACAGTATGCCTGGTAATCCTGATTGTATTCTTATTATATCTGGTGAGAATCGACATAAAGATTTCTAAAAAAGAAAAAGAAGGATAATAATTTTTATAACACCAATAAACTAATAAAATATGTCAACAAACACTAACTACAGCTTTTTCAAAAATGTAGAGAAGAACTTTGACAAAGCGGCAGTGTTTACCAATTGGGACAATGGGGTGCTCCGTCAGATTAAGGAGTGCAACAGCGTCTATCAGATGCGTTTTCCTATAAAGAGAGAAAGCGGTGAAGTGGTAACTATTGAGGCATACCGTGTGCAGCACTCGCACCACAAGACGCCCTGTAAAGGAGGAATTCGGTTTAGTATCGCAGTAGATCAGGATGAGGTAATGGCACTTGCCGCCCTGATGACCTACAAGTGTGCTATTGTGAATGTACCTTTCGGCGGTGCAAAAGGAGGTATCAAAATTCGCCCTAAGGATTACACTCCTTATGAACTTGAGAAAATCACCCGTAGATACACTTCTGAATTGATAAAGAAGAGTTTTATAGGGCCGGGTATCGATGTGCCGGCACCTGACTATGGTACAGGTGAGCGTGAAATGGCCTGGATACTTGATACCTACGTAGCTATGCGTCCCGGCGAGATTGATGCAGCCGGTTGTGTCACCGGAAAGCCGGTTTCGCAGGGTGGGGTAAGAGGCAGAAGAGAGGCTACGGGACTTGGCGTTTTTTATGGCCTCAATGAGGTGTGCAATACCCAGTGGCTGATGGATAAAGTAGGACTTCCTTTAGGAATCAAAGGAAAGAGAGTGTGCGTGCAGGGATTGGGAAATGTGGGTTCGCATGCTGCAAAGTTTTGTAGTGAAGGAGGAGCGAAAATTGTAGGTCTTGCCGAATTTGAAGGCGCCATTTATAATTATGACGGGCTGGATGTGGATGCAGTGATTGAACACAGAAAGAAAACAGGAAGTATCCTCGATTTTCCGGGCGCTACCAACTTTGCCAAGAGTCAGGATGCGCTGGAAATGGATTGTGATATATTGATTCCTGCTGCACTGGAAAGTGTAATCCATGCCGAAAATGCAGGAAATGTAAAGGCTAAAATTATTGGAGAAGCTGCTAATGGCCCATTAACCGGCGATGCAGATGATATTCTGAATCGTAAGGGAGTATTAATTGTGCCTGATATGTATCTAAATGCCGGTGGGGTTACTGTGAGCTATTTCGAATGGCTTAAAAACCTCAGCCATGTGCGTTACGGCAGACTTGAAAAGAGGTTCACTGAAAACCTCAATCATCATTTGGTAATGCAGGTGGAAGAAATGACAGGTAAGGCGATGAATAAGGTAGAGCGCAATCTGATTATGCAGGGCCCTGATGAAATAAGTCTTGTAAGAAGCGGCCTTGAGGAGACTATGATTACAGCCACAAGGGAAATCGTAGAGATATGGCAAGGTAATCCTGCCATACCTGACATGCGCACCGCTGCCTACATTTGTGCGATTAATAAAGTAGCTACATCTTATGCTGAACTGGGTATTTTCCCATAGTTCAGTCAGGATATTTTGGAAAAGAATTGACCGGCTCAAACCGGTCATTTTTTTTATGGTACCCAAGGGTATATGCGCCATTGGTAATGATAAGGTAAGGACACTCCAGAGAAGCATGGTACCTGAGCGCCTGAGCCAACACTTTTTCAGAAAGCGATACATCCATCCTTTTACATTCGATTATCATAAAAGGTCTCATATCCCGGGAGTACGCTACAATATCGAATCTTTTGGTAAGTCCTGCCAGGGTGATTTGTTTTTCAACCGCAATAAGCGGTGCCGGATAAGATTGTGTGAAAAGAAATTGAATAAAATGTTGTCGTACCCACTCTTCAGGAGTTAAAGCTACCCATGTCTTCCGTATGGCGTCGAAAATCTCTTCACTGCCGCTGTTATTTCTTCGAAGTACTTTATCTTTCGGAAACTCAATTTTTATTAATCCATTCATTGTTTGCTAGCTATGAAAATCAGGCCGTGGATAAGTCACAACTATCCTCATTATGTAATTTTGATTTTGAGTAACTTCTAAAGTTGTAAATTTAGCGAGATATTAAACAGTGAGTAGATTATATGAAAACTAAGAAAGAGATTGTGGATAACTGGCTGCCGCGTTATACGGGAGAACAACTTGAGAATTTTGGCCAGTACATCCTGTTGACTAATTTTTCGAACTATGTACAGATGTTTGCCGCCATTCACAATGTGCCGGTTGTGGGTATGGATAAGCCTATGGAATGTGCTACTGCCAATAATATTACCATCATCAATTTTGGCATGGGTAGCCCCGGAGCTGCTACCATCATGGATTTGCTGAGTGCCATTAATCCGAAGGCGGTATTGTTTCTGGGCAAGTGCGGTGGACTGAAAAAAAGAAACAAGATAGGGGACCTTATCCTGCCGATTGCGGCCTTAAGAGGAGAAGGTACTTCTAATGATTATTTCCCACCCGAGGTGCCCGCACTCCCGGCATTCGCCTTACAAAAGGCTATTTCTACGACTATACGCGATTATTCACAAGACTACTGGACAGGTACTGTCTATACCACCAACCGAAGGGTTTGGGAACACGATGAAACATTTAAGGGGTATCTCAGAAAGATAAGGGCGTATGCAGTAGATATGGAGACCGCTACTATTTTTACCGTGGGTTTTTATAATAAAATTCCGACGGGAGCCTTGCTTCTGGTGAGTGACTCACCCATGATTCCGGAGGGGGTAAAAACCTCGAAAAGTGATGCAAGTGTTACATCAAAGTATGTGGAGCAACACCTGAGAATTGGAATAGACTCTTTAAAGCAATTAATTAATAACGGACTCACCGTCCGCCATCTGGTTTTTTAGGAATCCTAAGTTACTATTGTTGTGAATACTCCTCTGCTATCAGTCAAAGACCTCCAAATCGATTTCAAAACAGAAAATGGGATTGTGCAGGCAATTAAGGGAGTGTCGTTTGAAATCAGGAAAGGAGAAAGTGTAGCAGTAGTAGGGGAATCAGGCTCCGGAAAAACAGTAACCTCACTGGCTGCACTCGGATTGTTGCCACAGGCTGCAATCATCAGATCCGGACAAATTTTGTTTTACGAGAATGGTAAGTCTGAAAATCTGATTGGATTGAAGGAAAGAGAATTGTCGCACATAAGAGGTAACAAAATCTCAATGATCTTCCAGGAACCGATGACTTCCCTAAACCCCGTAAAGACATGTGGTCATCAGGTGACAGAAGCCATTATCCACCACAAAAAAATTACCGGTGAGGCAGCTAAATCCGAGGCGATAGCGTTGTTTGAAAAAGTAAAGCTTCCTGATCCGGAGACTACCTTCAGGAAATATCCTCACGAGTTGAGCGGAGGGCAGAAGCAACGGGTAATGATTGCGATGGCAGTGAGTTGTGCTCCGCAGATTCTAATTGCAGATGAACCCACTACTGCACTGGATGTGACCGTGCAGAAGAGTATTATTCGTCTCCTGAAGGAACTGCAGGATTCAATGGGCATGAGTATTCTGTACATCACACATGACCTTGGACTGGTGAAAGAAATCTCAGACCGTGTGATAGTTATGTACAGGGGCGAGATTGTAGAGGCTGGTATCACAGAAGACATATTCACAAATCCACAAAAGAATTATACAAAAGCTTTATTAAGTTGTCACCCACGCCCTGAGTACAAGGGGAAGCCCTTGCCGGTGATCAGTGATTTTCTTGAAGGAGCGACTGAGATAAAGGTTTCTAAAGCAATTCAGCCCACCCAATCGAAATCCATTCTGAGTGAAGAAGTACTGGTGGAAGTGAGAGACCTGGTAATCAGGTTTCCTCTTCAGAAGAATTTTTTGGGAAAGACCACCAGGGAGTACACTGCCGTGGACCATATATCCTTTGATATTAAAAAGGGTGAGACGGTAGGCCTTGTAGGGGAGAGCGGGTGTGGCAAGACGACTACAGGCAGGGCACTACTCAGGTTGATAAGGCCTGATGGAGGTTATGTGAAGTTGGGAGGAAAGTTGCTTGATACACTTTCCGAAGAAAAAATGCGATCGCTGCGGAAGGATATTCAGATAATTTTTCAGGATCCATACGGCAGCCTGAATCCAAGAATCACTATTGGAGAGGCTATCAGGGAACCTCTGACTATTCATCATTTAGGAGCGAGTGAAAGAGAGAGAAAAGACAGGGCTATTCACCTGCTGGAACGGGTAGGTCTCAATGGAGATTATTATAACAGATATCCACATGAATTCAGTGGTGGGCAGCGCCAGCGTATCTGTATTGCAAGAGCATTGACGCTTAATCCTGACTTTATTGTGTGCGATGAAAGCGTGTCTGCATTGGATGTAAGTGTGCAGGCGCAGGTATTGAATTTGCTTTCAGAACTGAAAGAAGAATTTGGGTTCACTAGTATATTTATATCTCATGATCTTTCTGTAGTGCATTATATAAGTGACAGAATACTTGTAATGCGAAGAGGAAAGATTGTAGAATCTGGCACAGCCAATCAGGTATTCTTTAATCCCCGGGAAGCATATACCAGAGAACTGATCGAAGCAATCCCGGGAAGAAGTTTTTTTAATAAGAACTAATTGCCTGCAGGTCGGGACAATATACTACGTGTGACCAGCATGGTTATCAACAGACCTATTGACAGAAAACGCTTTACAGATGTGCTATTATAATGGACAGGCGCTACAGGGACAACAGGAAATACGGCTTAAGCAGTTTGAAGCTAAACTGAATCTGTCGGAAAATCTGGGCAGACCGCTGATTTCAGGATTTGACTACGGTGAGAGTATCGTACTGAAACGGAAAGTGAATGAAGAAGGATTTGAAATTGCTATGATGGAGTGGGGCTTCATACCGCAATATCTGACCACAAGGGCAGAGGTAGCAAAGATGAGAACGGGTTACAAGGATAAGACCGGCAAATTCAAACCACCGATGGTGATGCTTAATGCAGTGGGAGAAGAAATTTTGATGCCCGGTAAAATATTCAGAGACGCCGCACTCACAAGGAGGTGCCTTATTGTATCCACCGGTTTTTATGAATGGAGACATGTGTATCCTGTAAACAAGAGAACCGGACAGCCTCTGAAAACTGCTAAGAAATATCCCTATTTCATTTCACTGAAAGAGAGTCCTTACTTCTTTATGGCCGGCGTATGGCAGCCCTGGACAGATCGGGATACCGGTGAATATGTAGAATCCTTTGCCATAGTAACCACTGGTGCTAATAGCCTGATGGCTCAGATTCATAATAGTAAAAGAAGAATGCCACTACTCCTTGACGAAGCACATGCTTTTGAGTGGCTGTTAGGAGACCCCGATGAAAAAAGGCTACAGGAAATTGTGAGATACCAATATCCTGAAGCCCTGTTTGAGTATCATACCATACCGGCAAATTTCAGAGAATTGCCAGAGCCCCGTGCCCCCTTTGAATATGCGGATCTGCCTCCTATTGCGCTGGCGTAGGGTGGTATGCTTTTGTCATCTGATATATTAATTACCTGCTTCGCCAAGCAGATATTTAATCAGGTCAGTTGTGGACACAATACCTACTACCTGATTGCCCTTCATTACTGGAAGTGCGTGAAATTCTGCTCTGGATAAAATTCTGGCAGCATCGGCGATTGAGTCGTCAGCATTTACCGTGGTTGGGTTTGACACCATTACCTGCTCAAGTGTGAGCATATCAAAAATAGTCTCATCAATCTCGCTCTGATCCTCATATACATCGCCGAAACTGAGCCTTAGTATATCCGATTTGCTCACAATACCGGCAAGGGTGTCGCCTGCCACAACCGGAAGATGCCGCACATTGTGCTCCTTCATAATAGAAGTTACCTTCCGGAGGCTATCACTCTTATTTGCGAACACCACACTGCTGGTCATGATGCTCGAAACGGGTTCTGTATGTGCCATATCAATGGATTTTGAAATATTAGGAATCTTGAATTTACTCTGCCGGAATCGCTAACAGCGGTATTTCAGTGTTATAGCTCATCTTTCGGGTGAGGCTCGGATTGAACAATCTTCTCCAGAAGCCTGCCTGCTGCGTCACCATTACCAGTACGTCAAAGTCGTTCTCCTTGATATATTCCTGAATAGTAGCCTCAAAGTCCACTCCGGTGAGGTGGGCAGATGTGAGTGTTTTCTCATAGAAATTACTCTTAAGAAAATCCTCGTATTCAGCAATGTTTCGCTTGTTTTCCAGATAAGTCTGTGCTGTCTGATCGTCAGAATCAGTGAAGACACTCACCCTCACGCTCGCCATATAGAGGCCGGCTAGCTCAAAAATGTAATTGAGTGCTTTAGGTTCTTTGCGGAACTGATTTGTGGCAAGCAATATTTTGGAAGGTTTCTTCCACTGGTAATCGTGTGGTATCACCATTACCGGTACTTTGGTGGACCCGATGACGGATGATGTCCTGCTGCCCCATATTTTCTCAGCGATACCACTTTCTCCAAGTGTACCCATGACTATCAGGTCAATGGATTTTTCCTCAGCTACTTTTGCGATGGCCTCCACAAGTGGATACGTAGATATGGCTGTATCCACCTCTATATTATACTGTTCTTTAATTTTCTTTCTCTCATTGTCCAGTTTCTTTTCAATATCACTGAGCATAAGCAGGTTGAATTCCTTATTGGCGCCATAATAATCGGATGAAAAACTGCTGCTTACTTCGTAGGAATGAAGCAACGTAATCCTGGCAGAAAAAACCTTTGATGTCTGTATTGCAAAATTCAGCGCGCTGTTTGCGGTCTCTGAAAAGTCGGTCGGTACTAAAATCTTTTTCATCGTTGTGCTATTTTAAAAATTTTAAGGGTTAAATGCTAATGGAATGGCAGGAAGCGCCATAACCGGTTTGGTAGAATGAAAGATCAACCTCTTTGTCTCACTTCGCCGGAGTATCTTCTCATAAAGTGATTTCGGATAGGGAACCATTGCTATGATGTCGCACCCGTTTTTGTCACAATATGCTTCGATATTTTTTCCGAAGGATGCGCCCTCCAGCAATGTGCCCTTAAAAGAGACAGAAGGGTAATTTTCCTTAAGGAACTTCAGGTAGTTTTTGATTTGCTCCTCGTTGTACAGGTAATCTGCCGCTTCGGGGATCCCTTTTTCTTTGTAGGCCACTACATGCACTTTTGCTTTGAAGAGAAGTGGAATCGCCATCAGCTTGTTCAATAGTCGTTTGCTCTTTTCAAATTGGTTTGTTGCAAAAAGGACTACTCCGGGTTTGCTGACTTCGTATGATACCGGAATCGTAAGCACCGGTATTCGGGCACGCTCAACCGTATTAGCCGCTACTGTGCCCAGGAAAAACTTCTTCAGGCCTCCGGCTCCTTTAGTTCCCATGATGATTAGCCCTGCTCTTTTTTTTGAGGCGTATCCAAGGATAGCATCTACTATCTTTCCTCCTTCCAGGTGCGGTATGATGGTTGTTTTGGGGTACACTTTCCTTGCGGCCTGGACAGCAAGTTGCAAATTTTCCGAACTTTTTTCTATAACCTTTCTGCTGAGTGAGTCTGTCTGCATGGTAGCCATATTCAGGGAAGGTTCTATCACGTGTAATAAGTAGATAGTAGCTCCGGAAGCACTGGCCAGCTCGGCTGCGTATGCCAGCGCTTTGGATGCATTCTGACTAAAGTCGGTTGGTACCAGTATCCTTCTCACAACTATTAACTTTTTAGATATGCAAGGTACACGCAACCGGGCCGCTGAACTATGACAATAGTTATCTTTAGAAATGATTGTTATCAATAAGATTTTGAGTCAGTAAGTAGAAAGATAATTTTATTGAAAAGAAGGGTTAAATCTTAGCCAATAGCGACCCAAAACTGACACAATTGCTTCTTACAAATTATTTATCTTTGTCCACCTGAAAATTTTACAGATAATGTTTGAAGTACAGACATCCAAAATACATGATGAGGCACGGCAGGGAGAAGCGTTGAAGCCGGATGGAATGCGTAATCCTGCCGCTGAGAGGTTGTTTTTTATTGAGAGCTACGGATGTGCAATGAATTTTGCAGATAGTGAAGTGGTAGCTTCTATTCTCCGTAAGGAGCGAATGGACATTACCGATGATTTTACGAAGGCCGACCTTATTTTTATTAATACATGCTCAGTTCGTGAAAAAGCAGAGGCGACCGTGAGGAAACGATTGTCTGAATTCAGAAAACTTAAAAAGAACAAACCCGGACTGTTGATAGGGGTACTGGGGTGCATGGCTGAGCGGTTGAAAGCTAAATTTCTTGAAGAAGAAAAGCTTGTGGATATTGTTGTGGGGCCTGATGCATACAGAAGCCTGCCAACGCTGATTAAAGAAGCCGACAGTGGACAGAAAGGCGTAGATGTGCTCCTTAGCCGTGAAGAGACTTATGGAGACATTGCCCCTATCCGCCTGAACAGTAATGGCGTAACAGCGTTTGTGAGTATCATGCGTGGATGTAACAATATGTGCAGCTTCTGTGTCGTGCCATTTACACGCGGACGTGAAAGGAGCAGAGATGTCTATTCCATTATCAGGGAATGCACTGATTTGTTTGAAGAAGGTTATCGGGAGGTTACACTGCTCGGACAAAATGTGGATAGTTATCAGTGGTATGATGAACAATCCGGCAAAACTGTTTCATTTGCCAACCTGCTGGAGCAGGTAGCATTAGTATCACCCCTGCTCAGAGTGCGATTTTCTACTTCACATCCGAAAGACATTACAGACGAGGTATTGTTTACCATGAAGAAGTATGAGAATATTTGCAACTATATCCATCTGCCTGTGCAGAGCGGTAGCACAAGAATGTTGCAACTGATGAACCGTACCTATACACGTGAATGGTATATGGCAAAGGTGGACAGGATTCGTGAGATATTGCCAGATTGTGGTTTGTCCACTGATACTATTTCTGGATTCTGCACAGAAACCGAAGAAGACCATCAGGATACGCTGAGTATGTTCGACTATTGTAAGTACGATCTGGCTTATATGTATTTCTATAGCGAAAGGCCCGGTACACTCGCGGCACGGAGATTCCCTGATGATGTGCCACTTGAAGTAAAAAAGAGAAGGCTTGCGGAAATTGTAGAACTTCATAGAAAATATTCCCTGCTCAGTATGCAAAAGGAATTGGGGCGCACACTTAAAGTGCTTATCGAAGGCGAGTCAAGGAAAAGCAGCGATCAGTGGGCCGGCAGGTGCGATTCTAATAAAATGGTTGTGTTTCCCAAGGCTGGGAATGTCGCAAAGGGAGATTATGTGAATGTGTGGATTGAAGACTGTACCGCAGGTACACTTATTGGAAAAATAGTGTAGGAAAGCAGGGGGTTATTTTTGATTGTAAAAGGAGCAAAAAGAGTTTATGGACAAGCAGGCGATAAAAAACAGATTTGGGATTATAGGTAATTCTCCCGGCCTTAACTATGCACTGGATGTGGCCATTCAGGTGGCTAATACAGATTTGAGTGTACTCATACATGGTGAAAGTGGTGTGGGAAAAGAAGTGTTTTCTCACATCATCCATGCACTGTCTCCCAGAAAGCACAACCAGTTTATTGCGGTGAACTGTGGTGCGATCCCGGAAGGTACCATTGATTCTGAGTTATTCGGGCACGAGAAAGGCTCATTTACCGGAGCAGTGGACAGTCGAAAAGGCTATTTTGAAACCGTCAACGGAGGTACCATTTTTCTGGATGAAGTGGCAGAAATGCCTTTGGGTACTCAGGCGAGGTTGCTTCGTGTATTGGAAACCGGCGAATATATCAGAGTAGGCTCCAGTAAAGTGCAGAAGACAGATGTGCGAGTGATCGCGGCAAGCAATAAACACATGCTTGATTTGATCCATTCGGGTAAGTTCAGGGAAGACTTGTATTATCGCCTGAACACAGTGCCCATCAGTGTGCCGCCACTCAGGGAGCGCAAGGAAGATATTCCGCTTTTATTTAGAAAGTTTGCAATAGATTTTTCTGAACGATATCGGTCTGAGCCAATTCAGTTAAGCGACGAGGCTTGGCAATTACTTACTAACTATGCATGGCCCGGAAACATCAGGCAGTTGAAGAATATGGCTGAGCAAATTTCTGTACTGGCACGTGGAAGGGAAGTGAGCGCAGAGATGATAAAAAACCTCCTGCCGGATAGTAGTGTCAACAGATTGCCTGTACTGGCAGGTGGTAAAGCATCGTCAGGTGAATTTGCAAATGAAAGGGAGATACTTTATAAAATGTTTTTTGACGTGAAACGCGATGTGACTGAATTAAAAAAGATGTTTCTGGAGTTTCTTCAGAATCCGGCGCTGGCATCCAGTTCAAAAAGCTTTGAAGGGCTGCATGAATTTGCGTACCCGGATGCTGCTCCTATGATTGATTCGTCCACAGTGGTATTGCACCCGGTCACCAACGGAGAAAAGATGATAACCCGAGTGGACGACCATCAGGAAGTAGAAGAGTCACTCAATCTGACAGATGTAGAAAAGGAACTGATCATAAAGGCGCTTAGAAAACATAAAGGAAAGCGGAGAGAAGCTTCCAACGACCTGGGTATCAGCGAAAGAACCCTCTATAGAAAATTGAAAGAATACGACATCAACGAGTAACACGTCCAACAATTGAAGAGATTAAACCAGATGCTACTTTGGGGATCAATGGCGCTACTTTCATGCACCATGATATTTGCCACCTGCCGGTATTCCATGCGCGACGTGTCGCCACTTCCGCCAGAAATAAAGACCTTTAGCATTCAACAGTTTGAAAACAGAGCCAGATATGTGAACCCGCAATTGGCTCCGGACCTTACCGAGGCGGTCAGGCAAAAAGTGATTGGACTCACTAAACTTCGACAGGTTACTAACGATATGGGAGATTACGATTTGAGTGGTTATGTGTCAGATTATAGTGTGAGTACCAGTGGCGTTCAAAACCAACAAGCCTCCTTGAATAGGCTGAATGTGTCTTTTCATATTATTCTGAAAAATACCCAGGATGCAAGCAAGAATTTTGAGGCGGATGTGTCCAGCTCATACGATTTTTCATCCTCGCTTTCACTGCAGCAGGCAGAGCGTGAGCTTATGGACAGGGTGTTGAAGAATGTTTCTGAAGCAGTATTTAACCGAATCTTTTCAAATTGGTAATTTTACAGTGATGGGCATTGTAGCGCAACATATCGTTTCGGGGTTTAATTCCTTCACTCAGTCAAGAGAGGAATTGGAGAAAATTGTAGGTGACGCGCCGGCAAGTGCGTTTGCTAAATTGCTGTTGCTGAAAAAGAATGTGGAGGAAGGGAATTTGGATAATGAAGAGTTATTGCAACACCTGGCATTGCAGACCCATAATCCGCACTGGCTCTCACTGATTAATGAATTTATAAGGACACCGCACGAAAGAACGACAACCTCACGGGAAAGTCACAACGTTACACAGCCTTCTGACAATCAGCCGGAATCTCAGGAACCATCAAAGCAGGATGCCGGAAATCAGTTAGACCAATTGATGGAAGAAATTTTGGAAGACGACAAATTCGGTACATCAACGCAACCAGTCACTGCACTTGCTGCTGAAAATAATTTATCCGAAACCGGAGATTTTGAAAGTGAGTTGGCTGAAAAAGGAGAGGAGAAGGAATCGCCTGTGGAATCAGATGAGAACAAAATAGGACTGAGTGTCTTCGAATCCGAAAAACATGATGCCGGTGCTGATGCAAATGCGCAGGTAGGAAATACAATTATAAATCTTGATGAGTTCAGAGGTGCCACCACCTCTGAATCTGAAGGCCCAATTTTCGAACCCCTTCATACAGTAGATTATTTCGCTTCACAGGGCATCCGGCTGAAGGCGGAGGATATCGGAGACGATAGACTGGGCAGGCAACTAAAGAGTTTTACCGGATGGCTTAAAAGTATGAAGAAACTCTATCCCGAGAAAATGGCCACTCAGGATGAGGCCGTGGAAAGAATCATCAGGGCATCTGCAGAAAACAGTAATATAGACGCGGATGTGGTTACGGAAGCCATGGCAGAGGTGTTGGTAAAGCAGGATAAGCGGGAAAAGGCCATTGAAATGTACGAGAAATTAAAATTGACAGATCCGTCTAAAAGTGCTTACTTTGCCGCCAAAATTGAAAGTTTAAAACAGTAATTATATGTTGTGGTTATTTGGAGTTTTAATAATATTGTCTTCAATCATTCTGGGCATAATCGTATTAATTCAGAACCCCAAAGGCGGTGGACTTACTGCAAATCTGGGTGGTTTTGGTAACCAGTTGATGGGCGTAAAGCGTACAACCGATATACTTGAAAAAGGAACATGGCTATTTGCAGGAATCATTGGTGTATTGTGCATATTGTCGTCTGTATTCATTTCTGGTGCAGGCGGGGCTGTTAAGCACGACAAGCTGATCCAGGAAGCACCTGTGGGCGCGCCCTTGGCCCCTCAGACTCAGCAGATGCCGGAAATGCCTTCTTCGCAGCAGACTGTGCCCCTGAACTCCACTCCGGCACCGGCCCCTCAGCAATAGGAAGGGCAGTTGATTTCTCGCCGAATTCTATTTTAGCATTTTTATCCTCCTGGCTCCATAGGTGAAGGACCTGTGGTATTTGCAGGTTTCATCACAAATATTTGGATAAAGGCAAAGGTTTTTACAATTTAGCATAAGAGTTGCTACAATCCCTTATTCAATCGACGCAGATGAAGAAGCCTAAATTTGACACCCATGCGTAAAATAGTACTGATAATAGCGATTGTGGTTGCTGCCGG
This sequence comes from Chitinophagaceae bacterium, assembly GCA_023957755.1. Taxonomy (GTDB): domain Bacteria; phylum Bacteroidota; class Bacteroidia; order Chitinophagales; family Chitinophagaceae; genus Ginsengibacter. The sequence goes on from JAMLGT010000012.1 coordinate 92,771, forward strand.
CGCAGCTTTTTTGTTGTACAACGTATTTGGGCCTGCCGTTCATAACCCCGAAAAAAAGTTCCTGTATGTGCCTACCGGTGCCAGATACAACCAGTTGAAAGACAGCCTTCGTGATGGGAAATTTTTATCTGGATTTTACTTTTTTGATAAGATTGCCGGATTTCAGGGGCTTCCTGAGAAGGTCAGGCCGGGAAAGTACAAAGTGGAACAGGGGATGAGTATTTTTTCTCTCGTGAAAAAGCTCAGTGACGGGGCACAGGATCCTGTGAATCTGGTGCTCACCAAGATAAGAACGCCTGACGATCTTGCGAAAAGGATAGGGCGCCTATTCGAAATTGATTCTGCAAAGGCTATTCAGTTCCTGACAAATAACGATTCATTACGTGCTTTTGGTGTGGATGCAAATACGGTGCTGACGGATGTGTTTCCGGATACCTATACGTATTTCTGGACAGCCGATATGTCTGCCATTATGGGAAAATTAAGCAGGCAGCGTGAAAAATTCTGGACTGACGAACGGAAAGAAAAAGCAGCGCATCTGAAACTTACGCCCAATCAGGTTTATATCCTTGCCAGCATCGTGGAGGAAGAAACTAATAAAGCTGATGATAAAGGAAAGATTGCAAGTGTTTATATAAACAGATTGAGGAAAGGTATGCCTCTGGCAGCTGACCCTACTGTAAAATACGCTATGAAGGATTTTAGTCTCACCAGAATTTACTTTAAACATCTGGAGACAGTTTCACCTTATAACACCTACAAAAACAAAGGGCTCCCTCCGGGGCCTATTTGTACCCCTTCCATAAAAACAATAGATGCAGTGCTGGATGCGCCGGAAACTGACTATTTGTTTTTTGTGGCAAAGCCTGATTTTAGCGGTCACTCCAATTTTGCCGCTACTTTTGCAGAGCACCAGACTTTTGCTGCTGCCTATAGAAAGGCACTTGACAGCCTGATGAAGGCGAAACAACAAAAATAAACTTGACAGGATTTGGCGAGGCTACAGAAAAATAAAAAGTGGAAAGCCCCCCTTCTCTGGGTTATCAAGAGGAGTCGCCTGTGGAAGCCTCCCGGTTTTCAGGGGCTTACATTACATGATGTTTCGCGGTATATATTCAGACATTTTGATATCCCGCAGTTAACAGAAAAAGCAGCGGCTATCTCCTTCAATTTTATTATGGCGTTGCCCCCTATATTTCTTTTTCTATTTACGCTGATTCCGAACCTCCCTTTTGTTTCAAAAAAAATTCTGAGTAACCAACTGCATAACCTGATCAGAGATATTATCCCCTCTCCTGAGTATAATACCACGCTGATATCATTTGTGGACAGTTTTATTTTTGGTTCACAGATCGGTATTTTGTCTTTTACTTTTATCCTTTCATTGTTTTTCGCAAGCAATGCAGTTATGGGGCTGATGCGTGCCTTTAATAAGAGTGATTATATCGGATTTGAAAAGCACAAGGGATTGAGACAGCGCTGGATGGCATTGAAACTCACATTCATGCTTTTCGGATTGTTGCTCGCTACGTTGCTACTTCTTTTCCTGCAGAGTAATATTCTGACATGGATGGGGATTGAAAACCGGCTTGTTTCCGATATTATCCTTTCAGGAAGATGGGTTTTTATTGCAGCACTTATCTTCTTTTCTTATTCCTTTATTTACAGATATGCACCTTCTACTACGAAGAGATGGAAATTCTTTAGTCCGGGAACCATTATTGCCACTATTCTGAGCATTGCAGTTACACTTGGATTCAGGTATTTTCTCGCCAATTTCGGCAGATATAATATTTTGTATGGCTCACTGGGTACTATCATGGTAGTGATGATAATGATTTACCTGAATTCTCTCGTGATTTTTACCGGTTTCATTATTAATCTGAGTATCCATACACTGATTACAAAAAAAGAAAGGCGTCGCCAGCGTTGAATATTATCCGTGGACTAGAGTTTCCTGCTCATTACATAATCGTTCATGTAATATCCTTGCCCGATATCTATATCCTCCTCTCTCAAAACTGAGAATCCCAAATGGAGATAAATGTGGTAGGCAGGATTATGCCTGTTTACATTCAATTGCAGTGTTTTACCTCCTGCAGCCAATACCATTTCTGTGACACGAGTCATTAGCGTCTGGCCGATTCCTTTTTTTTGCCATTCGGGTAATAGATAAAACTTGTGGAGATGAAATATTGTGGAATCATCTTTATGAGGAGCAAATGATGCAAATCCCACAGATGCTTTGCCGGGAGGCTGGGCAAGGATAAAAGTATGCCCATTTTCATTCATCTGTCTGCTGAGAGAAGAAGGGCTGTAAAACAAATTGAGCATATAGTCCATTTGCTCCCGGGAGAGTATCGTGCCATAGGTAACCGGCCAGGTAGCAAGGGCGATAATTCGGATATCTTCCAGATCGGATGGAGTTGCCAGGCGAAGATTTATCATCTGATTTTGGGTAATACGCACTTGTTACAATATTTCTAAAATGATGATAATCAGTACTGTTGAAATCTTATTTCAAATATAGTTTTAAGTCAGGTGCGTAAAACTTTCTGCCCTGGTTGTCCTTCACCATCACATCAAAGTAGTAGAATTCTTCTTCTGGCTTTAGTTCATCCTTCAGATTACTGATCCAAATCCCGGGTAATACAGGTGCATCGAACCGGCCGGCCACAGTAGTAAACATTTTTTGAAATTTCCCGTCTTCAGGGTTCTGCGCAAAAGACATTTTTTTATACCTGAATCCGTAACTGACGATTGAGAAAGCCTTTCCTCGCACATCTTTTACAATGACAGGATTTGATAGCAACCGGGCGGCCTCGCCTACACTCACACTATCTCCATTCTTATAGTCTCCCAAACTGGTTACCACAACGGGAGGCTTAAACGGAGTTGTTTTCTCTGTTTTAACTGTTTGGGCAAAAAGTGAAATTGACAGGAATGAGAGGGTAAGCGTGCTACAAAAGAATTTCATGGATACAAAGTAAGAAATGGTAGATGGTTTAGGAGCTAAAATTAGCATTTAGAAACTACAAAGTATGGAAGAGTAGGTTAAAATCAATTTATATATTTTCCTGGAAATTCAGGATTCACCCTTTGGCGAACCTTTCTTTTGTCAGATAGGTTTGGCGAATTAACACCCTTTTTATTGTTGAAAATGAGGGTTTTAGCAGGTTGTTCAGTAGAATGTGGAAAAGTTCACCCTTAATTTCCTTGCAATAGAGCTGTCACTGTGATATTTTTAGGTCAGATTTGTTTCTCACATCTCCCAATATTCCCTGAAACATTTTCCATTTCCTATTTTAAGTCAGTATTGATTATCCTTTAGTGGTAATTAAAAATTAATGGCATCAGTTTTGCCATCGGTTCAAAAGGAACCTTCGAAAACCACACCTCCAATTTCCCTGACTAACCTGAAGAAAGTGTATCAGATAATCCCAGGATTATCATTAAACTTAAAAATTGGGTTATGACAAAGCAAAAGTATGTGGCTTCAGTAAAAGAAATTAACGGACAGGCACATTTCATCATTAAGCGATACAGCTATTTTCCTGAGTTGGCAGGCATACCTGAGGTGCTGGATGCTATGGGAATGCACAAAGATTTCATGAAAGCCTGTGCACTCGCCGGGGTTGAAGACAATCAGGTGATTGATGATCTTATGGCGGCACTTGGCCTTGTCAGAGAGTCTGGCAAGGTGGTGCGGGTGTACCATGCCAATCATGACCTTGAATTAAAGCCGCACCCCATTTTCAGGTTTCCACAGACCTGGCTTGCCAAATTAAGATGGGCACATGCATAGCATTGGGCATGTACCTTTCATTTTAGGACATCCGTGAAAAAATACAGGAGATTAAGTTCTCATAAGTGGAGTTGTGTCTGCACACCCACATAGAAGTTTTGCAACTCATTCGCATGTTTTGGCTTACCTTGCCCGCCTAAAATTTGAATATGAAAAAATTTTTGGTGGGGTTGAATGTGTTATTGCTCGTTTTGGTAGGATACCTCTATTACCTTCATTTTTCAAAACCGGCAAGTCCAAAAGCCGGTAATACACATTTACAGTCTACATCGGACTCTACTGCAAATCCGTCCGGATTAATTGGATATATCGACCTGGATACACTACAGAAATACTATAAGTATTACGAGAAGATAAAAGTTGATTTTGAAAAAAAGCAAACCGCTGCCAATAACGAAATCACCTCCCTTCAAAACAGGTATCAGAAGCGCACAAATGATCTACAGGACAAGGCCGCCACTATGACCCCGCAGGAACAGGAAAATGCAATGATTGAAATTAATAAGATGCAGCAGGATTTTCAGAACCGTAAGGTGGCAATTGATAATGAATTATTTGAGTATAACAATAAGATAAAAGAAGATATCTTAAACAGGATTGAAGGGTTTCTTAAGGATTACAATAAGGACAAGCGATTTACGTACATATTCTCGTACGAGTCTGGCTTTATGTTTTATAAAGACACCTCACTCAATATCACTGATGAAGTAGTTAAAGGGCTCAATGAGCTTTATGATGCGGAGCAGAAAAAATAATACGTGAGTGGTAAAAGGAAATTAAAATATTAATTTATCTTACTCCCGTTATCCTGATTCCAAACCATACCATTCACTTATGAGCGAACAAGCCACAGGTTTTAAGCCTTCTCTCAAGCTTATAGATGCCACCATGATTGTAGCCGGATCAATGATAGGGTCCGGTATTTTTATTGTAAGTACTGACATTTTGCGGCATGTAGGGAGTGCAGGATGGCTCACGATGGTATGGGTGATTACAGGGTTTATGACGGTAATCGCAGCGGTGAGCTATGGTGAGATGAGTGGAATGTTTCCCAGAGCCGGAGGACAATATGTGTTTTTGAGGGAAGCCTATAATCCGCTGGCGGGTTTTCTCTATGGGTGGAGTTCCTTTACAGTGATTCAGACAGCCACTATTGCCGCCGTAGGTGTAGCATTTGCGCGATTCACTGCTTACCTGGTACCTCAACTCGGCGAAGACCGAATTTTGATGGATCTGCTGGGATTAAAAATTTCAGCCGCCCAACTATTTGCTATCGCAATGATTTTGTTCCTAACCTATACAAACACACGGGGGATAAAAGGCGGTAAGATAGTACAGACTACTTTTACTACTGTAAAGCTGTTTTCTTTATTCGGCCTTATTGTGGCGGGGTTTCTTTTTGCCCAACATAGTTTTTGGGACGAGAACTGGAGTACGGGCATGCAGGCCATGCAGTTGGAAAAAGATGCCGGTGGCGCTTTTGTAATTGATGGAAGCTGGGGTGCCATTTCCGGTGCTGCACTGGTTGGAGCTATTGCGGCCTCTATGGTGGGTTCTCTCTTCTCGAGTGATGCGTGGAATAACGTAACCTTTATTGCCGGCGAAATAAAAAACCCCAAACGAAACATAGGGCTTAGCCTGTTTCTGGGTACACTGACCGTATGTACCATCTATGTGCTTACTAATCTGATGTATTTATATGTGCTTCCACTGAGTGGTATTGCGAATCCGGCAGGAGAGAGGGTAGGTGTCGCTGCTTCCTATAACATTTTTGGTGATGCAGGTGCCTATGTGATTGCGGTTATGATTATGATATCGACTTTTGGTTGCAACAATGGATTGATTCTGGCAGGAGCCAGGGTGTATTACACTATGGCCAACGATGGGTTATTCTTTAAGTCAGCGGGTAAGCTGAATAAAAAAGCCGTTCCCGGCTGGGCATTGTGGGCACAGGGAATTGTGGCTTCCATACTGTGTTTGAGTGGTGGCTACAATGACCTTCTGGATATGATTGCATTTGTGGTAGTCATCTTTTATGTAGCCACAATCATTGGCATTTTCGTATTGCGCAAGACACGCCCCGAAGCAGAACGTCCATATAAGGCTTTCGGATATCCGGTAATACCTGCTATTTATATCCTGATGGGAACTGTTTTCTGTGTATTCCTTATCACCTTTAAACCTGCATACACGGTGTGGGGATTGGGGATTGTGCTGGCCGGGATTCCTGTATATTATCTGACCATCGCAGGGAAGCATCGGAATAAGTAACATGAGAAGTCATTTCAAAGAATGATAATACTGCGTAATTCACATCTGTGGATTTTATGAGTGGTGGTAATTAGCCGCAAATAGTGTTACTTTACCTTTTATCTAAAAAAAAGATTTCATGCAAAAGTTTTGTCTCGCAATTCATGGTGGTGCCGGTACCATTGTAAAAGAGGATATGACACCTGAATTGGAAGTGGAATACACCAAAGGACTTGAAGATGCCCTGAATGCCGGTTACACAATTCTGGATAAAGGAGGTACCGCAATGGATGCTGTAAAAGCGTCTGTAGTATCTCTCGAGGACAATCCTCTTTTCAATGCAGGGAAGGGAGCCGTATTTACCAAGAAGGGAATAAATGAAATGGATGCCGCTGTAATGGATGGGCTTACCCTTGATGCAGGTGCCGTAGCCGGGGTAAGAAATGTGAGAAATCCTGTATTGCTCGCAGAAGAGGTCATGCTGCATAGCGGACATATTTTTCTTACTGGTAAGGGCGCCAATGATTTTGCGATTAAACAGGGTGTCAAGCTGGAGCCTGATGAATACTTTTTTTCACAATACAGATACGATCAGTGGCGCGCAATCAGGGATAGCGATATGTATCAGCTCGACCATAAGGGCGACAGGCTGGTTACCCTGATGAAGGATAAGAAATTCGGAACGGTAGGAGCTGTGGCCTGCGATGCACAGGGAAATCTTGCGGCTGCCACATCTACAGGAGGTATGACCAATAAGAGATATGGCAGGGTAGGCGACAGCCCGATAATTGGCTGTGGCACCTATGCTAACAATAAAACTTGTGCGGTGAGTTGTACCGGTCATGGTGAAATTTTTATTAAAGCAGTTGCCGCCTATGATGTGAGTGCGCTTATGGAGTACAAAGGATTGTCACTACAGGAAGCCAGTGAAGAAGTGGTAAATCACAAATTGGTGAAGATAGACGGAGAGGGTGGACTGATAGCTGTAGATGCTAAGGGCAACTGCTCATTAGTATTTAACAGTGCAGGTATGTACAGAGGGTTTAGAAACAGCGTGGGGGAAAGTGAGATTGCAATTTATAAGGATGCCTGACGGATTAGTGCCTTCCGGATTTGCCGGAAACTTTTTTTATCCAGTTCAGAGGAAATGGCAATCGATTAATTCGTACGAATGGATAAGGCTGGACGACTGCTCCAAACTTTATAAGAAATGATTTAATGGAGGGAACATCAGATCCTGACATATCAAAGGCAGTGTGCGTCCCGGCATGTTCTTTAATCAATTCGTAAAGCAATAGATGATTGGCTTCGGCAGTGCGCCCTTCTGCTAATGTCACAGTCATCGTTTTATATATTCTATTTTCATCTTTCAAAAAGAGGCCTGCCGCAAGCATCCTGCCTTCCTTACTTGTTATATGTCTCAGAAGGAGCTGGCCTTTTTCGTGAAGCACCTGGCATAATGAGGTGAAGTTTTCGAATGAATCTTTAGGAAGCGCCATTCGACTGCCATAGGATAGCTGATACAGAGAAATGACCTTTTTGTAATCAACGCCTGCTTCATATCGTAATTCCAGACTTTTTGCTTTTCTGACATTTTGCAGAAGGTCTTTCCGAAATGATTCCTTTATTTTTTCAAATGGACGATCTAGTGGCAAAATCAAATTACATCTCTGATATTCACTTCGTGAAGTATGATTCCGGTAGTTAAGATTTATTTCTGCAAACCTGAAATGGCACGCGGCCTCCTGTAAAAATAGTGCTACTATCTCCGGATCGTCTGAATCTTTACCGAATACCCCTAACTGTTGTGTAAAGGCCGGTTGGTATAAATACCTGATTCCGAATTTCCTGTTCCAGGTAAGGGGCATCACTGTTTCATACACTCCAAGAATTAATGCATCCCATCCGGGGCTCATCTTGTCCAGATAATAAGAATACCCATAGATGAGTCCGTTATCAGCCGAGCGGATCGCAGCATCCCATTTCCCTTTGTCTATATCCTTATGTGTGATGTATGTAACAGGCAAGGCCTTACTTTTTTTTCTTTTTTGACAACAGGCTTCTGAAGTCACCTATCCCTTTTGCATTTTTTAAACTGAGTTTCTGGATGTCAATACTGAAAGAAAGCATTGTGGTGAACCTTTTATTCTTTGGAATAGTAGATTTTATGTAATCGCCATAAACACTACTATAAAGTATCGGAAGGTATATGTTGACGACCTCGCTGAAAAGGGAAAGTTGTAACCCGGCATCATATAGAAATTTCCCGTCTTCGTTTTCCTTTTTCCAACGTTCGCCGTGTGTTCCGATGTCCAGAAATACTTTCAGGCTGGTCTTCACAGGTAAAATTTGCAGAGGATTAATCTTCCGTGGTATATCTGTCTTTAAATTGATTGCAGCGAGCCAGTTGTCGCTTCTCCCTATTTTTCCTGAAAGCAGATCGGTTCTAACCTTAAAGCCTCCATCTGCAATCATGATTTGCTGGGAAGGCATCCCCTGGAATTCATTTCTGCCAATAAAATAATTTGAATACGTATAGTCTTCCTCTCCATTAGGCCCTGTCATATTAAAATGGTATCGCGAAGTGCCGAACCTTTTTTGAATGGTCTTACCGCCGGTGTAAATGAATTTGCCGGCAAACAAACGTGCTTCCAGGCCACCACCTTTAGCGAAATTGAAATAGTAATTTATATCTGCAGTCAGTTTCAGAAAATTGTCCGATTGTTCTCCTCTGAGCAGTACATTATATGGATACAGCGCTCTGTCATCAGAGTAATTGAACGATAATTGATTCAGGTATCTTGAATGAACAGGGTAGGTGATAATATCTTCATCCAGGATTGTATCTCTTGTAAAAAGCAGAGAGGCCTCACTAATAAAGTAAGTCTTCCATTGCAGAGAAGCAGTAGCGGTGCTTCTGGAATTCTTGTTTCTGAAAGTAAGTTTGAGGGTTGGCACTATTTTATGAAACCCCATATAATTCTTCTTTCCGGTAGAATCAGTGAATGCATCGATGGTGAATTTAGCGGCATTGAGCCCTACTTCGAAATCCCTTATTTTTCCGTAAGATCTGAACTTGTATCCCATTCTTCCCAATCCGTTGAGGGTATTTGTTCCCGTCGCATAGAGAGGAGCAAGCAGATAGGTAAATGAGGGTTCAGGCAGCGTATAGTTATGCATGATCAATCCCAGCATCAGTTTATCGTAATGATTATATCCGGGGATAGGAGCAAAAAAGAGGTAGTTATAGTTTCTTTTACCGTCGAAGTTAAAGAAGGCCTCCGTTTTTAATTTTTTTCCTGATGTAGTATTGACAGGCCCTTTCTCAGATAACAGCGCAAAAGTACCGGTCAGGTCTTTATCTGTGTGTTTGCGAAATGCAGCCTGCAGGTCAGCCGGCTGAGGATGTCTGAATTTCCATAAGTTGTAATAGTCTTTCAAAGCGGCCCTAAAAGCATCTTCGCCGATATATGCTTTCAGGTAATTAAGCCAGTCTGCTGTCTTTTGATATTCAATAGAATAATATGCTTCCTCAGTAAAGGATGAGGAAGGTAAATTAATTGGTATGTCTTTACGGGAAGCATAGAGAAGATCGAGTGTGTGAGCCGATTCACTTCCTGCATCCGTACCATATTTCTTAAAAATATATTGATTGGTAAAATAGGTATTCAGTCCTTCGTCCATCCACGCGTAGTCGCGCTCGTTATTGGCGATCACCCCATAAAGCCAGAAGTGTCCTGTTTCATGGTTGATTACCTCATCTAAACCCATTTCGTCATAGTCCTGCCCAATCGCTGTAATCATAGGGTATTCCATACCTGAAGTGAAAAGATCCTGTGAGGCCACTACTTTAGCCACAGGGTAGGGGTATGGGCCTAACTGTGCTTCACGGTCTGTGATGGCATCTTTCAGGTACTCAATACTTTTTTTCCAGGATGCCGGAGCATCATTATTGTAATATGTATAGAGACGAATGGTATGTCCATCCACTGAAGTCATGGTAGTGCTATCAATCTTAAATGTGGATGAGGCAAACCATGCAAAGTCGTGAACCTGCTGTGCGTCGTAAGTGAAGCTGACGGTATTCCCTGATGGAGACCTATTAATAAGGGTTCCTGTGGCTGCTACTTCAAATTTACGCGGGACAGTAATCTCTACTTTGTAATTACCAAATTCGCTGTAAAATTCTCCTTGATCGAGATAAGGCATGGGGTGCCAGCCTTCTCTGTCATATACAGCAGGTTTGGGAAACCATTGGGTAAGTGCAAAGTAATCCTCATTATATCCAAGCCGGGATCTTTGAAAAGGAATCTTTTCGTGGAATGGAGAGGTGATATTAACAGATTTGCCCGGAGCAAGCGGTTCCGGTAGCACCAGTTTCGTAACGTCAATGTATAAAGGGTGGTCTTCAAGAGTGGCAGGCCTTCCATTCACTTCAAAGTTTAGCCGGTTTATGTATCCTTTTTCTGACTCGTCTGAGAAATAAAAGTCAGTCCTGCCATTTTGAAGCAGTTGTTCACTGAATGCAGTCTGGTCATTTTTATAGGCATTAGGCCAGAGGTGAATCCAAATATAGTGAAGCGTGTCGGGAGAGTTATTGGTGTAGTCAATAGTGATGAAACCATCCAGCGTTTTTTCTGAAGTGTTGAGCGAAACGGTGATATGGACATCTGCTCTTTGTTGAAAATACGGTGTACTTTGGCTATAAAGCAGTTGGGGTAGAATAATAATAAGCAGGCAGAAAAGTGTTTTCACAAAATACCTTTTATCAAAAATATAGATTTTTGTTTTGGAAGTGTTATTTCCCTTTTCCTGAAAGGATAATCTTTATGGTATAAAACAGGATTTTAAAGTCAACCGCGAGTGAGATGTTCTCGATGTATATAAGATCATACTTCATTCGCTCAATCATTTCTTTCACATTTTCAGCATAACCGAACTTCACCATTCCCCAACTGGTGAGTCCGGGCTTTACCTTCAGGAGGAGCAAGTATTCCGGATTGGTTTTGTTTATGATGTCAATAAAATACCTCCGTTCGGGTCGTGGCCCCACAAGGCTCATTTCACCTTTGAGTATATTCCATAACTGAGGCAGTTCGTCAAGCCTCCATTGCCTCATTACCTTTCCCCATCTGGTAATTCGTTCATCATGGTCGCTGCTAAGTAATGGAGTATCTTTCTCTGCATTCACCACCATACTTCTGAACTTATAGATAATAAACGGGCGTCCCTTGTAACCTACCCGTTCCTGTGAAAAAATCACAGGGCCTGGAGAGGAAAGCCGCGTCCTGACGGCTGCATACAAGATCAGAGGGCTTAACAGGATCATTCCAAGTAGTGATAATGTAATGTCCATCAGCCTTTTTATATTCTGCTGCCACGATTTCCATAAACCCGTCTGCAGATGGATCAACGGAATACCCATTACGCTACTGGTCTTCACTTGGCCACTCAGAAAATCCAGGTGATCAGGGAGCATTCTTACATTTACCTTTTCTGAGGCAAGAGTTTGAAGTATCTTTTCCAGAGCCTGTCGCTTATGAAAAGGCAATGTGATGATTACTTCAGAGATTTGAAACTTTCGCACTGCGGCATTAAGGTCCTCCATACCACCCAAAAGCTCGATTCCATTTCCGGCAGGTTTTGTATTTTCATTGTTTGTATTGATAAATCCACAAATCTTGTAACCGGAGTTTTCTGTATTTGTTTTGAGTGAGTGTAGAAACTCTTCTCCTTTTTTGGGGTCGCCAATTACAAGTGTATTAAATCCGACCTTCCCGTGCTGAAGCTGCAAGTGAGCTATATTGAGCAGAATGTACCGAAATAAATAGGTTAGAAAAAACTGAATTCCCAGCAGTATAAAGAATTCTCCGTAAAAAGACGGGTCGTACTCTTTTCTCTTGTACAATAGCCAGATGAAGAATACGATTGTGCAACCGGTTACACATGCAAGAAATGTATTAATAAACTCCTCTACACGTGATTTATAATATATCTCTTTATAGGAACCTGCAAGATGAAAGAGCGCCAGCCAACAGACAGGCAATAAGATAAACCCGATAATAAATTTCCCGTTTATTTGGAAGGGTACCTGGCTGAGATGCCGATGGATAGCAAAAAAAATAACCCATGTCAATAACACTGCGACGAAATCAGCAAGAACGTAATGATATGGATAAATGCGCCCTTTCAAGGAACAGATTAGTTAGGTTGGTTCTTCTTAATCTTTTCGAGGATCTGATGTGCCACATCCATCGCCATAAATCCGTCAAGTTCAGATACAGCAGTAGGGCTTTGGGTTTGGATGGCATTGACAAAACTGTTTAGCTCATCAAGAATTGCATTGCTGTCTGCAACTGATGGAGATACTACCGCAATCGTTTTTGCCCCGTGACCTGTGTCGATGTCAAATGAGAACGCATTGGTATCTTCAGGGGTCTTGTACTTGATTATTTCAGCCTTCTTGGTAAGAAAGTCTATCCCTATGTATGCATCTTTTTGAAAGAAACGCATCTTCCGCATTTTTTTCATACTGATTCGGGATGATGTCAGATTGGCCACACATCCGTTATCAAATTCAATTCTTACGTTGGCTATATCCGGGGTATCGCTCAATACGGTAACGCCGCTTGCCGAGAGGTGCTTAACATTTGATTTCACCAGCGAAAGTATTATGTCAATATCATGGATCATCAAATCCAGGATGACACTCACATCGGTACCCCTGGGATTGAACTGGGCAAGCCGGTGTACTTCGATGAACATCGGTTTGTGAATATATGATTTGGCGGTAATGAAAGCAGGGTTAAACCGCTCGACGTGTCCCACCTGAAACTTGATATGCGCCTCCCTAACAAGTTTTACTATTTCCCGTGCCTCATCCATAGTGTGAGCCATCGGCTTTTCCACGAAGACATGTTTGCTTTTGAGAATCGCTGTCTTACAGATATCAAAGTGGTAAGTTGTAGGGGCTGCAATGTCCACAATATCACATTCGTCCATCAACTTATCAGCTTTCTCGAATCGTTTTATCCCATATTCTTTTGCAACCTCAGCACTAATTGTGTCAGAAGGATCAAAGAATCCGGCTATCGTAATACCCTTAATCGATTTCCAGTTATTAAGATGAAACTTTCCAAGGTGCCCCACACCAAAAACGCCTACTCGCAGCATAATTTTTGTTTGCCGCGAAGGTACTAAGCATTCTGCTTGCTGTAACAGGAATTCAGGGGATGTTATCAACATACTCAGCACGAACAGTTACGAGTCCCTGCCGAATATGCAAGCAATGAGAAATTACAAGAGTTTTGACTTTTGTAAATAATCCTTCTGAGGGGCATAAATGAACAGACAGCTTCCCTCTTTGATGGTGGTGATTACCGACTTGGAAATTTTCTTTGGCAGGGCAGGGCAGCCGAAACTTCTTCCCAGATATCCCTGGCGGCTGATAAAGTCACTATTGACATAGTCAGAACTGTGTATAACTATTGCTCTTCTTCTGGCGTTGTCGTTGAAGCCTCTTTCGAGGCCATCTAATCTCAGCGCATAACCATGTTCTCCAAAATAAGTCTCTCCCGTAACATAAAACCCGATACTGCTCATGTGGCTTCCTGATTTATTGCTAAACTGCCGTGCATATATTTTACCGGAATTGCGCCCATGTGCTACCAGGGATTTATATACCACTTCGTATGATGACATATCCAATACATAAAGCCTTTCTTCATTGGATGGTTTACTGAAATCTATAATAGTTAAAATACATTCATTTGAAAGTGAACCCCTTTCCTTTAGTTTTTCATAGCCATTCAGGGCATATTCAAATACGTTTTCAGAAAGATCAGCCAGATCCTCTCCAAACTCTTCATAAATTTCTTTCGCAGTGAGTTTGTTAACTGCCGGATGAGCGGGGTCGATAGACTCTGTATGAGTGGAAACCGGAGCAGCCACCGGTGCGGGATGGAAGGCCAGTACCGGCAGGGCAATTAGAAAAAGGATGAATAGAGAGAATTGGGAAAGGTTTTTCTTTTTGAGTCCGGACATTCGTTTTCTTTTAGGTGTGATTCTGTAGGTTTTTCTTTCAGGTTCTGGTTAGCAACGGCCGACAAAGTTATAAGGATGTGGTTTAGGTTAGCCCCGGTATTGACCTGAGTCCCACTTATTCTTGTGAAATCGCAGCATGATTGTGATGTGCAGCGGTGCAATCGGGCTGACAATCAGTGCGATCTTCCTAATGGATAATTTTTTGTGAAAAGTGGTTTTGTCTAACGTAAGCACGCCTCATTTCCTTGCCTCTTCCTGATTATTAACAGCATTCAATCTGAAATATTGTATTTGGGGATAGAATTTTTAATAAATATTATTTTGCTCAGTAAATTCCATGAGCAGGTGTTGATCTTCGGTCGTCAGGTTAGTAGAACTCCTGAATAAATATCTGAAAAATTACGGTTTTCCTTTTGTGGACCGGATAGAAAAATCCAGTCGATTACTAATATTGCCAGCCATAACAAATAATAGAGCCTTAACTTCGAGGCGGAGTGTTTCGGGAGTTTAAATAACTGAATCTTGTAAAATGAAACGAGCTTATATAATTGATGCGGGCCGCACCGCGATAGGGAAGTATGGAGGAGCTTTGAGCTCCGTCAGGCCGGATGATTTACTTGCCACAGCAATAAAAGGAATTATAAGGAGGAATGAAAAAGTAGATCCATCGCTTATTGAGGATGTGATTGCCGGTGATGCCAATCAGGCCGGTGAAGACAACCGGAATGTAGCAAGAATGGCCGCCTTATTAGCAGGGTTACCCGTAAGTGTAGCAGGCAATACGGTTAACAGGCTATGTGCAAGTGGATTACAATCAGTGATGGATGCCGCACGTGCACTGATGTGTGGAGATGGACAGTTTTATCTTGCAGGAGGGGTGGAGAGCATGTCCAGAGCTCCTTATGTGATGAATAAACCTGATATAGCTTTTAGTAGAAAGCCTGAAGTATTTGATACCACGATTGGTTGGCGTTTTCAGAATAAGAGGCTCGCAGAGATGCATCATCCTTTTTCGATGGGAGAGACTGCGGAGAATGTAGCCATCAGGTGGCAGGTGAGCAGAGAAGCGCAGGATGCCTTTGCACTGGAAAGCCAGGAAAAGTATTTCAATGCGTTAGCACAGGACAAATGGAAAGAGGAGATTATTCCTGTTACACTTACGCCAGTGAAGGGAGCGGAAACAATATTTGCAGTGGATGAACATCCCAGAAAGACCTCATTGGAAAAACTGAGTCAGCTTAAACCGGCTTTTGCCAGAGAGGGTACTGTGACTGCCGGTAATTCAAGTGGCATCAATGATGGAGCTGCCATGCTGCTACTGGCAGATGAAGATGCGGTGAAGAAATATGGATTAAAGCCTATGGCCATGGTGAAGAGTATGGCGGTGGCAGGGGTGGATCCTGCAGTGATGGGAATGGGGCCGGTACCTGCCACTGAAAAAGTATTGGGAAGAGCCGGACTGAAAATACAGGATATGGGACTGATAGAACTCAATGAAGCCTTTGCTTCTCAGTCTATCGCTTGTATCCGCGAACTGGGCCTCGACATCAACAGAGTTAATGTGAATGGGGGCGCCATTGCATTAGGACATCCATTAGGTTGTAGCGGTGCCAGGATTGCCACCACACTTCTTTATGAAATGCGAAGAACAGGCGTGAAATATGGACTGGCTACAATGTGCGTAGGAGTAGGCCAGGGAGCAGCGATGATATTTGAAAACTGTGAGTAGAAATTTGTTACGCACTTCTGAATCACACTATGTTAGTTTCAGTATCTCCTTTCTGACCATTCTGGTATTCAGATATAGAATCAGAAAAATCAACACGCCGACAGTTACCCATGCAGGCACACTCAGATAAGGGCTTAATGCGGTGTGTGTAAACTCCATTGTGCTCAGAATAAATTGTATCACAGATACAATAATCAGAGAGATAAACGTAATAGTGACGTATAAGGGAAAATAACTGAAAGTAAAACTCTTAGCCAGCCATCCCGGAGAATAACCAATCAGGAGTAAAAGGTGAATATTATCTCTGCTATTAGAAATTGTGAGCTGTAGATAAAATGCAAAGAGAATAAGCGCAAGCAATACTACCAAAAGCCCAAAAACTCCCAGGGCTCCCACAGTACTTTGCAGCACACCTTTAATACGGCCAAACCTTACTTTGTCCTTATTAATATGAAAGTTATTTTCATCCAGGAAATGCAATAATTCCGGATCATTGGCATCCTTCACTTTAATGATTATACGTGATATTCTTGGTGAGGTATCTCCTGCCAATTGGGCATTTCCCCATTTCAGAAAATTTTCGGGCACAAGTATTGAATTGATCCTGTCGCTCAGTCCTACTATACTTGCTTTGAAGTTATGAGTTCCCCTGACTCCAGAACACTGAAGAAAAATATTAACGGAAGAAATAGTCTTTGCCGACACCTGGGGTAATCCCTGAGAGGGAGCAAAGACATTGTACATTTCAAGGAAGTCAGACGAGAAGATAATGGGCACTTCTGATTGCCCGGGATGCCAGTCGAAGTTTGTGGGAAGCCTATCGAGAAATGTGCTGTTGACGCTTTCTAAAAATAAATCCGTGCTGAATGGAAGTACATCACCGGCTGTAGCCATAGCTCTGAATTGATTAGAGTTCACGGGGGCTACCTGAGTGATTTGGGGTTCCTGGTTGAGCAGAGCCAGATCGTTAGGGGTAAAACTGTTGTCTTTACCCATATTTTCATTGGTAATGGATTTGGAAACCGAAAGATAATCAAACGCTCTTGCCTGTTTGGGAGCTTCCTCTCTTAACAGTGATTGTATGTTTGTGAACATCTGTACTGCAAGCAGTAATAGCACCAGCCCAATAGTGAGGCCAATGATGCCTACCCATTTTGAGGAGTGTCTTTCTGAATGAAGCAATGGTTTGATATCATTATATTTAAGTGCCATTCAGAGTCTTAATGATTTTTCACTTTCGAGGAATGAAAGTTTTTTCAAATCAGCCAATAGCATCATGGCTTTTCTTTTTTCACATTCCTCATATATTAGTTCCATAGCTTTCATTCGGTTGTCTTCATCAAGATGACTGAAAGGCTCGTCAAGTAACAACAATTCGAACGGCTGCATGAGTGCACGGATGATAGCAATCCTCTGTTGTTCACCATAGCTACATGTAACGGTTTTTTGAGAAAGTTTATCTGCAATTCCCAACCGTGTGGCCATCTTCGCTATCGCATCCCTATCATGAAATGGTGAGAGTTTTCTCTTGATCTCAATATTATCAAGAGCAGACTGGCCTGGGAATAATTTCAAATCCTGAAAGATGATGCTTATTCTTTTTTGCCGTAGCAGGGCTTTCTCTTCAAACCCCATTTTACTGATATCCTTACCATCAATTAGGATAGTTCCTGAATAGTCTGTCCTGATTCCATAAACAAAATGAATGAAAGAGGTCTTGCCGCTTCCGGAAGGCGCTACTACATGAAGATGATGGGGTGACATCATTGAGAGCGTCCTGCCCCAAATCTCAGAGTGTCCTGTATCGGCAATATATTGAGGACGCACATTATTAATAGTCAACTCCATTATATTCTACGGGGATGATGGATGACTATATTTCTGAATCTTTTACTTTATTCTCTACCCCTATAGTGTCCATTGGAGGATGGGCCAACAAACTGTCCAGTTCTTCTGACCTTTCCTTTTCTTCCTTTTGATTTATCTGATACATGTCGTCCATATAGTGGACAATTTGTTTCAGGCTATTTGTCTTGCTATCCTGTAATGTAAGTTTGCCTGTTCCTCCTGCCGATGAAGACTTCACTTCAGTACCGTTTACGTCCAGCACTCCCCAAAAAGATTTACTTTTTTCAAGGTATTCGCTTTTTTCTCCTTCTGTTGCTGCAAACCAGGTTAAAATTCTTTTTAGATCTACATGTATTACCGAAGTATGGCCGTCCAAATTCTTATACCAATCTGCCTTGCCGGGCTCCTTGTTATCTAGATAATTATCGACAAACGCTTTATTATTTCCTATTACGAAATAGTTGTTTCTGAAGGCAGGATTTATCTTGTCTTTCTCAGAACCCAGGAATAAAGAGTTTAATACCTTTTGAAGTTTGTCAAAGCTTTGCGGATCCTTTATCCCCATGCTGAACATAAAGTTCAGTGGGAGATTGTTATAATCTTTAAAGGCCCTGAGGCTATCCTCTGTGGCAGGCGGTTCCTTAAGGTCACTAACTGAAATCAAAAAATGGCCATCAAAGGCTTTTGTGATATCGTCCAGTGTAACGCCGGTTTCAGAAAGAAACATATTTGCCAGGCCGTCCATCCCCAGTTTTTGCAATAGCGCCTTAATAATTTCCGGGTTGAAATTAAATGCCATTACTGATACTACATCGTTGGAAGGTATTCTGGTAAAATCTTTTGTTTTTAAGGGGTCTCCATTGTATTTGCTTACAAGGCTTCCTAATTCTTTTCCAAAATATGCTTTTCCATTAAACCGGATTTCCCCATCTTCAAAACTAACAGAATAGGTAGTACGGGAATCCTTTATGAGATCATCCATTTTAAGCATGCTTAATGCGGCTACTCCGGATGATAAGCCAAATGACCTTTCATTGTTCATCCATACTTTCACATCGCCTTTCTCCTTCAACAATTCGTTAAGACTCTTTTCTTTTGCAAGCGACTGGTCTGACTTCAGATTCAGTACCTTATCTACAAAAGCTTTTGTCTGGTTGATATTGGTTTCGCCCAGCTTACTTTCCAGTGAGTCTAACTGAGTAGAGTCAGAACCCAAATCCATTTCTCCAATAGGATTCTTCATTGTAGCTGCAAAAACAAACCTGTCTTTTTTCCAACCGGCTACACCCTTATTGCGAACAGTGAAAAGCTTCACCCCATGCTGCTCTTCAGTCCTGGACGATGGATCCATTTCTTCATTAAACTTTTGAAAGTCGGCTTCACTTTTGATTTTTCCACTAAAGGCAAAACCCAGGGTGCCATCAGTTGCGGAAGTGGCAAAAAATAGAAATCCTTCATCTAAGGCAATTCCTGATTTCTCCGGATTTTCCAGAAGTGCACGGCTCCATTGTGGTAATGAAGAGTCGCTGAGAATGTTCCGGTATATTTGAGTATTCTTTATTTCTTCGAGTGATACTTTGGATAGCATACTCTTACTATCGAAATAGCTTACCATTACGGCGTCGTTAGGAACTAATTTTCCAATATCGCTTCCGGACTGGCAGGAAGTGAGCGCTATAACTACAAAAGTCAATAGGGCGAAAGCGTTAAATATTTTTTTCATGTCGGGTGGGTTGGGTTATGATGGTTGAAGATTGAGTTTTGATTTTATAGTTTTTTAATCAGGCACGTAGCTAATTCAGAAGCCTCGACAGTATCTTCCACTCCTGTATTCAGATTTTTTATCTTACATTTTTTATCACTCATTTCTCTTGATCCGATTATTACAACCAAAGGTATTTTTTTCTTTTCAGCATATTTGAATTGTTTATCCATTTTTGCTGATTCATAAAAAAGTTCACATGATATTCCCCGGTTCCTACACTCATTCATAAGATTGAAAGAATACAAACTCTCCTGAGCACCCAGATTGAAGAATAATACGCTGGTACCTTCAGTGAGTGACTCCGGAAAGAGAGAAAGCTCCTGCATCACATCATAGATCCTATCGATTCCAAAGCTGATTCCCACACCCGGCACATCGCTTACTCCAAACAAACCGGTAAGGTTGTCGTATCTACCGCCGCCACCGATGCTACCCATCTTTACGTCGGGCGCTATGACTTCAAAAATGGTCCCGGTATAGTAATCCAATCCTCTGGCCAGGGTAGTATCCAGCTCAAATACGTTTTCAAATTCCAATAGAGTAAAAACCTCCTCTAATTCACTGACTCCCTGCATCCCGGTGGAGGAATTCTTAAGGAGTGCTTTCAGGGAGTCAATCCTTTGTTTTGCGGTGCCATCTATTGAGAGTAGCTCACTTATAATCTTCAGGCCTTTCTCTGATAGGGTAGTCTTTTGCAATGATGCCATCACCTCTTCCTTTCCAATTTTGTCAAATTTGTCTATCGCGATTACTATTTCCGAAAGTAGCTCCGGATGTTCAGCTACTTCCGCTATACCATAAAGCACCTTTCGGTTGTTAAGCCTGATCCTGACAGGTATCTGTAATTTCTCGAAAACTTTTTTGTATAGTAATCCAAATTCCGCATCAGCAATCAGTGACTTGGTACCTGCCACATCTGCATCACACTGCAAAAATTCTCTGTATCTTCCCTTTTGTGGCCGATCGGCACGCCAGACAGGCTGTACCTGATAACGTTTGAAAGGCATCACCAGTTGGTGATAGTGGGTGGCTACATATCTGGCAAAGGGAATGGTAAGGTCATAACGCAAGGCTCTGGAAGTCAGGTTCCTGTCGTTCTTTCCATTCAGGACGTTTGCAAATGCTTCTTTTGTTTCTTCAAGTTTTGAAGGGTTATCCAATCCATTATTCAGAATCTTAAAGATTAATTTATCCCCTTCCTGGCCATATTTCCCCATGAGGGTGTCCAGATTCTCCATCGCAGGGGTCTCCAGTGGTTGAAAACCAAATAGCTCAAAGGTTTCTTTTATTGTATTGGTAATGTGCAATCTTTTTCGCAGCACTTCAGATTCAAAGTCACGTGTACCTTGCGGAAGAGATGGTTTCATAATTAATTCAAGTAGTTTTTATAATTGACAAAAGTACCGGAATTTTTAAACAGCATGTGTGCACGATAACCTTTTATTATCAGTTATTTACAAGGAGAATAGGAGTGAATACAACACATGGTGCAGCAAT
The DNA here is from genome assembly GCA_023957755.1 of Chitinophagaceae bacterium. Lineage (GTDB taxonomy): Bacteria > Bacteroidota > Bacteroidia > Chitinophagales > Chitinophagaceae > Ginsengibacter. The sequence goes on from JAMLGT010000012.1 coordinate 113,708, forward strand.
CTTCTTTAGAGAATATTAACAAATCTTTCGAACCATGTCCACTAATTTCCACATCTACTTTATGAGAATGAGGGATTTAGCAAGTGATAAGGGATGACCGCTTATATAAATTCCCTGAAAAGTTGAGAGACTAATTAAGTTATTTATTTTATCTTGCCATCCCTTCAAATGGTAACAAAATGAGTTTAGAGGAGTTTGAAAATACGCCAGATCCAAAGACCAAAAGATACATACTGATGAGAAGTATTAGTGACTTTGGAATGGGTTTATTGTATGTGGGGATCGGAACAGTTATCATGTTTGCGAAGCAATTCAATTTTCAGAATGAATTTGCGATGAGTTGGGCAGCAAAGATTTTTGCCGGATTAGCAATGGTTTATGGTGTGTGGAGGATATACAGAGGGTATAAAAAGGACTATTTTAAGAAGAATGACTGAAAAAAATATATTCAGGGGTTTAACCTTTTTAGTTGCAGTGGGGCTGATCATCAGCCTTGCGAGTTGTACAGAAAGGAGCAGGGCAAGGACCGACCTGGACACGGCCGACTCGGGCACTATCCGAATCAGTGTAGATGAATCGTTCAGGCCACTGATAGATTCAGAGATAAGAGTTTATGAGGCATTGCATCCCAAAACAAAAATTATCGCTGAATACAAACCTGAAGGAGAATGTCTTGAAGACCTGAAGAAAGACAGTACCCGAATGATTGTGGTAACAAGAGCACTCACCAAGGAGGAGGAAAAGTATTTTAAAGAAAAAACGAGTTCCTATCCGGTCATCAGCAGGATTGCGTACGATGCAATAGCTGTAATTGTAAAGAAAGGGTCACCGGATTCTATTATGTACAGAGCCGACCTTAAATCCATTATTGATGGAGAGTCGAGTAGTAATAAGAAGATAATATTTGATGGGGCCAAAGGTTCCAGCGTATTCAGATACATTCAGGATTCTCTGCTCAGAGATAAGCGCATAGACACTTCGCGGGTATTTGCTGTGCAGGGGAGCGAGGAGGTGCTGAAGCGAGTAGAAGAAGATGATAAACTAATTGGAATGGTGGGGGTAAGTTGGATTGGAAATCCTGAAGACACTACCCAGCAAAGTTTTTTGAAAAGAGTGAGTATTGTGTCTCTTGATTGCACATGTCCTGAGGAGGCATTTGTGAAGCCTTATCAGGCAAATATTGCCTTGGGCAGATATCCATTTGTGAGAGGCTTGTATTTCATTCTCAAAGAAGGCTACTCCGGATTGGGAAGTGCATTTGGTAATTTTCTGGAATCAGAGCGTGGACAATTGATTATAAACAGAGCCTATCTTGTGCCGGGAAAAATGAATCTGAGTATTAGAAAAGCTGAGTATTAAACCAATAAACCTTAAATACATCCAAAATTTAAATTAAGACAATGAAAAAAATCGGAGTTTTTACAGTTCTAGTTTTTACGGCAGGCAGCCTTTTTGCCCAGCTTGACGAGGGCAGAAAGATGCTGAATTACGAAAGGTTTCAATCGGCTGCAAACCTGATTAAACCTTTGGTAGATAAGGATCCCAAGAATGCGGAAGCCGTATATTGGTTAGGACAGACGATGATCCAGAATGTGGAAAATGGTGATACCGCTGCCGTAAAGCAATTATATCGCAGTGCATTGGAAGCTAGTCCGAATAATGCCCTTCTGCTCGTGGGTATGGGCGAGGTGGAATTAATGGAAGGAAAAACCGCTGATGCAAGAAACCGTTTTGAAGCGGCCATCAATATGACCAAGAAAAAGCACCTTGCACCAATTCTTATCGCAGTAGGACGTGCAAATGTGGATACCAGAGCCGGAGATGTAAGGTATGCGATTGAAAAACTGAATCAGGCTGCTACACTTGATAATCAGAATCCGGATATCTACATGATTTTGGGTGATGCTTATCGTAAGCTAATCGACGGGGGCAATGCAGTAACTAACTACCAGACAGCGCTAACTTTTGACCCTAAGGCTGCACGTGCTTCCTTTATGATGGGCAGAATTTATGAAACCCAAGGTATCTCTCAGGAGAATCTTTATCTGAGATATTATCAGGATGCTATTAACGAGGATCCCAATTATTCCCCTGTGTACTATTGGCTTTATATGTATTACTACAAGAGAGATGTAAATAAAGCGAGAGAGTATCTTGACCTCTATGTGAAGAATGCAGATGCCAATTCAAAACTCTGCTATGTGGAAGCCAGTCTTTTTTATGTATCAAAAATGTATAAGGAAGCTATTCAAAAGGCAGATGCATGTATAGCTAACTCTGGAGCCGAAAAGCCTTATCCAAACCTTTATGGTCTTAAAGCGTATGCCTACGACAAACTGAAAGAGAAACATAAGGCAAAAGAATTTTTTGAAGAATTCTTTAACAAGGTGAATCCTGACCTGATTGGGCCAAATGACTATGCCACCTATGGTAGAATCTTAATGGACTTCCCTGGTATGGCATCTAAAGCCGATGAATATATTAATAAAGCTGTGGACCTGGATACGGTGAAATCAAACAAGATTAATACCATTACAGAGGTTGCTCAGTCTCTTTATCAGCAGAAAGACTATGCTCAGGCAGGAAAGTGGTTTACAAAATTGCTCTATATTGATGATAACAGTCTGACTAAAACAAACCTGTATTTTGCAGGATACTCATCCTATTTAGGTAATGAATACAAAAGCGCAGACTCGATTCTTCATATCTATCAGGAAAAATACCCTACCGATTTGCTTGGCTGGTTCCTTGGAGCGAGAACAAATGAAGGTTTGGATACCACTCAGGTAGCAGCGAAGCCTTATTGGGAACAGGTGATTGCAATATCAGACACTATGCAGGACAGAAATGCTTCTAAAGGGATGATCGTTCCGGCGTATCGTTACATGGTAGCCTATTACTACAGAATAAAGAATGATATAGACAGTGCTTATTTGTACACTAACAGAATATTGGAACTAATACCGGATGATGCCACTGCCTTGTCAAACAAAGAAGGATTTGAAGCGATGATTAAACAGAGAGAAAAGAATCCGGCCAAGAACGATTAATGCCTTCGGACATTTGTCAAAATATTAATTCTCTTTTGAAAGCTGCTCCCGAAACGGAGCAGTTTTCTTTTAAGGTATGGCTTCAGTATTATCCTTACCAGAAACGCCTTCCTGCAGGTAAAAAGAAAATCAATCCTTTGCTAAATTTTTTAAAAAGCCCACTAATTGCAATATCTTCGCAGCCCAAAAAGTTCTTTTGAAAATGCTAAGCAGAAGAAATATCAGAGAGAAGGTAATGCAAACCCTCTATAGCGTGGAGACGATGGAGGTTAAGGCGACTGAGGCTACCAAAATTCTGAATAAAAAGATTGAAAACACGCAGGAGCTTTTAACCTATTTCTTTGAGTTCCTGATTGCAGTCTGCCAATATTCGGAGAAATATGCTTCAATGAAGGCTCATAAGCATTTACCCACCCAGAAGGACTTGTCAGTTAGTACCCGGATTGCTGATAATCTGATTATAAATGAAATTTTGCAAAATCCTACATTCCTGAAAGCTTCGGAGAAGTTTAAGATTCCTTATCTTATTGATGAAGAATCCGTTCGCAAGAGCTTTATGGAACTATTGAATACTGAAGAGTATCAATCCTATATTTCAGCTTACGCTAGGGATAAGGCAGGTGAAAAAAAGATTCTGGAGCAGATTTTGGAAAATCAAATGCTTGAGAGTGAATCATTTAATTCAGATGGGGAAGAAAAGTTCATCCACTGGAATGCAGACATGGACGCAGTAATTCCGCTGATTAAAGGGGTGCTGTCCAAACCTTCAACTGCTGATTTTCTTGAAAAGCCCGACACAGACAAGATGGATTTTGCGACGGAACTGCTGGCTACCGTATTGGAGAAAAATGAATTTCTGCTTGAAATGATAAAACCAAAGTTGAAAAACTGGGAGGCTGACAGAATCGCGGTGCTGGATATGATTCTTCTAAAAATGGGATTGAGTGAACTGATGTACTTTGAGACTATTCCAACTAAAGTGACGCTTAATGAATATATAGAAATTGCAAAAGAATACAGCACCTCCAAGAGCGGCCACTTTGTAAATGGAATTCTCGACAACCTCTTAAAGGATCTGGAAGCACAAAATAAAATTCATAAGAAAAATTTTAAAGGAGCAGTCAATTAAACAATATGCTAATGAAATACAGATATCTTTTGGTACTTATCGCATCGGGAATCCTTGCCGGCAGTTGTTATCAGCGTCCCGGAAATGGAAGCCAGACTGAAGCTAATATCCCTATGGGGAATGTGAAGACTACCGTTGAAGTAATTGATACGACTTTTAATTTTGGAAAAGTTGTAGAAGGGGAGAAGGTAACTTACAATTTTCGTTTTAAAAACAGTGGCGATCAGCCTTTGGTTGTGACTTCTGCTTCTGCCAGTTGTGGTTGTACTGTGCCGGAACGCCCTGAAGAGCCCATTGCTCCGGGTGAAACCGCATACATTAAAGTAGTATTCGACAGCAAAGGCAGAGTAGGCCCCACTCATAAAGAAGTTTATGTTACTTCAAATGCAGAACCTGAGTTTCCGGTATTGATTATCTCAGGCGAAGTAGCTCCACAATAAAGAATTTTCAAAACCTAAAAATCAAAAATTAAAAATCGCAAGTATGAACGTAGCAACAATTTTCTTAATGGTAGGAGAAAGTGGCCAGGGTGGCGGAGGCGGATTCCAATTCGTATTCCTCGGATTGATGATTCTGGTGTTCTGGTTATTCATGATCAGGCCACAGGCTAAGAAACAGAAACAACAAAAGCTCTTTATACAAAATATGCAGAAAGGAGATAAGGTGGTTACTATTTCAGGTATCCATGGCACCATTAATAAAGTGAATGATGATAATACCTTTTTGCTGGAAGTAAATCCGGGTAGCTATATAAAGATGGAAAAGTCTGCCATCAGCCTGGAAATGACTGAAGCATTGAAAAAGGCTATGGGGGCTACACCTGCACCCATCAAATAACTTCTCCTAAATGCTTCGCGTAGGAATTACCGGAGGAATCGGGAGTGGGAAAACCACTGTAGCGCAGATATTCTCACTGCTGGGAGTTCCGGTGTATAATGCAGATCATTCGGCCAGAAGGCTAATGAATTCGGATAAGAATATACGTGAGGCAATAGTAAAACTATTTGGACAAGAGAGTTATAAAGGAACGGAACTTAACCGTTCCTTTATAACTTCTAAAGTACTGGAGAATGAAAAAAACAGGGCGCTCATTAACGCCATTGTGCACCCTGCTACCATTGCTGACGCCGAAAACTGGATGAAACAACAAAAGGCACCCTACGCATTGAAAGAGGCAGCTATCCTGTTTGAATCCGGTGCTGAAAAGAATTTAGACTTTGTCATAGGGGTGTATGCTCCTGAAGCACTTAGAATCAGAAGAACCATTAAGCGAGACGGCCGTTCAGAGGCTGAAGTGAAAAAATGGATGAGCCGCCAAATGAATGAAGATGAGAAAATGAAATTATGCGATTTCGTGATATATAATGACGGTAACCATTCTGTGATTGATCAGGTGTTGTCACTTCACAAGAAATTACTAAATCTTGCGGCACGTCAAAGTGCATCACCCGAAAAGGAATAAAACAAGCGCAGTGTGCCGCCTACACGATTACCTCCCCTTTGGTGCAGATAACCACACAAAAAAACGGGCTTCTGAAGAAACCCGTTTCTATATTCTGATGTGTATTGCGATTACGCTTCCTTCGCTACTTCAATCATTGCAGTAAGTTCCTGAACCAGGCCTTCATCACTACCATTAAATCCGATTGACCTGAATCTAATCTTCCCATTTTTGTCAATTACAAATTTTGTAGGTATTCCTGATACACTAAACTGATCTACCACTTTGTTATCGTTATCCATCAGGACATGGAAATCGTACTTATTTTCCTTAATAAAGTCGGCTGCATTTTTCTCTTTGTTATCCACTGTTTCCCATGTGTCAATGAAAAGGAATTTTACTTGTGGGTCATTCTTATACTTTGTAACCATTTGCTGCATTCCGGGGAATGAGGCTTTGCACGGGCCACACCATGTAGCCCAAAAATCCACAATCACAACCTTTCCCTTCAACTCTGACATGCTCACATGTTTGCCACTCATATCTCTTAAGGCAAAGGTAGGAGCTACATCATCGAGCATCGACTTTCTGAGATCTGCTATTAGTTTCTCCAATGACTCCCGCTCCAGTGCAGCCATGTAGTTCTGATATCCCGCTTCACCATTTTTCTTTATAAACTGTTCTTTCAGAATTTCCTTTATAGCTGAAGTAGCCTTGCCTTCTTTCACCCACTTTTCAAACATCGGGACAAATTTATTAGGCGAGTTTACCTTGCTTGAAAGCAATGCATAGGTGTTGTTCAGGCTGGCATCATTACCTTTATTAATGGTAATGGCTGCTTCCTCGGCATAGGGAAGCCCTTTCTTGTAATTTCCAAGTTTGTATTCCACCATACCGTAGGTGTCTGCATACATGGCGTATGTGCTTTCACGCGACTTCTTCCATTGACTTTCAGACAGACTGTTAGGTTTGTTGCCGGTAGGATTTGTAATCTGAGCCTTTGCCCATTCTGTCGCTATTGTTGCGTATTTTTCAGCCACATTCAAATCCTTATTCTTTTCCTGTAAATCCCACGCAGTGGAATTATAAAAGCTGGCAAGGTCGCCACCGCCAATACCGAGTTTTTGAACTGCCTGATCAAGCCCTGCCCAGTCTCCTTTGTTTCTGTGTTCAGTAAGGAAGGTGGTAAGGAAATAACTTTTAGCCGATTTTAAATAACTCCAATTGGGATCATTGTCAATTTTATTGCTCATTTCCTTCCAGAGTTCCATCTTCTTCGCTTCATCCTTTTCTGAAATAAACTTATTGAGTTCTCCGGAGACTGTCCATTTGCCATCCGGAAATTTTTCTTCCTTTAACTTATTAAAAAAGGTAGCCTGCTGCGTGAGTTTATTCAGTGCATACAGTTGCTGGATACGGGTGTAGTCGTCCTCATCCTTAAGACCGTTTTTTAAAGCCATTTCTATTGCCTTTTCCACATGCTCATACGCCTTGTCGGGATTCACGTTGTTGTATAATCTGGTATAGGAAACCAGGTTCTTCAGCTTTTCATCCGGATATTTCTGGTATTCATCGTCGTAATATTGCAAGGCTTTGGATGGCGTGGGATTGACATCAAAATTCTGGCCGAGTGACTCATAAAAGCGGCCCATGGATGAAAGTGCTCCCTTAGCATATTCGTCTCCATTGTACAATGGGATCAGATAACCTTCTCCCTGGTTATTGTCCACTAGTTTGTCACTGAATATTTTTAGTATTACAAGATTGTCTTCGCTATTTGTCTTTAGCGAATAGGTATATGTATTTCCTGATTTCTTCCAATTGCCGTCAAAAGCAAAAGTGCCATCTGGTCTGAGGGTGTAATAGATCAGGCTAATAGGCGCCTTTGTTCCGGCAAGCAATCCGGCAGGCTGGTAGGTGATGGTGATCTCCGTACCGGCCTGAGGGTTCTCCGGGCTGATGGTTACCTGTCCATAAGTCTGAAGTGAAACAAAAAGTAAGAAAGTAAAAAATAGGTTGGATATTTTCATGGTCTGAAGTTTTTTAGATGTGTTTTTATGTTATAAATATAAGATTTTTATCAGAGAGCTGATTGCATGAGATTATTTCCTTGAAGTGAGTAGCTAAGTTCATTTAACCTTTAAATTTGCACGCCAAGCCATCCTAGCTCAGTTGGTAGAGCAGCTGCCTCGTAAGTAGCAGGTCGTCGGTTCGAGTCCGATGGATGGCTCATTTAAACAGACTTTCTTTATAATTGGTCTGTCAAAAAAAAATAAAGTTTTCCTTTTTTTCTTAATTTGTTCCGTTTTTTAAATTTATGGGTCTCTGTTTTCCCAGGCTACACACCCTCCGCAAAGCAAAGCCTTCTCAAACTTCAATTATTCTATTATGAAAAAAGCATTATTGTTTATTGCAGTTGCAATAGCTGCAGGTATCTATAGTTGTAAAGAACAAAGTCAGATGAAGAGGGATATATTGGATCTTTCCGGGATAGACTCTACGATAAAACCCGGAGATAACTTTTTTGAATATGCTAATGGCAATTGGGTGAAGAATACGAAGATTCCTGAAGATCAGACAGGGTGGGGTGCTTTTTATGTGCTAAGAGATCAGGCATTAGGAAACATGAAGACTATTCTGGATTCCTTCCTGAACGAAAAGAATTCAGCCAAAGGCACCGTTGCACAACAAATCGGCGATCTATATGCAAGTGCACTGGATAGTATTGCGATAGACAAGGCCGGCATCAATCCTATTAAAGATAAACTGGAGCAGATTAAAGCCATCAAAACAACAGATGAACTGTTGAGTTATGTGGCTTCAGAATACACGAAGGGCAACAACTTAATGTTCGACTTCCGTGTATCGCCCGACGATAAGAACAGTAATTTAGAAAGAGCCATATTTTATCAGGGGGGGATAGGGCTGCCGAATAAAAACTATTATTTTGACAAAAATGCAAAAAGTGAAGAGATCAGGGCAAGCTATAAGGAATACATCGTTAGGATTTTAGATCTGACAAATGGTGAAAATGCCGCTCACACAAAGGATGCGGAAGATATTATAAAGCTGGAGACACAACTTGCCAATGTATCAAGGACACCGGTTGAACTAAGAGATCCCGAAGCCAACTATAACCTGTTGGCAGTAGCAGATATGGAGAAGACTTCTCTTAACCTTCAGTGGAATACCTTACTGCAACGATTAAAGGTGAAAGAAGATACACTACTGGTAGGGCAGCCTGAATTTTTTAAAGGGCTATCCGGCTTATTAAAAAGTGTACCATTGAGTATATGGCAGCAGTATCTGGTCTTTCATACAGTGAACAATAGTGCTGCATGGTTGAGCCAGCCATTCTATCAGGCTGAATTTGATTTTTTCAGTAAGAAGTTGAGTGGGCAGTTACAGCCCGAACCGAGATGGAAACGAGCCACCATGCTTGTGAATCGGCTATTGGGCGATGCTTTAGGGAAGTTATATGTGCAGAAGTATTTCCCACCTGAAGCAAAAGAGTACATGACCAACCTCGTGCATAACCTTCAAAAGGCTTATGAACTTAAGATTAAGGAAGCTACATGGATGAGTGATTCCACAAAAGAGAAAGCGATTGATAAGTTAAACTCAATGACACTCAAAATTGGTTATCCGGACAAATGGAAGGATTATTCAGGGATCGATATCTCCAGAAGTTCTATCATTAGTAATATAGAAAGGATAAAAGAATGGCAATATGATTATGATATTAATAAATTGGGTAAACCGGTTGATAAGACTGAGTGGTTTATGACACCACCCACAGTGAATGCCTATTATAATCCTTCATTCAACGAAATAGTATTTCCAGCGGGGATTTTACAACCTCCTTTCTATTTTCAAAATGGAGATGATGCGGTAAACTATGGCGCTATAGGATTTGTAATTGGCCATGAGATGACGCATGGATTTGATGACCAGGGAAGTAAATATGATAAGAATGGTAATCTGCGTACCTGGTGGTCTGAGACGGATCTGAAAAACTATAGACAGATTGCGGATAAAGTGGTGGCTCAGTACGATAATTATACAATATTGGATTCCGTACATGTGAACGGTAAACTTACTCTTGGCGAAAATATGGCTGATATTGGTGGATTGGCAATTGCGTATGCTGCTTTTAAAATGACTAAGGAAGCAGCAGAAAATAAACCCATTGACAGCTTGACACCAGACCAGAGATTTTTCTTCTCGAGTGCCCAGGTTTGGCGCATGGTTACACGTCCGGAGACACTACTATGGAGGATTAATAATGACCCACATTCACCGGAGATTTATCGTGTAAATGGCCCCCTATCAAATATGCCGGCATTCTACGAAGCCTTCGGTGTGAAACCGGGAGATAAGATGTATCGTCCGGAAGAAGACCGAATAAAAATTTGGTAACTCGAATAATA
>JAMLGT010000013.1 GCA_023957755.1 Chitinophagaceae bacterium
ACAATTGGCAGGTAAACCTGCCAAAGGGGTGCCAACCCGCAGGCTGACATCACAAATATACAAACTTTTTAAATAAACAAATATGAATATATGAATAGATATTGGCAAACAACAAAAAATGCTTTCCGAAATTATTGGTCAAGATCACGAAGAATTTGTTGCCAATAACCTTCATACCATCCGTGAGAAGACTTTAAATGGTCCATTATCTCAGAAAGCGATTTATGATATAAGTTGTCAAAAAATCCGTCGGATAATTCAGGATAAATTGAACGATACAATTGGGAAATCAATTCCCGATGAACAGTAGATTCAGCTTTTAAACGGATGATTTCCGACATCATCTCACTGATTAATTTTTGTAAATCAAATTCTTGTGAATAATTGTCCACGTTTTTTTTAAACCAAATATACTTCAATGGCAGGCTTTGATACCTTTTTTCAAAATACCCTCACCGATACCGAGGTAAAAGTAATGGAGCTGCTCCACGACAACATTCGCCGCCAGGCTTTCTTTGATAAGCCCTGGCCGCGCTCAAAAAATCCCACAAAAGCCGGCAAGAAACTGCTGTACCGGAGTGGCGACTTGCAAGATGGATATATGAGCCATACAGAGGGCATGAACATACACATCACCAATAGCGTTGACTATGCGGGTGTACACAACGAAGGCGCCGAAATACCGGTAACCGCACAGATAAAAAAGTATTTCTGGGCTATGTATTATAAGGCCGCCGGTGCGCGGAGTAAAACAAAGAAATGTAACTCGGGCAGTCTTTCAATGTGCTCCCTCTTTAACTCCAGGCTCCTCAAAATTGAACCATTTGTTTTATTAATACGCACTTCACATTTCCCTGTGAAACTCGCACCATCCATGCGTTTTTATACTAACTAAATTCGGGAAACTTCGTTTTACCTCTCCGTATAGGAGAAACGGGAGAGAGAATGAGGTCCCGAGCAGATTCGAACTGCTGTAGAAGCTTTTGCAGAGCTCTGCCTAGCCACTCGGCCACGGGACCATTCGCTCAAAATGAGTGTGCAAAGCTAAGGATTTAAAATTTTGAAATGAAATTACCTCCTAAATTATTTCGCAGAAAAATAAGTCCCGCGTTCACCTCCATTCCTTCCGAAGCTCGAGAAAATATTTTGGAGCCATCCGCATACGGCTTCCATACCAGGTGAACATTTCACCATCTACTAGCAGAATCTGACTTTCAGGCAACAGTTTTCTAAAGTAGGGAACGTGCTTTTCTGCAAAAGGATAGGGCTCCGAGGAAAGCATTAGGATTTCAGGCCTAGCATTTGCCAACTCCTCTGCTGCCAAGACCGGATATCTTTTGCTGCTTCCAAAAATGTTATGATAGCCCGCGAGGTGCATCATGTCATTAATAAAAGTGTCACCTCCTATTGTCATCAGCGGGTCTTTCCAGATCAAATAAACAGCTGATTTCAATGATATCTCCTGCCTGGAAAGTGCAGCGAATTCTTTTTCTATATCACTGATAACCTGATTTGCCTCAGCCTGCCGTTCAGTAAGTGTGCCCGTTTTTCTGATCATTTCCAGGCTATCCTGATAATCTGCCACATCACTTACATACACCCGGCAGAAAGTTTCACATTCCTCTATTTCTTCCCTGATATTCTCTTCCTTGTTGGCAAAAATCAGATCTGGTTTGAGTTGCCTGATAAGAGGTAGATTTAGTTTCTTGGGCCCGCCGATTCTGGTCTTAGAACGAAACCACTGGTCAGGATGAATACAGAATTTGGTAATCCCCACCACCTCGTCGCCCAGGTGTAGTTCATAAAGGAGTTCAGTGATAGAGGGTACTACAGAGATAATACGCACGATGTTACTTATATAGGTTTACATCAATAATAGTATTTTTCTTAGAAATGAAAAGTTACATTTGCTGATAGCTATTTGAAAATTAAATGTCATTATTGTCGGGTTAAATGGTTCTCAATGTGGCTAAAGCCCTTGTTGTGTAAGTCTTTCATAACCCTACCCATAAGAGCAGTGGAGTAAGATTAAAACCTAAGCCCGGTGGGCATTAGCCCAACATAATCGGACAATAATAATTAAATATAATATAGGATGAAGCATAGAATAGAAGAATCAGAACTGATTATCAATCCGCGTGGTGCTATCTATCATTTAGATCTCCGCCCTGAGGAGCTTGCTCACAATGTGATTACAGTAGGTGATCCAGATCGGGTTCGTGAAGTTAGCAAGCACTTCGACCATATTGAAGTAAAGCAGCAGCATCGTGAATTTATTACCCATACGGGTACCATTGGAGGGAAAAGAATTTCAGTATTGAGTTCAGGAATCGGTCCTGATAATATTGATATAGTGCTCAACGAATTGGATGCACTTGTGAATATTGATTTTGAAACCAGGACGGTGAAGCAGGAATTAACGCAACTGAATATCATCAGGCTGGGCACTTCGGGTTCTCTGCAGGCGTCTGTACCTGTAGATAGCATGGTTGCAGGCACACATGGGTTGGGTGTGGATAATCTACTCAACTTTTACAAGCATGAAAACAATGAAGAGGAGCGGCAACTGATACATAGCTTTGTTACTCAAACCGGACTTAACCGGAGTGTAGGCGATCCTTATATTACAGGAGCTTCCCCCTCATTACTTAAGCATTTTGTAGAAGGATACCATCATGGCATTACCGTTACCTGTCCGGGATTCTATGGGCCACAGGGAAGGGTGCTGCGCCTTGGGATATCAAACCCGGGATTTATTGACAGTCTGAGCCATTTCAGCTTCGGGCCTCACAAGATTGTAAACTTCGAGATGGAGACTTCTGCAATCTATGGGCTTGGGTCTGTCCTCGGACACCATTGTCTTTCCCTGAATGCAATTATTGCCAACCGAATCGACAAGACCTTTAGTAAAGACCCTGCAGCATTAATTGAGCAACTGATTCAGAGATCGCTGCAAATTATGGCAGACAAATTGTGATTTTACAGATAGCATTAAATGTCATCTATGAAGTTGAGTTTTGAAAAATATCAGGCCACGGGCAACGACTTTGTAATGCTCGATAACAGAGATGGCAGGTATGACATACTTGAAAGGGAAGCCATTCAACGCTTGTGCGACAGACGTTTTGGGATTGGAGGCGACGGGTTGATCATGCTTAATGATAGTAAAAAGTATGATTTTGAAATGCACTATTTTAATGCCGACGGCGCACCGGGAAGTATGTGTGGCAATGGAGGCAGGTGTATATTGGCATTTGCTTCAAAGAAAGGTATTGAGGGAGATGAATTGCATTTCCTGGCATATGATGGAGTGCATAGTGGCCGATTTGAAGATGGGCTTGTGAGCCTGAAAATGAACTCCGTTACCGGAGTGCATGACAATGGTGATGATAAGGTGCTGGATACCGGATCACCTCACTATGTAAGGTTCGTGCATTCGCTTAATCATCTGGATGTCTTTAACGAAGGGCGGAGCATAAGAGATTCGGATACTTTTAAAGCAAAAGGTATTAATGTAAATTTTGTAGAGCGCGTAGGCAATGATGAAATTTATGTAAGAACGTATGAGAGGGGAGTGGAGGACGAGACGTATAGCTGCGGTACTGGAGTTACAGCAGCTTCGATTGCTGCCGGAAGCCCGGCAGATGGGAATAAACAATTTAAAATCCGTACCCGGGGCGGAAGCCTTAAAGTGAGTTATACGAAGAAGGGTGATCGTTATGAAGATATCTGGCTGACCGGACCGGCGACTTTTGTATTTGATGGTGAGATAGAAATCTAGTTGATATGAGTTTTAATGTTAGGGTGTATGGGATTCTGATTGACGCTTCTGACAGGATTCTGGTGAGCGACGAAATGATACAGGGGAACTCTTTCACAAAATTCCCCGGCGGAGGGATGGAGTACGGTGAAGGCACGAGGGAGTGTCTTAGAAGAGAATTCAGAGAGGAACTGGAGTTGGATATTGAGGTGAAAGACCATATTTATACCACGGATTTTTTTCAGGAAAGTGCATTTAAACCGCATGACCAGTTGATTTCCATTTATTATAGTATTGTCGCGAAGGGGATAATAGATCTAACCAGAATTCACATTGACGATGAAAAGGAGGCATTCGATATAAAACCACATGCAGACCAGGAATCTTTCCGTCTGGTTCCGCTTAGTCGCTTTAACCCCGCAATGCTGAGTTTTCCGATCGATAAGGTGGTAGGTCAGTTAATCTGCAAAAACTATAATGACAGGGTTACTCTGTTCAGTCCGCACAAATAATGAGCAGGGAATAAATTTGTGCAGCCTTCAAAAAATGAAATAATAGACCTCGGCAATCAGCAGGAAGACATTAAAAATTCCGATCCATTTGGGAATCATTGTTTTCTTTTTAAGGAGTATGAGTATCAGATAGGTAATGCACATAAGCGAATTGATCACTATTGCTGAAAATCCTAACACAATAATCAATTCTTTAAAGAAGGGAATTCTGGCAGCCATATCAGCCACCGCTCCCTGAGGTGCATTAACCTCAAGATAGCTGAAAAGCACAAATAGCAGGAAGCAAATATTACATATCAGGGTAAACCTGGACAGAAAGCGGATAATATTCATTTTTTGCGGTCGCTTTTTTCGCAACAAAATAATAGTAATTTGCCCGAATTAATACATTAGTGCACTAATGCCTGAAATTCCAGCCATATCCCTTGTGATATGTACTTATAATCGTTGCAAATATCTGCCTGCTGCTTTAGAAAGCGTGGCATCACAGCAATGTGCACCCGGTCTTTTTGAATTGATAATAGTGGACAATGCGAGCACCGATGATACGGCTGTAATTGCGAAGGGCTTTTTAAAGAATCATCCGGAACTGGCTGTGAGATACGTATTTGAGGTCAACAAAGGCCTGTCTTTTGCCCGAAACAGAGGAAGAACGGAGGCGATGGCTCCTGTAGTGGCTTATATCGATGATGATGTGATTTTATTTGAAGATTATGTGGCACGCCTGAATGAATTTTTTATCAATTTTCCTGGGGCGGCAGGAGCAGGCGGACGGGTTATACCTAAATACGAACACGGCAAGCCAAAGTGGATGAACAAATATTTAAAGGGATTTGTGGGCGAAGTATCACATGGCAATCAGATAAAAAAATTTGACAAAGGGATGAAATACCCCGCAGGGGCGAGTATGATATATACAAAGGAAATACTTGAGAGGGCCGGAGGGTTTAATAATGAACTGAAGTTCAGAAGCGATGATAAGTATATATTTTACGCGGTAAGTGCGATTTCGGATGAAATTTATTATTTACCTGATGTGCAGCTTTATCACTTCATTGATGATGCGAGACTGGAGCTTGATAACTTTAGAAAGCTGTTTCTGAAAACGGGAAATGAAGAGAAACGCCGGCTGGCATCGGCCGGTAAGAGCCTGCTGCCCAAGGCATTTGAGTTTATGACAAAAACAGGAGCAGCCACCGCGTTGTGTGTGCTTTATACCCTTAAAGGACAATTTGGAAAGGGTAAGATGATTTTTCTTTCCCAATGGTTTACATTAATTGGATTTTTCAAAAAAGATGTTTTTGTAAGATAGTTCATATTCTTTTCCGTTTGCTGGAAAATAATTATTGAATGGAAATTTATTATTGTTGTCCGATTAAGTTGGGTTAAAACCCACTGGCCTTAGGTTTAATATTTATTACGCTACCATTTAGGGTAGGGCTATGAAAGCCGTACTCAACAAGGGCTTTAGCCACATTTTGAATAATTTAACCGGACAATGATAGAAATTTATATTTAATTCATAATTTCATCTGCGAAACGGCACTTCCTTTCAAACAATAAATTTTTGATTGCTTATGACAGGTATTATGATTTTTTTTGGGCTTGTAGCTCTATTTATCATCTGGATGATCGCTATATACAACAGCCTTGTGAGGATGAAGGTGAAAATCGATAACAGTTGGAGTGACATAAAAGTCTTCCTTAAGAAACGATTTGATTTGATACCTAATCTGGTAAATACGGTGAAGGGGTATGCAGAGCACGAGAAGAGCACTTTTGAAGCGGTAACGAATGCCAGAACTGCCGCAATGAATGCGGCCCCCAATGATGTCCAGGCCCAGACAGCTGCCAATCAGGGCCTTGCAGGCGCATTAGGACGTTTGTTTGCATTAGCTGAAAATTATCCGGAACTAAAGGCCAATACCAACTTTCTCGATTTGCAGACTGCACTTCAGAATATAGAGGGTGACCTGGGAAATGCGCGGCGTTACTATAATGCTACTGTGCGAGATTTCAACACAGCGATCCAGCAATTTCCTGCTGTAATTATCGCTGGTATGCTTGGCTTTACCAAAAGAGAATTTTTTGAACTCGAAAACCCCGACGAAGCAAAAAACGTTGAGGTGAAGTTTTAAACCAGGTTTAGGATGAAGGGTGTCTTCATTGCAATACTGTTGCTGCTTTCCGGCTGCCTGACGCTCCATGCGCAGGAGGCATTCTATATTAAAGATTTTGACGTGGATGTGAAGGTGAACAAAGACGCCTCTCTTCAGATAACCGAAAAACTATCACTTTACTTTACACAATCGCGACATGGGATAATCCGATATATCCCTTTTAGGTACAAAATAAACAAACTGCAGGAGGGTATGGAGCGCGCTGACATGTCGTGGAGTTCTGGCGATTACCGGTATATCCGCATCACCGATGTAAATGTGAAAGGGGCTAAATTTAAAACTTCAACCACCGGCGATTTTGAGACTATAAAAATAGGTTCGGAAAACACACTTATCTCAGGCGACCAGAATTATGAAATATCTTATAAGATTGAAGGTGCAATTAATTTCTTCAGGCAATATTCTGAATTATATTTGAACCTTACAGGCAACAATTGGGCTACCGAAATTCAGGAAGTTCATTTTACTATTCATTTTCCTGCACCAGTGCCGGATACAGCCAGGTGGTTCGTGGCTACAGGCAGGCTGGGTTCACAGGAAAATAATACTGCCACCAAATGGAGCTCGGATCGAACTACCCTTCAGGGTATGAGCATCGCTCCCCTGAAGAGTTATGAAGGAATCACAGTGGGAGTATCAATGCCATCAGGATTCCTTACGAAACCTAATTATAGCCGCCGTGAAATTCCGTGGTTACTGCTTCCTCTGATTACTTTCTTTGGGATGCTTGCTGTATGGAAAAGATGGGGGAAAGATCCTGAGGTGACGATAGTTCCTTCTTATTATCCACCGGAGGAAGTGAATCCACCTTTGGCTGGTTATCTGATTGATGGAAGGATTGACCGTAGAGACCTTACTGCATTGATTCCCTATTGGGGGGCAAAAGGATACTTAAAGGTGGAGGAGAATGAACGAAAAGTATTACTGGGCCTTCTGAAGAATTTTGATTATAAATTTATTAAGTTGAAGAACCTTGATCCTGGTGCAGAGAAGTTTGAACATACTATGTTTGATGGGCTATTCCGATCTGGCAATGAAGTAGATTTATCTGATCTCGAGAATACCTTTTACATTACTATGGCGAATACGAAGAATGATCTGGAAAAGGAGATGGATACGCGGAAATATTATGTACAGTACTCCAGAGGCTTTGCGGTATTGTTTGCTGTATTTGGGGTTATTATTTTGATATTGTCTCTGTTAAAGTTTGTGGGATCATATCCGGTGGGCACTTTTAAATGGGGCGCTTGCGTTTTGGCCAGTCTGATTGTGATTATTTTCGGATCATTAATGTCTAAGAAGAGTGAGAAGGGTACTGAAGTGTATCAAAAGCTTCTTGGGTTTAAAGAATTTATAAAGAGTGTGGAACAAGATAAGCTTAACACCTTTCTGAAGGAAGACCCCAATTATTTTGATAAGGTGCTGCCTTATGCCATTGTCTTCAATCTGGCAGATAAGTGGAAGGACAAACTAAAGGGGCTGGATGTGCCTCCTCCTTCATGGTTTGCATCTTCCTCTACGTCGGGAGCTAATTTTAGTAACCTGATGTTCCTTAATGGTCTGAATCGATCCATGAATTCAATGAGCCAGACTTTTTACAGCCAGCCTTCTTCGTCTGGCTCTTCAGGCGGCAGTTTTGGAGGGGGTGGATCTTCAGGTGGTGGATTTGGAGGTGGAGGAGGAAGTAGCTGGTAGGTAGGCTTCCGATTGGGAGTGCCTATTTTCCATCTACCCGAATTTCATTTGCCACAGTATCTTATTTTTGATAAAATTTCATCGATTGCTGCCACTGATTCAAATTCACCCGAACATCAATAATACACCTGATTATTTTCCGGTGATACTTCAACTATTGGTTGTTACCACAATAGTGGCAGTACTTGCCGGGTTTGGGCTCTTGAAGAACAGGGGTGAAGTCGGGACTGCCGAAAAGGAGCCGGAACCGACGAAATCCCCACAACCGATTTCATACAAAATCGCGGATAGCGAAAAGGGGCTTATTGCAGCCGGGGCATTTGTGTCGCTGGGTATAGCATTGGTATTTTTATTCTCTTATGCGGTGAACCTGAAAAAGTTGGGATGGCATGGGGTGGTGCCTGTGGCGGTATTTATTTTGATGATGTCATGCGGATATTTTTATGCTATAAAGAAAATCGGAAGGGACATGAAGGGTGAGCAAAATAATGGATTAAACCATGAGAAATGAAAGGTAACTATGTTACGATTGATCTGGCATTGGTTATTGAGAAGTTGGTGCTGATAATAGCCGTAACTTTTCTGGTGTGGGTTGCGGCCCGCATGATTGCAATGGCGGATAGAAAATGGCTACACCCTTCACCCGGAACAGGTGTTAAAGACATTTCCGAATCATTATTCGGAGCAACACCAAGACTGTTAGTAAAAGCAGCCGCAGTACTCATGCTGGTTGTTTCGATAATGATCAGTACGGTGATTCCCTGGGGAGAGGCAGTCAGGATAGGCAGTAGAAATGTTTCTTTATTTATAGCAAGGGTTGACATTGGTGTGTTATTAATTCTTGCTTTCCTCTGGCTGGGGATTTATGGAGGTATTGCGCAGAGGTGGAGTTATGTGAAGAACGATAGGATAGGAGCTCTATTCAGATTCGGGTCACTTTTTATTGCCTGTGCACTGGCAATGGGTTTGGCGATTGTCCCCCTGTTAATGCTTGCGGCATCGACCGATTTGCAGAATATTATTTCCTTACAGAAGGATGCAGTGTGGAATATTTTTTATCAACTACCGGGGTTTCTGATTATGTTGTTAGGAACAGCGGTATTGTCAAAGCCCTCTTTCACAAATGACGGGAGGAGGATTGCAGGAGCAGGATTTGGTTCAGTCAATGCCATGTATAATCTTACCGGCTATGTGCTCTTGTTTTTGATGGGTACATTCATTACCGCTTTATATCTGGGAGGGTACGAAATTCCTTTTGTGAGTGACCTGGCACTGAGGAGGAGGTTTGGAGTAAATGTGTTGTTTATATTGCAGGGGATTTCATTTTCGTTCAAGATTATAATGGTAGTTGCCATTTTGCTGTGGACGCGAAGAGTACTGGAAAGATATGACGAATCCATATTGATTCGTTGGGGCTGGAAGCTTATAATCCCCGCTGCCTTAATAAACCTTGCCGGTACCGCTGTAGTCCTAGTGGCATAAAAAAAATTAGTTCCGGAATTAAAAGAAGTTTTCCGGACAAAGTGAGATTTTATGGGTGCAACATTTATACTTTTCTGGATTCTTTCAACTCTTGCATTTGCAGCGGCAATGGGTATTCTTGTCAGCAAGAAAGAGTTGTACAGTGTGCTGAGTTTTATTGTACTTGTTTTTGCAATCTCCGGTCATTTTATTTTAATGAATGCACAGTTTTTGGCAATCGTAAACATATTAGTGGTGGCAGGTGCGCTGGGGGTGATGTTCCTTTATGGATTGATATTGGTACGTTCTCATCGCGATAGTGAACAGGTGAAGATTTTGTATATGAGGATTGCCGGGGTGATTGCTTCGCTCCTCTTACTGATTGTGCTTACTGCTGCAGTGTCAAAGGCATCCCAAAATGAGGTGGTGCTGAGGCCGGGCACGTGGATTGGACATGTGGACAAGATTGGCGAAGAATTGTTTTCACGTTTTTTTGTTCCTTTTGTAATCAGTGGACTTTTGCTGCTGAGTGTACTTGTGGGGACAGTGGTTATAATTATTAACAGGGAGCCGGCTCCCGATCCTAAATCCGTTACGTTATGAAGAGAGTATTATTTATCCTCGCGCTGAGTTTTTTCTCAGTCAGAGCAGTACATGCCCAGATTAATCTGGATGATTTACGACTTAAAGATCTTATTGGTCAGGTGATGAAAGTTGAAAAAGGTTTTGCTCCTAAATTTTCGCTAGGAAACCTGCCTATTAAGGAGGTTTCCAAGGTGGCAGAAATCCTGGGAATGAAAAAGAATGTGGATGTGGACAAATTGTTCAGGACCTTTCGTACAGGTAGAATTGTGTATAAAGTGGCCGCATATACGGGAAGTGCCATTGTGGTGTATGGACTTGCAAAGAAGATGGATAATTCTATTAAATCCGGTGATTACGAAACAGCATTGTATTCGGGCTTAGGAACAATCGTTTCGGGTCTGGCAGTTAAATTGCTGACGAAAGGTGCTTCCTATAAGGCCGTGGATATCTTCAATGGTATTGCTGTAAACAAGATTTTGGATATTTTCTCAATCGGGCCTGCCTCAGATATGCCGGGGATAGGGATTTATGTCAAACTCTGATTATGCTGACACACTTTTATGTAGTATTGGCATTTTTGTTATTCTCCATTGGAGTGATGGGCGTATTAACAAGGCGTAATGCGCTGGTTTTACTTCTTTGCATTGAGTTGATGATGAGTGCCGGCATTTTGCTTCTGGTGGTTTTTTCAAAAATGCACCTCACTCACGCTAATTCGTTCTCAGGTGCCCAGGCCTCACAGGGACAGATATTTGCGCTGTTTGCGATCATGGCAGCAGCAGTGATTGGGATAACCGGAATTGCAGTGATTTTTGCTTTCTTTAGAAAAACCCGATCGGTTGACATCAATTTCTTAAACCGGCTGAAAAATTAATTATCAGTATAGTGTAACCTACTGTATATGGATAAGAAACAAAGTGAAACTTTAATGGGGAGGCTAATCATATTGCCATTGCAGAAGATATCCGCAGTACTTGAAAATATCGTGGATAATAAAATCCTTGATGGATTTGTGAATGGAATCGGAAAAGGGATGGAATATGCGGGCCGGCAGGTCCGTTATCTGCAGAGTGGGCAGCTATCCTCTTACTTTCTTATTATGGTACTCTGCCTGATTATCTTTCTGGTCGTACAGATTGGGCTGATGTAGATTTCTTATTACCTAAATGAATTTCCAATGGCCATAAGACTATATTTCCAACCAGGCATCACAGCAATGATTTTCATAGTTTTGTGGCGGCCAGATGCTAAACCGTTGGGTATCATCCATAAAAACTTTGAGAGTTAGATATGCTGGGCAATTATGTCACCTTTCCTGAACTGCTGCTTTGGATTCCATTTGTCATGGGGCTTATCGTGCTTCTGCTTAAGAGTGCAAAGGCAGTAAAGGTTGTGTCCCTGATTTCGGTTTGGCTGACTCTTGGCGTTGCGGTGGTGAGCCTTGTGTATGCATTGCCTGCAAAGGAAGCTGATTACTGGAATTATAATAACGTCAGTTACTACTGGTTGCGATATATAGGTTCCAGTTTCACCCTGGGGCTTGATGGGATTAGTCATGTATTTACATTGCTGACGTCTTTGGTTTTTGCTTTAGTATTTATGGTGACTTCAGGAAGCAGTTATGAGAAACCAAATGCATTTTATGCCATGTTGTTGTTCTGGCAGTCTGCCATCACGGGTGTCTTTGTGGCTTTTGATGTGTTGGTGTTCTATTTCTTTTGGATTATAGTGTTGGTGTTGACTTTCTTTCTGATGGGGAGGTGGGGCGATTCCTGGAAGACCGGGTTTGCATTTAAATTCTTTATCTATCAATTCACGGGCGCATTGTTGTTTCTTGCAGCAGTACTGATCTTGTATCCTTATACTGTACCTGTGCAAGCGGATTCAGCACACAGTTTTACAATATCCGCGTTTTTTATTTCTCCTTTTTTGGCAGGTGTGCAGGTGCGGGCTTTCCTGCTGATGGCAATTCCATTTTTTGTCATGATTCCGATATTTCCATTTCATACATGGTTTCCGGGCTCCTCCGCAAGGTCGCCTTATCCTGTAGCGATGATCCTGGGAAGTGTGATGGTGATCATGGGATTATATGGAATGATAAGACTCGCCATTCCCCTTTTTTCCATAGCCTTTGAGAAATTTCAGGATGTGATTTTCATTTTATGTGTAGTAAGTATTGTGTATAGCGGATTCATTGCACTCATTCAGGACGACCTGAAACGACTGGTGGCCTGGGCTTCGGTTACTCATGTCGGAATAGCTACACTGGGGGTATGCTCAGGAAATGCAGTAGCACTGGCAGCGGGTATGTTTGAGACTATAAATCATGGAATTATCATAGCAGGCTTATGGATGGTAATGTTTATTATTGAAGCGCTGACAGGGAAAAGAAGTATTTCATCACTTGGCGGAATAGCAAAAAAGTCACCGGGACTGGCTGTCTTCTTTTTCTTTGTGCTATTTGCGGTTGTCGGGCTTCCTCTGACGGGCTCGTTTTATGCAAAGTGGCATATTCTGGAAGGGTTAGCCGGTGTAAGTACGGTGGCGCTCGTAGGACTGATACTTGGATATCTTCTGACTTTGCTACTTATGATTAATATTGCACGTAAGGTGTTTTTTGGAACTGTGAGTGAGGCCGTTGCAATGGCGGGCAGTATGTCGGTAATGCAGGTAATTGCATTGGTTTTGGTGATACTGGCTATTTTGATTTTGGGTATTTATCCTGATGCGGTGACGGATTTATTTAAAGCTTCAGTGGATAATATTATTAAGAGAACAGGAGGGTAGGATAATCAGATTACGTTTTTATTGATAATTTATGAATGCAATAATAATTAGTGGCGTGTGGGGAGTGGCAATGATGCTGGGAGGTGTCTTGTTCAGGAGAAGCCACACGACAGTTTTTATTGCTATAGCGGGGATGATATTATTGCTTGCAGGAAATTTAATGGAGTTTTTTTCCACTCCGTTATTTTCGTTTGATGGATTTGAGATGTTGAAGGTGAGTTCCTTCGGTTTGCATTTCAACACGATTGCTTTTTTCGGAACGCTTTTAATATTCTTACTCAATGGAAAGGATATAGAAACCCTGGGGAATCATTCGGCTGAATATTTCAGCCTGATATTTTTCTCTTTATGTGGGGTATCTGTGGCCACCTCTTATAATACATTGCTCACCTTGTTCCTGGGAATAGAGTTGATGGTAGTGCCACTTTATTTTCTGGTAGGAAGTGATAACAGGAACCTGAAGGGAATTGAAGCCTCGTTGAAGATGTTCCTGACCGGTGCCTTCTTCTCGGCTATTATATTGATGGGGATAGCCCTTATATATGGTGGTAACTCCCTGGGCTCCATGTATATCACATTTATCTCCCTGGGCAAGGTGGATGTCAATCCGATGATAATGACTGGGATGGTATTATTGCTGGCAGGGATGGCCTTTAAGGTGTCCGCTGCGCCATTTCATTTTTGGGCGCCGGATGTGTATGACGGCACACCAACTGTCGTCTCCTCATTTTTGTCAGCGGTTGTTCAGGTAGGAGCGTTCATAGCTTTTTACAAGTTGTTCAGTACCACCTTCGGACAAATAAAACCTCAGTGGCAGACACTATTGGTTACAGTGGCTGTATTATCAATGGTCATAGGAAATGTTACTGCTATATTTCAACAGAGTATCAAGCGAATGCTTGCCTATGCGGTCATTGCGCAATCAGGTTTTTTACTTCTTGGCCTGATTTCTTTTTCAGATGTGGGGCGCGAGGGGGTAGTACTTTTCATTGGATCCTATGCATTAGGTATGATTGGTATGTTTGCAGTAATAAGCAGACTGCCCGACTATACAATTGATGGTTTTAGCGGATTGGGCAAACTGAATCCGGGTGTAGCGCTGTTTACTTCCATATTCTTATTGTCGCTCACAGGAATACCATTGACGGCAGGCTTTTTGGGAAAGTTGTATCTGCTTTTAGGTCTGGCGGCAGGGCAGGGGTGGGGCTGGCTCATTATAATCGCTTCAATCAGTATGGCGGTCAGCGCTGTTTATTATTTTAGGATTATCAGGGCAATGTATTTCAGAGAGCCGGTTCACCCCGTAGAAGGAGTACCTGAAATGCGGGTTTCGTTCAGATGGTTATTGGGGATCATTGCTGCAATTCTGATTTTACTCGGTCTGGTGCCCGACATACTCACAAGCTGGATATATTATTAATTTTTTCACAAGAAGTAAATTTGAGAATGCACGGATGTTATTACCTTCACCCGCAGACAATCATACGATAAAAGAGTAAATAGCAGATGCGGTTATCTGATTCATTATCACTTGCCTTCAATACTACCAAAAGCAATAAGTTACGTACAGGGATCACTGTTGCAATAATTGCGTTTGGTATTATGGCTTTGATTGGTATTGTTACTGCTATAGCAGCAATGAACCAGAGCCTTAACGAAAGTTTTTCGCTGATGGGAGCCAACTCTTTTACAATTATGTATCGGGATATCAATATCTCGATGGGCGGCGGTAACCGCAACAGAACAAAGAAGGAAAGCCTGAAAAGAAAAAAGAGTAATGAGGCTAAGATATTTACTTATGAAGAAGCGAAGGCTTTCAAAGAGCGTTACAAATTTCCGGCAAGGGTCAGCATCTCACTCAACTACCGGAATGTGATTGTCGGTCATGGAAGTATCCAGTCCAATCCGAATGTAACGCTGATTGGTATTGATGAAAATTATTTATTACTCAGTGGTTATACACTTTCCGCAGGAAGGAACCTCACCCCGATAGATGTGCAAAGTGGTAATAGTATCTGTATCATTGGAAATAGTGTAGCAAAGAAATTGTTTCCTGCGCATCCGGAGCAGGCATTGGATCAAAACATTAAGGTGTCCGGTATCAAATACCGGGTAGTAGGGATATTGAAAGATAAGGGGAGCAGTTCGTTTATGAATGCAGATAATGTGGTGTTCACCAGTTACAATAACCTTCGCCGGCTTTTTCCGGTAGGCTCCAGGTCGTTTAATATAGGGGTTTATGTCAATGATATTAACCAGATGCCGGCTGCCATATCAGAAGCGAAGGGGACACTTCGCCCGATACGGAAACTCAGGGTCGATGAAGAGAACAACTTTTATTTTTTACAAAGCGACAGTATTGCTGAAGCCTTTATCAATAGTCTGGGTTCGGTAGCTGCCGCCGCAGGGCTTATCGGGCTAATTACTTTATTCAGTGCTGCAATCGGACTAATGAATATCATGCTGGTATCCGTAAATGAGCGGACGAGAGAGATAGGGCTGGTGAAGGCAATCGGAGGAAAAGCAAGCAGTATTAAGGCTCAATTTCTTTTTGAATCGGTCATTATCAGTCTGATGGGAGCTGTCTTTGGAATCATTCTGGGTATTCTGGTAGGGAATATTTTCGGTATTTTTCTTGGGACTACTTTTGTGATCCCCTGGGGTTGGGTGATTGCAGGTGTGGTTACCTGTACTGTTGTGGGATTAGGAGCAGGAATTTACCCTGCTGTTAAAGCATCCAAACTTGACCCTATTGTGGCCTTGCGCTACGAATAATTGTGGCACTTTAGTTTCTGCTATTTTTGTCTGAGTGAATCTTCATTTTGATATCGGTGCACAAAACTTTTTTTGTGTATATGGTTCGTTTCAAAGATTTTATTGACTTATGTGGATAAAATCCTGCTGAATGGGCTGAAAAGACTGAATTTCGGATGTCAGCAGGGATTTTATGTGTCGTTTGTTATTGTAATTTATTACCTTGAGCCATTGAATCTTATTTTTTTATGGAAGGTGAAATTTTATAAATAATTTTTCTTAGAATTGTAGCCTGAAACCAAAAAAATATTGGTGTATTTCAAACTTTTTTTTAAAACCTTAAACATTAAAATCTAGAAAAGATGGCAGATTTAAAATCTACTGCGAGTTCTTCACCGAGAGCAACTACATCAGTGAAGGCGAAAAAATCGAGCAATATTATTTCTCTTCTTGCTCCGATTCTGTGTGTCGTTGTCGGTTACGTATTTTGGCGATTTGTAATTGGAAATCCTGACAATTTCAACCTTCCTGATAATTCAGGTGGTTTCTGGCCCAATCATAAAGACCCGAAAGGTGACTTTGCAAGGATGTATGATGGTGGAATCATCGTGCCGATTCTTATCGGGTGTTTGTTGATCGTAACTACATTCGTTATTGAAAGAGCACTTACCATTTCTAAGGCTACCGGAAAAGGATCCAATGCTGCCTTTGTAAGAAAAGTGCAGTTTTTCCTGGCTGATAAGAAAGTGGATGCTGCCATTGCTGAATGCGACAAACAAAAAGGTTCTGTAGGTAATGTAATGAAAGCCGGCCTGAGGAAATATCAGGAAATGATTTCAAACACAGAATTAACTACTGACCAGAAAGTGATGGCTATCCAGAAAGAAGTAGAAGAAGCAACTGCGCTGGAACTGCCGATGCTAGAGAAAAATCTGGTATTCCTTTCAACCCTTGCATCAGTATCTACATTGATTGGTCTGCTGGGTACGGTTATCGGGATGATTCGTGCATTTGGTAACCTGGGTGAATCTGGTGGTGGTGAAGCTGCCCGTGAATTGTCAAAAGGTATTGCAGAGGCACTGTATAACACCGCACTGGGTATCGGATCTTCCGCGTTCGCAATCATTACTTACAACATCTTTACTACTAAGATCGATGGCATTACACACGGAATTGATGAGTCCGGATTTTCATTAACACAAAGTTTTGCATCTCTGTATAAATAATTCTGTGGAATTTGAATAAGAAATGCATCTAAATAATTAAAAGGAAAAAATTATGGCCAGACCAAAGATAAAAAGAGGGAGTACCGCAGTGGATATGACGGCTATGTGCGACGTAGCATTCCTGCTGCTTACTTTCTTTATTCTGGCTGCTCAGTTTAAACCTTCAGAAGCTATTACGGTTGTCACGCCCGCTTCAGTATCGACCAAACACGCACCTCAAAAGGATTATTTTACAGTTACCATTGATAAAGAAAACAAGGTATATGTAGATATGGATCCCAACCTGAGGCAGCAAGTAATCGAGAAGATGGCAGAATTGACCAAAACAGAGTTCTCTCCGGCCGATGTACAGGCTTTTGTAGCAGTTGATTTTGTGGGTGTACCCTTTAATCAGCTAAAGCAATTTGATCAGCTTCGTCCCGAAGAAAGAGCTAAGGTTACCTTGCCGGGAATCCCCGTGGATAGTGCCAATAATGAGCTATACACCTGGATTAGAGCTTTGAAGGAAGCAGCACAGGGTTCCAGGGTGAATTTCCTGATAAAAGGAGATAATGATACCAAATACCCTGCTTTTGAAAAAGTAATCAACGCCTTTAAGAAAAATGATGAATTTAAGTTTAACCTGATGACTGATGCACGTGAAGTGCCACCGGGAACTGACTTATACAAGAAGAACTTGGAGCGGATTATGAATAAAGAAAAAGGCGGAGCAGCAGCAGACGATCCAAACAGTTAATTTTAAAACCAAAAAAACCAGATTACTATGGCAGAAATGGAAGTGAAGGACTCCGGTGGTAAAAAAGGCCCCGGCGTCAAGAAAAGTAAGAAGGCCTCTACAAGAGTGGACCTGACTCCAATGGTGGATCTTGGGTTCCTGCTGATTACTTTCTTCATCTTTACTACGACGATGTCTCAGCCTACTTCTATGAACCTGAATATGCCGAAGGATACTGAAAAGCCAAGCGATGATACGAAGGTGAAAGAATCGGGATCTCTTACAATAATGTTGGGAAAAGCAGATGTGGTTTATTACTATTATGGTAATGAACTTATGAATCTGAAGACTACCAACTATAAAGATATCAGAGACATTATTATGGAGAAAAAAAGAAATACTCCGGCTGAGGATTTATATATTATCATTAAGCCTGACAAGGATGCCTCATACAAAAATGTGGTGGACTTATTGGATGAGATGAATATTTGTGATATTTCACGATATGCAATGCTCAATCCGACAGACGATGAATATATGTTGATCCAAAAGACAGAGCAGGCATCAGGGATTAAATAGTAGTTAGCCCCATTTATTAAACTTATATTTTTTAATACTAAAAGAAATGATGGATCCAAAAGATATATTAAAGTCTGACTTCCTCGACATACTGTTTGACGGAAGGAATAAGGCTTATGGAGCCTATCAGCTGAGGCGCACCTATAACCGACGGCTTACCATAGCATTGTCCGGAATGGCTTTGCTGGCTTTGTTGGTTATTGGAGGTAACTTACTGGCCTCCAAACTAAAGCCCAAGGAAGTTGCAATGGAGATGATCACCAATGAGACAACCTTGCAAAACCTTAAAGCTGATGAGCCACCACCACCACCACCACCGCCACCACCGGCATTGCCGCCGCCGCCACAGGTGCAGACAATCCAGTTTACACCACCAAAAATTGTAAAGGATGAGGAAGTGGTTCAGCCACCACCGGAAGTAAAGCAGATTGAGGAAGCTAAGATTGATATCAAAACTCAGGAAGGTACAAAAGACCTCGGTATCATTGCTCCTCCCGCTGAAGAAGTAGGTACTCAGGTTGTCGCTGCTCCGGTTGAGAAGAAAGAAGACGAAGACAGAATCTTCACGAAGGTGGAGAAAGATGCCCAGTTCCCCGGAGGTCTGAATGCATGGAATGCATACGTGAAGAAAGCTATTGAAAGAGAAATTGACGAGTTTACCGACTCTGATTTCGGAACCTGTATTGTGAAGTTTGTTGTGGACAAACAAGGAAATGTGAGTGATGTACAAGCTACTACAATGAAAGGAACGAAGCTCGCTGAAATAGCCGTAAACGCGATCCGTAAAGGACCAAAGTGGATTCCTGCTCAGCAGAACGGCCGTATGGTAAATGCTTACAGATACCAGCCGGTAACACTACTGAATCCTAATTAGTAGATTTTTATCTTGCGATAATTTAGAAGGTCACGCCCAAAAGCGTGGCCTTTTTTATTTGAGGATATCTAAAGAGTGGTGAACTTCAGCGTTCTTTGCGCATCTCTCTGCGGACTCTGCGTGAGATTCATTATATCCACTAAGAATGGCGCAGTAATTTCAAGAAAGTGAGCAGGGGGCTTCAAAAGGTTTCAAGTCCCCAAATGGTTCACCTCTTGGGACAAGTCTAAAAAAGAAAGATTTGTCCCATTTTTTTTACCTTGTAATTGGCTGGTTTTCAGATAGATATACGCGACCGCAGAATTTATTCTCTGAGTTCGATGTCGTGTCCCGTTAAATACCAGATTTTCGGGGAACATCGAACTCACTATTACTCTTTTTTCCTCTGTATCGCCGTTTTCATAGCGTCTGTCTATGTTGGCTACCTTCTTTAGGGCAGTGGCGACTAAGTCCCTGATTTCAGTGCTTGCTATCGCCAGATTGCCCAATTCCTTTTCCAGATTTTCTATCCTGGCCTGGGTTATTTTTTTCAATTCCTTGAAATCTTCATCTTCCATTTCTCCATCGGCATTCTTGACGAGTGCACTTTGATATCGTTTGTTTAAAGCATCAATTTGTCCGACGATGTTTTTTCTTTCAATGTTATTAGTCTTGGTTTGATGATTGAAATCGTGTATGAATGCTTCAATAAAAACATCAACTACCCCACACTTGGGGGAAAGATATCGCAACTGCTTTAGGAACATTTCATTGACCGGCTCTGCACTAAATCTTGTTCCGCAGGAAGTTGTACAATGGTAATAATAATAGTATTTACCCATTTTGCCTTTTGATGCACTTCCTGTCAGCATTCGATTACAATTCGGACATTTAAGAAATCCCCTAAGCGGCAATTTGTCCATAGACACTATTTTAGGCTTAATAGGTCTCCGTCTTCCATCAAGAATATCCTGAACTTCCTGAAACAGCTTTTCACTAATTAGCGGTTGATGTTGTCCTGTTACAAAATAGCCCTGTTCTTCTTTATAAGGCGGGATAAGGATCTTACCACAATACAAAGGGTTTCGGATAGCTACCCAAAAATTATTCTTGCTAAACCGGTATTTTCCTTTGGCTTTTTTCTGAACCTTTCTCCATATCTGCTCAGTATTAAAATTGCTTGCAGCAATTTGTTCAAAGGCCCATTTCAGGATAGGTGCTTCAAATTCGTGTAAGCCAATGTATTTCTTCTTATCCTCAGTTATTTTGTTGACATAACCTAATGGAGCTGTACCCATATATCGCCCTTCTTTTTTCGCGCGGCGCATTCCATGGAATACGTTGAGGGCTCTACGGTCATTTTCTACCTCGGGTGCAGCGAGATAAAACGCCAGCATGATTTTATTTTCCGGTACCGACAAATCTAAAGGCTGTTCTATTGCTCCGGGTTCAACTCCGAATGTTCTCAACAGATTAATCATCTGATAAGCATCACCAGCATTTCTGCTGAATCTATCCCACTTAGTAAATAGTAATAACGTTCCTGTTCTATTATTTTTTGATTTGCGCAGATTGTATAAATATTTCTGCCATTCAGGACGTTTAAAAGACTTTGCAGAATGTTCTTCTATGTAAACATATCTTACTGGAATATTCTTGATTCCACAATATTTACGGAGGCGGTCTTCCTGGTCACGTTGAGAATATCCCTTATCTGCCTGTTCATCTGTTGAAACACGAATATATAAATCAGCTTTCCTCATGAGTACCGTTTTTATAGACATCCTCTAAGGTACTGATTCACGGCAATGTGGGCAATCTTTTTAACAAACTCCAAAATTACTTTTGCCTCCTCTATGTCAATATGGTCCCCATACTTCGCCAAAATTTGGATAACTCTTTCAGGAGTTAAACCTTTTTCTTCTTCTCCTTCCACCTTGAAAAATATTTAAGTTATATCCGCTTCGGATTGTTCCATACTGATAAACTTAATAGATTAGTTGAAGGATTTTGGCAGATTGTCCCCGGTCAGTATTACTTGGCTTTGATTGTCTTATTGGCTAATAAAAACACCTGAAATTCTATCCTGCGATTAATTGTTTGCCGTCCAATTTGTGAGATTTTCAGGACGCTTTTTTCATTGTCTGCGTAAATTTTTATTCAGGATGCCGGAATGCTTTATTGTCCCGTTTCAAGCGCAAAGGTATGACCGTGTTTTTAACGGAGGCAAAAGGTCATGCAGGTTTGAAAAAAAATCTCCACCCGTTGGGTAGTATTTTTCTCCAAAACCTTGTGCCTCCTAAACACTGACCTTTTATGCTCTTGAAACGAAACATAGCATACTCCGGCTCTTTATACGAATAAAAAAATTACCAGCAATGGAGATATTGCTTTTTAAAATGGTGAGAAGAAAAAAACAAAACAGCACCTCCTCTCATTACCGAATAAATTTGAAAATTGGTTCAAATAACGATTGAATGCCTAAGCGGGATAGCTCTAAATAGAGATATCTTTGTAAGAGAACTTGTAGAGATAATGGGTGCCGTGGCAGGCTTTGATTATGGAGGTTATTCAGATTATGATTTTGTGGAGATTATCTGATTGGAAACAGATATGAAATCTGTAATTGGGAAATAATTATTTATTGAAAAATCTCATTCCCCGGTAAAAGCAAAGCGATGATTATAATTGCTGTTCAAAATATTTCTTTGCAGTTGCACTAACTCCCGCACTAAAATATTTTCTGTTTTCATGTAATACTTTAACGGCTGTTATCATTTCATTAGGGTCGGCATACCTCAATATATAGCCAGATACACCGGCTACCAACATATTCGTTACAGCTTCCTCATTATCATTTGTGCTTGATATAAGTACTTTCAGGCTGGGATAAGTTTTCAATAAGAGGTTAGCTGCCTCTATATCGTCTTCGATGATGCAAACATCGGGTAGGGTATGGCTATTTCTTATTTTCTGAAGTGCATCTTGCCCTTTATCAGTTTGAAGGAACACGGTAAATCCGGCGCTTTCAATTTGTTCAACGGAATTGTCCCGGAGTTTCGAATGGCTATCTACGATGGCCACCCGGATTGCATTTTTGTTTTCTTTTGCAGCTTCCATAATATCAGTTTTTAATAGTGGAAAACTGCACAAAAAAATAGCGCAGGCAACCACACTTACCGATACTAAGGCACTGGTATGCCCAACCCCGAATAAGCGAGCGCCCACGCCGTAGCATGAGCGTTCTTACTTATATCGTCTCGGGATTTAAAAAATTACCAGTTTTTAGTATCGAGACTTAAAGCAAAAACACTTTAAGATTTTCAATATTTTGCGGATGTAAAGATAATGATGTTGTTTATTCTTCACAATCCAATATTTGTTGTACCTGTGCTGTATATGGTATTTCTGTTGGTTCCGTTTTGATTAGCTTACCCACCTAAAAGAAAACGGCACAAATCGCAAAGACTTGTGCCGTTCATTCCTTTTGTATCAGTATTTACTGACGATTCTCTATCTCAGTTTTTTGCAATGCTTTTTCGTTTGCCTTTTTCTGCCTCGAATAGCTCCAGACAAATAACAGTCCCAATATTATCAGGCCGTAGGCCACCCATTTGCCGACCCTTTCGATAAACGTAATGACAACTGATTTTTCATAGCTGGAGAAACCTTCTGCACCGGTAAGGCTTCGCCTATAGAATTTTCTGCGATTAATCCAATACCGCAGACTAAATCCCAAAAGCAATGCAATAATGCCTATGACTAATGATGAAGTCATCACTGATAATATATTAAGGTTTTACGCTATAACGAAAATACAAAATACAAACCGAGATAAATGAAGAAAGATTACGAAGTATGCAAGGCTATTTTTTTATTAGATTAATTGATTTTTAGGTGTATTTCATTTATCAGTTTAGCTTTCATCAAGTCTGAATTTTTGACTTGTAACACTTGCTGCCGACCGCCGTTCTTTTCAAAGATTTCTACAATGAGTATTTTGTCATCAGTCATCGTAAACTGGTCGAGCAGGAACACATTGCGGCCTGTGGTATTTCCAACGATTTCTGTGAGAGGTTTATATATGCGCAATGGAGTGATTGTTTTCTCCTGCACGGTTGTTCGTTTGGCTACTTTCTTATCCACTATCTTGAAATTTACAAAGTCTATGTTGAACGGCACGTTACTTTTATTATGCAATTCAGTATGGAAGTAGAACTTACCGTTATGGATATAGATACCTTTCAGAAGAAACTGAATGCCGTTACTTTTTGAGCGAATGTGCCTGATGTTTCTTTTGTTCTCTTCATAAATAGTTTTCAGTAACATACCGACTAAGGAAGGTGGATTGTTACCCAATTCTTCGAAAAGAATATTATTCCCATTTTTACTTTCGGAGGACTTCGTCATAGTAAGCAGGTTGTAATTCAGCACGGGAGGATAGGCGCTGTACCGGACATTGAAATTATAGAAACGACCATCATCAGTGATTACAGAGAAATTGGTTTCGCAATCAAAGTCTTTCACACTTGCTTTTATCCGCAAAACATTTTCAGCATCTTCCGCTTTTCCTGCAATCACATATTCACTTCCCAAATCCACATAACGAATAGCCGCCGGAAAAATCAAATGGGTGGTCTTATTGTAAGTTACCGGTAGTTCGTAAGCATCAATTTTAGTCATAACAGATTTGTCTGTATTGGATGCAATCCGTTGGGCATGAATACTGATGCTAAGGAATACCAGACAAGTGATGATAAAAAGATTTTTAAATATCGTTTTCATTTTATTTCTGATTTTTGCGTTGAATATTCAATTTTTTGAGACAAGAAACACCTGGTGCCCCGCTTTGACGGTTACCTTCGGTGTCCTAATCTTTTTTGTGAAGTAACCGGACACGCCCTGTACCACACCGCGCGAAAGGTCGCCGGCTACCTGTTGCCCTGCGGAACGGGTCATCATGATGGAAGTACCGGCTGTTTGACTCATGTTGGCCGCGATTTCCGAAACGGCATTCATTTCGGGGGAGTTGGGGACATACAGGCCTTGCTGCCCGTCCAAATCATAGGCAGTTATATCTACAGGAATAATATTACCATCCAATTCTATGGAAGTTACTTTTAGCTGCAGCCTTCCGCCTCCAAACCTGGCATTGGCGGTAAGTATCGTCCCCACCGGAATAGTTGAGTTCAGCGTTTTGGCGACTTCCAACAGACGTAATTGCACACTGCTTTCTCCTACAACCTTCTTCGTTTCTATCACAATTGCTCTAATGCTGTTTTTGGGTTGTGCTGTTTGTTCCGAAACGGCTGTAGTTTGAAAATTCCTGTTCCGGATTTCATTCAAATTTGCGAGAAAGGTGCTGTCGGAAGGTTCACGGTACAAGGCAGATACGACATTCTTTTTTGCAGGCAAAAAAGCTATAAAATGTTCCTTGGGTGTAATGTTTTTTACTGAGTTTGTAATGTCTGGTTTTTCAGGCTGTACAGTGGGATTGGATGGTAAATACTTTGATGCCATTTCATAAGATTTTTCCATCAACCTGAGTTGGTCCTGTACGGTGGTAGTGGGCGGAATATCTTTCTCTGCCAACTGTTCTTTCAGTTCTTCAATCTGTCTACGGAGTTCCTGCGTTTCATAATCGCTGTTATCGTAAAATGAAGTCAGTGTATTCTGGGCGTTTCTGTAACTGTTCAGTGTTGGACTGCTGTTCCGCCGATTATGGTTGGTAGCAGGAACATTGCTTTCATAATCTTCATCGGCCTGGCTATCTTCTTCATCAATATCGTTATCGCTCCAATAATCCGATAAAGAGGTAAGTGCATTTCGTTTCTCTTCCATTCTTTGGTCAATCATTGCCTGTTCATAAGCCTTTTGTTTATCCGACTGAAGCTCTGCATCTGTCGCCTGAGGTACAGCGTCGTTCAAGCCGATATCTTCAATCTTACCCTTACTGGAAGAGGGTTTAAAAATAAGATACATGCAGCCGAGAAATACTACCCCCATAAGAATAAAGATGACAGGCTTTTTCAGCTTTTCTATCTTGTGTCGCATATCCTCTTTAAGAGCATCTGTTCCGGTTTTCTGTTCATCTTCTTCGACCGGAAAACCTACGTTTTCATTTTTGCTATTTTTCATACATTTTATGTTTTAAAATTATTCTGATACTGTCCTGTGGTGTAACCTGAGCCTTGTTTTGTTGGATAACCGGATTTTCAATATGTTCTATCTTCATTTCATTACTGGAGTTCTTCACGTCATAGCCTACTTTCAAAAGGACGATAAAAGACAACAACGCATAACCAGCGAAAAGTAGAATCATATAGCGGTGCTGCTTTTTAAGGGGCAATGTCCGCCACTGCCCATTGAGTTTGCGCAGCCGGTTATTGACGATTGTTTTTAAATTTTTCATGCCCTGACTATTATTCCGTTTCAGAACCTGAACCGCTTATTGCGGGGAACAGTTTTTTTCTTGGGGGCATCGCTCACCATAGCAATGGCCTCCGTTGCTTTAGGCGCATTCATGGTGGATAGATTAAGTAGCTCTGCTTGTTTCAGCAATTGTCCGAAGCAGTCCTTTTTCACGACCTGTATTTTTTTGAGGTCAAATTTTCCGTTCAGGTACTTTACCCACATACTGCATTCTACCCTGGGTTTATCTTCCCCCGCCCATTGCAGGTAACCCGTAAGCAATAAATCCCGTTTAGGTGCGCCCTCTGTACCTCTCCGGCAATTCTCCAAATATTCGCTGATGCTGTCTTTAAGCTTTCCGGCATACGCACCCTGCGTATGGAAATAGCCACTATATCCTTTATCTGTAAGAATGTTGGCAAACGTGTTTAAATCTGATAATGCTTCCATAACAACATTGATTTTATCTTACAATGACTTCCAAATCTTTGTTTTCCAATACCCGAAACTTTTCGATATTGAACCCTTGCGGGTTGTTGTCGGAGCGAACAGAATTGATGAGATAACATGAAGTAATCAGCGTTCGTTTGGTAGCGTTACTGGAACGGATGATAAACTGCCTGGCATAAGTGCGTACCGAATATGGATAGGTATCAAAGTTGCAAACGATGCTGTCCACTTCAATACGTTGTTGCACATTCCCCGATATAATCCGGTTGTAATAGCCTTTTTCCGACAGGTCTTTGTAATAATCAAAAGCCGATTTGTCGGCGAGGTTAAACGCCCGCTTCAGATTATTTTCGATAGCGTTTTTATCCGGCGCAAGCGTAAAAAATAATTCATGAAACCGGCGTACATGCTCTCTTGCCTCAACAGGACGATTTATATTGGCATCCTGCGACAATGCGAGCATCAGCGATTTTCCATTATCCAGTACATAAATTTTTTGCCGTTGCAATTCCGCAAAGCGATAGGACTGCCATACCGCATATCCTGCTATGGCAATGCACAGTGTCGAAAAAACAATTGCGTACAGGCGTATCTGCCTGAAGCTATTTTCGATATTTCTGAGTGTTTTAAATTCCATTTTTTGATGATTATTTATTCAATAGCCGGCCACCGATATTCCCAGCAACTGAACCGGTTCCTGCTCCTGCAATATTTCCTGTTTTTGATGCCGTCTGATTGAGATTACGCATGAAGTTTCCTGCACCTCCTGCCTGGATAACCCAGCCCGCCACCGTCGGAACGGTGAAGTAACCCACAATGCCAATCAGCATAAAGATGATATACACTGTATTGGATGTGTCGGGAATAAAGGAGGGGTCAGCCAACATCGCGATATCCCGTTCCAGAATAAGTGATTGTATCTTGGCCAGCATCGAGCTGAACATATCTGAGACAGGTAACCACAGGTACACACTGACATATCGGGTAACCCATTGGGTGAGGGTAGATTGAAAGCCACCCCAAACGGAAATAGCAAAAGCTATCGGTCCCAAAATAGAAAGCACGATGAGAAAGAAAGTTCGGATAGTGTCTATAACTAATGCCGCAGCCTGAAAAATAACTTCCAGTAATTCACGAAACCAATCTCTGATACTTTTCTTAATACTATATATACCTCTTTCCATGTACATGCCTGTCATAGTGGCCAGGTCGGATGGAGACCAACCCAATTCATCCAGTTTTTTATCAAATTCCTCATCGCTCACGAGATAGGCTGTTTCAGGATTGCGAAGCAAGGCTTCTTTTTCCAACTGGTCTTTTTGTTCCTGTAGCTCATTCAGGTCAAGTACCTGATTGTCGAGGATGCCATGTGCGCCTTTTACTACCGGACTCATCACCGCATTGATAGTTCCCAAAACAATCGTCGGAAAAAACATGATACAAATCCCTATTGCAAAAGGTCTCAAAAGTGGAAATACGTCTATTGGCTCCGCCTGGCTCAGCGCCTGCCAAACCTTTAATGCCACATAAAACAGGGCTCCTAATCCGGCAATCCCTTTTGCCACCGCTGCCATATCAGCCGATAACGGTATCATCTCATCGTACAGCGCACGCAGGAGTTCGTGAAGATTATTCCATTCCATAGGTTACCAATATTTCTGTTCAGCAGTTCCGTATAGCTCCAATACTCTTTTTGTATTGTTCTGTTTTTTAGCCCTCAAAATGCTTACGGAGATATTTTTGTTGGTATAGTAGCGAACAAGGTTGTGATAATCCTTCACCTCCTTATACACCCGCTCTATGACGTCCATGCGTTCCTTGTCGTTCAGGGAGAGGCCGGTAGAAGTGATAATCAACTTTAGTTCTTTCAACAGCTCTGTACTTTCGTTAAGCAGCGCCGAGTAGCCGTTGGCTATCGCCATCAATTCCTGAGAGGAAAAATTGGGGTCACTTATCATCTTGCCGAAGTTCTTTACATAGATTTCGGATACATCCCCCACCATCAGGACAGTGAGTTGTACCTTGCGGGCATCTTTCACAAGGTTGTTGACAGCCTGCAGCTTATCGTAATATTCTTTTCCCTGTTCATATACCTTTTTTACTTCGTTGAAGTTCTTGATGACATTGCTGACGGTAGCCGATGTTTGTACAATTTCGTTGGCGGAGTTGACGATACCGGATGCAAGATTTGAAGGGTCATGAACCACCCATTGTGCATGGACGGGAGGTGTTACGGCAGAAAGAAATGCCAAACACACCAGTAATTTTAGTTTTTTCATTGTGTCTGATTTTTGAATAATTAATAATTGTTTGTCTTTTCACGTCGCTGTTGAGCGATGCGTTTAATGGCCTGTTCCATGTCGCCATTTAATTCGGAAGCCAGGTGCATGACCTCCATTTTTTCTGTTTCTTCGGTTGTATAGGTCAGATATTCTTCGGGCGATACCTCTGTGGCATATACGGCAGAGTGGGAACCACCCAGTCCAATCCATACTTCTTTGTAGAGCCTTGACGGATGGTTATTCATATTGATGGAAAGTATTTGGGACTTCTCTTTTTCCGTCAGTCCCAGCATCGCCTGGATATCGTCAAACTTGTTCATGTACTTGCGCTGGTCAAGTAATATTTTACAGTCGCTGTTGTTGATGATACTTTCTTTGACAATGGGCGATTGAATGATGTCATCCACTTCCTGTGTAACCACAATTGCTTCACCGAAGAATTTTCGGACAGTTTTAAAAAGATATTTGATGTATTCTGCCATGCCCTCCTTTGCAATGGCCTTCCACGCTTCTTCAATAAGAATGAGCTTCCGTACACCTTTCAGCCTGCGCATCTTATTGATAAAGACTTCCATGATAATAATGGTGACTATCGGGAACAATATCTTGTGGTCTTTAATCGCATCAATTTCGAACACGATAAAGCGTTTGGAGAGCAGGTCTAACTGCTTATCTGAATTCAACAGATAATCATACTCTCCACCCCGATAATAAGGCTCTAAAACATTCAGAAAATTGGCGATGTCGAAATCCTTTTCTCTCACCTGTTTTTCTTTCAATACCGTCCTGTATTCTCCCTTTACATACTCATAGAAACCCTTGAATGACGGGAATTCATGGTATTGACCGATACGTTCAAGATAGCCGCTCACAGCATTGGACAATGCAACCTCTTCAGAGCGGGTGGGAGGTTCATCATCCCGTTTCCAAAGAGTCAGAATGAGCGTTTTGATGCTTTCTTTTTTTTCGATGTCGAAAACACCATCATCAGTATAAAAGGGGTTGAATGCAATCGGATTGTCTTCGGTATAGGTAAAATAAATACCGTCTTCGCCCCCTGTTTTTCCCTTAATCAAATCGCATAATCCCTGATAACTATTACCGGTATCTACCAGCAATACATGGGCGCCTTGTTCGTAATACTGACGTACCAGATGGTTGGTGAAGAAGGATTTGCCTGAACCAGAAGGACCAAGGATAAACTTGTTCCGGTTGGTAATGATACCCCGTTTTAGCGGCAAGTCTGAAATGTCTATGTGAATGGGCTTACCGGTGAGCCTGTCAGCCATCTTGATACCAAATGGAGACAGGGAACTTTGGTAGTTGGTTTCTTCGGTGAAGAAACACAATGCCGGTTCAATAAACGTATAGAAACTCTCTTCATTTGGGAAATCTCCCGCATTGCCGGGCATTGCCGCCCAATACAATGTGGCGGTATCAACGGTATTTTGGCGGGGTTTGCATTCCATCAGAGCCAGGGCACTGCCGGTGTCATTTTTTATCTGCTTTAGTTCGTAGGGATTATCCGACCAGGCCATCACGTTGAAATGAGCGCGGATAGACGAAAGGCCGAAGCTGTGCGCCTCATTCAGGTACTTTTCAATCCACTCTTTATTAATCTGATTGGCACGGCTATACCTGGCAAGTGAATGCATATTGCGTGCAGACTTTTCAAACTTGCGAAGATTCTCCTCACTGTTATCTAAAAACAGATATTGGTTGTAGATATGGTTGCAGCTAAGGAGGAGGCCTACCGGAGCAGCAAAGGACAAATGACAGTCACTTCTGTCTGTAGATAGCTTTTCGTACCGCATATTTGCGGACACCGTGTTGGGCAAATCATCAGTATCTGAAAGCGTATGCAGGCACAGCCTGTGATTACCGATTCGGACGTCTTCTGCGCCTAATGCGATATCCTGCATTGCGGTGCCGGCTTCCGTTGAAAGCGTGAGGTATTGTTCCAGCAATCCCTGCTTATCATTTGTACCGATAATTTCCTCTTCGGTCAGGCGCTCCAGTTTTAGTAACCCACTGTCATTGATGATGCCTTCAAATTGGGCAACGGTTTCCATGAATCGGCGAATAACTTCTTTATCCCTGATTTCCTT
Organism: Chitinophagaceae bacterium; assembly: GCA_023957755.1. Taxonomy (GTDB): domain Bacteria; phylum Bacteroidota; class Bacteroidia; order Chitinophagales; family Chitinophagaceae; genus Ginsengibacter. Next base: position 30,359 of record JAMLGT010000013.1, read on the forward strand.
CGGAATAAGAACGCCTCTGCAAAGCGATGAGAAATTGCTTTGCGTCCGCATCCGCTCCTTGGTAGTCTTGGTTAAAAAGAGGTAGCAGTAATGGTTTAGGAAAGGCCGTTCGCTAAAGTGCTGTTGGTATGCCCTGGATAAAAAACTCCATTCCCCATTCGCGATATGCGGAGTATAACTTTCTTTAATGAACCAATCCTGCTTGTGAATGATGGAATAGTCTGGCAGTGTTCTGATAGCCTTATGCCAGGCAGAATGAATAGCATCATATTCCGCAGTGGCTACGGTAAACAACTCCGGCAGATGTACCCGAAAACAGGCTGTAATATCTGCATCTTTGGATATGATGCAGTTGTTTTCTACAGCCAGTAACGGGAGCTTATTTTCAAGCGTTACAGCTTTTCCTGTGTTCCTCATATCCTATCTGGTTTAGTGCTGGTTTTTAAATAGCGGTGTACAGCTCTTCGGCGGATAATGTATCCGGGATGTTTCTTTTTTGCACGCTGCTTCATCAGTCCGTGTTCTCCGTACTTGCTGTTCAGTGCAAATGTTTGCCAGACAATGAGCGATGCACCACCCACTCCGATAAACAGGCAGATGTAGGAGTATACGCCTGCCATGTACAGTATCATTACCAGAATAAGTACAGCCAGTAAACTTCCGCCGAAAATGAACAGATACTGTGCTTTTAATCCTTTGAACTCTGCAGTTTTTCCAATACCCTTGTTGATGTTGTGGCTACTCATAGGATTGGCTTAAAGGAAGAAGGAGCGAAGGATGGTGGCAGCAACGATTAAGAAGATACAGGCTCCAAACCACGATGCAGCAGTCTTGGAAGTATCGGGGTCGCCGCTACTGAATTTGTTGTACACTTTTACGCCTCCAATTAGCCCCACCACTGCACCGATGGCATAGATTAGTTTGGTGGCCGGGTCAAAATAAGAGGTTACCATTTGTGTCGCTTCATCAATCCCTGCACCTCCGTTTCCCTGTGCTAATGCACTCATCGCCGACAGCAGTAATACTCCTGTCAGCAGCATCTTTTTCTTTTGTCTTTCCATGATTAAACTGAATTATTTTGTTAGTACTTTCCTGCGTTCGGCAGGTCTTCGAAACAAAAATGGAATGGAAAGAAAAGCAGTATATAAAGGTGGCTGTAGAAGGAATAGCTTGGCGTTGAGAGGCAAGTTAAAGTATTCGAAAAGTGATTCAGTGAACTGTCTATCTGATTATAAGCATTTTAAAATATTATTCCTTCTATCGGGGGAAACAATAGAAATTAATATGACTTAAAATCGATGTGAAAATGAAGAAGAAAAAGTATTGAGCATTTAAAGATTGGTAATGCTCAAGGTCAAGCTACCTATGTGTGGCCAATTTACAAAATGAAATGGAGCGAGACTGTTTAACAAAACTAAAATATGTGAATATCTACAGCTAACTATCAACGGATAGAAACGTTTTTCTACTTGAACTAATTTTTAGTCCAATAATAGAATTGATACCGCTTAAAAAAATTATTTTGTGTAGGTAACCCATTTTGAAAAAATCCGCCTATAGTGGAATCTCTCAGAATAAAAGCGGTAATGAAAGCTACTTAAGACCTACCATAAATAAATGGAACATTTGTTATTTTGGTAATCCAAAACTGTCTTTTTATTACCTACAGTGTCTTAGCCCCCTGAAAGACTGGACTAAAATAAAAAATTAATTTAGTCACAGTAAATTCAGGAAATATGTCAAAAACAAGACGTCAGTTTACACCAGAAGAGAAGTACAGTATTCTTCAGGAAGCCGAACGGGAAGGTCTGGCAGAAACAGCCCGTAAGTATAATCTTGCCCATTCAGTAATCAACTATTGGAAAAAGAAATACCTGTCAAAGGGTAAGGATGGTCTGAAAGCTGGTTACCGAAAAGTGGATCCTCAATTACGTGAGTTAGAAGAGGAAAATGCCAGGTTAAAAAAGATCGTAGCCAACCAGGCATTGGAGCTGGAGTTTAAAACAGAGCTTTTAAAAAAAAGCGATGTCCATTACCGGAAAGTAAAGAAATAATAATGCGCTACAAGGATAAAGCGAGCATAGATATACTTTGCCGGTGGACCGATGTGGCAAAGAGCAGCTTATATTACCATGCCCACCCCGGTCCCAGAGGTATGAAAGCCAGTACATATACGATCATTGGCGACTGTGGACTTGTGCCGAATAGCTTGGTTACAGATCAGATACGTGCCATTCTCTCTATGGATTATTGTGTGTATGGCTACCGTAAAATGACCAAAGAGCTTCAGGAGCTTGAGTACCATATCAACCACAAGAAAGTGTATCGTCTGATGAAAGAGAGCCATTTGCTGAGTGGTAAGCGAATACAGGTTCAGGGCAAAAGAAAGTGGGTAAAGCATCGTCGTATTGAGACCAAAAGGCCAATGGAATATTTGTGTCTGGACATAAAATATATTTGGGTACAGGGGGAACGACGCTGGTATTATCAGTTGGCGATAATGGATGTATTCAGCCGCAGGATACTGTGTTGGATATTGCAGTCCAGTGTTCGGCAGACAGATGTAATAGCGCTGATGCGGTGGCTTGACCTTCGCTTTGGTCTCAAAGGAGTAATCATCCGTAATGATAATGGATCTCAATTTATTGCCCACAGCGTACGTGAAGTGTTGCAATCTTTGGAAGCCAAACAGGAGTTTACCCACGTAGCCACTCCGGAAGAGAACGCCTACATTGAAGCCTTTCATTCCATAGAGCAAAGTGAGTTGATAGACCGGCACAGCTTTTCGAGCTATTACGATGCAAAGCAGCACATTGAAAAATATATGCACTGGTACAACTTTAAGCGAAGACATGGAGCTATAGGCTTCATGACTCCAATGAAAAAATGGAAAGACTTTTATAGTAAAACATTATTTACATTTACGTTGTCAGGTAAAGCGGAAACGGGCTCTGCCGGAGGGCAACCCGCCAGGAATAACCTGACCAACGAAGAAGATCAGCAAGGGATGCCGCAAATCGTCCCTTGCCTTTGCGGATCATCTTTGTTGCCTATACCTCAAAAAACTCAATTAGGGAGTAACAATGATGCTCAAAATGAGCAATCAGTAGCAAACCTCTTTGAAAAAATCGTCCAGTTTATAGGGGGTTAAGACAACAGCAGATGACCGTTTGAGTAGATTATTGCATTTAATGTTAGAGGTTTAGTGTTTAATTTCTTTGCCCAACCAAACACCATATTTCTTCCACTGTTCGTAGAAAATTATCCATTCACAGATCCATGGGATCATTTTAAAAAGTGGAATAGTTAGATTAGAAGGGTTATCTATAATCGGATGGTATAGACATAAGGAAAGGTCTCTATATAAATGAATTTCTCTATTGTATTTGATCGCTTTGTCGTCGATATATATTCTATCATACCGATAGTCATGGAATGGAGAATATGAAAGAAGAACTTTATACTTTTTGTTATCAACAACCAACTTACCCTTGCCTATTAAAGACTTCGAATGACTATTTAGATAAAGGTTTAGCCAGTCGAAATGTTTTTCTACGAGTAATTTTTGAACAAATAGAAAAGTAAACCAATCTCTCTGATGTAACGTCTTAATATTTCTCTCCAAAATTGTGGTGATTCTCATTTTTTATTCCTGTACTTAAATTAATATCCCCTTTAGAATTAGTGTATGCATTACCTCCAATTATTAAGCCGCTGGATTTGGCGATAGGATTAAGAGTTGATTTAGAATACATCTTAAATTGTTCATTCAGAGACTTTTTATAGATACCCTCTCCGAAAAGTTCGATATAATCTTGCTTACCGGTTTCAAAGGAGTCTTTTAAATTTTGCCACTTCTTATAAAAGTCAGAAATAAAGTAGTAAAAACTCTCATAGTTTTTATACGTCCATGAATCAGTAAAGTCTTCTTCTGAATTTATCGGATTGAGTACTTTAAATCTATATCCCTTATTTACTGCTTCTATATAGTTCGACCCTATTCGAGAAATAATATTTTCTATTGTTTCGAAAATAGAATTTTCCTCCTGATAGAATTTGGCAGAAAGTGTAGTAAGAACTATACTGGAAACTCTAAAGTCTCGATTTTGAAAGTAAATATCACGGTATCTTTTTATCAACTGAACGGCCCTTTGTAAAGGGGTTTTCAAGTATAATTCTTTAGGTAATTCCTCTGTTTCAATCTGAGATTTCAGCAAGTATCTCTCGTATTTTTTGAGCATGGGCTCTCCTACTTTGCTTGCGACATTTAAAAACCATCCGGAAAATCCCTTCGGATTCCCAGAAGACCAGTTCCCGGTTCCTTTTTCAGGGATTTTGATCATCTCCTTTTCGAAATGATTGGGCATACACCCAGGAAGTATATCCATGTGAAAATCACCTTTGTAATTTAAACGAACGCATCTCCTTTTCTTCTCCATTATGGATTTGTAGTATCCGTTTTTTTCAAGTGCTCTTACAAGGGCATTGTATATTTGCTCGGGTGTATAATTATAATACAGATCATAAATATGTAAGACCACATCCAAATCAAAATCCTCATCGTTAATAGGTCGTACAGTTGTTCCTATTCGCTTTGAGCCTTGGGCATATACTTCAATGTTTAATCCATCAAAAAAGTCCTCATCTTTCTTTAACAATTCGGCGACTGAATTATAAGCTGATTCCATTCGCTCTTGGCGGGTTTTATCGAGCTGTAGTTCTTGAGCAATTCGAGCTAGAAGTTCTTCTCTTTGAAGAACATAATTTTCAAAAATATCTATCATTATTAAAAATTTGCGTTTATTATCAGTTTTGTATGTTGCCCTATACGGGCGATTTGTTTTCCTCCTTTCATCAACCTAAGTTGTTCTATATCATCACAACTAACTATTGCAAATCCCTTAGATAGGTTGTTTTCTTGCTTGGAAAGTTCGATGAGTGACTTCTCCTGCTCTTCATTCGGTATCAACTCGAAAATGTCATATGTCAAAATCTCATAACAACTGAAGTAGTCACTCCAAGTCAGACTTTTCGAATATCTCCTTATATGTTTTTGGTTGAAATGCTGAAATATGGAGGGGTCAAGAATACCGCTATCCAAGACCTCTTCTTTGAATTCCCGACGTGGATCAGTTTCTCTTTCTTTACCAATTTCGAACCAATTTAGCACTTCGATTACATTTTTCCCTTTGACTCTGAAGCGTAAATCTGACGAACTTTTTTCATCCACGTCAAGACCATTTTTGGAATTATCAGGTTTATATCCCCATTTGTTGAATAAGCTATCGTCTCCATACCTTTTATACGCGCCTCCAACCGGCTGCAATTGGTTTTCAATCCTTCGATTTAAAACCAACAGGTACTTGTTTGTCCCTGGAATTTGTATTTTATAGAGACCACTGATAGAAAAGCGAATGTCTTTGTCTCTATATTTTCCGAATTTGGTCTTGAAAAATACATTTAGATGATTTCGGTTTTCCCATGCGATTTCGGCTCCTTTTGAAACCAAAGGTTTTAATAATCCTATAAATGTTGAAGAAATCATTATCGTTTTTTTAGATTTTTTGAAGTGGGATTTTCCTTCTCCTCCAATTTACCGATGAGTAAATATCAATCATCTTTCTTTGCGTACACCTTTAAAAGGATTTTTATCCGACGTTTTTACGTCAATAAATCTACCGGTATCGGTATCTCGCTTAACCCATGATTTTGTCTTTGGGTTATATGTTTGAGAACGATTTTTAATTGCACCTTTCCGGGCGTTGTCTTTTGGTGGATTTTTAGCCATCTTTTATTATTTATTATAAAGTATAACCTTAATTTATACCCGTAAAGGTTTTGCCTTGAAACCTAACGCTTCATAAGTGAAAAGGGAAAAGCGTGACAAGTAGCTTATTTTTCATTTTGTCACGGAGTTTTATTATACCTTCGGAAGGATGACGGTTGAAGAAATTGAAAATATATTACTTTTAATCTCTTATAAAGAGGAAGACGAAGATTCTGCTAAAGCAGGATTTACTGATTTATATCATGGTTATAGTAAATTTTTGAGCTCGGTTATTTCTCGAGCATTAAAAGATAGAGGAATCTATGACGAACAGATATTGAATACCGTAATTAGCAATACATTTTACAAACTTTATAAAAACCCTTTACTTTTTTCATTTAAAAACGGAACTAAAAACGACAATGCCTTTAAAGCTTGGCTTTCAAAAGTTGCAAAAAATGAATTAAAACGATTGATTGTAGAATATTACAGAGAAAGAGAGACTAGTTCATTAGAGTTGCTTGGTAATGAATCGGCTATAGAAAGTGATGAATTGGCAGATGAAATTTGTAGAAATGTAAACTTTAAAATCTTGGATAATGCGTTGCAATTGTTATCTGAGAGAGATAAACATATACTCTTGACCCTATATCTGTATTATGAAGAAGGTAAAAATACACCATCAGCTGTTTTAAAGTTGCTGTGCAAAATGTATGATACAACAACAGCAAACATTAGGAAAGTTAAAGAGCGCGGAGAAAAGAAAATTGTGGAATATTTTTCGAAGAATACTCAATTAAAGCCTATTAAACATGTCAAATAGGAAAAAAATAATCGACTTATTTCAATTAAGGGGATTCCTTTTCCCAGAGACTGAAAAAGAGATTGAAGAGTTTGAATTATTTAATTCGCCTGATAGCGAAAAACTGGCAGATTGGGATACACCTGAAAGCATACTGAAACGAGGCCCACAGAAATTAATTCAAATTCCAAAATCGTCTGAAAGTCCTCTAAATAATAAGATTGAGGAACTGCGTATGGTGGCAAGGAAAGGGAGCCATCTTCCCCAGAATATTATTGATAAAATGATGGCAAAACATAAAAAAGATGATAAATAATACTCCCTTAATGAGTATTAAAGACCTTGCTGAGTTTATCGCATCTCAATACCAAGAAAAAATAACCCCGGTTAATATAATAGCCAAGAATGAAGGATTGCAAATATTTTATGACAATTATGAAAGTGGAACATTTGATGGGATGACGATTTACGTAAATAATCGTTTTTATATTCATTTAAATACGCATAATGGTAACAGTGAAAATTCCAAGAGAGGCAGGTTTACGTTAGCTCATGAATTAGGTCATTTTTTTATTGATACTCATAGAATAGGATTAAAAAAAGGGATTTTAAAACCTCACCCATCCTTGGTCAATCGGAAGCAATTTTTTTCAATAGAACGAGAAGCAGATTATTTTGCCTCTTGCCTGTTGATGCCTGAATCGCGGTTTAAACAGGATATCGTCAAGAAAAAATTCTCTCCGCAATTGATTGATGGCTTATGCGACCAATATAGAGTGAGCAGGACAGCTTGTGCATTCCGTTTTGCTCAAATAGGTAACCATCCTATAATGTTAATATATGCTGAGGGTGGAATCGTCAAATGGAAATTGGAGAGTGACGACTTCCCTTACAAATGGTTGCGCAATGGCAGAAATGTGCCAGCAACCACAGTTATGGGAGAGTACTTCAACAAATCAAATTTACAAGACATCTATAAGATAGAACAGATATGGGCGATTGATTGGTTTGATTATGTCAGAGAGGACGATACTAGAAAAGCTTTTTATGAATATTGTATTCCTTATAAGAATAAAGCACTGAGTATTATATGGGAAGATTAGAAGCCCATCAAATACCTTCGGTTTCGAGCTTTATGTTTACACAAACTCCCCTATATCAAAACCCTCTACGTCATTTTCCCGCAGATAAGAAGAACTGAAATCTGTTCCGGCGGAGAGGCTCTTATCCAACAACGCTGCTATCCTTCGCGAAGCGCCCTCCATTGAGTTCTCAAGCAAACTAAACAATTCGGTTCCTTGTATTCGCTGAACTATATCCACCGCTTTTTTCTGCAAGGAAGGCTCCGGCACATCTTGCTGAAGCACTGCCCCCACGGTACTTAGTTCATCAAAGGTAACCCCTGTGGCAAACCCATTGTCGCCGTTTGCCTGCCGATATCCTTCCCACTCTTCTTCTTCCTCTTCCCAGTCGGATACACTCCCGAAAACTTCATCCAGTTCTTCCTGCGGAATTTGGTTCTCAAAACCTGTTTTTCCGGTTTCTGATTCAAAACTACCAGCACTATCCTCGCTTTTATTTGATTGGCGATTAATGGTATCATTTGGCATGGAATGGCGTTCTTCAGGTTTGGGCAGTCCCATAATATCCGGCAGGTCAGGAGTTTTCTTTTCAGAATTGTTCTGCTTTTGCTCCTGTTTATAGATGACTATCTTGTCTTCCAGAAAGAGTATAATCACCAGGAGTAAACAAATGACGATAACTGTTTCCATAACCGGATTTATAAAATAGGTTTATACTTTTCGTTGAAACTTTTGATAATGTCTTCTCCAAATTCAGAGAAATGGTATTCGAGCAGATTATCGAGGTAGGCGTATATCGTTATTTTATCTTCGCCGATGACCTGCACGATTCGGGACAACCGTTCATGAAAATCGGGACGTATATAAACAGACTTCCCGTTGCGTGCACTGGTTTCCGCTCTTTTGAAAAATATCTTTTCATAATTCGCTTCATTGCCTTTTTTGGAACGGGTTCTTTCCCGACCTACTGGTTTCGCAACCTCTTTCTCTGACTCTGTTTTTTCTGGTAGGGTAGGCGAAACATTTAAGCCATCCTTTTTCACACCATCAGCAATGATTGACATCAGGTATTCTTCATCAATTTCCGACTTGCTTTTCTTTTCCATAAGACTTATAATTTTACTGTTCTTAAAAATTCCTCCATAAACAAATCCAGCCGACAGGATTTCATCAGTCGTTCGTCGGCTGGCAGGAGGGTAGAGCGGAATACTGTTTTCATATCGGCTTCTCCCTCTTTGCGAAACCTTTTGCTGTCTGTGATGCGGGTATTCATCAGGTGAATGCCCAGACTTTTGATTAGCTCATCGTAGATACTGTAGAGGCCGGATTTCTCTCTGCCGTCAACCTGGTTCCAAAAAAGATTGATGGTTTTGATGTTTGTGTTTCCCTGTTTCCTGATTACGTCATTCAGCACCTGTGTAAAAATCAATGTGCTTTCCATCACCACACGGTCGGCAGTGATGGGTGTAAAAATATGATGCATGCCCGCCAGTGTTTTTAATATACCGGCCGAATTCACCGTACCCGGCAGGTCGAAGAAAATCACGTCTATCATAATTGGCGAAGACGCCAGAAATTGTTCCACGGCTTCTAATACACCATCTGCCCGATGCTGCAAAACCGGGTATGCCTTCTTGTTGATACTCATAAACTGTTTATGAGCTATTTTTTTATACACCTCATTATCCATTATACCACTGATGTCTCTGGCCCTCATTTGTACGAGACTATGCTGGGGAAAATCGCAGTCGAAGACTGCTACATTATAACCAAGCCGATAATGAAGAAGACTTGCAATGAGGGTGGTAAAAGTGCTTTTGCCTACTCCGCCTTTTTGGGAGGAGAAGGCTATAAACTTGGGTTGTTTTTTGTTGTCCATCTGTATATCTGTTTTTAATTCTTTATTTATGTAGGTATCTCTGGGTCTTTATGATTAGTTACCTAATTACGTACGATTTTATAACTGTATATGTACACGCTTTCAGATACAGATTTTCGTATGCGGTTATTTACCCGAGCAGATATATCCGGTTTTATGAACCTGTTCATATCTGTAATTTGATAAGTGAATACTAACATCATTACCTATATGTTGTTATAATGCTATACACTGTTTTCTATCGGCTTATCTGACTGTATATGGATGTAGCTATGCAGCCACGTTCATACATACGTAATCAGTTAATACCGCATGCAAATACAAAGCAATGCAGATACACCATTGATTTAGGGTTGGTGTCTTGTTTTGGCACTCTGTGGGGCTCTTTGGCATTGTTCAACAGAGCAATGCTATAGAGCGTTCATCTTTACTTTGTAACAGGTATTGGAGAGAGGAGCTCAATGAAAAATCATTACTTGAAACATACAATAGATGGAACGCATTAAGGCCTTTTTTTCGCTACATCTAATCCCGCGCGAGCGGGATTTTCTGTTCACATGAACAGAGCAAGTTGTGTTTTGAGGCACCGGAAACGCATTCCGTGCCTCAAAACCCTGCCTGCAAGCGGCAGGCACTTGTCCGCCAACCGGCGAGAGCTTAAAAACACCCTCCAAAGTCGGAGTTTTATGATGAATTAAAATGGAGTTTATAATGAATGGACAAGTAAAAACGAAACAGTATAAGGGTGGGCGGAAACCCAAGGTAAACCCGAGTATCCACCGCTACGTATTTCGTCTTACTGATGAGGAAAATGCCAAATTCCTTGCTGATTTTGAAGCATCAGGAGCCGATAACAAAGCGCATTTTATCACTTCAGTATTATTCAACAAGCCGATAAAGAGCGTAAAAGTAGATATGGCGGCAATGGAATATTACACCCGGCTCACCAATCTCTTCGGCCAGTTCAGGACTGTCGGTGTCAATTACAACCAGGTAGTGAAAATATTGTACCGCAATTTTTCAGAGAAGAAAGCTGCCGCTTATCTCTTTAAACTGGAAAAACAAACAACAGAACTGGCAAAGCTCTGTCGTGATATTATGCACCTGACGAAAGAATTTGAAGCCAAACATTTGAACAAAACCGGATAGATATGATAGCGAAAATAGGTCGCGGTGCGAACATGATTGGGGCATTATCATACAATCAGCTTAAGGTTGACAAGAAAAACGGACAGGTTTTAGACACTCAAAAGATAATAGGCACCCCTGATGGTAATCATTCGGTAGCACAATTATACCGTTCTTTTGAGCCTTATCTTATAGCCAATAAAAGAACGGAAAAACCGGTATTACACATATCCCTTAATCCAGACCCAGACGACAAGGTCTCAGATGAAAACTATAGGCAAATAGCCCGAGACTATATGGAGCAGATGGGGTACGGTGAACAGCCGTATATTGTTTTTAAGCACACCGATATCAGCCGTACCCATATACATATTGTTTCTACCTGTGTTGACCGCCATGGCAGAAAGATATCTGATACTTATGAAAAACGGCGTTCAATGGATGCTTGTCGGGCTTTGGAACAAAAATATAATCTGTTACCCGCAACCGAAAAACAGCGTACCGGAAAAGAACAAATATTCCGTCCGGTGGATTACAGTGCAGGAGATATCAAGAGTCAGATTGCATCCGTAGTTAGATACCTGCCTAAGCATTATCAGTTTACAACGCTTGGAGCGTACAATGCTTTGCTATCGCTCTTTAATATTACTGCTGAAGAAGTGAAAGGAGAATTGCACGGACAGCCCAAAAGCGGCCTTGTTTATTTTGCGCTGAATGAGCAGAGAGAAAAAATTAGCCATCCTTTTAAGGCTTCTCTTTTTGGCAGACATGCCGGGCTAAATGAATTACAAAACCATTTTGCAAGGTCTAAGGAGGAGATGAAAATTAACCCGGTAAAAACCATTCTCAAAAATAATATTGAAGCGGCAATGCATATTTCCCGCAATGAGATAGATTTTAAAAAGCAATTAATTGAGCAGGGTATTTATATGGTTGCCAGACGCAATGATGAAGGACGCCTCTATGGTATAACTTTCATAGACCATGAAAGCCATACCGTTTGGAATGGTTCTGCTTTGGGTAAAAACCTTTCTGCTAATGTATTTAATGATTTGTGGAGTGAACAGACGCTTGGGCAACATAATGGCAGCAGTCAGACAAGTTATGTTATTTCCTTACCAACGGAAGGGAAGAATATTGCTGATGAAAAAGAAGAAACACATGAGCTATTTGATTTTCTGCACAAAGAGCAGCCTGAATATGTCGCAGACGATTTTGGATTTATAGAAGGTTTGGGTGGATTATTGCCTGGGGCATATGGAGAGGATTATGAAGAGTTGGCATTTGCCAATAGAATGAGGAAAAAGAAACGGAAGCGAAGAAAGAAGGGTAGCTAATGAATCATCTGTTCGATACCATCATATTTCACCCGGCCTGATTTTGAACCAATAAGTGCCAAACAATTCAGGAGGTAAATTTAAAAGGCCAAATCGTACCATCAACTACCTTATACTTCCACCTTCAAGTATGACCGGTTCATCATTTTATATTCCTGTTCAACTTTTAAAAATTTATAAAAATGCAGGGAGAAGATGATTTGAGAGGCCTGGCCAAAATCATGGCTTTTATGCGTGCAGTAAGTATTCTTCTGATATTGATGCACTTCTATTGGTTCTGCTATAGCTTCTTCGTTGAACGTGGTTGGAAGCTGGAAATTATAGATAAAATCTTGACTGGTTTCGACCGTACTGCCAGTTTATTCTCTCACATACTCTACACCAAAATTTTTGCCATCATATTGCTGGCACTAAGCTGTATAGGTACGAGGGGAGTCAAGAATGAAAGAATTACCTGGCAAAAAATTTATGTAGCCTTGGCTATCGGCCTTATTTTCTTCTTTCTAAACTTTCCGCTTTTACAATCGTCGTTAAACGTTTCCCTGGTTCTTTACATCCTTACCACTGGCGTCGGTTACATTGCGTTGATGGTGGCCGGTGTCTGGATGAGCCGGCTGCTCCGAAACAACCTGATGGATGACGTTTTTAATAGCGAAAATGAAAGTTTTCTTCAGGAAACCAGGCTGATGGCAAATGAATATTCCGTCAATCTGCCGACTAAATTTTATTACAAAAACAAATGGAATAACGGCTGGATAAATATTGTCAACCCTTTCCGGGCGACAATAGTATTGGGAACACCTGGTTCGGGAAAATCTTATGCTATCATCAACAATTACATCAAACAGCAAATTGAGAAAGGGTTTAGTATGTATATCTACGATTTCAAGTTCGACGACCTTTCCACAATTGCCTATAACCATTTGTTGAAACACACCGACAAGTATAAGGTAAAGCCAAAGTTCTATGTCATAAACTTTGATGACCCGCGGAAAAGCCATCGGTGCAATCCGCTGAATCCGGAATTTATGACAGATATCTCCGATGCCTATGAAGCGGCTTATACCATCATGCTGAACTTAAACCGAAGTTGGATTCAAAAACAAGGTGACTTTTTTGTAGAGAGTCCGATTATTTTATTAGCAGCTATTATCTGGTTTTTGAAAATTTATGAAGATGGCAAGTATTGCACTTTCCCTCATGCCATAGAATTATTAAATAAGAAATACGCAGATGTCTTTACGATTCTCACGTCTTATGCCGAACTTGAAAATTATCTGTCTCCGTTTATGGATGCCTGGCAGGGTGGTGCACAAGACCAATTGCAGGGGCAAATAGCATCGGCAAAAATACCATTGTCAAGAATGATTAGCCCGCAGCTTTACTGGGTGATGACCGGAGATGACTTTTCTTTAGATATTAATAATCCGAACGAACCAAAGATTCTATGTGTAGGTAACAATCCGGACAGACAAAATATTTATTCGGCCGCATTGGGCTTATATAATTCAAGAATTGTAAAGCTCATCAATAAAAAAGGACAATTAAAGAGCTCTGTTATCATAGACGAATTACCGACAATATATTTTCGGGGGTTGGATAATCTTATTGCCACAGCCAGGAGCAATAAGGTAGCCGTTTGCCTGGGCTTTCAAGACTTTTCGCAATTGACAAGAGATTATGGCGACAAAGAAAGTAAGGTCATCCAGAATACCGTAGGAAATATTTTCTCCGGGCAGGTCGTTGGCGAGACTGCAAAAAGCCTTTCAGAACGTTTTGGGAAAGTATTGCAGAAACGCCAGAGCATGACCATTAATCGTAACGATAAATCTACTTCCATATCTACACAGTTAGATAGTCTTATTCCCGCTTCCAAAATTTCCACACTCACTCAGGGTATGTTTGTGGGGGCTGTATCGGATAACTTTGATGAGCGAATCGAACAAAAGTTTTTTCATGCTGAAATAGTAGTAGATAATGAAAAGGTAGCTGCAGAGACCAAAGCGTATAAGAAGATACCACAAATTTTATCTTTTACGGATGAAAAAGGAGATGACAATTTGAAGCCCGAAATAGAAAGTAATTACCGTCGGATAAAATCAGATATTTTGAGTATTGTAGAAAGCGAAATGGAGCGGATTAAGAACGACCCAGACTTACTGCATTTGATCCGATTGGATTAGTATAATTAATGTTTCGAGATACGGATCGTCATAAAGCGTCGCGAATATATATTTTGTCCGATGAGAGAAGTGAGAAGGAGGCCTTATATAGAAATCAAACAGCCAACAACAAGACAGCATTAATTGAATTGGTTATGCTCTACATTGCCGGGGCGTCTTCGACAAAGGAAACAGTGACATCAGATTAATAGAAAGATATTTTGAAAACGTGTTCAATTTTGATTTTGGAGATTTTTATGGCACCTATCTGGAATTGAGAATAGGAAAGATAAACTACACAAAATTTTTGGATTCGTTAGAGAGGTACTTTTAAAAAATGGACAACAGGATGGCGGATAGCAAATTACAACCTGTTGATGTATTGTCTTAGGAGAGCTATCAAGAAAGAATCTGAAGGTCATCGCCGTGACAAGAAAGAAAATGAAATAGACCATTCGGATTAGAGATATTTCCCAAACTTCTTCTCAGCCGGTGTTTTGTTTGAGAACCTCGCCAGACAAACTTCATTAACACCAACATTTTTTCTAATTATAGAGGAAAGTTATCGTTTTACTGGGTACACCGTTCAAGACCAGTTTCGTCCTTATTGTCAATCTTCATCAGTTCTTAATACGGTTGTAACACCGCGGTAATATTTGGTTTTCATTTTTGCAGTGAAATTAAAAATCATCTATGCGAATTTTACCAAACCAACGAACAACACTGCGATGGATTGCGTCGTTCTGCTGTTTATTACTTCTTTTTATCTTACATTCTTTCTCAGCTTTCAGCCAGAGTGGTGCTATCCGGGGGCGCATAACAGATTCTAAAACAAGGATGCCACTGGCGGCAGCGACTATCGTAATACAGGGGACTACCGATGCAGCAATCGCTGATTCCGCCGGAGTTTTCTTCATCGCTAATATCACACCAGGTGTTTATAGGATAACGGGTTCTAACTTATCGTACGAGACATTCACCAAAGAAGGAATAATTATTGCCGCCGGCAATACCACTCAGTTAGAAATCGCCCTTCATCCGCTGGGTATCAGCCTTGAGGAAATACAAATTGTGGCGCGAGCCAATCGGGAAGCAGAAACTACCCTGTTGGCTGAACAGCGCAAATCGTTGCTGGCAGTTCAGAGCGTCGGCGCCGGCGAGTTATCGCGAAAAGGGGTAGGTGATGCCCTGACCGCCGTGGCCAAAGTGTCCGGAATCTCAAATCAGGAAGGGGTGAAAAATGTGTTTGTGCGCGGACTGGGGGATCGATACAATGTGACCTTATTAAATGGTATGCCCATTCCCTCTGAAGATCCGGAGTATAAAAATATTGCCTTGTCGTTCTTCGGCACAGATATCATCCAAAGCATTGGTGTTCATAAAGTTTTTTCAGCAGAAACGAGTGGTGATGTGGGCGGTGCTGTCATTAATATATTATCCAAAGAACTGTATAATAATTCGCAATTTGAATTGGAAGTTTCGCAGGGTGTCAATCTTCAGGCGAATAAAAATACTTTTTTTCGCCCCGGTGGAACAGATTTTCTGGGATTCGCCAATACGAAACAACCCGCATCCGGAAAATTTGATTTCTCAAACAGTTTAGACCCTTCCGTAGTCAACCTGCCCATTGATCAAAGTTATAGAATATGGGGTGGAAAGCGGATTGAAGTGGGTAAAAATCCATTGTCTCTTTTCGGCGTACTCACCCACTCAACCGATTATTGGTTTGCTGATGAAGTCGTTCGGAATATTACTACCAACGGAACGATATACCAGGATCAGAAAGGAAAGAGGTACTCACAAAAAACGAATCAATTGGCTTTGGTCAATGCCAACTACAAGATAAACGGATTACATACAATAGCATACAATTTTATGGTACTTCATGCGACAAGCCAGTACGTGGGAGAATACAGTGGTATGCATTCCGAAAAGCACCAGGACGGCTACAACTACATGGGATATCTCAGACGCCAGCAGATAAATGACAACCGCCTGTTTACGCATCAATTGTTGACCAATTGGAAACTAACCAACAAATGGGCGCTTTCCGCAGATGCCTCATTAAATATAATAAAAGGCCTGGAGCCCGACCGCCGGGAGAATTATCTTTCTATGAAAGCAGATAGTTCGTACGGCCTTACGGGAAGTAACCGTCAAAAAAGATTTTTTTCTGACCTGAATGCCCGCGAGTATAATGGGAGGTTAGTGATTGACTACAAACCGGGTGGTGCCGGAGACAATCAATCTAAAATATCTTTCGGATATAATCTGCATCTGGCCGACAATGAATTTAAATCTACAGAATATAATTTTTCATCAGTCCCCAATCAGTCTTTTTCTCTGAACCACATTATGCTTGATGAGGTGTACAATGAATCCAATTTTGAAAAGGGTATGTTTTCTATGACAGAGGGATTTGCCAATAAATACAATGTAGAGACCAAAATCCATGCTGCATTTGCCGAAAGTGCCTATCAGATTACAGAAGCACTCAGCGGAAAAATAGGCTTCCGGTTAGACATCGTTGACATGAAGGTGGTGTACGATGTGCCCGGCCGGCTGGATCATAACAGTATCAAAAAACCTTATTATTTGCCGAGCATGAACCTGAGATATGAATTTGACAACAAAAATGCTTTGCGTTTGGGAGCGAGTAAGACATATACCCTGCCGCAGTCCAAAGAAATATCTCCCTATCAATATGTGGATATTGGCTTTTCAAGCGAGGGTAATCCCAAAATAAAGCCGTCTGACAATTATAATATCGACCTGAAATGGGACAATTACCTCAGCTGGTCGGAGCTGTTGTCGGTAGGTGTTTTTTACAAGCAAATCAAAAACCCGATTGGCCGGGTGGACAAAGGAAATTCGGCAGGACTGCTTACCTATGACAATATTGGTGATATGGCCAATGTGGCTGGCATTGAATTAGAAGTGAGAAAAAATGTGGTAAGCAATGAAAATGCAGCCAATTCGAGTTCAAATAAATTTTCAGTAGGCTTCAATGCATCTTACATTCAAACATCTGTACTATTGAAGTTGGCGAACACGCCTGAACGAAAATCCGGGTTAGAAGGGGCATCGCCCTTCCTTGCCAACGCAGACATCACTTATTATTATTCAAACAAAAACAGAAGCCTCACATCTTCTCTGGTATTCAGCTATTTCAGCAACCGCATTTACACAAACGGCACGGTAGGATTTCAGGACATCATGGAAGAAGGAGTCGGTACCCTTGATTTTGTATCGTCATTTAAATTCAGCAGAAGGTTCAGCCTGAAGTTCAGAGCCGGCAATCTGTTGAACCCCTATTTCCGGCTGACCCGAAAACCAACTGTATCGAATGAAAAAATAATATTGAATGAATACAAAAAAGGAATGAACCTCCGTATAGGAGCCAATTTTAATCTGTAAACAAAAAAGTAAAGAATGAATTTAAAAATTTTTAAACACACAAACAAAAACAACATGAAAAAGACAACTAAATTTTTAACTCTGAGTGTAATCTCACTGCTACTGTTCTCTGCCGTTCTGGTGTCTTGTAAAAAAGACAATGGCGGAGGCAACGTACCTGCACCGGTAACCGCCGAAGACTTAAATGGTTCTATAACAGGCGTCAAAACACTGGATGCAGTTATTACTTATACCATCACTGGCCCGGTGATAGTACAAAGCGGAGCCACACTGAATATTCCTGCCGGCACGATGATAAAGGCGAAAAAAGGATTCAACAATTACATTCTGGTGTTGCAAGGCGGAAAAATTAACGTGAATGGAACTGCAGAAAATCCGGTTACGATGACCGCAGATATTGATAACGCGCAGGCCGGACACTGGGGTGGTCTGATCATCAATGGTAAAGCTCCCCTGTCGGGTGGTACCATCGGAAGTACGGAGATTAGTTCCGAACATGAATATGGCGGCAACGTGGCGAATGATAACTCCGGTTCTATCACCTACCTGATTATCGCCTATTCGGGCGCACGGTCAAGCGCAGATGTGGAACACAACGGATTGACGCTGAACGGCGTGGGAAATGGTACAAAAATTGAAAATATTTATATCATTAACGGTGCAGATGACGGGGTAGAATTTTTCGGCGGGACGGTGAATGTCAAAAATCTTCTTGTGGTGAACCCTGATGATGATATGTTTGATTTCACCCAGGGATACACGGGAACATTGGAAAATGCCTATGGAATTTGGGAGGCAGGCTATACCAGTTCCGAATCAGATCCGAGAGGAATAGAAGCTGATGGTAATTTGGATGGCAATTTTCCTGAACAATCCGGACAATCGGATTTTGTGGTAAAAAATGTAACTTTTGACTTGAGGCTTGCACCTGCTGCTGATGACGACGTGACAAACGTGACCAATAAAATGCAGGATGTAATCAAAATGAGAAGAGGGGCCAAAGCCACGATTACCAACGCACTCGTCAAAGGCACAGGCACAGCCATCGACCTGATAGATTTTACCGATGGAAAAGGAACGGGCGATGCAGCATCGTCTATCAGCCTGACAAGTTCACTTACCCCTGCACAAATTTTGGGAAAAAATGTTAATCCTGAAACGGGCTTCGCAGGTGCGAAAATTGAGGATGGAAATACAGGATGTGCCACCACAATTTTTGCCTGGACAAAATATAAGTTCTGATCCCATCGACTCTTAAAATGGATTGAAGAATGTAAATTCTCTCACTTCATCATCTAATTTCAAAGTTTGTTAGAATCCCATAGATGCGCGGCAGAGTTTAGCTTTCAAGAGCGGCTCTGTCGCTTTTTTTGTTTACAATTCTTAATCCATATGTAATCGTTTCTTAACCTGTTGGTAATAACTTCTTTCTTGCTTTGCATATAAATGAATATGAATACAAAAAGAATGAGTATGAATACAAAAAGAAATATAGATGTGCTGGTACTGAGCGATGTGCATTTGGGTACTTTTGGTTGCAATGCGAAACCTTTGCTTAAGTATCTGAAAAGTATCCGCCCGAAGACAGTTGTTTTAAACGGCGATATTATTGATATATGGCAGTTTAAAAAGAGATACTGGCCGGATAGCCACATGAAAATTATCAGGCATATTATGGGGTGGGTGAGCGACAGCATTCCTGTATATTATGTTACCGGAAACCATGATGAAATGCTGCGAAAATTCTCAGGCTTCAAAATGGGCTCACTGCAAGTCGTAAATAAAGTGATCCTGGAATTGGATAACGGGCAGACTGCCTGGATTTTTCATGGCGATGTTTTTGATGTCGTCATGAAGCATTCGAAGTGGGTAGCCAAATTAGGTGCAATAGGTTATGATATTTTGATCCGAATTAACCGGTTCGTAAATTTTATCGCTGAACACATTTTCAAAAAAGGAAAGCTATCTCTCTCCAAAAAAATTAAAAACAGCGTAAAGAGCGCCGTCAAGTATATCGATAATTTTGAAAACACCGCAGCGGAGATCGGAATTTCCAATAATTACGACTATGTCGTGTGCGGGCACATTCACCAACCCGAAATACGGAAAATAACCAACGAACACAGTTCTATTATGTATCTGAATTCGGGCGATTGGATTGAGAACCTGACCGCCCTGGAATACAACAATGGCGAATGGAAAATTTACCGGTACAATGAATCGGAACCTGTAGAAGCGGATAATGAATTGGAAGAAGCCATACTCTCAAATAACCAGCTTTTTGAAAATATGCTGACCGACTTTCATCAAACCAGAAGAAGTTGAAAATTCTCTACGCGATACAGGGAACCGGCAACGGGCATATCAGCAGGGCACGCGATATCATTCCATTGCTCCGGCAAAAAGGTGAGCTTGAAGTTTTGATCAGTGGTACGGAAGCAGAAGTAGCGTTGGACTATCCGGTCAAATTTGTACTGAAAGGCTTGAGCCTTGTGTTCGGCAAAAAAGGCGGTATAGATCTGGGTGCCACCTTTAAGAGGATGAATATCAGACGCTTGATCAGGGAGATAAATGATCTTCCGGTACACGATTATGATATCGTTATCAATGATTTTGAACCGGTGAGCGCCTGGGCATGTTGCCTTCACAGAAAACCGTGTTTTGCACTCAGTCATCAGGCAGCAGTGGTACACAAACACTCTCCGCGTGCCGGTAATTTTTATCCTTTGGGGAAAATGATTTTGAAAAACTATGCACCCAGTACGGTGCAATATGGATTCCACTTTGAGCAGTACAGCAAAAAAATATATACACCGGTTATTCGCAATGAGATCCGCAATACTGCTATAACATCGGGAGATCACTATACGGTGTATCTGCCGGCATACAGCGATAAGCGAATATTAGAAGTGCTTGGGAAAATTGAAAGTGTGGAGTGGCATGTGTTTTCAAAACGATCTAAAAAGAGTTACCGGGAAGGGAATATCACCGTACTTCCGATCAATAATGATCTGTTTGTAAAAAGTATGGCCTCTTCCGGGGGGATATTGTGCGGCGCCGGTTTCGAAACACCCGCAGAATCATTATTTCTCCATAAAAAATTGATGGTTATCCCGATGAAAGGACAATACGAGCAACAATGCAATGCCGCAAGCCTCAAAAGTATGGGGATACCTGTTCTGAAAAAATTGGATACTGGTTATCTTGAAGAAATCAGGTCATGGATAAATTCTGATAATATCGTGTCGGTATATTTTCCGGATGTCACCGCACAGATTATAGACGAGATTTTCGGACAATATGCGATGGTGCCCCAACAATACGAGGTAGCTTTTGATACCAATCCTTCTTCGTATAAAAAAATAAAACAAAGGATGATTGGAAACATTTTAAATCATTCCCTTGAATAGTTGCGGTGTTGAGAAAAAGTGATTTCGTATTGGGCACCCGATTCATTTTCATGGTTTAAAAAAGAGATAATCGTCATGACTTACAATCTTAATCAGATCTTAATATCGATATCACCTATCGGCAACTGCTGTTATTTACTTTTGCGGCGAAGAATTGAAACTAAATTCAAAACTGGGATAACATTATATGAAAAAATCAGTGCTTGTCGCGTTGCTGCTGTCTCTGGCCACCCTTGATGCGGGTGCACAAAACAACGACCAACAAGACACTTCATTTAAGCCATCCGGCGAACTCTACGGCTATGTATTTGGCGATTATGCCTTTAAGTTTCAGACGGATGAACAAAAAAGGGGTGCGCAGCAGTACTCAGGCCTGAAAAAGGATTACAGTTCGTTCAATATTCGCAGGCTGTATTTGCAATACCGTTATCGATTTACACCTGTCATTTCTTCGCATATTACCCTTGCACACGAATCGGGAACAGAGGCTAACAGCAACAGAACCGACCTGCTGCCGGATGGGAACCGGTCGATTTTTGTAAAGCATGCCTATATTCAATTTGACCAGGTGATTTCACGGGCAGCCATTGTTTTGGGGCAACAGGCCACGCCTACCTTTTCCCGTCTTTCGGAGACGATATGGCACTACCGAAGTATTGAAAAAACGGTAACCGATATGCGGGGTATTTCTGCTTCAAGTGACTTGGGACTGGGAGTATATGGAAAAATAGGGAAGAAAGAAAGGTGGGGATATGATGTGCTGTACGCAAATAACAGTGGTACGAAGTTCATAACCGATACACATAAGAAACTTTATACTTCGCTCTATACTTATTTTTTCGACAAAAAACTGGTCGTTCAGGTAAACTATGAATACAACCGGACCTTGCCTTTTTCCAATATTTCGGGAAATACACAATTAGTAAAAGCCTTTATGGGTTACGAAACGGCACAGACATCGGTCGGCGTAGAAGTTTTCAAACAATTCAATAAAAATGCTACGCTTTATCGCCATGCTGCAGGTGCTGTTAATTCTTTTTCGGCAAGAAATACAGCGGCTGGTATTTCGGCATTTTACACCGGGACTATACAATCCGAAAAATTGAATTTCTTCGCCCGAATAGACTGGTTCAATCCCGATACTAATTTTAAACCGGATAGATTCTATTCAGAAGGATATCCTTCTGCCAAAGAATTGTTTGCCACAATTGGGGTGGACTACGAGCCGGTAAAAAACATCCATTTTATGCCTAATCTATGGCTGAATCATTACGAAAGTAAAAGCATAAACCGCTTGAATACACCTAAAAACGGGAGCGACATAGTAGGCAGAGTCACTTTTTATTACCTTTTCAATAAATAGAGAAAGACCATGCACATCCGGAATTTATTTAAGATAAGAAGAAAGAATAAAGTTTATAAATTATGAAAATCAGAAACATTTTAATGGTGGCAAGCACTTTACTTTTGCTTGTTTCCTGCGGGAATAATTCTTCGCAATCAGAGACAGAACAGACACCTGCCCCTAAGGCAAATACGCTGATAGGCGCGGGGGCTACCTTTCCTTATCCGCTTTATTCAAAAATGTTTGATGAGTACAGCAAGCAAGAAGGAGTTAGGGTGAATTATCAGTCAGTAGGTTCAGGTGCGGGAATTAAGCAATTGCAAAATAAGATTGTTGACTTTGGAGCTTCCGATGCACCAATGAGCGATGAAGAACTAAAGAATTCACCGGCTCCGATCATACATATTCCTACGGCTTTAGGAGCGGTAGTTATTACCTACAACCTGCCTGATAATCCGACACTAAAGTTTACTCCGGAAGTGTTGTCAGGCGTGTTTTTGGGAGAGATAAAAAAATGGAATGATCCTAAGATCGCTCAATTAAATCCGGGTGTAAAATTGCCGGCTACTCCCATTTCGGTGATACATCGTTCGGATGGCAGCGGCACCACCTTTATCTTTTCAGACTATCTGGCCAAAGTGAGCCGGGGTTGGGAAACTGCAGTCGGCAGGGGCAAATCGCTCAACTGGCCGACAGGTCTGGGTGCAAAAGGAAATGAGGGTGTGAGCGGATTTATCAAACAAACTCCGGGCAGCATCGGATATGTAGAACTGGCTTATGCTTTTCAAAATAAGATGCCGATGGCCACGCTGCAAAACCAGTCGGGAAATTTTGTAGCTCCCACACTTACCGCCACAAGTGCCGCCGCCAATACAGATGATATGCCAGCTGATCTGAGGGTGTCTATCACCAACACGCCAGCTGCCGATGGTTACCCGCTTTGTAGTTTTACCTATGTGTTACTTTACCAGAAACAGGCTTATAATAATCGTTCCCCGGAACAGGCTAAAAGAGTGGTTGACCTGATTGATTGGATGTTACACGATGGCCAACAATTCAACGAAGCGCTGGAATATGGAAAATTGCCGGAGCGCGTGGAAAAGAAAGCTACAGATATTTTAAAGACCGTTACTTACAATAATGAACTTTTATTGAAATGAACGAAACTTTAAAGTTAACAGACGCAAACTGGTCGAAGGCTATCAGCCGAAAAGAAAAAGGATTCACCATCACACTATGGTTGGTTGCCATCTCCGTCATCATTCTGGTAATGGCAGCTTTCCTCACCCTGTTGGTGCAATCAATTCCTTCTATAAAAGCCAACGGGTTTAGCTTTATTTATGGAAGAATGTGGAATCCTATTACCGGAGAATTCGGGGCATTGCCTTTTCTGGCCGGTACGTTGCTTACTTCCTTTTTAGCACTCCTTATCGCCACGCCGTTTTCTATTGCGGTGGCCCTGTTTCTGGGTGAGTATTACAAAAAAGGAATGATGTCGCAGTTACTTAAAAACATGATTGACTTATTGGCGGCCATTCCTTCCGTTATTTATGGGTTTTGGGGCCTGTTTGTCCTGATTCCGATAGTCCGAAAACTACAAATCGCTCTTGATATCCCGCCTTATGGGGTCGGAATTTTCAGTGCGTCTGTCATTCTCTCCATCATGATTATGCCCTACGCCATTTCGCTTTCGCGGCAAGTCATCCAAATGATGCCGTCCGATTTAAAAGAAGCGGCGTATGCTTTGGGTGCCACCCGGTTTGAAGTGATTCGAAAAGTAATCTTTCCACATGTATTATCGGGACTTTTCGCCGGCATCTTGCTGGCCCTGGGAAGAGCTTTGGGAGAAACAATGGCAGTCACCATGTTGGTTGGGAATACGAATGCCCTGCCTGATTCTATTTTTGCTCCGGGAAACACGATGGCCAGCGTCATTGCTAATGAGTTTACCGAAGCCACAGGTGCAGTTTATTCGGCGGCTCTGGTAGAAATCGGCTTGTTGCTTTTTGTAGTAGTAGCCATCATCAACCTGGTTGGAAAAAGAATCATCAAACATTTAGCTTACACCTGATTGGCTTCAATCATTTTGACGCTAAAAACAAGATAAATATGGCGGATCCGCAAATAAAATGGAGAAAAATTAAAAACGACTTATTCAAAGGCCTGGTAGTCTTCCTGAGTCTATTGGCTACGCTCCCGTTACTCCTTATTCTTTTTTATATTCTCAGGCAGGGGTTTTCCTCAATTAACTGGTCATTTCTGACCAACCTGCCCAAACCGGTAGGCGAATCGGGAGGCGGTATTTCGAATGCCATCGTTGGTACTTTAATCATTGTGGGAACGGCAGCGGTCATGGCGATACCTTTAGGTGTGCTGGCCGGAATTTATCTTAATGAGCAAAGGAATTCAAAAGTTGCCCGTTATTGTGATTTAGCAATCGATGTACTTCAGGGGATTCCTTCCATTGTCATCGGCATCATTATTTATGAATGGGTGGTTAGAACGATGGGTGGTTTTTCAGCGTTTTCGGGTAGCGCTGCCCTGGCCCTGATGATGTTGCCGTTCATAGCCAAGACCACGCAGGAAACTTTAAAATTGGTACCCAACCATCTGAAAGAAGCTTCCCTGGCCTTAGGGGTACCCTATTATAAAACGGTGCTGAAAGTCATTGTGCCGGCAGGTCTGAGTGGCATATTGTCGGGAGCTATTTTGGGTATTGCCCGTGTCATAGGGGAAACAGCACCGCTGTTATTTACCGCATTTGGCAATCCGTTTATGAGTACTGAGCTCTCTAAACCCATGAGTAGTCTGCCTTTGGTCATCTTCAATTACGCTACCAGCCCTTATGAAGACTGGCATCAATTGGCCTGGGGAGCGTCACTCATCTTAATTCTTATTGTTTTGACATTAAATATGATTACAAAGTTTATTGAAAGCAGATGGAAGATTCAGTTTTGAAATTAAAAGATTTCAATGCTTTTTTTGGCGAGAACAAAGTATTGAAAAATATCAATTTGGATATTGAGGAAAGAAAGGTGTGGACTATCCTGGGGCCTTCGGGGTGTGGAAAAACAACCCTCATCCGCTGCATCAACCGGATGCACGAGATGACGCCCGGAGCGCATACTTCGGGTCAGATATTCCTGAAAGAAAAGGATATATTCGGCATCAATCCTGTTTTGTTGCGCCGCAAAATAGGGATGGTTTTTCAGCGCCCCAATCCGTTCCCTACCATGAGTATTGCTCATAATGTATTGGCCGGATATTCGCTCAATGGTATCAAGCTGAGTAAAAACGAACGAAATGAAATCGTGGAAACATCACTCAAAGATGCCGCCCTCTGGGATGAGGTGAAAGATAAATTATCTCAAAAGGGAACTTTTTTATCGGGAGGCCAGCAACAACGGCTTTGCATTGCCCGCACGCTGGCCATGAAGCCTGAGGTGTTGCTTTTGGATGAAGCAACCTCCGCGCTGGATCCTGTTTCTACTGCCAAAATCGAAGAGTTGATCTTCCAGTTAAAGAACCAATATACCATCCTGATGGTGACGCACAATATGCAACAGGCGGCGCGGGTGAGCGACAAAACAGCTTTTCTGTTTTTGGGTGAATTAATCGAATATAACGACACCAAGGAAATCTTCACCAATCCCCGCCACAAAAAAACACAGGATTACATTACTGGAAGGTTTGGGTAATCGACAGTTTAAAAAAGAAACAATGCTTTGATAGTTAAAAATAAGATACCATGAAGAATAGCGATAAAGAAATGCAGCTGCTGAAGGAAGAAATCTACAAAATGTGGGAGTTAGTCTTGTCGCAGTTGGAGAAGGCCAAGCAGGCTTTTATGAATAATGATGTGGACCTGGCGTTGGAAATCATAACGCTGGAAAGAAGAGTCAATGCCTTTGAATTGAAAGTGGATAGTAATTGCGAAAATTACATCGCTTTATTCAGTCCCGTAGCCATAGACCTGCGGCTGGTACTTTCTGCCCAAAAGATTGGAATATTTTTAGAACGAATCGGAGATTTGGCTGCCGGAGTTGCCAGGCACATCACCGACAGGGATAAATCACGGATGGATGAACAATTAAAAGAAGGCCTGGACTTGGAAAATCTATTCGATACATTGCTGCACATGTTGTCAGATTGTTTCGTTCAATTTCGCACAGAGAGTACCCACGCCTATCGGAAGATACTGGCCAAAGAAGAAATAGTCAATGCTATTTACGAAAAGTCTTTCTTGCGAACCGCCGATTATCTGAAAGCAAATCCCGAAGAAATTCCTTACGGACTGAAGGCTATTTTACTGATTCACCGGCTGGAAAGAATCGGTGATTATTGCAGTAATATTGTGGAAGAAACCGTTTTTTATGTAAAGGCAAAAGTCTTGAAACACAAAGGAAAAACGGAATAATTTGAGTCAATTTGAAATGTGAAAAACCGGTTTTAATAAAAATATTTATTTGATGGCGGAGGTCCCACACATATTGTTGGTAGATGACGACAAAAGCATCTCTGAAATTTTGACATTCAACCTGGAGAACAGCGGATTTGAGGTGGACACAGCCTATTCTGCTGAGGAAGCCCTGGAAAAAAATTTCACTGATTTTCAAATTCTTTTGCTGGATATTATGATGGGTGGGATGTCAGGACTTAAATTGGCGGAGAAGCTAAGAAATGAAAACATTCATATCCCAATTATTTTTCTCACCGCCAGAGATACGGAAGACGACATGCTCACAGGCTTTACCGCAGGGGCAGATGATTATATTTCAAAGCCTTTTTCTGTCAAAGAAGTAATCGCTCGTATAAAAGCTGTGTTGAAGCGTACGGCTCCATTTGCTGAACAAATGACCGGCAACCGCATTGAGTTAAACCAACTCATCATTGACTTAAAGACAAAAGAGGTTTTTATTGCAGGAGAAGTTATCGCTTTCACCAAAACCGAATTTGAGCTCCTGTCACTGCTTGCCGGCAATCCCGGCACCTTGTACTCCAGGGAACGAATTATTGAACGGCTGTGGAAAGAAACGCCTTATATCACCGAAAGGACTGTAGATGTGCACATAGCAAGAATCAGAAAGAAACTAAAGGAATACGGGGATTTGATTACCAGCCGCACAGGTTACGGATACCAGTTTAATGACACCACCCCATGAAACTCAGTTATCGTCAACGACTTTTCCTGTATTTTTCCGCGCTGTTCGTGGTTTTTACCATCGGAATAGCCTTGTTTGAACATGTGCAGGAGTTGTCGTTTAAGCGGGAGGCAATGGAGGAAAGATTGGATGCGTATAGCGACATCATACAGTCTGCACTGAAGGATGAAAC
Source organism: Chitinophagaceae bacterium (assembly GCA_023957755.1). Lineage (GTDB taxonomy): Bacteria > Bacteroidota > Bacteroidia > Chitinophagales > Chitinophagaceae > Ginsengibacter. The sequence goes on from JAMLGT010000013.1 coordinate 58,022, forward strand.
TGTTGATTATGCAAATTTAACGCATAATCTGCCGGCTGCCATATCTGAAGAATTGCGGATAACCGTCATTGACCATCAGGGTAAAGTTTTGTTCGACAATTCCGTACGGGATTCCCGTACAATGGAAAATCACCTGGACCGTAAAGAGATAAAGCAGGCGGCAACCAGAGGTATAGGTTCCGACGTCAGGAAGTCAGCGTCTAACCTTCATCCATACCTGTATTATGCAAAAGACTATGGTGATAAATATATCCGGGTAGCCATGCCCTACAGCCTTCAACTGAAACAATTTTTAAAGGCGGACAATGCATTTTTATATTTCCTGATTGGGTTTATGATTGTCTTTTTGTTGCTTATTTACAAAATCACTTCACAGTTCGGGGCATCCATTCGGCGGTTACGCGATTTCGCTCTGCAAAAAAGTGAAACCAGGCCTTCATCTATTCAGTTTCCCAATGATGAACTGGGTGAAATCGGTACGAAGATTACCGAAAATTACAGACAGTTGGAAGCCAACAGAAAAAGTATTGCGCTGGAAAAGCAAAAGCTGTTACAGCACATCCAAATATCAGAAGAGGGTATTTGTTTTGCGTCGGCTGATAATGAGGTGGAGTTTCATAATGGATTGTTTATTCAATACCTCAACCAGTTGGCGGACGAACCAACAGGTAATGCCAGTGCAGTTTTCAGCGATGCGACCTTTGCACCACTACATCAATTTTTGAAACAAAGGAGCGAAAATTATTTTGAAATCAAAGTCAATAAGCACGGTAAAATATTTTCTCTGCAGGTAAATGTTTTCAGCGACAAAAGTTTTGAAATCGTGCTGAACGATATTACCCGACAGGAAAAAACAAAACGGTTAAAGCAGGAAATGACCGGTAATATTGCCCATGAACTGCGTACCCCCGTCACGAGCATCAGAGCCTATTTGGAAACAGTTTTGTTGCCCAATGTTGCTGCCGATAAAAAAGAATATTTCATCAGGCAGGCCTATAATCAAACATTGACCCTTTCTGAAATCTTGAAAGATATGGGGCTGATAGCCAAAATGGAGGAGGCGCCGGATTCATTTTTGCTGGAACAAATAGATATCAACACGTTGCTGGCCAAGCTAAAGACAGAGCTGGCCACAGCCCTCTTTGAAAAACATATTGAAATGAACTGGCAATTACCGGAAGGGCTCACCGTTAAAGGCAATCCTGTTTTACTGCATTCCATCTTTAATAATCTTACAGAAAATGCCATCCGGTACGCCGGAGAAAATATAAACATCAGCGTTTCAGTTTTTAATGAAGACAGTGAATTTTATTATTTTTCATTTTACGATACGGGTATAGGAATAGAAAATGAGATACATCTCAACCGCCTTTTTGAACGTTTTTATCGCGTACAGGAGGGCCGCACCCGCGATACCGGTGGCTCCGGTCTGGGCTTATCCATCGTCAAGAATGCGGTGCAATTCCATGGAGGAACCATCACCGCAAGAAACAGAAAGAGCGGTGGATTGGAGTTTATTTTTAAGCTGCAGAAGTAAAGGAATTAAAGATTTTCTGGTCTTTTAAAGATCAGTTCATTCCAAATTAATTCCAAATTACACCGGTAATTTTGCGGAATAAAAGCCCGGAAAATGAAGATCCTGATTATAGAAGATGAAGAAGAGCTGGCTAAAAGTATTGACCAATATCTTTCGGCAGAAAATTATTTGTGTGAGACCGTTTCCACTTTCAGTGAAGCCATGGCTAAAGTAGGTATTTATGAATATGACTGTATCTTGTTAGATATCACTTTGCCGGATGGCAACGGATTAAAAATATTGGAAGAATTAAAAAAAGAAAATAAGCAGGATGGGGTTATCATAATTTCTGCGAGGAATTCGTTGGATGATAAAATTAAAGGATTGGAAATAGGTGCTGATGACTATCTTACAAAACCTTTTCATCTTTCAGAACTTACAGCACGCATTTTTTCATTAATCAGGAGGAAACAGTTTAGCAACGCGAATATCATAAGGCACAATGAATTGGAAATAGACCTTCTTGCCCGGACAGTGTCGGTAAATCATACTGGGGTTTCACTTACAAAAAAGGAATTTGATTTGCTGATTTACTTTATTGGCAACAAGAATCGTGTATTGTCAAAAAGCATTTTGGCAGAACATCTTTCAGGAGACTTTGCGGATATGTTAGACAATCACGATTTCGTGTATGCACACGTCAAGAACCTGAAGAAAAAATTAACGGACGCGGGTTGTGAGCCTTATATAAAAACGGTTTACGGCACAGGTTATAAGTGGGAGAGTGATAATTAATTGGTAGTTTATGAAACCATTACTAAGTAAAACAACAAGACCATTTATTATTTATGTGCTTATTGTTTTTGCTATCAGCATACCGGTTTATTACGTAGTGGTTGACAGTATCTGGAGTGCAGAATTGGATGCACACAATAAAATTGTCGCCGCCAAAACGGCCTATGAGTTAAACCGGAGAAATCTTTCAGACGAAAAATTAGAAAACAGTATTGAAGTATGGAATAGCATTCAACCCGGCACCAATATTCTTGAACTAAAGCCAGGCGATAACCAGAAGGACACTACATTTACGATTTATAAAAACACGCCTTATTATCCCCCTGAAAAGATTGATCGCTTCAGGGTTTTATCCACCATCGTTCAGCTTAATGGCAAGCCTTACCGTTTTGTTTCCGAAACAAACATCGAAGAAACCAAGGATACGATTATTGCACTAACCATTGTGACGATATTTTTCTTTATTCTTGTTGTCATCGGATTATTATTACTCAACCGTAAACTTTCCTATACCATTTGGAAGCCTTTCCAAAACACCCTGGATAAATTGAGAAAGTTTAATCTCAATAGTCAGACTGAAATTGATTTTGAAAAAACGAATACTAAGGAATTTGAAGAGCTAAATGAATCTTTGAAAAAATTAATCGCTCACAATATTTCAGCCTATAAAACGCAAAAGGAATTTACAGAAAATGCCTCTCATGAGCTGCAAACACCACTTGCCATACTCAAGAATAAATTGGACATTCTGTTACAGAGCGACGACCTGACGGAACGCCAATATCACATTGCAGAGGAAATGAATAAAGCCCTGATAAGAAGCTCCCGAATCAACAAAGGGTTATTGTTGCTGGCGAAGATTGAAAACAATCAGTTTGACAATTCAGAAAACATACGGCTTGATAATTTGGTGAACCAACGCTTGGAGGCGTTACAAGAACATTTTAAAGAAAAGCAGATAGCTATCAGCACCAATATTCATCCCGATATTACATTGAATGGCAATGGTAATCTGACTGAAACATTAATCAACAATCTCCTTGTCAATGCGGTACTCCATACAGCGCCAGGCGGTGCTATTAAAGTAAATGTTTCTGAGTCTGGCTTTCAAATCAGCAATACCGGTAAGCAGGTATTAGATCAGCATCTGTTATTTAAAAGGTTTTCAAAAATGTCAGCCAACAGCAGCGGAAGCGGATTAGGGTTATCTATTGTTAGTGAAATTTGCAAATTCCACGGCTGGAAGGTGAGTTATGAATTTGATGGGGAATATCATCAATTCACCGTACTGACATAAATAAAGTCTTTTCACTTAATAGAATACTTTTCTATAATTCTATTTATTCCAGATATTTTCAATAACCCTTCCCATATTAGTACCTTGAACTGGGAGCTGAAATAAATCTGCAATAGTCTGGAACACGTCATAATGGTCAATCCTTTCAGAATAATTACCTGCTTTGATCATGGGACCGAAAAATAACGTTACAATGTGATTTTCATTTTTGAAGTCATCTTCATCAAATGTCAGAATGAGCAAGCTATTATGAGTCTCCGCCCATTGTACATAGGAGGCTATATTTTTTTCTAACCACTCATCACCTCTTTTTATTGCTGCGGCACTACCCAATACGGCGGTGTTGTGCATATCATAATCCTGGTCGGGGATGACAAAAGATAACGTAGGTAGTTTATTAAAATCTGTGGGAAATTCTGACATAGGCAGGCTGACAGAGTCAGGAATATTATTTTGTCCGTTTCCTATCCAGTTTACCCAGGGAGTATGTTTACGCGCATACAATGCCCCCTGAGTCAGATCACTTATTTGGTAGGAGCATCCCAAATATCCCGCTGAAGGCATCGTCTGCGCATATCCCTTAAAAGTTAATCCTTTCATCATTAACGAAGCAGCCAGATTTGGTGTAATAAAAGGGCTTTCTTTTGTCAGACAGTGATCATCTGTTACACCCTGCATGTCACCAGAAAAAAGGGCCAGGTAATTGGGCTGGCTGGGATGAATAACCCCATGGGCGTCAGTAAATAAGGCTGATTTCTTCGCCAGTTGATTAATATAGGGAGCATTTTCAGATCCAATAATATTTCCGAATCCCTGATTCTCCTCCACAACAATAACCACATGATCCGGACGATGTGAGACTGTAATTTCTACCGGATCAGTTTTAGAATGGCAGGCAATCAACAGGATTCCTAATATGAAAGGGAAACTGAATAAGGTGAATTTTACCTTTTTCATGATTGAATTATTTTAAAATTATAACAGAAATAAATTCGAAAGTCGGGGACGATTTAGAAGAAATCTTGAACGCGCAGTAAGCTTTTGGATTCATATTGTGAAACCCAATTCAGAAAGCCGGGAACAAGGAGATATAGCATTCAAGTCGTGCATACTCCGGTATAAAGGCACAATGAGAGTGGGACTATCAAAACTTGGTTTTGAAATTATAAATTCGGGTGAGTAAGCACTCGATATCGGTTTATTGTTCAAAAGATTTTAAAAATATCTACGGATAATAGCCGTATTGGATTGCGCTTATCAATTAATAAGAAAATACGCAATCTTCACAGTTTGCAAGTAACATGCAGCCTTGAAATTAACCAGCATAATTCCAAAAAGACATTTTCATCTAATACTTAAAAATGATAATTCTAAATTTTTTCTAAATCCATTTTCAACTTTGCTCGTTTGATTTTAACCGAGCAGGAAATGAAAAAATCCGATAATAGTTTTTTTATAGGCAGGGTAAGGAACTTTCGGTATGCTTTTGAAGGAGCCTGTTTGTTACTTCTCACCGAACGTTTTGTTATAACACGGTCTTTTTTAGCAATGCTTTCTGTTTTTATTAGGCTTATATCCGGCATTACAAAAACGCGACGGCTTTTCCAAATTCTATCTAATAGGCCGATTTTAACGAAGAGATTTCTGCTGCATTTGCCGGGTTGTCTATTATCATGGCTATTTATTTCCCCTATCCATTTTTCTGTCCATGAATGTTTTCAGTAGCAAACCGCAGCTTATATCGAATACAGCCGTTAGCGAAAATCTTTCGAGGCTTCGGGCAATCATATTTCTTTTACCTGTATTATTGGTTATTTGTCTTCTCTGGTTTCTGCATTACCAAAATGCTTTAAGTATTGACGGATATATCCGGGTCCAAAAAAATAGTTTCTATTTTCTTAATTCATTCCTTGGAAAATATCCGAATTTACTGTTTAACCTTACTCAATTGGGCGATGCAATCGTTTTTTTATCATTTTTAAGTGTTTTCATAGTGTACACGCCTAAAATATGGGAGGTATTAATTCCGGCTTTGCTATTATCATTTATATTATCCTATTCATTAAAAGCGATTTTTGCTGTACCAAGGCCGGCTGCAGTGTTCGACCACAATAGTTTTGTTATCGTCGGAAAAATCCGAGCCGGAAATACCAGTTTGCCTTCAGGGCATTCTATCACCGTTTTCACCATTTTGGCGGTTCTGTTGTTTGCTTTTATGCCGCGAAAAATGGATAATAAAATCATCTGGTCCCTTCTGATAGTTTCTTTTGGTATCATGCTTATATTCACAAGAGTGGGCATAGGCGCACATTATCCGATTGATGTGATAGCAGGAGGAATAGTCGGCTATATTGCGGGACTTACAGGCATTTTTATCAGCTGCAGATATAAAATCTGGTCGCGGATTACCCGCAAAAAATACTACCCCATCTTTATTCTATTCCTGTTGATTTGCGCTGCGACACTAATAAACAAAATCATTAAACAAAACTTGATAATCTATTATCTGTCATTGGCCAGCCTGATTGTTCCGTTATACAAAATCATCTATGCCTATGCTAAAAGTATTAAGAAATAATATACAGTTAACCCATTTTGCTTTATTAATAAGCTTGCTGAATTTTGTATTATTTCATTTGCCATTTTTCAAATATGTCTTTAATCATGTTGAATATAGCAGCCTGAACGGCAATGTCATCATCAGCAGTCTGGTGATTCTGGTGTTGGTGGCAAATGCTTTTGTTTTTTACCTCATATTTTTTCTAACAGGCATTGTCGGTAAAGTTTTGCTGATGTTGTTCTTTATTATCAACGCACTCGCTGTTTATTTTATCAATACATACGGCATCATCATAGATGAAAGCATGATTAGCAATGTTTTCAATACAAATACGGATGAAGCGGTTAGTTTCTTTTCATTTAAAATGGTTGGGTACCTCATCCTGTTTGGAGTTGTTCCGGGTATTTATATCATAAAGGCTAAAATAATAATAGGATCGCTAAAGAGATTTGTAACCACTTCATCACTTACTTTATTATTTATCATTGTTATGGTCTTTGCTAATTCAAGCAACTGGCTATGGATAGATAAAAACTCAAAACATTTAGGCGGCCTTATAATGCCGTGGTCTTACACTGTAAATACTGCACTCTATCGTATTCATATAGCTCAAAAAAATAAGAAGGAAATTTTATTGCCTGATGCAACCATAAAAGATAACGAAAAATCTGTCGTGGTATTAGTTATTGGCGAATCGGCAAGATCGCAGAATTTCTCTTTGTATGGTTATCAAAGAAATACAAATCCATTGCTTTCGCAAACAGAGAATGTATTTCATTTTGATGCTAACTCTTGTGCTACCTATACCACCGCAGGCGTAAAATGTATATTAGAACCTAATAATTCTAAGGATTTATATGAAATTTTACCCAATTATCTCTACAGAAATGGGGTAGAGGTTATTTGGAGAACTACTAATTGGGGAGAGCCTCCGGTTCATATTAAAAATTACCAAAGAAGAGAAGATTTAATGCCTCTTTGCAAAGGCGAAGGATGTAATTACGATGGGGTTCTTTTAAGTGGATTAAAGGAACAGATATTGGCGAGCAAAAAGAATAAAGTTTTGGTTGTTCTGCACACCAGCATAAGTCACGGTCCAACTTACAGCAAGAAATATCCTCCCCGGTTCGAAGTCTTTAAACCGGTTTGTAATAGTGTGGAACTTGGAAATTGTTCCCATCAGGAACTCATCAATGCCTATGACAACACGATTGTCTATACCGATTATCTTCTGTCTAAAGTAATTGAAGATTTAAAGGATTTAAAGGAGTATAAAAGCGCGATGCTTTTTGTTTCGGACCACGGCGAGTCCCTGGGGGAGAAAAATCTCTATATGCACGGAGTACCTATGAGCTTTGCTCCTAAAGAACAATATAAAATCCCTTTTATTGTTTGGGTTTCCGAGGGTTCGAAACAGGTAAAGCCCAACGAAAAATTATCTCAAAATAACGTATTTCACAGCGTTTTAAATTTTTTACACATACAAAGCCCTGTTTATAAGGAAGAAATGAATATTTTTAAATGACAAGCCACATACAGCTTGACTTTGTTCTCAATTTTGCAATACTGTACAATTGATTTGAAAAGGATGAGATAAGACGCTGTCTTTTGGAGATTTGTATCAGCTTTTTTAAAATTCAAAATATATGTTACCGTAAAAGAAATCTTGGCGTACAAAATCGGGATTTGAAGACCAATTCTATTTTTAAGATTACCGATTACTTGGTTTGGGAAACAGCTAAGACCAATTCAAAATATCTTCTAAATCAGTTCGCAGCTTTGCTTTATTAATTTAAAAATAAAGCAATGAAGAAATTAATTCTCTTTGCGATAGCTATCGCAACTGTGTCATTTGCAAGTGCACAAAAAGTACAGGAAACGGAAGTACCGACAGTCGTCAAAACCGGATTGCAAAAGCAACACCCGGCAGTTAAAAATGTCAAGTGGGAAAAGGAAGATGGTAATTATGAAGCAAGTTTTAAAGAACAACAAACCGATTATTCAATCTTACTGACTCCCAAAGGTAATATAGTTGAAACCGAAGTAGCCATTGCATTTAAAACGTTGCCTGCGCCGGCAAAAGACTATGTCCACAGCCATTATGCAAATAAAGAAATTAAAGAGACGGCAAAAATCACCAGTGTGAAGGGCACAGTTACATATGAAGTAGAAGTAGATGAAAAAGATTTGATTTTTGACCATTCAGGTAAATTCCTTGCCATAGACAAAGACTGACCAGATGGGTTTTCTTATCAGGTGAGCCTTACTTTAAGGCTCACCTTCTGTTCTCCATTAATTTAGTGATAGCAAGATGCGCTTATTAAAGTCTTTTTTACGACTGTTATTTCTGTTTTCAGTTATTTTGTTTTCCCCTTCCCTGCTTCGTGCACAAGAATCCAATACCCTTGGATATTTTATAGAGACCGCTCAAACCAATAGCCCGATATTAAATGATTACAACAATCAGGTCATCTCTAATCGAATTGATAGTCTGAGATTAAGGGCATCCTACGGTTTTATATTTACCGGTGAAGGTGATGGAATGTATGCACCCATTGTCCATGGCTGGGGATACGATGAGGTGATAACAAACGGCCAATCCTTTTTCGCAGGCGCGCGAGTGACGAAACAAATCATCGGAAATAAAAACCTAAAAGCGAGGCTGGACAGTTATAGAGCAAGTATTGCCCAGGTGCTGGCGCAAAAAGGCATTGTAATAAAAACGCTTGACAAACAAATTACTGACCAATACATTGCCACTTATACAAATCAGCAGCAATACAAGTTGAGTGAAGAAATCATCGCTTTGCTAAATAAGGAAGATGACGTGTTAAAAGAGCTCACCCGGCAATCGGTATTCAAGCAGACCGATTATCTGACCTTTAAAGTAACCCTTCAACAAAATCAATTGACACTACAACAGCAGAAAGCCGATTGGCAAAGCAATTATCTGCTGTTGAATTATATGGCCGGCGTAGTAGATACCAGCGTACATGAACTCTCTGTTCCCGACACCAGGCGCACATTTCCTGCCCCTGCTTTCGAAGAAAGCGTGTACGCAAAAGTCTTTCAGGCCGACAGTGCGAAATTGGATAACGATGCAAAAATTATCGAATACGATTACAAGCCGAAGATTTCTGTTTTTTCCGATGGCGGATATCAATCATCTTTTACATTAAAACCATATAAAAACTTTGGAGTAAGCGTGGGCGTTGCTATCACATTACCTCTTTACGATGGTCATCAAAAACAGATGCTTTTACAACAAAATCAATTGGCATTAGAGACTAAGAAGAATTATATAGCCCAAGCCGAAAAGCAATACCAACAACAAATTTCTCAATTGCATCAGCAAATCAAACTATACGAACAAATGATAGATACGGCCAACGAACAAATTGAATATGCCAATACTTTGGTAGAGGCCAACGCGAAACAACTTCCCACAGGAGATGTGCGGATGGTTGACTTTATTTTGTCAATCAACAACCTGCTTAACCTGAAGGCGAATATCATTCAGTACAACAATGCATTATTTAGGTTTAAAAATCAATTGACCTATCTGATTATTCAATAACCATGAGATACTTAGCCACTATATTAGTGATAATAACACTGACGATTTCAGCGTGTCAATCTGAAAACACTAACACTGACGCTGCTGAGGAAGAAACCGCCTCCGAAACGACCGTGACCGTTGCTTCTCCCACAGATACCGTTACGCTGAGCAACCAGGTTACCCTCAATGCCACCGCCACCTATTTGTTGAGCTCAGACGTAAAGGCCAATACGAACGGTTATATCACCAAGATGACCATAAAACCGGCCGACCACGTGGGCAGAGGGGTAGTGCTTTTCACTTTGGAAACCAAAGAGGCAAGGGCTTTGGGCAATACGATTAATAAATTGGATCCTTCCTTTCGTTTTAATGGAATCACTTCGGTGGTAAGTCCTGCCACCGGTTATGTATCTATGCTCAACCATCAGATGGGTGATTACGTGCAGGATGGGGAAGTGCTGGCAACGATTACGGATGCAAGCAGTTTCGGATTTGTAGTGGAAGTTCCGTTTGAGTATTTGAGCAAAATCCGGCAGATGCATACGCTGCCTGTCACGTTGCCCGGCGGAGAAATTATTAACGGGAGTATTGCTAAAATTATGCCCACTGCAAACCCGGTTGCTCAAACGGTAAAGGTGTTGCTGAAAACTACCCGTAATGATATTCCCGAAAACATTATCGGTACGATTCAGTTCAGCACTAACACCGCTACAGGTTTAAGTGTTCCAAAAACGGCTGTACTGACCGATGAAACGCAAAGTTCTTTCTGGGTGATGAAGTTAATCAACGACCATACCGCCGTGAAAGTGCCGGTTGAAAAAGGATTGGAAACGGATAAGTTTATTCAGATAGTGTCCGGTGACATCAGTCTTTCAGACATGGTGTTGACTTCAGGGAACTTCGGACTTTCAGACACGGCAACCGTTCAAATTCAAAAGTAGGGCAAGATGAAGGAATCTTTTTTTGTAACATATCGCAATCCGCTTTTGGTATTGATTTTTCTGGCTTTAGCCGGAGGTATTTTTTCATACACCCAAATCCATTCGGCTCTTTTTCCTCAAATCACTTTTCCGAAGATAAAAGTAATTGCCGACGCCGGGCAACAACCCGTCAACCAAATGACGGTGGGCGTAACCAAAGTTCTGGAAGAAGCGATTAAAAAGGTGCCTGACCTTCAGATGGTACAGAGCACCACCAGCAGAGGAAGCTGTGAGATTTCCGCATTTATGGGCTGGAACAGCAATATTGATTTGTCCAAACAACAGGTGGAAAGCAGCATTAACGAGGTTCGGAATCAGTTGCCGCCTGATATCAATATTACGGTTGAAAAAATGAGTCCTTCAACGCTTCCCGTGATGGGCTATGCACTGACCTCCAAATCCATGAATCCCATAGAGCTGAAGCAACTGGCGCTTTACACCATAAAGCCTTTTCTGTCGCAGGTTCCGGGTGTTAGTCAGATTGCGGTGGTGGGCGGTCAGGACAAAGAATTTTGGGTGCTGATGAATCAGCAAATGATGGCAAGGTTGGCGCTTACTCCTTCTGCGATAGAACAGGCCATTAACAATACCAACTTCATCAAATCCAATGGTTTTTCTTCCGATTTCAGATGGCTTTATCTGACCCTGACCGATGCGCAAATCGTCAATGAACAACAGTTGCGCGATGTCGTCATCAGCAACAACGGCAGCAGGATTATCCATTTGGGTGACATTGCTACTGTCAATGTTCATAAGGCAAAACAATACATAAAAATTAATGCCGGCGGGCAGGAGAGTATTCTGATAGCGGTGATTCAGCAGCCCAATGCCAACGTGATAGACGTGGCCAACGCCATGAAGGACAAGATTGCGCAGTTGGAAAAGACATTGCCGAAAGATGTCGTGCTGAAACCCTATTATGTGCAGGCAGACTTTGTACAAAGCGCCATCAGAAGCGTTACAGATGCGCTTTGGATTGGACTGCTGCTGGCCATTGCGGTAGCTATTGCGTTTTTACGGTCGGTAAAGGCCAGTGCCGTCATTTTGATTACCATACCCATCACCCTCAGCCTGACGATGCTGGTGCTCTATGCCATGGGGCAAACCTTCAATATTATGACCCTTGGCGCTGTGGCGGCGGCCATTGGTTTAATCATAGATGATGCAGTGGTGGTAGTAGAACAAATTCACCGAACGCATGAAGAATATCCCGGCGAATCATCCAAAGTGTTAGTCCAGAAAGCTATGAACTTTTTGCTCAAAGCCATGGTCGGTTCATCGCTCAGCACCATCGTTATCTTTCTGCCTTTCGGATTGATGACGAGCGTAGCCGGAGCCTATTTTAAGGTGATGACCGATACCATGATTATTACACTGGTTTGTTCTTTTTTTGCCACATGGTTGTTGCTTCCTGTCATTTATTTGGCGCTTAGTTTTGGCAAATACGCTACCGGACTGAAAGGGTACGACGTAAAAGAAAGAAAATGGGTGCGTTTTTTCATTCACAGACCGTGGATAAGCTATGCGTTCGTGGGATTACTTATTTTACTAACCGTCCTCATTTTACCCAAAATCAGTACCGGTTTTCTTCCGGAAATGGATGAAGGAAGCATCGTGCTGGATTTTAAATCTCCTCCGGGAACTTCTTTGGAAGAAACCAACCGGGAACTGACAATCGTGGATAAAATCGTTACCTCCAATCCCAATGTGGAGGCCTATAGCCGCAGGACCGGAACACAAATGGGCTTCTTTATTACAGAGCCTAATAATGGTGATTACCTGATACAGCTAAAGAAAAACAGGGATAAAACAACCGACGAAGTGATTGATGAACTTCGTTCTGAAATTGAATCTTCAGGACTACCGTTAGTCGTGGATTTCGGACAGGTAATTTCCGATATGCTGGGCGACCTGATGACCAGCGTGCAACCGATTCAGGTCAAAATATTCGGAAAAGACCAGAGCGTCATTCAAGATTATTCGCAGCAGGTGGCAGGTATAGTAGAACAGGTAAAAGGTACTGCCGATGTATTTGACGGAATTGTGATTGCAGGGCCGTCCATCGTGGTTACGCCCAATCTGACAACACTGGCACAATACAACATTTCGGTACAAGATTTTCAAAACCAGCTTCAAGCCAATTTAGACGGAAATGTGGCCGGAAATATTTTTGACCAAATCCAATACACCCCTATCCGGTTACTTTACAATGATAAAACCAATCAATCGGTCAGCGATATTGAAAACAGCATGATTGCCCTGCCCAATGGTTTGCTGAAACCCATCAGTGAATTTGCTACAGTCACTCTTACAAAGGGTACTGCAGAAGTCAACCGTGAAGATTTACAAACCATTGGCCTGGTTACCGCGCGTTTGGATGGTGGCAACCTTGGAGGTACCGTGCAGGAGATTCAAAATAAAATCAGCAGTCAAATCAAATTGCCAGCAGGATACAGCATTGAATACGGGGGAGCTTATGCAGAACAACAACAATCCTTCAAAGAGTTGCTGACCATCCTGATTATTGCGTGCTTTTTGGTGTTCTCTGTTATTTTATTTCTTTACCGAAGGCTCTCATTGGCTACGATTATACTCGGTATTTCCATCATGGGAATTTCGGGAGGTATTCTGTTGCTTTACCTGACCAACACACCCTTGAACGTAGGCAGCTACACAGGTTTGATTATGATGGTGGGCATTATCGGAGAAAATTCCATTTTTACCTACCTCCAATTTCAGGAAAGCTTTGCAGAGAAAGGAAAAGAAGATGCTATTGTTTATGCCATCAGCACCCGTCTGCGCCCGAAACTGATGACGGCCATCGGCGCTATCATCGCTTTGACACCCTTAGCATTGGGAATCGGCACCGGAGCACAGATGCATCAACCCTTAGCCGTCGCCGTCATCGGAGGGTTTATCATCGCATTGCCGCTGCTTTTGATGGTTTTGCCAACGTTCCTGAATAAGATGAAGTTTCGGGAACCAGAAAAGAAACAACAGGATATAGATTAAAAAATTCGATTAATAAGTATAAAAAACATCATGATAAAATCAATATTATTAGCCGTAGCGGCTATCACATTTTCAGTAAACATTTATGCACAGCAAGCAGCAAATACCAGAGTAGTTATGGTTTTCCCAATCGGTGGGGATGAAAGCGGATGGGATTATTTAAGTGTCAGTCCTTCAAACAATCTCCTGTATGTAAGTCATGGAAAGCAGGTAGAGATATTAGACAAAACGAATGGTAAAATTGAAGGCGTGATTGAAGGTACGGATGGTGTGCATGGAATTGCTTTTGATGTTGCACAACAAAAAGGTTTTATAAGCTGCGGAAGATTAAATGAGGTAAGGGTCTTTGATGTGAATACCAATCAGGTGAATGCCACAATTCCCACTGGAGCTAATCCTGATGCTATATTTTATGAGCCGTATTCTCAGAAAATAGTGGTTTGTAATGGACGGAGCAACAACATAGATATCATAGACCCTATAAACAATACAGTCGTAAAAACTATTGATGTCGGCGGGAAACCAGAAACAGCCGTGAGTGACGCAAAGGGAAAGATTTTTGTAAACATTGAGGACAAAAATGAAATAGTAGCAATAGACGCAAAATCTTTTACAGTGCTGCATCATTGGGGGTTAGACAACGAAGAAGGCCCATCAGGATTGGCCATAGATACCCAAACAAGCAGGCTGTTCAGTACCTGCGACCAAATGTTGGTAATAGTAGATGCAACAAATGGTAAAATTGTGAAGAAAATACCCATTGGCGAAGAAACGGACGGTGTTGTTTTTGATGAGCAAACAAAAACAATCTATACCTCAAATGGTGAAGGCACAATTTCCGTTATCCGTGAGAACAACGCCAACAGTTTTACCAAGCTCAAAGACATCAAAACCGAAGAAGGAGCCAGGACGATAGGGCTTGACAGCAAAACACATTTGTTATACCTCTCAACAGCAAATCTCAACCCCTCCGAAAAAGACAGCAGGGACAGGGCCAAAGTCATTCCCGGAACTTTTAAAATATTGGTGGTAGGTAAATAAGTCTCTTAAACAATTTCAATACTGTGGAAATAGTCAAGAATATTTTTAAAAATAATTACATGTATCGTATAAAAGGAATCTTTTGTTTCTTTTTCATTTTCAGTTTTAACAGCGACATATTTGCTCAGGATATATCGGAGAAAAGTAGCGTGACTATCTCTGGTGTGGTAAAAAATAAAGAAGATAAATCGGCTATACCCTACGTGAGTGTCGTCGTAAAAACTGAAAGAGACAATGCTTTTGTAGCCGGAACAGTCACCAATGATGAAGGCAGATTTTCCATTGCTAACATTAAGCCTGGAAATTATTTTTTAGCAATTTCGTTTATGAGATTTGAGGAAAAGCAACAACCGCTATTTGTCGGCAGTCTATCATCGTTTCTGGATATCCCCACCATTGAGTTGGAAGTGCAATCAACAGTGCTTGATGCCATAACCATTACCACAAAGACTGATGAGATAAATAACCACTTAGATAAGAAAACCTACTCCATTGCCGACAATATCAGCCAAAGTGGAAGCTCCGTTTTGCAGAGCATGCAGGTTTTGCCGGGAGTGACCGTACAGGACGGAAAAGTACATTTAAGAGGAAGTGACAAGGTCACCATATTGGTTGATGGCAAACAGACAGCCTTAACAGGGTTTGGGAGTCAAACGGGATTAGACAATATACCCGCATCAGCCATTGATAAAATTGAAATTATCAACAATCCTTCTTCAAAATACGATGCCAATGGCAATGCAGGGATTATCAACATCATCATGAAGAAGAACAGGCAGCATGGATTCAATGGCAAGACCGGTTTCACTTACGGAATGGGGTCGCTCTGGGTGAGAAAAGAAAACCTGCCGACCATCAGACCGCAATACACTTTCACGCCTAAAATCAATCCATCTGTATCGTTGAATTACAGAAAAAACAAGGTAAATATTTTTCTGCAGGCAGATAATCTTTACACACATACACTCAATAAAAACGAGTTTGTAAAGCGTACTTATAATGATGGCGTGGTTATCAATTCACAATTGAAACGGAATAGAAATACAAATTTCCTTACCACGAAAACAGGAGTAGATTGGAATATTGATGAGCAAAATACGCTGACCGTTTCCGGCTTATATGGAAGCGAAAAGATAATTGACCGTGGCGACCAGCCTTTTTTCAATGTAGATATTTCAGAACGATTGCGTTTATGGCAATTTCTGGAAGATGAATTAAAAACAACAGCAATGGCAACGGCTGCTTTTCAGCATAAGTTTAAAGATGCAGGCCACTTGCTGAATGCGGGATTTAATTACACCTTCCACAGAGAAGACGAACAATACTTTTACGACAATTATTTGCCTGCTTCTACCGGAACGGACGCCTTTAAATTGTTGTCTGACGAACAAGTCTATGATTTCAATGTAGATTATATCAAGCCCTTAAAATCGGGGCATATCGAAACAGGTATCAAATTGCGTGACAGACATATTCCTACCAATATGGATTTCAGGCCCGGCGCCAATTCGGTATTAGACATAGATGCCGGTGGATGGGCCAATTACAAAGAACTGATTCCGGCAGCTTATGCAAATTATGTTTTTGAAAATGAAAGGTGGGAGGCTGAATTGGGGTTGCGCGTGGAATATGTGAGGATACAATACGATGTCAATCCCGGTCATAGTACCTACAAGAGTGATGGCTACGACTATACCCAGCCATTCCCAAATATGAGATTCGCTTATAAACTGAATGACGACAATAAACTTTCGGTTTTCTATAATCGCAGGGTGGACAGGCCGAATGAAGTGGACATCCGAATTTTCCCGAAATATGATGATGCCGAAATTATAAAAGTAGGAAATCCTGCATTGCGTCCTCAGTTTACCAACTCAATAGAATTGGGCTATAGGAACAGCTGGAACAGCGGCTATTTTTATTCCGCTGTGTATCATCGTTTTGCTGACGGAACTATAACAAGAATATCAAGCACTGTTCCGGGCAGCACTTTGATATATGCCATTTTTCAAAATGCGGGCAAGAGCCATAATACAGGCGTAGAAGCCATTCTAAACCAAAAGGTTTCTGACATTTACTCTTTCAACATCAATGGTAACCTTTACAGAAACCAGATAGACGCTTTCACTGTTCAAAATCTTTACCCCGAACCGAATACCTTTTCGGCTGACCGGCAGTCAGCAGTTTCTGGAAATTTTAAACTGAACAATACATTCCGATTTACAAAGGGGTGGGATGCACAATTGACCGCCGTTTATTTAGCACCAGATATTATACCGCAAGGGAAAATTTTATCGAGATTTTCGATAGATGCAGGAATTAAAAAATCAGTTCAGAATGGAAAAGGGGAAGTGTTCATTAATGCGACCGATTTATTGAATACCATGGTCGTTAAAAGAAAAATAAACGGAATGAACTTCCATTACACAAGTGACGATTATTACGAAACACAAGTTATAAGGTTGGGATACAATTATAAATTCTAAAATTATGTATAATGGAAGAAAATAAAATTATTGGTTTAGTTCATCTTTACGTATTAAATCTTTTGTCCGACAACCTTCCCGAAGGAATGTACTTTCATAACATCAATCATACTCAGGAAGTTGTAAGTGCTGCACTCGAAATAGCTGATGCATGTCATTGTACTCCAATGCAGTTGGAAGTAATCATACTGGCTGCCTGGTTTCACGATAGTGGTTATATCAAAGCATATGTCAATCACGAAGATTTCAGTAAAGCAATAGCAGAAGATTTTCTGGAAAAGCAAAATTATCCGGAAGAAATGGTAGGTCAGGTATTGACTTGTATAGAGGCCACCCGTTTTCCTCAAAACCCTAAATCGCCTGAAGCTAATATTTTAGCCGATGCTGACATGTATCATTTCACGAAACCAGATTACCCCTCTTATGAGCAACGGCTGAGAAAGGAATTTGCAAATCAGTTGAACAAAGTTTATAAAGACAGCGAATGGGATAAAATCAATTATAACTTACTGAGAAACCATGCCTACTTTACTCCTTACGGTAGGGATGTTTTGCAAAAGTTTAAAGAATTGAATATTGAAAGACTCGAAAAGAAATTGATGTAAAATGGCATCTTTAAAAAGTTATGTTTGGGTTATGATAGTTCTTGCATTAACTATACATTCCAACATTTTAGCGCAAAACAGGAGTCAGAATCCCAATGTGATTTTTCAGAACAGTGCACTTACCGTGGTAAATAACAACGAATACAGAATAAGTTATAAAAATCTGATCGTTCCGTCAGCATTCATTGGCTATGGAGTATTGAGTATGAAAATAAATGCACTGAAACAGCTCAATATTTCTACCAAAAATGAAATTATGGAAGACCACCTCCAGACTACTACATTGGACAATTATTTCCAATTTGTCCCCGCTGTGTTGGTGTATGGACTTAATGCAGCCGGAATTAAGAGTAAGCATAATTTCCGGGACAGATCTGTAATCTATGCTACATCGCAACTGATTTCTTTAGGTCTTGTAATGCCTTTGAAACATATTGTAAAAGAAGAAAGGCCTGATGGTTCTAATCATCTGTCCTTTCCCTCAGGCCACACTTCCACCGCATTTTCTTCAGCCCAATTTATGTTCAGAGAATACAAAGACACCAATTTCTGGCTAAGTATTTCTGGATATCCATTTGCCATTTTCACTGGTGTTTACCGCTCTATCAATAACAAGCACTGGGTAGGGGATATTGTGGCCGGAGCTGGATTTGGAATTCTGTCAACAGAATTGGCTTACTGGTTGTATCCTAAAATTAATAGACTGTTAACCGAAGAGCATAGACATTCTGCAATTATGGTAATGCCATTTTATCAAAATAGTGGTATTGGTATTGGACTCGTACGAAATTTTTAAAATAAGTTTATCATGTGGTACATATATGCATTGTTATCCGCCTTTTTCGCCGCTCTTACTGCCATTTTCGCAAAATTGGGAGTAGCCAATATCAATTCCAATCTTGCAACTGGTATAAGAACGATTGTCATTTTATTGATGATAGGGATTATTGTTCTGGCGAGAGGTGAGGCGAAGGGGCTCAGCACAGTGTCTAAACATGGCGTATTCTTTCTTGCAATCTCAGGTATTGCTACAGGATTATCATGGCTGTTTTATTTTAAAGCATTACAATTAGGCGATGTGTCCAAAGTTGCTCCTGTGGATAAATTAAGTGTGGCGTTGGTTATTATCCTGTCCGCAATATTTTTAAAAGAAGCCCTTACAACAAGGACGATAATAGCAGCAATTTTAATAATTAGTGGTACGATTGTGTTGGTGACTAAGTAGATTAATTATGCTTACTAAATCTATTTGACAATTTTTGAGAATTCAATCATCAGATAAATGAATGTGTACTTTAAAAAACTTTTCACTGAATTGGAGCGTCAGATTAATGAGTTGAATATTGATCAAAGCCAATCCCTAAGCAATTATGAACAAGCAATAGAAATTATTTTAGAGAAAACTAATGAACTAAAATCATATGTTACAGCGAAAGGATTCTCCAATGTCGAAAAAGAAATATATTTTTTTAAGCATGTAAAACCTCTTTTTTTATCGAAACTCATCTATTTCAATTCGATATATAAAATAGAAATAAATAAACCACCTGGGAGTATAGAAATAATTAAAAACTATCTTGCTTTAGAGTCTTCAAAGATTGAACATTATTTTAATGAAAATAGAGAACTTTATAAATACTACAGATCCAATAGCACTTATCTTGACCAGAAATATTTTGTGAGAGAGCAACACAATGTAACGCAAGGCCTTGATACCTTTTATTTTGAAACAGACCATCGTTTTTCTACTTCACACGATTATAAGGTAGCAAAAATTATTGCCAATGATTTGATAGAAAAATATATCGAAGAGCAACTTAACAATCTATCAAAAGAAAAGAAAAGTATAACCCAATCGAAGTTAAATTGGACAGCTAGCAAGACGGCATTAATTGAACTGATTTATGCTTTACATTATCGGGGGGTATTTGACAATGGCAACAGCGACATACGATTAATAGCCGGATATTTTGAAAATGTGTTCAATATTGATTTAGGAAATTTTTATCATACCTATCTGGAATTGAAGACTCGAAAGCTGAACCGGACTAAATTTTTGGATTCACTTAAAAAGGAGCTTCTAAAGAAAATGGATGAACAGGATGACGGATAGCAAATTACAGTCTCTTAAAGTATTGCACGCCCTCGACGAATATCTTGAACCGGAACGAATTGTCCGCTGATCGTCGGGTTTTGTTTTTCTATTGTTTCCGTTTGTTCTTCGCTCTGTGTATTTTCCGGTTTTATAGATAATTGTATCTTTCTTTCAACCGCCGCTAATTCTGTTTTAAGGTCACTCAAAGTCTGCTCTTTTTTCCATGTTCCGTTCACCACTTCTTGGAGAACCGGAAGGTCTTTTTGCAGGTCTGTAATTTTCTTTTGCTCCTGCTCCAACATACCAGGTATCTTCATGAGTGCGTTCAGGAAATTGAACGATGCCGTTTTAGGGTCGGTTGCCATTTTACCATTGTTGAAGGTGTATTTGATATTGCCTTCCCCTTGGGCGAAGAAGCGATTGTCTTTGAGATCCACCCCTTCTTTTTGAGAGACCTCAGTTTTTACCAACAACGTAAAGCCATATAAAGTCCCGATTTCCTCATATTGCCCAGCGGTACGGGCTTTTGCGGAAAGCTGATTGAGTTTCGCGCCAATTTGTTTTACATCAGCATCTGGTGGTATGCCGATAAGTTGTACCGGATTTAGAATATCTTCGTCTTTGTTTTTTTGTATTCGTTTTTGCAGATTTTCCCAATCGAGGTTCATACGGTCGAAACGTTTCTGCGTGTTTCCCAGCGTGACCATGGTATCTTCTAACTTGTACTTTGAGGCCAGTTTGGAACGATTGTGAGCTTGCCTTTCGCTTTCCAGCCCCGCAATCTGCTTTTCCAATTTTGCTTTTTCCAAAAGGTCTGTATTACCCGAAAGTATTGCTACGTACTCCGAAAAATTCATACCTGTTTTTTCGTCTATTCCTCCTTCATCAATAGTGCGTTTTCCGAGGCTATTGCTCTTTAATTGTTCGATGAACACCTGTTTATTGTAAAGCGTATTGAATTTGTAGCCGTCTAATGATTTTTCAACCGCATAGATAAAGATATCTACTTTGTTATCGGCAAAGAATTTGGCAATCTCATTGCCCTTACGGATGGCTCTTCCATCACGTTGGGCAAGGTCGCTTGGCCGCCAGGGTATATCCAAGTGATGTACGGCAACGGCCCGTTTTTGCGCATTCACTCCTGTGCCTAACATTTCAGTAGAACCGAATAGAACACGTATTTTCCCTTCGTTTGCATTTCTGATAATTTCCTTTCGCTGATTTTCATTTTTAGCCTCCTGAATAAATCGTATTTCATGTGGCGGGATGCCGTGGTCTTCTATCAGTTTGCGCTTTATTTCTGAATAGACATTCCAATTTCCGGGTTTATAAGTACCAAGGTCAGAAAAAACAAATTGCGTTCCTTTCTGTGCATTGAATTTGTTGTAATATTTTGAAATATTGTCCGCACAATGTGAGGCTTTATTGTCAGGATGGTCTTCATACTGCGGACTAATCATTCGCATATCCAGCGACATCTTACGTGCATAATCAGTCGCAATCAACATCTTTGCCTTTTCCTCGCTTTCGCTTAATGGAGGCCTACCCAGGAGCATTGCATTACCGGTCTTGGCAAACTCCATTAGCTTCTGAATGAAAGCTTCCTGCTCAGGCGTAGGCGGAATATGGTACAAAATCTCATTCTTTTCAGGGCGGTCAATACCGATATCGCTTTGCTGTCCGATAGTCGGTAATTTCAGAATAGAATTGAGCCAGTTCTGGTACTTTGATAAAAAAACGGAAACGTTCTTTAGATACAATATTGTTTGTTACCGAAAATTCGTAATCAGTAGTTTTTCTTGCATAGATAGCTGCCCACGCATCAAAACAATTGATGCCTTGCTTTTCCATCGCTTTGGGGCGCAGGTATTTAAAAAGCAGATACAGTTCTGTCAATGAATTACTGATGGTTGTACCGGAAAGAAACGTAGCACCCAGGTCTTTACCCGTACGCTCCTGGATAGTGCGAATGGCAAACAGCAGGTTTAACGCTTTTTGGCTCCCAGCCATATTCCCCAATCCGGCTACCCGTTCATGTCTGGTGTTGAACATGAGATTTTTGAAACGGTGGCTTTCGTCCACAAAAATGTGGTCAATACCCATCATCTTAAAGTCCACCACATCGTCCTTTCGGTTTTCAATATCATGTTCCAGCGTTTTTAATTTAACTTCTAAATTTTGCTTACGGACAATAACCCCTTTAAGCATTCCTCTGGAAACTTCCTTGCCTTGTTTTTTCAAAGCAGTAAGATTATCTTCTACGCTTTCCAATTCTGCTTCCAAAATCTGCTTTTGCATTTCGGGCGACTGTGGTATCATTCCGAATTGGTCGTGCGTTAGGATGATACAATCCCAATCGTTGTTTTTGATATCACCGAAAATGCGTAATCGTTTTTGAGGGGTAAAGTCTCCTTTCCCTGGGTATAATATTTTGGCGTGAGGATAGGCTTTTCGATATGTTTCCGCTATTTCATGCACATTGGCTTTTAGCCCGATAATCATTGGCTTGTGTGCCAACCCTAATCGCTTTAGTTCCTGCGCCGCCGTACACATAATGAGCGTTTTACCTGCACCGACTTCATGGTCGCAGATGGCACCTCCGTTCATCTTAATCATCCAAACGGCATCTTTCTGGCTTCGATACAGGTCTTCAATTCCCAATGCCTTGCGGTCAAGCCCCGGGAAATCTTGATGACTGCCGTCATATTGCGGACGGACAAAACAATTGAAAGTATCGTTGTATTTATCAGCCAACCTGTTCTTAAAATCATCGTTCTGGACAAAAAGCCAATCAGAAAACTCCTTTCGCATCTCATCAATTTTGCTGTTTGCCATTTGTATAGCTTCCATATCCCGCACCCTGACTTCTCTGTCATCAATCATTAATTTTTTTGTGATGTCGGGTGTGGTATTGACAAGCGCATGTTTGAGCAATGCTATACCGTCAAACGTTCGGCTTTCAGACCGAACAGCATATTTTTCGGTAACGAGCATATTTTTATGGTCGTAATGGATTGAGAAATCATCGGAACTTTCGGAATAGTGAATTCGTATTTCCGTATCAAAAAGGTGGGAAGCAAAACGGTTGTAGATGCCTGTGGGTATCCAACGTTCTCCAAGGTTAAAATCGAGTTCGTCAAAATCTATTCTGTTGGGCCTGGCACCTTCAAGTGCTTTAAGACTTTCGGTAGCTTCTCTATCTTCTGGTTGGCCAGCAAGATATGACCGTACTTCAGCAGCTTTATCCACTACATTCCCCGAAATCCATTTCTCTACAATTTCATATTCCTTTTGCAGAGGATTATAAAATATACGACCGTGTAAGGCGTCTTTTAAATCCTCACCCGACATCCCACTAATTTCCGACATATAGTCTAAGTCAATTTTTCCAAACTTATTCAGAGACGCTGCCAGCGCTTCGGCAGGATTATCAGTTGCTATGGCCGCTGTTGAAAAACTTACAGGACGATAGAAAATATTCGCTTTATGGACTACACCACCCACCACACGTTCCAGATAGGGAACTTCATTACCGGCACTGTCTGTTTTAATGAGCTTGATATTATCTGCACTGTTCAGTTTACCGTATCGTTTGGTAAAGGCATCATAAAGGGTATTTAGGGTTTCCCGCTCCCCTTTATGTTCCGCCTGAGAGGTCGTTTCTTTATAATAAAGTTGTTGATAGATATCACGGAGTTCTATGTAAGCTTCGGTTCTTGTTTTCTGTAAAGGCGATAATGATAATGGATGAAATATCGCCGAATCATTGGATATATCTACCTCTTTCAAATGCCCCACATACCCATTATCTGTGACGAGGCAGTCTTCGCGATAAAATGATTGAAGTTGGCCGGAGTACGGAGCAGGAACGGGTATTACATTATTGGTAACAGATTTATTTTTGGGAGAATTTTCTATTTCACCTTTAATATTGATACTGACGGATGAAAACAAATCGCCGTGTACCATCGTGCTTGTATTAGTTCGACGTGCAGCAGTTAATGACGTTGCTTCCTTCTTAGGAATTTGCAGAGGGATATAATCAAACAGGCCCGGTTGTTTATAACTTGAACTTTTCTTTTTAGAGATAACCTTTAGTCCGTTGGCTTTTTTAGGTGAAGTAATGACAGCCGGTTGCTGCACCTCATTAAGAAGGTCAAACAAACTCAATTGAATCCTTCCTGTAGAAGATGAAATGGTTGTTGTGCCAGTGGTGTTTTGTTGTGACTGATTAATTGTTGTCAAGGTTGACTTAGGTGTAGCAAGATTAAATATTGGAGATTGCTTTATTTCTTCTTTTGAGATTTCTGCAATTTCGATTGGAGGTGACAGTGGCAAGATTGAGGAGATACCAGCCTGTTTGATGGTCTTATTTGGCGAAATCCCTTTGTAAAGATTCAGGTTTAGATTGTTCTCAAAATCCGTTGACAATATCCTTTTTGCTTCCTCTGAAATTCCCGATAACCCCCCACTGTGTAAATAGGCCGTATAAGGTTTGCCATATAAGTCGGTGGATTGTACAACTTCATCGAAGACGATGGGCGAAGTCTGATAGATGAGAGTATTTATGTGGTCGTTATTCTTCGTGAGCGATGTATTGCAAAAATCCTTTTCTAACTGTGTAAGATTTTGTTTACCTGAATTCTTTTGAAGTACAATAAGGTCACTCCCCACTTCTGTTCCGGCATAATCCATAAACAGATTATTCGGTAGCCGTACTACCGAAACAAGATTATGCTCTTTCATCAGCGCTTCCCTGATAGGCCGATTACCGGGACTATCCAATACTCCCTGGGAAGTGATGAAAGCAAGCAAGCCGCCATCCCTAAGCGTGTCTGTTCCCTTCAGGAAGAAGTAATTGTGTATGCTTCTTGCTGCCTGCATCCTTGCCGGGTCTTTCCCTCTTGAATAGGACAGGTCAAACACAGCACTCGTACCAAAAGGGATATTGCTGGCCACAACATCGTAATTGTTCAGTTCTCTGTCTGATATTTCTTCAAAGCCGCTGATGCGGACATTTCTGTCAGGGTATAGTTGTTTAAGAATTTTACCCGTAAGCAGGTCTTTTTCAAAAGCTGTAACCTGTAGTACATCTCTGTCCGTAAAAGACCGAATAAAACTACCGGTGCCTGCCGATGGTTCCAGAAATTTTTGTATGGTTACTCCATTCTCTTTGAATACTTCGGATAAAGCGTTGATAATTTCTGGCGGAGTATAAAACGCCGTGAGTATGGAACCCCGCATACTGTCCACATAGCGTTTGTATTGTCTTTCATCGGTGGCATTGTCTTTTAAAACCTGATGAAGTTGTTGTGTTTCTTCAAAATATGGTTGTTCATATTCTTTCCATTGCTTAATGTCTGTCGGATGTTCAGCGGGATTTAAAATGAATTTCAACCCACCAAAACCACTGTACTGCAATAGCTGTTGTCTTTCAGTTTCAGTGGCCGGGCGCCTCTCTTTTGCCACGCTGAACATTACCCTTAACGCCTCTGTATTTCGCTTCAGGTGCTCCCGTTGATTAAATGCCATGTTCTTCGATATAAAGTGTTATGGTTCCTGTAATTTCCGTATAGAGCAGCTCATACTCAGTTGTAAAGGCGAAGTCATCTGTTAGCTCATATCCGCCGAATATGGATTCACAAACAGGGAGCATGCTCAGCGCAAAAGGATGTAACTCTTCCTCTGCCATGATTGTATCGAACTCATTGCAGACCACTTGAAAAATGGTATCAAATCTTGAGAAATGAAGTCCTTCAAATAGTATATCATTTGCGATATAGTCGCATTCTTCCACGGAACTTCCTGAAAGAAATGCATTCTCATAAGTCTTAGCCGCCCACCCGGAACGTTGTTCAATAAACCTTTTGTCGTGTGCTTTTTCGGGAAAGCTGGTGTTTAGAACTTCCTGTAGCCTAAGTGTGAAATATGACAGGTCTTTGTTTCGTGTATCCATGTTGGTTGTGATTTGAATTTCTATTTGTTGGCGAAAATATTATTGTTGAGATATCCTGTACTGAGAATGGTTAGAATCGGCTCCGATTGGCAGCGTTTGTCTTTCTACTGCCTTAAATTATATCACTGTTATTCCTTCATCGAAATCTGAATGGAATTTTCGGCTTCATTTCCAAACACATCCCATCCATAAAAGTTTTCCTTGTCTTCTGCGTTGAGGTATTTTGTTCTTGCAAAGAGTTCCAATCTTGGTAAATCTCCATAAAGACGCACTATTCTTCGACGTATTTCATCAGGCTTTTCAGAGTGCAGACTTCGAGGAGCAATAAGTACCTGCGGAATATTTTTGGCTATGCGGTGAAGTGATTTACCTTTAGTAAATAAGAGCACAATTTCTGCGTTTGCCCTTGTATAATAACCCATTCCTATAAACAAGCTATTTTTTTTGACATTTGTTTTAACCCATGTGAATGCGACTGTTTTGAAAGTAAATCCCCATGATTCGCCTAATTCCAGTGCTTCCGGTAAACATGGAAAAGTCGCCCACATAAACAATACACTATCAGGTTTACTTATACATTCAATGTCCATTCTTTTTAGAAAACTGATAGCCTGGGTGTGGTAATGACTTTCTGCACTTCGCCCACCGTCTTTTCGATTCCATACTCGGTAACGCCAGGGTGGGTCGGCATAAATGATGTTGTACCTCCGTGCTTCTTTTCTTTCTTTAGCCATGCTTTCCTCATTGCATCACCGTATTTCCAATTCGGGATGGAATGGCGTTAAGGTAGCAGGCGTAATGATTGACATGTAAGATGGTGTAAGGGATGGCTTCTAAAGGTAGACTTTGACCTCGCGAATAATATTGTTTGCCTAATCAGAGGTCGTCCTCAGAATACCCAATAATTTGGATGCCTCTGCATCCATCTTCGAAAAAGCAAACCATTTCTTGCCTAAATCCTTTAAGGATGCGCCGATGTGATAAAGCTCTGTGCCGTCAATAATAAGGAAACGGTCATGGGTATGTGTAAATTTATGAATAGCGATGGGCGGATATTGACTGTTGTATCGTTTTAAATCAAGTTGTAATTGATTGGTAACCGATTTGGTATAAATGGTTGCTGATACAGATTGAGCGCGTTTTCCCAGCATGGCAAGTACGGCGTCATCCACATAATTGTCTATAAGAATAATTGATTGGTTCGCACTCCGGATAATATCAGCAACAAAAGTATAGGCGTCGAAAACCTGCCCGTCGTAAAAGATGCCTTTGTCGCTTTGGAGTTTACCATTCTCCAAGGCTTTAAATATTTCTTTGAATTTGTTATCGGCTTCTAATTGTTTGAGTTCAATTTTATCCAAACGGGAGAATAAGGCCGCATTCGCTATCAAGAGCTTTCTCATTTTCACGAAGGCATTCATAATCTCAATACTCACCTTTATGGCGGTATTACTCCGCAATACTGCGGATAACATAGCAATACCTTGTTCGGTGAATACATAGGGTAAATAACGCCGCCCGCCACGTCCGGTGTTTGAGGTGCCAATTTGGAACCTCAAAGCTTCGCTTTCCTCCTCGCTCAATTGAAAACAGAATGTTTCAGGAAACCGCTCAATATTCCTCTTCACTGCTCTATTCAGTATTTTGGTTTCTACCTGATAGAGTGAGGCCAGGTCCTTATCAAGCATGACCTGTTTGCCCCGTATAGTATAGATGAGATTTTCGATTTCTTCACGACTTATAATAGCGTTGTTCATTTCTTTTTGTACCTGTTACTTCCAAATTCAAAAGCGGTTTCTCCTTTGTTGTTCATCACTATGCAAGCATCGAATTTTTTGCCCGATTTGCTTTTCATTCCTTTGAGTAGCGAAGTCCTGTTTTTGGAAATTAGATTTTCAATTTCTGCGATTGTTAAATATACTCCGCACACATTGCGAAACTGAAGCCAGTTACATCCTTCATCAGGACATTTGACGACTTTTTCCCTGAAGAGTAATTGTTGCTTTCTGCACTTTGGACACATCAATTTCGGATGGTTTTCTGTTACGACGGTCATATCCAGAAGCTCCCGGGTAATAGAAGCTGTATAGCCTTCCATTGCTTTGTGAAATGCTGCTGCATCCCCTTCATTATTTTCAATTTTTTGCAAGGCTATTTCCCATTCGGCTGTCATGGCAACATCAGCAATTTTTTTATCCTTTACAGTGTTGTAAACCTGCAGACCTTTTTCCGTTGGAATCAGAGATTTCTTTTCCCGCCAGATATAATCCCGATTAAAGAGGGTGTCAATAATGGCGGCTCTTGTGGCGGGTGTACCGATGCCAATTCCAGACAGGATTTTCCGTTCGTCTTCATTTTCTATTTCTCTCCCTGCATTTTCCATTGCAGCCAACAAACCTGCTTCTGTATAAAGTGCAGGCGGTTTGGTTTTCTTTTCAAGGATAGTTGTGATTTTGATTTTTAATTCATCGCCCGTTTTTAACTCCGGTAACTCTTTTACTGGCTCATCACCTTCTTCCGTAAAGGTTCCCCTGATAGCACGCCATCCCGGTTCCAGAATTTTACAACCTTTCAATAAAAAATCATATTCTGAAGCCTGCATTGTAACGTCGGTTATTTCCTTTGTACAGATTTGGGAAAGGGCTTCCAATAAACGCAGGGCTATCATATCGTAGATGGCATCTTCTTTAGCGGATAGTGCAGAAGGTATCTTTTCGGTTACCAACAACCCATGATGGTCCGTTACCTTCAAATCGTTTACGATACGTTTATTAAAATGTCCCCATTTTACTTTGGTAAGTGCATTTTTACAAGATGGCCTGGCATCCAAAGCCCTGATAAGTGGAGGGATTTCTGCCCACATATCTTCCGGTATATATTTGCTTCCGGTACGCGGATAAGTAATGAACTTTTTCTCATAAAGACTTTGAGCAATATTCAATGTTTCTCCCGCAGACAATCCCAATTTTTTATTGGCTTCTTTTTGTAATCCTGTCAGGTCAAATAACAATGGTGGCTGTTCCGAAACTGTCTTACTTTCTACTGCTGAAACCGTTGCTATTCCGCTTCGCTGAATAGATTTAATTGTGCTGTCTGCAGGTTTCTTATCATCCCATTTTGTTTTAGACAGACTTTTGAAATCAATAAAATCCTTCCGGTGTTCCAATTGAATTTGCCAATACTTTTGAACCGAAAAAGTTTTGTTTTCCAAATACCGTTTACAAACCAGCGCAAGAGTGGGGGTCTGCACCCTTCCAAGGGAATATACACCCCGAGATAAGGCGATACTTATTGCCTGTGAAGCATTAATACCTACCAACCAGTCGGCTTGACTTCGGGCTTGCCCTGCACGATACAATCCGTCAAATTCACTTCCTGGTTTAAGGCTGGCAAATCCCTGTTTAATTGCTTTTTCTGTCAGCGAACTTATCCACAAGCGATGAAAGGGCTTTTTACATTTCAGGTATTCATAAATGTATCTGAAAATAAGTTCCCCCTCACGTCCGGCATCGGTGGCTACTATGATGCTATCGCACCTGCTGATAACCTGCTCAATAGTCTTCAACTGTTTTACCGCCCCGTTATCCGGGATATAACTTTTTTCTTTTCTTATCTTTCGTACCGTCAATAAAAACGGATTGGGTAATATGGGCAACGTCTCTCTTCGAAAACCTGTCAAACCATAATCTTCCGGCATGGCCAATCCAATCAGATGTCCCAATGCCCATGTAACCTGATAGCCGTTTCCTGTCAGGTATCCATCTTTTTTTTCATTGGCACCCAACAGGGCGGCTATCTCACGTGCTACACTTGGTTTTTCAGCAATTACTGCTTTCATAGCACTCTTCTTTTTGTGGTGATTACCTCTTTATACCTTTTGATTTTGCCGAAACCCTATTTCCGTTTTGCTGTTGCTGCTTTTGGTTTTTCGGCCCCTGTTGTTTCGGTTGTAAAGGCTCTTTGATATTTTTGGTAGCCTCATTGGTTTTCCCTTCAGAATTAACTGCTACCTGCGTTTTGTGTGATTCTGAGAGTTGAACTTTATCTTTCAGCTTATCTGGATTGGTGAAAGAGAACCCGGTTTTCCCGGTTTCTTTATCAAAAGTGATATATCCCCGGTATTGCTGGCCTTTCTTGTCAATAAGCCCATCAATGTAAACAGTGGTACCCGCTTTAAATTTATCGTATTGTTGGTCGGACAATTCCCTCCCCCTGAACATTCGGGGAGCGTCTTGAAGTTGCCCTTTCATACGATTTATATGTGCGCTCTGTTGATTTGTATTATTTCTGTCAAAAAGAAATTCCACGAAATGCTTATCAGCATTGTACTGAATGGAAGCGCTGAAAGGTTTGCCTTTTCTGGAAATCATTCCTTCTAAAAGGAGGGGCTTGCCATCACGCAAAGTTTGTATTTGTTCCTGGCTGAGTTTAACACCCTTTATTTCATCGGGTATTTTCATCCATTCCCGTCGTAGTGCAATAACTTCATTCGTCAATCTGTCAATACTGATAATAGAAGGTATCTTTTCACCGGTTTTCGGATTCGTTAATTCCACTACACGCCCCATATTTCCTGACTTAAGCAGGTTTTCCCTATCGGTTGCGCTAAACTCATGACCAAAGAAAGTATTACTCAGATTTGGCTCTTTACGAATACCGTGAATGGCAACAACTGCCTCGCCATTTTCGCCCGGCTGTAGAGAAAGCCTTGCATCCATACGGGTAATAGCAGTGCCGAGATTAAGACTTACAGGAATAAGCGAATTGGTTTTGTAACCTTTTAATAAGGTGTCAAGTACACCTGCTTTTTCAAGTCTTTCTTTACTCAGCCCGAGATTGTTCATTGTTTCCCAATCAATCTGTTCGGGTTTGTAGCGGTATTCGCTGGTTTTAGATGTTGCTTGTATTGTTTCCATATCTTTTTTGATTTCGTTACTTTGTTTCTCCGGCTCCGGCTCTTTAACCTTATGCTTTTCCATTATGGCAGCACCTTCTTTGGTAGGAGTCTCAATTTGCTTCTGCATTTCTCTTGCTGTATCAACTGCTTCGGAAGCCGGGATTTTAAAAAATGAGAATCTGGTGGGATTTTTCAATTGCCTCCAAAAATTCGCAAAGAAGTTTGAAAATAAATCACCACTCCTATCTACCCGCATGAATTGGCTTTGGTTCTTTTTATTCGCATCTACAGTTTCCAAATCACCGTCATTGCTGATTCCTTTAACCGCCTGAATTTTCTTTTTGTCTTTATCCAGCACTAATAAAATGTCCGAAAACTGTTCGGGTAATTGAGGTATTTTGTTATTCTGTTCAGCCATAATAATGATTGTTTTGTATTGATATATTCCGAAAATACATGAGTGCTATTCTTGTAAAATAAATCTGTCTTTCAATGGCGCTAATTGTCATCGGGTGTCACTTTTATGCTGCAAAGAGGAGCTGAAACTCTCCCGGATAAACTGATGGACATCAGATAATTTGTAATAGAGCTTTCCGCTAATGGTGTAGTAGGGTAGTCTACCGGATGAACGATACCGCTGTAGTGAGCGATTGCTTATTTTCAGCATTTGCAATAAGTCCTGGTTATCCAATAATTCCTCTCCGTCTATGCTGGTACGTTGTTTTTGTATATCTGTGAGATTGTCGTTTAATATGTCAAAACGTTTCATAATTCGCTCCATCCAG
This sequence comes from Chitinophagaceae bacterium, assembly GCA_023957755.1. GTDB lineage: Bacteria > Bacteroidota > Bacteroidia > Chitinophagales > Chitinophagaceae > Ginsengibacter. The sequence goes on from JAMLGT010000013.1 coordinate 89,606, forward strand.
GCCACGAATTCCATTCTGTCGATGTTCATATTACCGCGCTTTTATTTTGTACACTTATTAAATGTTTACTGTACAAAATTGAAGTATGCCATCCGGTTTGTTTTCCGATACGTGTCTATCAAAAAGATCGATTTTTTATTTTGTTTCCGGGGTGTGAGATGCAGAAAATATGCGATTTTCAACACTTTTCTCTGGAGGGTATGACATTGTTATGGATAGAGTGCCTATATACACATATAGGCTATAAAAAGGAACCACGAATCAGTTTACCAATGTCTTTAGATGAGAGGTAGTTGCTATCGAGCGACTTCCTTATCCATATATTCCTCTAAACTGGATTTCAATTGGTCTATAAATATTGTTCGTGAGCCAGAGCGTGTCTTCATGCGATGGAAGCTATTATGGATATCATTAAGTGAAACGCGGAACAAAACTTGAAATACCATACTAATTTTACGGATGCCTATCTTTCCATGTGCTATTGCTCCCGCTGCAAGGAGAGCATAAATCAATTCGATTAGCGCATTCTTAGATTGTGTCCAGATAATGTCTTTTGTTTCTTCACTTTGTAATACCAGGTCGGGATTTTGCTCGGGAGCCAACTTTGTTAACAGGTAGCTGTAGATTAATTCATTGGCTATGATTTTGGCTACTTTGTAATCGAAATATGTTGAAAATTTAGGGTCTATTTCAAAAGCAAAACTGTTCAATCCATCGTGATAATTGATATTTCCCAACATGAAATATTGTTTATCCCTGTCGGTTCTGCCTGCGCGATAATATCTGTAAAAATCAGAGTTGCAAATATGCTCCACAAATTCTTGCTTCAATAATCTTAATTGCAGCGTAAAATAATTTTGGTAAATGTTACCCTTATTAACTGGACATGCAGTTTCTATGCGGAAGACTTTATTATAGTAAATGAGTTTTCCAAGAATATTGGGCTTGGTTTGTTTAAAGAATTGAATTTCTTCTTCCATACTGGAAAATTTTTCACCTACTACATCTTCTTTGACACTTTGCAATAACTCCTGAAGAAAAGTCGTCATTCTATAAGCTTCGTCCATCAGGGTGGAGGTTTCAACAGATAACCTTCTTTCTTCTTTTTCTATGTCAGAGGCGATTTTATAGAGGGGGCGTCTCATGGCTTAGGTTTTATGGTTACTTGAATTTAAACATAAAACTTGCTTCAACTTTGAAAATCTTTCCCAAGTTGGGTGCATCTTGGGGAAGATTCTTTTCATTTTTAAATATGCAGTGGTAACCATCTGAAGCGCCGGCCCCTACCACTGCCCATAACCTTGCTCCCAGTCGTCTTTCATCGTTTCACTCTTCTTTCCTCAATTCGCTCGGTTAGATGCAGCGAAGCCAACGCGCATAGATTTTAGTAACAGTAGAAGCCTTCCGGTCGATTTTATTTCGCAATGCTTCTTTATATTTTATTCGTTCATTACTAAAAAGCTGGGAAAATTATTGCAGGTACATTATGAAGTTTATTCAGTATTACCCACACCGCTGCACTTAGCTTCGCCTTCAGTATTCATTCATAACCTCCCTTCCTTCTTCCGTCCGGCCATGAACGGCGCACCAAAGCTACTGGCAGACCTTCAAGCCATCCATGGCACGGCCTACAGTCGTCATCCAATAACCTTCAATTCATTCCTCCTTACGTCTTGCTAAGAGCAGCGAAGCCTACGCAAAAAATCAGCTCTACCTGCAGCACATAGTCATTCACTCCATTTCGTTGCTCTCCATTTGTTCATTCCTAAGAGCTGCAGAGGCCAGCGCATGTACGTTGCCTCAGGATTTGTTCAATTTCTCAAAAATTTACCTTACCACTGCACTTAGCTTCGCCTTCAGTATTCATTCATAACCTTCCTTCCTTCTTCCGTCCGGCCATGAAAGGCGCACCAAAGCTACTGGCAGACCTACAAGCCGTCCATGGCACGGCCTACAGTCGTCATCCAATACCCTTCAATTCATTCCTCCTTACGTCTTGCTAAGAGCAGCGAGGCCAACGCTTAAAATCAGCCCTACCTGCAGCACATAGTCATTCACTCCATTTCGTTGCTCTCCTTTCGTTTGTGCCTAAGAGCTGCAGAGGCCTCCAGATACTTTATACCTGTAGTTGCATTAATTACCAAAAGTTATCCCTACCGCTGCACATAGCCTTGCCTTCTGCCGTCATTCATAGCCTTCCATCTTCCGTCCGGCCATGAAGGGTACCACCATAGGTGAATTTATGAAACAATATGCCGATGAATTCAAAGGCAAAATTATCATTGACCCTTCCAACCCTATTGCTGCAGATGAAAATGGGGAAAGAGCAGAAATATTTATCATTGATGCCAGATACTCCACCTTTATTGTTGACAAAATGCTGGACAAAACCCGGCACGGCGCCATCGGTTTGTGGGTGGATATTGGCACGATTGGGTATTTCAAAGATTTGAAAATTACACGGCGGTAGTAAAAGAAGGTTGATTATTTTATAATTAATATCTATTGTGATGTATTGAAAATGATGCGTCTCAACATAATGGAGTGTAAATCATTTATTTTTTTATTTCAATAGGTTTAAAGTAACAACAATTGTTACAATAAGAAATAATTTGTAGCTTTGCAACTGAAATGAACAATACAAGATTTGCTACAGCCATACATATTATGACTCTTTTAGCCGACACGCCGGATGAGTGGCTGGGTTCTGATTTTCTTGCGGACAGTATCAACATCAATCCAGTTATGGTCAGGAGAGAAATCGGGATATTACAAAATGCCAGTTTAGTGATAACCCGCCGGGGTAAAGATGGTGGAACGAAACTCAATGGTCCCAGCAAAACCATTCATTTGGATGAAATATATACCGCGGTAAGGAATAATGATATCCTTGGAAAGAAAAATAAAAATCCCAATCCAAAATGTAAGATAGGGAAGCAAATCAACAAACAATTAGACAGACTTACCGAAAAAACCGACCAATTGGTTGAGGATTTTTTGAGAGAAATAACGCTGGCTGATTTTACAAAACGCTTTTAAATTTTTTTAACTATAAATGTATCAAATTTAATTACAATTAAAATTATTACAAATGAAAATTGGTATTACAGGCGCAAGCGGACAATTAGGACGGTTAGTCATTCAGCACGTTAAAAGCAGAACAGACGCAACAAATTTAGTTGCTTTAGTGCGCAACCCCGATAAAGCGAAAGACCTTGGGATTGAAGCCAGAACTTTTGACTACAATAAACCCGAAGGACTTGTTGATGCACTGGCCGGAATTGATACCCTTTTATTGATTTCGGGAAGTGAAGTGGGGCAGCGTGAAGTACAACACAAAAACGTTGTCGGAGCTGCACAGAAAGCAGGGGTAAAGAGAATTGTTTACACCAGTTTGCTTCGTGCCGATACTTCCGGTTTGTCACTGGCGCCCGAACATTTGGCGACAGAGAAAGCGATAAAATCTTCCGGCATATTGTTTACGATTCTCAGAAACGGCTGGTACACCGAAAACTATACTGTTTCTGTTCCGGGTGCTTTGAAGGCCGGTGCTTTTATAGGCAGTGCCGGAACCGGAAAAATAGCTTCTGCTGCACGAAATGATTACGCTGAAGCTGCTGCGGTGGTACTCACCGAACCGGGGCACGAAGGCAAAACCTATGAACTTGCGGGCGATGAGGCCTACACGCTGACTGATTTGGCGGCAACGCTTTCGCAACTTGCTCATAGGGAAATTCCTTATCAAAATATGAAGGAGACCGATTATGCCCGAACTTTACAGGAAATCGGTTTGCCTGAAGGAATGGCCAAAGCGTTTGCTGGCTATGATACCGGTGCTTCCAAAGGTGATTTGTTTTCGGACGATAAAACCCTTTCAAAATTGATTAAGCGTCCTACTACTCCCTTATCTGAAGTAATAAAGATAGCATTATTCCGTGATTAATTTTTTTGGGAACCCCTGAATAGGACTGCTTCATAAAAGCGGTCCCATTCAGGTAATTGACTAAAGCTTCAGAGTTTTTAATTCTTGATTTTGGGCAGTTTGATTTGTTCCAAATTTATATCCGCCAGCTAAGGGCTGTCTTTCAATTGATTCAACCGCCTCAAATCTTCCAACAAAGAGTTCGAATTCTGTACAAATGGGGTCACAATACTGCCAAACAGTGCCATATGCTGCCATATGGTACTGTTTATTTGTGAAATACTGATTCTCCATTACTTTCTTCCTTTTCTTTTAATCAAAAGAAAATTATTAAATCAATCAAAAGAAAATTCCATCTCTATTAACTGTTTACTTTTTAGTTAATTAGATTAAGATTTAGAAATATCAATATTCCACGCTGTAAAAAACAAGAATTTACAAAAAGAGTAAATTTACTTTTTAAGATGCGTAATTATTCCATACTTTTGTATGGAAATCATTCTATTATGGGTACTACGATCAATACAAAAGCATCTCTTTTTCACCAGTATGAAAAAGAACTGTCTAACCCGGTAGCTATGGTGCTGAAAGCTGCGGAAGGGTTGGCTATTTCCGTTTTTGACGGCCTGATGCAGGTAACAGCATTGAATAAAAAACAGTTAGCTGCTTTCATAGATGCCACACCCAAAACAATTGACAATTATCGGGTGCGCAGGCATAAACTCGGCCGTATAGAAAGCGAACAACTTTTGCAACTTCTGGCGCTCTATAAAAAGGGTCAGGAAATTTTCGGAAGCTCCGAAGCATTCAACCAATGGCTGAAACTGCCCGCTTCAGGAATAGGCGGCATCATACCCTTTGACCTGCTCTATACTGCCGGGGGCATTAACCTGGTAATGGAAGAACTCCTCAGGATTGAATACGGCGCACTGGCATGATTACCTATCGCATCACATTGGAAAAATGGGCCGGCCGTCTTACGGCCTCGGGTCGGGCTGCCCGCTGGAACAGCAATGGTCATTTTATGCTCTACGCCGCCAGCACGAGAGCATTGGCCTGCCTGGAGAATATGGTACACCGGCGCAGCATCGGGCGGGATGAGCTTTTTAGAGTCACCCTGATAGAAATACCGGATGACCTGAAAATAAAAAAGATAACGAAACGAAAATTACCGGCCGACTGGCAGGAGTATATCAATTATGCTGCTTGTCAGGCGATCGGAGACGCTTGGATAAAAGCCGGTGAAACGGCCGTATTGCAAGTGCCTTCAGCTATCATTACCGATGAATACAACTACCTGATGAACCCCCAGCATCCGGATTTCACGCGAATTAAAGTCTATGGGGTGGAGAAATTTACATTCGATGAAAGGTTGATGAAGTAAAGCCACTTGTTTTTTAGCTTTCTTTTTTGTCCTTTTCTTTTGGGAGAATATTTGTTGGGGATGGGGCTCTGAATAGTCCCTTATTTTTGACTATAGAACTTTATAGTCGAAGAAATTTATTTTTTGCTGACTATATGTTTTTTTGTGACAATATCCGCAATAACTGTCTTTAAGAAGCTGGTTGATTTTTATTACCGCGCAATTATTTTCACTGTATTGAGACTTTCTTCGAGTTATTTTTTGCCCTTAAAAATTCTGCTGCCGAAGGTCTTGACGATAAGGATATTCTCGTGTGTTACAAACAATCAGGCCTTCTGGTTTTTTACTTTGAAGGTTTTTTTATTTCAATAATTTAGCATCCTTACAGAGCCCAATAATTATCACCAATTCGTAAAGAACTTGCGGTAAGGCTGAATATTCAATGGATGATGGTTATCAAATCAATTTTTTATAGTTATTATCTGTGGTTATTACTGAATGAAAAAGTCAGAATCTTTGCAATCAGAATCTTAAAATACAGAATTTTATGCGAGTAAATTTTTGCAGAAGTTATCAAAAAATGATACCTTTCGCATAAATTTACTCTTTGGAGGTATATTTATCAATAAATGATTGGGTAGAAAATCTTGCATCAAGAGGCAGACACTCTTTTAGTCTTAATGAGGTTAGGAACGCTTTTGCCGATGATACAGAAGCAGCCATTAAGCTGAAACTGACGAGATTGGTGCGGAAAAAGAAAATAATATCCATACATAAAGGCTATTATTTAATCATTACTCCTCAATATGCTTCCAGAGGCATCTTGCCCCCTTCATTGTTTATTGACGGACTGATGAAATTTTTGGAAAGACCTTATTATGTGGGTTTATTAAATGCTGCTGCATTTAATGGGGCAGCACATCAGCAACCGCAGGAATATTTTGTATTTACCAATTTTCCTGTATTGCGGCCAACCAACAAAAAAGGTGTCAAAATAAATTATATCAGTAAAAGAGATATTCCTGAATTGTATTTGGAAAAAAGGAAAACTGAAACAGGTTTTCTCAGCATATCTAACCCGGCATTGACAGCAATAGATTTGGTGCAGTTTGATAAACGGGTGGGAGGGCTTAACAGGGCAGCTACAGTTTTAAATGAATTGGCAGAAACCATAAAACCGGAACAAATAACTGAATGCTTTTTACGGGAAGTGCCCGTTGCAGCTATTCAAAGGTTAGGTTTTTTATTGGAAGTAATTTTAAAGAAGGATATTGGCAAGCATCTTTACAAGGTAAGCCAAAAATCAGGGTTTGATTTTTTCCGTATTCCTTTGAAAACATCAGCAGTAAAAAAGGGCTATCCATCAGATGAAAAATGGAAAGTGATAGTGAACACGGAAATTGAAATTGACGAATGATACCACAAAATGATATTATAGAATGGAGCAATACAGTTGCGTGGAAAACCAATGAACAGATTGAACAGGATTTGGTCATCTGCCGCGCATTGGTGCAGATATTCAATGACGATTATTTAGCCGAACACTTAGCGTTTCGGGGTGGCACAGCACTACATAAATTATATCTTCAACCGCAGCCACGTTTCTGAAGATATAGATTTGGTGCAGATAAAAGCAGAGCCGATAGGTGAAGTATTGGACAGGCTTAGGATTGTCCTTGATTTTATAGGCAAAGCAAAAGTTGAGGTTGGCGACACTATGGCTACGATGAAATTCAGATTTGAATCTGAAATAGCCCCGGTTGTACCATTACGGTTGAAGATTGAAATAAATTGCAGGGAGCATTTTGCAGAATTGGGCGGGGAAATGAAAGACTTTAGCGTACAGTCAAATTGGTTTGAAGGTTCATGCTCTTTAACCACCTATAAGTTGGAAGAACTACTTGGAACAAAGACCCGGGCTTTGTATCAGCGGCGTAAAGGACGTGATTTATACGATTTGTACAAGGCATTTACCAAATGCCGTTTGGACGTAGAGCTTATACTTGAATGTTACCGGAAGTACATGAAATTTAGTGTCGGAAGTATTCCTTCACAAAAGGAGTTTATCCAGAACATAGAATTGAAATTACAAGATGAGTATTTCATAGGTGATATTACCGGTTTAATTCGCCCTGATGAGGAGTACAATCATAATACTGCTTATGAGTTAGTAAAAAATGAATTGTTTGATAAAATGTAAATCTGTCCATAATCACAATAGGCAATATCATCTTTTCAGTTTCTCTCCCTTCGCAGGGGTTATGGGTTGTTTAGATTGATCGGCCTTTAAATCATGTAGATATGGGGCGTCTTTTAATTGATTTAACCGCCTCAAATCTTCCAATAAAGAGTTCGAATTCTGTACCAATGGGGTCAAGCCCCAAATAGTTCAAGCGTCCGCTTGGACCGCAAATGTTCAAATTGTAAATGATTCAAGCATCCGCTCGGACCGGAAATGCTCAAACGCTAATCGTTCAAGTCCCAAAATCGTTCAAGCATCCGCTTGGACTCAAACAACAAATGGTAATCCAAATAAATGGTTCAAGCATCTGCTTTTGGACCGAAATAAAATGATAATCTTCTAGAATTGCTACATTAGACTTTCCCAATACATTCGGTCGGCATACTCTTTTTGTTCTCTTGCCAGTTCGGGATCAGTTTCTGTATAATTGGTCTTGAGTAAATCTTTCAGACTTGTCTTGAAAGCAGAATAGGTGAGTGGTTTTTTCTGACTTGGTGCCTTGATCGTGTTTTCCTTCAGACCTGTTATTGATACATTAGTAGCAATCCAGGAAGTGTAGAGCCGGGGCACCGTAATACCCAGGATAGTACCCGGAAGACCGTGGAAACCGGCCGGTCCGCCCGGCAGTGTTATTTCTTCTGTGTAATAAGCAAAGACATAAACGCTGTCGAATAAAATTGCCTGCGCTTTGCGGCAATTGAATCCGGCTATCTCTCTGTACTCCGTGGGATCCAATTTCCAGTCTAATTGAGGAATGGAGTCAGCCACACTGACTATGCTTCCCCAGAAAGATTTGTCTATATTACAATTGCCGGTGCTAAAATTGTAGTACCATACATTATTCTCGTCGCTGTTGTACCTGTTCTTGGCAAAGGTTGTCATTCCTGCACCCCAACGGTCAAATTTGTATAAACTCTTATTGCCGCTGAACGACAGGGTGTAATACCCGGTTTTATATTCGGGCATCTGATCCTTTACCAGGTCTTCGAACAATCCGGATGTGCCTGTTTTTTTCAAATTGGCCTTCACCTCATACTCAATAACTGCTTTGTCGATAAACTGCTGTGCCTTTGTACTTTGAAAAGTAAAGAGGCTAAGGACTATTATTAATAATTCTTTTTTCATGTTTTCTTATTTTGTAGCTGCACTTTTATTTTTGAAGTTCCACGTAAACCCGACCATGAAGTATCGCTTCAGGCGGTCGTCTCTTGTCTCGGAATAAGTAGTACCATAGAAATTACGTTGGATCCCCTGATCCTGATTCAGCAAATCCCGTACTACGACATAAGCTGTATATTGATTATTACTGAAGGTTTTTTTCAATAGTACATTCAACAAATGGAGGTTGATATTCTTATCCGTAGCTCGTGTCTTTTGGTTGAACTCATACGAATAATTACTTGTGATTGACCATACTTTGTTATAGTAAACAGTGCCACTAAATCCAAGTGAGTTTACATAATACCTTACTTTGTTTTGATTCTCGGAAGTTGAAGAGTAATTGTATGATAAACGCTCGGAGATGGAGAGAGAATACTTGTATTCTACATCCTTGTACATGGAGAGGCCCATTTCAGGAGAAAAAGTTTTTGACACTGTCCTCTTATTGTTAAGGAATCCCACGTACTTACTATAGTTTATATATGGGTTGATGTTGACATCAACACCAATAGATTTAATCTTGAACCCTGTTCCGCCATAGAGGTAAAATGAGGTGTTCCCGTTCACATTCACCGGCTGCGTAATTGTCTTTCCTGAATCCAAGTCTATCATTTGGTGGTTGGTGATGGCGTTTTCAGTGAAATTGAAACCGCCGCCTAAGAAACTATATACGTTTTTCAAAAAGTTGTATGAATCATGGCTGAAGTTGAAATTGTGATTGAACGATGGTTTCAGGTCGGCATTACCAATATACTGATTGTAGTAGTCATTGTTGTTTCTGAGTGGCTGTAGCTGATTGATGGTAGGCTGAGTGCTGCTACCTGTGTAGCCAATACGGATGCCATGATTGGGTTTATAAGTATAGGTGATGTTAGAAGAAGGGTAGAAATTGACATAATTTCTGTTATAGTCCTGGTTCATTGTGATGTCCTTCAAATGAAATGAAGTGAAACCAAAGCCTGCCCCTGCATTAATCTTCCATTTTTTATTGGCGAAGTTGATTTTTGCACTCGGTGTATTTTGTATGATCTCCTGTCTGAAATCATTTGTCAGCGAATCTACTATCTGGTCATACTTTCCCGAACTTCCCGAATACGCATTAGTAGTCTGCGCATTATTGCCTTTATTATATGATATCTGATGACTAAAGAGTAAAGAAAACTCTTTGCTTAGAGGCTCTGTGTAGCTTACTGTGAGTCCGGCAGCGGTGGAGAGTCCCTTAGTGTTTTTTTCTTGATTCACCTGTTGTGATCCTGAAGGCATACCATCCAAAAACGATTGATTTTCTGACTTGAGTAATGAGTTGGCTTTATTGTCTGATTGTACCCAACTGCCTGAAATGGAGAGTGTACGCCTTTCTTTTTTGAATTTATGTTGGTAAGTGATGTCTCCGGTCAGGACAGATTTATCGCTGTTGGTGCTCAGGGCTCTGCTACTGGTGTTTTTGAGAGTGCCGTTTTGCCCCGTAGTGGAAGAGTTGTTATCACTCTCACCTTCGGAGTTATAGAATGCTGTGCCAAAATTGATTTTTAGGGTATTTCCGGAATCTAACTGTAAATCCCATTTTCCTTTTATCTGGAAGTTGTAACGATTGACAGCATTAGATGTCAGCGAATTTTTATTTATTACTGAATCTCCAACCTGAGTCTGGGTGTAAGACCGGGTATTATTCGTGTATTGCTGATTGTTATACCGTGGTGTGAAGTTGAAGCTGTATTTATTGGCCCATTTATTATAGTACTGTAAACCGGCATTGTTATTCGTGATGAAGCCATTGCGTGTATCCACATAGGGTTCATTATCATCACCTCTGCTTCCGAAAACAGCAATGCCGCCACCGTCCATTACCTGTACGTTGGCATCCAACCCGCCGAACTGCTGCTGATCCTGCCAGTTCAATCCATCCTGACCGGTATTACCATTCAGAAGGAATGCAGATAATTTTCGCTGATCCTTAAAAGAACTGGCCATAAGATTGCTGTTGTACCGGGTAGAGACATCTTTCTTAGGACCTGCTGCTATATCGGCCTTTCCGAAGTAACCGCGTTTAGCGTCTTCCTTCAGTTTAAGGTTGATTGTCTTCTTCGTTTGACCGTCATCTATTCCGGTGAATTCAGCCTGCTCACTCTTCTTGTCAAAAACCTGCACTTCCTTTACTGCATCGGCTCTCAGGTTCTTTACCGCCATACCGGGATCATCTCCAAAGAATTCTTCTCCGTCGACCAGCACTTTCTCTACCGTCTGCCCCATAGCTGTAATCTTCCCATCCTTATCAACCTGCAACCCGGGCAACTTTTTTAAAAGCTCTTCTACATTAGCATTGGCACTCACGAGAAAACTATCAGCCATAAAGATGGTCGTATCACCTTTGATTCTTGTGCGCGAAGCAGAGCGGATGATGATTTCCTCCATCAGTTTAGACTTGGGAATCAACTGAATATCCAAATTGTTTTCTCCGCTTTTCAGCGTAATGTCCTGCAGCAGGTCGCCAAAGCTTGGGTGAGAAGTCATCAGGATATAATCGCCCTCCTTTACATTTTCCATAGCGAATCCGCCTGATGCATCAGTACGGGTGAATTTTACCAAGATAGAGTCGCTCTGCCTGATGAGCGATACGATAGCATTGGTTACAGGCTTAGTTTCTTCTTTATCGGCAACGGTTCCTTTGAAAGTGCTCTGTGCTACAGTAGTAAACGAGCTGAATAGTAGAAACCATAGTATGATTGATTTTGCCATAAAGAACCTGTTTTTGGGTTTATGTGTGGGCACCTTTCTGATAAAAGTTTAATGGTAGGGCTGTAAATTAACAACGAAAGTATTAGTTATACGAAAATAAATCAGTTTTTCAGCGATAAGATTTTGTTAAACAGACTTTTATAGAACAGGAGGAGATGTAAAAATTTGGGAGGACAATTATTATAGTCTGTGAACTAACCGTTTGAATTGTTTTATTTTGCAGCGATTAGAACAGCATGTTAGAATTTCATAAAGACAGATACGGCTACTTTCAGATGCAGACGCAGAATGCTGAAAAGTATGTAATCCCGTTTATTGAACAGGTGAAGAAACTGACTCACGGAACAAGGGTGATGGAAATCGGGGCAGGAGAGGGTGGAGTGTTGAAAGCATTTGTCAATAAAGGCTGTATCGGCGTAGCGGTAGAGATGGATGTGGAGAGGGTAGAGAATGCTGAAAAATATCTGGCTGAGGACATTAGTGCGGGCAGACTGAAATACATCGCGTGTGATATTTACAAGGTCTCAGCAGCCGATCTGGATGGGAAATTTGACCTGATAGTGATGAAGGATGTGATTGAACACATTCACGATCAGCGAAAACTTATCAGTTGGCTGCATGAATTTCTGTTGCCCGGCGGCATGATTTATTTCGGATTCCCGCCTTGGCAGATGCCTTATGGCGGCCATCAGCAGATGGGTGAGAAAAAACTCGCTAAACTTCCGTGGTTGCACCTGCTGCCCATGGGAATGTATCGTGGAACCTTGCGTCTCTTTGGCGAATCGCCAATCAATATTGAGAATCTGGCGGAGATCAAAGAGACAGGCATATCCATAGAACGCTTTGAACGAATTGTGAAGGAAACAGGATGGAAAGTGGCTTTGAAACAACATTACCTGATTAATCCGATCTATGAGTTCAAATTCAAGCTCAAGCCCCGCAAACAAGGGAGCCTTATAACGAAGATTCCCTGGTTCAGAAATTTTGTCACGACTTGTGTTTACTACGTCATTGAAAAGAAGCGATTAGTGATGAACGATGAGGGATGAATTGAAAAGGCAGGTTTATTTGTTTAGGGGTTTATTCGTTTAGTGGTAAAGTACACCAACCAATTTTTAATTTTCAACTTTAAATCTTCAATTTTCTTCACGAACCACGAACTCCGAACCACGAACTCGCCAAAGGCGAAACCACGAACTACGAACTACGAAATACGAACTTTTTAACCTGCTATCTTGAATCCTTCGCCTACAAATTAACTACCTTTGTATCTTCAAAAAAGGAATTAGAAGAGTGCCCGATATCATCAATTTATTACCCGAAAACATCGCCAATCAGATTGCTGCCGGAGAGGTAATCCAGCGTCCGGCCAGTGCTGTGAAAGAACTGATGGAGAATGCGATTGATGCGGGTGCAACAGAAATAAAGCTGATTGTGAATGATGCCGGTAAGTCGCTGATCCAGGTGATTGACAACGGCAAGGGGATGAGTGAGACAGATGCACGCATGTGCTTTGAACGGCATGCCACTTCCAAGATCAATAATATAGACGACCTGTTTCATATCAAGACAATGGGTTTCAGAGGTGAGGCGCTTGCAAGTATTGCGGGTGTGTCGCAGGTAGAACTGAAGACCCGTAAACAGGGAGAGCCTGTGGGTACTTACATTGAAATTGACAACAGCGTAGTGCGTACGCAAAAACCGGTTGCTTGTCCTGAAGGTACTAATATCAGCATGAAGAACCTGTTCTTTACCGTTCCGGCGAGGAGGAATTTTCTGAAGAGCGATTCACGCGAACTCAAACATATCATAGAAGAATTCACGAGGATAGCGCTGGCATTTCCTGATATCTTCTTTTCGCTCACCAGCAACGGGCAGGAAGTATTTCATTTAGACCGCGGGCCGTTAAAGCAGCGTATCATTAGTATTCTGGGCAAGAATTATCAGTCAAAGTTAGTGAGTGTCAAAGAACAGACAGATTATATTAATATCATCGGTTTTGTGGGCAAGCCTGAAACAGCGAAGAAGACCAGGGGCGATCAGTATTTCTTTGTCAACAACCGTTTCATAAAGAGCGCCTATCTGAATCATGCCGTGGTGAATGCCTTTGCAGAGATGATTCCTAAGGATACTTTCCCGATGTATGTGCTGTTTATCGATATAGATCCGTCAAGGTTAGATATCAATGTGCATCCTACCAAGCAGGAAATCAAGTTTGAAGATGAGAAAGTCATCTATGCATTTGTAAACTCGGCTGTCCGTCATTCATTGGCGCAGTTCAGCATCACTCCTTCATTAGATTTTGAATTAGATGCCGATGTGCAACGACAGGAAGCGATCTCCGGTCCTTTCACTACAGAGCAGAAAGCATCTGCTATGAGCGGAGCGTTGTATCAGACATTTACAAAAGGTAATCAGGCACATTTCATTGAGTCAAAGAGTAACCTGGAGAGCCTTGATTTGCTTTATGGGAAAAGAAGCGCTTCCGCAGATCCCTACCAGGTGCAGCCGGAGTTTCAGCCGGAGCCTTTAACTGTATCAGGTAAACCTGTTAATCAGGATTGGGTACAGGTAGGGAACAGCTATATCCTTGTTGAAATTGAAAATGGTTTCTGGCTTATTCATCAGCAACATGCACATGAAAGAGTGTTGTACGAAAGAATTGAGTCTGCCCTAAAGGATAACCCCATTGCAGTGCAGAAGAGCCTTTTTCCTGAGGTATTGGAATTGTCGCCTGCTGATAGTGCACTACTGGCTGAGTTGCAGAATGATTTATTTCTGCTAGGTTATATGATAGAGCCGTTTGGAACAAATTCCTATGTAATACATGGGACACCTGCCGATGTGATGAAAGGAAATGAAAAAAAAGCTATTGAGGAATTGCTGGAGGAATTCAAACATTTTAATCTTTCACCAGATTATTCTGAAAGAGAAAAATTGATGCGCGCCATGGCGCGTCAACAAAGCATTAAGGCCGGCACGAAATTGACCGACAAGGAAATTCATGCGCTTGTGGATGACCTTCTTGCCTGTAGGGTGATGAATACTACTCCTGGTGGGAAGCCGGTATTTCTCGAGTTTGGATATCCGGATATTGAGAAAATGTTTGGGAGGTAGAAGTAGTTATTCCACGCCTGATGTGGAATTTCATTATCGTACCCACTGTCGTTCTGTGCTGCGACACAGAATCTCATCAGGCTGCAAAATGAGATTGCGGGTCGGCGCCCACAATGACAAGGGTAAGACCACCCCATTTTCCTTCGTCAGCCACCCCTCCAAAGGAGGGGAATAAAAAACAGACTCATTCCACACTTGATGCGGAATCTCATTATCGTACCCGCTGTCATTCTGTGCTGCGACACAGAATCTCATCAGGCTGCAAAATGAGATTGCGGGTCGGCGCCCGCAATAGCAAAGGTAAGACCACCCCGTCTTCCTTCGTCAGCCACCCCTCCAAAGGAGGGGAATAAAAAACAGAGTCATTCCGCACTTGATGCGGAATCTCAAAAGTTGCTACACGAGATTACGGGGCAGTACCCGCAATCTCAAAAATTTGAGCCGTAATGCATGTATGATCACAACGCTTTCAGGCTTTCTTCAAGCGTTCTGATTTTTTCAATCGCATCTGCTTGCTTCTTTCGTTCCAATGCCACCACTTCAGGTTTGGCATTATTCACAAAACGTTCGTTGGAAAGCTTCTTTTCCACGCTGGCAAGAAAGCCACGCTGGTACTCCAGATCTTTTTCTAACTGCTCTTTCTGTCTGCCTGAATCCACTATTGATTCGCAAACCATCGCAATCTTTTCATTGCCGGTAACAATTTGAATTGCTTTTTTATCTGTTGCCAAATTCAAAACAATCTCCGAAGCCATAGTTTGTTTTCTCAAAACAGAATTAATGGAAGCATACATATCGGGTGTGGCAGTTTCAATGTAGAGCTCAACCACTTCTTTAGGTGATAACTGATTCTTATTTTTTGCATCGCGAATGGCAGTAATCAATTCTTTCAACTGATTACCTTCATTTAGAATTCCATTGTCGGAGACATTCAGCGGGGGTGCCTGGCGTACCATAAGGTCTCCGTCGCGTGCTTCCAACTGGTGATAAATCTCTTCAGTTACAAAAGGCATAAAAGGATGCAGCAGCAGGAGTAGTTCGTCAAAAAACTTTATAGTAATATCATAATCTTCTTTGCTGATGGCTTCTCCATAAGGAGGCTTTATCCACTCAAGATACCAACTGCAGAAGTCGTCCCATATAAGTGAATAAATTACTTTCAGCGCTTCGCTTAATTTAAAATGGCTGATGAGGTCGTGAATTTCTGCACTTGCCTGTGATAGCCTTGCGGTAAACCAACGAATTGCGAAATTGTTATCGCTTTTACTTCCGGGGAATGATTCGTGGGTACCCCACATGCGCACCAGTTTCAGCGCATTCCAGAGTTTGTTGTTGAAATGCCGGCCTTGTTCAAGTCCCGACTCATCAAACAAAAGATCATTTCCTGCCGGAGAAGAAATCATAATCCCAAAGCGAACTGCATCTGCACCATATTTATCTATTAGTTCCAGAAGATCCGGGCTGTTGCCAAGGCTCTTACTCATTTTTCTCCCCTGGTTGTCGCGTACCATTCCTGTGAAATACACATCGTTGAATGGTTTTTCCCCGGCAAACTCCATACCTGCCATAATCATACGTGCCACCCAGAAGAAGATAATATCCTGACCTGTTACCAAAATCGACGTAGGGTAGTAGTAGGCAAAATCTTTATTGCCCGGTTGCGTGATGCCTTTAAATACCTCCATTGGCCAGAGCCATGAGGAGAACCAGGTATCCAGTACGTCGGAGTCCTGCATAAGTTTCACCGTGTCAGCCAAACCGTTATGTCGCCTTGCATCGGCCTCATCGGCTCCCACATACACATTGCCTTCATCATCGTACCATGCGGGAATCTGCTGCCCCCACCACAATTGGCGGCTGATACACCAGTCTTTTACGTTTTCTAACCAATACCTGTAGGTGGCGATAAACTTATCGTGCGGATGTATTTTTATATTACCATTGACTACCTCATTAAGTGCTGCATCAGCGAGAGATTTCATTTTGACAAACCACTGAGTGCTGATTTTCGGTTCTACTACGGAGTGCGTACGCTGGCTGTATCCGATGCGGGAATCATATAACTCTTCTTTAATAAGCAGTCCTTCGTCTTTCAAAGCTTCCACTACTTTTTTTCTTGCCGCAAAACGATCTTCACCTATGTATATCTGTGCCTCTTTGCTGAGGGTGCCATCGTCATTCAGCGTATCGATTACAGGGAGGTTATATTTTAATCCGATATTGAAATCGTTGATATCATGTGCAGGAGTAATCTTGAGTACTCCGGTTCCGAAATCCTTATCCACATAATCATCAAATATTATGGGAACTTCCCGGTTGATGAGTGGTATGATTGCCTTTTTATCCTTCAGATGTTGATACCGTGGATCGGTCGGATTGGCACACACAGCTACATCACCCATAATAGTTTCCGGCCTTTGGGTGGCGATGGTGATGTATTCGTCGGTTCCGGAAATGCGGTATTTTACATAATAGAGTGTGCCTTTAACATCTTTGTATTCTACCTCTTCATCGCTCAGGGCAGTCTTCGCCACAGTGTCCCAGTTGATCATTCGGGCGCCTCTGTAAATAAGGCCTTTGCGATAGAGTGCCACAAACACCTGAATCACAGCCTTGTAATAATCAGGATCCATAGTGAAGGATACACGGTTCCAATCGACGCTACAGCCCAGTTTTTCTATCTGATGATAAATGATGTTACCATACTTCTCCTTCCACTCAAATGCATATTTTAAGAATTCTTCCCTGCTAAGGTCACTTTTGTTGATACCTTTTTCTTTCTTAAGCATATCTACCACCTTTGCTTCGGTAGCGATGGAGGCATGGTCGCTTCCCGGCACCCAGCAAACGTTATATCCCAATGCTCTGGCGCGGCGCGCCAAAATATCCTGTACGGTTTCGTTGAGTGTATGCCCCATGTGCAACACCCCGGTAACGTTAGGTGGTGGGATCACCAGACTGTAAGGAGGCCGGTCGTCTGGTGTACTATTGAAATAACCTTTTTCTTTCCAGTAGGCATACCACTTATTTTCAACTTCTGCAGGGATAAAGTTTTTGCTCAGTTCCATTTTCTTCAATTCATGATTACAGGGCGCAAAAATAGCACAATCGGCGTTTAACGAAAGGGAAATAAGATGGTGCAGGCTATATATCCATATTGTCCGGTATCAGGTACCTGAGATAATCGATAAAAGTGGACCTGGGTATGTTTCTGGCACCCAGAGAACGCAGGTGTTCAGTTTCCTGCTGGCAGTCGACCAGGCATCCGCCCTGCGCTGCAAAGTGTTGTACGAATCGGATGAAGGCAAACTTGCTGGCATTGGATTCCTGCGAAAACATACTTTCTCCAAAGAACATTTTTCCCATTTGCAAACCGTAAAGCCCCCCTACTAATTTGTCGCCTGACCAGGCTTCGGCACTATGAGCCACCCCCATTTCGTGAAGTTGGTTGTATGCTTCTTCAAATTCGTCGGTAATCCACGTTGCATCACCTGAAGCCTTTCTCCTGGTATGGCGGCATCCTTTCATTACCTGTGCAAAATCCTTGTCTATTGAGAACGAGAAGTGTCCTTTAGTAAGATAAGGATGCATGCTTTTGGAAATCTTTAATTCTTCAGGGAATAACACAAATCTGGGGTCTGGATGGAACCAGCATCTGGGATCCCCTTCATTGTACCAGGGGAAGTAACCTTTACGGTAGGCTTTGATGAGTGTTTGTGGTCTCAAATTGCTCCCCACTGCCACTAACCCCTCATCAGTTAACAAGGATGGAGAGAGAAAAGAATCACTGTTTTCATCTAAATAATACCAACCCATATCCCCATGTTGTTACATCAGGCAAGTTATATGAAAAGATGTAGAATTGAATGCGTATTAGTATTCTGGCATTCTTTCAATAGTAGCTCCTATACCTCTGTCGGTGATTTGATCGCACATGGGTTTTAGCGTATCAAAGTCGCCGTTCTTTACAGCATATTTGCCTTGTGTGTGTATGATTAAGGCGCACTGTTCAGCCTGTTCTTGTGTGTGTCCGCATATTTCAACCAGGGCCTGAATTACCCAGTCGAAGGTGTTTACTTCATCGTTCCAGACAATCAATTGATAGGATTCCACCAAAAGTTCTGTAATCCCGGTCTGCTCTATTTCTATGGTGCGAGTGTCACCCATCGGTACTTAAAATTCAAGTGTCAAAATTACTAAATCCTACCGAAGTCGGTAGTACTGGGGTAAGAATCTTTCCTTCAAATCAGTTAAAATAAAGGGAAGCCCAATTGTATTCAGGCTTAACCGTTAAATTGCACTTTTGTGCCACTATGAAACTATATTTTAAAGCCCTGCCTTTCCTCTGCGCTTTCTTCCTGATACACTCTTCAGCAGTAGCTCAATATTATTATAATGATATTCTCAATATCAACAAAAGTAATGAGGAGTATAACAGATTGAAAAAGGCGAATTATAAAACTGTGATTCTTGAAAGTTTTGAAGCCGACGATTCACCAAGTGAAGGTTTTTTCTGTGAGAGAAAGTTAAATACCGACTACTCGGAATCAGTGATGGTTTCTAAATCCAATGTCACAGGAGAGGCAGCGTTAAAGTCGATCTATCAAGACGGCAGGTTGGAAAAGACTGTGAGTACTACATCCGCGGTGACTAATATCACTCAAATTAGTTATGATAGCATCGGCAGAATATTGTCAATAGCCGTCTCTACTTCGGGAAATGCGGATAGCAGTCTTTTTGTAGAAGAGAGAACTTATGAATACGGAAGCGATGGAAAGCTTAAGATGATGACAAGGACAAAGAATGGAAAAGTGGTGTCATTAATAAACTTTACGTACGATAATGCCGGGAATTTGATAGAAGAGACACCAGATAGGCCGACCACAGACCGAAAATTTTATTACTATTATGATGACAAGAACAGGCTGACTGATGTGGTGCGGTTTAGCGAAAGGGCGAAGAGATTGCTGCCCGACTATATGTTTTTATATAGTGAAGACCGGCCTGGCTTTATCTCGCAGATGATTACTGTAGATGAATCAGCTCAGGGTTACCTTGTGTGGCGCTATGCCTACACATCTGAGGGGCTACCTGAAATTCAGAAGTGCTACTCTAAGGATAAACAACTTGTTGGTACCATTCAATATGAATATCGCTGAGGAGGGTTAAACCAGCCTGGAGATATTGAAGAAAATCAAAAAAATTGAGCCAATCACTACAAGAAACATTGCAATCCTCAGTGGCAATAATTTTTTCCTGAAACTCTTTGCTGCCAGATACATAGCCGCTACGCAGCAGATAATTGAAAAGATGATGATGCCTGAGTAATGTCTGATAATTGCGGGAAAGTAGCTCAGGAAAGTGTCAATCTGATCCCGTTCACTGATTTCGCCCAGCCTGATGGTAATGGAAAGCCAGAGAATAAATAAAAACAGGGGAATCAGGAAGATAATTACTGCGATAGAAGCAGTTGCCTTTTTGGGGACATGAGAGTGAGTGGACATTTTTCAGATATAGTTTAGGTGCTTAAAGTTAAGATGATTTGAGTGGCCTGGCAAATCTGAACTTTGCGTACTCCTAATGCCAGGTTATCATGTAAGCGTAATCGTTTTTTGCCTTTTACTGTGTAGCTTCAAAACTTTATGCTTTTGTAATGGCTTTTTGAATGTCCGGCATCAAGTGGTTTTAGCGCTTATATCCTGGCATAATCAGGAATCATTTCCGAAAGAAAAAGAAACGAATTGATTTATTATAAAATAATTACGACTATCTTTATGAAAATTTTTTATTCAAACGGAAGTTGTTGTAATTATCACATTATCAGCTTGTTAGAATTATAATTACTTCTGTCTGACTTTTATTTAAACTCGCACCAAAAATAACTGGCATGGTTTTCGGCTATTTTAGGTGAAAAATAATTGCCTTTCTGATCGAATTTTACTCTTTTTAAAACCCCATAAATTAGAATAAATCAAATGGATCACACAAACATGCCGGTTTCGGTAGAGGAGTCTCCTAAACCCAATAAAGGAAAAAACATAGTTATTGGTGTTCTTTCAGCCGCTGTATTAGGACTGGGCGGATTTGCCATTTACAATAACAATAAGAGTAATGAAGAAATTCAAACTCAGCAAACTGAAATAGAAAAAGTTGTTTCAGAGAAAAGTGAATTGCAGACAAATTTTGACGCCTCCCTCGCCCGTTTGGATTCGTTAACTTCTATGAATAATGATTTAAAAACTCAGATGTCTGCTAAAGACGCTGAGATTGCAAAAATCAAATCAGAAATCCGTAGTATCCTGAATAAGAAAAATGCTACTGCAGCCGAACTTGCGCAAGCAAAGAAACTGATTGACCAATTAAACGGACAAATCACTTCCATGCAGGAAGAAATCGCTGCCCTGCAACAGGAAAACACAAACCTGAAAGAGGAAAATACAGGTCTGGTGGAGGCAAAGCAAACATTGACCAGAAGCCTGGACTCTACTACTGTAGTAAACAGTGCCCTGACAGAAAAAGTGGATGTAGCTTCCACACTGAATGCTTCCAATATTACTATTGTACCAGTGAAAGTAAAGAACAGTGGCAAAGAAAAAACTACTACAAAGGCGAAAGCCGCTGATAAGCTGGTGGTGAAGTTTGATGTGACAAATAGAATTATTCAATCTGGCAGTACGGATATTTATGTGGTCGTGATAGGCCCGGATGGCAACCCGGTTACCAATACTCCTAATTCGGGAAGATTTATGACCAGAGAAAAAGGTGAAAAGTCATTTACAGCTAAGTTGCCCGTAACACTGGAGACCTCAAAGACAAAATCCGTTGAGTTCAGCTTTGTTCCTGAAAAGCATTTTGAAAAAGGTCAATACAAAATTGAGATTTACCAAAACGGTTTCCTCATTGGCGAAGGGACACGCCAACTGAAAAAAGGAGGCCTGTTTGGTTAAAGATTCCCCGTTAAGTTCAATGTCCTGAGAAATTCCATCCCTTAGAAGAATTAGAAAGAGCTATCATTCACGGTAGCTCTTTTTTTATGTCCTTTTGTTTCTATTCAGTTAAATTAGCTGATTAATAATTGCGGCAAATGGGTTCGAATGGTTGCTCCCGAACCTAGCCAGAAAATATTCAAAAAGAAATGAAGATGCGATACCTGGTTACATTCTTTCTCTTATTTTTTTCAATAGGAGTAAATGCACAGAAGATTGATAAGAAGCTTGACCGCCAAATTAGAGAATTAATATCCGGGTTTCATGGAAAGATGGGGGTCTATGTGTATGACCTTAAAAAGCATAAGGAAGTTGCAATCAATGCGGATGAAATTTATCCGACAGCGAGTATGGTTAAGATACCGATACTAATAGGAATCATGCACAAATTACAATCCGGAGAATTAAAATTTCATCAGCGAATGACCTATACCGATTCGCTCTATTATTCAGAAGGAGATGATATTCTTGCATCATTTAAGAGTGGAGAAACCATTGAACTCGGAAGGGTAATCTCACTGATGCTGAGCTATAGCGACAACTGTGCGAGCTTGTGGTTGCAGGGGCTTTCGGGCGGCGGCGCCGTAATCAATAATTATATGGCACAATTAGGTATGCAATCTACCAGGGTGAATAGCCGTACGCCCGGAAGGCGTGGAGACTGGGAGAAATACGGTTGGGGACAGACAACACCACGGGAGATAGCCTCATTAATGAAAATGATTAAAGAAAACAAAATAATTGACAGGAAGTATAGTGAAAAAATGCTCCGCATGCTCGGGCGTCAATACTGGGATGAAGAAGCTATTTCACAAATTCCACCCGATATTTTTGTTACAGACAAGAATGGAGCCGTGGATGCAAGCAGGGGAGAAGTACTTTTTGTAAACGGAAAACACCCTTACATCTTTGCAATCTGCTCCAGAGAAAATGAGGATGAAAGCTGGGAACCGGGCAATGAGGCCTGGGTGCTAATCAGAAAGGTATCGGCTTTACTGTGGAAATATTACAATCCGGGAAGTAACTATCAGCCTCCGTCAAGGATAGAATAACAAATTAATGATATCATGGAGGTGCGTCACCATTTTGATTTAACGGGGTATAATACTTTCGGCATACAGGCTACCGCTGAATACTTTGCGGAGTTTTCAGATGTAGAAGCATTGAAGGAACTCGTTGCCTACTCACATGATAAGAACCTTATGATTTTAGGAGGTGGGAGTAATATACTGATCACTCATGATATTTCGGGTTACGTATTGCATAACCGGATGGTGGGTATAAGTGTAGTTGATGAAACTGAAAATCACGTATATGTATGTGCGGAAGCAGGAACAGTGTGGCACGACTTAGTGAAGCATTGTGTAAACAAAGGATGGGGGGGGATAGAGAATCTCTCGCTGATTCCGGGTACGGTGGGGGCCGCTCCCATACAGAATATCGGAGCCTACGGAGCCGAACTTAAGGACAGCTTCTTTGAGTTGGAAGCATTGCATTTATCTGATTTGCAAATACATCGGTTTGATGCGAAAGATTGCCTATTGGGTTATCGTGACAGCATTTTTAAAAGAGCGTATAAGGGAAAGTATGTTATCCTAAACGTCACGCTCAGGTTGGCTAAGAATCCTGTGCCCAACACTTCTTACCACTCCCTTCAAAAAGAATTGGCGGCATTGAGATTGCTCTCAATAACTATCAAAGATGTTTCGGAAACTGTAATTCGTATCAGAAGGTCTAAATTGCCCGACCCTAAACAAATAGGGAATGCAGGCAGCTTTTTTAAGAATCCGGTGATAGAAAAAGATAAGTTTCTTTTTCTACTGAAAGGCTTCCCAAAGATGCCACATTTCGATATGGGAGATAAAGTGAAAATTCCTGCGGCGTGGCTGATAGAACAACTGGGCTTCAAAGGATACCGCCAAGGAGATGCGGGTTGTCATGTCGATCAACCCTTAGTACTTGTCAACTATGGAAATGCTACCGGGCAACAAATATTGAATCTCAGTGAATCAATAATCAGGAAAGTAAAGCAGTCATTTGATATCGCCCTGGAAAGAGAAGTGAATGTGGTATAGCCTTGTGGATGTGCAAATAGTGTAAGCTCTCATATGTGTTGTAGCTGTTCTCAATTCTATAAGTAAAATTCAAATCAATAGCGCAAGCGTCCCGCTTGTCCCAGAAAAGGGCTTAAGTTTTTTAGATGTTGGCTTGGCAAAAGCGTGACGCTTGTGCCATTATAGAGTCTGAGTTTTCAATTCTATAAATTAAATTC
>JAMLGT010000014.1 GCA_023957755.1 Chitinophagaceae bacterium
TATTGACCGTCTGTACAAGGATGAAAATATGATGGCCAAAATATTTACGATTGCCGCATTCATAACCATTATACTTTCCTGCATGGGATTATTTGGGATTGCCTCTATTATTATTCGTCAGCGAATAAAAGAAATAGGCGTGCGTAAGGTGCTGGGAGCATCTGTAGGGAATATTTTTACAATTGTGAACAGGGAATTTGTAAAACCCGTAATTATTGCGTTTTTAATAGCAGTACCCCTATGCTGGTGGGCGATGAATGCATGGTTACAGAATTATACACACCGGATTACCATCCACTGGTGGATATTTGTGATGATCGGGCTATCGGCATTTATAGTCACCATTCTCACAGTGAGTTTTCATTCTATAAGGGCGGCACTCGCCAATCCTGTAAATAGTTTGAGGACGGAGTGAGGAGAGTTGATAGTAGCGGGTTGTGTGTTGTGGGTTGTGAGTTGTGGGAGTGAGAGAGGTGAGAAAGGATTGATTAAGATTGATTGAGATTGGAGTGGATTGATGAGAGATTTATGTAGGTTGATTAGGTGAATAAGTACCTGGCAATAGGCAATGTGTAGTTTAGGGAAATAAAAGAATTCAGGAATAGTATTAGACTTTAAGATTTCCGTGGCGCTCCGTGAATCCTCCGTGGTACTCCGTGTAACAAAAAACATTACACAGAGAAAAGCCAGAGAAGGCACGGAGAACCACAGAGAAGATTGTGGTAGGTCGGAAGACCAACCACTAGGAAGGAGAAAACTCCGTGAACCTCCGTGAATACTCCGTGATCCTCCGTGTAAGGAAAAGAATTACACAGAGAAAAGACAGAGAAGGCACAGAGTGGCACAGAGAAAATTCTCCGTGGTGCTCCGTGAATCCCCTGTGGTACTCCGTGTAATAAAAAACATTACACAGAGAAAAAGACAGAGAAGGCACGGAGTGGCACAGAGAATATCTCCGTGATCCTCCGTGGTTCTCCGTATAAGAAATAATAATTACCCGAACAAAGGCCTGGAAAAAACTGTATCAAAACCGTACACTTTGCTATGTATCCGAACACTTTAAGTAATTACATTATTGTAACATTACTGATAATCAGTTCATTCTAATAAGGCATCTTTGTTGAACACCACTATTGCCACAATTATAAATCAGCCAAATCATGTTCAAAAACTACCTTAAAACTGCCTTGCGTACCATCACCCGAAACAAAGTTTACTCAGCTATCAATGTCATCGGACTATCCATTGGTTTATGTACCTGCCTGATTGTAGGCACTATTGTGGTAAACGATTTGTCGTACGATCGCCAGTGGAGCAAAGGCGATGATATTTACCGTATTCTGACGGTGAATAAAATGGGGGAAGGGATGTATGATAAGTTTCCTGCTTCCTTTGTGGGGCTGAATTCCGTTTTGAAAAACGATTATCCGGAAGTAGAAAACACATCTACCATCTCCCACAACAAAATCAGGCTAAAGTTGAATGAAGACGTTCCTAACGGTGTAGAGATAAAAACTCTTCAGGCAGATACGAGCGTATGGCAGTTACTTGACTTTAAAGTATTGGAAGGCACACCACAACGGTTTATCGCCGGGCAGAAAAATCTGGTTATCACCGAAAGTTTTCGCCAAAAATATTTTCCGAAAGAGAATCCCGTAGGCAAAATTGTTTATGATGTGCCTACTTACCAGGCTAAACCTACACCGTTTCTGATTTCTGGTGTGATAAAAGATTTACCCGCCAATACTGTTTTCCGGTCCGAGGCGCTTATACTTACCCCGCCGTTTACCGAAGCGCTGAACAAACAGGGCTGGGGCACATTTACAACGAGCTATGTACTGTTTAAAAGGGGTACGGATATCGCAAAGTTTTCACAGAAACTCAATAAGTGGTATGCCGGATTCGTGGATAGTAAAAAACCTTATCAATACGAATTTCAACCATTGAAAGAAATTTATCTGCATTCCGATTTTGCAACCGGACAAGAAGTAAAAGGCGATTATAAAAATATTTTTATCCTGGGTGGTATTGCACTATTGGTGCTACTGATATCTTGTATCAACTTTATCAATCTGGGTACAGCCAGGGCAGTTTACAGACTTAAAGAAACCGGGGTGCGGAAAGTACTTGGTGCCGGCCGGGGACAATTAGTCGGGCAATACCTTGCAGAGTCTTTTATCTTTTTTCTCATTGCAATGGCCATCGCATTTCCTTTGTACGGAATTGCATTCCATCTTGTTGAAAACTTCCTGGGGTATCCGCTCGGGAATAACATACTTACTACACCGTTATACTTGTTCTCTGCCATTGCAGGAATAATAACACTTAACCTGGCGATTGGTTTCTACCCTGCATGGCTGTTGTCCGGATTCAAGCCGGTGGCTACATTGAAAGGGAAACTTTTTACCGGGAATCAGGCTACCCAAAACTTTGTCAGGAAGGGATTAGTAGTACTCCAATTTGCTATTTCCATTTTTGTTTTAATTGCCTTAGTAGTAATTCAGTATCAGGTAAACTTTATGAAGAAGAAGGACATCGGGTTTCAAAAAGAAAACCTGTTGAATATTTCTTTTATCAACTGGCAGGGCAAAGGAGAAACTTTTAAGAACGAATTAAAAAAGATTCATGGAGTGGAGGATGCGGCTATTTCGTCTTACGTTCCTGCCGGGGGCGGCGGAGGTTATATGTCAAGGGAAATTGATAACCCTGAAAACCCTAATGAAAAGCTGACGGTCTGGTATATCAACGGAGATGCCGACCTGGCGCAGACATTAGGCTTGAAGTTGAAAGAAGGAAGATTCCTAAACCCGGCGCTTAAAACAGATGCTGTACCTCCTGATTCTGCACAAGAAAATATGCAGAATCGTTCGGCTATTTTGACCAATTTGACAGCTAAAGTTTTAGATGTACGTCAGCTTAATCATCGCCTGGCCAATGTGCAGATAGTGCCGGTGGGGATAGTAGATGACTTTAACAACCAGTCGTTGAAATCTGCAATGCAACCTACCATTATCACTGCCGAAGATTCGCTGAATTACGGTTTTATGCTGGTGCGCATTTTGCCGGGTACTGACAAAGAAGTAGTAGCCGGAATCCACAAATTGTGGAAGCAGTTTTACCCCAATAATTATCTTGAAATCAAATGGATGAAAGATGTGGTAGCTCAACAATATCAGGCTGAAGACCGGTTGGGAAAAATCTTTACATTCTTTAGTATGCTCATCATGTTGATAGCGGCCTTAGGTATATTTGGGTTGATAGTACAGGCCACAGCACAGCGAACTAAAGAAATCGGTATACGAAAAGTATTAGGCGCTTCAGTGAGTGGTATTGTCCGATTATTCACTTACGATTTCGTGAAACTAATTTTCTTATCCCTGATTATTGCATCGCCAATAGCCTGGTGGTTAATGAATAAATGGTTAATGGATTATGCTTATCGCGTAAAAATAAGCTGGTGGATTTTTGTGGTAGCTGGTGTGGCCGCCATTATGGTGGCGGTGGTTACCATAGGTTTTCAGGCGGTGAAGGCCGCAAGGGCTAATCCGGTGAAGAGTTTGAGGACGGAGTGAGAAGAGGTGATAGTAGTGGGTTGTGCGTTGTGGGTTGTGGGTGGTGAGTTGTGGGAGCGAGAGAGGAGAGAAAGGATTGATTAAGATTGATTGAGATTGAAGTGGATTGATGAGAGATTTATGTAGGTTGATTAGGTGAATAAGTACTTGGAAATAGGCAATGTGTAGTTTAGGGAAATAAAAGAATTCAGGAACAGTATTAGACTTTAAGATTTCCGTGGCACTCCGTGATTCCTCTGTGGTACTCCGTGTAACAAAAAACATTACACAGAGAAAAGCCAGAGAAGGCACAGAGTTGCACAGAGAATATCTCCGTGGCACTCCGTGATTCCTCCGTGGTACTCCGTGTAACAAAAAAATATTACACAGAGAAAAAGACAGAGAATCACAGAGAGAGTCATGGTCGGTCTGGAGACCAACCACTATTAGCCATATCTCCGTGGCGCTCCGTGATTCCTCGGTGAAACTCCGTATAACAAAAAAACACACAGGAAGAAACAACAGCCAACTGTATCAAAACCGTACACTTCTGTTATGATAGTGAACACAAAAACAAGGGTCAATAAATCTAATTGCCTAATTATCAGTAGTATAAATCTCGGCACTCTGGTTGTTGCCCCTTCTAGCATGAAGGATACTTTTCATCCGTGGTATTTCATCTGTATTTCAAATAAAACCATTTCATATTGGTAAATGGTGAGTTAACAATCTTTAGAGCTAATGAATTTCATTAAAACCATCCTCCGTTCTTTTAGGAAAAACAAAATATTCTCCCTAATAAATATTATCGGGCTGACAGTGGGACTTACCAGTTGTATCCTCATTGGATTGTACATTCAACGGCAATTAAGTTTTGATAAATTTCAGAAAAACGGTGATCGCATCGTTCGTGTCATCATGGAGTATAGTTTTGAAGGAAGTGATGCCATCAACAAAGGCAACTACACCAGTGTAAGGGTGCCGGTTGTATTGAAAAAGAACTTTCCGGAAGTAGAGGACGCCGTAATAATGGTCAACACTTCAAGGATTATAAACACGGGGGAAAACCTGAATACAGAAAAGAGTTTCCTTTATGCAGGAAGTTCGTTTTTCAAAATATTTAGTTTCAAATTATTATCAGGTAACCCGAATACGGTACTGGAAAACCCGTTTGATGTCGTATTGACAGAATCCACAGCCAAACGCTATTTTGGAAATCAGAATCCAGTAGGCAAAATGCTTCGGTTAACCGGATCGGATAACCCGTATAAAGTTACCGGTGTAGTGGCTGACTGTCCGCCTAATTCACAAATCCAGTTTGATTTAGTGGCTTCCTTTTCTTCTCTGAAAATTGACCCTCAGATGGAAGATACGTACTGGAATGCAAACTACACTACCTATCTTCTACTTGCCAACGACCATTCAGCCAAAACGCTTCAAACTAAGTTGCCTGCTTTTATGAAAAAAGAGATGGCAGGCACACATGCCACCGTCAATTTTGAATTAGAACCATTCTTTGATATCCATACCCGTTCACCTTACGATGCGATGGCGCCCAACGTAAGTCTGTCTGATATTTACAGCCTCGGATTGATTGCCTTGTTAGTTTTAGCAATTGCCTGTTTCACCTATATCAACCTGAGCACAGCTGCATCTATAGAGCGCGCAAAGGAGGTGGGAATCAGAAAAGTAATCGGTGCCACACGTGCCCAACTTTTCATCCAGTTTATCGGAGAGTCTATATTGGTAAGCCTGGCAGCAGTCATCATAGCACTTATTATTTCGGCATTGCTGTTACCTTTCTTTAGCAATCTGACCAGTCAACACTTCAATATACCTGCTCTATTTTCTCTCCCTGTATTGGCCATTGCAATGGCTATTGTATTTGTGGTAAGCCTTGCGGCAGGAAGTTATCCTGCGTTTATTTTATCTTCATTCATTCCCGTTAAGGTGCTTAAAGGAAGTTTCAAGAATTCAACCTCAGGTCAATGGCTGCGAAAATCACTCATCGTTTTTCAATTTGCTATTTCCATTTTCCTGATCGCTGCTACTTTTATTATTCAGCAACAACTGAATTATATCCGTACAAAGAAATTAGGTTATGACCGTAGTCACCTATTAGTGGTGGATGTACCTTATTTTTTTAACAAGAGTGATCAATTAAGGAGTCAGTTTGCAGAAAATCCTAACGTATTAGGTACCGCGAGAACCCAGCATTCACCCGTTGAAATAATAGGAGGATACAGCATGCGCAAACCGGGAATGCCCGAAAATGCGCAGATAACAGTTACTGCCAATCCTATTGACGATGGATATATCCCTGCTACAGGATTGCAATTGATCGCCGGCGAAAATCTAACGCGTCAGGATATGTTGGATATGGCACATGAAGCCGAAAGAGATACTAATACTTATCATTTTATCCTCAATGAATCAGCAGCAAAACAGTTGGGATGGACCCCTGAAGAAGCTATTGGAAAAAAGATGTTCCTTGGAGACAACCGGCCGGGTTTTGTGAGAGGTGTGGTGAAAGACTTTAACTATCAATCGCTACACGAAGCTATCAAACCTGTTGTACTTTTTTCTAGTTATTACGGAAGCGGGCTGTTAGTAAAAATCGGGGCAGGCAATATCCCGAATACCCTGCATTTTCTGGAAACCAAATGGAAAACCTTCTTTCCTGACCGTCCATTTAATTATCAGTTTGCCGATGATCAATACAACTCCTTGTATGCAGCCGAAATGAGGATGGGAACGCTTATGAATATTTTTACAGTTATAGCTGTAATCCTTGCCTGCCTTGGTTTATTCGGACTATCAACGTATTCTGTCAAACAAAGAGTAAAAGAAATTGGAGTGCGAAAAGTCTTAGGAGCATCTGCAGTAAAAATTGTAATGATGATCTCCAAAGATTTTCTGAAACTGACTGTCGTGGCACTCTTAATCTCTATCCCATTAGCATGGTGGGGGGCTCATTCATGGTTACAGGATTTTGTGTATCGGATACAAATAGGTTCGGGAGTTTTCTTAATTACAGCACTGATCATTTTTTTGATTACACTAATAACCATCAGTTTTCAATCAGTGAAGGCTGCAGTAGCAAATCCGGTGAAATCATTGCGAACTGAATAGCGGAATAATCGCATTGATTTGAAATAATTTCAACCAGGGAAATCAATCTTCGTCTGCACCGAAACAACTTTAATTTTACGATGTATTAGGAAGGTAAAACTCACTAATGGCTTTGAAGTTATAAATGTATAATCCATATCTTTAAAAAGGTTATTTTAAGTTTATGGAAAACAAAGAAAATATTATCAGGATACTTAAAGAAATGAAGCCCACACTTCATAAATATGGGTTATCAGGTATTGGACTTTTTGGGTCTTATTTATATGGCATGCAAACCCCAAAAAGTGATATAGATCTTCTGATTGACTTTGAGCCTGGCAAAGAAAGTTATGATGGTTTTATGGCAATTTATGACCTGATTGAGGAAGCGTTTGAAAATGAAAAAGTTGAAGTTATTACTAAGAATAGTTTGAGCAGACATATAGGCCCTGAAATTTTAAGAGAAGTTCAAAATGTCTAAAGATTTCTTTTATTTTTTAAGACATATTTACGATGAATGCTCTTTTCTGCTTTCTGTCAGTAAGGGAAAAGATATAGAGGATATACTAAATGATGAAATACTAAAGCGTGCAATAGTGAGGAGCCTGGAAATTATTGGCGAAGCAACAAAGAAAATTTCAAAGGAGTTCAAAGACAACCACTTCAATGTAAATTGGGAAAATATGGCAGGAATGAGAGCCGGTTAATTCATGATTACATGGGGGTAGATTATATGATTATTTGGGATGTATTGAAGAACAAAATACCCGAATTGCATACCCAGATAGAAAGGATATTGGCTGGAGATGAGGTATAAAAAGAACCTGAAAAGGAAATTCTCCTCCGTGGCGCTCCATGAATCCTCCGTGGTACTCCGTGTAACAAAAAATAATTACACAGAGAAAAAGTCAGAGAAGATACAGAGTGACACAAAGGAAATCTCCGTGATTCCTCCGTGGTACTCCGTGTAAGAAAAAATTAATTACACAGCGGAAAACCAGAGAAGACACAGAGAAAAAAAGAAGGATGAAACCTGTTATTCTTTTAAATTTGAATAATAAAAATGATAAAAAATGATTGCTCAAAATATGCCAACGAAGTTTACACCATTGCAACTGGAGCTATTGAAGCTGTTTGGCAGGGAAGTGTCACAGGAAGATTTAATCGCCATTAAAGATATGATTGGCAAGTACTTTTTAGATAAGTTGCAACAAAAAGCAGACAGCAGTGTAAAGGAAAAAGGTTATACCCAGCAGGATTTTGATTCATGGCTAAACGACCCTTCACAATAAACCCGGGCAGCAAAAGATGAAAGTCGTCATTGATACAAACGTATTCCTTGTAATCATACCTTCCACGTCACGATATCACATAGCCTATCAGGCGATAAAAGATAATAAATATGATGTAGTAATTTCAAACGAAATTCTGATGGAATACGAGGAGCAACTTTCGTTTAGATATGCAATTCCGGATGCTTCAGAAATATTGGAAAATCTCCTAAATAACCAAAACATAGAACTTTGTAATCCCGAATACAAGTGGAGCCTTATTTCTCAAGACGCTGACGACAACAAATTTGTTGATTGTGCTATTGCTTCCAATGCAGATTGGATTGTAACCAATGATAAACATTTTTTAGTGTTGAGAGATATTGACTTCCCTAAAGTAAATGTCATTTCGATTGAGGAGTTTATTGAACTGCTGACAAACCAGGGCTGAGAAATCAGAAGCCATCCTTTGTAAAGGACTTATGCATCCGTATAAGAAAACCTACGTATAACATCCCGAATCCTCCGTGGTACTCCGTGTAACAAAGAATAATTACACAGAGAAAAAGTCAGAGAAGATACAGAGTGACACAAAGGAAATCTCCGTGATTCCTCCGTGGTACTCCGTGTAAGAAAAAATTAATTACACAGTGGAAAACCAGAGAAGACACAGAGTTGCACAGAGAATACCTCCGTGCGCCTCGTGACTCCTCAGTGGCGCTCCGTGTAACAAAAAAATCACCAAGCTGTATCAAAACCGTACACTCGTGTGTTATATCCGTACACCCCACACATTATCCGCAACGATAGTGTGCTGATATTCAATGAGGTACAAAAAGGCATCTTAATTGAACCGCCTTGTTCACGTTTCCTTCTCATTAAAACTTTGCATCTGCAATCTTAAAATCATTAATTAATGTTTAAGAATTACTTCAAAATCGCTTACCGAAACCTAAAGCGAAATAAAATATTTTCACTCATCAATATTGCAGGACTGGCCCTTGGCCTTGCATCGGCCATGCTGATCATCCTTTACGTTAAAGACGAAGTGAGTTTTGACAGATTCCATTCCAATGCCAATCACATTTATCGGATTGTAAACAATTCGCACTTTCTCGGGGAGGATCGTACCAATGTGAACAGCGGTATTCTTCAGGGGCCAAAATTTAAGGCTAATGTGCCGGGAATAGAGTCATTTGTAAGAATCCAGTCAGGCAATGAAGATTTTAAAAAAGGCGCCGAAGTGGTATCCAGAGATTTGCTTTTTGTGGATTCCAACTTTTTCAAAATGTTCACCTTCCCTCTGTACAGCGGAGACCCCAATAGTTGTCTTAAAAATTCACATTCCATCGTCATCTCAGAAGAAGAGGCCATGAAACAGTTCGGCACCAGAGACGCTATCGGGAAAATGGTCTTGATAAAAGAGGACACCACATTTGTCCCCTATCAGGTAACAGCCGTCTCAAAAAAATGCCCGCAGAATTCATCTATTCAATTTGATATCCTCTTACCCTTCAAAGAAAATCCTGAAGAAGCTGCTAACAACGACAACTGGTTTAGCTTTTTCCTGAGCACCTTTGTAACAGTCTCTCCCAACGCCAATATTGCCACAATCAATAAACAAATGCAGGCATTTTATGTAAAGGATGCCACAGAGACTTTTAAGAAGCTGATGAAAATGTTTGGAGGCAACCCGGATGAGACCCTTAACGAATATTTTCTGCAGCCCTATACAGATATTCATCTGAACCCTGAGATGCCTGCACAGAATGGATTGGTAAATGCAAGTAACCCCATTTATTCTTATATACTTTCGGGAATTGCACTCTTCGTGCTCCTGATAGCGTGTATCAACTTTGTCAACCTTACTGTGGCGCGCTCAGTGAAGAGAGCAAAAGAAATCGGCATCCGCAAGGTGGTGGGGAGCAATAGAAAACAATTAATCCTCCAATTTTTGGGAGAGTCATTTCTTTTGTGCCTTCTGGCGTTCATACTTGCTATGTTATTGGTGCAGATTGCACTTCCATTGTTTAATCATCTATCTAACAAAGCACTGGCGATATCCTATTTATTTGACTGGAAACTTATTGCAGGATATGTGGCTCTTTTCTTGATCACTACCCTGTTGGCTGGTTTTTATCCGGCAATAATTTTATCGGGCTATAAACCGGTAGCCACACTGTATGGCAGATTCAGGTTAGGCGGGAAAAATTATCTCCAGAAATCATTGGTGGTACTCCAGTTTGCTTTAGCCTCTTTCCTGATAGCAGGAACATTTATTATCTATAGTCAGTTTAACTTTCTTACGAATATGCCATTGGGTTATAACGATACAAATATAGTAGAGGTTAACCGAGAAAACATGTCGCATCAGCAGGCTGCTGTTTTCAAAAGGGCTTTACTACAGAATCCCGACATTCTATTCGTAGCGCCAAAAAACAACGGCTGGTGGAGTACTACAGCTAAAATCAATAACGATTCAAACATTACCTTTCAATATGAAACCATAGATGAATCTTATCTGCCTGCATTTGAAATCCCGATTGTCAGCGGAAGAAATTTTTCAGAAAAGTTTCCATCTGATTCATCAAACTCTGTCATTGTTAATGAATCTTTTGTCAAGAAAGCCGGATGGAAAAACCCTCTGGGCCAGACAGTGTACTTCAACTTCACCAACAAAACTTACCAGGTGGTAGGCGTGGTGAAAGACTACCATTATCTTTCGCTGAACAATAAAATCGGCCCCCAATTATTTACGATGACCGAAGCAAATGCTTACGACCAATTTGACATTAAAATAAAAGCCGGGACAGCGACAAGCTCTTTAAAATTTATCCGAGATAAATTCAAAGAGTTCTTTCCGATATCACCCTACAGCTATGTGTTCAAAGACGACCAGAATCGTAAACAATATGAAGCGGAAGCCAAATGGAAACAAATCATTTTGTTTGGCGCTATCCTCACCATTTTCATTAGTTGTATCGGTTTGTTTGGGTTGACCGTACTAGCCACTGAAAAGCGTACCAAGGAGATTGGTATCCGTAAAGTGCTTGGAGCCACTGCCGGAAGTATCGTTTCTATCGTTTCTAAAGATTTTTTGAAACTGGTGCTGGTTTCACTAATCATTTCCATTCCAGTGGCCATCATTGCAGGAAATAGATGGTTAGCAAATTATCCTTATAAAATATCCATCGGATGGACATTGTTTGCACTTGTAGGATTATTGGTGATATTGATTGCACTGATAACGGTAAGCTTCCAGGCCTTTAAGGTAGCTACTGCTAATCCGGTAAAAAGTCTGCGCACGGAGTAAAATGCTAACAAAGAAAGAAATCTCTTATAGTCCATAGCCAATCCAAGCACTATTACACTTTTCAAAGTTCTTTTTCAATTCTGGGAAAGAACTTTTTTTATTCCTATTTGGAAATACTATTGTACGATCGAGTTGAGTTAAAACCCAAGGGGCCCGGGTTTTAAAATTTTTACCTCACCCTTTAGGGCGGGGATATGAAAAACTTACACATCAATGGCTTTAGCCACATTGGGAATAATTTTGCCGGACAACAATGATTTGGAAAATATAAACCAATAATATACTTTTGATATCAAAATAATATCATCTTAAACTTCTCGTTATGGAAAAGACATTAAAACCCATCCCTGGATTCGCCGCGTTGATCTTTGCACTGGTCAGCCTTGTACTGGCAATCTTCAGCTTTGCCAATTCCGGCACTGATGATCATGTAAATGTCTGGTTTGTCGTACTTGGAATACTTCTTACACTTACATTTTCTGTGTTGATAAAAGGATTAGTAGTCGTGAATCCCAACCATTCCAGTGTATTGAATTTTTTTGGGAAATATGTAGGCACTATTAAAAAGAACGGATTCTTTTTTGTCAATCCGCTTTACACCAAAACAAAAATCAGCTTGCGTGCCGATAACCTGCAGGGGCAAATTCTCAAAGTGAACGATAAGATGGGGAACCCTATCGAGATAGGCGCGGTTATCGTGTGGAAAGTAGGCGACACTTATAAAGCCGCCTATGATGTCAGCGATTATCAATCGTATGTGAAGACTCAGAGCGAAGCAGCTGTAAGGCATCTGGCCGGTAGCTTTCCGTACGATAATCTGGAGGATGAAGCAGCTATGGTTACACTGAGAGAAGGCGGAGATTCTGTAAACCAGATACTTGAAAAGGAACTTACGGAGCGTCTTGAACGCGCCGGTATTGTCATAGAAGAAGCCCGAATCAGCCATTTGGCCTATGCATCAGAAATTGCTGGAGCCATGTTACAAAGACAGCAGGCCACCGCCATAGTAGCGGCCAGATCCAAGATTGTAGAAGGTGCGGTAGGCATGGTTGAAATGGCACTTCAGAAGCTTTCAGAAAAAGATATCATTGAGTTAGATCAGGAGAAGAAGGCTGCCATGGTAAGCAACTTAATGGTGGTACTCTGCGGCGAAAGTGCAGCTACGCCCGTGCTGAATACAGGAACCCTATACCAATAGATTCGTTATCAGGAAATGTCTGAAAAGAAAAGTTTTGTTTTGCGAATGGATAAGCGCACGTATGACGCGCTGGAGCGTTGGGCTGCCGATGAATTCAGAAGTATCAACGGACAGATAGAGTACCTGCTGCATCAGGAACTCCGTAAGGCAGGACGCTTAAAGGCAGGAGCCAGCTCAAATCCTCAAAAAACAAACGAGAAAAAAAGCGGGAAATAGTAAGAAGTACCTGACTGGATATTTAGGTTTACAGTAATACGTACCGGAGAATATAAATGTAAACAGGCCACGGGCTACCGCTTCTCTATGTATCAAAAGCGTACACTATTGTTTTGGAAACGGACACCCGGCAGGTACAAAGATTCAACAAAATGCTGATTATCAACCTGATAGTAATCGGCACCCCTATTGCACCAAATGGGTAAACAAAACTATTATAGTCCATGCTCTCTCTCAGTAAAATCTATAAATGGGTAAACCAGGGTATTAACCGCACTTTTCTGCTCAAGGATATTAATCTGGAAGTGAAGGAAGGAGAATTCATCACTATCATGGGGCCATCAGGCGCAGGAAAGTCCACACTGCTCAATATTATAGGCATGCTGGATACTCCCAACGAAGGGAGCTATACCTTCATGGGTGAAGAGGTGTTTTCACTGAAAGAAAAGCAACGTGCACAACTGTTCAAAACTCATATCGGTTTTGTATTTCAGGCATATCATTTAATTGATGATCTGACAGTGTATGAAAACCTGGAGACACCCTTAATATATCAAAATATCAAAAGTTCCGAGCGAAAATCAATGGTAGCCGACATGCTCGATCGATTCCAGATAGTAGCTAAGAAAGATCTCTTCCCTTCCCAGCTCTCCGGCGGGCAGCAGCAACTTACCGGCATTGCACGTGCTCTCATCATTAAACCCAAAATCATCCTGGCCGATGAACCTACCGGCAATCTGAACTCCAAACAGGGTGAAGAAATCATGGAAATATTCAGAGAGCTGAATAAGGAAGGCGTCACTATCATCCAGGTAACGCACTCAGAGAAAAATGCCGAATACGGAAATAAAATCATTAACCTTTTGGATGGACGAATTGAATCTATTAAAGAGCACTGATAAATTTTTAAGTTGATGAAATCTTATGTTATCACGGTGTTGCTGTCAGGACTTTTTTTTACTGCGACAGCACAGACAAAGCTTACCCTGCAACAGGCAATAGAACTGGGCATCAGGAACAACGCGGATGTATTACAGTCAGGCCTTGCTGCCGAACGGTCATCTGTATTGTGGAAACAATCCAGAATGAGCAGGCTTCCCAATCTGAATGCTTCAGTAAATCAAGGTAATAATTATGGTAAAAGTATTGACCCATTCACCAATACATTTATTGACCAGAAAGTAACCTATGGCAGCTATGGTGCCAATACCAATATCCTGCTGTTTAATGGGCTTTCACTACAAAATGAAATCAAATCAAATAAACTGGGGTTAGAAGCATCCGAGATGGAACTTCAGCAGGCAAAAGATAATCTTACCATCAACATTATCCTCGCCTACCTGCAGGTATTGAGTGCACAGGACGTGCTGAAGCAGGTACAGGAACAGGTACTGGTTACCAAAAATCAGGTAGATCGCCTGGCATTGCTGAATAATGAAGGAGCAATCTCGCCTTCTGACTATTACGATCTGAAAGGTCAGTTTGCCAGCGAAC
Organism: Chitinophagaceae bacterium; assembly: GCA_023957755.1. Lineage (GTDB taxonomy): Bacteria > Bacteroidota > Bacteroidia > Chitinophagales > Chitinophagaceae > Ginsengibacter. Next base: position 14,155 of record JAMLGT010000014.1, read on the forward strand.
AGGTAAGCATAGCTGATAGCAAAGCCAACGTAGAAACTGCCAGATTATCCCTATCTCAACTCCTTAATATTCCCTATAGGAAAGATATGGAAGTAGTACCCCTGCCCGAAGAGAATATCTCTTCTGCAAATAACCCGGCTCCCGAAGAAGTATATGACATCGCATTACAACACCTCGCTGCAATAAAGGCTGCCGGCCTGCGCACACAGAGTGCAGAAAAAAATATCCGATCGATAAGAGGAAGACTGCTCCCCTCATTGTCATTTGGAGGAAGCATGAGCACCAACTATTCCAGTGCTGCATCTATCAGCGAATACATTAACTCCACTGTGGCCGCATCGTCTGATTATGTTGATGTAGGAGGCACTCAATATCCGGTTTATAAAAATCAGGACCACTATGCCAACCGCAAACTTAAATTCGGGAACCAGCTAAATAACAACATGTTTTATACGCTGAACCTTGGACTAAGTATCCCATTATTCAACGGGTCTAATGTAAGAAGCCAGATAAAACTGGCTGAAATAAACCTGAGAAGCGCCGAATTGCAGGAACAGCAAACTAAAACACTTTTGCAACAAGCTATTGAACGAGCCTATCTCAGCCTCGTAACCTCATCCGACAAATATCAGCTACTGCTCGGTCAGGTAAAGTCATTTGAAGAATCGTTCCGTATTGCTGAGGTGAAATTCAATGAAGGTGTTATCACTTCTGTCGACTTTCTGGTTGCCAAAAACAATCTGGACCGGGCTAAGAGTAACCTGATTATCTCGAAATACGACTTCTTACTGCGCAAGAAAATATTGAGCTACTACGAAGGGAAGCCTATGTGGTAATGAGGCTTTAAGTTATTTTACCGTGACCTTATCTTTACCCGTCATTCGTGCTGTCGACTTCTAAAACGAATTCTTCCACATCATACTTTCTACCGGCCTGTCGGGTTGATGGCTGTATTTAGCCCCTTTCTTTTTATCATACGCGATTGACACTTCGCCTTCGAGTGGGAAGTAGATCAACTGGCCTATGGGCATTCCCCAATAAATTCTCACAGGCACTTTGCAGCTAATCTCCAGTGTCCAGTGCCCACAGAATCCGATATCTCCCTTACCGGCAGTGGCATGGATATCAATGCCAAGCCGGCCGGTGGATGATTTGCCCTCAAGAAACGGTACATGGTGATGTGTTTCGGTATATTCCAGTGTGACACCCAGATACAACTGATCCGGCTGCAACACAAACCCCTCATCGGGAATTTCAAAATGAGCTACTTCATTATGCCTCTTAGCGTCGAGCACTGCGTCCTTGTAAACGGCCAGATGCTTCCCCAAATGCACGTCATAACTATTACTTCCCAGTTTCGTCCTGTCCCACGGAGTGATTACAATACTACCCTTCTCTACCTCCTCCAGAATACGTGTATCCGATAAAATCATTTATTTGCACCAATTTAGTTCCTGCAAACATAAGAGAAGTATGCCTTTGTTTTATACACAGAATATCAACGAAACCACACGCCTGGCCGTATGGCATATCACAGAACCTGAAGCATTCTTCAACAAAATCTATATCCCCCGGCATGAGATATCGCATCCACACAAAAGACTTCAACACCTTGCCGGCAGATTCCTGCTCTGCTTACTCGATGCCGCATTCCCGGTAAACAAAATCCAACTGGACGGCAGGAGGCCCTATCTTCCTGACAATTCATACTACTTTTCTATCTCTCATTGTAGTGATTATGCTGCCGCCATCGTCAGCCGCCAATTTCCGGTAGGTATAGACGTAGAACTGGTTGCAGAGAAACTGCTTCGACTCGAAAAAAAGTTCCTAAACGAACCGGAACAACTCTTAATAAGGAGAAAGAAAACCAATCTTACGATGGTAAGTCAGCTGACCTTGCTTTGGAGCACTAAGGAGTGTATGTTTAAGTGGTATGCGAAAGGCAATGTGGATTTCCGAAAAGATATGGCGATTAAAGACTATACCCTCACCGGAGATGCAGAAGGCATTGCATCCGCTCATTTTGGGAAGGAAGTAGATGCATCATGTACCACCCAATTCCGCTTCTTCGATAACCTTTGTCTCGCGTGGCTTGCGCAGCCACCTCACTAAAAGTTAAACAGAAAAAGGCTTACTGAAGGCCTTTAAAAATAGAATCCAAATCGGGCGTCGGCTGTGCCAGACCAAATACAGACATAAGCAACTTACCTACCACAAGGCCTACTAACCAAAGTACGACGATCATCACAATCAGGGAAACCACAAAATAGGAGGTCTGCTGCTCCCTTGGCGTCTTCTTCATTTCGGGTAACCCGATATAAAGCAGATATAAACCGTATAGGCCAAACAACGCACCTATCATTGCAATAGATGGCAATATAAAAAGAAGCCCCCCAACCCATGCAGGAGTAAACGTATAAGATGTGAGCCGGATAGATGCATTCATGTCCTTCTCCGACTTGAAAGAAGGTGCGAGCATATCGATAACCCATGCACTTACCAATACACCCAGCACCGCACTAATCAATACATTTGCGGCATGATACACTCCCCAATTTATCCCCGAAACCTTCAACCCAAATACGCTTGTACCCACCAGTCCATAGCCAATAAAAGAAGCGATAGCAGACAGAGCTGCTAATGGCAACACGTATTTGGTAATCATGTCAGCCGGACTGGTATTTTCCTTGCTGATTACTGTCCACTCTGTTTTGGGAGTAACTATGATATTCTTTACTCTTTCAAATAGATTCATAGCAGAACATTTAAGTCTTGGTTATTATTAAAAATAAATATACAACTTTTTAGTTTGGAAGCCTGGAATCATACAGTACCATACTTTCATGCACCAGACCCGCCCAATCGCGATTACTCCAATCATTTATTAACTTCGAGCAAAATTTATGAATTATGGCTTCATTCGACCTTGTAAGCAAAGTAGATATTCAGACGCTGGACAATGCGGTCAACACAGCATCAAAAGAAATCACCAACCGTTACGATTTTAAAGGGAATCACGTTGTAATCGATCTGAACAAAAAAGAGTTTATCCTGAATCTGGAAGCCGACAGCGAAATGAAACTACAACAGATCACAGATGTACTAATCAGCAAGACCCTGAAGCAGGGACTTGCTGCAGAGATTTATGACATGAGCAAAGAACCTGTGCCCAGTGGAAAAATTGTAAAAAAGACCATTCCTGTGAGAAACGGAATCAAACAGGAAGATGCCAAAAAGATCGTCAAACTCATCAAAGACGGAGGTTTCAAAGTGCAGGCAGCAATCATGGATGACATTATACGGGTAACCGCCAAAAAAATAGATGAATTACAGGCTGTGATTCAGGCATCAAAAGGCTGGGGGTTGGGTATCGCCTTTCAATATGTCAACATGAAAAGCTGATATGTTCACGGAGGAAACCACTTGGTAAGGAGAAATTATTTCAGTTTTTGCCCTGAAAACAGGGGAATTCTGATTGTTTTCATTACCTTTGCCGTCCTAAAAATATTGCATGGAGACCAGAAACGGTTAGCCATGCTGAAAATCAACCAATTATGAAAAAGAATATTCATCCTGAAAATTACAGATTCGTCGTATTCCGCGATATGAGTAATGGCGATTCTTTCCTCAGCCGCTCTACCGCAGCCAGCAAAGAAACAGTGAAATGGGAAGACGGCAACGAATATCCGGTTATCAAACTGGAAATTTCAAATACTTCGCACCCTTTCTACACCGGTAAAAATGTACTGGTAGATACTGCAGGTAGAATCGATAAGTTTAGAAAGCGTTATGAAAAGAAAAAATAATACGGACTCCCGTCAAATGATCCTCCACTAATACCGGAGGATTTTTTTTGCCCGATAATGAATATTTTCGCTTTATGACCATCATTCTGGATGACATCAGCACTTCAGGAAACCTGTTTCCCTTCGGACAGGTCGGTAGTATCGCCCACATCCGTATCGGCATGCTGACTATTCTGGAAAGATGGCAGCTATTTTTCAGGCATGTTGTGCTCGCATCTGAAAGCCCTGTCACACACGGGAAAACACTCACTTTCCACGCCGACATTGTGCCTTCGCACGATATGCTGAAGTCGCTTGCCTCCGGAAACAGACAAAATGAAGAGGCCTTTATTACCCTGAACAATGCGGCAGATATTTTTAAATATAACGACTGGGCATTGCGTCAGGATTTTGAGATTCTGACAGCCGGAAAGAAATCCCAACCAATTCCCAAAGAGATTACGGCAAAGGCAAAGGACAATATATTTATTGAAGAGTTTACCGATATAGAATCCTGCTATATCAATGCAGAAGCAGGCCCCGTATATATTTCGGAAGGGGCGAGCATCATGCAGGGAGCCATGTTGCGCGGGCCACTCTTCATCGGCAGAAACAGCCTGGTAAAGATGGGCGCAAAAGTGTATGGCGCTACCACTATAGGCCCTTCGTGCCTTGCCGGTGGGGAAATTAAAAACAGCGTCATCATGGGCTATTCCAACAAAGCGCATGACGGATATCTGGGCGATTCAGTAATTGGCACATGGTGCAATCTGGGAGCCGGCACCAGCAATAGCAACCTCAAAAACAACGCAGGAGAAATCACGCTGCATATCCCCACATTTAACGAACCTGTGAAAGCAGGCACCAAGTGTGGCCTGCTTATGGGCGACTACAGCCGCAGCGCCATCAATACCTCTTTTAACACCGGAACGGTCATGGGAGTAAGCTGTAATATCTTCGGGAAGCCGCCGGATAAATTCGTTCCTAACTTTACCTGGAGTGAAGAAAAATACGATTTTGAAAAAGCAATCAGAGATATAGACAACTGGAAAAAACTAAAAGGATTCGAAATAACAGAACAGGAAACAACTTCATTAAAAAAACTCTACAATCAATTATGAGAAAACAAATTGCTGCTGCCAACTGGAAAATGAACTGTTCCCTTCAGGACGCAGAAAAACTGCTGACCGCACTGAGCCAAAAACAATTCAGCCTTAAAGAAAACGAACAGGTGGTAATAGCTGTTCCGTTCCCTTATCTTCTAATGGCCAAACAACTCCTGAACGGTAAACCTTCTTTTTTTATTTCTGCTCAAAATTGTCACCAAAAGGATTCAGGCGCCTACACAGGAGAAGTAAGCGCTGCGATGCTGGCCTCATGTGGTATCACGCACGTAATCATCGGGCACAGCGAACGCAGGCAATATTTCAACGAAACAAGCGACATCTTAGCTCAAAAAACTGACCTTGCACTTCAGCACGGCCTCACTCCTATTTTCTGTTGCGGTGAAGATCTTGCTGTCAGAGAACACAATGAACAAAACCATTTTGTAGAATCACAAATCCGCGACGGACTGTTTCATCTGAACACCGAAGCCTTCTCCCGGGTATTAATTGCCTATGAACCCATCTGGGCTATCGGAACGGGAAAAACAGCCACTGCCGCCCAAGCACAGGAGATGCATGCCCATATCAGAAAAATCGTCGGTGACAAATACGGAAACGAAGTGGCTGACCACACAACCATCCTCTACGGTGGAAGCGTAAAAGGAGATAATGCAAACGAACTTTTCTCGCAGCCGGATGTAGATGGCGGACTAGTGGGTGGGGCCTCTCTCAAGGCAGATGAGTTTGAAAAAATTATCCATTCGCTCAGTTGACTTTTTACAAATCCGGCAAGTGCCCACAACACCTGCACCGATTATCAGGTTTTAACAGAAACTCCTCTGGATTCGCTTCCCGTTTATTTTTCAATTATGTATCTTTAATTTCCTTTTACCGCCTGACAGAATGAAGAAAGCCCTGACTATTATTTCTTTTTTTATATTGATATCCGGCCATACCTATGCACAGGATCCTCATTTCTCCCAATTTTTTGCTTCACCTCTTACGCTGAACCCTGCGCTGACAGGAAAATTTGATGGCATGGTAAGAGCCGCAGGAAACTACAGGAACCAATGGCCTACCTTCAATAACGTATATACCACCTACACAGCCAGCGCCGACTTCCAGATAATGAGAAAGCATATTCCCGAAACAGATACCTGGGGGGTGGGTATCCTCGCATTGAAAGACCAGGCGGGAGGAAACATCCTTACAAACAATTATATCGCTGTATCTACCTCCTATCACAAATCACTCGACGAAGATGGTTTTCAGCAGATCGGCGTAGGGTTTCAGGGATCGTACGGACAAAAAAGACTTGACCAGACCAAATTGTACTTTGAGGATATGCTTACACCGTTTGGCTTCACAGGTGTCACCCAGGAGGTATTTTACACACAAAACCTCAATGTCAACTACTTTGATGTGAACGCCGGAATCCTCTATTCAGGCTCTACCAACGGCGACAACAATTTTTATATAGGAGCTTCCATGTATCACATCAACCGGCCAAAAGAAAGTTTTCTGGGAGCCGATTGGAATATCGGCACACGGACCACGCTGCATGCCGGAGGATATTTTCCTGTATCCGATATTATCACCTTGCATACCAGCGGAATTTTTCAAATTCAAAATCAGGCCACCGAAACCGTTATCGGAGCAGCTGCCGCGGCTGCCATAGATCCCACAAGTCTCGAGCCATCTAATGTGTACTTCGGTTCCTGGTACAGATTCGGTGATGCACTGATTCCTTACATCGGTTTAGAGTTCGCAGGTTTCCGAATCGGAGCTACCTACGATATCAATATGTCGAGTCTTAAGACTGCTTCCCAAAGCAGAGGGGGGATGGAGCTTTCACTTATCTATGAGCTCCGTCCTTATGAAGGGGGCAGAGGTATCCCCTGTCCAAAGTTCTAAGCATTATCTCCGGCCATACTTTTTCATGTTCAGTGAACAATCCACAGTAAAGCAGATTAAAAAATCATTACTCTCCCGGTAGTTACGACTGTACTATACGGTTATACGTACTATTACACTTTTACAAACACACCCTCCTCATTTACTTTAGTAGGATATGTTTTTAAAAAATAGCCTTCGTTAAGTGCATCTCTTCCAGTGTCTAGACTAAATCTATAATAATGCACACAGCATACGATATGGTTCCTGCTATCTATAAAACCTTCACTCAGATTGCCCCCTGCATGAGGACAGCGATTGGTACAAGCCCTCAAACCAAGGGGCGAATTGACAAGGCAAATTTCCTTTCCTGCAAGTTTTATTAATGCAATCTTCTTCTCATTAAATGGAATTGAAGCAAGGCTGTCTGCGACTTTATACCAATCCCCCTGACTATTCATTAGTAGAAGAATTCAACTTTATAAGGATATTTTTTCTGATACAGATTGCGTACTTCATTCAATACTTTCTGTCGCAGCCCATCGATATTATCCTTCTCAATTGCAGAGATGAAAACCGCCATACCATTGGTACGCTGTCGCCAGCTTTCTTTTAAATCATTCAGCAGTTGTTCCTTCACTTCAGGCGCAAGCCACTCATCAAAATGTATTTTCTCATACATATCCATCTTGTTGAAGACCGTAATTACAGGCTTATCCATACTCTTCAAATCGTGAAGGGTCTTCTCCACTACCGCAAGCTGGTCTTCAAATTTCGGATGCGAAATATCCACTACATGCAGCAACATATCAGCTTCGCGGACTTCATCAAGCGTGCTCTTGAAGCTCTCTACCAGATGGTGAGGAAGTTTACGAATAAACCCTACAGTATCACTGAGAAGAAAAGGAGTATAGCCCAATACCACTTTCCGGGTAGTGGTGTCCAGAGTAGCAAAAAGCTTATTCTCTGCAAACACCTCACTCTTACTAAGCAGGTTCATAATAGTGCTCTTCCCTACATTGGTGTAACCAACCAGGGCTACCCTTATAAATTCCCCACGCTCTTTTCTCTGAGTGAATGCCTGTTTGTCTATTTCAGCAAGGCGTTTTCTCAAAAGTGCAATCTTATCCTTTACTATCCGGCGGTCAGTTTCTATCTCCGTCTCACCCGGACCCCGGCTGCCAATCCCACCACCCTGGCGTTCCAGGTGTTTCCACATTCCTTTCAGGCGAGGCAGCAGGTATTGATACTGTGCCAGTTCCACCTGCACTTTCGCCTGAGCCGTTTTTGCTCTGGAGGCAAAAATATCGAGAATAAGGTCAGTCCGGTCTATAGTTACAATCTTCAGTTCCTTCTCAATATTCTGTATCTGTGATCCGGTTAGCTCGTCGTCAAATATGACCAGCCCCACATTTTTCTTTTCACAATAGTCCTTTATCTCAGCAAGTTTTCCTTTGCCTACAAAAGTCCGGCTATCGGGATGATCCAGTTTCTGAATAAAGGTCTTGATGGCGGTAGCACCGGCTGTCTCTGCCAGAAATGCGAGCTCGGCAAGGTATTCATTAGTTACCTGCTCAGGCTGATATTGATTTACCATGCCCACCAGCACTGCGGTTACCTCCGCCTCATAATTTGTTTTCTTCTCTATCAAAATATCTGATTATTAAATAATGTGCAAAATTATTGATTATGTATCCGGCCACACGACTGACGTAGGAAAACAATTCCTAAAATTAATAACTTCTAGATTCCTAATTCTGCCCTGAGCCTTGCGTAACCGCTCTTACTTACGGGTAACCGTTCTCCTGTGGAAAGAATCACCAGGTGCATCTCCTTTTCATAAGGTTCTATTCTTGTGATCAGGTGCGTATTTACGATGTATGACCTGTGTGTACGCACAAAGCGAAAAGCATTCAGGGCTTTTTCGTAAAAAGCCATTGTCCTGTTCTTCAGAAATGCACCCTCATCTGTCACAATTTTTACGTAATCGTCTGCTGCTTCCATATATCGTATCCTTGCCACAGGAATCACCTTGATTCTGGTGCCTTCCTTTACCACAATTCTATCTTGCCGTTCTAACGATACAGAAGCCTCTTCGGCTAATTCTTTTACGGGAGCGGGCACATTCTGATTAAGCTTTTCCAGTGCCTGATAAAAGCGTGCTTTACTGAAGGGTTTAAGGAGATAATCTACGGCATTCTTATCAAACGCCCTGATGGCATGCTCATCAAATGCAGTTGTAAAAATAATCTGCAAAGGAGTATCTATCAACTCCAGCATTTCAAACCCATTAATTTTAGGCATCTGGATATCTAAGAAGATAAGGTCGGGTTTCAACTGCTGAATGGCTTTCACCCCTTCGAATCCATCAGCACACTCATCTATTACCTTTATGTCTTCATTGCCTTTAAGATATTCCCTGATGATATCTCTTGCCAGAGGCTCGTCATCAATAATTAGAGCACGTTTCATTAGCCGGGGATTAAGATTTCTGTTACAAAAAGGGCGTTTTCCTCACTGGTGCTTACCAGATCATTTCTGGAATACAATAAAAACAACCTTCTCCTTATAGATGCCAGTCCAAACCCCGTTCCTTTTGAAGGAGCCACAGTGTCCGGATCAAAAGGGTTGACAACTCTTATCACCAATCCTTTTTCTGTGTGAAGGGCTTTTATAGTAATCAGCACGTCACCGGTAGTATCATACAATCCAAACTTAATAGCATTCTCCACAACCGGCTGCAACAACAATGGAGGCAATAAATAATGCTTTAATTCTTCAGCACAATCTAACCGGGTCTGAAGCCTGTGGCCAAACCTTACTTTCTCGATTTCAAGATATAATTCAAGGTAGGCTAACTCCTCCTCCAACGGCACAAGCATTTCTTCACTCCTTCTGACTGTTCCTCTTAGGAAGTCGCTTAACTGCTGAAGCATAGTCCTTGCCTTTTCAGGGTTTGAAATTATTAAAGAGCTTATTGAGTTGAGGCTGTTAAATAAAAAATGAGGCTGTAATTGCTGCCGGAGTTTAAATAATTCTGCTTCTTTATTCAGTTGGTCAGCTTCTGCCTTTCTTTCTTCCATTTCCTTCTGACCCTTATCACTATACAAAAGCAGGCTAAACATTATCTGGCTGCTTAATAACAGAAAGCCAGCTCCCATCCTTATCCCAAAAGATTGTTTCAGAAAGTCAAAATATGGATCCTCTGCCGGGAAAAGTATATAAAAACCTACCCAGACCAATCCAAGCCAGGCAAGGCATATCAACAGTGCAGCCCCTAACACATAACCATACTTCTCCTTTCGGGGCACATAATACTTCATGGTATCAGAAAACAGAAAACTCAGTAATCCAAGCACCAAACCAGAAATAACGGAGTCGGCTATCGAATGAAAATTGTCAAACCCTGATTGCCTGAGAATCCAGAACTGCATGAACATCACCAGCAGCCACCAGGCTTCAAAGTAGATAAGTAACTTTTTTTCTGAAAACAATGAATTCATGCAATCCTGTTATGCTACTATTTTGCTTTGATCAAGACACTGCGCATACAATCTGTTTGCCCTTCGTCTGATATTGTCCAGATACGCCTCTACATCCACCTCTTCCTGCACACGAGTATAAATTTCAGCGCCATCTTTAATTTCATCTATTAAATATAATTCTGAAACATCAATAAACTTCCATTTTACAGGGTCTTGTCTGTCATTTAGGAAAGTTTCTTCCCCATGCTCACCCAATAATCTTCCTTTCAGAAAAGCCTGGAGTGCATCTGAAGCACGTACCATCCGCAGTTGTTCATCAAATTGAGGAGTGTGCAATCCCTCGCCGCAAATTATCCTGTACACTATTTTTACAAGATACCATTTCATGTGAGTGTGATTAACATTAATAACTTACAATATCTATCCCGCCAAAAAGGCAACTTCCTTTAATCAGCAGGCTCTTTTCAGGGTCAGGCACCACATTAGCAAGGTATTTTCTTTTATCATCTATCCCTCCAAATATGGCAGTGACTTCATTCTTGACATTCCAGTCTGACGGAACAACGAGTTTTGTGCCACCAAAAACGTTATTTATTTCAAGGATAGCAGGCACCTTCATTCCAGCCTGCGACAGATTGAGCTCTGCTCCACCCATGAAGCAGTTGACAATCCCACCTCTGAAATCCTTCGAAAAAATATTCTTTTTGCAACCTCCGAAAACTGAATTGACATTTACATATTCCTGGTCTTTACCGGCTCCGCCAGCTACTGTATTTTCTATCTCACCTTCCTCAATTGTGCGATCCTCCCTTTTGCCCCACCCACATCTGTCGCCCTTGATTATACGTGGACGAATCAGGAATACCAGCCCAATGATAATCAGAATCAATGGCGCAATGAACTGGCGAAGGTTCAGCCCGTCAGTAGCTCGATCAGCCAGAAAGATAGAACCAATGAGCAAAATAATCCACGACCCCGGATTCTGAAATTTGTCTTTAATCCCAATCATAATACCCACAAGTATTAGAATCATTGGCCATGTAAAGAGCCAGTCGGGAAGCGGGGCACCCATTTGCCTGGCCAGCAAAAGCAAGCCTGCCAGAAATAAGATAAGGCCTGTCCATAATCTGGAACCCATTCCTCCGGGTGGTTGTTGTCTATTCATGTTCTCCATTTTATTATTATTTAAGTTTATAACTCAAAAGTACATAGCACACGTTCCTACAACAATGGCTATTAGGTATGAATACAAGGTATATCGGTGAACCCGCTTGTTTTCTCGGTAAACAAACTTTTAGGATTCTTACACAGGTCGTTTCCCCTTAAGTTTATATTTTTGCGGGTATGGGCAGGATCTTTAAAAAAAATTTCTTTTTCGCTCTGATTGTCTTACTTTTTGGGAATATATCAGCCTTTGGGCAACAGCAGGGCGATACTACATTTTTCAAACAAAACATCCGAAGCCAACAAAACGGTGACAGTATTGCCAGAATTGTCGATACCATATATCTCAAAGCTCCGGACACCACATTGCGAATAAAAAACCTTAGTCCCTACTTCACATTACATGTGGACAGTACCCTTTCTTATAAGTTTGAAATCAATAAAGACCCTTCAAACTACTACTGGTATCTTAAAAACTCACCTGTCGGACTAAAAATCAATAAGGATAATGGCAATCTGCAGTTCAAGGCAGAGAAATCATTTTTCCTATCGGGCAAACTAAAGTATGACAAGGAGTATAAGGTAACGCTCGGGGTGCAGAACCTGAACGATGTAGAGGATAAAGTAGATACCTCCTTCACCCTGGTCTTTTACAATACCGAGATCATTCCTTCAAAGGTAAAGCCTACCATCGACGGCGATCTCAGCATCGACGAAGGTGACACACTAAACTTCAGGGTTCAATGCGAAACCGGCAGCTTCCCCATTGAGTCACTTACCTACTATACCAACTATCCCATAAACACATCCTCCACCGTGGCACAGTGTGGCGACAACTTTAAGTGGGTCATTCCGTTTGATTTTATTAAAGAGGATGAAAATATCAAATCTAAAAAGCTGGTTATAAAATTTGTAGGAGTGGATAAGTTCTACAACCGTGATACAGCCACAGTAGTAATCAATGTCAAGGAATCCATCAACTATCCCCAGCGCCTTCTGGAATATAATAAGATAGCAGAGTCTATCGACAAGTATATCCTACAACTAAAATCTACATTCAGAGAACTGGATCAAAAGATAAAACACACGCGGAATACAAGAACCACCTTTGATCTGACTTCAGCATCTACAGCACTGGGAGGCACGGTATTCTCATCTATCCCCGGAGACCAGGGTAAGACAACCGGAAAAATTCTGCCGAGTGTGGGAGTAGCTTTGGTTCCGGTAAAGGAGGCTGTGGCTCCTAACAAGAACTACGAACAGAACTCGGCTTCACTGGTACGAAGCAGCATTAAAAGGCTTCAATATCTTCTGAGCGACCAGATGCTCATCGGCGACAGGGATATTGAAATCATCAATAAGACCACCAGACTCAAAAATGAGCTAAAGCAGGTACAGCTCCAGTTAATAGATGTTCCTCTCTTCGAGGATTCTAAAGATGCCAAAGAATTAGAAGAATATTTCAATAACCCCAAGGTTAATAAGAAATATCGCCTGAAAAAAAGAAACTAATCAGATAAAAAGACTCTCCTGCCCTCTAAAATAAAGATCAGGATAAAGCGTTTTATTATGCAGCTTGTTAAGCTTTTTGTAAAGAACACGTTGCTTGCAAACCTAAACCAATTTTTGGAATCTATTTTGCATAATAAACGAATAAAAACCTCAAACATGAACTTAAAGAAATTCTTTCCTCTGACTTTTCTGGCATTAATCGCTTTCGCTTGTGGCCAGAACCAATCTGACAGAAATGTGGAGTTGCTCCAGGATAATGCTACCCATTCAAATAATAACATGATTAGCGACTCTGCACAGAGTGAAAATGCTACGGTAACTGCTCCTGAAACTCAGGCACCTGCTCCTTCTGCAAATTCTAATTCCAACAAGACAGTAAAGAAGGCAGCAACCGTTTCGTCTGGTAAACAATCGGGAACTCAAACAAAGGAAGAGGAGGCTAAAACAGAATCTTCTAATTCAAATACTACAGCGACTGAAACTAAGACAGAGACTACTACTGCAGGGACTGGCACTACTGAATCAGTGAAGAAAGAAAAGAAAGGAATATCCAAGGCGGCTGAAGGTGCAATCATCGGCGCTGCAGCCGGTGCAGTAGGTGGTGCTACCGTGAGTAAGAAAAAAGGTACCGGTGCGGCAATAGGCGCAGTAGTAGGAGCTGCCGGCGGATACATTATCGGCAAAAGCAAAGACAATAAGGATAAAAAGAAAGATACTACCAAGAACCATTAATACGGAAGGCATTACAATCCGTACCCTATCCAATAAAAAAACCTGCGTATGCAGGTTTTTTTATTGGCAAAACATTATTGTATTGTAACCATAATTATACCAGACTATGCATGGTCAATAACCTACCTACCACACCCATCAAACCAAATTGCACTCTTTACATCTGCACCTTAATACCATAAGCCAGGTCGCCCGCATCGCCCAGACCGGGTACAATATATCCTTTAGCGGTCAGCTCATCATCAATATCTCCACACCAGATAGTAGCAGTAGGCGCAGCTCTCAATACGTACTCAATCCCAACAGTACAAGCTAGTGCACACACAATATGAATCTCAGAAGGCTGGCCTTCTTCCCGAATAAACTGTATCGTCTTCACCAAAGAAGACCCTGTGGCCAGCATCGGATCAGAGATAATTACTACCCTGCCTTCCATTGCAGGACAACTGATATAGTCCAGACTTATCTCAAAACTCCCATCCCGGTTATGTTTACGATAGGCACTGATAAAGGCATTGTCTGCCTTATCGAAAAAGTGCAGTAACCCATGATGCATTGCCAGGCCTGCCCGCAATATAGTGGCCAGTACCGGTTGCTGCGACATCACCTTGCACGTAGAAATACCCAATGGGGTGGTAACTTCCTTTTCCTCCCATGGCAGCCTTTTACTTATTTCATAAGCAGCTACAGCAGCAATATTTTCCAGATTAGTTCTGAAGCGCATCCTGTCTTTCTGAATTTCCACATCGCGCAACTCGCTGACCCAATTGCTGATTAAAGAGTGTTCGGTACTAAGGTTAATGACCATTGAAAAGGAATTAATTGATTTTGAAAAAGCCTTTTAAGTGTATTGCTCTAAATTTGGACAAAACTATAAAATCCTGACTAATATGACATATTCTGCTATTGGCCTCATGAGTGGCAGTTCACTTGACGGGCTGGATATCATCCTCGCAGAATTTTCCGAAAGCCAGGGCCAATGGGCCTACAAGATCAAAGCTGCTGACTGTACTCGTTTCTCAGCGAAACTAAAATCAAGGTTAGCTAATGCAATCCACCTCCCGGCAAATGAATATATGCTACTACACACAGATTTTGCCAGATGGTGTGGTGAAAAGACAAACGAGTTTCTTAAGGAGAATAAAATCAGGAAAAAGCCTCAAATAATAGGATCACACGGACACACTACCTTTCATATCCCCGAACGAGGCATGACGCACCAATTGGGAGACGGTGCCACCATTGCGGCCATTACCGGAGTCCCGGTAGTGTCGGATCTTCGTAATACGGATGTGGCTCTGGGTGGGCAAGGGGCTCCCATAGTACCAATTGGTGAAAAATTGCTCTTCCCTTCCTATCAGTATTTTCTGAATATAGGAGGCATTTCCAATGTATCTATCCATCAGAAGCGAAAGGTAATCGCCTTCGATGTATGCCCTGCCAACCGTGTGCTGAATCTGCTTGCTGGAATAATTGGGAAATCCTATGACAAAGACGGGCAGATAGCCGCTAAGGGAAAAGTAAACCAAACAGTCCTGGAAAAGCTCAACCAACTAAAGTATTACAGTAAGGCTTACCCGAAAAGCCTGCCTAACAGTTTTGGTACAGATACGCTTTTCCCATTACTCACTCAATCGGAGCTTTCCATACCTGATGCCCTTGCTACCTGCACGGAGCATATTGCACAGCAAATATTCAAATCCCTGCTACCCTTCTCGGGCAAACCGGGAAAAATCCTGATCACGGGTGGCGGTGCACACAACAATCAACTCATTGCACGAATAAAATACTATCTGGACAATATCCAGATACAGGTGACATTACCTTCAAATGAGGTTATTGACAACAAAGAGGCTCTGATAATGGCTTTCATTGCAGTACTTCGGTTAAGGGGCGAAGCAAATGTGCTTTCAAGTGTTACCGGAAGCAGCCGCGACAATTCAGGAGGTGCATTATGGCAACCCTGAGTGTGGTGTAATGATTATTATTCTATCTCTATCCTGTTATTATTTTTTCTCTGAGCCGCCTGCCTTCTTTGCTGCAATTCTTCCATGGATATCTCCCTGCCGTCTTTATCTCGTGCGACCACACTTGTTATAGCACCTCCTCCCGGTGAATTGAGCGCAGCAGTTATAGATCTGTTATTGGCGTTGCTAATCATTTTCTTCATCTCATTTTTGGTAACTTCTTCTACCTTAGGGATGCGTTCATTACCCTGTGCATTTGGGGATACTTCTGTAAGCTCATAGACACACTCATTTCTTGTATCCTGCATTTTCACAATCAGCCCTGGCAGTCCCATAAATTTGTATGGCCCGTTTGACACGGGAATATCCATAGTAAACCAGGCCGTCCAAGACCTGCCTCCGTATTGCATTGTGGCCAGTTGGCAGTTATATCCGGAATAGGTAGTCGCACTGTCCAATATATTCCAATCAGTGGGCATCTCTTCCTTATATTCATATAGGGCTCCCCTAATCTTATTCTGAAAACGAATTCGGCCCTCAGGGAACTTATAAATTACGCTTTCCGAAGCGGCTCCCCCTGGCCTTCGGATAGTGATGGAAGTGATATTGTCCACACCTCCTGCCTGCTCTATACTCTTTGTCAGGCTATCCAGATACTTATCATTAATAATCTTGTTCAGGCTCATAAATGAGGAATGATCCTGAAACACATCCAGCACAAAGGACTCTTCGGTCTTTGAGTTTACATCGTTGGTATCTTTTTGAAATGTAAACCGGTAGGTAAAGCGAAGGTTCCCTTCTTGCTGTGCCCATGCTTTACAGACGGAAAACCCCAATAAGCACAAGAGAATAAATAATACTTTTTTCATAAAATGTTCCCCATTAGAGGTCAGGGAAGTTAGGATTTTATTAACCTTCTGAATACAAATGCCCCCTAATTTTACGTTAACAAACCTTATCTGCACATCTCAGGGTAACCTTTTGTATGTTGCTATATTCTTCATGATTGATTTGGAAATAATTTCAATTCTTAAATACCCTCAACAAATGAGAACGTTTATTTTCCTTTTTATTCCCTGTTTACTGCTTGCATCCTGTGCGTCTGATACTGTATCCAAACAGGAAAGGGAGAAGGCGAGCTATGAGCAAACGAAAAAAACATTACAGGAGAAAGAAAAAGATAATCCATTGCTATTCATTTCCATCACGGGTGCGATGAAGAAAAACCTGATAGGACAGTCAGTTATCAGAGGCAAGTTGTCCAGTACTGCAACCGTAGCTGTATATAAAGACATCAATATTAAACTTGATTTCTATAGCAAGACCAAAGCCTTGCTTGAATCAGATAAGGAAATTGTTTATATAGCGTTGAAGCCGGGTTCCACTGAAAGCTTTAAGACCAAGTATTTTGCCCCCAAAGGTACAGATAGTGTATCCCTCTCTGTTATTAGCGCCACAACCGTTGATTAACCCCAATCCTTTTCAGGCTCCTGCCCAAAAAAAAGAGGAACCGTTGTGGATTCCTCTTAGTTTTTTTATGATTTACATCTATTGATTACTCATCTTCATCAAAGCTCATCGCTTCTTTTGCTGTCAACAGCAACTCGTATTCTTCTTTGCTTCCGACAATCATATTTTCAAACTCACGCATTCCTGTACCAGCTGGAATCGGATGGCCAGTGATTACATTCTCTTTCAGCCCAAGCATACCATCACTCTTACCCTGGATTGCTGCGGAAGAGAGCACCTTGGTTGTTTCCTGGAAGGATGCAGCTGAGATCCAGCTCTGCGTTCCCAGTGATGCTTTGGTAATACCCAGCAACAACGGTGAAGATGTGGCAGGCTGTGCATCACGGTATTCAACCAGCTTTTTGTCTGCACGGCGCAACAGGCTGTTTTCTTCTCTCAGGTCGCGAAGTGTAACGATTTTGCCAGGTCGCATCTTAGTGCTTTCTCCGGCATCTGTCACCACTTTCTTATCATAGATCCAGTCGTTTTCTTTGTAGAAATCATAGCGATCTTCGGTGTCACCTTCGAGGAATTTAGTATCACCAGCATCCTCAATAGTTACCTTTCTCATCATCTGCCTTACAATCACCTCAATGTGCTTATCATTAATCTTCACACCCTGAAGACGATACACTTCCTGAATTTCATTCACCACATATTCCTGAACTGCATGTGGTCCCTTGATGCTAAGGATATCAGCCGGAGAAGTCTGGCCATCACAAAGTGCAGTACCAGCCTTTACAAAGTCGCCTTCCTGGGCCAGAATCTGACGTGTCAGCGGAACCAGGTATTTCTTAACTACACCATCCTTAGCTTCAATAATTATTTCGCGGTTACCTCTTTTGATAGAACCAAATGATACTACCCCGTCAATTGCAGATACCACAGCCGGGTTTGCCGGATTTCTGGCCTCAAACAATTCCGTTACACGTGGCAGACCACCGGTAATATCCTTCAGTTTTCCGAGCACACGCGGTATCTTGGCCAATACCTGGCCTGCACTAATCACATCATCAGTATGGAGTACAACGTGTGAACCTGCCGGCAGGTTATAGAGTTTAGAATCCTTCTTTCCTTTTACAATCAGCGCTGGGATACGACCTTTATCCTTGGTCTCAATTACCACTTTCTCACTGTGACCTGTTTGTTCATCCACCTCTTCGCGATATGTAATACCATCTATTAGGTTCTCATAATCGAGTGTACCATCAATTTCCGAAATGATTACGTTGTTAAACGGATCCCATGTACAGATTACATCACCTTTCGATACCTTCTGTCCATCCTTTACTCCTAAAGTAGAACCATAAGGCACGTTATTGGTAATCATCAACCTTTCAGACTTTTCATCCACAATTCTTACCTCACCTGTACGTCCTATCACCACCTTCACTTTTTCGCCTGCATTGTTTACAGTATCTACTGTACGCAAACCGTCAAAGTGAATTATACCGTCGTACTTTGCAGCCAGCGACGACTCTACAGAAGCAGATCCGGCCACACCACCTACGTGGAACGTACGAAGTGTCAACTGTGTACCAGGCTCCCCGATTGACTGTGCTGCTATAATACCCACGGCATCTCCCTTCTGTGCCACATAACCCGTAGCCAGATTCTTTCCATAGCACTTCACACATACGCCACGATGGCTCTCGCATGTCAGCACTGAGCGGATTTCCACTGTCTCAATTCCTGCATCATCAATTGCTTTGGCTATATCTTCTGTTATCAGTTCGCCGGCGGCTATAATCAGTTCTTCGTTTTCCGGGTTATATACATCATGCAGAGACGTACGGCCCAGTATTCTGTCGTATAGAGGCTCTATCACATCTTCGTTATCCTTCAATGCAGAAGTTGCAATTCCTCTTAGCGTACCACAATCTTCTTCGTTGATTACCACATCCTGTGCCACGTCAACGAGCCTTCTGGTAAGGTAACCTGCGTCGGCAGTCTTCAAAGCTGTATCTGCCAGACCCTTACGCGCACCGTGAGTAGAAATGAAGTACTCCAACACGTTTAGCCCGTCTTTAAAGTTTGACAGGATTGGGTTTTCAATAATTTCACTTCCTGTACTTCCTGATTTACGCGGCTTAGCCATCAATCCTCTGATTCCGGCCAATTGTTTAAT
Source organism: Chitinophagaceae bacterium (assembly GCA_023957755.1). GTDB lineage: Bacteria > Bacteroidota > Bacteroidia > Chitinophagales > Chitinophagaceae > Ginsengibacter. The sequence goes on from JAMLGT010000014.1 coordinate 33,436, forward strand.
CTGCTGCTTGGAACCCCTGGCTCCGGAATCCAGCATCATATATACAGAGTTGAATCCCTGCTTATCTGCAGCTAACTCCTGAATCAATGTTTCGGTAAGACGTGTATCCACACGGCTCCAGATATCAATAATTCCGTTGTAACGCTCATTATTAGTAATCAGACCTGCATTATAGTTTTCCCACACCTCGTCAACCTCTGTATTTGCATTCTCCAGAAGTTCTGTCTTTTCCTCCGGAATGATAAGGTCATTGATACTGAACGACAGACCACCCTGGTAAGCCATTCTGAATCCTAATTGCTTAATATCATCCAGGAACTTAGCTGTTGCAGGTACGTTTGTCCACTTAATAATATCACCAATGATCTCACGAAGTGTCTTTTTAGTCAACAATGCATTTACATATCCTGCTTCTTTTGGAACAAACTGGTTAAAGATGACACGGCCCACAGTAGTCTCAATCAACTTCTTCTCTAATGCGCCCTTGTTTGTCCTCACCATGGCTTTTACCTTAATTCTGGCATGTAATTCCACCTGCTTTTCATTGTAAGCAATGATTACTTCCTCCGGTGAATAAAATGCCATGCCTTCGCCCTTTACCTTGAGTGTATCGGTCGACTTCTTGGCCTTGGTGATATAATACAATCCCAATACCATGTCCTGAGAAGGAAGTGTAATAGGTGTACCATTCTGGGGATTAAGGATGTTGTGCGACGAAAGCATCAGCATCTGCGCCTCCAGGATAGCCGCATTGCTCAAAGGCACGTGCACAGCCATCTGGTCACCATCAAAGTCAGCGTTGAATGCAGTAGTAACCAATGGGTGCAACTGAATAGCCTTCCCTTCAATCAGTTTAGGCTGGAAAGCCTGGATTGAAAGTCTGTGCAGCGTTGGGGCACGGTTAAGCATCACCGGATGTCCTTTCAGAATATTTTCAAGTATATCCCAGATGATGGCTTCCTTCTTGTCCACCAGTTTTCTGGCGCTCTTCACCGTCTTTACGATTCCTCTTTCGATGAGCTTGCGGATGATAAATGGCTTGAACAATTCAGCAGCCATATCCTTTGGCAATCCACACTCGTGCATTTTGAGTTCAGGCCCTACCACAATAACCGAACGGCCAGAGTAGTCCACACGCTTTCCTAACAAGTTCTGACGGAAACGCCCCTGTTTACCCTTCAACACATCGCTGAGCGACTTCAATGCACGGCCACCCTCTGCCTTTACTGCATTGGACTTACGTGAATTGTCAAACAGAGAATCGATTGCCTCCTGCAGCATACGCTTCTCATTTCTGAGAATCACTTCAGGTGCTTTAATTTCCAGCAGGCGCTTCAAACGATTGTTGCGAATAATTACCCTGCGATACAAATCGTTCAGGTCTGAGGATGCAAAACGGCCACCATCCAAAGGAACTAACGGACGCAGTTCCGGCGGAATAACAGGAATATACTGCATCACCATCCATTCAGGACGGTTGGCAATACGGGTATTTGCATCTTTAAACCCTTCTACCACACTCAACCTCTTCAAGGCATCTGCCTTTCTTTGCTGAGAGGTTTCATTTGCGGCAGCATTACGCAGATCTTCTGATAAGGTATCCAAATCGATTCTTGCCAGCAGATCATGCACTGCTTCGGCCCCCATCTTAGCAATAAACTTATTCGGATCCTCGTCAGGCAGGAACTGGTTGTCCTTGGGAAGTGCATCCAGAATATCCAGATACTCTTCTTCTGTCAGCAGATCTCCATAATTCTGGCCTTTATCAGCTCTGATACCCGCCTGAATCACCACAAATCTTTCGTAGTAGATAATTGTTTCAAGCTTCTTTGAGCTCATTCCCAACAGATATCCAATCTTATTGGGCAGCGATTTAAAGTACCAGATGTGCACTACGGGTACCACCAGCTTAATGTGTCCCATCCTTTCACGACGTACTTTCTTTTCTGTTACTTCGACACCACATCTGTCGCAGACGATTCCCTTATAGCGAATTCTTTTATACTTACCGCAGGCACATTCGTAATCCTTTACAGGACCGAATATTCTTTCACAAAACAAACCATCGCGTTCCGGCTTGTATGTTCGGTAGTTGATAGTTTCGGGTTTCAATACTTCACCGTAACTCCTTTCCAGGATGGAGTCAGGAGAAGCTAACCCGATGGTTATTTGAGAAAATGTTGCCTTGGGGCGATTTTCTTTTCTATTCATAGTTTTTTGTAATTCAATTGTCTGTTGAAACTAATTTCCAAAACCCTGATTAATCAAACTGAAGGTCGAGACCTAATCCTCTCAGCTCGTGTACCAACACGTTAAAGGATTCAGGTACACCCGGACGGGGCACGTTGTCGCCTTTCACAATGGCTTCATAAGTCTTAGCCCTGCCGATGATGTCGTCTGACTTCAGCGTTAACAATTCCTGCAGGATGTTTGATGCACCGTAAGCTTCAAGTGCCCACACCTCCATTTCACCAAATCGCTGACCACCAAACTGTGCTTTACCACCCAAAGGCTGCTGTGTAATCAGACTGTATGGCCCGATAGACCTTGCATGCATCTTATCGTCAACCATGTGGTGTAATTTGATCATGTAAATGACCCCAACAGTTGCCTTCTGGTCAAAGCGCTCACCGGTTTCTCCATCATACAGATAGGTATGACCGAATTTAGGCAGCCCGGCCTCTTCAATTTCCTGAGCAATTTCATACGGCTCTGCACCATCAAAGATTGGCGTAGCATACTTCTTACCCATCTTTTGACCGGCCCATCCCAATACTGTTTCATAAATCTGACCAATGTTCATACGACTTGGTACGCCCAGTGGGTTCAGAACAATATCTACAGGAGTTCCGTCTTCGAGGAATGGCATATCCTCCTGACGTACAATCTTGGCCACAATACCCTTGTTTCCGTGGCGTCCGGCCATCTTATCACCCACTTTCAGTTTCCTTCTTATGGCCAGATACACTTTTGCAAGTTTCAATACACCTGCCGGCAATTCGTCACCAATTGAGATGTTGAATTTTTCTCTCTTGTAGCGGCCCAGCTCTTCGTTGTACTTAATATTGTAATTGTGCAACAGGATATTAATCTGTCCGTTGATTTTCTCATCATTGGTCCATCCCAGCGGATTCACGTTCTGATAATCAATTCCGGCCAGATTTTTAGCTGTAAACTTCGCCTGCTTACCAATAAGCACCTCTCCAAAATTATTGCTGATGCCTGAAGATGTCTTGTCTTTCAACAAGGTCATGAGTTTATCCAGAAGCAATTCTTTCAATTCAGCCTCATTTTTCTCATGTGCCTTATCAATTTTTTCCAGAGCTGCTTTTTCCTTCACCTTGCCCGACTTGTCTTTCTTGGCTCTCTGGAATAGTTTCTTGTTGATTACCACACCTTCAGTGCCACTTGGAGCCTTCAATGACGCGTCCTTGGCATCCCCTGCCTTATCACCGAAGATGGCGCGCAGCAATTTCTCCTCAGGGGTAGGATCGCTCTCTCCTTTAGGAGTAATCTTACCTATCAGGATATCTCCTTCTTTAACATGGGCACCTATTCTGATGACACCATTCTGGTCAAGGTCTTTAGTTGCTTCTTCGCTCACGTTAGGAATATCGGGAGTAAGCTCTTCTTCTCCCAACTTGGTATCCCTCACTTCCAGCTCAAACTCTTCAATATGAACCGAACTGAACAGGTCTTCTTTTACAACCTTTTCACTGATTACGATCGCATCTTCAAAGTTGTATCCTTTCCATGGCATGAACGCCACTTTCAGGTTTCTTCCCAGCGCCAGTTCTCCATCTTTTGTAGCGTAACCTTCTGTTAAGAAGTCGCCATCCTTCACAGCCTGTCCTTTCTTCACAGCCGGACGCAGATTGATGCAAGTGCTCTGGTTGGTCTTAATAAACTTAGTAAGTTTATAGACTACCAAATCAGATTCGAAGCTCACCAACTGCTGGTCACGGCTTCTGTTATATCTTACATGAATCTCATTTGCATCTACGTATTCAACCACTCCTTCACCGTCTGCATGAATCTGAATTCTCGCATCTCTCGCAGCCTTCTCTTCCAATCCTGTACCCACAATCGGAGCCTCAGGCAGAATCAGCGGAACAGCCTGGCGTTGCATGTTTGATCCCATCAGGGCACGGTTAGCGTCATCGTGTTCAAGGAAAGGAATGATAGATGCGCTCAATCCCACAATCTGGTTCGGAGCGATGTCCATATATTCCACTTCATCTTTCTCAAGAATTGGAAAATCACCTGACTCACGGGACTTTACCTTGTCATTAATAAACCTGTTTTCGTCATCCAGCGGTGCATTTGCCTGAGCGATCTTCGCATCATCCTCTTCTTCTGCACTCAGGAAATATATCTTGTTCATATCCACTTTACCGTCTTTTACTTTACGGTAAGGAGTCTCAATGAAGCCCATTTCATTAATCTTTGCGTGCACACAAAGTGTAGATATCAGTCCGATGTTCGGCCCCTCAGGAGTCTCAATCGTACACAGCCTTCCATAGTGGGAGTAGTGAACGTCTCTAACCTCGAACCCTGCCCTTTCTCTGCTCAGACCTCCGGGCCCCAGTGCTGAGATACGGCGTTTGTGTGTGATTTCACTCAAAGGATTCGTCTGGTCAAGGAACTGCGACAACTGAGATGTTCCGAAGAAACTGTTTATCACAGAAGACAACGTACGGGCATTAATCAGATCCACCGGAGTGAACACTTCGTTATCGCGTACATTCATCCTCTCACGGATTGTACGAGCCATACGAGCCAGCCCCACACCAAATTGCGCATATAACTGCTCACCTACCGTCCGTACTCTTCTGTTGCTCAGGTGATCGATATCATCAATCTCACTCTTCTGGTTTGTAAGCAACACCAGATATTTTATAATAGAAATAATGTCTTCTTTGGTAAGCACCTTCTTGGTAAGTGGGAAATCAAGACCGAGCTTTCTGTTGATCTTGTACCTACCTACTTCTCCCAGGTCGTAACGCTTATCACTGAAGAATAATTTATCAATAATACCACGGGCTGTTTCATCATCCGGTGCCTCGGCTCCGCGTAGCTGGCGATAAATGTGCTGTACAGCCTCTATCTCACTATTCGAGGTATCCTTATTCAGTGTATTATATATAATGGCATAGTCTCCGCTCACTTCTTCTTTCTGCACAAATACACTCTTCACATCCAATTCCAGAATCATAGCCACATTTTCCTCATCCAGCACGGTATCACGCTCCAGCATGATCTCATTTCTCTCAAGACTGATCACCTCGCCGGTGTCGTCATCTACAAAATCTTCTACCCACGAGCGAAGCACTCTGGCAGCAAGGCGTTTACCGATATGCTGAGTCAGGCTCTTCTTATCGGCCTTTATTTCTTCAGCCATACCGAAGAGCTCCAGGATGTCCTTATCAGTTTCGTAACCGATAGACCTCAATAAAGTAGTAACCGGGAATTTCTTCTTACGGTCGATGTAGGCATACATCACATTATTGATGTCGGTGGCAAATTCCATCCAGGCTCCCTTAAACGGAATTACCCTTGCAGAATATATCTTAGTTCCGTTGGGATGGGTGCTCTGACCGAAGAACACACCAGGTGAACGGTGCAACTGGCTCACCACTACACGCTCAGCTCCGTTGATCACAAATGTACCACGGGGAGTCATGTACGGTATGTTACCGAGAAATACATCCTGTACGATGGTCTGGAAATCCACGTGCTCCTCATCATTACAACTGAGTCTTAACTTGGCTTTCAGCGGCACTGCATAGGTAAGCCCTCTCTCGATACACTCATCAATAGTGTAACGCGGAGGATCTACGAAATAGTCCAGGAACTCCAAAAGAAAAATATTACGAGTATCGCTGATAGGAAAGTTCTCTTTGAACACCCTGAAAAGCCCTTCGTTGTTTCTCTTATCCGGAGTTGTTTCTAACTGAAAAAAGTCTCTGAATGATTGAATCTGGATCCCGAGAAGATCCGGTGTTTCTGCCAAATGTTCTATTTTTCCAAAACTGAATCTTTTGGCAGTAGCTACTTTTTTTGACGGCATATTTTAATTAAAATATTTAAAAATGAGGCAGCTTTAAAAGGGTAACCCATCCAAAAAGCACTTGTACCCAAAATTTTAAAGGATTGCAAAAGTACAACATTTTTTTAAATCCAAAATTTTGCTTATAGCAATCTTATGCTTTCTTTAATTTTCCCGGCAAAGCATGTCTTCAAAACCGTATTTTTTAAAGAAACCGGTGAAAAAATTATCCACATTTTGATGGATTTTAATAAAAGGAGAAAATAGTTTAAATTATTTTTTAATGCTTCTTTTGTTTCTGACGGGCAACAAAAAGCCTCAGCAACACTTCAGAATAGTGCCCGGAAACATTATATCCATAATCTTGTAAAAAAAGCGTCATAAAAGAGATTAAATCCTCTTTTTTTTCTAATTGAACGAATTAGGTCTTAACTTTGCGGACTCAAAAATCAATTCAAAAGAAATTTGTTATGAAAAAAATCTTATTTGTGCCCGCAGCTGCATTGGCTTTGTTCCTTGCTTCATGCGGTGGTGGTAGCGAATCTACCGAAGCGACAGCTCCTGCGACAGAAGCTCCTGCTGCAACTACAGACGCTGCTACTCCGGGATCTGACATCCCCGGAATCGCTGATGTGCCTGTAACTGATCATATCGAGCTTACCGGTAACGACCAGATGCAATTTGACAAAAACCTGTTCAAGGTAAAAGCTGGCCAGGAAGTGAAATTGACACTGAAGAATATCGGCACCCTGCCTGCTGCTGCAATGTCGCACAACGTGGTAATACTGCTTCCGGGAACTGACGTTCAAAAATTTGGTGAAGCTGCTGTAACTGCAAAAGATTCTGAGCACATCCCACAAGATATGCTCGCTGACGTAGCTGCACATACCAAAATGTTAGGGCCAGGCGAAAGCGATACTATCACTTTCAAATTAGATGAACCTGGTGTATATGACTTCATCTGCACATTCCCGGGCCACTTTGGTACAATGAGAGGAAAAATCGTAGCTGAATAATCTTACCAACAATACTTTTAAAGATGGCTGTCCTTCAGGATGGCCATCTTTATTTAAGGCCTGTTCTTCCACCTGCAACAGCAGGGTTTTATCCGGTAATGTTATCCAGGAGCATCTTCCTCCCACCCGGGCAACTGAAGATAATTATCTACTTTTATCCATATTAAAACCTTGATCCTTGCTTTCGATCGTAATCCCGGTATATAATGAACAGGAAAATATCGCGCCTTTGCTGGAAGCGCTAAAATCATATACTCCGGCTAACTCAGAATACCTTCTCGTCGACGACGGCAGTACTGATGATACGCTGAAAGCTATATCGCTCTTCTCCGGCCGCGACAGCAGTGTGAAGTGCATTTCATTAAGCAGGAACTTCGGTCAACAGAACGCGCTGATGGCAGGCCTACATTACGCAAAGGGAGATGTGATCATCATTATGGATAGCGACCTGCAACACCCGCCGGCACTGATTCCCGAGATGCTCCGCAAAATAAATGAAGGATACGATATTGTGCAAACAAAACGCGCAGGTACCCAAAGAATAGGGGTAATAAAAGAATCTCTACATACTTGTTTTATAAATTTATCAATTCAGTTTCGGATAAACTCATTGAAACCAATGCAGCCGACCTTATAATTGCAAGCCTGCTTGTAGTCCCCTTCACCGGGGCGGGCAAAGCCGCTCCCCGCCAGATACAGGCAGTAATTTCAAAATCGCCTCCGGGTATTCCAATTTCGCCATTGCATCCTATACGTAGCAACACTAACGTGCCAGAAAACGAACGTGAGTTTATCTTTAGCTGGTCGATGTACAACAAAGAAATTGGTACTACCCGGGAAGTACCCTATCCTATTAGGCTAAATACCACTGCATCATTTTATAAAAAAGGCTATCGCATACAAGACTCTCTTTATTACAGCAAGGCTTTTCTGTTCACAAAAAATGAGGCCGACACTGCCCGGATTCAGATCTTTTCCTTTGCTCCCAACAGGTTAACCCTCCATTTGCACGCACAGACACCTGATACCCTGGTTGTATTACAAAACATCTATCCGCATTGGAAAGCCACCGTAAATGGTAAAATTGTTCCTATCATACCCGAAGGGGAGACATTCATAAGCCTGCCCATTCACGGCGGGAACAATGATATCGATCTGAGCTTCGAACCTACTTTTGTACGAATATCTCTCATTGTTAGTCTTATATCTTTTATATGCTTACTTCTTATATGGGGCTATTTTAGTATAAGCCAAATCAGAAAAAATATGCGGCCGAATTAATATATGACTGAGCTTCTACATAAAAAATCCATGAAGGGTGTCTATACCCGGTTAGCCCCCCATGGATTATATTAAACAGTAAAAAGCCTATTTCAGTACCCCATAATAGAAACCAGATGGATCATTCAGGGGATATAAACCACCGATAGCTTCCTGTCCGGAACCTTCTACCCAGTTTATCTTAAACGACCTGTCCTTAAAGTAATTAATTACTTCAGCTCCTATATCATTGATACGGCTATTCCAGTTACCGTTTGATATACTCGGCACATAATTAGAAAGAGAAATAACATCACCATCGATTACATAGTCATACTCTGCATCCGCAGTATATTGCGATCCTGAAGTAGCCTGGTATCTGATAATAACTCTTGCCTTCGTGGCATTCTGGATTGCAAAATCCATATATAGAATAACACGCCCTGACGAATTATGAAAACGAGTTACCATTGCGGAAAAGATATCGTTCCATCCTGAGGTAACTCCTGCCGGCAGGTTCTCTCCTTCTATATGCATTACTTTGTACGTCTTACCAGATCCAAATGATGAAATCAATGGGGTCAACGGCGTAACACTTTGCTTAATCTCATGTTCATTCCCGGAGGCATCCAGCAAATACATAGATCCGGATCTTATAAATGCTCTTACAAACTTCAATCCTCCATAACCAAAACCATCAGCAATCCTAACTCCATCCACATCATAATAGAAAGTTCCCGAATAGCTGCTTACACTGCCATCACTTTCAAGAATCTGATACGAAATCTGGCGGGTGGAATGAGTGAAACTAATCCCCAGCTTCCTTGAGTCAGCTAATGCTACATAACTATTTTGAGAAGAAGCAAAGAGGTTCACAAAGCCATCCACATTCTCCTTTAGTTTTCCGCTTTGCAATGCTGTCGCCTGCTCTTTTCCTACTTTTACCATTATAAGTTCACAACTCTTCAGGTTTCCACGAAGCAGTATAGTATCTGCAGAAAACCTCAATATCGAATACTCAAAATCTGAAGACTGTCCGGTGCCACTGGGCCCTCCACTAATACTTCCTTTCGGATCTGCCGGCAAATGAATATAATTGTAGGTATCGAAAATTAAAGAAGGCATACCTGTGTTGCGGAGCTGATAGGAGCTTTCTTTGGGTTCCACCATTGCCACGTCTGCAAAATCAGAATACATCGTCACTCTGTTCTTTTCTGCAAACTTCATATAGAAGGTAAACCCTTTGCCATTAGCAGGAATATACATATAGCCTACCCACCCATCAGGTGCAGACAGCAGGGTACTCCTAAAGTTATCCATAAACTCCTTTGATCGTTCATCGGGAGTTTTTCCGTCTATATAATCATAACTTACTTTCTTACAGGAGGTGAATAACAATCCTAAAAAAAGAATAGCCACTCCCGAAAAAAATATCTTTCTATTATATCTCATCATTTTCATTTTTTATGATGTGGTAAATCAACTTTATTACTTAATTAGTTCTGCAGCACTCCGGTAAAGGCTACTCCCGTCTTCTTCCCACTGTTATCCACTACAAACAATCCTCCGTCAGTAAGATTACTGTCAAGCCAGTCCCAAACAAAATTGTTTCCTTCAAGAAATTGAGAAAGCACATCTGAGTTTGCCTTTATAGCACTGCTCGATGCCTTACCATCTTCCCCCATAGGTGCGTAGGTAAACCCGATACTTCCATCTCCGTTTTGAGCCATGTCAAAATACATCCTCGAATACGAGACACTACCCGTCTGCCCGGCACCTGCAGCATACCTATATACCCTGACTAACATCTGGGTATTACCCGGTAACAATGATAATTTGAAGTATGCAATGTGCCTGTTGGTTTCTGTAGCCATTTCCTCCAATATAGAATTCCATGTGGATCGGAAGTCTTCACCTATATCTGTATCATCAATTTGAATCTCAGTATATTCCAGGCCATCTCCAAAGTGCTCAAGGAAAGGAGGAAGTACCGGAGGCGGAGGAGGAGGCATCAAATCCTGAATTCTTGCCTGAAGTGACCGAAAATCAATATTCCAATCAGATTTAAAATAGTCAACCACCATCTGCTCTTTCTTTCTGAGGTTTATTTGTCCCTGAGGAGCAGCCTTATAGACAAGACTATCAAAATAATGTTGACCATAAACAAGAAGAACGGCAGCCATTTCTGCAAAGTCTTCGGTCTTTAAAGACCTGGCATAAGGCGTAATAAAACCCAAATCCAAGCCTTGTTGTTCAGAAAAATCATTCCACGCATCCTCTACATAATCTGCTTTATTAATGGCTCCATACTCCGGAGATACCGCACGGTTCTGATTCAGGATATGTGTAAACTCATGGTGGATCGTTTTCAGCATCCGCTGTACACCCTCCCAATTATTATCATCGATTTCATTAAGCCTGAAAAGAGAAATTTTTCTACCCGCATCTGCACTACCCAGGGTTACGGTTCCATTCGTATTATATTCGGCACTCCCTACAAACAAAAATTCTTTAGGAGGGTACTTTTTGATAAAATAATCTCCACCTTCTTCCTGATAAGGTTCCAGGTAAAATTTCAAAATCTTCTCTGCCACCGGGATCACCTTTGATTCATCAATCGGTGTAATCATTTTAGCCAGGTCCACCTCTGATCGATTCCACCTGTACTGAACCTTAATGTTATATGGAATGGTAAACTTCTGAAACAACCATTCATCGATGGGGCCATTGATCTGGTTATTATCACCAATAAAATTCATCCTATTTACCCTGTCAGTTAAATCTTCGGTCTTTCTGCACCCTCCTACAACAAACATGAGCATTGTAGAAAAAACCAGAAGCGGGAATAAAAAACGTTTATGCATGATCATTACTTTTAAATATTTTCATTTTTATCTTGGATTAGGATCGATACCGGCAAGCGAAACTTCCGGGGGCAGTTGGAACATCCTTCTTGGATCACCATGCGGCACCACGATTATTTTCTCTACATTACCATCTGCATTGAGCACTTCATGTGTAACAGTGATTTTGTGGCGCAGTATATCAAACCACCGGATACCCTCCTGAATGAATTCCGCACGTTTAAAGTCAAGCACAGTTTTTACCACTCCTTCCGTAGGATCCTCAACCCCATAAAAACTTTCAATTTTAGCAAGAGTCACTCTGTCTGTAGAAGGATTATAGCCGGCGATGCGCTGACTGGCATACAAATTCAAATCATTCAACGCACTCTCATAATCACCAAGATATGCGTAGGCCTCTGCACGATTAAAGAGTACTTCTTCCGATGAAAAGGCTGGGATCATATTCTTCCCTATTCCGGTAGAGGCTGTATGATAGACAAAATATTCGTCGAACTTATTCATCCTGAAATTAGTACTGCTGTTGTACGACGATGTCCTCTGGCCCCAGGCTTTCTTAATTACATTGTTCTGGGCGTTTTTCAATATTTGATTTATTAATGACTGTGTAAGCCCGTACCGATAGCGATAGTAACGCCTTCCCCACCACGAGGTGGTTTCGATTAACATCAGATTCGCTGTCTCATTGGATCTTGTGTAGTTTACGCGAATCTCTTCTGTCTCCCAGTTATTATACACTGAAATCCATGGGCGTAACCCATTTGAGAAGTCCCCTCCGGGAAAAACCTGGTTTGCATGCTGCACTACTTTATCATATTCTCTTTTGAATAAATAAAACCTGGCGGCAAAAGCATGGGCGGCCTGGCGGTTAAAATGAAACTTCGGTACTTCATAAGCACTATTGGAAATAAGCGGGAGTCCATCCTCAAGATCTTTTTCGATCATTTCATACACATAAGCTACTGTCTTTCTATCATACTGTGCCTGCACAACTGTACCCGGTTCTGTTACATAGGGTACACCCGGGTGTTGTGCTGCATCTGCCGGATCATACGCATGTGCATACAACGTGACAAGCATGAAGTGGGCATAAGCCCTGCATAGCAGCGCCTCGCCTTTATAAGGCAGATAATCTTCCTTGTCCTGGTCCACCTCCTCGATTGCACGCAGGGCATGATTTGCTGCTGATATAGCTTCATATAAATTATTCCAGACATAATTAGGTGCATCCTGGCCGTTTTCCCCTGTCACATCCTCAAACATGAAAGGCCCGCGATTTATTTCATACAGATAAATGCTTGGAGCCAGAGGCCCTTTGTCACCTGCATTATCTGATGCTGATTCCATCATTGGTATATAATTACCGTCGGAATAAGCGGTAACCAGTAAGGACTTTACCTTCTCTACACTATTAAGATCCGTTCGCATATCAGGTGCCTTTTCTAAAAACTTTTTGCATCCCATTGTCAAGAGAATGACGCCTGCAAAAAGTACCATCACCGGTCTATAAAGTATTCTTTTCATCTTTCTGTATTTTTAGAAACCAAGTTTAAGTGATAATGAAAGCTGTCTCTGAATAGGCAATGCCACCCCTCCTGATTCAAAAAATTCAGGATCCTGCCCCTGTAGTGCAGGATCAGAATAGATCAGCCACAGATTATTAGCTACAAAAGCAATAGATGCATTCTGTGCCCAGAATTTGCTGATTACCTTTTTGGGTAATTGGTAAGAAAGAGTGACCTGCTTTAGCCTGATAAAGTCACCTTTTGCCACCCTTACATCGGAATAATTATAGTTGTTAAAAGGATAACCCACAAGGCCACTCGCACCTGTCTTCCCCACTACCACGGGGGCAGTTGTATATCCCTCATCCCCATATATAACCCACCGTGCCAATAGGGCATTATTTGAGGCATCAAAATCAGAATAACGGGTCTTAAACGCCGGTGCAAGCCTTACCACATTGCCATAGCTGAATGTGGCTAATGCCCCTAACTGAAAATCGCGCCATGTGATCGATGAATAAAACCCACCAGTAAGTTTGGGATCTATGGAGCCGCTATATACAAGATTTCCCACTTTGGTACTCTGCATATTCACAGCTGTCTGGCCACTTTTACCCCCCTCATCTACAAATATGGGCAAGCCATCCTGATTTAGTCCCTCAAAACGAATTGAGAACAAACTTCTGGTAGGGTAGCCAACCAAAGGCCCGCCTTCCTGCTTTACAATATCCCATATCCGCGGATTATTTTGAAGGTTTGTAATCTTGCTAACATGATTGGCAAGGTTGCCGCGTACATTCCACTTAAAATTCTTACTGTTCACAACTGCGTATTGGATTGTTAACTCCACTCCATGCGATTTCATGTCCGCATAATTGGCATATTTAGAAGACTGCCCATCGATTCCTGATGTCCTGAACAAACCAATAAGATCGAAACCTCTTCTGTCATAATAATCTGCCGTAATCAGCAGTCGGTCGTGCATCAGTCCGACATCGACACCCACATTAGTTTCATACTGCTTCTCCCATGTGAGTTCTGAGTTCTCGAGGGATGCCACTTGTATCGCGTTCTCTCTGTCATCAAAGAAGGGGCGTTCCGTATTTGTATTGCGGTAAACAACTGACGAGTTTGTAGCAGGCCCCATACTGGCCACAAGTCCATAGGTGGCCCTAAGCCGCAACTGACTGATAGCCTTTACGTGTTCAAAAAGGAATGGCTCCTGATCCACATTCCAGGCTCCACTGACATTCCAGGTAGGTAGCCAGCGTGCGACTCTCGAGGTCCCCAGTTTATTGGAACCATCATACCTTACAGTGCCATTTATGCTATACTTCCCAAGATAAGAATATGCACCCCTCAACATATAAGCGAGATAACGCTCCCACTCGTATCCCATACCATAATAATTATCATTTCTCAGAGAGAGGAATTTGAAATAATTAGGGTCAAAGTAGGGCACGCCACCCTTGTCATACTGATACCCAACCCCTTCCTGCCACGATCTCTGGCGATCTACCATTCGCAATTCTGTCAAACCAAAAAAGTTCAACTTATGGTTGGCCCCCACCTTAGGATCCCAATTCAAACTATTACGCATATAATAATTTGTGAGCCCTACTTCACTTCTCCGATAAAAGCCACCGTACGGCAATACAGATACGGGAATTGCAGTTGGATCTTCAGGATCTACCCACAAAAACCTGTTTTTGGAAGCTACCTGATAATTTTCACCACGGACACCATAAGATGTACCTGCTCTATAGGCCTCTGCTGCATTTGCAAATTCGGTCACTTCGTGTTCCTGATTTGTCTTCACAAATCGGTACGCACCGTCAAATGAATAACTCAAATTTTTCAAAATCTTCCACGACACTTCTCCCTGCATTCTGAAATCAACAGAGGAGGTTCTCATTGTGTTGTTTTGCAACTCGTTTATTATGCTAAAAGGAGCATAATTTTTTTGATAATAAGTAAATGAGCCATCCTCATCGTAGGCAGACAATGCCCGGCTGGTGTTCATTACAAAACTGAAGGGATTATTATCAAAATCTCTTTCATATTGTCCGGATACCACGTTTGTCAGCCTTTCCTGCGTGCCTGGCGAGGTTTGATCGCGGACGGACCCGTTTGCTAACAACCCGATAGATACTTTTGGTGACACCTTAAAGTTGCCACGAATATTTCCGGTGTATCTTTTTACCTTGTCAATAATTGTCCACCCGTTATCATCGAGGAAACTGGTGGAGGCATAAAACTGAGATTTATCTGTCCCTGACGATACACTGATCGAGTGTTCCTGCATGATTGAATTCTTAAAAAGAATGTCGAACCAGTCAGTATTACGCAATGCAGCTTTCCGCAAATAATCTGCTCTTGCCTCAGGAGAGTTGGTCATCCTGAAATTACCCGTGACAGGATCTATATCATAAAACAGGTCATACATTTTACCAAAGACACCATAGTTTGAAGCACTGATTATATCTGCCTGGTTGAGATATCCCTTTTCTTCCAATTCCAGAAAGAGGGCTACCTGGTCAGCTGAGTTCATAATATTATAATCTTTGTATGAGGGCTTAAGGTAACTTGTCCAGTTTGAGGTATATGAAATCATTGGCTTTCCCTGAGTAGCCTTTCCCTTTTTCGTCGTCACTACAATAACTCCATTCATCGCACGGGCGCCATACATTGCAGTGGCTGCTGCATCCTTAAGAATGGTAAAGGATTCAATATCGTCAGCATTTAATCCCGAAACAGAAGATCCGATTAACGTGTTTGCATCACCGGTGGATAGCTGTTCATTGGAAATATTAACTACATCTTCCAGCACAATACCATCTACCACCCAAAGAGGCTTATTATCACCCGAAATGGATGTGGCTCCCCGAACTCTGATTTTAGGTGCCGCACCAAAAGTGCCTGAAACGTTTTGCACTGACACCCCTGCCACCTGCCCTTCCAACATCCTGGACACGTCAGGCACACCTGAACGTTCAGCATCCTTCGCCAGGAGTTTAGTACTTGATCCTGTAAACATTTTCCGATCCACATTCTGATAGCCTGTGATAACGACCTGCTCCAGAGATTCAATCTTTACCTCCAGCTTAACTTCGATATAATTACGCGACCTCACATTAATCTCCCTCGTATCGTAACCCACTCCTGAGAAAATCAACACCGCATTCTCGGACACGTCTTTAAGTTCGAAGCTGCCGGTTGCATTAGTGGTAGTGCCTTTACCAGATGAACCCCTGACCACGACAGAAATGTGCTCTATCGGATACCCTTCTTCATCAACCACCTTCCCCTTTACATCAATATTTCTTTGTTCGAGCAATACAGCCATATTTGTATTCTCACTCTTCTTAACCTCCAATGGCTTTATTACTACCGTTTTGTCGACTATGGTAAAAGTGAGAGACTGCCCTTCCAGACACTTGGCAATTGCATCCCTTACTGTAGCATTAGAAATTTCAACATTGATTTTCTTATTCTTCAGCAGTGCATCCTCATACCAGAAGCTAAACCCTGATTGCACTTCTATCTTCTTAAGCACCGTCTTCAAAGGCTCATTCCTGGCATGCACATTTACTGTCTGCGAATGTGCTACTGAAAGAAAATAGGAGACTATACCCAGAATTAATAGGAACCCTTTGGCACCCTGAGCATATATCTTTCTACCCTTGCCTGATGCAGAAAGCCGATTGTACAGTAATATATTTTTCATCTTCATAACTTTTCAACCTTTTTTTATCAGTTTATGTGAGTGATTATTCTTTACTTCTTTACATCAATTTTTCCAATGATCATTTTCCCGTCCACAATTGAATATTCTATATTGCTCAAATCCATAATCTTCATTACGTCTGCCAGTTTAAGGCTACGGCTTATCTTACCACTAAAAACACGGCTTCCGGTTTTGTCACTTGATTTGATATCGATATCATACCAACGGCTTAGTTGTCTGAGGATGGTCTTTACATTATCGTGTTCGAAATAGAACATGCCACTCCTCCAGGCGATCTCTTTATCCACATTAATCCCTGACACAATAGAAAGGCCACCATCTTTTGTAATCACAGCCTGTCTGGAAGGTGTAAGTATATCAGACTTGCTTCCTGAATGAACTCGCACACTCCCTTCCACAAGCGTAGTCTTCACACTCTCTTCGTCCGGATAAGCGTTTACGTTAAACGAAGTGCCCAACACTTCCAGCTTCACTTCATCCGAGCCGGTCATACCATTTTGTATCTCTACAATAAATGGTTTTCGCGTACCATCATCACGCATCACTTTCGTCACTTCAAAATATACTTCACCGCGTACCTGCACCCTCCTCTCAAGGTTGCTGAATTCAGTTGGGAAAGTCAGGGATGAAGAAGCGTTTAACCACACCAGGGAACCATCCGGTAATTGCACCTTGTATTCTCTGCCCGCAGGAGTAGAAAGCGTATTAATCAACACCTCCTTTATCTTATCATCCTTCGGATTATATGCCAACAATCCATCTGTGTTGGCAATAGCGGTAGCGCCCTGATCAGCAAGATGGCCTGCCTTCGCAGTATCCAGATCGATACGTTCTCCATTGCCTAACGTCAAAACCGCACCCTGATGACCCGGCAAAATGTCATCAATCGATTCCACCTGCTTCTCAACCTTAACTATTTGCCCCGGGCGGGGCTTATTGCTGTTAATAAACCATAGCAGTGCCATACTCACAAAAATTAGTAAAGAGGCTGCAACTGCTATTCTTCTAAATGAAAACAACACACTCGGTTTTTTCCTCCCAGCCGCCCTATTAAGGATATCCTGATACTTCTGCCTGAAATATTCTTCATTCAAAAATTCCGATTCAGTTAACTCATTCACATTGAAGTGCATCGAGTCAAACCATTCATCCAAAACGGCTCGCTCTTCTTCGCTCAATGTTTTCAAGTGCCACTTCTCAAGTAGCTTTCTTATTCTTTCCGGATTCATTTCCATTGAAAATTCGCTGCTTATTCTACATAAGACACTCCGGAAAGAAATAACCCTATATCGATTCCGATTTTTGTTTTAGACTTTAAATACCATATCTTCGTCTGTGCGCCTTACGAACCAAGGACTATGATGAACTTTATATTCGGAAAGAAATCAGACAGGAGCCATTCATTCTCAGAGATGTACAAAAAGTATTATGTCTCTATGATAAACTATGCCCGATTCAAAACCGGAAATTTACAAGTAGCCGAAGACCTGGTTCACGAATTATTCGCTGATATTTTTGCAAAAAATGAAATCATTGAAAATGCAGAATCCTATCTCTTCTCTGCTTTAAAAAACAGAATATTGAACTATTGGAGGCACGAGGAAGTTGTCAGGACTTATGAGTCTAAGGTGATGTTAGAGGCTCCCGACATGATAACCCCACATCATTCGATAGAATTAAGGGATATTATGAATAACGTACAAGCGCACGTTAAATCGCTTTCACCTCGTTGCAGAAAGGTGTTCAATTTAAAAAGAGAAGAATATTCCAATAAAGAGATAGCAACTGAACTTGATATTTCATTAAAAACAGTAGAAGCACACTACACAAAAGCGCTCAATGTGCTCAAAGACCGTGTGATAATTTCAATCATTGCTGCGCTACACTTCGCCCTGTCATACTTTTATTAAACAGACAGTTTGGGGCAAGCAGGATGTTTCATCAACTCATTTGTGATATCCACATCTACCTATCTGAACTATATATACGTACATTTTCCTGATTCAGAAATACGCCTTTAGAAATCTGCGCACGATATAAATAGCAGCCATAACCCCACACGAATCAGCCACCCAGTCCCAGATATCAAAGGAGCGCCCCGGAATAAAATAATGCTGGATAAATTCGGTGATAATGGCATACGATATTGCCAGAATGGCCAGCGCGAATAACCATTTCAGTTTAAACGCCTTTGTGTTCTCTGATTTCACAACCGGCCAGAAGGCTAGTACAATCAAAATCACAAACAGTCCGAAGTGCACTACCTTATCCAGATGCAGGCGCTCCATCCACCCAATGGTAGGTACCTCCTCGCCGGGCAGAAAAAACAAAAAGCAAAGAATAAGAAACCAGACGATTGCAGGTAAAAAGCGTATAGGAGGGATCCTCTGCTTCACCGCATACCACTTATTAAGCAGAAATCATTTCATCGTAGGCAGCAGCATCCATCAGGCCACTGATATCGGCTACATTACTTACTTTCATCTTCACGATCCAGCCCTCACCATACGGATCCGTATTAATCAATGCCGGATCATTCTCAAGTGCCGCATTTAGTTCGGTAATTGTTCCAGCTACAGGCAAAAACAGGTTGCTCACTGTCTTCACAGAGTCAATAGAGCCAAATGTATCCCCGGCAGACAATTCTTTGCCTACGGCATCTGCTTCTACATATACCACATCGCCCAATTCCTGCTGGGCAAAGTCTGTAATGCCAACCGTAGCAATATCGCCATCCAGTGAAATCCACTCGTGATCTTTGGTGTATTTTAAATTCTGCGGACTAGCCATTTCAATGAAATTTTAGTTCTGAAAATTGAGTGTGCAAGTTAATCAATATTATCGCGATAACCGATAACAGGCTACACAAAATTTCTTTTGGACCAATATCCAGAAAAAAAGAAGACGCAAAGGCTGGAATAAACAAATCACTCACAACTCCCTGTTATGACGGATTACAACACGTTTTTTAAACATCACCAGGCGACAATATTCGTTTACAAACGGCTATATCCGCCTATAAATGACTATTAACCGACTATCGCTTTCGGGCACCCCCATCTTTGTATCGTCGTTGCAATCAAGCAGCACAAACAAAAAAACTTTTTTTTAAACCGCTCTATCACGAGCACAAATTTTAAAATCATGAACGCATTAAGAAACAAGGTACAACTGATCGGCAACATTGGCAAAACTCCTGAATTTAAAACTTTCGAGAGCGGAAAGAAGATGGCCAGATTTTCTATCGCCACTAACGAAGTATATCGCAATGCAAACGGCGAGCGCGTTACAGAAACGCAGTGGCACAACATCATAGCCTGGGGTAAGGTTGCTGAGATTGCTGAAGGAATCCTTGACAAGGGCACCGAAGTGGCCATTGAAGGCAAGCTTACTAACAACACCTACACAGACAAATCAGGAGTGAAAAGATACTTCACGCAGGTTCAGGCAAATCAATTGTTGCTGGTAGGCAAGAAGGCTGAAGAAGGGGTGAAGGAATAACTTCCTCACGCCCGACGCCGCAGCCCCGGCCGGGACACACCGTGTAACCAGGCAAAAAATAGCCGGATGAAAGTGAAAACTCATCCGGCTATTTCAATTAATCACTTACCGCAGAAATTGGAGGAAAACGGCTACCCAAACAATCCACCTGACTTCAAATTCACTGTTCCCTCCCCAATCAGGAATCCATTGTTATATATTTCAACCGTATATTTTCCTGTTTTGAAGTTACTGTTTTGCGACCACTCTACCACTACCTCCTGCTTCTTCCCCTGTTCATAATTCACCGAAACCCTTTTAGTAAAATAGCGTTCAACCCCATCTCTTGTCCTAAATTTCCCTGACCCGAAGGCTTCTACACTCACCGGCTGCCCATCGGGGGTCTTAATAACTACATAAATATCCTTTTCGCCACTCTGAGTGATCCTGTTTTCATCGAGATCAAAAGTAATTCTCAGCTTGTCCACCCTCTTTGCCCTCGAAGTCTCTTTTTCCTTACCCTTATTTCTTTCGCGGATTCCGGCAATTTTAAAATTGCTTGCATGTAGTGTGGATCCTACATCTATTACACTTTCCTTTTCACGGATAACAGTAGTAGCACTGTCATAAATCTTCAGGGCTGAATCTCTCTGTGAGGTCACTACCGTGTTCTGTTCAGCCAGTGCCTTATTCTGTAATTTCAGCGAAGCAATTTCTGCTGCAAATGTGTCGATATTCCCTTTCAACTCTCCAATCAGTCGTCTGGCCTCATCAAGTTGTTCCTTAGTCGCCTTTTCATCCCTTAAGATAGATTCAATTCTGCTCTTCAGGTTACTGATTTCTTTGTCCTTTGTCTGTAACATTCCTGCCGCCTGCACATTCTCTGTCTTAAGGGCATCAAGACGAAGTGTGGCATCGTTTAATTCGTTTTGCAATTCGTTTCTTGCAGAATCCACTGACTTAATCTGCTCGGATAGTTCTTCCTTTTCCTCCTTATTCTTATTGTTATCATAAATGATATAGCCCCACGTGCCTAATAAAGCTATCAGTAGCACTGCAGTCAATATATTCCTGCCTTTACCGCTCCTCTCATGAGGTTCCTGGACCTCAGCACCGGGTTTGTTTTCCGCTTCCATATTTATTAAGTTTCATTATGGGATTATAGTTTCGGTACACCCCGAAAGGCGAGTACTCAAATTTACAAAGTTTGCCGACAAATATGTAGGAAACTAATTTTTATTGCCTCTATCTTTGCCAAAATGACTTCATTATCTATAATTAATGCATGGCAGGCACAAAGTTTTCGGCCGATATACTGGCTGGAGGGGCCTGAAGACTTCTTTATAGATGAGGTAATGTATTACGCTGAGCACAACCTGCTGACTGAAGATCAGGCTTCATTTAACCTGACGGTTTTCTATGGAAAAGATGCGGAATGGGCCGAAGTGGTGAATGCATGCCAACGCTATCCCGTATTCAGCAATCGCCAGGTAGTATTACTGAAAGAAGGGCAACAGATGCGCGATCTGGAAAAACTGGAGCCCTACTTTGAGAAACCAAATGAAGCAACCACATTCGTAATTAGTTACAAAGGCAAGACACTTGATGGACGCACCAGGTTTTCAAAAGTGGTCCGGAAAAACGGAGTCATACTTACCAGCAAAAAAATTTACGACAACCAGTTGCCTGCATGGACAAATAGCTATGTACAGTCAAAAGGATTTAAGATTACTCCCAAGGCGATTTCCCTATTGGCAGATCATATCGGCAACGACTTATCAAGGATTACCAATGAAGTAAACAAACTGATCATTAACATAAGCCCGGACAAACCGATTACAGAAGAAGACATCGAAAAGTATATCGGGATCAGTAAAGACTATAACATCTTCGAGCTTCAGGAAGCACTTAGTTTTAAAAACCGCGCTAAAGCAATCAGAATCGTTCAATATATCGATACTAACCCGAAAGCATTTTCCGCACAGTCCATATTACCGGCTTTATACGGTTACTTCACAAAATTGATGATCATCTCTCAACTTCCTGACAAAAGTGAGAATACGCTCCGGGTTCATTTCAACAATAACCCCAGCGCGATCACGCAGAGCATCGCAGCGCTGAAAAACTATTCTTTTAAAGATATGGAACAGGCGCTGATTTTGCTACACCATTACAACCTTAAGACTATCGGAATCGATACTTATACAAATGCCATCGCGCCATTGTTAAAAGAACTGGTCTATAAAATAATGGAGTAAACTGGTTACTTAACCTTGTTCCGGATGCGGCTCAGTGTTTCAAGGTTCATCCCCAAATAAGATGCAATATACTTCAGCGGAATACGATTCACCAGACCACCACGATACTCAATAAACCTGCGATACCTGCCCTCTGCAGATGGTATCCGGCTAACATACGCACGCTCTTCCGCTTCACGATAATTGAGCGAAATCACCAGTCTGCCAATCTTGTTACTTGCCGGATACTTATCATATACGTAATCGAAAACCTCCTGGGATATCTTCATCAAAACAGCGTCTTCAATTACTTCTATCTCCTCATCAGAGGGTAAGGGCACATCAAAGTTTCGGATAGTAGCTGCCATCTCACCATCTTCGGCAATCCACGTAGTAATATCCTTTTTATCATTCGTCATATAGCCACGCACTACGCCCTGGTAAATGAAATATACATTGGAATTCGATTCGCCGGCCTTTACCAGGATGGTCCCCTTTTTTACTCGGATGACCTCCGAATTGGCATTGATATATTTTATTCCGGCTAAAGGTGCTTTACCAAACCTTTGTAGAAAAGCCGCAAAACTCTGAAGGCAACTGATGTCTTCACGGTTATACACTTTTCTCAGACCAACTGACATATTTCTTCTGTTGCCAGTGTCTTCGGTTGCGCTATCGATGTTTTCCATTACTATTTGTTTCGGCTCAAACCACTTATATGCTTTCAAAAATATGTACTTTTTACATAATACTCACAGGTATTACTAATCTGATTACTTTTGCGCCCATGAAAGAATCTTATATCAATATAAAAGTGAAACTGGATGAGGAAAAAGTGCCTCACAGTATTCAGTGGAATGCCACAGATAGTACAGCGCAGGAAACACAGGAAGCAAAGGCCATGCTACTTGCTTTTTGGGATGGTGAAGGTAAATCGGCCATGCGGATCGACTTATGGAATAAGGATATGACCATGGATGAGATGGCTGATTTCTTTTATCAGGTACTGGTAACCATGGGAGATACATTTAACAGAGCCACCGGAAAAAATGAGTTGGTAAACGATCTCAAGAAATTCGCTAACGAGTTTCACTCCAAATACGAAAAAATGGAGTACGGGAATAAGAAATAGGGAATATAAAAAACAAAAAGTATGTCTTTAGAACAACAAGTTGCAGACGGCATTAAGAAGGCTATGCTGGCACGCGAAGAAGCAACCCTCAGGACATTGCGCGACATTAAATCCGCCATCCTCTTAGCCAAAACATCCGAAGGATTCACCGGAGAGATTTCGCCGGCCGATGAAATGAAGATGCTGCAAAAGATGGTGAAGCAAAGAAAAGATTCATTGGAAATCTATGAAAAACAAGGCCGAGCCGACCTGGCAGCCAGGGAAAAGGAAGAGATTGCGGTAATCGAAGGATTCCTGCCCAAGCAAATGACAGAAGCTGAGATCAGGGAGGCCGTAAAAGCAGCTATTGGAAGAACCGGCGCCTCTTCCATGGCGGATATGGGCAAGGTAATGGGAATAATTAATAAGGAACTCGCAGGAAAAGCAGACGGGAAAACGATAGCCACCCTTGTAAAAGAAGCCCTTAATAGCATTTAAACTACTATCTATTGCTGCTGGACATCATCATTCTGATTGCTATTGCCCTTGCCGGCTACAAAGGATTCAAGAGAGGCCTGGTAGTGAGCGCACTCTCTTTCATAGCAATATTTATTGGTTTGCTCGCAGCATTTAAGATCTCTTCCACGGTTGTAGAATATGTGGAAAATGAAAAAGAGCCGGCGACATGGTATCATATTGCTATATTCTTCCTGATACTTATCGGAGTGATTCTGCTCATACAATTAATCGCCCGGGCTGTCAGGGGGACACTCCGGTTAGTACAACTGGGATTACTTGACAGCATCGGAGGAGCCATTTTTCACGTGGCGGTATATCTTTTCGTTCTCAGTTTTTTTATCCTTTATGCAAATATGCTAGGCTTTTTACCTGAAGAACTCAGGAGTACTTCAATTACCTATCACTACCTCTCACCTTTAGCTCCCAAAACACTTACCTTCCTGGGCAAAATCTTCCCCATTTTCAATGATTTGTTTGAATTGCCGAAAAAATATCAATAATGCTGCAAGAGCCAGTCAGGTAACAATATACCACAACCTGTCTGAGAAATTCTCCGTCAATATGGAGAGAAACAATTATTTTAGCATCAGATGTCTTACATCGGTATATAATTGAAACTAATAAGATGGACTACACGATAAGGGAGGACGGCAAGTACAAGTTTATAGAAGAGGGAGAAGGAGAGCCGCTACTCCTTTTGCATGGGCTGTTTGGAGCGTTAAGCAACTTTGAACATCTTATCGATTACTTCAGGGATTCTTACAAGGTGGTGGTGCCCATGCTGCCGCTTTTCGACCTTGACCTCTTACACACTACAGTAGGCGGCCTGTCAAAGTTTGTGAAAAAATTTATCGATCACCGCGATTATAATAATATTCATCTTCTGGGCAATTCGCTGGGCGGCCATGTAGCACTTGTATATCTTCTCAAAAACCCCGGTCGCATCCAGTCTCTCACACTCACCGGAAGTTCCGGTCTCTTCGAGAGTGGAATGGGCGACAGTTATCCTAAACGGGGAGACAAGGAATATATTCGCAAGAAGACAGAGCTTACTTTCTATGACCCTAAAATGGCGACTGAAGAACTGGTGAATGAATGTTTTGAAATTACGAATAACCGGCTGAAAGTAATTAAGATCATCGCACTTGCCAAGAGCGCCATTCGCAATAACCTGGGAGAAGAGCTGAACCAAATCAAACAGCCCACCTGCCTGATCTGGGGAAACAATGATATCATCACTCCCCCTTTTGTTGCCAAAGAGTTTAACAAACTGATTCCCAACAGCGAACTCCACTTCATAGATAAATGTGGCCACGCCCCTATGATGGAGGTACCGGTAGAGTTCAACAAAATATTAAGTGGGTTCCTGACAAGGCTGAGGGCTACCCCTGCAACATAATACCGGTTTTTCTTGTCTAATTGACAGAACACTGCTATAATTGTTAAGTACAGTGGGGAATCAGTATAAAAAATATTATCATGACCAGCCAGCAATTAGCCGATAGGAACTTACCTGCATTGTCACTTAATGATACGATGCATCGTGCGCTGAATCTGATGCAGGAGCACACCTGCACACATTTGCCGATCGTAGAGGACAACAAATACAAGGGACTGATAGAAAAAAATGTACTTCTTAATTACGAAGACACGGATCTGCTGATAAGAGAAGTTTCAGATGAACTGAAGCCTGCCGCAGTGAATGGATCCTCTCACTTCCTGAAGGCTGTGCCTATAGCCCGTCTTTTTCATACTAATGTGATACCGGTTATAAACGAAGAGAGTGAATACCTGGGAAGTATTATGTACTTCGATCTTATTAATGCGCTGGGCAATTTCTCCGGTGCCGGCGAGTATGGGGCACTCATTGTACTGGCAATACCCCAGCCTAAACTTGTTTTTTCGGAATTAAATACGATTATGGAGAGCGATGGAGCTACTATTTTGCATTATAATGTCTCTCCTATAGCAGCTTCCTCTGTAATGGAAGTCACCATAGGGCTTGATAAAAAAGAAATTTCGACCATCATAGCCAGCCTGGAAAGATATAACTACAAAATCCTGTTTACCTCAGGCGATGATCTCATAGAGTCTCAACTGGAAGACAATTACAACAACCTGATGAATTATCTCGATATCTGATGTGGTTTGTGGCCCCCCTTTACCTTAAAGGTTTAGTGCAAAAATTGATCTTCACGATTCTTGTGCTGACCTGCACACTGGCAGACGCCACCGCACAGATCCCCCCCGGATCCGTGATCATCGGCGAATTCCGAATCGAGGGAAATAACCGCACAAAGGACCACATCATCACCCGCGAAATCCCATTCAGAACTGGTGACACTCTCTCACTTGAAGCGCTTTACAAAAGAATGCGCAAAGCTGAGGAAAATATTTATAATACCAGACTGTTCAAGTCAGTAAGTGTGCTGCCGGGAAGCCTGGAATCCGGCGCCCTTACCATCCTCATTAAGCTGGTGGAAAGATGGTACACCTATCCTTTCCCATATATTGAGCTGGCTGATCGATCGTTTAATGTCTGGTTGCATGAATACAATGCAAGCTTCGACAGGTTGAGTTACGGTATCCGCTTCATTCAGGAGAACCTTTCCGGGAGGAATGACAACCTTGAGATAAAAGCCACAATGGGTTTTAATCATCAGGTAAATGTGCTATACACCTCTCCCTACCTCTCACGTGCCATGCAAAGCAGAATGCGGTTTGAAGGTGGAACTCTGTATTCAAGAGAAATTCCATACGCTACCGGAACCGATAATAAACAACTATATTATCAGGGCACCCGAATGAACTGGAGGCAATGGTTTCTGTCGGCCGGATACCTGATACGAAAAGGTATCAATAAGAAAGAATGGATTACATTTCGAATCGACGACATTTCACTTGCTGACACCATTACTACGCTCAACCCCGCCTTCTTTTATGGCAACCCACGACACCAGGTGATCCCTGCCTTAAGCTATAAACTCAGGTACGATGATGCCGACAACATCATCTATCCCCTAAAGGGATACAATTATGAATTCAACCTGAAGAAGCAGGGTGTCGGCTGGAGTGGCGACGTAAACAGTCTGCGCATCTCGGCTCTCGCTAATTATTTTCATCCACTCGGGAACGACTGGTTTGCTTCAATCGGGTTGTCCGGAGGAATTACCCTCCCCTTCGACCAACCTTATTACAATACGAAAGCCATCGGATACGAGAAAGATGTTATAAGAGGGTATGAAGATTACCTTATCGACGGACATGCATTCGTGATAGGCCGGTCAGACCTGAAAAAACGCTTTTATCATTTTGATATCCCTACCCCAATTCAGGCAGGTGGATTGAATAATATCCCATTTACCTTCTATGCCAAAGTATTCTCTGATGTCGGACACTCCTGGAGTAATCATACTTCGCAACTCGGCAATCGTTGGTTATGGGGCGGTGGTATCGGGCTGGATATTGTAACAATATACGATATCTGTCTGAGCATCAACTTTAGCATTAATTCCCAAGGCAAAAAAGGTGTCTATTTTCATAAGACACCCTGACAATTATTTAATAACAGATTTGCAGCAGCGGGCAATATCAGAGATCTTCGTCCAGAAGCTTGTTTTTAACCGCGAACAAAATAAGCCCGGCAGTACTTTTAGTGCCGGTCTTTGCTTTCAGTTTGTCGCGTGTGGCTTCTATCGTTCTCGGGCTTTGACCTATTATTTCAGCAATTTCCCTTGTACTTTTTTCCTCACACATCAACCGGAGAATCGTAATTTCCTTTTCCGTTAATACGGCATCTTCCTGTGGCATTTTAAAAGATCCTGGGGTATTTTTTTGCCGGAGATTATTGAGTAAAGCCTGATTGGTAAGTGTATTAAAATAAAACTCTTGTTTATAGCAAGTCTTGATGGCATCGTATATTATCTCGGCATCTGATGTTTTTACGAGGTAGCTATTAGCCCCCAGTTCCATCAGCTTGGTAACAAACGTCTGGTCTTCCACCAATGTCAACATGATAACCTTAATATCCGGGTACAGCTTTTTTACCTCAGGCAGAGTAGCTGTTCCATCCATAATAGGCATTTGAATATCCAGTAAGATCACATCAGGTATAGTGCCTGTCTTCAACATATTCATTAGCTGTAATCCATTCTCAGCCTCACCTATAACTTTAATATCTTTTTTAATGGAAAGTGTCGTACGTACACCCGCGCGGAACAGTGCATGGTCGTCAACTATCATCACCTTCACCACTTCTTCGTTTTCCTGGCTCATAAGTTTTCTTTGATTTAGTTTTAGTAGTCTTCGCAAAAATCTCTCATAATTACTACATTTCAAACAGGATATTTACTAATAAAACTATGGGGTAATATTACGAAATAAAAGGTAATTCTCCCCACAATAATTTCCACAAAAAAGAGTTACCGGTCTGGTACATCACCTTTCAATGCTACAAAAAATTATTTCGGGGAAGGTTATTAGAATTGAAAAAAATATCCTGATA
This sequence comes from Chitinophagaceae bacterium, assembly GCA_023957755.1. Lineage (GTDB taxonomy): Bacteria > Bacteroidota > Bacteroidia > Chitinophagales > Chitinophagaceae > Ginsengibacter. Next base: position 61,729 of record JAMLGT010000014.1, read on the forward strand.
GTCAACACTTACTGCACAAACATGCTCAAAACAAGCTTTGTTATCTTTCATTTTTTACCAATGGGTTGGGCTATCCGTACAAAATGAGTAATATTGTCCAATCTGTTATTCAATAATTATGTCCAATCCTTCCCCCAAAAACAAATTACTGAAAGAAGATATAATCAGTAGCCTTGGAATTCCCATCATCGTCATCGGGAAAAACTTTAAAAGCTTATCCTACAATAAAAAGGCGCTGCAGGTATTCCCTGAAATGCACGACTGGAATTCGTTTATGCAAATGTTACCCGCCACATCATCGAAAGCCTTATTGAAAAATTGTAAGAAGGTCATCGAAAGTGGAAAAGACAAACTGTGTAATCTCAGTTTCGCCGGGAAAAACTGGCAGGTGCTCATTTCTACAGGAAAGAAAAAAGAGATAATTATGGCTTTCCAGTCGCAGACAGCAGAGAAAAAGAAAGAAGAAAACGACCGCTATCAACAGCTACTGGATTCTATGGGAGACAGCTTCGTCCTGACTGATGAAAATCAAATCATCGTAGATGTAAACAAGAAATTCTGTAAGGTCACCGGATACTCTAAGGAAGAACTCATAGGGTCGAATTCTAAAGCGTTTGACAAAGGAGCAACTCCGGCTCTCATAAAGTCCCTGCAAAAAAAGGCCGAAAAAGGAAGTGTCACCTTTGACACAAAAAATGTTCTTTTGAAAGGACAGACGGTAGATGCAGAAGTAAATATGTTCCTCTTAAAAAGAAATGGCAAAAAATATTTCGGAAGTATTGGAAGAGATATTACCGAATATAAAAAAGCACAGGAAGAAGTAAAAAAAACCAATGAGCGATTCAAGAGCATTACTAATTCCACTCAGGATGCATTATGGGAGTTGGATACTCTAACCGGTGAGCGATGGGCTAATGAAGCGCACCAGAAATTATACGGGCTTACTACAAACGACCCAATGCCGGGATCTGCCAAATGGGAGCAGCGAATACATCCCTCATGCCGAAAGCAAATTATTGGAGGCCTGGACAATGCCATCAAATCAAAAAGCCGGCACTGGAATGCAGAATATTGGTTTAAACACTACAAAGGAAAGTGGATCTTCATCTACGACCGCACGCTGCTCGAATACAACAAAGCCGGAGACCTGGTAAAGATGATGGGAAGTATGGTGGACATCACCCAGCTAAAGAAAACCCAGGACGAACTTGCCAAACAAAATATTCTGAGCGACGCCATTGTAAATTCACTTCCCGGTATCTTTTTTCTAATCAACCACTCCAATCAGTTTATCAGGTGGAATAAGAATTTGGAAACTATAACCGGATATGATGCGCAGGAAATAAAGAAACTGCAACCACACCATTTCTTCTCGGAAAAGCATTCGCATCTGATCTATAATAAAATAAAGGAGGCCGCAGTAAAAGGGTGGGCCGAAATGGAAGTGCTTATCCATACCAAATCTAAGGTAAACCTGCCTTATTATCTGAGCGTCTCACACATCACTATTGAGAAAGAAGATTACTTAATTGGCATAGCTTCTGATATTTCCAAAGTGAAGGAAGCTCAGAAAAAGGTGCGAAAAATGGAAGCAAAGATTGCTGAGCAAAAAATTACCGAACAAAAAAATATCTCCAGAGCCATCATCGAAGCGCAGGAGAAAGAAAGAAACTTCATCGGAAGAGAGCTCCACGACAATGTAAACCAGTTACTCGCAGGCGCTCGGCTTTATCTCACTATGGGTGCTAAGAACCTGGAAGGCTTTGCTGAAGTGGCACACTACCCCATCGAACTATTAGACAACGGAATTCATGAAATCAGGGCGCTGACTCACAGAAGCATTACCCCCTCAAAAGATATCAGCCTCGAACAGCTTTCTCTGGGCATAGTAGATATGTTGACCGCTGCCGGCATCCATACCACGCTCAACTTTGGTCTTCATATCGAAATGAAGGACAACTACAGAACTAACGTGTATCGTATTCTACAGGAGGCCAGCGCAAACATTCTAAAGCACTCTCACGCAAAAAATGCGTCCATTTCTCTCCTGCAAAAGGAGTGTAGCATACACATACGTATTGTAGATGATGGAAAAGGATTCCCCCTGAAGCAAAGGAAAGAAGGAATCGGGCTCCTAAACATCAGCAACCGAGTGGATGCATATAACGGACGATTGCAAATTAAATCAAAACCGAAACAAGGCTGTATTATTGACATTCATTTGCCAATAACTGATTGTGCACAAATGGAGAAGAAAAAAACGCCATCCGAAAAGAACAGAATAAAAAAATAACCTCCACACTGCAAATTTGACCTGTAAGTTACTCGCGATTTATTTAACTTGTGGCCTCTTTACCACAATTATCTAAGAAGCGAATGATGAAAAGATTATGGATAGCAGGGATTATTTTTTTCTTTCTGCTGCAATCACTATCGGCACAACAAAAATTCTCTCCCAAAGCCATACAATGGGCCGATAGTGTATTTAACACTTTGACAGACGACCAGCGGATAGCGCAACTTATGGTATTGCGTGAGAGCACCTACAGCGCACAGGGTCCAGTGTACTACGATAGTCTCATTCGCGAAATGATTCAGAAATACAACATTGGAGGCATCTGCCTGTTTCAGGGCACCCCTGTAAAGCAAGCGCAGCTGATCAACGAGTTTCAGGCAATGGCTAAAACACCTCTAATGGTTGCAATTGATGGAGAATGGGGATTAGGGATGAGGCTCGACAGCATTATTTCACTTAACCATCCGATGATGGCAGGAGCTACAAACGACTCTTTATTAGTATATCAATACGGAAGACTCGTAGGCAGACAAATGAAACGTATAGGCGTACAGGTAAACTATGCTCCAGTAGTAGATATCAATAACAACCCTGCCAATCCTGTGATCAATGATAGATCATTTGGCGAGAATAAGTACAATGTAGCGCGGTTTGGCCTGGCATATATGCATGGTTTGCAGGATGAGGGTATCATGGCATGCGCCAAGCACTTTCCCGGTCATGGCGACGTATCTGTAGATTCTCATAAGGATCTTCCCGAAATCCTGAAATCAATGAGTCAGCTCGATACGCTTGAACTATATCCATTCAAACGCCTGATTCAGGAAGGCGTGGCTAGTATTATGATTGCCCACCTCTACATACCCGCAATAGATCCTACGCCTAATACAGCCACCTCTATTTCCAGAGCCAATGTCACAGGGCTTCTTCGCGAGAAATTAAAATATGATGGACTCACCTTTACGGATGCCCTGGGCATGAAGGGGGTATCCAAATTCTACCCGGGTGGCACCATTGCAGCACAATCACTTATTGCCGGTAACGATATGCTATGCCTTCCCGAAGATGTAGCTGAATCTATCGCTGCTATAAGAGCCGCAATTGACTCCGGAAAATTATCATGGAATGATATCTACGAAAAATGCAAAAAGGTATTGAGATATAAATATGAATATGGTTCTGCCACATTCAAGCCGGTAAATCTGGAGCACCTCACCAGCGACCTAAACGATGGTATCAATGCGCTGAAAACACAAATTGCCCGTGAGGCTATAACCCTGTTAAAAGACAGCGACCGCGATTTCTTTCCGCTCAAAACTCCTGATGTCAAAGGCAGGAAGATTGCCTATATTGGAATCGGAATAAGTGAGGCAAATACATTTGCCAACGCGTTGCAACACAGTCTGGGTACAGATAATTTTTATTTTAGCTACAAGGAAGATAATCGCAGGCTGGCAAGTGCTATTGAACTGATAAAAAACCGATACGACAAGGTAGTGATTGGTTTGCATGGATATAACCGGTATCCGGCAAATCAGTTTGGAATCTCTGAAAATGCGATGGAAATGATTCGGGGTATCGCAGCAAATAACAAATCAATATTGTTTTCATTTGGCAATCCTTATGCCAACCAGTATTTCTGCAACGCTGCTAATCTGGTAGCATGTTACGAAGACGATTCGCTTACCCAAAAAGCCGCAGTAGATATGCTCACAGGAAGGATACCTTATAAGGGCACATTACCTGTTACTGTTTGCCCCCAATTTCCCTCTGGTAGCGGTATCCACACAGATATAAGCCCCCTGCCAAAAGCAACACCCGAATCGGTAGGAATGGACTCCAGAAAGCTCATGGCAATCGACTCCATAGTACTTAATGGCATAGCCAAAGGAGCCTTTCCCGGAAGTGTAGTACTTGCAGCGAAGGATGGAAAGGTTTTTTATGAAAAATCCTTTGGCACCTATAACTATGGCGAGGCTGATGAAATAAACACCCGATCAATCTTCGACCTTGCCTCAGTTACCAAAATACTTGCAACTACCCTGAGCGTTATGAAACTATACGATGAAGGGAAAATAAAACTCGATAAGACACTGGGCACCTACCTCCCCTGGGTCAGGAAGAGCGATAAGAAAAATCTGAATATTGAAAAGATATTGTTACATCAGGCAGGTCTTGTAGCATATATCCCCTTCTTCAAAACAATGATCGACGAGAAAACAGGAGCGCCATTACCACGCTATTTCAGGAGTGAAAAAAGTAATGAGTTCAGTATTCGTGTCGCACAAAACCTCTATCTGAGAACAGATTATGAAGATTCAATTTATCAAAGAATCCTCGACAGTAAGCTCGGCCCTCAGGATAAATACATATATAGTGATAACGATTTCATCTTTCTGGGGAAGATTGTAGAAGCCATTTCAGGAATGAGCCTTGATGAATATACCGCTGAAACCTTTTATAAACCGATGGGGCTGAGGTCCACAGGATTCAGGCCAAGAGAAAAATTTGATACTAACAGGATAGTACCTACTGAATTTGAAAAGACCTTCAGAATGCAGCATCTCCATGGAGATGTGCACGATCCGGGATCGGCTCTCTTTGGTGGTATAGCCGGTCATGCAGGGCTTTTCAGTACAGCGGGAGATATGGCCGCGCTCCTGCAAATGCTACTCAATGGTGGGACGCTTAATGGCAAGCAGTACCTTAAACCCTCTACAATCAACCTGTTCACAGCATACAACAGCGCAATCAGCAGAAGGGGTATCGGATTTGACAAACCTCAAAAAGACAATTATACTACAGCAGACAAGGACCCCTATCCTTCACGGTTTGCATCTCCGCTCACCTATGGACACACGGGATATACAGGTACCTGCATCTGGGTAGATCCGGAATACAACCTCGTTTACGTATTTTTGAGCAACCGTGTCAATCCGGATGGTGGCACAAACCTTAAACTATCTACCATGAACATACGTGGAGAGATAGAAGACAGTTTGTACAAAGCAATGATACCCACTCCGGAAAAAGTAACACGATGGGAACTCTCCGAAAAACAAGTGACCAATCAAAACAGATAAACATTTTACATTATGAGCTATCCTTATCAGTTAATGACACAAGCCGACTATGAAAACGCCTACAGGAAAAGCGTCGAGAACCCTGAAGAATTTTGGGCCGGAGTCGCGGAAAACTTTGTCTGGAGAAAGAAATGGGATAAAGTACTGGAATGGAATTTCACAGAACCATCCGTTAAATGGTTTATCGGTGGCAAACTCAACATAACCGAAAACTGCCTCGACCAATGGGCTCAAAAACAACCTGACACTCCTGCGATTATCTGGGAACCTAACAACCCCAACGATCCCACCATCACGCTTACCTATAAAGAGTTGCTCGCAAAGGTGATCGAGTTCGCCGTAGTATTGAAAAACAACGGGGTAGAGAAAGGCGACAGGGTTTGTATTTACATGCCCATGGTCACCGAACTTGCAATTGCTATGTTGGCATGCGCAAGGATCGGAGCCATTCATAATATTGTATTTGGAGGATTCAGCGCCAAGAGCATCCGTGACCGGATAGAAGATTCGCAATGCACATTTGTAATTACAGCCGACGGTGTGTATCGGGGAGCCAAACCGATTGACCTGAAGTCTGCTGTGGATGCAGCACTGGAAGGCGATACACCTGTTAAGAAAGTGATCGTACTGAACCACGCAAATATTGCAATCAGCATGAAGGAAGGACGTGATTTGTGGTGGCACAACGAAATCGCATCATTACAGGGTAAAGAACTGAAAGACCCGATTGAAGAAATGGATGCGGAAGATATGCTCTATATCCTCTACACCTCCGGATCTACGGGTAAGCCTAAAGGTGTGGTTCACACTACGGGTGGTTACATGGTATATGTGACCTACTCTTTTGTAAATGTATTTCAATATAAACCCGGAGATATTTATTTCTGCACTGCCGATATCGGGTGGGTGACAGGGCATAGCTATATTGTTTACGGCCCGCTTGCCGCAGGGGCTACTTCACTGATGTTTGAGGGCATTCCTACTTATCCTGATGCCGGTCGTTTCTGGGATATTGTGGATAAGCATAAAGTAAACATTCTCTATACAGCACCTACTGCCATCAGGAGCCTGATGGCTTTCGGCCTCGATCCTCTGAAGGGTAAAGACCTGGGTTCACTTAAAGTGATTGGAAGCGTAGGCGAACCAATTAATCTGGAGGCCTGGCAATGGTATTATGATAATGTGGGCAAAAAGAACTGCCCATTGGTAGATACATGGTGGCAGACAGAGAACGGAGGTATTCTTATCTCAACGCTTGCAGGCGTTACCCCCTCTATTCCTACATTCGCTACCAGACCACTGCCCGGTATTCAACCGGTATTGGTAGATGCTAATGGTAAGGAACTGGAAGGGAATAATGTAGCAGGCAACCTCTGTATTAAATTCCCCTGGCCGTCTATGCTGCGTACTACTTATGGCGACCATGAACGCTGCAGGTTAAATTACTTTGCCACTTATCCCGGGAATTATTTTAGCGGTGATGGCGCATTGAGAGATGAAAATGGAAACTATCGCATTACCGGAAGGGTAGATGATGTGATAAACGTAAGCGGACACAGAATAGGCACCGCCGAAGTAGAAAGTGCAATCAATGTGCAGGATAGCGTAGTGGAAAGCGCTGTAGTAGGATACCCACACGATATCAAGGGACAAGCATTGTATGCCTTTGTAATCCTGGATGGAAATATCAGCGAAGCAGATGCACTTGCAAAAATAAATACAGCAGTGAACAAGGAAATTGGGCATTTCGCACGACCTGATAAAATCCAGTTTGTGAAAGGGCTTCCAAAAACAAGGAGCGGAAAAATCATGAGAAGAATACTCAGGAAAATTGCCGAAGGAGAGATGAACAATCTGGGCGATACAACCACACTACTAAATCCGGAAGTAGTAGAAGAAATCAAGAATCACAGGTTGAGCTAAACCCTGAATTTAAACAGGTCTTTCTAAGACCAATCATAAAAAATCCGCCGAATCAAAACACGGCGGATTTTTTATTCACACTACTCCGGCAGCTTAATTCTTAATCAACTTTACCTTTACATCTTTTCCCTCTCCCGTTAACCGCACTATATACAATCCCTGACTAAGGGTGCTAATATCCAGCCTTGCTTCATTCCCATAAATTGCCCTGCGTAGCAACACCTGTCCACTCATATTTGAAATCACAGCTTTATTAAATCCTGATATATTCTTCAGTTCAACAAAATTGTTCGCAGGGTTCGGGAATATTTTAACAGCTAATACTCCATCAAAGCTCACTTTCACCACATTACTGTATTTCCTCATGCCATCCTTGTCCCACATCTTCAACCGATAGAACTGTATCCCCGTATGCGGTGCCTCATCTGTAAAACTGTAGTCGTTTCTTCCTGTAGCGCCATCTCCTTTTGCACTTACTGTACCCACAGTAATAAATGAGCTTCCATCCCCACTTCTCTCAATTTCAAAATGATCTGTATTCTTCTCGTTTTCAGTACGCCAGGAGAGAAGCACATTTTCACGCGATGGTTGGGCCTCAAATGAAACCAAATCGAGGGGTACCGGATTATATAGATTAAATTTCACCTCTTCTATCCTTGATCCCTCATAAACCACTCTAATGGTCCACTCTCCCGGTATGGCCAAAAAAGATGAAGTATAATAATAATAGACAAAAGCCCAGTTGTAGTTATAAGCCCAACCATTATGATGCCATGTAGAAAACAAAGTACCATCGGGCCTGAAAAGTGAAAAAGTAAAGGCAATTCTTCCATTTGCCTTTTGTAAGTCTCTCAAAAAAAGGGGGAAATACACTGTATCCTGGCCGATAACAAAAGATTGTTTTTCGTTTGTAACTTCCGGAGCCCCATCGTAGCACTGCTTACTATATTCAGGAATTGTATCCGCAGTGTAAAATTTCAAAATTTGAGGATTAACGTAGGGTTCCTGACTTTCCCAAAGACTTTCTGAAGGATCTTTATAGTCAGGATTTCCAGGGCCGGCCCAGGGGTCCAGCAACTTGGCAAAAGTATCGTCTTCCCAAACTTCAAAGTGTAAATGAGGTCCCGAAGAGTTTCCTGAGCTGCCAACAATCCCTAAGAACTCACCTTTGACAACTGATTCCCCCACATTCTTGGATGTAAGTGAATTCTGTTTCATGTGTCCATAAAACGCCACTGTCCCATCAGCATGTTCCACGTACACGGCATTCCAGTTATAACACGGGTCAGGATAAGGTACTGAGCATACTGCACAGGAAGTGTCCGGGCGGCTCCAGGCCTTGGCCACAATGATACCATCAGCCGCTGCCACAATCTCCACTAAGTTTTCATCCTTTTTCTTCCACCAAAACGGTACAGTAAAAAAGTCAGTCCCCAAATGGTCTTTATATGTTCTATTACCACCGGTGTAGTCTTTAGGAGTTCCTCCACCACCATGATCCACAAAGTTGCTGATGCCATAAAACCCCGGATCAGTCAATCCGGCAGCTCTTCTTAAGGGAAAACCAAATTTAACCGTTACTTCCCCCGGCTGTCTTAATATCGACTCCTGAATGATTCCCTTTCTTTTCAATTCGGCAATATTTTGCTGCACCTCTTTAACCATCATCTGCCGGACGGCAGGAGGCAATTCGTCATTGTGTGGTGGATCCAAATCCGGGCTAAATCCATATACCTCTCCCATCTTAGGAGGAGCGACCTGTGCAAACGAAATCATCACAAAGAAAAATGAGCACATTGTAAGTAAAATCCGATTCATTTCAGGTAGGGTTTTGTGTGTTAGAATAGATAATAATCGGAATTATTAAAAATTGTCATCATTCAATGGACAACCCTTATACACGTCCTGAAAAGCCTTAATCTCTTGTCCGGACTTCACAAAAACAAAACAGCGCCCGATTTAGGCGCTGTTCAAGATTATTTATTTTCTTAATTAAAAAGGAAATCCTCCTCCTCTGGGCTTAGGAAGTTCCTTTCTCGGTATCTTCTGATCTCTCATCGCAGCATTATAAACGAATGCGGCTACGATTGTGGCTGCCTGCTTCAGGTCATCTGCAACCAAATGATCGTAACCATCCATATTACTATGATGTGTACGCGTATCATATTCTACTTCGTCCTGAATAAACTGGAAACCCGGAAGACCTACACCATCAAATGAAAGGTGGTCTGTTCCACCTGTATTCTGAAGGGTGATTGTTTTAGCGCCCAAATCATTAAATGGGGCTAACCACTGAGAGAAAATTTTTCCGGCAGCCTCATTACCCTGCATATAAACGCCTCTGATGCGTCCTGTGCCATTATCCAGATTGAAATACACAGAAAACTTATCATGAGCAGGTTGTTCTAACTTCATCGTGGCTGCATCGCCAAAGGTTTTCTTTACATATCCTCTCGAGCCTAACAACCCTTCTTCTTCACCTCCCCAGAGTGCGATCCTGATTGTTCTACGCGGTTGCACTCCGAGTGTTTTAAGAATCCTGACTGCTTCCATCATTACCGCAGAACCTGCTGCATTGTCTGTTGCTCCGGTAGCACCCTGCCATGAGTCCAGATGTCCACCCAGCATCACTACTTCATCCTTCAGATTCTTGTCGGTTCCCGGGATTTCTGCAATTACATTATACCCTTTGGTATCGCTTGTGCGAAATTGTGTCTGAATGTCCATATCCATCTTCACAGGCACATCTGCTCTTAACAGACGCACAATCATATTATAATCTTCTAACCCCAAGGCTACTTCGGGAAAGTTAGCAGGATTATTCAATTTGTATGGCCCTGCCTGTTGTACGAAAACCGTACCATCATGGTTCTTTGCCCCTGTTGCCAATAACAGCAGTGCGCCCTCTTCCTGTGCCATCTTCTTGAGGTGGGTTGCCACATTGAAGCCACCGAAACCTCCCCTGCGCCTGAACTGCTCCATTCTGGCACGCATTGCGGCTGTATCCGGAGGAGTAGGCTTAAAGTTGGCCATCTCTTTCAATTCCGCATCTGTCCAGCGGGATGCATCAGGTTTAAAGCTCTGTTTGTAATCAATAAGATTATCAATAATCAGCACTTTACCTTTCAGTTTACCCCGGTATGTTTCCAGTTCTGCTGAGTCTTTTGCTGAGATCAACAGCGCGTGCCCGCTCTTGAAACCATCAGTGCCATCAGTCCACACTTTCGGATAGGCCGAAAAAGAGCGATACCAGGGAGATGTCATGGCTATATAAGACTTTTCCAAATCCCATCCTTTTCCAAAATCCCCCCACTCATCCAATTTAGAATTTACCAGCCCCCATTGCGCCAATTGATTTTTGGCATAATTAGCTGCTTTCATAAAGCCTATTGAGTTGGTAACTCTCGGGCCATTCATTTCTGTAAGCTGAAAAGCTATATCCATCACCTTGGAATTTTCTAATCCCTCTGTGCGGATTTTTTTCATCATTTGCTGGTCTATCTTTTCATTCTGTGCATTTAATAATGCAGGCATCAGAAAGAAAAGCAGCAGATAAGCATGTCTTGCAATTTTCATAAACCTTGTTTTTGATAAGTAAAGAATTGTAAATAAATAGAGCGAATAAATATACCGCTTTTTTGGATGGAGACTTAGGTTTTTTGATGAACGACATGATCTGATAACTCGCGTATTTCTAAAAGTTAATATGAGACAATTCTCCTTTCCCGGAGGCTGCTTATTAAGCATTCGGATTGAATATTTCCTTCAACATTCTGTAGAGTTCCGGATGTCGTTCGCTCATCCGTTCAGGTTGATTAAAGAAATACTCCGCAGCCACTGCGAGAAACTCTGCCTCATTGGTAGTGCCGTAAGGATTGATATCAGATCTTCCGGACTTGATTTTCTGAATTTCTTCATTCATCCTGTGCAACCAGGGTAATGCATAACTATGCCTGAGCAATGCTTCAGGCAAACCATCCGTAGCGCCGTCTGCTTTGTCGATCAGGTGCACAAATTCATGAATGGCAGGATTTGAAGTTGTATTTGGATGCAGAAAGCCCTCTCTGAGATCTTTCTGAGAAAGAATCATAGTACGCTGCATAGGCCCGCTTCCCACCATACCCAAAGTATCCCTCCCTTCTCCCTCTACTCTGAAATCCCGGGAAGAAAAAGCTCCGGGGTAAACGATTACCTCATTAATATTTCTGTATTCCCAGCCTTTGAATGCGAATAGCGGAATCACTGCAGCCGAGGCCACAAAAACACGATCCATATCTTCGAGGGCCGTACCCACTCCTGTAATCCTGATCCTATGAAGAAATTTATTCACCTCTTCCCGAAACCTGCATTTTTCAGTATCTGCTAAATCCCTGTAAAAAGTCACATACTGCCCCAATATCTTCTCCTGAACTCCCGAAACAGGAATCTTCAATGGCTTAGTTCTCCGAAAGGCAAAAAACAAAAACACCCCCGAAATTATTATCGCACCTGCAAACATTATAACGACCATCTCAATTAACCTGAATTTATTCAATAAAAATATTCTCTACTAACGCTTCCATATTCAAATACTTCTTAATACAGCAAATTCCACTTAAGTGCCCAATCGCCCTTTTCTGCTTCCTACTACCCGAAACCGCAAACCCGGAACCTGAAACCCGAAGCCCCAAAAATCCAATCTTTACTCATCAAAGGTATCCAAACTGTTCCCCTCCTTATTAACTTTGCGGCTATGCATCCTAAAGATTTGTCAATCCAGGACTTTACCTATGAATTACCTAATGAAAGAATAGCCCTTTATCCTGCACATCCGCGCGACAGTGCTAAGCTGCTCATCTACGACTCAGGCCATATTTCTGAAGATATTTATCGCAATCTGGAATCCCATCTTCCATCTGATGCAGTACTTATCTTTAATGATACCAGAGTCATCAAGTCCAGAATCTTTTTCCCAAAAAGTACCGGGGCAATCATAGAAATCTTCTGCCTTGAACCTGCAAACAGATATACTGACTACGAACAACTCTTCAGGCAGTCTGCATGTTCGGTCTGGAAATGTATGATTGGCAAAGCAGGTAAATGGAAAGAAAAACAGCTTACAAAAAAAATACATATTGCACATGAAGAAGTAACGCTCAATGCTGAACTCATTGAGAAACAACCTGATGCCTACCTGGTCAGATTTTCATGGACACCGGAGCGATTCACATTAGGTGATGTGCTTCAGGCTGCCGGGAATACCCCCCTCCCTCCCTACATAAAACGCAGTGCGACCGCCTCCGATGAAGTAGATTACCAAACTGTTTACTCAGCACACGAAGGGTCGGTAGCGGCCCCTACCGCCGGGCTTCACTTTTCAGACAGCATGATGGACGGGCTTCATCTAAAGGGAACACCTACACTATTCACCACCTTACATGTGGGGGCAGGCACTTTCAAGCCGGTGAAATCTGAGACCATGGAAGGGCATCACATGCACGCAGAATGGATGCACATCACCACCACGTTCCTGGAACAGTTACTTACACACATAGATAAAAAAATAATCAGTGTGGGTACTACTGCTACTCGAACTCTTGAAAGCATATTCTGGATGGGAAACAAACTCCTCAACTATCCTGAAATCTCAGAAGCAGCACTTAAAATTTCACAATGGGAAGTGTATGACACAACAAAAGTCCACCACCCCCGAAATGCCATTACCGCCCTTCTAAACCGTATGAAGCACAATGGTGAAACACACCTGATGATAGAGACTGAAATCATCATAGCACCGGGATATCCCTTCCAAATAGTCAAAGGGTTGATTACTAACTTTCATCAACCTAAATCTACATTGCTCCTGCTGGTTGCCGCCCTTGCAGGAGACAACTGGAAGAAAATATACGAGTATGCGCTTTCACATAACTTCAGGTTCCTCAGTTATGGGGACGGGTCGCTCATATTGCCCCAGCCTCCTGAAGTACACTCTTTCTGAATTGCGTACCTTTAAGGGGCTCAAAAACACATTCTCATGAAATACATTATGGCTTTAGGCTTTCTGTTTCTCATGGAAAACAGTTATGCCCAGGAAATACTCCCTGCCGAAATTCAAATCAAAACCGCCCTGCAAGCTGCCCCAGCCGACCAGAAAGACAATGCAACAGTGCTGGGATACGACAAAGACGGCAAAATCATAACCCTCAGGAAGGGTACCGGCAGCCTGGTCTGCCTGGCTGATGATCCACATAAGAAAGGCATCAGCGTAGCCTGCTACTCTGCCAATCTGGAGCCCTTCATGGCTCGTGGTAGAGAATTGCTCGCTCAGGGTAAAACGGAAGCCCAAAAGCAGGAAATTCGTAATAAAGAAATTGATGAAGGAAAATTGGTGTTACCAAAAGAACCTAATATTCTGTACGTGCTCAATGGTACTGAAGAAAATTACGACAAGGCCACAGGAGAATTGAAAGATGGAAACATACGGTATGCCTTCTATGTGCCTTATGCTACGCTGAAGTCCACGGGAATGTCGCCCAAACCCTCGATCCCCGGTATGCCCTGGCTGATGGAGGCTGGTACTGCCAAAGCACATATTATGATAGTGCCACCCAAAAAACAATAAGAATGCCCTTGTTAAGGGGAGCGTGTAATAACACGGTTGTCAATTCACAATTTTGTTGGCACAACTGCTGCTTGCGAATGCTTCAGGCTTGGCTTTAAATGCGAATCCCATCCCAAGGATGTAGCCCATTGCTTCGCGCAGCGCCTCATTACTTTTAAAACCCGGATTGGTGTTAATATCCGCATGCACCTCCATGTCCACATCATAGAGGGTAAATAAATCGCATAATTCGTAAGCTACCTCTATGCTCTTTGCTACTTCTACCAACATCCTTTCTTTTATAGAATATTGTGTAAGGGTTTTCTCATTATGAATAAACATAAACCCGCCTCTGCCTTCTCTGAGAAAAACAATTACCGTAGCAAATTCTGTTTCGTGCGATCGCACCTGGCTATCGGTGCCGATGCATACTTTTAATCTGTTACCCGCTTCATGCTCACGCCTGATAGCCGCCTCCACTGCTGACTTTATCGGTAAATCGATGGGTTCTCCATTAAACCTTCGCCAAAGCATATAAATAAAATTAATCGGTGAAAAATAAAATCAATACCAGGAATCTGACAGCGGCATCAGAAAAATTCAATAACCTAAACCCGGGAACACTTTACATAACAGACTCCCAGCTACGACTATAACCTCACAATTTACTTTATTGAGTTTATAACCTCTTTACTTTTTTTTGTCACACCCGCATAATATACCGGTTAAGATGCAATACTCTATCGAATTAAAAAGGGCCAGCCCCTATGCTGACCCTTTAACTTACACATGAATCTACCTTACATTCTTACAATTCTTTGCGTTATTCTTTGAGAATTACCAGCCATTTGGATAATGTAGATTCCTTTAGGGGTGTTTGAGATATTAATAACGTTTTTACCAGCTGTTCCATTGCCTTTTCTTAAAATTTTTCCGTTCATATCGGAGAGGATGTATTGGAAGCTTTCTACTGCGGCCACTTCTACCTGTGTGGTTACTACAGTCGCCTTCACACTGAAGCCGCTTGCTCCTTTCTGAAGCAGGCTGATACCATTTGAATAACTGGTTCTGTCAGACGCTGTCACCACCTTCAGACGGTAGAAAATATTGCCTGCCCTTTCAGGATCATAATGAAAAGCCCGTGCATTTCCATTTAATGCAGCTACCTTCGTGAAACTAATTCCATCATAAGAGACTTCGATTTCCTGCGCCGCAATAGCCTCATCACACACGATATTCCATGTGAGCAAATGTCCGCTGCGATCCTGTCTGCCAACAAGATCAATACTTGAAACGGGATTAGTAGAGAATGGAGAGAAGGTGCCATTTATAAAATAAGAACCCAGGCTCCCATAATTCGAAGTGTATTGATTACCTCCACCACTTACAGTCAGATAATATTTTCCTGGCTCAAGTACAATATCAAAACTCGCATCAAGGATGGTGGATGGGTTATATGTTCCGAGTATATTATGGTTTTCGTCTAATAGCTGAAGCACTACATCCAGATTAGCTCCGGCATTATTTGGCCCCACAGAGAAGGGTCTTGTATTCACTACCAATCGGCCGACAGAAGGAAGAAACACTTCAAAGAAATCCACATCTGAATTTGTAGTTATGATTCCTTCGCCGGAGAGGTTATTATCTGCAATTTGAAGCTTGGTGGCCGATGCGGCATCATTACCATGATCATCGGGCCTGTAAGAAAACCCATTCATGCTGGTTATGATTGAAAGGTTATCCTGGTCAGCCATGCAGCCATTCGGGGTGGGCCCATTGTTCCAACTACTAAAGTTTCTTCCATAACTGTTCCCCATCACCGGAGCCCATCCAATTTCCCCACCTCCTTCACCATCATTATACACATTCACCAATGCACATTCATCCGAATATTTTGCCTGATGTGATAATCCCAGTGTATGTCCCACCTCATGCGAACAACACTCAGCTATAGATTTCGTCTTCCAGCCTAATTTGTCAGGAAAAACAAAAAGTGGTGTCTCGTCGCCCCAGGTAAACGACCCTGTAAATGATACGCCTCCTGCCTGGGGAGCCCAGGATGGTTTAGGTGTAACTACTACCCTTATACGATTCGTAAGAGGTGCCGCCAGATACACTGACGAGTCTGTAGTTATATTCACATCGAACGGACGAAAATCTTCAGACACCCGATGAAATATTTCAGTTATCTGATCATTAGTTAATCCCGGTGATTCACAGTAAAAAGGGTTTCCTGAATTCCATAGTGTGCCCTGCACATAATGGCCATCAAAATCCAAAAATATCGTAGCCCTCGCAGAAGGATGGCTACTTAGTTTGGGCAGTTGTGAATACCCTGATGTAACAAACAACAGTAAGGTAAATAATGTGGTTAAGGTTTTCATGGTATCAGACGTTTAGGGGGTGTTTTCAGGTTAGCATCAGAAGCTAGAAGTCCTGTAATAATTCATCTGTTTTAATCTTTTTGAAATTATATACGCCATCCGCATTCTTAGTCAGTTCATAACCATCTGCCGATCTTTCATTCAGTATCCTGCCGACATAGCTAATGGTCTGATCGTCATTGATTCTTTTTGAAATAGAAAGAAGGCTGTTGTCCAGGGCGGCACTCCTCACAATCACTGTGTGGAGATTTTCGTAGCGCTTAATATTACTTACTACCTCTCCTTTGAACACCAAATCCTGAAACTTGAAACTTACGACGCCACCTTTTGGCGCAGTGAAGGCTTTGTCCAACTCATTGGTTGTCACAGCCAGTTTCTCAGCAGATCCCCTGAACAGCGCATTCTGGCGAATAGGATTAGACTGGGCTAAAATTTGATTTGAGGTGAACAGCAGCAATAGCAATGCTATGCCCTTGTGTAAGGTTTTCATAGTTCGGATTTTAGGGGTTAAACTATTATCCTAAAAACGAACAGAATTCTATTTTATTACAGAAGTGGTATCAAGAGTGGAAAATCAGGCAAAACTACTCAGATACAGAAGTAGAACTACGATGAAATAATGGGGGTTTATACAATCAACCTACTATCCCTGTTTGTGAATTTCACTTGTAAAATGGAATTCTATATCGGGATTATTGGTTCTCTCCGTATTCAGGAACCACTCGCTCTGGGCGAGATACACCAGCATCCCGTCCTTATCTTCGGCAATATTAGCCGATTTGAATTTAATGAAATCCTGAAGCTTCTGCGAATCCCTTGAACTGATCCAGCAGGCTTTGTAAAAAGGAAGCGCCACGAATTCTACAGAAGCACCATATTCATTCTTAAGTCGATACTGTATTACTTCAAATTGCAGATCGCCCACACATCCGATAATTTTTTTGTTTCCTCCAAACTGAGTAAACAACTGGGCTACACCTTCATCTGTCAGTTGTAACAAACCCTTTTCGAGCTGTTTGGTCTTCATAGGGTCTTTATTCACCACCTCTTTAAATATCTCAGGCGAGAAAGAGGGTATCCCGGTAAAATAAAAATCTTCTCCCTCCGTCAGCGTATCTCCAATCTTAAAATTTCCTGAATCGTACAATCCCACTACATCACCCGGCCATGCATTATCAATTACATCTTTTTCCCTCGCTAAAAACGTATAAGGGTTACTGAAACGGATATCTTTATCCAGCCTGACGTGATGGTAATATTTATTGCGTTCAAATTCGCCGGAGCATACTCTTAAAAATGCAATTCTGTCACGGTGACGAGGATCCAGATTGGCATGAATCTTAAAAACAAATCCGCTGAACTTACTCTCAGTCGGCAATACTTTTCTGGTGGTCACTTCACGCGGCTGTGGTATCGGAGAAATTCGTATAAAGGTCTCAAGTAGTTCCTTCACACCGAAATTATTAATCGCACTTCCAAAGAAAACAGGTGCCAGAGTGCCACCCAGATAAGCTCCGCGATCGAAGTCTCCATAAACACCTTCTATAAGCTCTACATCTTCCCGAAGTTGATTGGCATCCTTTTCACCAATCTTTTTCTCCAATACAGGGTCTTTAAGATCTTTCAGAGGTGTATCTGTGTCGGATACTTTTTGGTTCGGGTTAAACAGTAGCAACTGCTTGTCGTAAAGGTTATAGACCCCCTTAAAGTCTTTACCATTATTTATGGGCCAGCTTAGTGGATGCAAATTGATTTTCAGCTCGTCCTCGATCTCATCGAGCAGGTCAAACGGATTCTTACCATCGCGATCCAGTTTATTCACAAACACAATTACAGGAG
Source organism: Chitinophagaceae bacterium (assembly GCA_023957755.1). GTDB lineage: Bacteria > Bacteroidota > Bacteroidia > Chitinophagales > Chitinophagaceae > Ginsengibacter. The sequence continues at coordinate 79,834 of JAMLGT010000014.1, forward strand.
TGTCTCTCATACGGCACACCTCCATCAATCGCCTTGTTTGCTCTTCCACTCCTTTTACACTATCGATTACCATCACCACGCTGTCCACTGCTGTAAGTGTGCGATAGGTGTCCTCAGCAAAATCTTTATGACCAGGGGTATCCAAAAGGTTTATCAATGTGTCGTGATACTCAAAACTCAGGACGGAAGTGGCTACAGAGATTCCACGCTGCCTCTCAATCTCCATAAAGTCAGATGTAGCATGCTTCTTAATCTTATTGCTCTTCACAGCACCGGCTGTCTGGATAGCGCCTCCGAAAAGGAGGAATTTTTCTGTAAGAGTTGTTTTTCCTGCGTCAGGGTGCGAGATAATTGCAAATGTCCTGCGTTTACCAATTTCCTTAAGCTGCTTCTGATTGTCTGCTGCCATCGATCTCAAATAAATTTATACTCCTTTGAAGAAATGCCCTTTAAGTCCTGATTTTGGAGAATTTTTTCAGGCGCGAAGGTAACTATTGAACCGCTTTTTTCCACTTGAAAAAATCAGAAAAAAATCTGAACTTTCAATACTTGCCAAATAAACCACTCACATACAAAATAATGAAGTTACTTAACAGCACCCGGATAACACTCGTATTCTCTATCGCCATCCTTTTCACTTCCTGTGGGCGACTGAACACAGAAATAAAAGCACGGCGAAGTAATGAACAAGGGCTGGAGTTCCTGAGTCAGGGGCAATTCGATTCCGCAATTGCGGCCTTTAAAGCCGGTACCTCTCTCAATGGGGTCTCTAAGAAGATGAAAGCAATACTGTATAGAAATATTGCGCAGGTATATAATGAAATGGAAGCTCACGACTCTTCTATTGCCTATTCCAGACTCTCGGCAAATTGTTACAAGCCTGAAAGCTATGACTATCTTGTCAATATGGCTGATGTAGATCTCCTCACCGATAATACAGATGCAGCTGTTTCAAAGCTCCAAAAAGCTATCAAAATAAAAAACGATGAGGTAGCAGCAAACAACTCTCTGGGATTGATTTATCTGGGAGAATATGGCGATGACTATTACAATCCCTCAAAAGCACTTCAATTCAACAAAAAAGCTTACGAGATCAATAAAGACCGCAGCACGCTGGATGTACTGGCACGAAACTACTTTCTGCTCGACGACTTTGCTACTGCCGAAAAGTATTACGGAATACTAACAAAGGCTTTCCCTCAATTTACAGACTATAAGGTCATACTTGGAATTGTCGAACTCAAACTAAACAAGAATGCTGAAGCAGAAGCTCTTTTTCAGGAAGCACTTCAGAAAGACAGCTCATATATTGACCAAATAAATTATTACAAGGAGGAAGTAAATTCAGAGAATTGATACCCTATCTTATAAGTTGCACTACTCCCTTCTTTGAATACGCATCCTTACCGGGTTCCTTAATCTCAATAGTATAAGTATAGGCCCCGGCAGGTTGCGGTTCGCCACGATAGTATCCATTCCACCCCCGAGAGGTGTCATGCGACTCGAACACCTTTGTGCCGAAACGATTAAACACTCTCATCACGAATCGTTCGGTAGGTACCGGGAAGGCGAGCCTGAAAATATCATTTAGTCCGTCTCCATTCGGGCTGAATGCATTAGGTACCGCAAAAAGGCCGTCCACTACTTTAATTTTTACCGCAGCCAGTGGTGAAGTACAGCTACCGAGAATTCGCTGTATATAAAATGTGGTATCAGCTTCTATTCCCATCAAAACAAAATAGCCTGATTTATTCTCAGACAATAAAGTCGAACCGAGAATGTCATTATAAAGCCTGAATGTACCTGAAGCAAGGTTATCTGGTGTTACCACTGCATCACGTCCTCTCTGAATCGTCACTTCTTTATATTCAGGAGTGGGAAGCGGGATATCTTTGTTCCCAATCACAATCGGATTTCCTGTTAATTCACAACCCATCGCATCTTTAATTTTCAGCACATACTTCCCTGTGGAAATATTGCTAAGTACTACTCCTGTCCCGACTACGCTTCCCCCCTCATCAAACCATGAATAGGACACAGGATTTATGGCTCCGGAAACTGATATTCCTCCAATACTTCCGTGCCTCAAACCACATTCATCGTCTGTCAGCTTTAGCCCACTCAAATCCATTACGGGTTCCGGATGAGCCTTAATAGCTACAGTGAATATCTTTCCCGCACACTGATTGCTGTCAGTGGCAAAGAGGTAATAGGTTCCTTCCTGTAACCCATTTAATTGCGTAGCAGCCCCTAATAAATTATTTGAGGCACTATCTATCCATCTAAAGGTGTAGCCCTCTGTGGACTTTGTAAATCCTAACACTTCAGCACTTCCATTGCTTTCACCACAATAAGCATCCTTTACATTGGCAGCCGTAACCCCAATTGCATCAAAAAAAGCCTGTGGCACATTTACCTTTACTTCTGCCCTACACCCGTCTGTGTTATTTATAACAAGTTGATATACTCCTGCCTCAAGGCCATGCACATGCAGCATATTACTTACCAGCCTGTTGTCCGACACATCAAACCAGGTATATTGTCCCCCATTCACCACCTGAATCCCCGTTATACTTCCTGTATTTGAGTTACAATTACTCTCACCGACAATCATCTGTGTGGTGTCAATTTCAATAGCGCCCTGATCAGCGATGAGGTAATAATCTGTGAATACAGTATCACATCCCGCCTTCTCATCTTTGAACTTTATCCTATACTTTCCAGCCGGCACATTCAATAAGTTGAACCCACTGCCAACCGAATTTCCCAGTGAATCTATCCATACTACAAAGGGCGTACCCGTAACATTGGCTGCACTGATTCCGGTGATACTTCCATTGCTTTTATTGCAGGTTGCATTAACTACCCTTGCATTATCAGAGAGTAAGGATGCCCCCTCTGAATTCTTCAATACGAACGTAAGAGTGTCATTACAACCTTCAGGTACACCATACTTATCTGATATTACAAAATGGTAAGTACCTTCAAAAAGATTATAAATACTACGATCATTTGGATCTCCAATAGTCTCCCATTTATCATTTGTCCACCTGACATCCGCAAGAGTTGTATTTAAAATAATTAGATTCCCAATACTCCCATTATTCAGTCCGCAGGAAGGATTCGTCACATCAGGCATTGCCGTTACCCTGGTTGTGTAATCATCCAGACTAAAATAATACAACAGGTTTGTACATGTGCCTCCATGTACGCCAAACAACATATAATATCCTGCATCAACATCCTTAAGATCTAAGGAAGTACTCACCGTATCTCCTGTATTCCGCTCCACCCAGAAATAAGAATCAGCCCCCTCGGTCCGCAAATTTGTAATACTGCCCTTAACCCCACACCTTGGATACACTATGTTTACATCTGATGCATCGCAGGTGGGTTGGGAGAAGCCACTGCTATAACCACCTGCATTAGTACTCATCGCCACTACTGTTCCTGTAATGGGGCCGTAAAACTCCCAATAGCCGGTAGCATCAGCAGTTGTGGTACCCAAATATTTTTTCCCTTCACAGGCGGAACAGTCATCATCATAATACAAATCAACCTTTACGTTGGGAGCGGCTCTTCCCTTTACGTAGGTAGCAGTAGTTTCGTCGATCTGAATGAAAATTGGTTCTGAAGAATTGGGGTTATACTGAGTTATCACCGTGGAGCCTAGTGTAGAGTTACACTCAAATACATTCTTTCCAATGGTCACAGGCCCTGCATTATAAATGAAAAGTGATGGATAATTAATACCTCCATTATTATTATGCAGAAAGTTTCCATTAGCCTCATCGTCATCCCCCATCACTACCCCACCGATACAACCATTAATTGTAATCTTTGTTCTGGCACTGGAAAAAAATGTTTTGTCACCTCTGAATTCGTTTCTCATTATGGTAATCGGGCCTGAAAGAGTCTGAAAAAACGCATTGGCAATACTTACGTTATCCAACAAATCGATACGGTAATCCGGGCCATTTCCATCATTTCTGACAGGGTTTGAATATCCATTCCCAATAGTAATGTATCCTTCAAAAGTAGCTACAGAGTAGTTGAGAGGCGTTACTCCATCATACAAAAATCCAAAGAGATTATGCTGAATACGCAAAAATCCATTGCCTGCATCATTTTGCGAATTCACACTTATTGCTGCTCCGCCATTTCCAAAAATATTACCATCAGCCTTATCAGGCCCACCGATTGTAATATCTCTGACATTAGCAAAGGTGATTGCATTGTTTGATACCAGCACTACATCATCCACATCATCTCCTCCGGTATCATAATAATATCCCTGCTGTCCCAGAAAGTTGCTTCGAATACGAATATCACTGCAATCTGTAGAATTAGAATAGATACAATGAACCACCCCATTTATCACATTACCCCTGGCAGGTGCGCCAATATCAATGTTTCTTGAATTTTCAATAACAATTCCATACAATTGAGATGACCTGGGGGGCGGACCAAACAATCCCTGCCAATAGCCATAATAGAGATGCAAGCCATACACCCCCACATTCTCGGCATCCCGGATTTTAAGCATTACAAACGAAGGAACAAAGTCCAGTTTTATCAGGCACACTTTAGCGCTTGTGGCATTTCCATACGATTCACCAGGCTGAGAAGTGCCATCCACAACGATATTGGATGAAAGGGCCGGCAATTCTGTAACCAGATGGATAAGCCTGAGATTATATATCGTTTCAGGTATATTGAAACTAATGGTATCCTGTTCTGATATCCCATTAGAGTTTGCTTTTGTGATGGCCTCCCTCAAAGTGCCCGGACCACTGTCCGCGCTGGAAGTCACCACAAAGTGTTCAGCAATAGCGCTCCTGAAGGAAAAAAACAGACAAATAAACAGGATAATTTTTTTCATATGCAGTAATAAGCAAGACACTTCATCAGTATCGCACTCGTGTAAAAATAATAAATAACTATCCGGAAAAGGAATAGATAATCGCCAGAAAGGCAATGCAGCCACTCCGGACTATGCAGTCAATTCTACTCTACTGTTACTGAAAAAGTAATCATTCGAGAGTAAACCTTATCGATTACATTAGAATACTTCAGATTTACATCCCTGCTGTGGAGGTTAACTAATCCATGACTCATCTTTATTTCGGGAGACAGTACAAAAAAGGGAAAGTAAATATGGAATCCCAGTCCGATTTCAGTACTGAAGTTGGTTTTCTTCAACTTTATCAGATCCTCTGCACTTTCTGCTTTTGCATTGCTGGCAAGGTCATAATCTATCCTTCCTCCTGCGAAGGTGTACACTTTCAGGTTGCCAATTCGATCGCTGCTAAATGCCAGATTGACCGGAAAACTCAGGGTGATGGATTGCACGCGCCTGGTGGTAACAGAATCTGACTCATACTTTTGTGAATATAAAAATGCCTTATCTGAGAAGGTAAGATCCAGGGGATGTACTCTCAGGTCAAAATGACTACTAAGCCTGAGGTTGGTCAGAAACGCAAGGTTTACACCAGAATTGTTTATGCTCTCCACACTCATGATAGAGTCATACTCTAAAAACCGGGGGTGATGTGTAAACGAAAAATGCGATTTATTGTACCCCAGGTTGATTCCGAAATGATAAGGCCTATCATCACGGCCTTCCAAATTGAGTGTATTTCGCTGTGCCATCGCACAGGAAGTACTCAACAAGGCAATCCATAGAAGGGTTACTTTTCTGCGCAATAAATAGTGCATACTCCTAAAGTCATGGTTTTGTAGAATGCGTTCCGATAACCCAGTTTTTTTAAAATGTGTATGAATTCCTGCTTTTCAGGAAACATTCGTACCGAATTGTTGAGGTACTGATATGCTTCTTTATTTTTTGATACGAGCTTCCCCACTCCCGGTGTAATGATGTTCATATATGCTCTGTAAAAAGGATACACCAACTTTGAACCCGGTTTAGTGCTCTCCACCACAATCAATTTTGCCCCGGGTTTCATTACCCGTTTTATCTCCAGCAGCCCTGTTTCAAGGTCTTCAAAATTTCGCACGCCAAAGGCTACTGTTGCAGCATCGAACGAATTTTCACTATAAGAAATTGCCTCACTGTCTTCCTTTCTCAACTCTATAGCTTCCTGTAAATGTGCTTTCATTACCTTTTCCCTTCCTATTTCAAGCATCCCTTCACTGATATCGATCCCTACCACTTTTCTGGGATGCAACAGTTTGTGAGCCATAATGGCAAAATCTCCGGTACCCGTTGCCACATCAATAATATTTTGCGGATTATCCGGTTTGAGGATGCTGAGCGCCTTTTTTCTCCATCGTTGATCAATCCCCAGACTCAGAAACCTGTTCATAAAATCGTATCTGAAGGCAATCTTATCAAACATGGATTGCACCTGCTGCTTCTTACTGCCATCAGACACTTTAAAAGGAATGATGCTATCGTGAGGATAATGATTCACCTGCCAAAGATAGTTTATTGAATTACTATTCATAAATGAGGCTGATTCTTTCACTTTTATTTTTCATTTATATTGCGTGCTATGGACGTCATCAAGGCGCAATATCTAATCAGCAGCCCATCGGTTGAAAAGTGCCCTCCGGCTGACAAGCCGGAATACGCATTCATAGGAAGAAGCAATGTAGGAAAGTCGTCGCTGATAAATACCCTGGCAATGAACGAAAAGCTGGCACGCACCTCCAATGCGCCGGGAAAAACACAACTGATAAATCATTTTCTGGTTCAAAGTAAAACCTCCACAGACAGCCCCGGAGAAGAATGGTATCTGGTGGATCTGCCCGGGTACGGTTTTGCCAAACGCAGCCAGTCCACGAGAAGAGAGTGGGGAAAAATGACTGAGCGATACATCACACAAAGGCCTAACCTGATGCAACTTTTTCTGCTGATTGACAGCCGGCATTCGCCACAGCAAATAGACCTCGAATTCGCACAAAAACTCTACGAATGGCAAATCGGCTATACTGTTATCTTCACCAAAACTGATAAGGAAAATCAACGGACGGTAGCTGCCCACATGCGCGCCTTTTCTGAAGCGCTGCTGAAACAACAACAGTTTCTCCCACAGATGATCCTCACCAGTGCCGTAAAAAAATCAGGCAGAGGAAAGGTGCTTCAACTCATTGGAGCACTGAATCAGGAATTCAGGCATCCGCTACCCTGATCCGCTTTATTCCCCTTAGGGCATAAAAAAACCCTCTGACGAGGGTTGGCTTTTCATTTGTGGCTTTCTTAATTATTTCGTCTCTGAGGACGCATAGAGGGTTCAATATCGTCTTTAAACTTCTTGAACAAATCCTTGCCCATGATAGTCTGAAGTTCTTTATCTCTGCTTGCGGTCAACTTTTCAAAGGCAGAGCGATCAGGCATCTGGCCACTTTCTCTGGCTTCCTGCATCATTTTCATCTGATTGTTGTAGAAATCGGTAAAGACTGTCTTGGTCTTGTCCTGCTGATCCTGGGTAAGGTTAAGCGGGGCCAGCTTTTCCATTACATTCTTCACTCTTTCTTCTGTCGACATTCTCTGCATCTGAGCGAAAGCGCTTGTGGCTGAGGCAATAAAAAACGCCAGTGCTAACGTGATTTTTGATTTCATATAGTGTATTTTATTTTTTCCCTTTTGATTGTTGAGGTTGCCTTGACATCCCGGGCATTCCTATCATTCTGTATATCACCTTCCGAAAAACAGTATCAAAAGCCGGCTGCTGCTCAGGAGTACACAGATCTCTTATTCTGACAAAATAATTGCGCATACCCAAATCCACTTTCTTTTGCTTACCTGCAATAGTGTCTGCAATATGTTCAATCAGGCTATCCGGCGTGCTCTTATCAAATACAGTGAAATAAAAACGCTCTTTCACATCTGTCATCCCCTCAAATGTTTGAGAGGTTCGCTCTCGTTGTTCTGCCCTTAGTTTCAAATAATCTGCGATCTGGCTCTCATTAAATCCCACCTTTTCGCGAAGTGTGGATACCAGGCCACTATCCTGGCGAGAAAATCTACCTTCAAATTTTCGCTCTCTGGGCGCCAAAAAATACAGCAATAACATTGCGAAATTGGTGACAAGAAGCACTCCAATAATCAACAACAATACCCTATTAGATGATTTCGTATTCATTATGGATTCACCTTTTCGCCCTCAAATGGATTAGCACTCATTTGCAGATACTGATCTACTGTAGCTATTTCTATTTTGTTCCCTTCAGTAGCCGGATCTTCAGAACGCAGTGTAGTAGAAATAATCACAAACGCATTTACCACCACAATCAATACTACTGCTGCAATCGCCACCGAAGGCCTGATGAGAAAACCTAAAATCTTCTCCACAAAGCTCCCCTTAACCTCTTCTTGCATTCTGGCTTCGAGCCGTGTAAAGAAAAAGGGTCTGGGGTTTGCTTTTTCCAAACCATCCAGGCTGTTTAAAATGGATTCTATTTTTTGTTCTCTTTTCATTGATGTGATATATTCTTAGACGATATTTCCTTTTAAAACCAACGCTCCCGGTCAATCAAGAATGTCTTCAAGGTACTTTTTAAGATTCTTTTTAGCCCGCTGAAGCAATGCATCTACCGAATTGACACTCACCTCCATTATTTCACTTACATCCTTATAGCTGAGCATCTCCACCCTATTCAGAATAAATGCCGTCTTTTGATTCTCAGGCAAACGGTCAATTGCCTTAAAAAGCATGGCTGCATCTTCCTTATTCTCTGCTTTCACACCGGGATGCACAAAGTCTGCAGGATCGTGCACCAACTCGTCGTCTTTCCCATACAGGCTTTGCAAAAAGGCGTTTCTCTTCTTCCGTTTCTTTTTCCTGATGGCATCCAGCGATTTTGTGACCGCAATTCTATAAATCCAGGTAGAAAGCTTCGACTGCTCCTTAAAGCTGTCAATCGATTCATACACCTGAATAAACACTTCCTGTGCCACATCCTCTGCATCCTCCTCACTCTGTACTATGCCCAGCGCTGTATTATACACCATACTCTCCCAGCGCTCCACTATTGTTTTAAATGCTGCTCTGTCCCCCTCTTTCAGTTTTTCTATAAGTTGGCTTTCTTCCATTCAGGAGCAGCAATTTTAGATATTTTAATGCATCATACCCGGTCCTCCAAAAAACCGCCCGTCCATACCACCGGATCTTTGATTATTATTTGATTTCGGCTTACCAAAGTTCTTTATTTTATACGTAAACGTCAGCATAAAATATTGTTGTAATACCTGGTTTCTGGTATCCTGAATGTAAGATTCTGTCACATCTCTTGTAATGCTCTTGTTCTGTTTTAGAAGGTCAAATACGCTCAGTTTCAACTCGCCCCTTCTGTCCTTGAGAAACTTCTGTCCAATGGCCACATTCCATAACCAGAAACTCTGGTTAAATCCATCTGACAAACCACTGTAAGATTCATTAGACAGGCTATTCTGGAGGAAGGTTCCTTTGTTGCTCAACAGGTTGAACGAAACTCCGGTGCTGGAAGTGAAATAGTTGCTGTTTTGTTCCGGACGAATAGAATTATCAACTTTATTAAAGTTAGCAGTATAAGAAATATTGAAGTCCACATTTTCACTGATGTTACTAGCCAATACTACACCCACATTGTAGTTGTAGCTGTTAGAAATGTTCTCCACATTATTCAATAAGCCCGGCTGCCTTGAATATCCAAACCCTGCATTCATATTAAGATTGGTCTTTATAAACTTCAACGGGGTGCTGTAGGTAAAGAAGGTACGTGCGTTATAATACCCGTCCAGGTTCACCGGTTTTGAAAGCTGAGATCCTCTGTGGAGAATGATTCCGTTTGCAAGTGTAGAGTCTTTAGTAGCTGTGTAAGTGGTATTACTGATATAATCATTCACCAGCGAGACAAACGCATTGGCAAAGAAACTTTGCTGGCTAAACCTGTTCGTGTAGGAGTAACGGGCCATCAGCCTGTGTGTGTATTGTTGCTTCAGGTCTGGATTACCTGTTGAATAAAACAACTGATTGCTTGTGTTGATTACATCCTGCAACTGACTGATGGAAGGAGAGTTCACACTGGTTCTATAGAACAGGCTGGCGCTCCCATACTGACCTAACTTACGCCTTAGCATCGCATTCGGCAGGAAGTTGTTGAAGGTATATCTTACTCCGTTTGCACTGGTGCTGCTCAAATCGCTGTATTGATAATCCGCTCCCACGGAAATGCTGTTGTTCCTGTCTCCATTACGGAGGGTGATTCCGGCATTCTGAGTGTTATAAGAGTTGTCGTAGATATTACTCAATACCGCATTATAATCATCATACTTCGAAGTGGAATTATTAAAATCAAATGTCTTCTGGGAAGACGAACTCTTCTGAATTCCGGGCTTATAGCTCAACTGCAACTGTGTTTTGGCAGACAGAGGCTCCGTATAGGAAATGTTGAGACTATAGTTATTCGTATTGTTTTTCGAGTCGATAAAACGCTTTACAATCTCCGTGTTAAGATTGGGTTTATAATACCCGTTTGTAGCATCGTTATAAGTTTCGCCCTTACGATCACTCAGCGACACGTTGAACCCAACGGAAATCGACCTTCCTTTCTTCTTAAACGAATGTCTGAAAAGCAGGTTGGCATTTGAGTTAAACCCATTCTGATCGTTAGTGGTTTTATTCTGTGTTTCACTTAACAGATTAGTATGGTCGCTAAGCGTATTGGTACCAAGCACCTCGTTCAGCGAGTTATTCTTCTGGAATGATGTGTTGGTGGTAAAGATGAATGTATTATTTGAGTCCATTCTGTAGGTCAATCGTACATTCAGTCTGTGATTAAAGTTTTCGCTCTGCGAAGTTGTGTTTTCATCATAGAATGAGATCGAATCCAAACGGAAGTTCTGCCTGTTGATTACACGATCGTTATTGAGTTTACTGTTATTAAAGAAGTAGCTTGCCGACACATCTACTTTTTTGCCCCATGCATCGCTGAAGTTAACTCCCAAAGCATTGGTTTTGGCAATTCCGCTTTGCTGGCCTACAAAAAAGTTATTACCTCCGCCAAATCCGCCACCGGGGCCACCTCCACCACGCATTCCTCCTCCGCGGCCACCGGCATTTACCAGATCTTCAGAAGAAAAATTTTGCTGATTGATATTGTTTGTAAGGCCTACCAATGATATACGGCGGGCGTTATTGAAGAAACTGATATTTCCCCCGCCGAGATACCGATCATCCGTACCATACGCTGCATACACACGTCCGAAATTACCCTGGCGCATATCGGCTTTCGTAACAATATTAATACTCTTGGTTGTGTTTCCATCATCAAATCCGGTCAGTTGTGCCTGATCACTCAATTTGTCAAACACCTGAATCTTATCGATAATTTCTGCGGGAAGATTTCTCAGGGTAGCCGTTGCATCATCACCAAAAAAGTCCCGGCCATCTACTGTCACTTTTCTTACGGTTTCGCCCTGCGCAGTTACATTTCCTTTGTTGTCCACCGTTACACCCGGCATCTTCTTAATCAGATCTTCACTGGTAGCGTCAGGATTCACCTTGAACTGACTCGCAGAGTATTCTGCAGTATCCCCTTTCATTCTTACAGGAGGCTGCGCACCGCTAATCACAACGGCAGACAGGGTTTCCACAGCCTTATTAATAAAAATCATTTCAAAATCGTAATCGCTGTTCTTTAGAATGAACCCCTGCTTAACAGTGGTATATCCCACAGAAGTAATTCCCAGGATATAGCTGCCTGGCTTCACGCCGGTAAACGAAAACTCACCATCATTATTGGTAATTGTTTCCCGAACCACAGTATTACTGTCTGTTTTCAAAAGCGTAACGGTAGCTTTAACTAATGGTGTGTTGTCAATCGCATCTCTGACAGTTCCGCTTACTTTCTGCGCATTGGCACTAAGGCCCAAAATCATCCCAAACAGGAGAGTTACAAAAAAATACTTCATTACTAAAATTTAAGTCCAACATAAGACGCCAGAAAAGAAACAATTCCCCTCCCCCTTTTTCCTGAAATCGTGAAATAAATCATAAAACCAATAATGGCACCGGAATTGTTAACGCCTAACTATGAGCGAAAAAGTTCACCGAAAGAAAGTGCCGGACAACTTATACCTCAATTAAATCAACTCACCAGATGGCCCATATCAACTCCCTTTATTCAATAAAAAATAAAACCGAGTGTAAAAAATGGGTTACATTTCAACTTTAAACAAGGCGTTATCATTTATGAAAATTGCATTTCACGGAGCAGCGCGCACAGTTACAGGATCCAAACACCTGCTTACACTATCCAACGGGAAAAAATATCTTTTAGACTGCGGTATGTTCCAAGGACTTGGAAAAGACACAGACTCACTAAACCGAAACTTCGGATTCGAAGCAAAGGAAATAGACCACCTCATCTTATCGCATGCCCACGTAGATCACTGCGGGCTGATTCCTAAGCTGATAAAGGATGGTTATTACGGTGAAGTATGGTGTACTCCTGCCACCAAAGACCTGTCCACCATCCTGATGGAAGACAGTGCCGGAATACAGGAATCTGATCTCAGATTCGTAAACAAAACCCGCGCAGCGCAGGGAAAATCTTACCTGCTCCCTCTTTATGATATGGAAGATGCTAAAAAAGCTGCACAGCATTTGAAGCCCATAGAATACGGGAAATGGCACCGGATAGACGATTTTGTTGAATTATTATATCTCGACGCAGGGCATATTATAGGCAGCGCTACTGTACACCTGAAAATCACTGAAAATGGAAAGACTACCCGTCTCACTTTCTCGGGCGACATCGGCAGGTATCGCGATGTGATTCTTCGTTCTCCTCAGGAATTCCCGCAGGCAGACTATATCATTCTGGAAAGCACGTACGGCAACAGGCTTCACGACCGCATCACCAGCACACCTGATGCGCTATTGGAGTGGATTACGAAAACATGCCTTGAAAAGAAAGGGAAACTGATTCTTCCCGCCTTCAGTGTAGGCCGCACACAGGAACTCCTCTTTGCCCTAAACCAATTAGGTCTGGAAAACAGGTTGCCTGACTTGCCATATTATGTAGATAGCCCACTCAGCCTGGAAGCCACCCAGGTAATAGAGAACTATCCGCAATACTTCAACCCTCGCGTGCAGAAGCTACTGCAATCTGACAGCAAGCCTTTTGAATTCAAGGGTCTTCATTTTGTAAAATCTGTTGAAGAAAGTAAATCACTTAACTACCGTACAGACCCGATGGTTATTATCTCAGCAAGTGGAATGGCCGAAGCCGGAAGAGTAAAACATCACATCAGTAACAATATCGAGAATAAGCGAAACGCTATTGTGATGACGGGTTATTGCGAGCCTAATTCACTGGGTGGAAGGCTTAAGCTTCATCCGGAAGAAGTCGGCATATTCGGAGTAACGCACCAGGTCAATGCCGAAATTGGCGAGATTAAAAGCATGAGCGCACATGGTGATTATGAAGACCTGAGCCAATGGCTTTCGTGCCAGGATCCCAGACAGGTTAAAAAGCTGTTTCTGGTGCATGGCGACTATGATGTTCAGGTAGAATTTAAGAACCGGTTACTTGCCAAAGGATTTGGAGACATTGAGATTCCTCCACTGCACTATGAAATCGGGCTGGAGTAATCTTATAGCCCATTATCAGGTAGCAACTTCTTATCAAGAGCCACCTCCGTGAGAAACAATCCATGTGAGGGCACAGAGAAATCAGCTCTGGAGCAATCCTTCGCTGCAATCACATCACGGAACCCATCGAGAGATAATTTACCCCTGCCTACTCTGAGCATAGTCCCTACGAGCCCCTTTACCATACCCCTCAAAAAGCGGTTAGCTACTATGTGATATATCAGCATGCTATCCCTGATCGTCCACTCGCTTACCATGATATCACAAATAAAATGATTCACCTGTGTATTTCGTTTCGAAAAGGAAGTGAAATCTTCGTACTCCTTAAGAATCCCTGCAGCCTGCTGCATCTGTTCAATATCCAACCTGAAAGGGAAAAAATAAGCTGTCTTTCTTAGAAAAGGATCTTTCTCCGTATATATGTGATATTTATAGTCGCGCGACAACGCATCAAATCTGCAATGCATCTCATTGGGCACCCTGAAGAAATCCTTCAGGCATATATCATCAGGAAGGATTGCATTAAGATGATAGATATCATTTTTCGCAGACGTAATTTCTCCATCGCTATCGAAGTGAAAATAATTCTGCAAGGCATGTACGCCGGCATCCGTGCGTGAGGACCCTGTCAGTGCATACGTCTTTTTATAATAGACGAGCAAAGCCCGCTCTACCTCTGCCTGTATCGTGTTAGCATTCTTTTGTATCTGGAATCCACCATACTGTGTTCCGTCATAAGCCAATTCAATGAAATATCTGGGCATAGCTCTATTTCTGAATCATTGCCTGAAACCGCTTGATATAATACGGATCCTGTAACTGTGACTCTAACTGGTAATACAGGTTAGAGTCTGATGCAAATGGATATGCTGCATCAAAAAACTTATATCTGCCTTCATCATCCAGGAAGAGATACGATAAATTCTTTATCTGATCAGTAGTGTAGCATTTCTGTCTGAAAAATTTCTTTGCCGCATCTATCATCTTATCGGTATCCGTTTCGGCGGCCATTTTCTTGCGTATCTTCAAAAAATCACTGTTGTTAGCATACGCCGAACAGTCAGAATTCACTGAAGGAGTATAGATAATCTGAGGAGTTTTCTCCTGCTTTTTCGGCTCCTGTTCTTCTCCAACCAAATTGCCTGCTGGTTTCTTAGGGATTGAAAGCGCGTTACTCACTGGTTTCTCAGCTTCTTTTTCCGGCAATTCCTTCTCTTTGTTTTCCTCTGTTTTCAAAACACTACTCTCAGCCGGAGGCTCCACTATTTTTGTCGGTGTGATGGTAAGCGATGTCACTGAATCTTTCTTTTCCTCCCTGTAAACAACTTTGGGTTGTGAAGGCTGACTATCCCCATAGGAGGTCACAGGCATAAATAACCGAATGGTATCCCTTCGCTCCTTATCCAAATACACCAACTCTAATCCGTCCGTTTCCTTAACCAGTAACAAACGGCTTACTTCACCCCAATTTATCGGTGGTTTCTGATCAGGGACTTTTTCTCCGGGCAGTTCCCCCGCGGCGGTGACGATCTTTAGCGTGTTAGCCGATAATGGTGACAATCGGACAGCAGAATCCTGCACACTTACGGTTGAAACCGAAGAATCGCCCTCAGGTATTAAGGCCTTCTTTTCTGTTTCTTTATTCTCAATTATTACGGTTTCCTGAGGCTGCACTTCCCTGACCTGTTGCCGCTTCGCTGAGTCTATAACAGGTTTTTGAGGCTTTTGTGCAGTAATCTCAGAGTTAAGAATGGATGAGTCGTTCACCACACTTGCAAGTAAAGAGGAAAAAGGGTCGTATTCCTTCTCACGAGTTTCGGCAACCGGTGGAGCGCTTACTGCTCCTTCTGTGAGTGCCAACGACTCAATATTCATCAATACCCAACGGTTATTGAGATGCTTCAGAAGGTATCCTTCACTCTGACCATTCAGGGTGAGGGAAAACTCTTCTTCAGGAAATTCATTTCGGGGGAAGCCTACATACATCTGATGATTTCCGTCAGCAAGTCTGGATAGCAGTACATACCCTTCGGATGTAGAGCTGAAAATACTAAGACCCATCCTCACATAAAAGGGCTTTCCATCCTCGGTCTGAATATAAATAAACCTGTTTTCCTGTGCCGATACCCACAAGACGGAAAGGCAAAAAAACAAGAAAACAAAAAGTACTTTATATTCCCTGAACTTCATTTTACAAAGCTATCCATTCCGATTTAAATAGAACCCCGGGTGGAAAAATACCCCACCATTCTATATTTGCAAAAAAAAGTGTGTGAAAAAACTGATATTTCTGCTGGCCTCCATCATCACCATCCGTGTCGCCGGCCAACAAACAAATCCAAATACCATCCGCCACTCAGCATACAGAGCATCTTATCCTAAAACCAACGAAATAATCCATACCAGGCTGGATGTGCGTTTTGACATCCCTAAATCCATGATGTACGGAAAAGCGTGGCTTACCGTGCGCCCTCACTTCTATCCTGTCGACTCGCTGCTGCTGGACACCAAATACATGGATATAAAAGAAGTGGCTATAGTCAGAGGCAGTGATAGAAAAAAATTGAAATACGATTATGACAGCCTTCAGCTACATATAGGGCTGGACAAAACCTATCTCAAGGGAGAACAATACATCATTTACATCGACTATATCGCAAGACCTGAAGAGGTGAAAGCACAGGGTAGTAATGCCATCACCGATGCTAAAGGACTTTACTTTATCAATCCTGATGGGAAAGGCATTTGGCCTACTCAGATATGGACTCAGGGTGAGACGGAAGCCAACAGCGTGTGGATGCCAACCATTGACAAACCCAACCAGAAAACAACACAGGAAATTTCAATGACAGTGCCCGATAAATATATGACACTCAGCAACGGCACTATGACCTCATCCAAAAAGAACACCGATGGAACCCGGACAGATACATGGAAACTGGACAAGCCCAACTCGCCTTATCTCTTCTTCATGGGGGTAATGGGAAAAAATGATTTCGTGGTAGTAAAAGACACCTATAAAAACATCCCGGTAGAATACTATGTAGAAAAACAATACGAGTCCGTCGCCCGAAGAATTTTCGGAGAAACTCCCAGGATGATGGAATTCTTTTCTGAAAAGCTGAATGTACCTTTTGTATGGCCCAAATACGCGCAAATGGTGGGCAGGGAATATGTCAGTGGGGCGATGGAAAACACCACAGCCACTCTGCATCAGGATGGAGCTTATCAGAACGCACGACAACTCGTCGATGGGAACTCATGGGAACAAACCATTGCACACGAACTGTTTCATCATTGGTTTGGCGACCTGGTAACAGCTGAAAGCTGGAGCAACCTGACCGTCAATGAGTCCTTTGCCAACTACTCACAGTATCTGTGGGATGAATACCGGCATGGGCGCGACTTTGCTGATCAGAATGCATACGAAGAGATGGAGGGATATCTGCTTAGCAACAGCAGTAACAAAGATCTTGTACGCTTTTATTACGACGACAAAGAAGATATGTTTGACAACGTGAGCTATAATAAGGGTGGAAGGATATTGCACATGCTCCGCACTTTTGTAGGAGATGAGGCCTTCTTTGCTTCACTTAACAAGTACCTTACCACCCACCAGTTCCAATCGGCAGAGGCTCATGACCTGCGTCTTGCATTCGAAGCAGTGACCGGACAGGATATGAACTGGTTCTGGAATGAATGGTATTACGGCAGCGGAGAACCGATAATTGAGCTCTCTTATCAGTACCAAAATGGCAAAACAAGAGTGATTGCAGATCAGACACAAAAGGGCCAAATCTTTACTCTTCCTGTAAACATTGATGTGTATTCACAAGACAACAAGAAAGAAACTTATAAAGTGTGGCTGAAAAACGTATCGGATACCTTTTATTTTCCTTCAAAGCAAAAGCCTTCATGGATTAATTTCGACGCAGATAAAGCATTGCTGGCATTGAAGGTGGATCGCAAGAGTGCGGCAGAATATGAGCAACAGTACAAATATGGCCCACGTTATCTGGACAGGAGAGAGGCGCTTGAGTATTTCGCTGCTAAATCATCTTTAAGTCTTGCCAACGGATTAGAGGATAAATTCGCAGGGCTCAGAACCTTGACCCTCTCACTTCTTTCACAATCTAAAGTAGGAAATATCCCATCTGTTATAGAAAAGGTAGCCGCACTCGCCGCCAAAGAATCAGACAAGGCCACACTTGCCTATGCGCTGGAATTCCTCGCGAAATTTAAAAACCCCCAATACCTGCCTCTCTTCGAAAAAAACGCCTCAGACTCCTCTTATTCTGTAGCCGGTGCAGCATTATCAGGATTGATTGCCCTAAAACCAGACAAGGCTTATGAACTGGCCAAACAATACAGCAATGATGCACAGGGCAAGTTAGGTGAGGTCATTTTTGACATTATATATAAGAACGGGAAAGAAGAAGACTTCGCGATTCTTTATAATATGTACAGTCAAACGCCTTTAAGTGCAGAAAAAACTACACTTTCTGTAAAATTTGCCGGTTTTCTTGCCCGATTAGAGGATACAGCCTCCGTTAAGAAAGGGGTTCAAGCCATCATAAGTTTTAGGAACACCATTCCTGCTCAGTATCTCCTATACATTGACCCGACATTGAAACAAGCTCTTACAGCTATTGCAGACAATCAGAAACTGAAGGGAAACAGGGAGTTGGCCGACTATATCTCCGGCCTGTTTCCATAGCAAAATTGCAGGACAGGAATCTATTCTCAACCTTGATAGCGCAAGCACCCCGCTTGTGCTATCTATTACCCTCCATGTCGCAAGCATCCCGCTTGTGCTATCACATTACCCTCCATAGCGCAAGCATCTCGCTCGTGCTGTCTTATTACCCTCCATAGCGCAAGCATCTCGCTTGTGCTATCACATTACCCTCCATGTCGCAAGCATCCCGCTTGTGCTGTCTTATTACCCTCCATAGCGCAAGCGTCTCGCTTGTACTGTCTTTTTACAATAAGCACTGTGCTGTCCCGGCCGAATTCCAAAATAGAGGGCTTTTTAACCCTCTTAACCCCGCCAGCCACTCAAACACCCCGGGTGCTACAATCCGGACAGACCTGATAACATTCGATTTATATCCTCAAATTCATAATTTATACCCTTTAAACTACCATTATTTATTCTACTTCACTTACCTTTGCAGCCCATAAATTGAAATAAAAATGAGTGGTACTTTAAAAGAGGTACGGAACCGGATTTTAAGCATTAACAATACCCAGCAAATTACCAAGGCAATGAAGATGGTAAGTGCTGCTAAATTAAGGAGGGCTCAGGACGCTATCATCAAAATGCGCCCCTATGCCCAGAAACTTCAGGAAATGCTTGGAAACATCGTAAGCAACTCAGATGGAAGTGCGGGAGGAGCATTGACCAAAGAGCGTCCTATAGAGAAAGTACTTCTGATTGTAATTACCAGCGACAGGGGATTATGCGGTGGATACAACCACGGCCTCATCAAACTGGCAAAGCAGGTTATAAACGAAAAATACGCCACTCAGCACCAAAAGGGAAATGTTACTATTCTGCCATTAGGCAAGAAAAGCTATGAGCACTTTCATAAGAACCGCTTTAAAATTGTAGATTCCCACTGGACCATCTTCTCAGACCTAAGTTTTGAGAATGTCTCCAAAATATCGCAGTATGTAATGAAAGCATACGCTGACGGGGAATATGATAAAGTAGAAATTATTTACAGCCAGTTTATCAATGCAGGCGTACAGCGCTTTGAAAACGAACAGTTTCTCCCTGTAAAAAAGACCACCCCATCAAAAGGCGAGGCTAAAGCAGACTTCATCTTCGAACCTGAACAAGATGCTTTAATTGAGGAACTGATGCCTAAAATCCTTAATACACAGCTATTCAAAGCCGTTCTGGATGGCCACGCAAGTGAGCATGGAGCCAGGATGACTGCAATGGATAAGGCTACAGAAAATGCCGATGAATTATTGAAAACATTGAAAATTAGCTATAACCGCGCAAGACAGGCCGCCATTACTACTGAACTTACAGAAATCGTAAGTGGTGCTGCTGCTCTGCAAGGATAAAAGTGCTGAACACATCAATGGAATTATCTGTAATACTCCCTCATATTGAAGCGCTGATTTTCGCCAGCGATAAACCTCTTGCAGAAGAAGAAATAGAGGAGTATGTCAACAGAGCCCTGGCCTTCATGGAAGACCGCACCACTGCGGACCAGGTAGCAGAGGCTCTAAACACCATCCAGGAAAAATATCAGTCAGAATTTTACCCCTTCGAAGTTATAAAGAGCGGAGGCGGCTGGCAGTTTCTTTCAAAGAAAGAATACCATGCTACCATCAGCCTGCTATATGGCGACAAATTCCTGAAGAAATTATCAGTAGCCGCATTGGAGACTTTAGCCATCATCGCTTATGAACAACCGGTTACCAAATCAGAGATAGAACTTATCAGAGGAGTGAACTGCGACTATGCCGTTCAGAAGCTTCTGGAAAAAGAGTTAATCGTTATATCGGGCAGAAAAGAAGATTCTCCGGGTAAGCCTCTGATTTATACTACTTCTAAATCATTTATGGATTACTTTGGCATTAACACATCTGACGACCTGCCTAAAATCCAGGAAATCCTCAATAATGAGATTCTGGAGGCTACCCGTTTGATGCACAGCAATACCACAGTCACCAGCGAAGAGCAGACAGAAGAAAAAGATATAACCGAACACGATACAGCAAACACTGATCCTGCCACCGAAGTAGCTAAGCAGGATTCAGGAGCGGAAGAGGAAGGAGACAACATATAAAACCATAAACTGCTGACAGGTATGAGCACAAGCTTATCGTCAGAACAACTCACCGAAATTGCCCGCGAATATGGCACACCGGTATATGTTTACGATGCTGAGAAAATAACCTTCCAGTACCATAGCCTTACTCACGAATTTCACGACCAGCCTGCAAGATTCTTTTATGCCTGCAAAGCGCTTACGAATGTGCATATCCTAAAACATATCTACTCTTTAGGAGCCTCTTTCGATTGCAGCTCTATCAACGAAGTAAAGATTGCCCGCTATGCAGGTATTCCCGCTGATAAGATACTTTATACATCCAACAGTATCTCATTTTCAGAAATAGAGGAAGCTCAGGCCGAGGGAGTGCATATCAATATAGACAGTCTCTCTAATCTTGACAAGTTTGGCAGGAAATACAAAAACACCTACCCTGTAGGCATTCGCCTGCGGCCTAATATCATGGCTGGTGGGAACCTTAATATTTCAACAGGCCATGATAAAAGTAAATTCGGAATCCCCATAAACAAAATAGACGAAATCCTTGCAGTAGTTCACAAACACAAGATGGATATTGCTGTACTGCACATACACACCGGCAGCGAAATCAGTGATGTGGATCTGTATATGAAAGGAGTAGATATCCTACTCGAACTGGCAGAAAAGTTTCCGACGGTGCATACACTCGATTTGGGCGGAGGATTCAAAGTGCCATATAAAGACGGAGATTCGCATACTGACATCAGCCTGCTGGCTTCTGCAATTAAAAAAGCATTTGCAAAGGCTAAGGCACAAACCGGCAGAGAATATAATATATGGTTTGAGCCAGGCAAATTTATGGTAAGCGAATGCGGGTACCTGATTGCCTCAGTAACCGTATTGAAAGAGACCTCTGCCACCACATTTGCCGGAGTAGATACGGGGTTTAATCACCTGATCCGCCCCATGTTTTACGGAGCTTATCACAGGATTGAAAACCTGAGCAATCCACAAGGCGAAACAAGAAAATATAGTGTGGTCGGCAACGTGTGCGAAACGGACACTTTTGCATGGGAGCGCGATGTGGCGGAAATAAAGGAGGGCGACCTGCTTGTGTTCAGAAATGCCGGAGCCTATGGCATGGAAATGGCATCAAATTTTAACAGCCGTTTTCGTCCGGCAGAGGTGATGGTAAAGGACGGCCAACCCCAGCTTATCCGGCGAAGGGAGACCTTTGATGACCTATTGAGAAACCAAATAATTTAATACAGAAATATTTCTTCAATATGAAAAACAAATCAGCAATTATCGTAGGCGGCGGCATCAACGGTCTCTGCGCTGCCTATTATCTCCACAAGGAAGGATTCGATGTAAAGGTTATCGACCGGGGCACAATAGAAAATAACTGCTCTTTCGGAAATATGGGATTTCTATCTCCAAGTCACTTCGTGCCGTTGGCCAGTCCGGGGATCATTGCAGAAGGGGTGAAATACCTGCTCGATAGCAAGAGCCCTTTCTACATCAAACCACGACTCGATCTCAATTTCATCCGATGGGGGCTGAACTTTTATAAGAATAGTAACCAGAAAACAGTAGATAAAAATTCATATCCCCTGGAAGACCTGCTAAAACTTAGCCGCCACCTCATGGATGAAATCCGCGCAGACCTGGGTGATGTTTTCGACATGGAAACAAAGGGCTGTCTTATGGTCTGCCATTCAGAAGATGCATTTGAAAAAGAAAAGAAAGTAGCTGATGCCGCTGCTAATTACGGTCTCAACGTAGTAGTGCTGGATCGCAAGGAGGTACAGGAATATGAGCCTGATGTAGAACTGGATATGGCAGGCGCAGTACTCTTTACTGACGATGCACATATCCACCCGGGTAAGTTTATGCTGGCTATGAAGCAAAAACTGACAGACCTGGGCGTACATTTTCAACTTAACACGGAGGTTACAGGCTTTAAAAAAGAAGGACAAAGGGTAAAAAGTGTACTGACAGACAAAGGCGATTATTCAGCAGACGAAATCATCCTTTCACCGGGAAGCTGGCTTGGGGAACTGACTCACAAACTGGGTCACAGGCTGATGATTCAGGGAGGCAAAGGATATAGTACCACCTACGATCACATAGAGAAAAATATTAAGTACCCCGCCATCCTTGTAGATGGTCGTTGTGCTATTACGCCATGGAAACATACACTTCGTATCGGCGGTACGATGGAGTTTAGCGGATTGAATGACAAAGTGCTGGTGAAAAGAATGCAGGGGATTTATAACTCTATCAGGAAATTTTATCCCGGCCTGAAAATCGACTTCCCTCCATTAGATAAGATTTGGACCGGACTTCGTCCTGTATCGCCAGACGGGCTGGGATATATCGGCAAGTTTAACGGTTATGAAAACGTGAATATCGCTGGAGGCCATGCCATGCTGGGTGTATCGTGTGCAGCTGGTACAGCCAGGATTATTTCTGACCTGTTAACCAATAAGGCTCCTGAAATAAATATCTCAGCTTTCGATCCAATGAGATTTTCATAGATATATTCCTCTTTACCAGGAACTATCTCCCCAACATTGAGGCTGGGAGATGAGGATTAATTCATTCCTCTTCTTCCAGCCTCATTATTTCCTCAAACAGCATTTCGTATTTCTGGTTTTCTTTCTCAGACAGCCTGTTCAGCTCCTGATACCTCTTCTCCGTCTCCGCAAATTTTCCTGCGTCTGAATATATATCAGGAGAGGCAAGAAGGTTTTCCAGAGTGGCCCTCTCCGCATTTATTTTCTCAAGTGCCTTCTCTGTCTGCTCAAATTGCTTTTTTATTTTTTGCAATTCCCGTTGCCTTTCTTTTTCCTGTTGCTGCGATGCCGACTTTCTGGTCACCTCCTTTTTCTCTTTAGTCTCTGCCTTTTCTACTCTTCTCTCAGGTTTCTGATGATCTTTCTTCCATTGTTCCCATTCCTCGTAACCACCTGCGAATTCCTTCACAGTCAGATCCTGGATTTCCCAGATTTTATTCGCTGTCTTGCTAACAAAATAACGATCGTGGCTTACCAGCAGATAGCTTCCTTCATACTTTTGCAAAGCCTCAATGAGCAACTCTACCGAGTGCATATCCAGGTGGTTAGTAGGTTCGTCGAGCAGCAGGAAGTTACCCTTACTTATGATTGTTTTAGCAAGTGCCACACGGGCCTTTTCTCCACCACTGAGTATTCTGATCTTCTTATCCACATCATCTCCGCTGAAAAGAAAACATCCGAGCAGAGTACGCAATTCCAGATCCGTTTTACCACTGCCGCTATAGCTCAGTTCTTCCAGCACATTATGTTCCAGATTCAGCGCCTCAAGCTGGTGTTGTGCATAGAACGACTGTTTCACGTTGTGCCCCGGAATTCTTTCCCCCTCGAATGGTTCAGTGCCGGCAATCATTCGAAGCAATGTGGATTTACCCTTTCCATTTGCCCCTATCAGTGCTATTTTATCGCCTCTGTTTATCTCCACAGAAGTATCTTCCACAATCTTTATTTTGCCAAAGCTCTTGGTGGCGTGTTTCAACGTACATAACACTTTGCCGGGATTCTGATCAATGCTGAAATTAATCCTCATATTGGGCCGTTCCAACTCTGCACTCTCAATCCGTTCCAGTTTCTCCAGCCGCTTCACTATACTTTGCGCCTGTGCCGCCTTGGAAGCCTTGGCCTTGAAGCGCTCTACAAATCGTTCCTGCTGACGGATATAGTCCTGTTGATTTTCATAAGCCCTCTGTTGGAGCTCAATTCTCAAAGCCTTCTCTTCAAGGTAATAGCTATAATTACCTGAATAGAAATGCAACTCTTGTTGATAAAGTTCTACGATCTTATTAACCATCCGGTCAAGAAAATAACGGTCATGCGATACTATCACAACCGATCCGTGATAATGTTGCAGATACTTCTCTAACCATTCAATGGATGGCAGGTCGAGGTGGTTTGTCGGCTCGTCAAGAAGCAGCACATCCGGGCTCATCAAAATCATCTTTGCCAGTAGCACCCTCATCCGCCAGCCACCGCTGAACTCAGCATAAGGCCTTTGCAAATCTTCGTTCGAAAAGCCCAATCCCTGCAATACCTCTTCTGTCTTATGGTGCACTTCATATCCTCCGGCAAGTTCCAGTTCATGCAACTTATCGGCGTAAATTGTCGCCAGTTTTTCATCAGATGTTTCCTCCAGTTCTTTTCCCAACTGTGCTATCTCGGCTTCCAGTCGCATTACCTTCTCAAAAGCCCCCAGCGCAACTCCCAGAATAGAATCCTCCGTATCAAAGCTGAGCAAATCCTGATGCAGATACCCAATAGTAGTCTCTCTGCTCTTTTCCACAGTACCTGCCGACGGATGATACTGCCCTGTGAGCACCTTCAGCAAGGTCGACTTTCCGGTACCATTATACCCGATAAGTCCTATCCGTTCTCCCGGCTGAATATGCCAGGTCGCATCTCTGACAATCACCCTCGCCCCAAATTCAAATGTTACATTCTGTAAGCCCAAAAGCATGATTCCAACTGTTTTTTTGCGGCGCAAAGATACTATTGTTGGCCTATCCTGCCTTATCATTACAGCAACAGGACGGTAGCAGCCCTCACCAAACTTTTCCGTCTTTAGCAAGCCTTTCGGACCAGAGCCCTCGACCTTTGCCGGAAATTTAAGTGTATGAGTAACCGATTTATTGACACCCGCCAGGGGCACTGGTTGTTATCCAAAATGGGGAAACGTGTATTGCGGCCCGGTGGAAAGGAATTAACACTGAAGTTATTGGCAGGGATGGACTTTACCGAAAGAGACGATGTGATCGAGTTTGCCCCGGGCATCGGCTACACAGCTACTCAGGTGCTCAAAAAGAATCCTCACAGCTATACCGGTATCGAGCTCAACGAGGAAGCAGCAGCAGGATTACAGAAAAAATTTAACGGGCCAAACAGGCAAATCATCATAGCAGAGGCTTCACAAACCCACCTCCCGGATGAGTGTGCTGATAAATTATATGGAGAGGCCATGCTCACCATGCACGTGGATAAGAGAAAGTCTGAGATTATCAGGGAAGCACATCGACTTCTCAGAAAAGGAGGATACTATGGTATCCACGAACTGGGGCTGGCACCCGATGAAATAAGCGAAGAAACAAAGGCTACTGTACAGCGTGAACTAAGCCAATGTATTAAGGTAAACGCAAGGCCTCTTACAGTGCATGAATGGAGAACCCTGCTTGAGAATGAAGGATTTGAAATTGTGCATGTCTATACGAACCCCATGCTCCTCCTCGAAACAAAGCGGGTTATTGATGACGAAGGTCTCCTTCGCAGTCTTAAAATCGGATTCAACATACTCCGCAACAATTCTGCCCGTAAGAGAATCAACGAGATGCGATGCGTCTTTAACAAATACAAAAAGGAGATGAATGCGGTGGCGATAATTGCCAGAAAAAAATAACGGTATCTTCGATTTGTATCTGTGCTTTTGTTACTTGTATCCACTTATTTTTATAGCCGGTTCAGCGAGCGGGATTCAGGATTTCCATCCCTTATCTTCTGATACCGTATGAAACAGTATAAAGAGCAGGTAATGAAAAAAATTGTCGTTGTCGGAGGTGGATTTGCAGGCCTCAATTTTGTAAAAGAGCTGTCAAAGTATGATGGATTCCAGATTACGCTGGTAGATAGAAATAACTACCATTTCTTTCCTCCATTACTTTATCAGGTAGCTTCGGGGTTCATAGAAGCTTCAAACATCAGTTATCCGTTCAGGCGACTTTTTCAGAAAAAAGCGAATCTACGCTTTCACATGGGAGCATTGCTGGAAGTGATGCCCGAAAAGCAATACATCAAAACCAGCACAGGAGAGCTCCCTTACGATATTCTAGTAATTGCGAGCGGTACACGTACCAACTATTTCGGGATGGAAAACGTAGCAAGGGAAGCCTGGCCGATGAAAACAATTAATGACGCACTTAATCTGCGCAATCATATTCTGATGTCGATGGAAAAGGCCGTCAGAGCACAGACGGTTGAAGAAAAAAATCAGGCTTTGAATATTGTAATCGCCGGAGGAGGCCCCACAGGTGTGGAAATCTCCGGAATGCTGGCGGAACTTGGCCGTTATATCGCCGCCAAGGAATATCCCGAGATACAAAATTTCCAGGGTCACATACACCTCATTGACGCCGGCCCGTCACTCCTCAGCACTATGAGTAAGAAAGCGCAGACGGAAGCACAAAAAGTTTTATCACACCTCGGTGTGCTTATCCAAACAGGAGTCTCCGTAAAAGACTATCAGGATGGAACAGTCATCCTTTCAAATGGAGAAAAGATTCGCTCTGAAGTGCTAATCTGGACTTCCGGAGTAGTCGCCAATCATATAGAAGGCCTTCCCCACTTAGTAACAGGAAGGGGCAAACGTATTGTAACTGATGCATTTAATTGTGTGGAGGGCTACAAAAACATCTACGCCATCGGTGACATCTCCATACTGAATACCGACCCGGCCTTCCCGGATGGGCACCCCCAATTGGCACAGGTAGCCATCCAGCAGGGAAAGCTCCTGGCAAGAAATCTCAAAAACCTGGCTTCCGGGAAAAATCTGAATCCATTCAGATATAACGACAAAGGCAGCATGGCCATAATCAGTAAATTTAAAGCCGTGGCCGACTTACGGCACTTTTCAATGAAAGGTTACTTCGCATGGCTCATTTGGCTCTTTATCCATATTATTCCTTTGATCGGATATCGTAATAAAGCCAAACTGGCATTTAACTGGTTCTGGTCGTTTATAAACAACAATCCTACGCTGCGGCTTATCATCCGCCCGGGAAAGATCTCTGAAACACCCCTCACGGCGAACGAAGGTCATGCTCAGGACCCAGAGATTGTACATTGAGAGCCTGACGGCTATAGCTTGAGAGAGGCTCCCGACACTTCAATACAATTCGCATGCTGCTTATTACCCGGATTATATCAATCAGCGTTCAAAATCTACAACAGAAAACAGCCTCGAATCACAGGGATTTTTTTGCTTAACTTCATCAGACAGCATAAGTGGGTAAGACAAGATGTCAATTACTTCACCGTAAGGAATTTATAATGATGAAGCACATCACACTAAAACCATTGCTACACAGGGGCAAAGACTGTATCGGCATTTATTTTGCAAAAGACGCTGCATTGCAAAGTATCATCAGAAAACATACAGATGCCCGCTGGAGCAAGACGCATACCTGCTGGTATGTGGAAGACACTGCACAGAATCGTTCGAAACTGAAGGCTGCACTCAATAAAGATGTGGAGATTCCGGGAAGAGAAGTTATTCATGTGGTGCGTGAGATACGAGCCACGGAAGGAGAGAAAACCCGGGTAGGAACTGCCGCCACCCACCTTCCTGCAAAAACAGAAAAAGCACTTTCAAAGAAAGGGGCTGCTTCGGGGATAGCTTTGCCGTCTGGTATTATTCACAATGTTAATGTGCGGGCCTTGCAGCAATTTGAAAGAGAACTCGTGTTGAAAGCGTATTCGCCGAACACGATCAGAACATATAAGAACGAATTTGCACAATTTCTGGTAGCCATAAATAAGCACCCGACAGAAGCGTTTACGCCTGACCGGCTGAAAGACTATCTACAGTATTGTTCTGAAAAATTAAACCTGAGTGAGAACACGCTGCACAGCAGGATGAATGCGCTGAAGTTTTATTATGAAAAAGTATTGGGAAGAGAGAAATTCTTCTGGGCCATACCGCGTCCTAAAAAACAGTTGATATTACCCAAAGTGATCAGTAAAGAGCAGATTGCATCTTTGATAAACTCCATTGAAAATAAAAAACACAAAACAATCATAGCCTTAGCGTATGCCTGCGGATTACGTGTAAGCGAGGTAGTATCTCTGAAAATAAGCAACATAGACGGGCAAAGAAATATGCTGTTTATAGAAAGAGGTAAGGGCAAGAAGGACCGGGTGATAAGCCTTAGTCCGCATATTCTGTTCATGCTTCGCGATTATTACAGAACCTACAAGCCTAAGTTTTATCTTTTTGAAGGGCAGTACGAAAATGAACATCTGAGCCATCGCAGTATCCAGGCGGTAATGCAACGTGCCAAAAAAAAGGCCGGTATCAACCAGGCCGGAGGTATGCACATGTTGAGACACAGCTTTGCGACGCACCTGCTCGATAAGGGAATTGATGTCGTCTTTATCCAGAAATTGTTGGGCCATAAGGATATAAAAACGACTTTGAAATATCTGCATGTCACGAACAAAGACCTTACAAATATTTTAAGCCCGATTGAAGATATTGACGACCTTCTGAAGAAATAATTGTGAAAATTGTATTGACGAAACAGCATCTTTTTTAATATGTATTGCGCAAAAGCGACCAAACATGTTGATAATCAATGGTGTAAAAAAATTGTTTGTAATGCTTGCTCCCCGGAGAATGTTCGTATATTTATGAGTTAGCGGTCAGGCGTGAATGACACATCAAAATATAAATAGACAATGGAATTATACGGACGACACAGCAAAAGCATACCTCAAAAAGTGACTATTCACGTTTTAGAAATTCTAACACTATGGTTGTCGTTTTGGATACTTTTTCAAGACGGTGGAACTTGGATTGGAAACACTTTGCATATTCACAATTCAGCCGAATTTACCGACAGACGAATAATCATTTTCACGTTTAGCGTTATTACATTTTTTCGGTTTGCGTTTATGATGACGGTTTTACTGAAAAGAGCAATTCCTTGGGAAGAAAGTTTTAGTATTCCATTTGCGTTTGCTTTATATTTTGTCGGATTTGCCTTGTTTGCTTTGCCGACCTCTAAACCTATTGACTTTATTGACATTTTTGGAATAACCCTGTTTGTTGTTGGCAGTGTGGTGAACACTGGCGGAGAAATTTTGCGTAACCAATGGAAAAAGAACCCTGACAACAAAGGAAAAATTTACACAAGAGGATTTTTCAAATATTCCAGACATATCAATTACTTTGGAGATATACTTTGGGTAACAGCGTATGCGATTATGACACGAAATTGGCATGCGACCAGTATGCCAATTTTTTTATTTTGTTTATTTGCTTTTTACAACTCACCCAAACTTGACAAATATCTCAAAGAGAAATATGGTAAAGGTTATAACGACTACGCAAACAAGACAAAAATGTTAATACCATTTATATACTGACAAATGCCCGAACCGCTAACAGGCAGTTTTGCAATAATGCGGCTGACAGTCATAGGCTCAACGATTGTGCTACTATTTAGCTTTTGTGCTATCTTCGGCTGACGAGCTTTGAATGCCGCACCATCGCAAAGCTGCTGGACATTAGCGGTCAGGCAACGGACAACTTAAAACTGACATCGCAACCGAATTTAAACAAAATAGACTTGACTATTTAGCCACAAATTGTATTTTGATAAAGAATAAAAGAAGACCTTAAAGAGAATACACTTTTACATTGGACTTGGAGTTATCATTCATTTTGTGATAACAGGACTTTTAATGCGGCAGAATTATTTTTCGATAGAACCGCAAGATACCTTAGTAAGAATGATGCTTAGGGCAAATCACATTTATATTTTATTCAGTGGGCTTGTTCATTTGCTTATCAGTTATTCCCTACTAGAGAATAATACAAGCAATCTTTATTTTGTGGCGAGTAGTATTTTGATATTGGCGACTTTGGGAATTAACGTGAGTTTTTACATTGACCCGATAAACCATTTAAACCTTTCAACTCATTTCATACAGCGAAAATTGACAGGATTTTCTATTCAAGTTTTTTGCTTGGGACAGGACTTCATTTGCTGTTGTTACAATTTAAAACCAAGAAAAAATAATGAAAGAAGATTTAATACAGTTTTTCGACAAGTTTGCACAGGACTTTAAAAGTTTTGACGGTGCAGTTATCGCAAACAGGTATTTCGCACCCTACACGGCAATCAGTTCCGATAAATCTGTTTTGCTTTACAAGGAACAAAAAGACATTGAACAATACTTTTCCGCTATCTTGGCTGACTACCAAAAGCAAGATGTTGCGTATTGCACATACAGCAACTTTGAATTTTCAGCAATTGGACAAAAATCAGTATTGGCGACAACGGATTGGAATATGATAAAAGCAGACGGAACACTTGTAACAAGTTGGCGTGAGTCTTATGTTTTGATATTGAACAATGCGAAATGGAAAATAGTTACTTCAATAGACCATTGATAAAAACGAACAGAAATGCCCGAACCGCTAACATGGGTTTGACGCAAGTGGGGGTTCAGTGTTTAATTGAAGGTTTGGGCTTTTAATTTACATTTGTGGTAGGTTGAAAGTTGGTGCTTCTAAATCCCCACCTGCGGCAAGCCCAAAAACGTTAGCGGGCATTGTAAAACGACACTGCAACTAAGCAATAAAAACACAAAGAAAAATGACAGAAATATTCATTACCGACATCCAAACCAAAATTCAAGCAAAAGACATTTTGGACTTTTTCAAAGCAAATAACCCCGATTTGAAAATCAACTACGACCTAGATGAAACAGATAACGCATATCCTTGCAGACATACAGTTTTGCGTGTTGAAGGCAATAAAATTGAAACGCAAAGTATTTTGACGGCTATGCAAAATTTAGGACATAAATGTGAAATTTAGAGGATAAGGTTTGCATATAAACAAAACGGCAATGACGGAATTTTGGGAACAAGCATTTAAGGATAAACAAGAAATGTGGGGTTTAGAACCTGCAAAATCTACCCTTTTGACAAAGGACTTTTTTGTTGAGCGTAAAGTTAAAAATGTGCTAATTCCGGGAGTTGGTTATGGACGAAATGCACAAATTTTTATTGAGAATGGAATGACCGTAACAGGCATTGAGATTTCTCAGACTGCTATTGAGTTGGCTCAAAAACATTTTGGAAACGAATTGAAAGTTTATCACGGTTCGGTAACAGATATGCCATTTGACGAGAAGTTGTATGACGGAATATTTTGCTACGGTTTAATTTACTTGTTGGACAAGGACGAAAGAACAAAACTTATCCAAGACTGTTTTAACCAATTGACCGAAGACGGATATATGGTTTTTACAGCTATAACTAAGGACGCTCAAACATATGGACAAGGAACACTGCTAAGCAAAGACCGTTTTGAAATGTTTGGCGGAGTAAAAATCTTCTTTTATGACAAGCAAAGCATTGAAGAAGAATTTGGCAACACAGGACTTTTTGAAATAACCGAAGTGACTGAAAACTAT
>JAMLGT010000015.1 GCA_023957755.1 Chitinophagaceae bacterium
AGAGTTATAGTATGTATTTCAGTTCATCTGACTCAATATTTTTCAGCAATAAAGGAATAGATTTAAAACGCATGATTGCACAAAGGTCAATTCGTTCAGTCTTATATAATTGGACTAATTAAACGATTTGTTAAAAAGATTTTCAAAATTTTCTGTCGATTTATCTAAATAAACCGGGGATTCAATTGATAAATACACATGACTTTTGGAACAAAACAAACTGAGCCTGATAAGAATCTTTTAAAATCAATTTTGCCAGACTATAAGGTGACCCTTCAGGGACTTTGGTGCGTTTTTTTTGAATGATGCCTGCCATCAGGTTCGCTTCTCCGGGGCGCTGGTATTGTCTGCATAGGTGTTAAATAATAGAGATAATTATCTTCCCTATTTTTCTAAAGCATTATTCAGCAACCTCTCAAGCTCTGTTTTTTGACTTGGCCGTGCTGCATCAAAACTCAGAATCTTCCCCTGTTTATCTATCAAAATATACCTGGGTACAAAGGTTACTTTATACTTATTCCAAACAAAATCCTGTTCATCCTCCAGTTGTAACCAATTTAGTTGAAGTTTATTGACGAGATCACTTCTCAAGGTTTTTCCTGCGCTATCTTTTACTGCAATACTGATAATCTGAAAACTGCTACTGTCCGAAATGTGTTGATCATGTATTTCTTTCAATAAGGGCAACTCCTCCTTGCAAGGGCCACACCAACTAGCCCATAAATCAATATAAACCACCTTACCCCGGTAATCCTGCAGACTGTGATACCTGCCGGCAAAGTCAGGCAGGCTGAAGTCGGGAGCTTCTTTTCCTACAGCTACACTTTCTATTTCGCTACTCCTTTGGGTACATTCAAAAAGCAAATCATTTTGAACCTGTTTATCCTGAATCAAAAGGATAAATGGTTTAAGTAAATTGAGTTGATTCTGACTATAAATAACGGGAAGTTGCCTGTTAATGATTCTTTGCAACACATAATCTTTTGTCTTACCAGTGAAAAGGCTATCGCAAATTTCAAGCGCTCGCTTCAAACTGTTTTGATAAATAGAAGGATCATTCTCTGATTGTTTTTCTATCAGGTAATCAGGATAGAAATAAGCAACTACTTCCTGAAAGTAAAAGTCCCCAATCAGACCATCCGTATTTAAAGAAGTAAACAAACGAGGGTTAATTGCCTGCTGGATTAATGAGTCTGTTTGGCTTACAGACAATTCATTCCACCAGCGGTAAGCCAACAGGTAAAATAGTTTTGTCACATTCATTTCAACAAATGACATTTCT
This sequence comes from Chitinophagaceae bacterium, assembly GCA_023957755.1. Taxonomy (GTDB): domain Bacteria; phylum Bacteroidota; class Bacteroidia; order Chitinophagales; family Chitinophagaceae; genus Ginsengibacter. The sequence continues at coordinate 1,283 of JAMLGT010000015.1, forward strand.
CTGAAAACCTCTTTGAATGGATCGTGATTAGAAATGCCAAAAACATTTTTTTCAAGATAGTTTTCCAGGGAATCCAGCTTGTCTTTCTCCAAACCGATCTTAACGAAGCTTTCCGGCTTAATGTCATACCACTCATTTGTCAATGGTTTAACCGTGAATCTTTCATATAAAGAGAAAACTTGTTTCCAGTATTGATTTGTTTGGGCACCTACACCTGAAAGGATTAAAGAATTATAGAGCGTTTGAGTATTGAGGGCATTTCCGGAAACCTTAATATCATAACCGGGGGCCAGATAGAGATCCAGTTGAGCGTTTGTACCGAATTGCATGATTGCATAACCTGGCTGGGTTAATTTATCGGTATGGTATTTAAATACTCCGGCACTATCAGTCAAAATAGTTGCATTAATGCCTGCAGCAGTAATTTTTATTTCCTGATTGCTAAAGTTTCTAATTTTTCCACTTACCTGTACTGATGGGGCTCTTTCCTGTGCTTTTACAGAATTTAAAGCCAAACCGACTAATACCGGAATGATAATACAAAAAACAAGTTTCCTGTGATTTATCATAAATTCTGATGTCTTTACCTATAGGTTGTCTTTGAAAATACTACTCTTAAACTTAAAGGAAAAGTGAAGTTAGGCGAATTCAATATTTTAAACCACACAACTTCATTCACTTTGTTAAAAACCAGTAATAATTACCACGTATTTACACATGCATTTGAAGGTACGCTTAGTCTGCCACTTCCACAAATGCACCATGATAAGATTCTTACCTGTTATATAGCTGTATATTTCAGCTATAATATAAGAATGAATTGATAACGGAGGACTGTACAAAACCCGATTCGTTCGTCATTGTATTACCAGAGGGGGGAGTGTCTAAGTATAGTAGTCATGGTTCGTCTTCGCTCACCATGACAGGAGAGAGTCTTCGCTCATCATGACAGTAGAGAGCATTCACTCATCATTCCTCATTGTCGCCCTGAGCGAAGTCGAAGGGCGCTCACCATGACAGGAGAGGGTCTTCGCTCACCATTTCTTCTTGTCGCCCTGAGCCCCTCAGGGCTCCTCGGGATAAACTCCATCGAAGGGCGCTCAACTTTTGCCTGTTCGTATCTGCAGAAACTAAAAATAATCACACATCGCTTCTGGTTGCACGATTCTCCCTGGTGATAACAAGACAGGAGCTAATTCGAACAAAAAACCCCGGCAGGAATACCGGGGATAAAATTTGCAATTTTATTCAGATTCTTAGCGCCATCCGGCATTGGAAGTATTCTTTCCATCAGCCTTGTCGACACCTCCGAACGTATAAAAAGGAGGAGTCATGTTCAGCGCTTCCAAAATTTTTGAAGGAACAGGCAGGTGCAACGGTGTACCCTTTTGCAGCAGGTCATTCTTTCTCATATCAAAAAACTGCAACCCCATTCCGGTTACGTACATCTCTACAAACCGCTCGTGATGAATTGCTTTTACAATATCATCTAGATTTGCAGCTACATCGGGCATCTGCCCCCTCGTCTTACGGGTGCCGGTATTGATTATGCCTGCAGCACCTCCAAGGTCGCCGGTATAGGCCCTTGCCTCTGCCCTTAGCATATCGTTCTCTGCCTTTGCAATATCATTAATCGGCCCATCAGCATTCACATAAATATCATCATACTTGCTAAACCGATAATTTGTAAAGTGGTAGTATCCGCGTCCGGGATTAAACCAGATGGATGGCTCGTAGCTGAAATCAGTTTCTAACCTTTTATCAAGTGGATTTACAGATGCTGGTGGATAAGGAAAGGTAGGTGAATCATCCCAGTGCTGTGGTTGAGTGGGATCCATCATATTCACTGTGTACATATCAGTAGCTCCCCAACCATAAAAGGTCAAATAGTCACCAGCCTCAAAATACCATTTCACGTAGGAATCCTGCAGAATGGCAAAGTCTGAGGTAATCCCGTTATCAGCATAGGTTTTCACTTTATTCCAATCTACAGCCGCATTTTCTGTCTTATTTCGCGGTGTATATGAAAGGATTCTCGCCGCCATTGTGTTGCACAACTTCTTAAAGTCATCTGCAGAATAATCAGCTTCTGTTCCCAGCCATCCGGCGGGAATCGTAAACCCTGAACTAAGGCTGACTGCCTGATCCAGGTATCCAATTGCTGCTGCGGCAATTTCATTATAATCACTTGCCTTCTCAAGAGAGGCATCTTCAATAGTCCTGGTTTCATCAACCCAAAATGCCTTATCAAATACCAACGCCAGATTTCCATAGGCAACTCCCATAGCAAATCTTGCCACAGCCTCTACTCTCTTATTTCCGCTGCCTCCGGGGCCTACCTCTACCCCATTGCCGAGTGCCCTTATGATATTAGTGGCTTGTCCGATTGCCATATACATCTGATCCCATGTAAAGGCAGGGAAAGTCTTGTTGCTGTAACTAGGATTGTTATCCCATGCTTTGCGTGGCTCATTGGAAAAATCACGCATCCCCGCATTACCCCAGGAGCAAGTCACATTGTCGGATGCCACTGCCAGCATCATCTGTACCCCATCAAACCCGTGCTCACCCCTAAAAATAATATTATATAAGCCTGATGCCGAAGTCTCCAGATCCTCACCAGATGAAAAAACCTGTTCAAACGTAGGATCGTTTGCATTGGGCACATCCAGAAGCTCTTTACTACAGCCAATCGTAAATAAAACGACCAGCATGAAGGCTATAGATATTTTGCTTGTTTTCATATTTATTCTTTTAAGTATTTTATAATATAGCGCCTATTTAAAACTGCAGGCCTAATGATAATGATATGTTTCTATAGTTAGGGTTCATATAGATTCCATCATACGGCATTCTCAGCGTTCCCACCTCGGGATCGTATCCTGAGTAGTTGGTGATGGTGAGCAGGTTCCTGCCCACTACTTTAAAATCAACCCCTTTTATAAAGCCATTGAAAATATTACCCAGCAGTTTCTTAGGCAAGGTATAACCAAGCGCTACTTCTCTTACCTTCAGATAGCTTCCATCCTCTACCCAGTATTCATTTATATCATTCTTGTCATAAGCGCCATTTGCCCAGTAAGTATATGCTTTTTTCTGGTTCTGGGGTAATCCACTCACGTCCATCCTGGCGCTAACGAGGTTAAATGCGAGACGCTGATCTTTTCCGTTGTAAATGTCCCCGCCATTTTTCCAGTCCAAAAGGAAATAAAATGTCAATCCTTTATATCTCAAGGTATTGGAAATCCCCATTAGAAAATCAGGATTGCCATCCCCGACTCTGCCATACCAGTCGGCTCCATCTTCCTGATATTTGATTGGGAGTTCATCTACTGTTCCCTGCGTACCTTTTGCCACTACATAACCTTCTGAATTTACCTCATAGTCGCCAATGCTTTTTCCTGCCGGTAGTTGCTTCTCCATTTCGGCCAGAGTCTTCACAAAGCGATAGCCATACATAGCTCCATATATCTCACCAGCCTTGATATAAAACAGTGCCTGATCTCCCATGCTTCCATTGCCGTAAAGGAATGGAGGTATGGGCAGATCTACAATATTCTGCCTGATTCTTGAAAAGACAATATTAGTGTTCCATTGGAATTCTTTCCCCTTAAGCCAGTCTGCTCCAAGTGTTAATTCAAGCGTCTTTGACTTTACAGAACCCGCATTGATCCAAATGCTAGTATAGCCATCATTCAGCGCTCCAATCAATGGCTGGCTTAGGAACTGGTCTGTAGTAAGAGAATAAGCATAAGTTGCTTCAAAAGTAAATCTCTTAAGGAAGTTTACATTCAAACCGAATTCTGTTTCTGCTGTTTTGGACGGTTTCAGATCCGGGTTACCCTTTTGAGAAGGAGATGTATTTCCATTGCTCAGGGTGTAAAGGGAATAGTGCCAGTTGTATCCAGGCCTGATACCTGCAGTACCATGTGCCGCGCGAATCTTCAGCTCATCGATTCCACTGATATGCACATCCTCTGTCACACGATAGGCCCCTGAAATTCTGTAATATTTATTTCGACGGGCATCTTCACCAAATAAAGACGAACCGTCGTCTCTGAACATTCCATCCAGCAAATACTTACCTTTATAATCCAAACCGACAATTGCAAAATAATTCTGAGCTCTTTCGGTAGATCTGTAAGAATACGCATCATCGATTTTCTTGAAGTTCTCAAAGGAAACGATTCCATCAACGACAAACTGACTGGCCGATATTGAGTTCGATTCATATTCATTATCCTCATACAGGTACGACAACCTTGCTCTGGCAAGTAAATCACCAAATTTGTGACTCAGATTCAGTGTAGCCTGGGTACTCTGGTTAACTGAACGGCTGGTACTCTGTGAGAGGCCACCTTTGGTGTACGACATTTGCATTGTAGCTGCTGTACCACCCGACTGTGTCCAGTAATTCTTAGGTGTATAATTTTGGGATCTGGAATCCTGCACTTCAATAGACTGTGCAATATCCAGATTAGCCCAATCAGTAAACCGGATATTGGCAGAATAATTACCCAGCCATCTGTGCGTCTTTTCCCTGTTTTTCCTTGCCCACAAGCTGTAAAGCGGATTAAGGATTTCCGGATTAAACTGATTCACCCGCAGGTAGTAAGGCTGTCCGTCAGGGTTTACCTGATTAAAGTCATTATCAGGCTCGGCTCTTGCAATGTTGTAGAATATACCCACTCCTCCGCCGGGGTTTTGCACCTTACGGTTAATCCACAAATTGGAAGCACTCAACTTAAGCCACTTAAATACCTCCTGGTCAATATTAAATCTCAGGTTTTGCCTGTTATATCCCGAAGTCAGATCCACAACCCCTTCCTGAGTATTATTTTCTGCGGACAGATAAATATTATTCTTTTCTGTCCGGTTGGATACCGAAATAAAGTTGGTAAGGTTATGGCCTGTACGGAAGAATTCTGCCTGTTGATTTATGACTTTACCGTAGTCATTATCCATGAAATAGTCATCATCTATCTTTCTGGAGCCGGAAATATCCGGATTGTACCCTGATCCTATGTAATCCGCAGGGTAGGTGACACCATCATATTTTGTATATCTGCCTATCGCTGTTTGCCAGTCAGACGCAAGTTTATAGGGATGATGCTTTGCAGTTTTCAGATAATGTTGCAAGTGTTGAAAACCATACTCATTCCTTACAGTCACCTGGGGCACATTCATTGTGATTCCCTTCCCCCTTTTGGTAATTATTGAAATTACCCCATTACCTGCCCGCGATCCATAAAGCGCAGAAGCCGCTGCGCCTTTTACAACCTCCATCGACGCCACATCGTCTGCGTTGATATCGGCCAGGCTCCCTGACATGATCACTCCATCCACCAGAATCAATGGGCTGGAGCTCACATTTGGCAGGTTGTTATCTGCTCTTAGCTGAATATCTATCTGCTGGCCCGGCTGGCCACCATATGAGGCCGCCTTTACACCGGCAACCTTTCCTGTAAGCGCTGACGAAAGAGAGGTCGGCGGCACCTTGGTTAATTTGTCAGCATCGATCTTCGTTACCGACACAGTCATTTTCTTCGCATCAGTAGCACCTACCACACCTGTTACAATCACTTCGCTCATGCTCTGAATCGTAGCTTTTAAAACTACTTCTACTGTATTGCCGGAAACATTCACTTCCTGGGTTTCGTAACCAGTAGAACTTACCATCAAAACTTTACCTTTCATATTAATAGTAAAGTTCCCGTTGGCATCGGCTGAAACGCCACTGGTAGTCCCTTTCTCACTTACAGAAGCGAAGGGGACCGGGCTTCCATCCTCTGTCATTACTTTTCCATTTACGGTTCGGCTTTGAGGATATGCTATTACACAAAATAGCATCAAAGCCAGGAGGATTGAGATTCTTCTCATAATACCATGGTTTTAATTAAAGAATGAATAGTTTTTTGTCTTTTGTAACATTCTATACTGAGGCTTGAACTAAATTGAATGCTACCGATTGCTTGAATTTTTAACTTTCCGTTAGCAATATATGGTGGTTTAATTTTAGCAAAAAAATAATACGTTAGAGCTTATTCAATAAATATAATAATTATAAAATAATGTCTATTATTTCAGATTAGTTTTTGATATTATCTTATAATTCTTTGTTAAATTAACATTTTTACGAAAAAAATATATTTTTATCCGCTTATACCATAATTACTCCGGTTATATCCGTTTTTAACCAATAAAACATTCCTTACCTGTTATTAGTTCAGAAACCAATACAGCAACTTGTTGCATTAAAAAACCGGAAGTACAATCGGATACTTCTTTAGCCCGGTATTCATATACCACTCCTTTTCCCGGCAAAACAAGAAGTTACCAGATTGTCAGTACCTCCAGGTATTTACAGAGGGTTGTCACTCTGAACAGTAAAATAATTCGAGAAGCTTAAAATCTCTATTGTCCGATTAAGTTGGGTTAAAGCCCACTGGGCTTAGGTTTTATATTTATTGGCTTTAGCCACATTTTAAATAATTTAACCGGACAATGATAGCTTAAAATAAAAGAAAGATACCTATACAGGCATAGACCATCCGGGAAATAATCATCCCAAATCTATCTGCGTGTTGTCGCCCACATTCAGCGAGCGGGTTTCACCAATGATCTCTGTATCGCTCCCAATCAAAGAAGTGTCTAATACCACATCATATAATTTAGAAAACGATCCTATGATGGAATCCTTTATGATAGAACTATGGATTACAGTGTTTTCGCCAATCGTTACGTGAGGGCCGATAATAGAATTCTTAATATCGCAATGCTCCGAGACACTCACCGGTGGAATAAAAATACTATTCTCAAACTTGCTTGAATCGGAAATAGTACCCCCGAATTTTTGCAGAAGTGTAGAATTAGATTCCAGTAGAGATTCTTTCCGTCCACAGTCGAACCAGTTTTCAACCCTGAATGCCTTAAAATGTGTACCTGCCTGAATCATGCACTGAAGCGCATCAGTAAGATTAAACTCATCGTGGCTCATGATGCCTTCCTTAATGATAGTATTAAGGCAGGCGAAAAGTCTTTGTGAATCTCTTATCTTGTATAACCCTACAAGTGCCAGGTTCGACTTCGGTATAGAAGGCTTCTCCACTACTCTTGTAATCATATCCTCCTCATTGACCTCCGCCACTCCAAAAGTGCGAGGGTCGTCCACCCTCTTTACACCTAACATGGAGTGCTCAGAACTCAGTACAGCCCTCAAATCATATTCACAAATAGTATCACCCAGTGTGATGAAAACTTCATCATCTCCAATAATACTTCTGGTAAGATTCACTGCATGTGCCGTTCCCTTACGTTCGTTCTGAAAAATAAAGTGCGATTGTATTTGTGGGTATCGCTCTCTTACGTAATCCTGAATCTTCTCTCCGAGGTAGCCTATAATAAAAACAAACTCATGGATTCCTGCGGCGTATAACTGGTCAATGTTGACACTAAGAATGGTTTTCCCTGCGAGTGGTATCAACGCCTTTGGCTGTGTATAGGTATGTGGCCTCAGCTTAGTGCCGGCTCCTGCTACAGGGATGATGGCCTTCATAGTTTTGATTCTTGTTTGTTAAAAATCAGACGGTGAATATAGCAAATGTTACTGAAATCAGGTAGCAAATCGCCCACACTATTTTCACCGGTCTTCCCAGTTTCCATTATAACTTTCAGTAAGTTTGCTTCAAATAATAACATCAATGGATACACAACTGTTTGACATCATCAACAAGGAGCTCAACCGCCAGAGAGAAGGACTGGAATTAATAGCCTCAGAAAACTTCACTTCAGTACAGGTAATGAAAGCTATGGGAAGTGTGCTGACCAATAAATATGCAGAAGGATATCCGGGCAGAAGATACTACGGGGGTTGTGAGTATGTGGATGAAAGTGAGCAGTTAGCCATTGACAGATTAAAAAAAATATTCGACTGTGAATATGCGAATGTACAACCTCACAGTGGCGCTCAGGCCAATGCAGCCGTGCTACTCGGCATCATCAATGCAGGAGACAAAATTCTGGGACTGGATCTCAGCATGGGGGGCCACCTCACTCATGGTTCGCCCGTAAACTTCTCCGGCAAGCTGTATGAAGCTCATTTCTACGGTGTCCATAAAGACAGCGGACTGGTAGATTACGACATGATGAGAGACCAGGCACTAAAGCACAAACCTAAAGTAATCATCTGTGGTGCCAGTGCCTACAGCCGCGACTGGGACTATAAGCTCATCAGATCCATAGCCGACGAAATTGGCGCCTTCGTAATGTGCGATATGGCACACCCTGCAGGCCTGATTGCCAAAGGACTGCTGGACAGCCCCTTTGAACATTGTCACATCGTAACCTCCACCACCCACAAGACACTTCGCGGGCCTCGTGGCGGCATCATCCTCATGAAGAAAGACTTTCCTAACCCAATGGGACTCAAGACTCCCAAAGGAGAAATCCGCATGATGAGCCATGTACTTGATATGGCTGTATTTCCGGGTACACAGGGAGGGCCACTCGAACATATTATTGCAGCTAAAGCCGTTTCGTTTGGGGAAATTCTGAGCGATGACTTTACCGCTTATGCCAGACAAATACAAGCCAACGCAAAAGCAATGGCCAAAGCCTTTACCGACCTGGACTATCACCTTATAAGCGGAGGTACGGACAATCACCTGATGCTAATCGACCTGAGAAACAAAAATATCACTGGGAAAAAAGCACAGGAAACGCTTGACAGAGCAGGCATCACACTCAACAAAAACGCAGTGCCCTTCGACGACAAAAGCCCATTTGTAACTTCAGGGGTGAGGGTGGGTGTGCCCGCAGTAACTACACGCGGTCTAAAGGAAAAAGATATGCCAGTGATTGTGGGAATGATCGATAAAATCCTGATGGATCTGGACAATGAATCGCTAATCAACGCTGTGAGAAGCGAGGTGAAAGAATTTATCGGTGGATTTCCGCTCTATCCTGAACTATCCTAAAATACTTCTATACACCTGACTTAATCATAAACAATAAACTGAACTAAATATATGATTCAGCGTATTCAAACCATTTGGTTGTTTCTGGCAGCAATCGCCACCTTTCTTTCAATTGAGTTTGCATTTTACGTAAGCCCCGACGGAGGAAGCGTTTCCGCAACCGACAATAATCTGATTATTCTGATTCTATCTGCCGCACTGGGTACAGGCATTCTGATTTCTGTGTTCATGTTCAAACAGAGGAAGCTGCAGATTCGCCTGGTGATACTTTGCGCGCTTCTGGAGTGCCTTGTGATTTTTCTTTATATGCGGCAGACAGGCCAGTATGTAAATGGTAGTTATACACTGGCAGCCATACTGCACCCAATTATCCTGGTATTGCTCTTCCTGGCTATCCGGGGTATTTACAAGGATCACAAGCTCATAAAAGACAGCAACAGGCTACGATAAACCATTATCAAAAGAGGACGAAAGGCAACCGCACCCCAGAAGCTTTATGAGTCTGCTTTTTATACCATTTCAGGTACTTTTGTTAGCAGCCTATTTTTGTATCACCAGCGGAGTGCCCGGTTACCCGAGCACAATGGTTTCAACCTTCAGCAAATCATTATTACCCGCCAAGGATAATTTCAGTACCGGCATAAATACTCAGAAGATGAAAAAAATGGAAAACCATAATCCTGAATTCAGGCCGCTTCAAACAGTCAGGGGTGTCACCGGTGGTTCCGGACTGGTATATCACGAAAAAAAGCTCTACATATTATCAGACGATTCTGACTTTCTTTTCGGTTATAATCTGCATGGCAATCAACTCGAGAAAGTAAGCCTGAAGGATTCCGGCACGCCCGGCCAGGTAATGAAAAAACACCTCAAGCCTGATTTCGAAGCTATTGCAGCCACTCCGGATCGTTACTTCATCTTCGGATCAGGATCTGCCGAAAACAGATTTGATATGGTGGAGCTGGATGCTGACCTTAAGTTCATAAGCCGACGCTCACTCTCCGCACTCTACCGGAACATAATGCACCAGACAGGAATCAATGAGCAGAATTTCAATATTGAGGGCGTAATAGTGAAGGGACCAGATGCCTACTTCTTCAATCGGGGTAATGGGCCGCAGAAACAAAACGGAATAATCATCGTAAAAAACTGGAGGGGCACCTCATACCAAATCGAAAAGTTTATCCCTATCGACTTACCAACAAGAGATGGTTTTGCTTTTACGTTCTCTGATGCAATTCTTCTGGAAGATTCCATTTACTTTCTGGCTACTGCCGAAAAAACAACATCAGTATATGATGACGGCGAAATACTTGGGAGTGCGCTGGGAGTTCTTGCGCTCCGCTCGCTTGAAATGACAGATTTTCACTTTCTCACAAAAGACTACAAACTGGAAGGAATTACTTTTCAATACAAACAGGCCGGCCGCCTGCACTTTCTAATATCTGAAGATGCAGATAACAGCGAAGGGGGGACTACACTCTTTCAACTATCACTTGAGGCAAGGTGACAACCTCTTATCCATTTCTTCTGATGAATAATAAATCCGAAATCGCTGTCTGGTTAAACTATTCAAAATGAGGCTAGAGCCCTTGTGGAGTATGATCTCCACAGCCCTATCCTGAAGGGCCGGATAATAAATTCAAAACCTCATCCCAGTAGGCATTAGCTCAGCTTAGCCGGACAATTACTCATAAATCTACATGTCCTCTTCCTTAAGCCGGATAGTCCTCTTTTCAATTTTTGTAATAGCGCCAAGTGATGCAGTACTCGTCTGCTCACTATATAAAACCCAACCGGAATCGTGGATACTCGACACTGTAAACACCTCGTTTTTCAGGCCTTTTAGCTCCTCCCGTACAGGGAGTGCTCCACCTGTTTCCTTTGCTATCATGGACATATAATCAAAAACACTGTTCTCCAATTGGGCTTCATCTACTTGTTGCAAAGCCGTGAGTACAAAAAGCGCATCCTCCGGGTAAATATCTTTAAGCTCTACAATCAGCCTGGCGTCAAAAGGCTCAGAGCCTATGATATTGGGCACCTTCAGCTCCATCTCCACTGGATTATTCAATAAATATTTCACTCCAAAAAATAAGTGAAATTGAAGTATATCCTTAATCACTACAGATTCTATTGCTTCTTTAGTCGAATAAAGTTTCTTGACGGCTTCTGCTATGGGATTACCCTTAGTATCTCCATTCATTCCGGCCAACACATCTATAGCCTTATCTATCCTGTCTCTAAGCTCCTCCCAATTGACTACTTCCATAAAAGCACCCATCTCATCTGTCTTATATACGATCCTGACATTTCCGCTTACTTCCAACAATTTCTGCCGCAACACATCATCAGCCTGGGTTCCCACAACATTTGAAACCCATTGTAGCGTGTAGGAATTTTCTGTGGAGTCCAGCACTTTCAATGTCACTTCATAAGTTCCGGATTCCAATTCGGAAGTATCTGTCCCTTTGAAGCTCATTCTCTCATTTGTTATTATATACGTTTGTACCTCCCCTTTATTCCAGTAGGTGACAGCCTGCGCTGATGAATCTTCAACATTAATCTGTGCTGTAGCATTCACTGACCAGAGAAAGAAGAAAATGAATATCTGTGTGCTTATTAGTTTCATCGCGATTCTAAATGTAAATTGAGTAATAGGGCTTATTCTTTTAGACTTTTCAGAATCTCCAGAAGAGTTCTACCTTCAGTTCTGTTTTTGCTTTTCCATCAATTTTATCGAGCCCGCTGCCGATCGCTTCCCTGTCCAAATAGCGGGTTTGGGCGAGTCGGGCCCACAGGCTTACATCTTTAAAAAGATTGTATCTTAGATTAAGGTAGTATCGATAACCTTTACCATAGACCATGGGGATTGAATAGCTGTACAATACATCATTTTCATAGGTATAAATCCGGGTATCATAATTATCAGTCTCAAAATATTGCAATCTTGCATTACCACTCAACCGCTTCATCACCGGCTTAAAGAGAACATCTGCATACATCATAAAACCCGAAGCCGACCCATACCACACATTTTCAGCCCGTGCCCGAAAGGTCACATCAGTACTAACCTTCACGCTTACATGTACTCTTAAAGTCTGTCTGGAAATATTTTCTACTGAATTTGTTTTATTGCCATCTATGGTACGATTGATGCCTTTATTAGTAGTACGGTATCTTACATAGAACTGCGCCTGGCGGCTGGGTGTATAATAAATCTGGAGCATCATCTCAGTGCCTGTAGAAGGAGCATCTACTCTGTATCTCAGCCAGGGAAACTTAAAGACATCTGCATAGGCATCTATCCTCAACACATTATTAGGGCGGATATTAATTCCCGCATAAAGCCCATTCTCGTTACTCACTGTAGAAGACTGTGTGAAGGCGCTTCCGTACAACGAAAGATATCTCATAGAAATATCACGATGAAGCAGGCTTACATCTACATAACGGTTCAGACTTATGCCCACCCCATTGACCGTAGCGAAATTATTTCTGGAATCCATCGCTGTCTCCCCAAAGAAATGTGCATTACCCAGAGTATAACTATAATCAATAGAGTAATTGCCGGCATGTGCTCCAGGCGTAGCATACTTCTTATATAGTTCGCTACTTTTGATTACCGGTGTGGCAAAATGGTATTGCGCAGTATTAAACCCTATGCGGAATCTGGAGCTGGAATACTGGAGGTTCATTCCATAACTAAATTGCTTCAAAAGACGTTGCCCATCAATCTCAGACTGCGTGCGGTGATACCCTGATTGCCGGATGGACGACACAAAATCCAAAGTATCTGCTCCTGCGGTAGCATCCATATTTCTAAAGCTCATAAAGGCAGTAGCCTGCCAGTGTTTCTTCTCCAGCGTGATACCAGCCCCTCTGTTAAACATCACCTCTCCTGCCGACACATAAGGTCGCAACTTCTCTCCCTGATGCTTTATGAAAAGTCCATCGCCAGGCCCGCTGAATGAAAGACTCTGCCACTGCACGAGCCCCTGCCCAAAATTCACTGCGAAGTCGCCGATGGCGATGGCCATAATAATTCCAATATCCCGGACAAATAAATGAGCAGAATAAAAATCGAATCCATACTTCTGATTTCCTTTGAAAAACTGCTCGCCGGCATCCTTCTCTGCTGTGAGCCCATACTGAAGCTTATTTTTGAATCTATATTTATACCTGAGAAAATATTTATCAGGACTGCCCGGATAATACGACTTTCCTTCGTTGGGATCTCTCAGATACCCCTCTGATTTCTCGAGAATACGGGTGACACGCATCAGCAATGTATGCTCTCCTCCCTTAAACCTGCCTTTCAGCGAGCTGATACTTTCTGCCGAAGAGATACTTACAAACGGCAGCACTTTCCTGATAGTGGCCACATCCCACAATGGTATTGCCTGCAACTCGTAGATGCTCACAAAATTTCCAAACATCTGTCTGTACGAAAAAAAATGATCTATCTGTGCCGGAGTAAGCAAGTTCAATTTCTGAAGCGTCTCCCTGTCAACCGAATTCAGATTTAACGGATGGCGACTGAAATATTCAAGATCCTGAAGATAAGTGTCATCATCAGGACTTTCATCTTCATTATTAGCCGTCATTTCTTCCAGCCGATTTTCTATTTCATCAGGCAACTCGGTCGTCTGTTCCTGTTTAGGAGGTTTCTTCTTCTTTGTCTTTTGCGCAAAAGCAATGTGCGTGCAGAAAATCAGCAATAATACCGCAAACCCATATTTAGATACCCTCCTCATTTTTTCTTCTTTGCGGGTTGATAGATTACCATAATGCCGGGCGAAAAGCCCAACTGCTGATGATAACTTACTGACAGGTCTAAACGTATTTCGTCAAAAGAAACGCCTGCTGCACCAAATGGTGATTTGGTAAGGCTCTGCATGCCTGCCCGTGCAAAGAAGCGATCGTCGAACTGGTAAAATACACCTGCTGTCACGTTTATATCTTTATTCTCCTCCTTTTCAATAGTGGCGCTCACAATCACATTCTCTGTCGGCTCATATCCAATTCCCAAACGATAATTTGATGCCAGCTTTTCATCCTCCGATTTGGAAATATATCCTCCTACGGGATTATAAATCTCAATGCCGGCCGTTAGTTGATCAGATATACGGGCAATAGCTCCAATCTGAAAAGTGACTGCTCCGCCCTGCTGATATGCCGGTACACGGTAGGAATAATAATTGAATCCTGCCCCCAGGCTAAAACTGCTTCCCAATGAGCGCGCATAGGCTAATCCAATCTGGTATTCATTAAAATTTTTGTATCCGAAATAACCGGCTTCTACCCCAAAATTCCCCAACTCTGTAGGCACCACGGCCACTCCGCTATAATAATTAGTCTCTTTGAGCATATAGCGGGTTTCGGCAAGCGCACCTGCTGAAAAAGCCTTTGCAAATGCAAGCGCCGCAGTATTGTGCGTAAAAGAAAAGGCGTCATTATGCTTCTGCGAATAACTGTTTAGCATCAGATAGGATGCTGATACAGACTGTTTTACCGACTGTGCGTGGGAACAATGAAATAACAGCGAAAAGCATAGTATAATTAGAATCCGCAATTGTAGTGGTTTAGCTCTTTGTCAATATAGGTAAAGCAATATAAATGAATTTATCCTCTTAAACATCTTTAATTTTGCCCGCATGGAATTGCTTGATGGTAAAGTGGCTTCTGCAGCCATTAAAGAAAATCTGAAATCAAAAACTGAGTTACTGACAGCCTCCGGCAAACGCGCGCCACACCTGGCTGCCATCCTGATTGGGGACGACCCGGCCAGCCACACTTACGTTAACTCAAAAGTGAAGAACTGCCACGAAGTGGGCATCCGCTCCACGCTGATTCAACGAGACGACAGTATCAGTGAGGAAGCGCTATTACAAATGATTCGCGGACTCAACGAAGACAAGGAGGTGGATGGTATTCTGGTACAGGTACCACTGCCAAAACATATATCCGAAAATAAAGTAACACTCACTATCGCTCCCGAGAAAGATGTGGACGGATTTCATCCGGTCAATATCGGCAACATGGTGTTAGGGCTTCCGGGTTTTGTTTCTGCCACTCCCTGGGGCATTATCCTTCTTCTGAAACACTATGGAATCAAATCAGAAGGTAAGAATGTGGTCATTGTCGGCCGCAGCCACACCGTAGGTACACCGCTGAGCATCCTGTTCAGTCGTAATACCTCCTTTGGTAATGCCACTGTGACCCTTTGCCACAGCCGCACTCACAATCTGGAAGAAATATGCCGTACAGCAGATATCCTTGTAGCCGCAATAGGCAAAGCACAATTCATCAAAGAAGACATGGTGAAGGAAGGCGCCGTGGTAATAGACGTAGGCATCAATCGGGTGAAAGATAGTAATACAAAAAGTGGATTTCGGCTGAAGGGCGACGTAGATTTTGAGAATGTGAAAGGTAAATGCAGCTATATTTCTCCTGTCCCGGGTGGTGTCGGGCTGATGACAATTGCTGCATTACTCACCAATACCTTCGACGCCTATATCCGAAACAACGATGTGGCACTATGAAAACAGCCAATCACACAGCATTAGCCACGGGATTCTTACCGGTGATGGAGCAGTTCTACACTATTCAGGGCGAAGGATACCATCAGGGCAAGGCAGCTTACTTTATCCGGCTGGGCGGATGTGATGTAGGTTGTGTTTGGTGCGATGTAAAAGAAAGCTGGGATGCTGCCGCACATCCCCACATTCAGATAGAAGATATTGTAAAAGTGGCTCAGGCTACCCCGGCCAGGCTGGCAGTAATTACCGGTGGCGAACCCACTCTCTACGATCTGAATGAGCTTACAACACAATTAAAGGCAGCAGGATTCCAGACAAATATCGAAACCTCAGGCGCACACGAACTTACCGGCCACTTCGACTGGGTATGCCTGTCTCCCAAAAAATTCAAACCACCCGTAGAGCGTGTGTTGAAGCAGGCAGATGAACTTAAGATTATAGTATTCAATAAATCCGACTTCAAATGGGCCGAGTCTTTTGCGGCCAAAGTAAGAAAAGACTGTATGCTCTTCCTGCAACCTGAATGGTCCAATGCTGAGAAAATGACACCTCTGATTGTTGATTACATCAAGACAAATCCACAATGGCAGCTTTCTTTGCAGATACACAAATATATCCACGTCCCTTAGCGTTACTATTACCCGGCCAAGCATACAACTAATAGTCGTATCATCCGGTCTAACTACCAAACCGGAATGTAACCTGTAACATTTGCTTAGCAACCGGATTATTACTTTCGTTATGAAATCAGGAATATGAAAAAGTGGGTATTTCTATTATTTATACTTGGAAGTGTACAACTATCTTTCGGGCAGTGGTATAATCCTGACAAGGTGAGCCACAAAGCTTCCTCGCTTTTCAACCAGGCTTATGATCAGGCAATGGCAGGCGCTTATGGTGCGGCACTCGAGTTACTCCAAAAGGCTGTTGCCATCGACACAAAGTATATAGATGCCTACCTTTCAATGGCAGGGATACACGGAGAGCGAAAAGAATATGCCGCAGCAGTTGCTTCATACAAAAAGGCTATTGATCTGGATTCTGTTTACACACTTCACTACCAGCTTCCTTATTCTATCAATCTGGCAGGAATTGGACATTTTGAAGAAGCTTTGGCCGCGATAAATAAATTCCTTACAAGTCCTAAACTGAACGAACGAAGCCGTAAGGCCGGTGAATTCAGGAAGACCACCTACGAATTTGCTGTAAATCTTGCTAAAACCATGCAACAGGGTTATGTATTCAATCCGGTAAATCTTGGTGACAGCATCAACACTGCCGACCTTGAATATTTCCCCACACTTACAATTGATGGTAATACACTAATCTTCACCCGGAGAATAGGTAACAACGAAGACTTTTATCAAAGCAACAGAGTAAATGGAATTTGGCAAAAGGCTCACCTTCTGGAAGGAAATATCAATACACCAAACTACAACGAAGGCGCACAAATCATTTCACAAGATGGCAAGTGGCTCATCTTTACCGGATGCAACTTCCCGCAGGGATTGGGTAGTTGTGATCTTTATATCTCATTCCTCACCAAAAAAGGATGGAGCAAGCCGATGAACCTTGGGCCTAATGTCAATTCTGAATTCTGGGAATCCACACCGTCTCTTTCGCCTGACAAGCGTGATCTGTATTTCAGCAGTAATGTGCCCGGAGGATTCGGTGGAAAAGATATCTGGGTATCGCACCGCAATGATGATGGCACCTGGAGTGAGCCCACAAATCTGGGTGCTGAAATTAACACCGCCGGAGACGAAAGCACGCCATTCATCCATGCAGACAACCAAACGCTATATTTCAACAGCAATGGGCTACCCGGATACAGCGAAAAGCCCGACCTCTTTGTCACCAGAAAACAACCCGACGGCTCCTGGAGTACACCACAAAACCTCGGCTATCCCATCAACACTATAGATGATGAAGGGAGCCTCTTCATTGCCGCTGACGGTATCACGGCTTATTACAGCAGTGACAGAAGCGATACCAAAGGTGGATTGGATATTTATTCTTTTCAGCTTCCGGATCAGGTGCGCCCAATGAGGACCCTTTGGGTACAGGGTAAGGTATTTGATAAACATACCAAAGCACAACTTCCTTCTGCTGTAGAGTTGACAGACCTGGAAACAGGGAATATGATCAGTCGGGTAAGTACGGATGAAGACGGCGAATTTCTTGTCACACTGCCTGTCGGCAGAGACTATGCATTTACAGTAAGAAGGAAAGGATATTTGTTCTTCTCTGAAAACTATAATATCAGCGCTACAGCACCTGATGAGACCTTCGTGGCAGAAATTCCCCTGCAACCCATCGAAACCGATGCTTCTGTCGTACTGAAAAATATTTTCTTCAATACAGGAAAATCAGATTTGAAGCCGGAGTCTATCGTAGAGCTTAATAACATCGTAACTCTTATGAATGAAAACCCCACGCTGCGCATCCAGATTATCGGGTTTACAGACAATGTAGGATCCGAGAAGGATAACCTGAAACTCAGTAACGACCGGGCTTTGTCAGTAGTGAACTATCTGATAACCCACGGAGTAAAAGCGGAGCGCTTGTCTCACCTGGGCAAAGGCGCCTCAAACCCTGTTGCAGATAACAATACAGAAGAGGGCAGGGCACAGAATCGACGCACCGAGATGAAAGTTGTAGCTAAATGATTTTATCAGCGAAAGCTGTATCTACTTCGGCTATTTCAGAATATGCTCCAGCACATTTAGTTTGCCATCTACAGGTTCCAGAAGCTCTAACCCCAGGATTTTTGCCACTAAAGGGTACACATGAATATTAGCAAACGGAGGAATCGTCAGGCGCTCTTTAAACGCCGGCCCCCAGGCATAAAAAGTAGCCTGCATATCCTGTGCTTCATTATCATATCCATGCTCGCCCGGAGCTGATTTCCGCGTAGAAAAATTGAATGCCTTTCCTGCCGGAGCTACCATAAGTATATCTCCAATCCTGCCATAACGGTCATCTCTTGCCGCATAATGCCAGCGCCTTGGCGTCTTCTTTTTCAGATACACTGCATAGCTGTCTCCCGCTTCATTCTTAAGGGCTCTGTAAGCTTTCTTAATTTCTTTTTTAGATAGATTCTTTGCGTACAACTGCACCATAGAAGCTCCGATAGCCACATTAAATTTGGAAGAGTCTAGTGATTTCGGTCGCCTGAAAGGGTGCTGCGTATCTACATTACTCATCCCATGGTCTGAGAGGAAAATATAATTTACAGGAAGGCCCAGTGCATCTGTCATTTCAGTCAGTTTCCTGACTGCCTCATCTACAAAATGAACTGCCGCCTTCACACTGTCATTATCTACTCCGTAGCTATGCTCCTGATGATCCACTTCGGGCATATAAAAAGTAATCATGTGCGGGCGCTTATCCTCCGGTAATTGCAGCCACTCTTTCACGATCTCTATCCTGCGATCTATTGGAATCTGCTCATTATAATGATAATAATAGGTGGGATAAGTCCCATCAATGGGTGCCTCTGAACCTACCCAGTAAAAACTCGCAGAGAGCATCTGCTGTTTTTCGGCCAACACCCAGATCGGGATTCCCCCATACCATGAAGGATCCGTTACTGCGCTCCGATCACGCAGTGCATACCGTTGTGTACCATTATTCCTGTAAAAAGTGTTGGCTACAATTCCATGATGTGCAGGCCGCAGCCCGGTCGCTATGGTATAGTGATTGGGAAAAGTCAGTGAAGGAAAGGAGGGCTGCATTGATGGAGCCTGCACTCCTTCGGCTCTTATTTGTTTTAGAAACCGGGCATTATACTTATCTGCCAAATCATACCTGAACCCATCCGCCGAAATCATAATCACATAGGGTTTAGTCTGTTGTATGGCGCTATTTGCTCTCCCGGCAACTACATATTGCACGGTATCCTGCGCCTGAGAAGAAAGTATAAAAATGCAATTGACTAAAAATAAAAGTAAGCCTGTTTTGAGATACTTCATCCTGAAAGAGTTTTGGCAAATGTAGCACACATTATCCTGAACATAATTCCATAATATTGTAGTGATTACGTACAATGCATCAGCAACATCACAAACGGAATCTATAAGCAAATGCCTGAGGAAAAAGACGAGCTGGTATATCAAATTGCCTTAACAAGGATTGCAGGTATTGGCGATGTGTATGCACGACAATTGGTAAATCATTTCGGCACTGCATCTGCCGTTCTCAACGCACGCAAGCGCGATCTTCTGTGCATAGAAGGGATGGGAGAGGCCAGGGTAGAGGCACTTAAAAAACCTGATTTTAAGACAGCCGAAAAAGAAATCGCATTCATACAGTCTTCCGGCATCCGGCCTTTATTTTTTACAGACAAAGACTATCCTTCCAGACTGTGGCATTGCTATGATAGTCCGGTATTGATTTATTATAAGGGGAATGCCAATCTCAATCACGAAAGGGTTGTGGGTGTGGTGGGCACCAGATCTCCTACAGACTATGGCAGACATGAGTGTGAACAGCTGATTGATGGCCTATCTTCAGAAAATATAATAATTGTGAGTGGCCTTGCATTTGGCGTGGATACCATCGCCCACAGGGCTGCGCTAAAAAATAACCTCAGCACGGTGGGGGTACTGGCCCATGGATTAGACAAAATATATCCCGCAGAGAATCGGGAATTGTCGAAAAAAATGATTGAAACAGGTGGGTTACTCACTGAGTTCAGATCCGGTACTATTCCTGACAGGATGAACTTCCCCTCCCGGAATCGAATAGTGGCAGGTATGTGCGACTGTATTGTGGTGATCGAATCCGGAAAAAAGGGAGGTTCGTTGATTACGGCCGGCCTGGCCAACGACTACAACCGTGATGTCTTTGCCTTTCCCGGCCGCACCTCTGATCTCAGAAGTGAAGGTTGCAACCTCTTAATCAAAAATAATAAGGCTGCATTAATTACGGGAGCAGAAGATTTACTGCGCAATATGGGGTGGCAAAAGGAAAAGAAAAAGAAAACCGGAAGGCAAAGACTCCTTTTTCCGGAACTGCAACCTGATGAACAGGCAATAGTCACACTCCTACAAAATGAAGGGCCACAACATATTGACGACCTACACCTGAAAACACGGCTTAATGGCAGCACCATAGCCCAGGCACTCCTGATGCTCGAGATGCAAGGGCTTATCAACTCCCTCCCCGGAAAAATTTATGAACTCAATTAAGAAAAATTTCTGCCAGGCGGATAACCAAAAAAATTATCTTTGCACATGGCTACAATAAATAAATCTCCACGCAATACATTCGGATCACTTGAAGAGGCGCTCACATTTGATGATGTGCTGCTTGTACCAGGTTACAGCGAAGTGCTCCCCAGAGATGTGAATATCTCTACAAAGCTTACGAAGGATATCACACTCAATATTCCTTTTCTCAGTGCAGCTATGGACACGGTCACAGAGGCCAAACTGGCTATCTCTTTAGCCCGTGAAGGCGGTATCGGAATTCTCCACAAGAATATGAGTATCGAAAATCAGGCTGCCCACGTCAGAAAAGTAAAGAGAAGTGAGAGCGGAATGATAATTGACCCTATCACACTTCCACTTGATGCCACCCTTCTGGAGGCACTGCAGATGATGGAAGAAAACAAAATCGGAGGTATCCCTATTGTAGATGCATCCGGAAAACTCTGCGGCATCCTCACTAATCGCGACCTGAGGTTTGAAACGAACCTAAAAAGAAAAGTGTCAGAGTTAATGACCAGCGAAAACCTGATTACCGCTCCGGAAGGCACTGATCTTGCTAAAGCACAGGAAATTCTCAGAAAATATAAGATCGAAAAACTTCCTGTGGTCGACAGAAAAGGCATCCTGAAAGGACTGATCACTTTCAGAGATATAGAGAAGATCCGCAACCACCCTTATGCTACAAAAGACTCTTTTGGAAGACTGCTGGTTGGTGCTGCGGTAGGGATAACCAGTGATGTGGAGGACAGGGTTTATGCACTACAGCAGGTAGGTGTCGACGTGATATGCTTAGATAGCGCACACGGACACACCAAAGGAGTGATCTCCACATTAAGAAAAATAAAAAAAGGTTTCAAAGATCTCAATATCATTGCCGGTAACATTGCCACAGGCGAGGCAGCGCTGGCGCTAAAAGAGGCCGGTGCTGACGCAGTTAAAGTGGGAATTGGACCGGGGTCTATCTGTACAACCCGCGTGGTAGCCGGAGCAGGTGTACCACAGATATCCGCACTGATGAGTGTTAAAAACGCGCTGGGCAAATCGGCCATTGGAATCATCGCCGACGGTGGTATCCGCTATACCGGCGATGTGGTGAAAGCATTGGCCGCAGGGGCCGACAGTGTAATGATGGGAAGCATATTTGCAGGTACTGAAGAAAGTCCGGGTGAGACAATTATTTATGAAGGAAGAAAGTTTAAGCAATACCGAGGGATGGGTTCAATGGGTGCAATGGCCCAGGGAAGCAGCGATCGCTATTTTCAGGCAGATGCCAATACCAGTAAGAAATTTGTACCTGAAGGAATCGAAGGGCGTATTGCTTATAAAGGTTATCTCCATGAAGTGATTTATCAGTTTACCGGAGGACTTCGGGCAGGGATGGGTTATTGCGGAGCCGCTAACATTACTGCATTAAAGAAGGCTAAGTTTATCAAAATCACCAACTCAGGTATCCGCGAAAGCCACGCACACAATGTGGAGATAACTAAGGAGGCACCTAATTACAGCAGAATTTAATTCTCCCTGCGTTGAAAAAAATTTACCTGATCATCACCCTTTTGCTTTCCTTTAGCTTACCCTTTACAGGGCTTGCCCAGGACTGTTCCCTAAGGGTAAGCCTGCTTACAGTATCACCGGGTGAAGAGTTGTATTCCACCTTCGGGCACACTGCGCTGCGTATATCAGACTCGACAGGCACGCGTGATATCGTCTTTAATTACGGCACATTCAACTTCGATGAACCAGGCTTCTATATAAAGTTTGCACGGGGCAAACTCAACTACTACGTGTCTGCAGAATCCTTTGCCAATTTTGAATATGTGGCAATGATGGAAAACAGGAGTATTACGGAGCAAACCTTAAACCTTACTTGCACAGAGAAGGAAAAACTACTGGCATACCTCGATTGGAATATGTTGCCTGCAAATAAATATTACAAATACGACTTCACTTTCGATAATTGTACTACGCGGGTGGCTGACCTGATTGACTCCATTGCAGGAGGCTCGTTGGTATATAAAGACATTACTAAAGAACCCATGACTTTCAGAGATGCTATTCATGACTATCTGAATCAAAATGAAAAGCCCTGGAGCAAATTGGGAATCGACCTTCTTCTGGGACGCAGACTCGATAGGGTGATGACTATCAGAGAAGAATTATTCCTCCCTGAATACCTGATGAATGCGCTGGACAGTGTCACAACAAATAATCAACCACTGGTCAGCGATAAGGCTACTATTTTTCAGGCAGAGTTCAGAGGACACGATAAGCACAGTGTTACCGGGCCATTATTTATCTTCACCTGTCTCTTTGTATTGATCGGATTTTTGAGTTTTTCGGCAAATAAAATCATCCGCAGTTTCCTTTTCGGGTTCGATGGCGTCTTGTTTTTTATAATAGGTGTATTAGGAATCGTACTCGTACTCATGTGGGTTGCTACCGACCATTACATGACCAAAGACAATTACAACCTGCTCTGGGCCTGGCCCACACATGCAGTTGCTGCATTTTATGTACACAGTCGTAAGAGATGGGTGAGGCTCTATTACCTGTTTTATGCCATCGCACAATTGATTCTGATTGCGCTTTGGTTCTGGCTTCCACAACAGTTAAATCCCGTTTTAATACCTTTGAATGCACTTCTGATTTTCAGGTGTTTCATTTTGTTTGTTCTTAATAAAAGCAGCAATGCGTCAGATACGCTTCCAAAATAAAACAATCAGATATCAAACTTACGGACAAGGCTCACCGGTAGTGCTGCTTCATGGGTTTGGAGAGAGTGGTGCAGTATGGGAGAGACAAATACGAGCACTAGGCCAACACTTCTGTCTGATTGTACCCGACCTGCCCGGAAGCGGCGCATCTGAACCACTTGACAATGACTTTTCTCTTGACGATCTCGCAGATTCGGTAAAAGCAATCACTGACAAGGAATTACCGGGAAAGAAATTCCATTTGTTTGGACACAGTATGGGAGGCTACACCACTATGGCCTTTGCCGAAAAGTATGAGGAACAGCTCCTCTCATTCGGTCTTGTGCACTCTTCTGCTTATCCCGATACGGACACCAAGAAAGAAGCGCGCCTGAAAGGCGTTGAATTCATCAGGAAAAACGGGGGGCAGGCATTCCTTAAGACCATTACACCGGGACTGTTTACAGAGCCGAACCAGCAGCGACATCCTGAATACATTAGCGAACTGTTAAGCCTCGCATCTCATATCACGGACGACACGCTTATTGCATACTATAATGCAATGATGAAGCGCCCTGACAGGTCAGATGTGCTTAAGTCATCGGCGGTGCCTGTATTATTTATTATCGGAAAATTTGATCAGGTAGTGCCATTAGAATTCTCGTTGAAGCAGGCCGCCCTGCCAGCCTTTTCATCGGTCCACATTCTTCAAAACGCTGCACACATGGGGATGTGGGAGGAAGAAGAATTAACAAACCAATACATCCTTAATTTCCTGAATGACAGCAGTATTTAAATAAGTTGTCGATTTCCGTTTCTATTTCCCGAAAAAATTGCGAATTTTAAGGTTCTCTCTGCAAACTCTGAACGAAAAAATGTGATGAAGAAAGGCCTGTTATTTATCTTATTCATTTTCCTCATTCTTCCTGTATTTGCCAAGCATATCATAGGAGGGGAAATGATTTATCAATATGTTGGAAAAGGCTCGGCAGCGAATACTTCCACCTACAGAATCACACTAAAACTTTTTCGCGACCAGAACACTATAGACGGAGCTGCTATGCCGGCAAGTGTGTATATCGGCATCTTTGACAATGGCACTAAAAAACAATATCCATCACAGGGAGCATATACAGAAGTATTCAAGACCAGCGAAACGGCTGTGGCAGTGACCCCATTCCCTTCATGCATCACCTCAGCACCTAATCTTAAATATAATGTAGCCTCATACACTTATCTGATTGACCTGCCTGATAACACAGATGGATACACGGCAGCATATCAAACCTGTTGCAGGGTAGCTCCCATAGAAAATATCGAAAATGAAGGTGGATCCACTACCGGAAGCACTTTCTTCTGTATCATACCCGGAAAGGTAGCTGACAACAGTCCGGCATTCAACACAAGCATAGATGCAATCTGTGGCAACAAACCCTTCAGGCTGGAATTTGGAGCCAAAGACCCCGACAACGACTCGCTAGTCTATTACTTCTCCACAGCTTATGCCGGAGGATATTCTAACAATTCAAATAACATTAACCCTGCCCCACCACCCTATAATACTGTCACTTATATAACCCCCTTCACTGCCGTAGCTCCACTTGGTAACCTTGCCACAATAGACCCCAAAACCGGCACCATCACTGGCGTGGCACCCCCTATCGGCAGATATGTGGTAACTGTAGCTGTGGACTCCTACAGAGGGGGCGCCAAATTATCCACTGCCTACAAAGATTTTATTGTCAACGTTACCAACTGCGACTTTGCAGGGGCAAGGCTCGACCCTAAACCGGTGCAATGCGACAGCTTTGTAGTGAGTTTTTCAAACGACGACTTCTCCCCCTTGAATAAAACATTTTACTGGGAGTTTGGAGACCCGGCATCGGGCATCAATAACTTCTCTAATCTTGAAAGGCCATCCCACAAATACTCTGATACCGGTGTATATGTTTATAAGCTGGTAGTAAACCGCGGGCAAGACTGCTCAGACTCCATCACTCAGACGGTAAAAGTTTACCCTGGATTTGTGGCCGACTTTGACGTGGATGGCAGATGCATCAATTCTCAAATAATATTTACTGATAAATCCAGTACCAAATACGGCGCCATTAATAATTGGAAATGGGATTTCGGTGTGCAGGGCGACCAGGCTGACACATCGCGCGCAAGAAATCCCGTCTTTTCATACAACAAAGAAGGCGATTATCCGGTTTCATTAACCATCACTTCAACCAAAGGATGTCAAAAAACTTTTACAGATACTATTAAAATCCTCCAAAAGCCACCCTTTAAAATTACAAATGACACACTCATTTGTAATATCGATACGTTACAACTCAATGCTACGGGTACGGGTACCATCGTATGGTCGCCTAATTACAATATCAACAACACCACAATTTTCAATCCGCTGGTAAGCCCTAAGACCACTACTACCTATTACGCAGACTATGAAGAAAGCCGTGGCTGCACCAATCGCGACTCGCTGATAGTGTCCGTAGTAGATCGGGTAACACTTGGAATGCCATCAGACACCACCATCTGCCTTACAGACAGCCTGACATTAAAACCTACAGGAAATGCACTTCATTTTCTGTGGACTCCTGATATCACACTTAGTTCAGGCACCTCCCCTAATCCTATAGCAGTCCCCACAGGTAACACCACTTACAATCTGATAGCGTCGATAGGAAAGTGTAATACTGCCGGCGCAGTAACTGTGAGAACTGTACCATATCCTGTAGCGGATGCAGGAAACGACACTACCATCTGCTTAAATGAATCTATCCTCCTAAATGGAAGTGGCGGAAGTATCTATGAATGGTTCCCTGCTACTTATCTCAATGATAGCCACCTCGCTTCGCCTGTAGCTACGCCACTTGTTACCACGCAATACATTTTGCAGGTTAGAGATAATAAAGGCTGCCCCAAACCAGTATATGATACAGTTACCATCAAGGTGATAAAACCTTTTGTGGATGCTGGCCCCAGAGATACTTCTATTGTAATAGATCAGCCATTGCAATTATTTGCCGAATCAAATGCTGAGACCTTTCAATGGATACCTTCTACCGGACTTAATGACCCCTTCTCTCAAGGGCCGATTGCCTTACTCAACAACGATCAGCAATATGTAGTCAGGGCGGTAACCGATGGAGGATGCATAGCCTTCGACACGATTATGGTAAAAGTATTCAAACTAAAGCCCGGCTTTTATGTACCAAACGCATTCACTCCAAACAACGACGGGCTTAATGATGTGTTAACGCCCATTGCAATCGGAATGAAATCGATTACCTACTTCAGGGTCTTTAACCGCACGGGGCTGCTGATTTTTAGCACTAAAGAAATGCACAAAGGATGGAATGGTAACTACAAAGGAGCATTACAAGACAGCGGCACTTTTGTATGGCAGGCCGAAGGAGAAGACTACATGGGTAACGGAATCCGCCAAAAAGGAAGTGTCACCCTTATCCGATAAACGAATTATTAATCGTAGCGGATACCTAACGTATCACAGGCTGCCTTCAGGAGCGAGCGATTATCATTTGCATCCTGGCCAAACTCCCAGAACATAATACCCCCACCGGCGTTTTTAGCATACATTGCTTTTTTCTTTACGGTTGGGATTCCGTTATAATAAATCTTATAATTAGAATATCCGGCTGCGGATACCAGAGCTGAGTCCGACATGGGATCTCCTCCCTGAGCGAGTATCGACTTATAGGCCATCGTAGTCCCCGACTGTGTCATTCCTGAAGGACGGCCATAGGCGGGGATACCCAGCAAACACTTATCCTTAGGCATACCCCTGGTATTTATCCAGTAGTTCATAGAAGTCACGGCCATTGAGTAAGGGCTGTGTTGCTGGTAAAGATTCGAGGGCAGCGTAGTAAAGTCATCATATATCATCACGTTGAGCCAGTCGGTATATCCAAATACCTCATTACTAATGCCATCGCGGACACTCCCTGCATAGATTCCGGGAGTAATCGCTGCGGTCAGATAATATTTACCATCTACATGAAGCGAGTCTGAAAGTTGCTTCATCAACAACCTGAAAGATTCTTTAGTACCATCACTACTGCGGGGGTACTCCCAATCCATATCAATCCCGTCAAGCTTATACTGGCGTACTTTCTGCATGACATCACGTACAAAGATTGTGCGACCATCTGAAGTATTACTCATCGATGCGAAAAGATCTGATGATCCGGCAATTGCCAGAAACACCATTGCACCATTTGCCTTTGCTTTGCGATAAACGGAATCAAACTTCTTTGTATCTATGATAGATACGGTTTTGGCAGCAGTAATGTCTGCAAAAGCATAGTTCACCACATCTGCCATACGAAACATCTTATCAGGGTATTCACCGACACTCCGATAACTGGGAAAGTAACTCACCACCATAAAACCCGGCTTCGCCGGTGGAAAGATTTTTATTTCATCATCGGGTTTTTCGATAGTCTCTTTTGTACAACTATTCAAATAAAACAAGGCAGGAAGGAGTAGCAGTAGGTAACTGAATTTCTTCATAATCACGGAATTTCAGTCTAAAAATAATTCATAAACCTTAAAACCACCAGGAAAATCGCTCATTCATAAATATCCACATCCTGGCTTCTCATCAATCTTCAAAACTATCTTTGTAAGAAAGCCAAAGGGATTTGATCACTGCTATTCTAAATACCCCCATTGAATATTTGAAGGGCGTAGGACCTGCCCGTGCTGATATTCTAAAAAAAGAAGCAGGAATTTTTACGTATGATGATTTACTTCATTATTTCCCATTCAGACATATAGATCGTACCAGAGTCACCACTATCAGAGAACTGAACCACTCTATTGACTATGCTCTTATATCCGCCAGGATAATTACTGTAGAGATACTCGGAGTGAAACGTGCCAGAAGGCTGGTGGCTACCGTCACAGACGGCACAGGAATCATGGAACTCGTCTGGTTTCAGGGGATTTATTTCGTCGAGAAAATACTCCACCCGGGAGACCTCTTTCAGATTTTCGGTAAGGTTACTTTTTTTATGGACAAGCCACAAATGTCGCACCCCGAATTGCAAAGGGTTACAACAGAGGCTACACCAAAAGATTATCTTGAGCCTGTTTACCCCAGCACAGAGAAGCTTAAAATGCGGCAACTTGGAGGAAGACAAATTGCGGCCCTCACCAGCCTTCTCTTCCAACAAATTCAGGAAAAAGATATTGCAGAAAATCTACCCTCATCACTTATCACCCAATATCGACTTATGAGCAGATGGGAAGCTCTGAAGCAGATGCACTTCCCAAAAAACAAAACAAACCACGAACAGGCAGTCAGGCGGCTGAAGTTTGAAGAACTCTTTCTCGCACAACTCCGAATGACATTGGTGAAACTACGCCGCCATCAGCAATCAAAAGGTTATGTATTTGAAACTGTGGGCGAATTTTTTAATGAGTTTTATAATCATCAACTCCCCTTTCAACTCACAGGTGCTCAAAAAAAAGTATTAAAAGAAATCAGAAAAGACCTCGGCAGTGGAAAGCAGATGAACAGATTACTCCAGGGTGATGTCGGAAGTGGCAAAACGCTGGTGGCCCTGCTCTCTATGCTTATTGCAGCCGATAATGGATTTCAGAGTTGCCTGATGGCTCCTACAGAAATACTGGCCCGTCAGCACTTTGACAGCCTCACCAGCCTCCTTAAAAATATGCCGGTAAAGGTGGGTATCCTCACCGGATCTACTCCCTCAAAAGAGCGGAAAGACATTTTGAAACAGTGCGCAGATGGTGACTTGCACATCCTTACCGGAACACATGCCCTTATAGAGGATACTGTAATATTTAAGAATCTTGGTCTGGCAATCATAGATGAGCAGCACAGGTTTGGAGTAGAGCAACGTGCGAAACTCTGGAAAAAGAACAAGATACCTCCACACGTGTTGGTAATGACTGCCACTCCTATACCGCGTACACTTACACTGGCTGCATACGGCGATATGGACTATAGCGTCATGGATGAATTACCGCCGGGAAGAACCCCTGTACTCACCATCCACAAAACTGCGCACTTCCGGTCAGAGGTGATGTCATTCGTAAGAAGAGAGATCGATAAAGGACGACAGGCCTATTTCATATATCCCCTGATAGAGGAGTCTGCAGCTCTCGACTACGAAAACCTGATGAAAGGATTCGATGAAGTAAAATCATTCTTCCCTGAACCTCAATACTGGATCAGTATGGTACATGGCAAACAGAAAGCAGACCTGAAGCAGGCCAATATGGAAAGGTTCGTTAATGGCGACACACAAATAATGGTTAGCACTACTGTAATCGAGGTAGGGGTCAACGTACCTAATGCTACTGTGATGGTCATCGAAAGTGCTGAACGATTCGGCCTCCCACAATTGCACCAGCTCCGGGGCCGGGTGGGAAGAGGAAGTGAGAAGAGCTATTGCATTTTACTTTCAGGTATCAAAGTCTCGGAAGATGCCAGACAACGACTCACCATAATGTGCCAGACAAATGATGGATTTAAAATAGCCGAAAAAGACCTTGAACTCCGCGGCCCGGGCGATATTGAAGGCACACGCCAAAGCGGACTTCTCAATTTTAAAGTTGCCAATATCCTCGAGGATAAAAATATACTTCAGGCCGCGCACGATTCAGTCGTAAAACTTCTTGAGGCTGACCCTGAGCTTACCTCAGATGAAAACATACACCTCCGAAACTATCTCCTGGAGAAGAAAGGTAAGACTGTCTGGAGCAAGATCTTATAAACACCCTATCTATCCAGAAACAAATCTATAAACAACTGCTCATTCTTATCCACCGCATACGGACTAAGATCAGTAATACCCGCCGACCTCAGCACTTCATCATCAATAAACGTATAACCGGTACATTCATCAGAAGGACGGCTGAGAATGATATACGCCGTATCTGCTAATATTTCAGGTGTGCGGCTTTTCCTCATTAGCGCATCTCCACCGAGCAGGTTTTTCACAGCAGCAGTAGCTATAGTAGTCCTTGGCCAGAGGCTGTTTGATGCAACCCTGAACGGCTTCAGTTCTCCCGCAAGGCCGGTGGCAATCATAGTCATATTGTATTTACTCATCGTATAAGCTACGTGCCCACTCACCCACTTCTCACTCAGATTAATCGGAGGAGATAAGGTAAGGATATGAGGATTAGTGCCTTTTTTCAGATAAGGAATACAGTGTTTACTTACGAGAAAGGTACCCCTGACATTGATGTCGTGCATCAGATCAAAAACCTTAGCGCTGGTATTTTCCACATTCGTCAGGGAGATAGCACTTGCATTGTTAATCAGTATGTCTATTCCGCCAAACTGAGCTACCCCTTTCTCCACTGCATT
The DNA here is from genome assembly GCA_023957755.1 of Chitinophagaceae bacterium. GTDB lineage: Bacteria > Bacteroidota > Bacteroidia > Chitinophagales > Chitinophagaceae > Ginsengibacter. The sequence goes on from JAMLGT010000015.1 coordinate 32,078, forward strand.
AATAATCTGCTCTTCAAATCTGATATCACACTGAACCGCCAGCGCTTTCCCTCCTGCATCCTCAATCTCTTTGGCAGCCGTAAAAATTGTACCCTCCAATTTAGGATTGGGGGTGGTAGTCTTGGCGGCGATAATAATATTGGCACCATCTCTTGCAAGCTTCAGTGCGATTGCTTTACCTATTCCTCTCGAAGCACCCGTGATAAATACTGTTCTGTGCTGAAATGACATGGATGTTTTTATTTAAAAGTACTTCATATTTTTCAACCGGGCCTGCTACTCCACTTCGCCATTGTAAAGTACCTGTAACTCTCTCTTCAATAAAGCCACAGAAGCATTTTCAATACCCCCTTCGCTGAATATATCAGCAGCGCTTAATTCTTCACCATAAAAAAGATTATTGGTATTTCTGTCCACACTAATAGCTGCTCCTGAAAGGCTGATACCGGCAAACAGCCCTTTGGATTTTGAATAGGAATACACTTCTGCTTCCATCTTATAATCGGTAGTCGCAGTACCACTTCTGCCTACCGGCCCTGCTGTCGCAGAGACATCACCCCCAAGGGTAAAGGTACCGTTCCCAATTTCTTCAAGTGTTTCGCTGTTCTTAAAAATGAGCACCAAATCTACCGACTGTACACCAGCCTGAAAGCCCACACTTCCACCTGTGATGGTGATAAATACCGGATCGCTCCAGTTTCCCTCCTCATCCTTTATCAATGCAATGCCACGCCCCCTTTTGCCGGCTATTACAAACCCTGCATTTATCATCTTAGGCACTATAATAATCCCTTCACTGATATTCAGCAACTCCTGAGGAATGTCTTCTTTCATCCTACCAAACTCACGCAATACCCGTACGGCATCATCGATTCTGGTTAACTCCTTTTGCTGCGCATTCACCGTGAAGGCTGCACTTAATAACATCAATGATAATGAAATAGCTATTCTGATTTTCATGACGCGTGGATTCTGTAAAAACTAATGGATACAATATTAGGAAAGTTCAACAGCCATCCTGCACGATCAATTACTATAATATTGTTATTATTCATTCCATAAAAAAACCGTGCCATCAGATGACACGGGTACTACCAGCAATTTCTTTTTTCAACTATTTCTCATTCGCAATCTCATTCATCCTGTCAATCATTCTGACAAATGAAGCCCATTGTCCCATTCCTATTTTGCTTTTATCATTACGGTACTGATATGCCTCTCTCACGAACATGATTGCGGGTGACCAGGTTGTCTGAATAAGTCCTGCATAGTGCTTTCGCACTTGCGGGGTGGCATCCTTTCTGAACTGCGCCATATCTACCACCTGTTGTGTGGTTATGTCCGGACGGCGCCATGGTGCAGTTGCTACCGTAAGCCCTTTGTTGGCAAAAATTACCGCTGTCTTATCAGGTCGCTCATAATGCCAGTCGCAGATAAATACATCTTTCGGAATCATGTCGATTGCCCTGTGGGTATTGTTATAGCTTGCTTCCCACATGCCCAATCCCGTTTCTTTCCCTTCCAGCAATCGATCGCCCCATATCATCAATTGCCTATTTTTCTTAGCAAGATGATCCCTGATTCTCCACACCTCATCTGCAAAAAGCTTTGCTTTATCACGCCCCTGGCAACGCGGACACTGGTCTTCCCCAATATAAAACACCTCATCCATCCCCGCATGAAAGGCATCCGATTCGAAAACATCACATATCTCATCGATAAGATCAAATACTATCTTGTGGACGTCCGGATGACGCGTGCAGTAGCTTTTACAATACAAGCCATCCGCATTGGGCCATTCGTATTTAACAGGGATCTTTACGTTGGGTGTTTCATCAAACTGAGGATATACTTCCAGTAATTTCCCCAGATGGGTGGCCCACGACTGGTGGCCCAATAAATTAATCTGTGGAATCAAGCGAATGTTATTCTTCTTACAAACGGCGACAATCTTCTTCACCTCGCTCTTACTCAGAGGCGCCGTATCAGTCAATTCAGGGTGCTGCTCAAATTTATAATTGAAGTCGATCCGCAGAATCAGGGTATTAAGTTTTCGCGTTGCGAGCTCCTCGTCAATAAAGGTCAGAAAGGAATCGAGTGCCGGTGGCAGAGGGGCCTCTATTGCAAGCCCCCTTACAGGAAAAATGGAATCAAGCCCTGATGTCTGAGCCTGCATGGAAGGAACCAGATAAAAACCTAACAGAAATACAAAAACTATTTTCTTCATAGCATTAGTTTGTGATATATCAATTTTGAAATAAACAGCATGAACTTAAGTAATTGCTGTTACTTATCCTCTTCATTCTTTTTGAACGGTCGTAAAATTATTTAATCTACTTCCGGCTGACTTATTATCTTTAAACATACAAGTTGACCGCAATACTTTCTATTCCTCACTATTCCTGAAACAAATGGACAAACTACGATCTGTCATCTTCTTCATAATTACCCTGACAGCAAACTACTCATTTGCCCAGGCTCCCATTGATTCCATAGCCGCAATAGCTAAAAAGATACATATTCCGGGACTCGAAGTAGTTCACGCAAAAGAAGGGGAGTTGCATAGCTATTATTGGGGTGTACTGAAAAATGGGGAGCTGGCAAGAGTAAATAATGAAACAGCGTTTCAGGCTGCATCTCTCACAAAGGTAGTTACTGCCTACGCTTTCTTCAGACTGTACGATGAAGGCAGGATCGCACTGGACAAACCGCTATACCATTACTATAAATACGACCGCCTGGCTAACAGCCCCGAAGGGCAACTCATTACTGCAAGGATGGTACTAACCCACCATACCGGATTGCTCAACTGGGAAGGAGACGTGCCTTCGAAAGAATGGAGAGAAAGTCCGCTGCACGTACAATTCAAACCCGGCTCATCGTATATGTATTCCGGTGAGGGTTTCTATTACTTACAATTGGTTATGGAAGCAGTGTCAGGAATGTCATTCGATAAGCTGATAGAGAACTATGTGCTTCATCCTTTAGGGATGACTCATTCACAAATCGTCTGGAAGGATACCCTCCTTGCTAATCTGTCTTATGGTCATGTGGAAAATGCAAAACCGAGGCAAATTGCAAAATACAAAACAGTGAATGCAGCTTATACGCTTTACACTACAGCAGAGGACTTCACTCTCTTCGTCCAAAAAGCGTTACACAAGGGCATTGGCTTACAACCCGAAACTCACAGAATGATGCTCTCAAAAGCGGCAGATGTAAGGAAGGGAGACAAACCATCTCCGGACGATGCACACGTACCGGTTGCATTGGGCGTACGTCTTCAATATAATGAGGCGGGTACATGGCTTTGGCATACAGGATCCAATCCCGGATTCAGATGTTTCTTTATCTCGAATCCCGCCACGGGTGAAAGCCTTACTGCTTTCATGAATGCTGAAACCGGATTCGGGGCCATGCCTTTGCTAATGAAGCTATTCCTTGGAAGTCATCAGACATTCTGGGCCTATTTATGGCGCAAAGGCGAGCTGGATTAAGCCTATAACTATTATATATATCCGTAACTAAATAAAAAAAAGCTGCTTGTTAAGGGCAGCTTTAAAGAATTTTTCAGGAGTTACTTCACCTATTCAGCAGGTGCTTCCGGTTGTTCTGAAGAATCTGCCTGAGCTTCAGGAGCCGGCTCTGACGGAGCTTCTTCCTTTGCAGCGGGCTTCTCTTTCTTCACAAAAACAGGTCTTGCAGCAGCTTTGGCTTTTTTGTGTTTTTCCTGTCTTCTGGCAAAATCTGCATCGTGCTCTTCGCTCCATTTGGTAAACTTCTCCATTGCAGCAGCTTCGTCAAACAGACCGAGTGAAACTCCACGAAGTAGGTGCTTCAGATAAAGCACACCTTTAAAACTCAAAATCCTGCGTACAGTGTCGGTTGGTTGTGCACCCTTGTGCAACCACTCCAACGCCTTCTGCCTGTCAATCTGAATGGTGGCAGGCACCGTCAAAGGATTGTAAGTTCCTAACTTCTGAATGAATTTTCCGTCTCTCGGACTTCTTGCATCTGCAACTACGATAAAGTAGAATGGCCTTTTCTTGGAGCCATGACGTTGCAATCTCATTTTTACAGCCATAAAAAATAGAAATTTTTTTGGGTGGTTGATGAATTGGTTTCGAATTAAAAGAGTGCGAAGATAACGTTCGCTCCCTAAATATACAAAACTTTATAATTAATTTCCGGCAAAGTAGCTCAAAGACCGCGCCGATTTAAGATTGGAGAAGTTATATAGCTTAATTTTCATCCATTGTGCAACCCCGCAGACTACCACACTTTTTATAAAAACATCATTTAATGAAAGTACTTTATTCATTTTCAAGGAATAGTTTCAACATAAAAAGGGCTCGAAGTGCAGTGGACTGAATATTCCGTTTCCTGTCAAAGCGAAAGTGCAGTTTTCGTGTATCCACCCTGTGGTTGCTCCCTACAGCAATCCATACCGTACCCACAGGCTTTTGTCCGCTCCCCCCTCCCGGGCCCATAATTCCCGAAACAGCAATTCCATAATCCGATTTCATCTTCTTTAAAACCCCTTTCAGCATCTCCTTTACCACCTCTTCACTAACTGCACCATGCTTTTTTAACGTAGTTGTTTTTACGCCCAGTGTGCCTGATTTTACCGCATTGGAATAAGATACTATACCACCCGGAAAATAAGCAGACGCGCCGGCAACAGAGGTAATCATAGAAGCTATAAACCCTCCGGTACAACTTTCAGCCGTGGCTACCGACTTTTTCTTCTTCAGTAACAATTTGCCCACCGCTTCTTCAACAGGGGTATCATCGGAAGAAATCAGGTATTGATGAGCCAACTTCTTAAGCACACGTGCGTGACGGTTCACTTTCTCCTCCTCTTCCTTCCCTGTAACTACTGATGTCAGCCTCAAACGGAGTATCCCTAATCCGGGTAAGTAGGCCAGACTTGTCTTTGGAGCGATTTCTTTTTCAAAATCCGCAAGAATAGCAGCCAATTCACTCTCCCCAATTCCCGCCGTAGCTATGGTATGGTGTATTACCTTTGGTAGTTGAAAACGCTCCCGGATTGCAGTAATTACGTCTGGCATCAACCCTTCCATTTCGAAAGGCACGCCCGGAAGACAAAAGATCATCGATCTCCCTTTCTCAAACTGCATGCAGGGGGCAGACCCTCTTTTATTTATAATCACCTTGCAGCCCTCGGGAACTTCAGCCTGCCTGAGGTTAACCGGATTCAGAGGTTTCTTATACACCTTATCATACAACCTCTTTACATTTCTCAAAGCCCCTTTGTCTTCTATCATCTTTACGCCGAAATAGTCAGCCAGTGTCTGCCTGGTTACATCATCCGATGTGGGGCCAAGGCCGCCCGTCAACAATATAACCGACACCCCGTTCACCTCCCTATCTATCGCGGCTCTTATTTCTTCGGCATTATCAGACACTGCCAGCTTTCGTATAACAGAGATACCTGCACGATTTAAAAACCTTGCCATAAAAGCACTGTTCGTGTCGATGACCTGACCAATCAGCAGTTCGTCTCCTATCGTAATAATTGTTGCATTAACGCTTCTTTTCATGATCTGTAATAATTCATTTCTACTTATCCGGCCATAAATTTAGAAAAACATAAACCATACCCGGTTACTGATTTTGTGAATTAAATACAATCTTTGTTCCTAAAAATTAGGAAACTTGAAACAACTCGTCTTCATTGCACTCATCTTTTTCACATCTGCTGCCCAATCCCAGCCCCTGAAAGATCAACTCGATAAAGCATGGCAAAATCTGATTTCAAATCCCAATTTTAAGAATGCCAGCATCAGCCTTTTGGTAAAAAATGTTGCTGACGGCAGTGAGATATTCAGCAGAAATGAAGACATGGGACTGGCCTCTGCCAGTACACTTAAGGTGATTACCTCTGCTACAGCTTTTGAATTACTGGGAAAGGACTTCAATTATAAAACCCGGATAGCCTGCAAAGGCACTATTTCAAATGGCGTGCTCTACGGAGACCTCATCATCAAAGGAAGTGGAGACCCTACCTTCGGCACCTGGCGATACTCTCAAACCAAAGAACAGGAGATCATAAATTTTATTCTTAAAAAATTACAACAGGCCGGAATTCAAACAATCAATGGGCATGTACTGATCGATGAGCGAATCATGGATGGAGAAGTCATTCCCGACGGATGGATCTGGCAGGATATCGGCAACTACTACGGTGCAGGAGCACGGGCTTTCAACTGGCGAGAGAACCAGTATGATCTGTTTCTGAAATCAGGGACTACTATCGGGTCTGCGGTAACTATTGCCGGAACAAATCCCTATTACGTGTCAGGACTACAACTCAAATCACAACTGAAATCTGCTAAAGAAGGAAGTGGAGATAACGCCTATATCTATCTTCCCCTATTTGGGAACACAGGCTTTGTACGTGGCACTATCCCGGTAAAGGAAAATAAATTTACTATATCGGGTAGTATGCCCGATCCTGCAAGGCAGTTTGCTATAACTCTTGAAGCAGCTTTAAAGAAAAAAAAGGTAGAAGATGTCGATTTGGAATACCCCCAAACGACTGATATTACCGATTTAGAGCCTGCCAAGGATATCTTCTATGTTGAGTCTCCCAAACTAGACAGTATCAGTTACTGGTTTCTACAAAAGAGTATTAACTTATATGGGGAGGCATTGCTGAAGACAATGGCAGTAAATTCCGGAAGGAGTGGCTCCACTGGTGATGGGGTCAGCGTAGTTAGAGATTTCTGGAAAAAGAAAAATATCGACGTGGATAATCTAGGGCTTATTGATGGAAGTGGGCTATCCCCTCAAAACAGAATCACCACAAACAACCTTGTGAACATACTCCTGTACACAAGAAAACAACCCTGGTTTCAGTCGTACTACGCTGGATTTCCGGTAATAAATGGCATCAAAATGAAAAGTGGTTCTATTAGTGGAGTACTTTCCTATACGGGGATTATCAGGAACAAATCTGGAGAATATGCATTTGCATTCATCATAAACAATTATGATGGGAGTGGTGCTGTTACCCGCAAAAAGATGTGGGAGATTCTGGATATACTGAAATAACTTAGGAAGTTGTTAATTCCTCATAAGCTGCTGTAAGTGGACGGCTGATTCCCTCCCCTTTCCACTCTGCAGCTCCGGGTATGCCGGTAGTCTTTTCAATGATTTCCTGCAACGAATTACCTGCTTTAATCTGTCCCTTCACATAATCCAGCACGCGAGAGAGGTAATCTTCAAAGGCAAGAATATCCTGCTTCTTACCCGTTACCTGGTATCCCTCACCCGCATGGCCAAAAACAAAAGTAGTGTCATCATCATAGTGGCTGCAGATTTTTTGCAATACACTGATCCAACTCTTTATGTTTGCCCCGGCTGACCTGTCCACAAAAGGATGTCTTCTGTTAAAAACAAGATCGCCCACATGGGCAACATTTTCCCTTTCAAAATGAATAACTGCATCGCCATTGGTGTGGGCTGCACCAAAATAATTCAAATTAATCTGTTGGTCTCCCGTTTTTACCACTGTTGATTCTGAAAAAGTTTCTGTTGGGAAATACTGTTTATCCAAACTATTTTGTCTCCTGGCCACAACTTCCTGATTGTAGAGAGAGTTAACATGTGCGATTACACGTGAAATAAGTGGTTTGAAAACAATGTTCCCTGATGTATGATCACCATGATGATGCGTATTAACCAATAAATGGAAGGGCATGCCCTTCTTTTTAAGTTCTTCAATTAAATGCGGCACACTTGCAGGAAACTGGCTATCCACAACTATAATACCCGATTGGGACAGATTGAAAAGGATGGTGCCACCTGACTCTGTGAAAATACCCAGATCGTCTGTAAGCATCGTAATCTTCCACTCAGCCGGAGAAAAGAATGCGGTAGCCTTTCCCTGAGTACGTATTGCCGCCATCGTGAGCAAAGTTGAATATAGAAATTTTCGTCGTTGCATACAGTAAAGTTTACTTAAGCAATTTAACTCATTTCTTACGAAGGTGCTTTAGTGCTTTAACAGAAACTTATCCTTTATCTTTTAATCCTGGCAAGTGAAATCAATTCTGATATTATTGAAGGGGCCTTTAAAATGCACCTTGCCAAAAACCATGAAACATATAATTCTACTTTTATCATTTTTTGCCCTGTCAAGACTTGCTTACTCTCAAAACCTAACCAATCTGGGTATTAAGGCAGGGATCAGTAATTCCGGCGTCAGGGGAGATGCAGTAGAAAGTCTGAATCAACTGGTGACCTTCACCAACGGGATTGTTTCCACCTCAGACCGCACAGGATTCTTTGCCGGTGGATATGTAAACGTTCCTCTCTCTGAACATGTCTCTATAGAACCCGGAATTTATTATTCACAAAAAGGCTACCAGTTAAAAGGCGGATTCGATATTAAAGGGGTAGAATTCCTGGGAGCTAACGCCAAGGCTGACCTGCAAACTCAATACATAGATGTGCCACTGTATCTGAAAGCCAGCTGGAACGGACTACAGGTTTTTGCAGGGCCTCAGGTCTCTTATCTGGCCGATGCTAATTTGAAAGCAACTGCAGGCATTCTGGGGATTAATCTCCTGAATAAGGATGTGGACGTTTCTGATATTTTAAACAAATGGGATGCTTCTGTTTCTGCGGGGATCGGATATCAGTTCGCTAACGGGCTCAATATTTCTGCATCCTACGATTACGGATTGATGAAAATAGACGCAGATAAGAGAACTAATGCCTTTAACAGAGGATTCAAAGTGGGACTGGGTGTGCAATTCTGATCCTTCTACAATACCCATGAAACACATTGGAAGGCTGCCGGCTCCGGTAGCCTTGTCTTTTACTTACTTATGCGTATTTTGAATTCATATGGTGTGTGTTTTTTCATTAGGTATGTGGAAGATTTCAAGATACTTTTTTAAACAAAAAACCCTCCGCTTTCATCATCTTAATATATCCTTCTATTTTCACAGACTGTGCCACCTGAATCACAATGAAGTAGCAGAAACAATTCTCAATCCTCTGATCGAGAAGTTAAATGAGTTCCATAAGTACCGGCATTATGTCTGGCTTAACGGAACTCAATGCTTTCCTGAATGACACCTACATAAAAGGCCTCAATTAATTGGGAATAAATGATATAGCAGGCTATCATAATAAAGCCGTACCTGTGGTAAAGTACGGCTTTATTTGTGCGGCCACCTGTCCCGATAGCTATCGGGAGAGTCAGGTGGCTCTATATTTTTCCTTTAGTCTTTGGAAGATTTCAGGATATTTTTTCAGGTTATAAAAATACTTTCTGGACTTCATCCTCTTGATATGTTCTTCAATCTTCATGGACTGTGCTACAGAATCGCAAGGTAATAAAAGAAACTGCTGCCAGTCTTTAGCCCGAGAGGTAAAGTGGGTGCCGTAAGAGTTGTCATTATGGTGGGCTAAACGAGCCTCTATGCTCTCTTGGGTGATACCAACGTAAAAGATATCCAGGGAGGGGGAGTATATAATATAACAGGCTATCATAAAAAACCAAAACCGCACCAATGTATAGGTGCGGTTTGTGGGCCCACCAGGACTTGAACCTGGGACCACCTGATTATGAGTCAGGTGCTCTAACCAACTGAGCTATAGGCCCTAGGATATTTATATCCAAATATCTTTTCAAGTTTTTTATCCAGGACTTGAACCTGGGACCACCTGTCCCGATAGCTATCGGGAGAGTCAGGTGCTCTAACCAACTGGAGTCCCGATAACTATCGGGAGCCCTAGGATCCTCATCCAATATCTTTTCAAGTTTTTTTATCCAGGACTTGAACCTGGAACACCTGTCCCGATAGCTATCGGGAGAGTCAGGTGCTCTAACCAACTGAAGTCCCGATAACTATCGAGGCCTAGGATCCTCATCCAAATATCTTTTCAAGTTTTTTATCCAGGACTTGAACACGGAACACCTGTCCCGATAGCTATCGGGAGAGTCAGGTGACTCTAAACCAACTGAAGTCCCGATAACTATCGAGGCCTAGGATCCTCATCCAAATATCTTTTCAAGTTTTTTTATCCAGGACTTGAACCTGGAACACCTGTCCCGATAGCTATCGGGAGAGTCAGGTGCTCTAACCAACTGAAGTCCCGATAACTATCGGGAGCCCTAGGATCCTCATCCAAATATCTTTTCAAGTTTTTTTATCCAGGACTTGAACCTGGGACACCTGTCCCGATAGCTATCGGGAGAGTCAGGTGCTCTAACCAACTGAAGTCCCGATAACTATCGGGAGCCCTAGGATATTTATATCCAAATATCCTTTCAAGTTTTTTTATCCAGGACTTGAACCTGGGACACCTGTCCCGATAGCTATCGGGAGAGTCAGGTGCTCTAACCAACTGAAGTCCCGATAACTATCGGGAGCCCTAGGATATTTATATCCAAATTTCTTTTCAAGTTTTTTTTCCAGGACTTGAACCTGGAACTGTCCAGAGTTCCGAAACCCTCCGGATCTTTTCCTCCCCTTTTCAGGGCTTGCAAAAATAGAGAAATTCGTTTATCGTAATAAATTAATTTTCTTTGCAAGGATGCAGCAAATAAAGAATATCATTTTTGATTTGGGAGGTGTTTTATTGGACATTGACTACAACAAAACCAAAATAGCATTTGAGGCCCTCGGCGTAAACCACTTCGACCGACTTTATAGCCAGGCAGATGCCAGCGATATCTTCAGAAGGCTTGAAAGAGGCACTATTCCTGTAGCCGAATTCTATAATGAGCTCCGGAATATTACAGGGCTTAACTTGTCTGACCATCAGATTGAAACAGCATGGAACAGTATGCTTCTCGATTTTCGCGAGAAAAGCCTGCAATATTTGGAAAGGCTAAAACCTTATTACGCTCTTTACCTTCTTAGTAACACAAACAAAATACACACCAGCGTACTACAAGAAATTTATTACTCAAAACCACGAAAGGCTCCTTTTGAACAATACTTCACTTCCTGTATTTATAGTTACGACACCGGCACCAGAAAACCGGACAGGGAATGCTTTGAATGGGTGCTAAAAAAGGAAAACCTGGACCCCGGTCATACCATCTTTATTGACGATTCAATCCAAAACGTACATGGGGCAGAGTCAGCCGGGATAAAGAGCATCTGGCTGAAACAAAACATGTTGATTGAAGATTTGGGGCTTTTGCCAGCGGATTAATCAGTGTTTTTCACCTCTTCAAACTCTATATATTCCCCTACATTTTCCGGCGCTGATTGCTTTTGAGAAGAGGATGCCGAGGTACCTGTGGAACGATCTCCGGACTGCGCATCCATTCGCTCCTGCATATTCTTCATCTGGCCTTTTAATTGCCCCACACTTCTGAATGTAGGGATAATAAAGTCCACTACTACTTTATAGGCCAGGTAAATCAAAAATATTTTAGCTAATACCCTGAACAAATTCATACCAACAAATTTATGCAAATTGTATAGCCCATCCATGTTCCCATTGAAATTCCTCCCGAATAATTTGTTAATCTGCTTTTAAGCGGTAAAATTATTTTTTGACGTTAATCCTTTACTGTCGTATATTTGCGGCTGCAAAAGAATGGTGAAAGGGAACGGAAGCGTTCCCTTCTTCTGTTCTAAAAGAGGAAGTTTTCAAAAAAAATATGGTTCAGGAAAAGATCGTATCGGAAATTAACGGATTCGTAGAAAATTTTATCCAGAAATGGCCGGAAGTGTTTGTCCTTGAAACTACCATCAGTGCCACCCACAAGGTCACAGTGCTGTTGGATGCGGATAACGGGATGAATATAGAGCGATGTGCAGAAGTGAACAGGGCGTTGTACAAATTTGTGGAAGCGCAACAATTTTTTGAAAATCAGAATTTCTCTATGGAGGTATCCTCTCCGGGTATTGACAGGCCTCTCACCGAACGTCGGCAGTTCAGGAAAAATATTGGAAGAAACATCGAAGTGCAAAAAGACGACGGAAGCAGGCTCAAAGGACTCCTCACAGGAGTAACAGAAGACGAAATTTCTCTGGAGAAGGAAGAAAAAAAGAAGAAAAAGCAATCGGAACCTGAAATTATAACTATTCCGTTTAAAGAAATCCGGCAGGTAAAAGTGCTGGTAACATTTTAAAAAAATCAATACTATGGCAAGTATTAATTTGATCGAATCATTCCAGGAGTTCAAGGAGGCAGAAAACATCGACAGGCCTACCTTAATGAAAGTGATGGAAGATGTATTCAAAACACTCATTCGTAAGAAATACGGATCTGACGAAAACTTTGACGTGATCGTAAACGACCAGAAAGGAGACCTGGAAATCTTCAGAAGACGTACGATTGTGGAGGATGACGACCTATACAATACGCTTACTGAAATTGAGCTAAAAGATGCAATCAAAATTGAGCCCGACTATCAGGTAGGTGAAGAATTGCTGGAAGAAGTGGATATTCAGAAAGAATTCGGAAGACGGGCTATCCTCGCGGGACGTCAGACACTAGCAGCGCGTATTAACGACCTGAAGAAGAACATCCTGATGAAAAAATACGAAGACCGCATCGGCGAAATCATTACCGGGGAGGTTTATCAGGTATGGAAAAAAGAAATACTGCTCTTAGATGAAGAAGGAAATGAGATGTTGCTCCCCAAATCTGAACAAATCCCCTCTGACTTCTTTAAAAAAGGCGAGACTATCAGGGCTGTAGTCAAGAAAGTGGAAATTAAGAACAATCAGGTGGCCATCATACTCTCCAGGACAGATCCTTCATTCCTTGCCAAACTGTTGGAAATCGAAGTGCCGGAAATCTTTGATGGGCTTATCGTAATTAAGAAGATAGTGAGAGATCCGGGAGAAAGAGCCAAGGTGGCTGTGGAAAGCTACGACGACAGAATAGACCCGGTAGGCGCTTGCGTAGGTATGAAAGGAAGCCGTATCCACGGAATTGTGCGCGAACTGAGAAACGAAAACATCGATGTGATAAACTGGACCAATAACATCCAGTTATTGATTCAGCGATCATTGACACCCGCTAAGATATCGAGCATGGAACTCAATAACGAGACCAAACATGCAAGAGTTTACCTTCGCCCCGACCAGGTGTCACTGGCAATCGGGCGTCGCGGTGTAAACATCAAACTGGCAAGTGAGCTTACGGGCTACGAAATTGACGTGTTCAGAGATGATGAAGAAGCAGATGAGGAGATTGACGTAGATCTTGATGAATTTGCAGACGAAATTGAAGGATGGGTTATTGATGCCCTGAAAAAAATCGGCTGCGATACAGCAAAAAGCGTTTTGAAACTGTCTAATGAAGACCTTGCAAGAAGAGCAGATTTAGAAGCTGAGACTGTAGAAGACGTAAAAAGAATACTCGAAGAAGAGCTTTCAAAAGAGTAATTGACGGGCAGGGCAGTGCCGACAAAAGGAACGGCCCTTCTATATAAAGCATTTTTAAACCAGACAAAGTCTTCCATAATACGATTTGGAAGAGGAGAAGAATTTTAAATGGCAGAAGTTAAGACACCAAGGGTAATGGCAGCTGCGCTGGAGTTCAACATAGGGAAAGACACCCTGATGGACTTCCTGACAGGTAAAGGTTTCGATACTGCAGAGCTGAAGCCTTCTTCAAAAATTACCGAGGAAATGTATGTGGCACTTCAAAAAGAATTTCAGCCCGACAAACTCGCTAAAAAGAAGGCTGAAGAAGTGGATCTGCCAAAAACAACCGCCCCGGAAGTTAGAAAGAGAAAAGACGAACAGGACATTTCAATCGTAAAGAAAGAACCTGAAAAACCAAAAGAAGAGCCCCAGCCCACTGAGACAATTGCCACACAAGAAACAGAACCGGAGAAGCCGGAAGAGGGCAAGCAGGCTGAAGCACTTCCCGAGGACGATCCTAACCATGTACCGGTTGTAGCCCCTGAAATCGACGGAGTAAAAGTAGTTGGTAAGATAGACATCGATACTATTGATTCGTCTGTAAGGCCAAAGAAGGAGACAAAGCCCAAAGCAAAGAGCAAGGCAGCAAAAGAACCCAAAGAACCTGCACAGGAAGAACAACCTGCTGCAAGCATCACTCCGGAACAGGCTGAAACCAAAGAACCTGAAACACTCAGGCTTCATGCAAAAAAACTCACAGGACTCACAGTAGTCGACAAGATAGACCTTAGCGAAACCCCTGATGCCAAAAAACCATCAGGCGAAAAGAAGAAGAGAGCACGTATAAAGGTAGCAAGAAAAACAGTAGGACCAGATGTTCAACACGGAAGAACACACCCTAATCGTACCGGCAGAAGAAACGATAGAGTGGAAGAAAAAGAAATTGACGAAAAGGAAATCCAGGACAAAATCAGAGAAACACAGGCTAAACTTGCCGGTGCCAGTGGCCGCGGAAAAAGCCAGCGTGCCAAACACAGAAAGAGAAAACAGGCAGAGGCCGAAGAACAACTCAACGCAGAGGAGGGAACAGATAAAAAGCTTCAGGTAACAGAATTCATCTCAGTAAGTGAGTTTGCCTCCCTGATGGACGTATCCTTCGCTGACGTAATCAGCAAGTGTATGAGCCTCGGCATTATGGTATCCATAAACCAACGGCTCGAAGCCGATGTGATAGAGCTTGTAGCCGGCGAATTCGGCTATGAAGTAGAATTCATCAGTATCGACGACTCACACGAAATAAGCGAAGAAGATGAGGAAGACGATCCGGAAGACCTTGTGCCAAGGCCTCCAATCGTTACTATCATGGGACACGTTGATCACGGTAAGACTTCATTACTGGATTACATTCGCCACACCAATATTATCGCAGGTGAGGCCGGAGGAATCACACAGCATATTGGTGCTTATGAAGTGAAGCTCAAAGACAACCGGTCTATCACTTTCCTTGACACTCCGGGTCACGAAGCATTTACTGCCATGCGTGCGCGCGGTGCCAAGATTACAGATATCGCGGTGATTGTAATCTCCGCCGACGACGCGGTGATGCCCCAGACCAAGGAGGCTATCTCCCACGCACAGGCAGCCAACGTACCAATGGTTTTTGCACTCAATAAAATAGATAAAGAAGGGGCTAACCCCGAAAAAATTAAAGAACAACTGGCTGCCATGAACATCCTCGTAGAAGACTGGGGTGGAAAATATCAGAGCCAGGAAATAAGCGCAAAGAAAGGTCTGAATGTGGATCTCCTGCTAGATAAAGTGTTACTAGAAGCAGATTTATTGGACCTCAAAGCAAATCCTAAAAGATCTGCCTCAGGCTCAATAATAGAAGCCTCTCTTGACAAAGGGCGCGGTTTTGTAGCCACACTTCTGGTGCAAACCGGCACACTCAGGGTGGGTGATATTCTGGTATCCGGACAGCATTATGGACGTGTAAAGGCTATGTTCAACGAAAGAAACAATCGCGTGGATACCGCTCCTCCTTCCACCCCGGTTCAGGTTTTGGGGTTAAACGGAGCACCTCAGGCAGGGGAAGTCTTCAAGGTGTACAATTCAGAAAGTGAAGCAAAAGAAACTGCAAATAAAAGATCGCAGATTCTGCGCGAACAGGGTATGCGGGCTAAGAAACACATCACACTCGATGAAATCGGGCGCCGACTGGCCCTTGGAAACTTTAAGGAGCTGAACCTGATTCTCCGTGCAGATACTGATGGATCGGTGGAAGCGCTGAGCGACAGCCTTCAAAAGCTTAGCACTGAAGAAATTGCAGTAAGCATCGTTCATAAAGGAATCGGGCAGATCACTGAAACTGACGTGATGCTGGCCACAGCTTCGGATGCTATTATCATCGGATTTAACGTAAGACCGGCACTTCAGGCTACCCGACTGGCCGAAAAAGAAGGGGTGGAAATAAAGACCTACACCATCATTTACGATGCAATCGACGAAGTGACAAGTGCTATGGAAGGTATGCTGGAACCAAAGATTCAGGAAAAAGTATTGGGTGTGGTAGAAATAAAAGAAACCTACAAGTTTGATAAAGCTACCGTCGCCGGATGTATTGTCGTGGAGGGTAAGATTACCAGAAACAACCGTATCCGCCTTGTCAGAGACGGGATTATCATTCATACCGGCGAACTTGGCAGTCTAAAGAGATTCAAGGACGACGTAAAAGAAGTGGCCAACAATACGGAATGTGGTTTGACCATAAAGAACTACAGCGATATTAAAGTAGGAGACTTCATTGAATCATTTGAAGAGATAGAGGTGAAACGTACGCTATAAGCCGTTTTAACTTAAAAATAATTTTCTGCACCCATGTCGGGTGTATTTTTGAGCAAAGCAAAACAGGATTTTCCGGGATGAAAAAAATTATTGCCTTTAGTTTCCTGCTGGTAGCCGGCATTACAGCTAATGCTCAGTTGAAACACGTGGTGGCCGACAAGATAATTGCAACGGTTGCAGATAAGATTATTCTCAAAAGCGATATCGACAACAAAATATACGACATAAAGAGAAGCAGTACAGAACAACTTCCCGACAACGTCGACTGCCTGCTGCTTGAGCAGGCTATCGCCTTAAAAGCACTGGTAGCCCAGGCTGAAAAAGATTCCATCCCCGTAAGTGATGACGCCGTAGAATCAGACCTGGACAAAAGAATTCAATACTTCATCAGCATTTACGGAAGTAAAGAAATGATGGAAAGAATCATCGGTAAAACGGTCTTTCAGATTAAGGAAGAATTCCGGCCGATGATCAGGGAAAATCGTCTTGCAGAGGGCGAAAGAGAAAAAATCTGGGGTAACATCAGAATCACTCCCGAAGAGGTAACAGATTACTACAACAAAATACCAAAGGACAGCCTCCATTTCTATGAATCTGAAATTGAAGTGGGTCAGGTAGTTATCTTTCCCAAACCCAACCGAGAGGTAGAGACTTACGTCATAGACCAACTCAAAGATTATAAAGAACAGGTAGAAAGTGGTGCAAAAACATTTGATGCCCTGGCTAGGCTCTATAGCGACGATCCGGGAACGAAGCAGGATGGCGGTCTCATAGAAATCAATCGTAATGAAAAATCAATTGATCCTACATTCCTGGCAAAAGCCTTCGGACTCAAGGATGGTCAGATTTCCGGTGTTTTCAAATCGAAATTCGGATATCACATCATCCAGATGGTGAGCAAAAGAGGAGACGATGCCACAGTTCGCCATATCCTGAAAATACCTCAGGTAAGTTCTATTGAAATCAACCAGACCATGCAATTCCTCGATTCTATCAGGACGTTGCTGGTGGACGGTAAGATGAAGTTTGGCGAAGCAGTGGACAAATACAGCGAAGACGAAAACAACAAATTCACCGGCGGGCTGATCGCAAACAACAACTTCTCTACTAATCTAACTTATGATGAACTCGACAAGGACTTGCTTTTTCTAATGGACACGCTGAAAGTAGGGCATTACTCTAAGCCCGTTGAGTTTACAGATTACAGAGGGAAAAAAGGAGTCAGAATCGTGTACCTTATTTCAAAGACAGAGCCTCACCGGGAAAACCTCAGGGACGATTATGATAAAATAGCCGCCAAAGCGCTTGAAGAAAAAAAGAATGAAGCGCTTGACAAATGGTTTCACGAAAGGGTTACCGACTTCTATATCAGCATTGACCCTGAATACCAGAAGTGTTCTGAAATGGATAAGTGGGTAAAAAGAGGTAGCACCGCAGGTAAATAAGGATTCCTTAAGGCTATATTCAGAATAGTCCCGACAGGGATTAACAAAATTTCTGCCGCTATTTAGGATATTACAAAGGCGTTTCTCTGACAATTCAACTAATTTTGCGTTTCTTAAAACAGTATGAGCGACGCGATACAACACGAATGCGGTTTAGCTTTTATAAGATTACGCAAACCTTTTGAGTATTACCATGAAAAATACGGCAGTGTTCTGTATGGGCTTAACAAGCTCTACCTGCTTATGGAAAAGCAACACAACCGCGGACAGGATGGTGCAGGTATAGCCACTGTAAAGCTAGACGTAAAACCGGGATATCCATTCATGTACCGGCTGAGAAGTATCGCAAACAAAGCTATCTCTGACATCTTTTCTCAAATATCTGCACAAATTGAAGAGGTAAAGAAATATCACGCAAACATCGATGCGCACCCTGACTATATGAAGGGCCATATTGATTATCTCGGGGAGCTGATGCTGGGCCATCTCAGATATGGCACTCAGGGAAAAAATGTAGTGGAGTCGTGTCATCCTTATATCAAATGTCATACAACTCCGGTGTTAAATCTTGCACTTGCAGGTAACTTCAATCTGGTAAACAAAAGAGAACTGTTCGACCTCATGAACAGTTCACGTCCACCGGAAACCCGCACCAGCGATCTGGCAGCGATGCTTGATATCATATACCACTTTATCAATAAGGCTGTAGAGGCTGAAGGAAATAATATTAACGTAGCAGGTGTGCTGAAAAAATGTGTACACCTTTTCGATGGCGGGTTCACCTTCGGTGGACTAATTGGAAATGGTAGCAGCTTTATTGTACGTGACGGGAATGGAATCCGTCCGGCTTACTATTATATTGACGACGAAGTAATTGTTGCGGCCAGCGAAAGAGCTGCCATTCGTACAGTCTTTAATGTCCCTGAGAATAATGAGATTCATGAATTACCCCCCGGATATGCACTGATCACCAGCAAGGACGGGAGCTATTATACAGAAGAAGTAGTGACACCGGGAGAAAGGCGTGCATGCAGTTTTGAAAGAATCTACTTCTCAAGAGGAAGTGATGAGGAAATATACGAGGAGCGTAAAGCGCTGGGACACCACCTAAGCAGGAAGGTATTGGAAGAAATTGACCACGATCTTAAGAACACTATCTTTTCTTTTATTCCCAACACAGCAGAAACAGCTTTCTACGGATTGGTAAAAGGTGCCGAAGATTATCTGAATCAGATAAAAGTGCAACGCATCCAGAGTTGGAAAAACGATTATGACGAAGAAAAGCTGGCCGAACTCGTCAATCGCCGGATTAGAATGGAGAAGATAGCCATCAAGGATGTGAAGCTGCGGACTTTTATTACTGAAGACAGCAGCCGAAACGAGATGGTACAGCACGTTTACGACATTACTTATGGAACCGTTAGAAAAGGAGTGGATACACTCGTGGTAATTGACGATTCGATTGTGCGAGGTACCACACTTAAAGAAAGCATTATCAGAATGCTCTCCAGACTGGAACCTAAGAAAATCATCATAGTATCATCTGCTCCACAAATCAGGTATCCTGACTGCTATGGTATTGACATGAGCCGCATGAAGGAGTTTGTAGCATTCAGAGCAGCCAGGGAACTGCTGATAGAGCACGGTAAAGAATCCCTGCTGCAGGAGCTTTTCGAAAAGTGCAAAGAGCTGAAGAGAAATAACCAACTACATACACGAAATGTTGTGAAAGAAGTGTATAAGCCATTTACAGCAGAAGAAATCTCTGATAAGATAGCCCAGATAGTCACACCGGAAGACATTAATATCCCTGTAAAAGTAATCTACCAGACGATTGAGGATTTGCATGAATGTTGTCCGAAAAATCTTGGCGATTGGTATTTCACAGGTGATTATCCCACACCGGGAGGCATTCGCACGGTGAATACTTCGTTTATGAACTACATGGAAGGGCGCGATCAAAGAAGTTACTAATATTCTCAGATGATGAAAAGGCTAATGCTGGTGCGACACGCCGAGACCGAGTGGAGCGCACCCACAGGTAAGGATTTCGACAGGCAACTCACCCCTAAAGGCTTGCGCGATGCAAGAGCAATGGCTACTATGCTCCGATCAGCACACTTCATCCCCGACAGGATATTCACCAGTTCAGCCGTAAGAGCTATCCAGACTGCACACATCTTTAGAGATACTCTCGGCTTGGACAACGCTTTAGTTCAGTCGTCAGATATGCTATATGAACCGTCCGTAAACTCATTCTACAATACTGTTGAGACCATTCCAAACGGCGTGCAGACAGCTTTCATTTTCTCACACAATCCGGGTATCTCAGCATTTTGTAACGAACTGGATATTGGGCCGATGGTCAATCTGGCACCATGCGATGTGTTTGCCCTGGAATTAAACACCGAAAGGTGGGATGAGATTAGCCATACAGAGAAAAAATTCCTGTTTTACAGACAAGCCGGCCGGTTATGACTCACAGTGGCAAATATATTCTTCAGAAAGCATGAACTATACATCGCAGCCGGAGATCCACGGCACTATCATATCCTGATTGTTCCTGTCAAATCATAGTCATCATGCGTAATCCGGTCGTTTCAGATCAATAGCCTTCGAATAAAAAAACCCGCAAAACGCGGGCTGGTGGCTCCCCCTGCTGGACTTGAACCAGCGACCCTCTGATTAACAGTCGTTTCCATAGCCCATTTTTATTTGCCGCCCGTTTTCTTTTATTATATAACTAATTGATTGTCAATAATTATTTTTCCTTTATTTTCTCTTATTACTACTTTATTTAGCAATTATCCGTATCTTTATAGTCGCATTTTTAGTCGCATTTTTAAACTGAAAGTACTATGAATACAGATGTTTCCGTGAATTTTATCCTTGAAGGTACCAAGCCAAACAAGGAAAACAAATATCCCATAAAACTGAATATCTACCAAAATGAAGCAGGTCAGAAGCGTTATGGTATCAAAGAAAATATCTCGAAAGACGATTGGGAACGCCTATACAATCCCAAGCTAAAAGATAGGGAGCTACAGGGTTTAAAAGAACGCCTTTCAGCCATAGAAACCAAAGTCAAAAAAATTATTGAGAAACTCAAACCATTTTCCTTTGTGGCTTTTGAAGAAGTGTATTTGTCTAAATCCACTTCAGGAGAAAAAAGCGTTAACCTTAAATATTGGTTCGACAAATACATTGTATCCTTAAAAAAAAATGGTCAGGTGGGTACTGCAAGTTCCTACCAAACTACCATAAATTCCATTTTGGAATTTAAGAAGAACCTTTCCCTCTACGATATAACGCCTGCATTTCTACAAGCATACGAAAATCATTTAACCGAAAATGGAAAATCCAATAGTACGGTCGGAATTTATATGCGCCAGCTTCGGGCGATTATTAACCAGGCTATTTCGGACAAGGTGCTTTCCGCAGATATGTACCCATTTAAAAAATATCAAATCCCTGCCGGAAGAAATATTAAGAAGGCACTATCTTTTGACGACCTTAATAAATTACTCAAACACTCACCAAAGGACGAAGCCCAGAAAAAAGCCTTAGATTTTTGGACCTTATCTTATTTGTGCAATGGGATGAACATTGCGGATATAATTCACCTAAAGCCACAAAATATTTCGGGAGACTATTTGCACTTCATTAGAGAAAAAACCAAACGAACAAAGAAGAAAGACTTGCGCCCCATTAAAGTAGGGCTTAATGAAATGGCTAAAACAATTATAAAGCGCCGCAAAAATACAGATGATGCAAACCCTTATCTATTCCCTGTGTTAGAAGCAAACCTTTCGCCTACCACAGCAAAACAAAGATGCCAACGTTTTGTAAAATGGATTAACAAGCATATGGAATTGGTAAGGCAGGAATTAGAGATTGAGCAGCCATTAGGCACCTACGCTGCCCGGCATTCTTTCAGTACTGTTCTAAAAAGAAAAGGTGCGCCTACCTCATTTATCAAGGAAAGTTTGGGACATAGTTCAGAACTTACAACCGAGAATTATTTAGACAGCTTTACCGATGATGTAAAATTGGATTACGCAAATCTATTAACCGATTTGAAATAATGAAAATAACAATCCTTGATAGCATAATGCACGGTCCTTTAAAACCGTGGTTAATGAAGCCTAATGCTAATGACCGCTTCGTAAGACTACTTGCAAAAGTGATGGGTACCACACCTATTGTCGCATTCCAATTACAGGTGCAATTGGAAACTTTGCTACAAGACTATCCCACCTTAGTGAAATATTTAAGGGAAGAAAAATTGCCAGACCAATCCTTGCCGCTAATGGAGCATTTTTATGAAATGAATATACCCCAACATAAAAACGCATTCCAGCAGTTTTATTATTTGGTTTATATGCAAGAGACGCTGCGTTACTTTAATACATTCGTAATTAAAGTTGATGAAATTCTTTGGGATGAAGACAAAGTCTTTCAGATAGATAAAGCATTAGCTGCCATAAGGGTCCTTACAATTCAAATAAATGAAGTAATTAAGGAGTATGACCAAAATTCGCCAGAAAATGAAAATATACATTATGCCTTATCAGTAGCAAGGTTTATGCTCATTGTTCTGTATTTTGAAATACAAGATTATTATTCGTACTTAATGGAAAATACTATTACACCAAAGTTCTTTTTCCAAAATTATTTGCACACAGCTTATGACAATGCCATTCTTAAATATTCACCTATATATTACGAAAACTTCTTTTGGAAAATGTACCATAGTAACGCTTTCCAAATTGACATTGCACTAAGCTTTCTGAAAAAAATAAAAGGCAGCCACCTCAATAAAAACTTATGGCTACTTGCTCGCTACGAAAATGGCATATTTTTATTCCAGAACGGATATAGCGAAAAAACAGTTTTTAACGACTTTTCATTGGATGGGGGAGAGAAAATTTTTAATGAAAAGAAGCAGGAGTGGCTCATTGTTTTAGATGGATTAAACACAGGATACAAAAGAATTAATTTTATTAATGAACTATTAGACCAATTGGAATATGTAAATGATAATATAAACAACAAAAAATCTATCCCCTCACGTTTGTATCGGTTCCTATTGCAACAAAAGGAAGTCTATTCAAACCAGCTTGATGTTACCTTTAAAAGTGATATTTCATTGTACCAAAATCAAACCATTTCTCTTGAAGCAAATTTTGTTGAAACAAAACCAGAAGATGCACCACATAGTCAAAACCCCACTGCCGAAAACTCAACTCAAAAGATAGCTGCCAAAAAATCTAAAATGCCAGAGAGTGAATTAAATTCCAAATTTCAATTTGGGTTTAGAGAAAAGCGAGACCCTAAAAAAGTAGAAGCTCTAAAAGATTGTGTTTTATCGCTTGACCGCTCAATCAATTTGCTGAATGAAGATGATGATAATTTAAACCGTCTAATCGAGTTGTTTTTATCCCCGCAGATTTTTCCAGGCACACAGCGCATTAATATAGGATGCGAGACCGCTCAATTCAAATATGTAATCAATAAGCTCGAACCATATTTTTATAACCTAAATCAAAAATCTATTGGATGGTCGCAATGCTTTTTTTCCAAAAAAGGCAATGTCATTAATGCTCAAAATCTCTATTCAAGCAATGCTGAAAATCCCAAACTAAAGAAAGAAATGGACGATATTTTTAGAGAGTTTCTATAAAAATCATTGAGTTCATTGAGTTAACTCAATACCCTCTCAATACCTCAATCTTTCCCCCTTTCTCTTGTTGTCATTTTGTTTTCCGAAGCCCACAACAAAGGGCTATTACAAAATGACAACAGATAATTTAATCCTCGAAAAGCTAAGCGAAATAGCTTCCAAATTGGACGAGCAAAACCTTTTGCAAAAAACAGTCCTCAACTTTAACGAAGCAGCTAAATACCTCGATGTTAGCCCTTCCCACCTTTACAAGTTGACTTCTTCCCGGCAGGTGCCGCACTTCTGCCCACAGGGAAAAAAATTGTACTTCAAGCGTTCCGAGTTGGACGATTGGCTGCAACGCAATCGGCAGATTACAACCGCCGAAGCCGACCAGCTTGCCGATAACCTACCAATCGGCAAAAAGAAATAATCCCAATTCATTAACGAAGTAAAATTTATAAAATGGCAACTTGTTCCATATTCAAAAACTTCACTACACCGGTGGAGAAAAAATCGCTAATCATTATCCTCAATGATATAGGGTCCGACAAATACAAATCCAATGTGGAAGAAATCCGCTGCCTAAAAGCAGAAGGCAAAACCGAAGAAGCCCAGGAAAAGAAAAAGCAACTTCCTGCCTTCACACCGTCAGCTACTTTTACCAACAGGCGGGTGATGGACAGTCTCGAAAATTACAGCAACTTTATTCATTTGGATTTTGACAAGCTCACACCCGGGCAGATGCAGCAGGCTTTTGAAATCATTACCCAAATTCCTTACACCTTCGGCTGTTTCATAAGCCCCAGCGGTAATGGGCTAAAAATCTTTGTAGAAGTGGACACAGACCTTGAACACCACGATATTGCCTATTCCCAAGTGAAGCATTTCTATGAAGAAAAATTAGGCTTACCAGCGGATGAAAAATGCAAAGATATTACACGCCTTTGCTTCGTTAGTTACGACCCACAGTTGTACAAGAATATTGCAAACGAAAAATTCAAGGTTCAACTACCGCCCGAAGTTGGAGAGCCTGCACCAGTTGTTTCACCAGCGCCTGTGTTGCCACCTGCGGCACAGGCACTTCCAGAACCCAACGATTTGGAAATGGAATTTCTTTTCAAGCAACAAGTAGAGTTCACCAATCGTAAAATCCAATACACCCAAGGCAACAGGAACAACTTTATCTATGCGCTTGCTTCCAACTGCAACCGTGTAGGCATTCCCCCTGCCATAGCGCTTACGCTTATGAAGCAGGGTTATGACCTTGCCGCCAATGAGATAGAAACCACCGTCCGCAGCGCCTACACACACCACAAAGCCGAGCATTCCACCGTCAAGCTAATATCTACAAATGCAGATGATGCTGAAGATGCACCCGAACCACCAATGCCCAACCTGCCCGATGATATATTTAATACACTTCCTGATTTCCTGAAAGAAATTGTGAAAGTGGCTACTACAAAGGAAGAACGGGATATACTTTTATTGGGCAGCATAGTTACCCTCAGTGTGGCGGTGCATAAAATCTACGGCAAGTATCGGGATACAATCGTCAATGCCAATCTGTTTATATTCCTTACCGGCAAGGCTTCGGCAGGCAAGGGAATTTTAATACATTGCCGCAAACTCATAGACCAAATCCACGAAGCCCTGCGGGATTTGGCGAAGAATATGAAACGGCAATACGAAATAGATTTGGCAGACTACAACAAAAACAAGGCTAACGACCCCACCATTGAAAAACCGCAAAAGCCACCGCAAAAAATGTTGTTCATTCCGGCAAATAATAGTGCCACGGGCTTTCAGGAAATTTTGGGCGATAGCGACAGCCGTGGAATTATTTTTGAAACCGAAGGCGATACTTTGGCAAACGCTTTTAAAACCGACTACGGCGATTTTAGCAGTGCCTTCCGCAATGCATTCCAACACGAGCCTATCTCTTATTACCGTCGTACCGACAAGGAATATGTGGAAATAAAACGCCCTTGCCTTTCGGCAATGCTTTCAGGCACGCCGCAGCAAATTCAAACCCTCATTCCCAATCCAGAAAATGGTTTGTTCAGCCGCTTTATGTTCTATCGTATGAATATGAACCACAATTGGGATGATGTATTTGCCACAAAAACAGAAAATGGTTTGGACAGGCATTTTGAAACATTGGGCAATCAGTTTTATGAATTATACAAAACCCTGCAAGGGCAGAATGCAATTTGCTTTACCCTCACAGAGAGCCAGCAGCAGCGGTTTAACGACTTCTTCCGCAAGCACCAGTCGGTTTATATCACCATTCACGAAGATGATTATATAGGCACGGTACGCCGCTTAGGGCTTACTGCCTTTCGGATGATGATGATATTCACCACCCTGCGAATATTGGAAACAGGCGACCTTTCAAGCCCACTTGTTTGCAGCGATGAAGATTTTGAAAACACCCTGCAAATTGTGTACATTCTGCTCAAGCACAGCAGCTATGTTTACACACAAATTGCCCAGGAAGGCGTAAAGCAAAAGCCCAAGAAACCCAAAGAATTATTCTTAGAAGCTTTGCCCTACAAATTTAATAGGCAGGATTATGTGGCGATTGCTGCCCGCTTTGAAATCAAAGACAAAACGGCTCAAGGCTATATGAAAAAGTTTGTAGATGCAGGAGCAATCCTAAGCCCGGCTCACGACCAATATATTAACCCTGCCGCCAAGCCCAATCCTGAAATTTAACCCTTTCAGGATTTTAAGGATTTAAGGATATGCTTTCCCCCATTTCCTGCAAATCCTCAAATCCGCACCCATATCAAAACACAGGAAGTAGAGCATTATGGGCTGTCAGCAGTGGTGCATAGCCGGGCATTTGTCCCCGCTATTCACTACAAGTCCTCGCTCGTTCCTCGCTGTGGGCTTTCCGTTTCTATCGGGCAGCCCGTCAGCTTTAGTAATTCTGTCAACTTATACCTTGCATTTCACCCCCATTTTGTCAAGTTATAGGTTTACATTTTTATCCAAAACAAAACCCCTAAAGTTCCGCAAGCTGCCCCACTCCCACAATGGCATATTTACGCTATTGCCCACAACAGCATTTATCCACATTTTTGCTAAAACATTTCGCAATGATTGTTCTTGATTAGTTATATTTGTCATTATTTGGCAAGTCATTAAAATATTACCGTGAGCAACCAATTTGGAAATAAATTAAGAGAACTGCGGGAGCAGCAAAATCTATTGCTTAGGCAGGTAGCGCCACTGTTAGATGTGGACACACCAATGCTTAGTAAAATTGAGCGTGGCGAGCGGCAGGCAAAAAAAGAATTGGTGCTGCGCCTTGCGCCCATACTCAAAGCAAAGCCCGATGAATTGCTTACCCTTTGGCTTGCCGACCAAATTGCAGCACTTGCCGCTGATGAAGAAGTTGGGTTGCAAGCAATGCAGGTTGCCGAAGAAGAAGTAAAATATCAAAAGACGAAAAAGAAAAAATAAGAAGACAATGGTAATAAACCACCCAAAAAGAATTAACAGCAAAAATTTGGAAACTATTCCAAACTATGCTTATTTTGTGCCCAATAATACCTGCCACGCCTCTACACAAAGCGCACCCGGGCAGGTTTTCGCTTTATTAGGGTTTCCTTTCTTCACCCAAACCCTAACAAAATGAATTACACCAAGCCCCCCATTTCCATTGCCGACCAAATAGCTAAGTTAAAGGCCCGTGGTTTAACCATAAACGACGAAGCAAAAGCAACCTCCTATCTCTCAAATATTAGTTACTACAGGCTTAGGGCTTATACATACCCATTCCAAGATAATAAGAACTCGTTACACCCTTTTATAGTTCGAGTAACCTTCGATGAAATTATTAACCTCTACGTTTTTGACCGAAAATTCAGGTTATTGCTTTTTGATGCAATAGAAAAGATTGAAATTTCTATGCGTACAGAAATAATCTATCAATGGGCATTATCAAACGGAAGCCATTGGCACTTAGATGCAGCCTTATATAGAAACCCTGTACAATTTGCAAAAAACTATACAAGGCTAAGCGAAGAAATAAAGAGAAGTGAAGAAACATTTATTAAACATTATAGGCAGAAATATACAAACCCAACCGACCCGCCCAGTTGGATGAGTTTGGAAGTAACAAGCTTCGGATTGCTTTCACTTATTTTTTCCAATCTGAAAAAAGGCCCGGAAAAAATCGCCGTTACAAAATATTATGGGCTAAATGATATTTCAGTTTTAGAAAGTTGGATGCACTCTCTGAGTAATATTCGCAATGTATGCGCCCACCATAGCCGTTTATGGAACAGAAGATTGACAGCTCATATAAAACTGCCTACAAATACAAAATTCACTTTCGTAAAACACAAAAACATTCTACCCTATAAAGTGTATGCGGCAGTTTGCAGTATTCAATACCTGCTTAATATTATTAGCCCGGGGTGCGGGTTTAAAGACCGCCTTTTGTCGTTGATGAAAAACTGTCCATTAGCACAGGAAAAAGAAATGGGCTTTCCGCCCGATTGGCAAAACGAACCTCTTTGGAAAAACTAATTCATAATTCAACATTTATCATTCATAATTATACATAATGCCCACATTACAATTCAAAGGACGAAACATTATTTGGAACCACCACCTCACCGTGCCTTACCATACATTGGACGAAGTGCCTGCCAACTCTTTTGACCCAGCCAAAGGGGAAGGAAATATCATAGTGGAAGGCGACAACCTCACCGCCCTAAAAGCCTTGTTGCCACAGTATGCAGGGAAAGTAAAGTGCATTTACATAGACCCGCCATACAACACCGGCAACGAAGGTTGGGTGTACAACGATAAAGTAAACAGCCCACTCATAAACGATTGGTTGGGCAAAACCGTAGGTACAGACGACCTTACCCGCCACGACAAATGGCTTTGTATGATGGTGCCAAGATTAAAATTACTCAAAGAATTGTTGGCACCTGATGGTGGAATTTTCATATCTATTGATGATAATGAATTAGGCAACCTTAGGTTGATTTGCAATGAAATTTTTAAAGAAGAAAACTTTATCGCAGTTATGCCGAGAATTACCAAAAAAGCGGGCAAAACCACAGGTAATGTTGCAAAGAATACCGACTACGTTTTAGTTTATAAAGGTGAAGCCAATCTTGAACTTGAAACAAACACCGTTGCTTTAGAAAATTATGATGAAGAAGATGAGTATGTTGATGAACGTGGAAACTTCAAATTATCCCAAACTCTTGACTATGGGTCAATTCAGTATAGTCCCTCTTTAGATTACGAAATAGAACTTGATGGTGAAATATTTAGACCAGGTGGTGTTTCAAAAAAGGAAATGTTAGCAAGACAAAAATTAAATCCAAAGAGTGATTGGTGTTGGCGTTGGAGTAAGGAACTTTTTGAATTTGGTTTAGAAAAAGGATTTGTTTCGGTAAAACAATCACGAAATGGCAAAAGAATTTATACAAAGACTTATGCGAACGCTACCATAAAAAAGAATGGTGCAAGCTATTTCGTTGACACAGTAGAAAGGACAAAAAAGGTTACTACATTAGAGTTTATTGAAAACCAGTACTCCAATGACAACTCAAGAAAGGAAATTGAACGTTTATTCGGTTCTAAAGTATTTGAATATTCAAAACCACCTTCTTTGGTTAAGAAAATCTTGTTCCTTGCAACCGAGCCAAATTCAATTATCCTCGACAGTTTCGCAGGTTCAGGCACCACAGGGCAGGCAGTGTTGGAGCTCAACAAAGAAGATGGCGGCAACCGCAAATTTATTTTGGTACAAATGACGGAAGCCACCGAAGCCGAGCCTAATAAAAACATTGCCAGGGACATTACCGCCGAGCGCATAAAAAGGGCAATCACCAAATACGACCTCAACAGCGGCTTTACTTACTACAAGTTGGGCACAGCCATAGATGCAGAAACTTTGTTGCAAGGCGATTTGCCCACTTATGAGCAGTTTGCCAAGTATGTGTATTATCTCTGCACAGGTCAGCACCACAGCAAGCATAAGGAAATAAAGCCCAAAGATTATTTTGTGGGCAATGCGGGCAACACAGCTATCTACCTCATTTACGAACAGGATTTTGAAAAACTTACCCAGCTTGCGCTCAATCTTTCGCTTGCCGAAAAATTCCGGAAGGCAAGTGCCAATAAACCCGTTGTAGTGTATGCACCGGCTTGCTTTTTAGACGAAGAATATTTGCAGGATTTCAATATGCAGTTTGTAAGCATTCCCTACAACCTGTTTCAAAAAAACGAACAACCTTAAACCACGAGTACTATGTTTTTAAAAAACTACCAACAAAAAGTGGTGAAGGCTTTAAAAGATTTTTTCACCACGGCAGATAATCAAAAAGAAACACTTGCCACCACCTTAAAGGCAGTGCCCGAAGCAATGCGCCCTACCATAAAGGCAGGCTTCGATTGGGTCAAGCTTTCTTATGATGATTTATCGGTGGCTTACAACGATGTTTCTGCCAAAACAGGTTTGAGCGAAGCCTATCCACGCTTTGTAATAAAAGTGCCCACAGGCGGCGGCAAAACGCTTTTGGCTGTAGAAGCCATAAGAGAATACCAAAACCTTTTTGCCAAACGCAAAACAGGTTTGGTGGTGTGGATTGTGCCCAGCGAAACCATTTACACTCAAACCATTCAAAAGCTAAAAGACCGCAGTCATTTCTTACGGCAGTTGATAGACCAAAGTTCAGGCGGCAATACCATTATTATAGAAAAAGGGCAAAAACTCACGCAAACCGATTTGGATAATAACCTTGTTATCCTGTTTGTAATGATACAGTCGGTATCCAGGGCAAATAGTAAGGATGCCCTCAAAGTATTTCAGGACAGCGGCGGATATGATACCTTTTTCCCTGCCGATAACCGGTACGATTTGCACAAAGAATTATTGGCAAAATTTCCCAACCTCGACACTTTTGATGGCACCGGCGCAGGCAGTGTTATGACGCAGGTACGCACCAGCTTAGGCAATGCTATCCGCATTACCCAGCCATTGATTTTGATTGATGAAATCCACAAGGTTTTTTCCGACAATGCACGCAATACCATTAACAACCTCAATCCCTCAATGGTCATTGGTTTTTCGGCTACGCCAAAACCCGAAATGAATATTTTGGTCAGCATTACAGGTTTGGAGTTAAAGGAAGAAGAAATGGTAAAGCTCGACTTGCATATCAATCCGCCTACTTCCACAGTGGAAAACGATTGGAAGGCAATGCTCAAAGAAATAGTTGCCCACCGCAAAAAATTAGAGAACGAAGCCGTAAAACTGCAAACAGAAAAGGGCACTTACATACGCCCCATAGCACTCATACAGGTGGAGCGCACAGGCAGAGACCAGCGCACAGGCGGGTATGTGCATAGTTTGGATGCAAGGGATGAATTATTGCAATTGGGCATAAGTGCCGATGAAATTGCCATTAAAACCAGCAGCCAAAACGATATTGAAGATGTGGATTTGCTTAGCCGCAATACACCCATTCGGTATATCATTACCAAAGATGCCCTTCGTGAAGGATGGGATTGCAGCTATGCCTATATTTTGGGCATTATACCCAATGTTGGTTCCAACACAGGCATTACCCAATTGGTTGGTCGTGTGCTACGCCAGCCCTATGCCAAGAAAACAGGTGTAGAACAGTTGGATGAAAGCTATGTGTATTTTGTAAAAGGTGGTGTGCAGGAAATGTTGGGTCAGGTAACGGCAGGCTTCAAATCCGAAGGGTTGGAAGACCTTACCAATACACTGAAAGTTTCCAAAAATGCTACAGTAAATCCGGCAAAGACGGTTAAGATAAAACCTGCGATTGCCAAACAATTTCGCCAGGCATTTTTTATGCCGGTGTGGATTTGCGTTACCGATAAAAAGAAGCTTCGCACATTTAGTTACGAAATTGATATTCTGCCTCGTTTAAATTTTGCTGCATTCACACTGCAACTTCCATTGCTCGATAAAATAAAAAATGCGCTAAGCACCGAAACTTTGGAACGGACAAGTTATGTGGTTACATTAAACCAGCAAAGCAGGGCTACCACAGCCAGCGAAAGCGTTTCCATTGAACAATCAGAAGCGATAAACCTAAACCATTTTACACGCCGTGTTACCGATGTGGTAGAAAATCCATTTCTTGCCCGGAAAATGGTGAACAGTTTTATTCCTGTTTTGGAAGACCATTTGGGAAAAGCAGAACTTTCCGCACATTTCGGATTTATAGTATCCGAAGTATTTAAGGATTTGAATGCGGAAAGAATTGTGCAAGAAGAAAAAATCTTCAACGAATTAATTACGAGCAAAGATTTGGAATTAGCCGTTTCCGACCACCAGGAAATTGGCTATCATATACCCACCACAGATACCATTTATTTTAATGGCGTTCCTAATGCATTCAACCATTATCTCTACGATGATTTTGACCCAACAACCCTCAACTCTTTGGAACGGACTGTTGCCGATACATTAGACACCCAAACAAAAATCCTTTGGTGGTTCCGCAATAAAGTCAGCCGTGGTTGGTATGCCATACAAGGTTGGAAACGCCACAAAATCCGCCCCGATTTTATTGCTGCAAAAAAGAAAGACGATGGCAGTTTGGAATTTATGTATGTTATAGAAAGCAAAGGCGAGCATTTAGCAGGCAACACAGATAGCCAGTATAAAAAGAAAGTGATGGACACAATGTCCAACCAAAAAGTATCCGTTTATCAGCAGGAACTAAGCTTCGGAGTTCTAAACGAAGACTACGCCTTCTATTTTGTAGAGCAAGGCAACGAAGTAGCGGATATAAAAACGATGATGAAATAAACCCCATACCAATGGATAATACAAACCCACCCCAGCAAATTACACTCAATATCATTCCATTTACGCCACCCATTACAAGTGGCGATTTCGCTTTTTACCTCACCAAAAAAGAGCAACATTATTGTCCTATACACAAGGACGATATTAAGGGTATGTTGGATGGTGTGATAGCCGAAGAAGAATTAGAATACGGCAATTGGCTTTATACGGATTTTAAGGAACCACAGGAAGATGCCATTATCCTGCATATAGATTTACTCGAGCACCCACACTTCGGGTCGCATTATTACCGCTATTTATTGGCAGAATATTTCACCGGCAAAGTAGCCGCATTGCGCCGCAATTTTGCAAAGGAGTTGGAACTATGGATACACAGCCAAAAAGAAAGCACCAGCGATTATAATATCTACTATCAGTTCACATTAAAAGTGCAATATGCAAGGGTTACCAGTGGTCCCGAATTAGTACTCTCATTTGACGGCACCACCAAAGTGCTAAAAAAGTCTGTTCAGGAAATAGGAAATATAGATACGGAACTTTACAATTGGATTTTATACAAAGGCAACCTGTACAAATGGAAATATTATCCCGTAGAGTATAAAAACGATTTGGAAAATGCCTATCCAATTTTAAGCAACAAACTTAAACCCCATTTCGACATTGCCTTTGAAAGTACCATTCCACGCAATCGCTACAATCCCCATTATACAATGTTAGATTTGGTGTATAAAAAATTCCTGAATACACCAGCGTTTAAAGCAGTCATACCCATTAGTGAAATTGGTTTTTTGCAAGCACCGGCAGATTTAGTTTCCCGTATAGAAGGCTCGTCCAATGAATTGCTTTTTGGCTATAAAAAGGTAGGTACAGATATGCACAAGGCATTCAGGGCACACGGTCCGTATATGCCCATTCCGCACCCTAATGTGGTATTTTTCTTCATTTATCACACCCCCGATAAATACACAGCGGTAAATGCTATTTATGAGTATTTTAAAAATGGTTTCAATGGTCAATGGTCATTCCCTTCAATGGATAAATATATCCGCCAGCCTTTCGATATGAAAGATGCTTCAAACAGTATCGCTTATGACAGCATAGATACTGCAGTGGATACGGTAAAGAAGCGGATGCGCAACTTTGAGAAAAAAGATGGTGTAGAATATTTTGCAGTTTATATAAACCCTGTTCCCAAAAACACAGCCGATGAAGAAGATGATGAGATTTATTACAAAATCAAAGAAATTTTGCTGTACGAAGGCATATCTTCTCAAGTTATAAAAAGCGAGAATATTTATAAAAAAGAAGTTCTTGCCAGACTGCAGCAAGCCGCACAAAAAGAGCGGGGCGAAGCATTTAAAGAAAAGCAATTTCACCTTGCCACATTCAAAGACCCAAACACAAGGCAGCAGATTTACAATCAGGATTTCAACACTTTTCTTCCACATATAGAAGTTGCAATCCTTGCCAAATTAGGCGGCATTCCGTGGCGTTTAAACAGACCCACTACAAATGAATTGATAGTGGGTGTTGGTGCATTTTATTCCGCTACAAAAAAATGCCGCTTCGTAGGTTCTGCATTCTGTTTTAATAACGAAGGCATTTTCAAAGGTTTTGATTGCTTCGGCAGTGCCGATACCAATAGCCTTGCAGCGTCAATTAGAGAAGCAGTGGGCAAGTTTATAGTTGCCAATCATACAGCAAGCAGGTTGGTTATTCATTTTTATAAAGACATTGGTAAGAAAGAATTGCAACCCATTGTAGATACCCTGCATACATTAGGCTTAAATATTCCGGTAGTAATCGTTTCCATTAATAAAACTGCCAGCAAAGAGCTATTGGGTTTCGATATGGCATACAAAGAAAAAATGCCATACAGCGGCACATTTGTAAAAGTGGGTATGAGCGAATACCTCTTGTTCAACAATACCAGGTACGATGAGCTATCAAAGCCCAAACAACGAGAGTTCCATTTCCCAATCAAATTAAGTATATCGTCCACACACCCAGAGTTGGTTGCAGATATGGACAGCGTAAAATTATTGATAGACCAGGTGTACCAGTTCAGCCGAATGTATTGGAAAAGCACCAGCCAGCAAAGCCTGCCGGTTACCATTCATTACCCGTCCATAGTGGCAGAAATGTTTCCGCATTTCACACACAACCGCCTTGCCGATTATGGTAGGGAAAATTTGTGGTTTTTGTAAAATCTATTCCCTATGCCAAACTATTGGAAAATACCGGGTGTGCCCCATAAAGGATGGTCGTTAGATGATGTGATAGATATTCGGGAAGATGGGCAGGCAAAATGGGAAACACCTTATGAAAGCTGTATGATGTGCGGCAATGAAAAAATTCGCTTTGTACACATAGTTTCTCACCCGGAAGTGGATGAAGACTTTAGGGTGGGATGTGTTTGTGCAGAGAAAATGACCGGCGATTATATAAATCCCGAACGCAGGGAAAAGGATTTGCGTAACCGTGCTTCCCGTCGTTCCAATTGGATGGGTAAACAATGAAAGTTTAGCAAAAACGGCAATCGCTATTTAAAAGTGGATGGAAAAATTGTTGTCATATTTCAGGATAAGCGCACAAATAAATACAAGGTTTCAATTGACGAAATCTTTGGTAAAAAATCTTTTGCAGAACTGAAAGACGCAAAAATT
Organism: Chitinophagaceae bacterium; assembly: GCA_023957755.1. Taxonomy (GTDB): domain Bacteria; phylum Bacteroidota; class Bacteroidia; order Chitinophagales; family Chitinophagaceae; genus Ginsengibacter. The sequence continues at coordinate 66,895 of JAMLGT010000015.1, forward strand.
GCAGCTTTCAAAGGCATTGAATATCTAAAAGACATTGGCGAATGGTAACTACTATCCACATAAAAAATATGGTCTGCAACCGCTGCATTACAGCGGTGCAGCAGCTTTTGAAAGAGCAGGGTTTAGATTATACCAATATATCATTAGGCACAGTAGTATTGAACAATCCGCTAAGCGAAGCCCAAAAACAAACCCTATCTAATAGCCTTGATGCTTTAGGTTTTGAACTGATGAACGATAGAAAAAGCAAAACAATCGAACAGATAAAAACAGAAATTAGGTCATTGGTTCATAGCAGCAATGCTGACCTTAAAACCAACCTTTCCCAACACTTAACCAATAAGCTGCACCAGGATTATCAACAACTGTCTAATCTGTTTTCTTCGGTAGAAGGCACCACCATTGAAAAATATTTCATTGCCCAAAAAATTGAGAAAGTAAAAGAACTCTTGTTGTACGATGAACTTTCTCTTAGCGAAATTGCATTTCGTCTCAATTATTCCAGCGTGGCATATCTTAGTAACCAGTTCAAAAAAGTTACAGGGCTTACACCTTCGTTTTATAAATCTCTTAAAAAAGATAACCGCAAGCCATTGGACGAAGTATAAATCTTACAACATAAACACAGAATAGTGTAACAGCCTCGAAAATATTCTTGCCGACCTTTGTATTGTCAAAATATAAAAAATGGTACACGAATATAAGCTGACAGGGATGACCTGTTCAAGTTGCGAAGCCAAAGTGAAATCGGCTTTGCTAACGGTGAACAATGTTACGGATGTTGAAGTTTCAAAAACAGATAATTCCGCTACTATCACAATGGACAAGCACATTCCCTTGCCTGATTTACAAAACGCATTGAATAGCAAGTATCAAATTTCCGCTATACAACACAGTGAAACACTTGAAACAGCAAAGTCGTGGTTTGAAACTTACAAACCCGTTTTTCTTATCTTTTTTTACATTACAGGTGTAACGCTTCTTATACAGGCAGTAAATCAATCATTTGATTTTATGCAATGGATGCGGCACTTTATGGCAGGTTTCTTTTTGGTTTTTTCATTCTTCAAAATGCTAAACCTGAAAGCATTTGCCGAAAGCTATGTAATGTATGATGTAATAGCCAGAAAAATGCCGGCGTGGGCTTACGTTTACGCATTTGTTGAGTTGGCGTTAGGTATTGCATTCTTAATCAACTTCAATCCTTTGGTTACCAATTTGGTTACCGTACTAGTAATGACGGCAAGTATTATTGGCGTACTGCAAACCGTGTTGAATAAAAAGAAAATTCAATGTGCCTGTTTAGGTGCGGTTTTCAACTTGCCAATGAGTACGGTAACAATCATTGAAGATGGTTTAATGATTGCAATGAGCGTAGCAATGCTTTTAATGATGTAAAATCTTTGCGAAACAATATGAAAGCCATTGTAGCAATTCAAAATCAGGGTTTTAAAGTTCAGGAAATCTTTTCTTTGAACTAATCTCAAAAATTGGCGTTAATTTTGAAACCGTAAAACAGAAAGTGAAAAAGTTTATCACAGCAATATTGGCAGTACTCTTCATTTCCACCTCAATGGGAATGACGGTGCATATGCACTATTGTATGGATAAGTTGGTGACCGTAAAATTAGGGCATAACGATAAGCACAAAGATGCCTGCGAAAAATGCGGAATGAAAAAGGGCAGCAAAAAAGGTTGCTGCAAAGATGAACACAAGGTTATCAAAACCGATACTTACCAAAAAACGGATGTAACCAAAATACCTACTTTACAATCCTTCACATTAGCACTGCCACCGCTACCTATGGTGTTGGAAACAGAATTGCTTGCTTCCAGGGTTAAGCAATTACCTTACAGCAATGCACCACCCCACCGAAGTACCGTTCCCCTCTATATCCGCAACTGCGTTTACCGCATTTAGAATTATTGTGTAGCTGCCACAGTGCAGCATTGCCGCTATCACTTTGTGTTGCGGATTTTTTATTCCCATTTTCTAATACAATAATTCATTAATAATGAAAAATTTAATCTTAGCCTTAGGGCTTACAATCGGTGCATTCATAAACGTAAATGCACAGCACAACCATTCACAGCATACCACGCCTGCACAGGCACAGCAAACAACCCCAAAAGCCACCACGGCTGCCGAGCAGTTGCAGCTTTTATACACCCATTACTTAGGCATTAAGGATGCTTTAGTGGCAGGAAACAAAGAGCAGGCAGCCACCCACGCCAATGGGCTTTCTCAAACAGCTTCGCTTATTTCATACAGGGATTTATCCGAAGGCAATATCAATGCCCTGCGCAAAGATGCGTCCACCATTGCCGATGCCAAAGACCTTGCGGCACAGCGCAAAGCCTTTTCCATTTTGTCCAGCAATATATCTGCATTGGCAGAAAAATTTAAGCTAAGCGATAAGCCTGTTTATCAACAGTATTGCCCAATGGCAAAAGGATATTGGCTAAGTAATGAAAAAGAAATCCGTAATCCCTATTACGGCAGTAGTATGCTTACCTGTGGGTCAGTTAAGAAAACATTCTAAGTACTAAACAACAAAAAACTAAAAAAATGAAATTATTATTTATCGGCGTTGCCGTCGCTTCCGCAATATCGTTTTCTGCCTGCAATAGCAATGCAGATAAAACAACAGACCATTCTGCAATGCAGCACAATTTGGATACTATGAAGGATATGCCAATGCATAGCAGTACAACTTCAAATGCAGCAACTACTTCAAAGTTTAGCGAAGTGTTTTCCCATTACCAGCACCTCACATTCGCTCTTGCAAACGACGATAGTAAAGAAGCTGCAAACGGCGCAAAAGCAATGGGCGAAGCCATTGCCAAAGTGGACAAATCAGGCTTTACGGCAGACCAGCAAAAGGGTTATGCAGATTTGGAAGCCGATATGAAAGAGCATACAGAACACATTACCGCCAATGCAAATAATATTGCCCACCAGCGGGAGCATTTGGAAACCTTGAGTAAGGATGTGTACGACCTCACCAAATCTTTCGGCGCAGGCAAACCCTTGTATAAGATTTATTGCCCAATGTATAACGATAACAAAGGTGCCTATTGGTTAGCTGAAAGTAAGGAAGTAAAAAATCCATACTTCGGCAACAAAATGCTTACCTGTGGCGAAGTACAGGAAGAATTGAAATAATGAAGATGGTCAAACGAATATTCATTGGGTTTGTGGTAATAATAATTGTTATCCAGTTCATTCAACCTGTCCGCAACACAAGCGGGCAGGTTGTTCCCCAATCTTTTATTGATACATTTCAACCAAATGATACAATTGTTAAGTTATTAGCCAATTCCTGTTTCCATTGTCATTCAAACAATACAAAGTATCCGTGGTACACCAATATTCAACCTGTTGGTTGGCTTATGGCAAAGCATATTAATGATGGCAAAGATGAATTGAATTTTGATGATTTGGCGGCGTTAAGTAACCGCAGGCGCAATTCAAAATTCAAAAGCATTTCGGAGCAGATAGAGCAGGATAAAATGCCGTTGAAATCTTATCTTTTTATACATAGAAATGCAGCACTAAACGAAGCAGATAAAAAACTTTTAATCAATTTCTTTCAATCTAAAATCCATAACAATTAAAGCCAATAAATATGAAAAGTACAATGCACGAAAAACATAATACCCAAGCGGGAAACCCCACGCAGTCCCATTCAATGCAAATGGAACACAAGGGTCATTACAAAAAATTGCTTTGGATGATGATTGCTTCCTTTATAGCAATGTACATTTTGATGTATGCAATGGTAGATAAGTTCGCCAATGTAATTCCCAACTTCAACCAGTTTTATATGGCAGGATTGATGAGCGCCCCAATGCTGATTATTGAGTTATTGTTGATGGGCAAAATGTACCCAAACAAAAAGCTGAATACTATCCTTATTGGCGTTGGTGTTGCCTTACTTGTGCTTTTCTTTTCACTCATTAGAACGCAGGCAGCCATTGGCGACAGGCAGTTTCTGAAATCAATGATACCACACCACGCAGGCGCAATCCTGATGGTGGAACAAAGTAGTTTGAGTGACCCCGATGTGCAAAAGTTGGCTAAGGAAATAATTGATGCCCAGAATAAGGAAATCAATTTTATGAAATCAAAAATCAAAGAATTAGAAAGCAAATAAACAATGTGGAAATCCATTTTCAATTTTCTCAAAAGCATTTTCGTACACCGAAAAAGTTGCTGTAAATAAAATACTATGCAGAAATACACTTGTCCTATGCACCCGCAGGTGCTGAAAGATGAACCCGGAAAATGCCCCCTTTGTGGTATGGCATTGGTGCAGTTGGGCGGCGGCAGTCAATCCGCAGGACATTCTCATAAAATGAACCACGCCGATGCACAAGGCAGCCACGCCGCAGAACACAATACACATAATGCAGATAGCTACAACAAGCACGAAGGGCACCACACCCACGACTTTCTAAAGCGGTTTTGGGTAAGCCTAATTGTTACCATTCCCATTTTGGCACTGTCGCATATGATACAGCAATGGGCAGGCTTTAGCCTTACTTTTCCCGGAGATAAATATGTATTGTTGGCATTAGGCACTTTCATTTATATCTATGGTGGTATGCCTTTCCTGAAAGGAATGGTGGGCGAAATAAAAGCCAATGCAATAGGTATGATGACTTTGGTTGCTTTAGCCATTACTGTTGCTTATGCGTACAGCGTAGCGGTAGTATTTGGCTTGCCCGGTATGGATTTCTTTTGGGAATTAGCCACGCTGATAGTAATTATGCTGTTAGGGCATTGGTTAGAAATGCGGTCGCAAATGGCAGCTTCCAAAGCCTTGCAATCATTGGTGGCTTTATTGCCAAATGATGTAACGGTTGAACGCCACGGTCAGGCTACCAAAATTCCAATCGCTGATTTGCAGAACAACGATACCGTAATCATTAAGCCCGGCGAAAAAATTCCTGCCGATGGTTTGGTTATAGAAGGCAGTTCGTCCGTAAATGAAAGTATGCTTACAGGCGAAAGTGTACCCGTAAAAAAAGAAGTAGATACCAAAGTAATCGCAGGTTCTATCAATGGCGATGGCGCATTACGGATTAAAGCCACAGGTGTAGGCAAAGACAGTTATCTCTATAAAGTTATCAATTTAGTTTCCGATGCCCAAGCCGCTAAATCCAATACTCAAAACCTTGCAGACAAAGTTGCAAAGTGGCTTACTTTTATTGCCATTGCAGTAGGCATTGGCACATTTGCTTATTGGTACTTTACAGGCGGCAATTTATCTTTTGCTTTAGAGAGAATGGTTACGGTTATGGTTACGGCTTGTCCCCACGCATTGGGTGTGGCTATACCGTTAGTAGTTGCAATTTCTACAACATTATCTGCCACCAATGGCTTGCTTATCCGCAACCGCACAGCTTTTGAAACCACCCGTAAATTATCTACCATAATATTTGACAAAACAGGAACACTTACGCAAGGCTCACACGCCGTACAAAGAATAATTCCATTAAATAATTATTCCGAAAATGAAATACTACAGTATGCAGGCGCAATTCAGCAAAACTCTGAACACCATATTGCAAAGGGTGTTTTAAAAACGCTGAAAGAAAAAAACCTGCCTTTGTGGAAGTCGGAAAACTTCAAATATATGCAGGGCATTGGTGTATCGGGCACAGTCAATGGAAAGAATATTATTGCCGCAGGTCCCAATTATTTCACTCAAAATAATTTGCCAATACCGGCAATTCCTACGGAAATTAACCAAGATGCAGAAACAGTAAATTTTGTGTTGATAGATAAACAGCTTGCAGGCATTATCACTTTGGCAGATACCCTTCGGGATGGTGCGCAGGAAGCAATCAGCCTGTTAAAAGAAATGGGTATCAAATCATTTTTACTTACGGGCGATAATGAAAAAATTGCAGCCGCAGTAAGCAATCAATTGGGTATGGACGGCTATTTGGCAAATGTGTTGCCACACAATAAGCAGGAAAAAGTAAAAGAGTTTCAAGCCAAAGGCGAAATAGTGGCAATGACAGGCGATGGCGTAAACGATGCCCCTGCATTAGCACAAGCCGATGTGGGCATTGCAGTGGGTTCAGGTACAGATGTAGCTGCAGAAACAGCAGATATTATTTTGGTAAACAGCGACCCAAGAGATGTAGTAAAAATGATTGATTTTGGAAAACGCTCTTACAAAAAAATGGTACAAAACCTAATTTGGGCAGTAGGGTATAATGTGGTTGCTATTCCATTGGCAGCCGGTATTCTCTATCCAAAATTTGTACTTAGCCCGGCAATGGGCGCAGTCTTAATGAGCGTGAGCACTATTGTAGTAGCAATCAACGCAAGCCTTTTAAAACTTAACAAAAAATAACAATGAAATATATACTCACAATAATGTTTGCCTTTGCAATCTTCGTTAATGCAGATGCACAATCCACAAAAACAATGTACACCTGCCCAATGCACCCCGAAGTGCAGCAGGCTGCACCAGGCAAATGCCCAAAATGCGGAATGGATTTGGTAGCAAAAAAGATAACGGTTAAGCCACCTGCAAAACCTGTTCAAAAAAACCAACCAAAACCACCCCCTGCAACAAAAGCAAAGCCTAATAATACAGCAATGCCACCAATGAAGGATGTGCAAAAAACCACAGGAGAAATGCAGCACAATCCAAAATCGTCAAATTCAGCAGATACGATTTATACCTGCCCAATGCACCCAGAAGTAATTTCCGATAAACCCGGAGATTGCCCAAAATGTGGGATGCATTTAGAGCCAAAGAAGAAGGAAATAATGCAAATGGATGAACATAAAATGGACGATAATTTTGAAGCAGATGCTTCGGCTGATAAAATTTCTTTTCAAGGCAAAACAGTCCGCTACGATTTATATGTAACGGATACAACAGTAAATTTCACAGGCAAAAAACGCCACGCTTATGCCATTAATGGTCAAATTCCAGCACCTGTTTTATATTTTACCGAAGGAGACACAGCCGAAATTTATTTGCACAATCGGTTAAAAAATGAAGAAACTTCCTTGCATTGGCACGGCGTTATTCTACCTAATTGGGAAGACGGTGTTCCCTATCTAACTACAAAAAGAATTGGTCCCGGCGAAACCCATTTGTACAAATTTAAAGTGGTGCAAAACGGAACCTATTGGTACCATTCACACAGCGGCTTGCAGGAGCAGGCAGGCTTGTATGGCACATTGGTTTTTAGAAAAAGAGATGATGGAGCAATGGAAAATAAGTATGCCGCCGTGTTACCATTAATGTTGAGCGAATGGACAGATGAAAAGCCTAATCAGGTAATGCGACGGCTGCATACTGCAAATGATTGGTATGCCATTAAAAAAGGAAGCGTACAGAGCTACGCCGAAGCTATAAAAAACAATGCTTTTGGCACAAAATTAAAAAACGAATGGCTACGGATGAAAGCAATGGATGTAAGCGATGTGTATTATGATAAATTCCTTATCAATGGCAAAACGGAACAAACAATAGAAACGGTTTCTTCCCCCCTCTTCTTCGGAGAGGGGTCGGGGGTGAGGCTAAAAGCAGGCGATAAAGTAAGGTTAAGAGTGGTAAATGGCGGAGCTTCCAGTTATTTTTGGTTGAATTACGGCGGTGGAAAAATTACTGTAGTAGCCAGCGATGGAAATGATGTAGAACCTGTAGAAGTGGACAGATTGATTGTAGGCGTTTCAGAAACCTATGACGTGGAAGTAACTATTCCCGAAAATATGAGTTACGAATTTAGAGCCACACCAGAAGACAGAACAAAACACGCTTCCATTTGGTTAGGAAGTGGAATGAAGATACCTGCACCCGCCTTGCCCCGTTTAAAGTATTTCGAAGGAATGAAGATGATGAACGATATGATGAAGATGAACGGCGATATGAAGGATATGGGTATGAATATGAGCCTGCAAACAATGGATATGAACCAGGTAATGTATCCCGAATTGCACGGCAGCCAGCCAATGAACCACGATATGGGAAATATGCAAAAAGAAAAAGCACCACAAGACCATTCAATGCATAATATGGCTTCAACCGATACCGCTAAAATCCAAGACCATTCAATGCACCAAATGCAACAATACACTTGCCCAATGCACCCCGAAGTGGTATCCGATAAACCCGGTAAATGCCCTAAATGTGGAATGGCTTTAGTACCAAAAGCTCCCTCTCCTTCGGAGAGGGCGGGGGGTGAGGCTCACGAAAAAATGGATATGTCCACTGTAAATGGTATTCGCACTTTAAATTACGACTTACTAAAATCACCCGAAAAAACAGCCTTTCCGCCAGATGCACCTGTTCATAAAATTCATTTCACATTAGAAGGAAATATGAACCGTTATTTATGGTCTTTAGATAATAAAACAGTGTTAGAAACCGATAAAATAATGATTAAAAAAGGCGAAATATTACGGTTGGTACTTACCAACAATTCAATGATGCGCCACCCAATGCACCTGCACGGTCACGATTTCCGTGTACTCAATTCCAAAGGTGAATATTCACCGCTAAAAAATGTGATTGACATATTGCCGATGGAAACCGACACCATAGAATTTGCAGCAAATCAGGATGGAGATTGGTTTTTCCATTGCCACATATTGTATCATATGATGGCAGGTATGGGTAGGATTTTCAGCTATCAAAATTCAGAGCCAAATCCCCAGCTACCCAATAAAGCCGAAGCGTGGCGATTGTTTAAAAAAGACAACAGAATGACCTCATTCCGTGCGCAGGTAGGTCTTGAAAGCAATGGCAGCGATGGAGAATTTATGTGGATGAGCCACAGATATGCATTGAATGGAGATTGGCACATTGGCATAAAACCCGAACACGGATATGAAGGCAGCCTCATATTCGGCAGGTATTTAGGCAAAATGCAATGGGCATATCCCTACATTGGTGCACAATACAGGTACAAACAAAAGAGCCACGGCATTGAGAAAAATCTTTTCGGGCAGGAAACCATTCATAAAAATTATTGGGCACCCGTTGCAGGTTTTCAGTACACATTACCGTGGTTAATTGTAGCCGATGCAAGGATTGATATGTACGGAAAAATTCGCTTTCAGCTAATGCGTGAAGACATTCCCATTACCCCTCGTTTACGCTTCAATTGGATGGTAAATACCGACAAAGAATATATGGTAGGCTTCCGCTACATTACCACAAAATGGCTTGCCTTGTCCACCCATTACGATAGCGATATGGGCTATGGTGCTGGCATTACGATAATCTATTAAACAAGTAAAATCAAAAAAATAGAATGCAGGTTTCAACGCCTGCATTTTTTAAAATTTAGCAACGCAATCACGCCTGTGATGACTACACCCTCTGCAACACCATTGCATTTAAAAACTTGCATAACTCAATTGCAGAATTTACCTTTGCCCCTTGTGAAAATAATTGCATTCATATTTAGCCTGTATATTTTGCTGCTTTCGGGTATGCCCTGCACAGATGCACAGGATTGCAATTTACCCACAGCCACGCAGGTGTCAGCAACACAAAGCCACGATAACCACCAGCACGAGAGCGAGCATTGCCCACCGCTTTGCCACTGTTCCTGTTGCAGTGTGGCCGTTTCAAAACTGCCAACTTTTGCTCTTGTGTACAAAAAACTGCCGTTGGCTAACCAACTAAAATTTTCCTTCTACCATTCCCACCACCTCACAGGCGTTTTAGAAGCCGTTTGGCAGCCGCCCAAATATTGTTAAGCTGAATTTTTAATTCAATGATGCTGTATTGCGTAGCAATACAGTCATTTACTATTTCAAAAAATCAATCAGTTTAACAATGAAAGTATGCTTAATAAAATTATTGGCTTTAGTATAAAGCACAAGTTCCTTATAGGGCTATTTACCTTAGGACTAATTATTTGGGGTATTTGGAGTGCAGCCAGATTACCCATTGATGCAGTACCGGATATTACCAACAATCAGGTACAAATCATAACACTTACACCAACCTTAGCAGCGCAGGAAACGGAACAATTAGTTACTTATCCTATTGAGCAAAGTATGGCTAACATTCCAGGCCTTATTGAGCTACGCTCAATTTCTCGTTTCGGCCTATCTGTTATTACTGCCGTGTTCAAAGACGAAATGGATATTTACTTCGCCCGCCAGCTCGTAAATGAAAAATTAAAAGAAGCCGAAGAGAAAATTCCCAATGGAATAGGCAGGCCAGAACTTGCACCGGTTAGTACAGGGCTTGGAGAGATATACCAATATGTACTTCACCCAAAAAAAGGCGCAGAAGATAAATATTCCGCAATGGATTTGCGCACAATGCAGGATTGGATTGTTGCCCGGCAATTATATGGTACAGCAGGTATCGCAGAAGTAAATAGTTTTGGCGGTTTGCTAAAGCAATATGAAGTAGCAGTAAACCCTTACCGCCTCAAAGCAATGAATGTAACCATTGCAGAAATCTTCAATGCATTAGGAAAAAACAACGAAAATACAGGCGGCGCATACATTGACAAAAAGCCTAACGCCTATTTTATCCGTGGCATTGGCTTGGTAAGTTCATTGGATGATATACGAAACACGGTAATAAAAACGCCAGGCGGCGTTCCTATTCTTATAAAAGATGTTGCTGATGTAGGTTTTGGAAATGCTGTTCGTTATGGTGCCGTTACCTACAATGGTGAAAAGGAAGCAGTAGGCGGGATAGTAATGATGCTAAAGGGCGAAAACAGCGCTGATGTGGTTAGCAGGGTAAAAGAGAAAATATCTACTATTCAAAAATCGCTGCCAAATGATGTGGTGATAGAGCCTTTTATAGACCGCACAGATTTGGTGAGCCGGGCTATCAATACGGTAAAAACGAACCTCATAGAAGGGGCGCTAATCGTCATTTTTGTATTAGTTCTTTTCTTAGGAAATCTAAGAGCCGGGCTTATTGTAGCTTCCGCTATTCCCTTATCAATGCTTTTTGCTTTGGGTATGATGAACCTCTTTGGGGTAAGTGGAAACCTAATGAGTTTAGGAGCGATAGATTTTGGATTAATTGTGGATGGTGCGGTAATTATTGTAGAAGCCAGCCTGCATTATTTGGGCTTGAAACCAGCCGGTAAACTCACACAACAGCAAATGGATGAAGCCGTCGGAAGCAGTGCCAAAAAAATGATGAGTTCCGCAGCCTTCGGACAAATAATTATTCTCATTGTTTATCTGCCTATCCTTTCATTACAGGGTATTGAAGGCAAAATGTTCCGGCCAATGGCAGAAACGGTGGCGTTCGCCATTCTTGGAGCGCTCATTTTGTCCCTTACCTATATCCCTATGATGACTTCTTTATTCCTATCAAAGAATATAAAACACAAAAAAACTTTTGCAGATAAAATGATGGATAAACTGCAACGGTGGTACACGCCTTTGTTACAAAAAGTCATTCGTGTAAAGTATGCAATAGTAGGTGCGTCTTTCGCATTGCTAATGATTGCATTTGTTTTTTTCAGCAGAATGGGTGGTGAGTTTATCCCGCAATTGCAGGAAGGTGATTTTGCCGTGCATTGTATTTTACCACAAGGCACTTCTCTATCGCAAAGCATTGAAACCTCAATGCAGGCAAGCCGCATTTTAAAGGCCTTTCCGGAAGTAAAAACTGTAGTAGGTAAAACAGGTAGCGCAGAAGTGCCAACAGACCCTATGCCCCCCGAAGCTACAGACCTGATGGTAACCTTAAAGCCGAAAAAAGAATGGAAATCTTCAAAGAGCTATAATGAGTTGGCCGCGGAAATGATGGAAAAATTAGAAATGATACCCGGCGTTTTCTTTGAAGTTTCACAACCTATACAAATGCGGTTTAACGAATTAATGACAGGTGTAAGGCAGGATGTAGCCATAAAAATATTTGGAGAAAATATTGATACCCTTGCGGCAATCGCACCAAAGGTTGCAGCAGTAGTGCAGCAGGTAAATGGAGCTACCGAACCACAAATAGAGCAGACCACAGGCTTACCGCAAATAACTATTCAGTACGACAGGGCAAGATTAGCTTCCTACGGGTTAAATATTGAAGATATTAATCACACCGTGAGTACTGCTTTTGCAGGGCAAGCAGCAGGTGTTGTGTTTGAAGATGAAAAGAAGTTTGACTTGGTAGTAAGGTTAGATAGTGTAAGCCGAAATTCTATTGATGATGTGAGTAACCTTTTTATATCAACGCCTGAAGGAGTACAAATTCCTCTATCGCAAGTAGCTACAGTTGCCTTCAAGGAAGGACCTGCACAAATTAGCCGTGAAGATGGAAAGCGCAGAATAGTAGTTGGTTTCAATGTACGAAACAGAGATGTTGAAACAGTTGTAGAAGACATTCAACAAAAACTTTCAAAAGCAAACCTGCTGCCTTCAGGCTACTTCTACACTTATGGCGGCACATTTGAAAACTTAAAAGAAGCTTCGGCACGATTGAAATTTGCTGTTCCTTTAGCATTAGCATTAATATTCCTATTGCTCTACTTCACATTTGGTTCGGTTAAAGAAAGCTTACTCATTTTTACTGCCATTCCAATGAGCGCCATTGGTGGTGTGTTTGCATTATTGCTAAGGGGAATGCCATTTAGTATTTCGGCAGGAGTTGGTTTTATTGCTTTGTTTGGTGTAGCGGTACTGAATGGAATTGTACTAATCAGCACTTTTAAAGACCTTGCAAAAGAAGGAATGCAAGATGTTGTTCAACGAGTGATTGAAGGAACAAAAATGAGATTGCGTCCCGTATTGATGACGGCATCGGTAGCTTCACTCGGTTTCCTTCCAATGGCCATTAGCACGGGTTCAGGAGCAGAAGTTCAAAGACCATTAGCCACTGTTGTAATAGGCGGTTTAATTACAGCAACATTTTTAACCTTATTTGTTTTACCCGTTTTATATATTTTGTTCAATACCAAAATCAATTTTAAGCGTAATAATAAATTGGGTGTAAAAGCAGTGTTGATGGTGTTTCTTTCGTTTTGCAGTTTTAATGCTATGGCTCAGCAAAGGATAGCACCTGAACAAGCAGTAAACATTGCGTTTAATAATAATCTTCAATACAGCGTCAACAAAGCACAGGTTTCCAAGGCAACTTACGACATTACCGCCTCAAAGGAAATTCCTAAAACAGGTGTTTTTGTTGAAAATGAAGATATGCGCCCAAGCGACCCTAAAGGTGTTTTGAAAATTGGTGTATCGCAAAATTTTGTTTGGCCGGGCTTATACAAAGCCCGTAGGCAATATTTTGAAGAGCAGTTGAAATATTACGAAATGAACAAAGCTATGCTTGATGCCGTAATACGCAAGGAAGTAAACAATGCCTATTATCAACTTTGGTATTTACAGGATATAAGCACATTATACCAAAGGTTGGATACTATGTATTCTTCAATGTATAAAGCTGCCGACCTTATGGTAAAGACGGGTGAAGCAGCGGGTCTTGACAGAATATCCGCCGAAGTAAAAATGAAAGAGCTAAAAGCGCAATTGCAGCAAAATAAAAAGAACATAACCCTGCAACAACAACAGCTAAGTATGCTGCTTAATACAGATACAATGTATCTGCCGCTTACCAAGCCTTTGGAAAAATTATCGTACACTGTTTCTATGGCAGAAGGCCAGCACCCTTCTTTGGCCTTGCAACAGCAAAATATCAACATTGCCAATGCAAATATCAGTGTACAGCAAAACACCAATAAGCCAGAGTTTTCAGGTCGTCTATTTTCGCAGAGATTATATGGTGCAAAAGACCCCTATACAGGGTTTTCGGTTACAGCAGCTTTTCCTCTTTTTGGCAAAGCAGCATACCGTAGCAAAGTATTGGCTGCAAAAGCAGAAGTAGAAATGCAGCAACAACAATTATCTTATCAGCAATTACAGTTTAATACCCAGCGGAATAATGCCGTTGTAGAAATTGAGCGGGCAAATGAAATGTTGCTTTTTTATGAAAATTCGGGGCTAAAGCAATCCGAAGAAATCATAAAAGCTGCTTTACTAAGTTATCAGGCAGGCGAAATCAGCTTTGCAGAAATGTCGCAGTTTTTTACCCAAGCCATTGATATTAAGAAAAACTATTTACAGGCATTAAACGAATACAACCAATCAGTCATTCAGTACAAATATTATCTCAATCAATAAAATAAAAAAATGAAATATTATTTTTTAATTCTTCAATTAATAATCGGTGTATGCTTGTTTTCAAGCTGCAAGAATAATTCCGAAAACCCGGAAACAAAAACTGAAGCAGCGGAAGAAGCGCATAATGAACACGAAAACGAAAATGTGGTTTCGCTTTCTACAGAACAAATTAAAACCATTGGAATTGAATTAGGAAGTATAGAAAGTAAAGAACTTACCAATGCCGTAAAGGTAAACGGAATGCTTACTGTACCTAATCAAAACAAAGCATTTGTAACACCGGCTTATAGTGGTGTTGTAAAATCATTGAATGTACAGCCGGGAAACTTTGTTTCAAAAGGTCAAACTATTGCCACTATTACCAATCCCGATTTAATACAAATGCAACAGCAATTACAACAAGTGAATGCTCAAATAAAATTGGCTGAAATAGAAGTTAATCGCCAAAAGCAATTGGTTGAAGGCAATGCTGCGCCACTAAAAAGGCTGCAACAAGCCCAAACGGAATTGGCTACGTTAAGAAGCCAGCGTTCAGGTTTGCAAAAGCAATTGGGAAGCATAGGAGCTTCGCAAAATTATTCTTCTTTATTAGCTGTAAAAGCACCTATTAGCGGCACAATTAGTAAGGTAATAGCACAGATTGGAAGCAATGTAGATATGGCTTCACCCATTGCGGAAATCGTAAGCAATGCACAACTGCATTTAGATATTTATGTGTATGAAAAAGACTTGCCAAAAGTTAAAGCAGGACAAACCATACACTTCACGCTAACTAATAATCCGGGTGTAGAATACGATGCACAAATCTATTCCATAGGTTCTGCATTTGAAGGAGATAGCAAAACCATTCCTGTTCACGCCAGAGTTACGGGCAATAAGTATGGATTGATAGATGGAATGAGCGTTACCGCAATGATTAGTTTAGACCGAAATATAGGCGCAGCCGTTCCTAACGATGCAATTGTAAATAATAAAGGACAAGATTACATTTTTATTGTTACAGATAGGCATTCGGAAGATGAACACAAAAGCGAAAATCCAAACGAAAAAGAAGACCCGCATAACCACAAGGAAGCTGATAAGCCGAAAAGCACAGTTGATGAAATCACTTTTGAGCGTATCCCAATAGCCAAGGGAACTTCTGATTTGGGTTATACACAAATTACTGCATTAAAGGAAATTCCACAGGGTGCAAAAATCGTAACTAAGAATGCTTTTTTCGTTATGGCTAAAATCGTTAATGCAGGAGAAGGAGAACACGGACACTAAAAATTGTATAAATTATGAATGATTTTCTAAGATATTACCTGCCCATTTTCTATGCTCTTGTATTGCTTTTTGCATTTGTAATACCCTCATACCGTACATACAAAAGCACGGGTATTAACCCAATTACTTTTGGAAAAGAACCCAATGCACATAACTATATTGGCAATGTGATGAAAGTATTGTTAGCCGCATTGTTTGTTGTAATACTAATGTACAGCTTTGGGAATATTTATCAATTTACTATCCCTATACCTTATTTACAAAATCTAAATATTCATTTTGTCGGACTAATTCTAATCCACATTTCTTTAATATGGATAATCATTGCGCAAGTGCAAATGAGCAATAGTTGGCGCATTGGTATTGATGAGCAAAACAAAACGGATTTAGTAACCAAAGGGCTGTTTTCTATTAGCAGAAATCCTATTTTTTTGGGAATGATTATTTGTGTGGCAGGATTATTTCTTGTCATTCCCAATGCCGTTTCCTTTTGCATTTTGCTTACTACCTATATTGTTATACACATACAAATAAGGTTAGAAGAAGAATTTCTGAAAAAGCAACACGGTGAGCAATACAAATCCTATCAATCTAAAACAAGAAGATTATTATGAGTACAGAACATAAACATATCTACGATGCCCACGGCAAGCAAATTTGCTGTTCGCCGCAGGAAGCAAAAATAAATGAAAAAGCCGATGAAAAATTGGTGCAGCAGGAAGGTGCCAAAGCCTTACCCGTTATTGAAGAAAAAACAAGAGAGCGCCACTTCAAAGGCGATGGTCATTTTCACGGTACAAGGTTCAAAGAAGAATTAGACCACGACCACAGCAACGAACATTCAGACGATGATGGACACGACCATAGCCACGATGAAAATAAGTCCACCCTTCAAATGTTCTTGCCTGCAATCATTTCATTCGTGCTATTGATGACTGCCATTGCATTTGATAATTGGTTTCCGCAAAGTTGGTTCACAGGTTGGGTGCGATTAAGTTGGTATATCATAGCTTATATTCCAGTTGGTTTTCCTGTTATCAAAGAAGCATTTCAAAGCATTGGTAAAGGCGAAATATTTTCTGAATTTTTATTGATGAGTATTGCCACCATTGGCGCATTTGCAATTGGAGAATACCCCGAAGGCGTAGCAGTGATGTTGTTTTATGCAGTAGGTGAAGTGTTCCAGACATTAGCCGTAAAACGAGCCAAAGGAAATATCAGCAAACTCTTAGACCAGCGCCCAGATGAAGTAACCATTTTAGAAAACAACCAACCCAAAACCATAAAGGCGGCACAAGCAGCAATCGGCAATATCATTCAATTAAAACCAGGCGAAAAAGTGGCTTTAGATGGAGAATTAATTTCCGAAACAGCCTCATTCAATACTTCTGCACTTACAGGCGAAAGCAAGCCAGACACAAAACAAAAAGGCGATACGGTTTTGGCAGGTATGATTAATTTGAACACAGTTGCACAGGTAAAAATAAACACCGCTTATACCGATAGCAAACTTTCCAAGATTTTAGAATTGGTACAAAATGCCACGGCACAAAAAGCACCTACCGAATTATTCATTCGCAAGTTTGCAAAAGTTTATACACCCATTGTAGTATTTGCGGCAATAGCCATTTGTTTGCTTCCTTATTTCTTTGTTGAAACTTATGTGTTTCGGGATTGGCTTTATAGGGCATTAATATTCCTTGTTATCAGTTGCCCTTGTGCATTGGTCATTAGCATTCCGTTGGGTTATTTTGGCGGCATTGGCGCAGCCAGCCGCAATGGCATTCTGTTCAAAGGCAGCAACTTTATAGATGTAATTGCAAAAGTGCAAAATGTGGTGATGGACAAAACAGGCACAATGACCGAAGGCGTGTTTAAAGTACAGGAAGCCAATATAAAATCGGATTTTAATAAAGATGAAATAATGCAAATGGTCAATGTATTGGAAAGCAAATCCACTCACCCAGTTGCAACAGCCATTCACAACTTTGTTGGCGAAATCAATCATAGTATTGCTTTAGAAAATGTAGAAGAAATTGCAGGGCACGGTCTTAAAGCTACTATCAATGGCAAAGAATTATTGGTAGGCAATTTCAAATTATTAGACAAGGAAAATATCCAATACGATATTGACCCTTCCACTATTGTTTATACACTCATTGCAATTGCCTACGATAAAAAATTTGCAGGCTACTTAACCATTGCTGATAGCATAAAAGCAGACGCACAAACTACCATTGATAACCTAAAAACATTGGATGTAAATACAACAATGTTAAGCGGCGATAAATCAACTGTAGTAAATGATGTAGCCAATAAGTTAGGCATTCAAAATGCCTTTGGCGATTTATTGCCCGAAGACAAAGTGAATAAAGTAAAAGAAATAAAAGCCAAAAACGAAACCGTGGCATTTGTGGGCGATGGCGTGAACGATGCGCCAGTAGTGGCTTTGAGCGATGTTGGAATTGCAATGGGTGGTTTAGGCAGCGATGCTACCATAGAAACCGCCGATGTAGTGATACAAGATGATATGCCCAGCAAAATACCAATGGCAATCAATATCGGCAAGCAAACAAAGAAAATTGTTTGGCAAAACATAACCCTTGCATTTGTAGTAAAAGCAGTTGTACTTGTATTAGGAGCAGGTGGTCTTGCCACAATGTGGGAAGCAGTTTTTGCCGATGTAGGCGTAGCTTTGTTGGCAATTCTCAATGCTGTACGAATACAGAAGCTGAAGTTTTAAAAATTAAATCATAAAAGAATAAACATTAATCACTAATCATTAATTATGGGCTTCCCCTACGGGTCGGGCTATGCGCTACAATCTTTGCTCGTTCCTCACAAAGGATTTTCGCTTCTATCCCTAAGCCGTAAAAAATTTTTGCTGCAAAAAAGTGTCTATCGTAATATTGCAATGTAATACTAAGAGAATGGGCATTACAAGAACAGATATTTTCAACAAAGAACAAAACGATTTGGCTATTGTCTTAAAGGCTTTGGCGCACCCGGCCCGTATCGCCATATTGCAGCACATTATCAAGCAGCAGGCTTGTATCTGCAACGATTTGGTAAACGAAATCGGTTTGGCACAGGCTACTGTTTCCCAGCATTTGAAAGAACTCAAAAACGCAGGTATCATTAAGGGGAGTATAGAAGGCACCAGCGTTTGCTATTGCATTGATGAAATGGTTTGGGAAAAAATCAAAAAGCAAATGGAAGGTTTTTTCAATGCCAATGTCGGTACTACAAAATGCTGTTAGCATTTTTTTTGAACTTATTAATCGTAATAACACAATATAACAATTAAACAAACACAATATGCAAACCAACGAACAAATCAAAGAAATGGTAAGGCAGAAGTACAGCGAAATAGCCTTGCAGGATAAAGCCGCTAATGCAGCCTCTTGCTGTGGCGCAGGCGGTTGCAGTACCGAAGTGTACAACATTATGAGCGAAGAGTATGATGAACTCAACGGCTATAATAAAGATGCCGATTTAGGTTTGGGCTGCGGACTTCCTACGCAATTCACACAAATTAAAAAAGGCGACGTGGTTGTGGATTTAGGCAGCGGTGCAGGCAACGATTGTTTTGTAGCCCGTGCCGAAGCGGGGGATACAGGCAAAGTGATAGGAATAGATTTTACCGAAGCAATGATTAATAAAGCCCGTGAAAATGCTGAAAAATTAGGCTTCAACAATGTAGAGTTCCGTCAAGGTGATATTGAGCAAATTCCAATTGCCGCTAATGCCGCTGATGTAATAGTGAGCAATTGCGTAATGAACCTTGTTCCAGACAAACCCAAAGCTTTTGTCGAAGTATTCAGGATTTTGAAGCCAGGCGGGCATTTCAGCATATCGGATATTGTGCTTACGGGCGTTTTGCCAGAAAGAATTAAAAACGCAGCAGAAATGTATGCGGGTTGTGTGGCCGGTGCCATTCAAAAAGAAGATTACCTCAATATCATAACTAACGCAGGTTTTACCAACATTCAATTGCAAAAAGAAAAGCCAATCATAATTCCTGATGATATTCTTTCAAACTATCTCAGCAAAGAAGAAATCGCTGTTTACAAAGCCAACAAAAACATTATTTATAGCATTACCGTTTATGCCGAAAAAAACACCAACAACTGCACACTAGGAAGCGGTTGTTGTTAAAAAGTCAAACAAAAGAAAATGAAAAATATTTTAGTGCTTTGCACAGGAAATAGTTGTCGCAGTCAGATTGCACACGCATACCTGCAAAAATTTGCAGGCGATAAAGCTACCCTTTATAGTGCAGGAGTAGAAGTACACGGCGTTAATCCCAAAACTATTCAAACACTGAAAGAAGATGGTTTAGACATTACCTATTACACTTCCAATCATATAAGTGAGTACAAGAATATCCCCTTTGATTATGTAATTACCGTTTGCGACAATGCCAAAGAAACCTGCCCATTTTTTCCAACCAATGCCGTCAAACTGCACCACAACTTTCCCGACCCTTCAAAGCATAAAGGTACTGATGAAGAAATAAAGCAGGAGTTTGCCAAAGTGCGTGAAATGATAAAAAAATATTCAAAAGATTTTGTACAAAAATACCTCTGATGTCAGCAAATAATTGTGCGCCTGCATACGAGCGAAAACACCTTTCCTTCCTCGACCGCTTTCTCACACTTTGGATTTTCCTTGCAATGGCAGTAGGTGTGGCTATCGGATATTTCATTCCTTCCGCACCCACATTTATTAATTCTTTTTCCGCAGGCACCACAAACATTCCTTTGGCAATAGGTTTAATTTTAATGATGTATCCACCCTTTACAAAAGTGCGTTACGAAAAACTCAAGGAAGTTTTCAGCAATACTAAGGTGCTTTCTGTTTCCCTGTTACTGAATTGGGTTATCGGCCCTATCCTTATGTTTATTTTGGCTATTACATTTCTGCACGATAAGCCAGAATATATGATAGGATTAATCCTTATTGGTTTGGCAAGGTGCATTGCAATGGTTATTGTGTGGAATGAATTAGCTGATGGCAACCGAGAATATGCAGCAGGTTTAGTAGCAATCAACAGCATATTTCAAGTGTTGCTTTACAGTGTGTACGCCTATGTTTTCATTACGGTTTTACCACCTTTAATTGGTATCAACAGCACCGAAGTAAATATCACAATGGGCCAAATTGCAGAAAGCGTAGCTATTTATTTAGGCATTCCGTTTTTAGCAGGTTTCCTCACAAGGTTAGTTTTAAGAAAAGCAAAAGGCGATGATTGGTATAACAATAAATTTATTCCAGCAATTTCACCTCTTACATTAATTGCCTTACTATTTACAATTGTTGTAATGTTCTCTCTCAAAGGCGAACTCATTGTAAACATTCCAATGGATGTGGTTCGCATTGCTATTCCGTTGGTAATATACTTTGCAATTATGTTTTTTGTTAGCTTTCTTATTGGCAAAAAAATGGGAGTAGATTATAGCCGCAATGCGTCTATTGCATTCACAGCTTCGGGCAACAATTTTGAATTAGCCATAGCAGTTGCAATCGGCGTATTCGGTATCAACAGTGGTCAGGCATTTGCAGGCGTTATCGGTCCATTAGTAGAAGTTCCCGCGTTAATTGCATTGGTCAATGTAGCGTTTTGGCTAAAGCGTAAATGGTACGATAATTAGCCCACGCACAAAAAAACACGGCTTTAGCCAGCACTTGCTGTCACGCTGAGCTTGCCGAAGTGCTGCCTTCTATGGCATTGCCGCCGTTTACAACTGTCATACTCTTTGCAAGCTATGCCCAGTCTACGCTTTTAGCTCTTTGCCTGTTCCGCTTCGCTACACAGCCAAAGAGCTAAGCTAACGCACGAGCATAGCAGCAAAGAGACGCTTCGTTCCAACCACCACCGCCACTTCGCTTATGCCAGTATGTAAAACGGCGGAAGCTGCTTAAACATAATGTTGCCTTATAGTACTTTTTAGCCACGCTTATAGGCGACTATGCCAACACAAAAAAAGTCCTATAAGAACATTATGTTAAGTAGCCAATGCCATAGCCTCACCCTGAAAAATATCCCTACACACAATTGGCTTTGCTGATATTTTCAGGGCTCGGAAGCCGTGTTTTTTCCCCTCGCTTCACCCACGCACCCCACCCACCCATTTTCAGCGGTGCAGAAAAATAAAAAGCATTAGTGTTTAATGGCTATGCGCTACGGCAGGATGCAGGCAGCTTGCTTCATTCCGTTTCGGCGTTCCGTTCCGTCCTCATTCTTCGTCCTCACTTCACTTTCCTACACTACATTCTACTTCGCTTATCCTGCACCAGCCTTTAAGCGCCGCACTGCAAGAGTGGTTCATTCAATCGGCAAAACGGAGCTATCCAATTTCATTACGCTGCCCGGGCTTTTTGCTTCCGCTCAATGCAAAGTGGTGTTTAAATAATTTACCACTTTGCCCCTCACACAAAGAAGCCCCAGTGCAGCTTCATTTCAAACGCAACTATTCCGTTTGCCTCTTTCATTCACCACACTTGCACTTGTTCGTTCCTCACAAGTTGCCCACGCTGCAATCTGTTTATATGCTTTTTATTTTCTGCGACACATTTACCCTGCCTGAATACAAATACAAAATTCTGTTTGCGCTTCGCTTATTGATGATTTGATTTTTTTTCAATCAAAATAAAAAGACGGAAAAAAAAGACCGCAAAAATAGGCGGCGGCCGCAAGGCTACCGCACAACAAAAAAGCCAAAAGACTACGGCATAATGGCAAGGCAATTAGGTCGGCTTCGCCGATATTATTTTTTGTGCCTTGCCAGCCTTCGGCACTTATTCCGTTTCCTTTTGGCTTTTTTCCCCGCCGCCTTTCTGAAATGCTTTCTTTTTTTCCCTTTTTTCTTTTGAAAAAATTATTTGCTCCGCAGGGAAAGAAAGTCACTTTAAAATTTCAGAAAATGACTATTCCAAAAATTCAGCAGTACAGCCCAAAAAATTCTTACCCTGCATTTACATTGTTTGCACTTTGCAAAGGCTTAAACAGCGGCAAGCCACTTGAAAGCCCTTGCCCTAATTGTTTCGCCATTTTATGCCGCAGCCAGGAAGAATTTGATTTTTATAAATCCATTGTTTATGGTCTTTGGTTCACAAAAGGTTTTTATCCTCTGTTAGTGGGTTCTGTTATCGAATTTATCCGCCTTGGAGATTTTACAAAATTGGTTTTAGAAACAGCGGAAAGGCTTCGCCCTACTTATGTAGATTTTGCCGCAGATGCAGTAAAGGCAAGGAATTACGAGCGTTTGCAAAAGCAATATTTAGAAAAGGCTGCACTTATTGCAGATATGCGCAGGGCTTTAATTTACCGCCATTTGCGCAGCAAATAATTTCATTTTTTAACTTTTAAATATCATAGCAATGAACGACAACACAAAGACCCTTTTTGAAATGTGGAAGGAAGGGTTAATTGGAAATTTTGGATCCTTCCAAACCACGATTTTTGAAGCCTACAAAATTGCGGATTGTGGAAATATGCGTAGGCTTGAAGAGGCCTTTCCTAATTGGTTCAAAAAGAAATATCCGCAAACCATCTAACAACCGAAGCCGCTGCCCAAACAGTGGCTTTTTTTGCCAAAAGAAACAAGGTTTGCCATACTTGCAAAAGGCAGGACAGAAGGCGGACGAACTGAAACAAACTTCGCTGCACATAATAAAAAATTCAATGTGCAAAATACTTCGGCGGGCTAACGCACCAACCCCAAAAACAGCCAACCAAAAGACTACGGCATAATGCAGAAAAAATAAGGCAATGCTTCGCAAAAATTAGCCTCATTTTTCTGCACCCTTCGGGACTTATTCCGTTTCCTTTTGGTTGGACTGTACCGCCTACGTGAAGAATGCACATAAATTTTTTATTATGAAAAAGCAGCTTCGTATTGTCAGTCAGCGCCGCCCAGCTATTGAGCCTTTCAGCAGCGTTTCTTCCGTCCCTCATTGTTTCTTCAGTAGGCATTTGCGCCGCCGCCCCGTTTCATTTCGCTATGGTCAGGGTGTGGTAGTATACTGTTTGCCCGGTGGGCTTTTTGCTCATTGCTATCCGTCAGGCTATCGTTTCATTTCAGGTTTGCCCTTTTAGGGCATACCTTTTTTGAAACAAAAAAAGCCCTTGAGAACAAGGGCTAATTTATTAACTGAAAGTAAAATTTCGGAGATTAAGAACCGCTAACCTGAACTAATGCTAAGGCATTGTATGCACCATTTTTTAAAGGATACATTTGTCCGTTCACTTCCTGATAGAACTCAATACCAAGTGCCAGGAACAGCGGATGGGTGCTTGCGGCAGTTACCGCATTCGCAAGGCTGATTACAGCCGTTGCAGTTGCGTCCCATGGTTGGATGGCAGTATCCTGACTATCCACCACGTAAGTTTCATTTTCAAAATCCACTTCCACACCGGCAGAAATGATTTTGTAATGAGTAGAACCACCCGGAGCGGCAATCATATGGATGGGAACAAATGCAGGAATGTCAACAGTTAGCGCACCTGTAGCACGGTCTATGGCAGCCGTAAACGGTGCATAGAGGGTAGTGCCGAGCTTGCCATTAATGTTGAACTCAAAACCTTGCAGCAATTCCGCTTCGCCGTCAATCACATTCCTTTGACCACGGGTGTTAGTTGTATCCGCTTGAACTACTTTCAGCATTTCGGTAGTCAAACGGCTAACCATACGGCTATCTGAGGCGTTTTGAAGCAATGCACGGAGAGAAGTGCGAAGAACTTTTCCAGCTTTACCTGCACGACCAAATTCAGCACCGTTTTCACGGGTTCTTTGGAACGCAGGGTCATTGGCGATTTTGTCGGCAGAAACGCCGCCTTTTTCACGGGCAAGATACCCGTCTTTGGACTTGTAGAAGGTGATGCCACCTATCGTTCCGTCCAGCTTGATTATACCTTTTTGTTGTGCCATTGTATAAAAAATTTATTGGGTTAAAAATCAAATTCACCCCTAAATTAAACAGGCTTTAAAGGCGTTTCAAATGTGGCTTACCATTCGTTCCGATTATTCCACATTATTCCAAACGATACCGAATAACCACCCTAAAAAATTGCAGTATCTTTGCAATAGATACTTCAATGCAAAAGCATATCAAAGGCATAGATGGAGTATAAAAAAGCTATTTGATTAATGAACAGACTGTGTATTTATCCTAAGGACATTATGATAATCACAGGCAGAAGCGACAGGTATGGCAGAAATCTTATCAAGAAGATTAAAGAATACTTTCAGAAGGAACAACACCAGGTTGTTACCGTGGAAGAATTTTGCCAGTATATGGGTTTGCAACCCGATGCAGTTGCCAAACAATTGCGCTAATACCTGAGAGCAAAAGTCGTGATACGACCTTTTTTGCTTTGCACTCTATTTTTTACTTTCTCTTATTTGTTAGTCGTATTCTTTTCTTAGGAAAAGATATAGTCGCATTTTTAGTCGCATTGCGAAATAAAAAAGAGTTACATTTCTGTAACTCTTTGATTTTCAAGCTCCTCCTGTTGGACTTGAACCAACGACCCCCTGATTAACAGTCAGATGCTCTAACCAACTGAGCTAAGGAGGAATTTCCCTGACAAGGGCTGCAAAAATAGCTAATTTTGAATTGAAACAAAATTTGAAAACAGAATTTTTAATGCTTCTTTAAAACCCCTTCTTAAATATATCACGAAACACTTGCCAGGCTTGCATTCTACTATGAAAAACAATATCCCTTACCGCTTTGGGCTCACCTCAGAGCCACTAAAATTATTTGACCCAAAGGAAAAGAATAACCGACGGCTCGAGAAGCTACTCAAACTGAAAGAAGCATCTCTTATCACAAAAATTTGCAGGCACTATATTACCAATTTTATCCCTGACCCGATTGCTAATGAAAATGAATACTGGATTATCTCCTGCTATCCATCTACGGATAATTCACCCGTGAGGATAAGCATCTGGTTTCCGGAAGTGTTTAATATCACTATAGCCCGGCACTATTTTGGCGCGGGCAACGGGCTGCAATGTATGGTATTCGTAC
Source organism: Chitinophagaceae bacterium (assembly GCA_023957755.1). Classification (GTDB taxonomy): domain Bacteria; phylum Bacteroidota; class Bacteroidia; order Chitinophagales; family Chitinophagaceae; genus Ginsengibacter. The sequence continues at coordinate 92,345 of JAMLGT010000015.1, forward strand.
ACCGCGAATTCTGGGACAGTAAAGCAATCCATGATGCCGAAAAAAGAGTAGAAGGGCTCTTCTTCCATCCGGGCTACAGGTTTGTTACGGGTATTCGTGAACAATTAGCAGCATTCATGCCGTTAAATTCGTATTCCAAATTTGTGGAGGACGAGCAAACTTATGAGAGTATCCGCGCACATAATTATGAACTCACGCTCAAAGGCAGAACGCCTTTTAAAAAGGGACACAATTACGAATTTGTACGGTATTTACTCGAACACTAAATCTCTTTAACCTGTGCTATCAGTTCCTGAAGCACTTTCTTGGCATCACCAAAGAGCATGGAGGTCTTAGGTTCAAAGAATAACTGATTTTCAATTCCGGCATATCCGGGCTTCATGCTTCGCTTGTTTACAATCACCATTCCGGCTTCGCCTACTTCCAGCACCGGCATACCATAGATGGGTGAAGAAGGATCTGTTTTGGCAGCAGGATTCACCACATCATTTGCCCCGAGTACCAACGCTACGTCAGCAGTCTTCAATTCTTCATTAGCCGGTTCCATCTCCAGGAGTTTGTCATATTCTACATCGGCCTCTGCGAGCAATACATTCATGTGTCCGGGCATACGGCCCGCCACAGGGTGGATGGCATACTTCACTTCTACCCCTTTTTCACCCAGTACTTTTTCCAGTTCGTGGCAGGTATGTTGCGCCTGCGCCACAGCTAAACCATAACCGGGCACCACAATCACTTTTTTAGCATAAGCCATCACCATCGCGGCATCACTTATGGTAATCTCCTTCACCGTGCCTCCACCGGCATGAGTTGGTCCCGCACCGGATGCAGAACCGCCGAACGAACCAATCAAAACATTCATCAGGCTACGATTCATCGCACGGCACATCAGAATGGTCAGCAAGGTACCCGCCGCACCCACCAGAATACCTCCAGTAAGCATCGCTTTATTATCGTAGAGGAATCCTCCGCATGCCGCTGCCACACCTGTAAACGAGTTAAGAAGGGAAATCACCACCGGCATATCTGCACCACCGATAGGCTGCACAAAGAATACCCCATAAAGCAAAGCAAGAAATACGGTGACAAAGAAATAAATAATTGCCGAATTGGTTGCAGCAAAATAAGTTGCTACCGCCGAGGCAAGTACCAATACCAATACAATCAGGTTAATGATATGTTGCCCCTTGAAAGATACATCTTTGATTTTGCCATTAAGCTTGCCCCAGGCAATCATACTTCCGATAAAAGACACACTCCCGATTACAGCACCTGCTATAATTGCCAGATAGTGTCCTGTATGAATAAGTGAGCCGAAAACTTTATCAGGTTCAGACGCAGCTTCACGGTAAATATAATCGAACTCTACTATCGAAATCAACGCCGCACATGCACCACCCATTCCATTGAAAAAGCTAACCAGTTCGGGCATGGCCGTCATCTTCACCTTTTTGGCAATTATCCACCCCAATACCAGTCCGACTGCAATTCCCGAAAAAATCCATCCATAATTACCCAGTGGCCTGCCGTCATCCTTGTATAAAAATATGGTAGCCAGAATGGCTAGCGTCATACCGCCGGCAGCTATCAGATTACCACGACGTGCTGTGGCGGGATGCGAAAGCATTTTCAATCCTATTATAAAGGTCACCGACGCTACCAGATAACTAATTGCCAGAATACTGATTTCCATTGCTTGAGTTTAGGATTTAGGCTTTTTCTTTTTAAACATTTCCAACATACGGTCCGTAACCACAAATCCTCCTACCACATTCAGTGTACCCAACACTACAGCCAGGAAACCTAGTATCAATGCCAGGTAGTTATCACTCTCCGCTTTACCCATGATGATAATAGCTCCTATGATTACCACGCCATGTATGGCATTGGCTCCACTCATCAAAGGTGTGTGCAACACACTGGGCACCCTCCCGATTACTTCAATTCCCAGAAACCCCATCAGGATGACCACATAGATCATATCCAGGTTGGCTTGTATAAATCCGGTAATCTCCTCCATAAAATTATTTTAACCGATCGTTACTAATATTCCCGTTATATGTCATGCAGGCGCCACTTACCAGTTCATCCTCAAAATTCAGATGCAGGGCACCTTCCTTATCCACGAGCAACTGCAGGAAGTTAATCACATTTTTCCCGTACATCTTTGAAGCATCGTAAGGCATCGTCGCCGGCAGATTCGAATCTCCTACAACCGTTACCCCTTCATATACGATGGTCTTCATGTCTTCAGTTACCTCAGTGTTTCCACCTGTAGAAGCTGCAATATCAATAATCACAGAGCCTGGCTTCATATCGACAATCATTTCTTTTGTAAGCAGAATGGGTGCTTTGCGCCCAAAGATCTGTGCAGTAGTAATAACGATATCTGCCTTCTTAGCTGACTGAGCTATCTTTTCTTTTTGTCTGTTGCGAAACTCTTCTGTTTGCTCTACTGCATATCCTCCTGCCTTACTTGCATCTGCTGCGCCTTCCACCTCTACAAATTTGGCCCCAAGGCTCTGTACTTCCTCCTTTACTGCCGGACGGGTATCAAACACTTCCACTACAGCACCTAATCTGCGTGCAGTAGCTATTGCCTGCAGCCCGGCTACTCCTGCTCCAAGTATCAACACTTTTGCCGGAGCAATGGTGCCTGCAGCAGTCATGAACATTGGAAAATATTTTGGATACAGATTAGCAGCTGCAAGTATCGCCTTGTACCCGGCAATATTAGCCTGACTGCTAAGCACATCCATCGACTGGGCCCGGGTAGTGCGGGGAAGCATATCCAGACTAAAAGTTGTTGCGCCTTCTGAGGCTAACTGTGCGAAAATTTCTTTATGAAATAAAGGCTGAAAAGTCCCGATTAATATTTTTCCCTTCAGCGAAGCCAACTCTTCTTTTTGTGGCATTCCAACGCAAAGTATGATCTCACTTTCCTGAATTACCGAGGCTCTTGAAGCAATGGCAGCCTGGCCTTCTGTATAGGTATTATCAGGGCTGAAAGCCTTGTCTCCGGCACCGGATTCAACTAATAAAGTGGAGTTTAATTTCTGAATAAGGGGAATATGTTCGGGTAATAAGGCAACCCTTGTATCGGGTGCAGCTTCTTTTAAAACTCCTATTTTCATATAGGTGGCTAAGGTAATAAATCTTTATCTGTGTCTGCCTACCGCCAGTCCGATTTTTACAGAATCCATCCTGTAATTATATATATCTTTTCTGCTTATAAAATAAAAATGAATTCTTCCCCGGCAAAGGGTCGATTTTATTTTCCTTCTGCTGAAAACCGGACATACTGCTGTAGCTTTGCACCATGCAATTTGAGAGATATTCACTTTCGGATGAGCGGCTGATTGAGATATACCGCTCAATGTTACTTCCCAGGATGATTGAAGAGAAAATGCTGGTTTTGCTTCGGCAGGGAAAGGTGTCTAAATGGTTTAGCGGAATCGGACAGGAGGCTATCGCTGTGGGCGCCACATTAGCCATGCAGCCTGATGAATGGATTATGCCTCTGCACCGCAATCTGGGCGTATTCACTACCAGAAAGATTCCTTTTCGCGACCTGATCAATCAATGGCAGGGGCAGCCGGACGGCTTCTCAAAAGGAAGGGAAAGAAGTTTTCATTTTGGCACCCGCCAATACAATATCTGTGGCATGATATCGCACCTGGGGCCTCAGCTCTCTGTAGCCGACGGAGCCGCATTAGCCTACAAGCTAAAAGGAGAAAAGAAAGCCTCGCTGGCATTTTCAGGTGAAGGCGGCACCAGTGAAGGTGAATTTCACGAAGCATTGAATGTAGCCTCTGTATGGAACCTGCCCGTAATTTTCGTTCTGGAAAACAACGGATACGGCCTGAGTACTCCAGTACGTGAACAATTCCGTTGTGAAGGCCTGGTGGACAAGGCAAAAGGCTATGGGATGGAGGGTGTACAGATCGACGGCAACAATATCCTCACCGTATTGGACACTGTAGCAGGGGTGAGAGATTATTGTATCCGCGAACAAAGGCCTTATCTGATAGAATGTATGACATTCCGTATGCGCGGACACGAAGAAGCCAGCGGCACCAAATACGTTCCCAAAGAACTGTTTGAACAGTGGATGGAAAAAGACCCGATTCGCAATTACGAGCATTATCTCACTACAGAAAATATCCTTTCCAACAAAGAACTTGCAGATATAAAAGAAGAATTTAAGAACTATATCGAATCTGAGATCCAACAAAGTTCTTTAAGCCATACAGGCACAGCCATACACATACACACTGAGGAAAAAGAACTCAATGATATCTATGCACCTGTGCCAACTACCATCCTGAAAGATATCGACAACGGCCGAACAGAGCCTCTGAGATTTGTAGATGCCATAAAAGAAGGATTGTACCAAAGCATGGAAGCTCACGACAACCTGGTGCTGATGGGTCAGGATATAGCAGAATATGGAGGAGTATTTAAAATTACAGAGGGCTTTGTAGAAAAATTCGGTAAAGCGAGAGTCAGGAATACGCCTCTCTGCGAGAGCGCCATCGTTGGGACAGGACTTGGATTAAGCCTTGAGGGTTTCAAGAGTATGGTAGAGATGCAATTTGCTGATTTTGTATCTGTGGGCTTCAATCAAATTGTAAATAATCTGGCAAAGATTCATTATCGCTGGGGCCAGCAGGCTGATGTGGTGGTAAGAATGCCCACCGGAGCCGGAGTAGGAGCAGGACCTTTCCACAGCCAGAGCAACGAGGCCTGGTTCACTCATGTACCCGGACTAAAAGTAGTGTATCCTTCGTCGCCCGAAGATGCAAAAGGGTTGATCATAGCATCTATCAACGACCCCAACCCCGTGATGTTTTTTGAGCATAAACATCTCTATAGAAGTATTTCAGGTGCGGTGCCTTCTCACTATTTCGAGACGCCCATAGGCATAGCACGGAAAGTACGATCAGGCACTGATGTTAGTATCATTACTTATGGCATGGGCGTAATATGGGCTACACAATACGCTGCCGCGCATCCCGATATCTCTCCTGACATTCTCGACCTGCGCACGCTGGTGCCACTCGACTATAAAGCTATCAGAGAAACCGTACGCAATACAGGTAAGGTACTGGTATTACACGAAGACACGATGACAGGAGGGTTTGGAGGTGAGATTGCTGCGTGGATTGCACAAAATTGTTTTGAATATCTCGACGCTCCTGTAATGCGCTGCGCATCACTCGATACGCCGGTACCATTCAATAGAGAACTGGAAGATCAATTTCTTGCACAAAGCCGCCTGGACGCAATGCTGGAAAAACTGATGAATTATTAATTCGCTGCGATTTATAACAATCGCTTCATCCATTTCATTTTAGATGCCGTATATGGCGGATACTTTAATGCCGGCTCTCCCCAAGTAGTCTTGTCCATTACAGCCTTCTGGTGCGAGAATGTCCGAAAGCCATACTTGCCGTGATAACTTCCGATCCCCGAATTCCCCACTCCCCCAAAGGGCAAATCAGGATTACTGAGGTGCATGACGGTATCATTGATGCACCCTCCTCCGAATGATATTTCTGTAGTAAACCGTTCCTTTTCCTTAGGGTCCATCGTAAACAAATAAGCAGAAAGTGGTTTCTCATTATCCCTGATTACTTCGAATACTTCGTCTAAATGTGAATAAGTCAAAACCGGAAGTACCGGGCCAAAGATTTCTTCCTGCATGACCTTCTCATCCCAACCCGATACACTGACGATCGTTGGCTCAATGAAAAGCTCAGCTATATTATGCTTTCCCCCATAAAGCACCTTATCCTGCTCAATTAAGCCCAAAATCCTATCAAAGTTTTTGCGGTTGATGATCTTTGAATAGTTTGCACTCCCCGGCTCATAGCGATACTTTTCAATATGCTTTATCAATTCTTGCAAAAAGATTTCTTTCACTTCTTTGTGCACATAAACATAATCAGGCGCTACGCAGGACTGGCCGGCATTCAGAAATTTCCCCCAGACAATCCTGCGTGCAGCCACTTTCAGATTAGCAGACCGGGCAACGATTACCGGCGACTTTCCTCCCAGCTCGAGTGTTACCGGAGTCAGATGTTTTGCTGCAGCCTGATAAACTATCTTGCCCACAGCCGGACTGCCTGTAAAGAAAATCTTATCAAATCTGAGTTTTAGCAGTTCGGTAGTCTCCTCCACGCCACCCGATACCACATGGAAAAGCCCTTCAGGGAAATTATTATTCACCAACTCCTCTATCATCTTTGCAGTATGAGGAGCCACCTCACTGGGTTTTAGAATGACGGTATTCCCTGCGGCAAGCGCTGAAATGACGGGAACAAAAGAAAGCTGATAAGGATAATTCCACGGACTGATGACTAACGTGTTACCATACGGTTCATAATATACCCTGCTGCCTGCAATCTGATTCACAAGGTTAGTCTTCACTTCCTGCGGACGTGCAAGCACGCTGAGATTTTTAATGAAATACCTGACTTCATTTTTGATGAAAGACAATTCTGTGGCGTAAGTCTCAAATTCCGATTTACCCAAATCTTTTTGAACAGCCTCATACATTTGGGCCTCATGTGCAGTTACCACCTCGCCAAGTGTCTTTAATTGCGTTTTACGGAATGCCACACTCTTTGTAATTCCTGTATGGAAGAAAGCGCGCTGCCGTTGCCATATTTCATCAAAACCCATAAAATAGAAAATTTATAAACCTTAGCTTCTTGTTTTCTATAAAGTTATTGCTTTCCTGTAAGCGAGGCTTCTATTAGAAGTGGTTTCGGAAAGGGTACATTCATTTCTACTGCACATGTATCCCTATGGCAAAATTTATTCACCATACCTAAAAACAAAAAAGGAACAGTCTGCTGCTCCTTTAAATATCTCCGGCAAACTCGCCTTAGAATCCTTCTTTCACAATATGGGCCTCGTCCACACCAAGAGACGCCAGGTGCTTTTGCATTGCATCCATCATGGGTGGGGGCGCACACAGATAAACATAATCCAATCCTTCGTCTCTATGTTTTTGGATCAACTCTTTGGATACAAATCCATGTTCGTAGCCATCTACATTTTCATCAGAAAGTACATTGACAAATTTATCACCCAGCATCTTTCTGAAACCTTCCTCATTAATAATATCTCCCTTGGTCTTATTAGCGAAAATCAGTTTATTCTTACCGAGTTTATTATCTTTTTCCAAACTTTTCAAAATAGCCAGGAAAGGTGTAATACCTGCTCCGCCGGCAATAAAGATACCCTCACCTTTGTAGGCAATATCGCCATACACATCCCCAACAATTAATTCATCACCGGGCTTCAGCGTCAGCAATTCATTAGTGACCCCCTTCTTAGCCGGATAGGTCTTGATATTAAATTCAATATGCTTATCCTCAGGTAAGGAGGTAAACGTAAACGATCTCCAGGCTGTTTCCCAACCCGGTTTATTAATAGCAATATCAGCAGCCTGCCCCGGAATATAGCTCAGTCCTTCCGGCTTCTCTAAAGTGATATGAAGCACATCGTGTGTCGCATGCTCAATAGAAAGAATTTTAACAACTTTTCCCATAAAATTTTATTTTCTACTTAAATATAAAAAAGAATATTTCACAATCTACTCTCTAACAGTGGTTTATATTTGACAACCTTTAATCAGAACAGATTACGTATTCCTCTTAACAAAATACGTACCATGCTTCCTGCGGGGAAATTAATTCCTGCCTACTGCTGCTCTTTCCAGGGACGATACCCGCGCTGTTGCATTTGTGCATCAGATTTCTCGCGTAAAGGCTCGCATGCCTCAAAGTGCAAAAGCATGTCGGCCACCAACTGTTGATATACTCTTGTCCCTTCAGCCTTCCAGCTAATCATTTCGTCACTCACTTCCTTTATCTTTCTTGCCGGATTCCCCACAATCAGGCTTCTTCTCTCAAAAACGGCCCGCTGGCCTATAAAACTCAACGCTCCTACAATGCACTCCTCACCCAATTCAACCTCGTCCATAATAACAGCATTCATCCCTATCAGACAATTGCGTCCGATAGTACACCCGTGTAGAATAGCCCCATGTCCAATATGAGCGTTCTCCTGTAAGATCACAGATGCACCGGGAAATGAATGTACCACGCAGTTTTCCTGCACATTGGAGCCATCCTCAATAATAATCTTTCCAAAATCTCCACGAATAGCTGCTCCAGGACCAATATACACATTTCTACCTATTTCCACATTGCCGGTGACAGCCGCCAATGGATGCACAAAGGAAGAAACATCAGCAAATGGGATGAAGTCTCTGAATTTGTAAAACATAAAAATATTATGAATAGACTTTGAAATTAATCTTACACAACTATGTCAATTGAAACCCTCCGGGACAGCATTTTATTCCAATTTTGTCCGATATTGCACCTCATAAAATGGAAGCTACAAAAAATAAGAAAAACTTTGTCACCTGGATTAAGAGAATCGGGTTTTGGGGTTTTCTATTTTTTCTGCTCAAAGGACTCGCCTGGCTCGCAGTAGGGTATTTTATCGTGAATTAGGCACATAGACTTTACCCTTTTCCCAAAAGTTATTCTCCGGAACTTTATCCGGAATCCAGTCACTCCCCAATCTTATCGACTTCACTGCCTCCCAACGTACAGGTAGTCTTACAGTATAACTTTTTATATCATCCTTCCATACGGCAGGCGAATATTTATACACCTTCTCTTCTCCGGAATTCATTGTGACAGTTAGTTGCACAGGTAAAGGAAGCCCTCCTGTATTCTTCACATTCACTCTGACCCCTTCACTTTTCATTGCCATCACGTCAATCGACATTTCAGGATACTCCCATCCAAAAAACCATTTCCTCCAGAACCAATTCAAATTTTTGCCAGTAGCACTGTTAAAACTATAAAAGAAATCATAGGGGGTTGGATGTTTTCCGTTCCAGTCGTGCATATACTGATGCAGCCCTTTGAAAAACAGGCTGTCGCCTAACAGTTCCTGCAAGACATAATAACTGATGCCCGCCTTGCCATAAGAGTTTGCTGAATACGCAGCACCGGAATATTCTTTGGTATTGGTGATCAGTGGGACATCCATATTGGTACCCGCGATTCGCTCATAACGGCGCTTACTGAATATCCCCTCATCTTCCGGTTCCCCCATAAGTGGCGATAATACGGACTCGCCGATAGTGGCCCACCCTTCGTCCATCCACGCATATTGGGTTTCATTGGTACCCATATAAAAAGGAAAATAGGAATGAAATATCTCATGGGTAGTCAGTTGCACCGCATCTTTCCGGCTTTTCGTCGGGTTATCATTAGCCATCATTGGGTACTCCATCTGGTCTGTCCCATCAAATACCGTGATATGGCTAAAAGGAAAAGGATACCGTGGGTAATAGTGGCTCGCATAAAATAACGTTTGATGCGCCTGGTTAGCGACATCATAATAATCTTCATGTGTCCTATTGAAAACAGCTTCAGCTACCGACCTGCGTCCGGTAACCGAATCCACTACTACCGCACTGGCCTCCCACAGGTAATGGTTACTCACCGCAAAAGCAAAATCTGTAATACGAGTGGCCTTAAATTTCCATATTCCTGTTGCCCCTTCTCTAAACACTCTATTTTGTTCATAATCTGCAGTATCAATCACCCTTACAATCTTATCCGATAGAGAAGCATTTTGAATCCTGCTCAGCATCAGGTCACTGAAATTATCCTGCGGATTTATCCTGTCACCTGTAGCCCACACCACATATCCCGATGGCAACTTCAGCGACACCTCAAAATCGCCAAAGTCATTATAAAACTCCTGGCTTCCATTATAACTCCAGGTATCCCATCCGTCAATATCATCATATACCGAAAGGCGAGGAAAGAAATAGGCAACAAAATACGATCCTGAGTCAACCATGCCTGTCCTGACGGGCGATCCTGTATTTACCTTATAACTCCAACGAATTTCCAACGTATTCTCCGAATGGGGTAACAGCACAGCTTTGGGCTTTACAATCAGATTAGTATTCTCATGGTAGGCCTTGCGGCGGTCTTTAAAGTTTGTAATCTCCTCCCCATTAATTTTCAGATAGGTAATCCGCACTCCGTCTCCAAGATCTTTTGCTGCCACAGAAGCGCTTCTTTTTACACCCTTCTTATATAAATCAGGATAAAGGCGAATGATTAGCTGACCGAGTGAATCGGGGCTGTTGTTTAAATATTTAATTTGCTCCGTGCCCTCAAGCAATTGCGTTTGCGGATCGAAGGAGACCTGAATATTATAATCAGCTCTGTTTTGCCAATAATTTTTTCCTGGTTTCCCGTCTATCGTTCGCGTACCGTGCTCTAATGCCCTGAGAAAATTGGTGTTGGTAAACAGTGGTTGTGCATCTGCAAAGATGATTACAAGGGTAAAGATTGATATTAGAGAGATTTTTTTCATCTAACAAATGTAGGCAGATAATAATACCTGACTATCGAAATGGCTTCCATTTTCAATTCATATAATCCAACCACACTCTCTTGAAACAATAAAAACTCTGAGACTTTCCTATCTGTGTTTGAGGATAAAAAGTTCCTCTGCTTTTCCGTTTGCCTTCGCACATCCTCTTAGCCTGCTGTGAAGCAATGACCTGGGTACCATCATTCTCCTTCTTTGAATACACCTAAATCGCTCAGGGCTACACAGACAGGCGACTTGACTATCCTTATCCTTAGTTGTGTGGTAGTCACATTTTCAGGAAGCCGGATCAGCCTGTTTCCTCCGATACTGGTGGCCTGAGCTATCTGTTTCCAGGTTCCACTATCCCAAACATCCACGGCCACCTCTTCAATCCGCTGGCCCAGCTTTATATTCTCGCGAAGGCGGATTACATTAAATGTTACAGGCTCCTTCCATGTAAGCGTGACTTCAGGGGTTGTAACCTTATCATCTGTAGCCCAATAAGAATAACGGTCGTCGTCGATGAGTTGTTTCGGCGAAAATTCCTTTGATTTGCTACGTGTGTTGGTCGCCGTTACTTCAGCATTATGTGCATAGTTCACGGCAAATGTCTTCCGGAGAATCTCACCAAACCTTTTCAGGCTGGCAATATCATTTTGGTGTAACCGTCCGTTTGGCATGGGAGCAATTCCAAGATCAAGCGAAGCCCCACCTCCTACACTCTTATAATAGATATCCATCAATTGTTGCGGAGTCTTTACCTTATCATCCTGATCGGTATGGTAAAACCATCCGGGCCGCAAGGGCACATCACATTCGGCAGGTATCCAGTATTTTCCATCCCGCATGCCTCCCGGAAGATCCGCATCGGTAGTGAAACCCGGGGCCGGCGCTTTGCCGGGTTCCGGGCTCACAGGTGTGAGTGTGGCCCATGAAGTAGGAGCCGCTTCACCCTTTTCGTTACCTACCCATCTGATATCAGGGCCGATATCACTAAAGATAGCAGCATCAGGCTGCATCCTGCGCACCATACTCCAGATAGTATCAAACTTGTAATATTCCGAAGCATTTATCTTCCGTGTCTCACTGGCACCACCATAATAGCCATCGCCACCGTTAGCGCCGTCGAAGAATACGGTAAAAAGTGATCCATAATTACGATACAATTCTGCCAATTGGGGATAATACACATCTGATACATACCTGGGAGTTCCATAATATGCACTGTTCCTGTCCCACGGTGAACAGTAAATACCAAATCCCAATCCTGCCTTGTGGGTTGCCTCCATCATCTCCTTTACCATATCTCCTTTACCATCCCTAAAAGGAGTTTTGCTAATGTTGTACGCAGTAGTGGCCGTAGGCCAAAGGCAAAAGCCATCGTGATGTTTAGCTACAAAAGTGATGCCTTTGAACCCGCCCGCTTTAATAGCCATCACCATGCTATCCGCATTAAAATCAGTCGGATTAAAAATAGCCGGATCTGCATCACCAAATCCCCATTCTTTATCCTGAAAAGTAGTAGGAGTGAAATGCACAATAGTGTACATCTCTATTTCCTGCCAGCGTAATTGTCTTTCAGATGGCACCGGCCCATAAGCCTCAGGAGGCGGCGTAGCACAGGAGAATAACAATGAAATGAGCAGTATCAGTGAAGTCCATAAGAAGTTATTCCGAATCATATTGCTATTGTTACAAGATTATTCAATTACCTTTTTTTGCGACCGGAAACAGATACCCTTGAAGGCAGCCACCTGCTGACCATTCTGATTCCATACTGTAATGTGATACAACCCCGTAGATCGGCCATTATGCACTTCCTTTGCCTCAGCAGTCAATACATCGCCAGACATTACGGGTTTTAGAAAATTAATGGAGGTGTCCAGTGCCAATGACAATTGATTTCGATTATTACAGGCAAATGCAAAGGTGCTGTCGGCCAGGCTAAAGGCAATGCCTCCGTGGGCTACCCCAAGACCGTTCATCATCTCATCCCGCACGGTCATTGAAGTTTTGGAATAACCTTCATGCAACTCCAGTACCTTAATGCCTAGCCACCGGCTAAAAACATCTGTCTCCAGCATTCGGTCGACTACCTGTTGAGGAGTGGGATTCATAATTTTAAATTTTATTCGCCCCTGAATATGGGTGGGCGCTTTTCCAGAAATGCACTGATACCCTCGCTAAAATCAGATGTGGCTGATGCTTCTGTCTGCCACCTGGCCTCATTATTAAGCTGCGTTTCAAAATTTACCGCACTCATCGACTCATCTAATGCGCGCCGCGTCAGGTACAATGCTTTAGTGGGCATTTTGGCTAGTTTGTCTGCAAGCAACTCTGACTCAAACACAAGTTTATCATCAGGCACAGCCTTATATATCATCCCCATACGCGCTGCCTCGGTGGCACTCACGCTATCTGCTGTCATCATCAGCGCTGCTGCTTTTTGCAGTCCAACCAAACGGGGAAGCATATACGTACCTCCACTATCGGGAATCAGCCCTATCTTGCTGAATGCCTGAATAAAGGTAGCTGACTCAGCCGCAATTACAATATCACAACACAACGCAATGTTTGCAGCTGCACCTGCGGCAATACCATTCACAGCTGCTATTACCGGCTTACTTATCGATCGGAGCCGGGTTACAATCGGGTTCAACTGTTCAGGCAGTATCCTTTTTATCTCCTCTGTCAGCGGCCCTTTTAGCTCTGACAGATCCTGACCTGCACTGAATGCTTTCCCTTTCCCAGTCAGAACTACACATCTTACGGTTGGATCACTCTCTGCCCGTTGCAATCCCTCCTGCAACCGTAAAGACACTTCCCGGTTGAGTGCATTAAACTTTTCAGGACGGTTAATCGTAATCCTTGCCACCCCTCCATCTGCCTCATATAATACAACATGCATACAATCAATTTTTAAGAATGAATGGTCAAGTTAGGAAAAAAAATTTGCAGTTAACTATAAGGGATATCTTGCCCACAGACAAAAAAATAAGGCGATTTCTCAGGGGAACATTTGTGATGCACGCAAAAGGCTTTGGGGCGTACCCGCATCGCAAAACCTGGAGCCGGTATGGTCATATCCAATGATTACATGACCGTCAGCCAGGTCAAGATAGGAATCGATTATTGAAAACTTCCCCTTACGATTAATCAGGGAAAAAATATCAGGCGAGAGAATATGAATGCCTGTAAATGCTTTTTGATAATAATTATCCGCCTTACGACGTATCACCTCTTCACCGGTTTTCACATTCCTCCATCCGCAGAGCACATCCCTTTCGTCAAACAAAAGATATCGGGAGGTAGCCCTGTCTGAAACGGCAAGGGTAGCAAGATAATTTCCGGACTTATGACGTTGCAGCATCTGCTCCAGATTCATATCTGTGAGGATATCTACATTCATCAGCACAAAAGGGTTACTATCTTTCAGGAACCAGGCTGCACGCATAAGTCCGCCACCTGTCTCCAGCACTTCATCAGTCTCGTCAGAAAAAGAAACTAATGATTTCAACTCACGATTATCATTTACAAAATCGATAATCTGTTGTGCAAAATGATGCACATTGACGATCATATTTGTTATCCCGGATAAATGTAAATATTCGATATTCCTTTGTAGCAGCGTTTTGCCATTCACTACAGCCAACGCTTTCGGATGGTTATCGGTGAAAGGCCTTAGCCTCGTACCCAGTCCTGCTGCCAGAATCATCGCTTTCATACCCCGGGTATTAAGAAGGATCAGAACCCTCTCTTTTCAAAAATATTTTGTTCATAATGACTCAACTCTATCTTCACTTTAAACTTATTACTCAGATATCTGGTAATTGCGTCGGCAGCGTACACGCTCCGGTGCTGCCCTCCAGTGCATCCGAATGAAATCATGAGAGAGGTGAATCCCCTCCTGATATAATCCTCCACACTTATATCCACAATATTATACACTCCATTGAGGAATTCGGGCATCTTCGTTTTTTGTTCCAGAAAGTCTATCACACTCTTATCCCTCCCCGTAAACGCTTTATACTCCTCATACCTACCCGGATTGAGTATGCCCCTGCAGTCAAACATAAATCCTCCTCCATTACCGCTCTCATCCTTAAGCTTCTCAGGGTGCTTGTAGGAGAAGCTGCACACCTTTACCACCAATGGGGTAGATACTTCTGCCTGCAAGGGCACAAATCTGTTGATGATGTCATCACCTACAATGATGTTCAGCAGCCGCTCATATTCGGGCAGTGCTATTCCCATTACATTATTTTGGGCAAACCACTTCAGATTGCGTAAGGCTAGCGGAATCGCAGTGAGAAACTGCGCTTTCCGTTCGAACAATCCGCGAAAACCATACGCACCCAGTACCTGCATCAACCGGATGAGCACATAACCGTTATACTGATTGGCAAACCGGTTGCGATCTACCGGCTGCTTAAAAATTCCATTCAGGCAATCCATATAATACTCCAGCAAAGAGTCTTTCCATCCTTTTGACAGGTTGGCTCTGGCCTGCCATAGCAATGAAGCTACATCATATTGCAGTGCGCCTTTCATCCCACCCTGGTAATCTATAAATCGCACTTCTCCATTTGCTATATAAATATTCCTGCTCTGAAAATCGCGAAACATGAAATACTTATGCTCCACATGTGTCAGGTAGTTGCTCAATGCATCAAAATCATCCAAAAGCTTTTCCTTGTCATAAGGTATCTTAAGTGTATCTAAAAAATAATACTTAAAATAAAGGAGATCGCTCAGGATAGCCTGCTTTCCAAATTCTTTTGCGGTTAGACAGTAATTATAATCCAGATGGTTATTCCCTCTTATTTGCAAGTGTGCAAGTGCTTTCAGGCTTTTTTGAAACAATCCGTACACATAATCATCTTCACCATGCTTTTCTAATTCATTTAGAAGCGAAACGGGGCCAAAGTCTTCCTGCAGATACATCTTCTTTCCCGTATCTACTGAATAGATTTTAGGAACCGGAGCCTGGATCCCCGAAAAATGTGATGTGAAATAGAGGAAGGTTTCGTTTTCTCTTATATTATCATTGTAAGTAGCAATATAGCTTTTAGAGGGAGTTACAATCCGGAAATAAATACGATCACCCCCTGATCTCGGAAGTTTTTCGAAGCGGAGTACCTCCTCCTTTATGACTTTATTGAAATACGCGCGTACGCTGTCTTCAGGAGCTACAGCCATGCTGTTGTGGTTTTAAGAATTGAAAGAAGCTAATATACAGAAACTCTCCTGAGACTAATCTTTTTATAATAAGTCGGAAAAGACGCTCTTTATTTATTGAGTACCGAAGCCATTTCTTTACCTATCTCGGCTGGTGTTTTTACCACATGTACCCCGCACTCAGTAAGGATTTTCATCTTGGCAGCAGCCGTATCTTCTGCGCCTCCAATGATAGCTCCTGCATGGCCCATCCTGCGTCCCGGAGGAGCTGTCTGCCCGGCGATAAATCCTACCACAGGCTTCCTGCTATTTGCTTTTATCCAGGCACCGGCTTCTGCTTCCATATTCCCACCGATCTCTCCAATCATTACGATACCATCAGTTTTAGGATCATCCATAAACGCCTGTACGGCATCTTTGGTAGTAGTACCAATAATAGGATCCCCTCCAATACCAATGGCGGTAGAGATACCCATTCCGGCTTTTACAATCTGGTCGGCAGCTTCGTAAGTAAGTGTACCTGATTTAGACACGATGCCAATCCTGCCTTTCTTAAAAATAAATCCGGGCATGATGCCTACTTTACATTCGTCGGCTGTGATAATTCCGGGGCAGTTCGGTCCGATGAGTCTGGAAGCAGACCCGGCCAGGTAGCTCTTCACCCTCACCATATCCTGCACAGGAATCCCCTCGGTAATACACACTATCAACCCGATTCCCGCATCGGCAGCTTCCATCACTGCATCGGCAGCAAATGCCGGTGGCACAAAGATGATGCTCACATCTGCACCGGTAGCCTTCACCGCTTCTTCTACCGTGTTAAATACGGGCTTGTCCAGATGGGTCTGGCCCCCTTTGTTGGGTGTCACACCACCCACTACATTGGTTCCGTATTCTATCATCTGAGAAGCATGGAAAGTACCTTCCGTACCTGTAAATCCCTGTACTAATACCCGGGAGTCCTTATTCACAAAAATTGCCATTCCGTAAAAAAATTGTTAATGCGCAAATATAAGAAAGTAATATTAGGGCTTGAGATAAAAATAGGAGGAGGGGGGAATGGAAATATTACCCGTTCCTTTCAATAATTTCAATATCCTTTTGTGATAAACCATAAAGGGCATAAATAATACTGTTAATCCGGCTCTCTACATAATCTATCCTACCTTGTAGTTGTTCTTTATCTGAAATAAGGCGAACTTTCTGTTGCTCTTTTGTCAGCAGAATAATCTGGTTAACCAAATCTATCAGCTCTGCCTGAGCCTTTTTCTCCTCAGGATCTACTAATAATCTGACAGGGAACTTTTTGCAATTCTGAATAAGTATCTTTTGGAAAAGATTCTTTGATAAATCTAAATACCTAAAGCGATGATAGAAATTCATCAAATTTGAATTTAAAAGAGCCAGAAGATACTTCATGGGTAGCTTATCCTCGTCCTTCGAAATAATATTGAAAACAGTCTGGGTGTTGTACAACTCCTCCGTAGTAAACCCTGCATAAATTCGAAGAGGGCTACCGCTCACAATTTGGCGTACCAGAATTCTTGGTTCTGTAAAAAAACGTTTTTCTCTCGGCGCTCCAAGCCACTTTCCGTAACTAATATACTCCTTACCACCCCAATCTACACTATATCTCTTCACATCAGCCCCCTCTAATAAAGGTTTGAATGTTTCATCTTTCTTAAATGTTGCATGAAAAACCCTATGCCGTATCTGCTCATGAGAATGGCCTCTATACTTATCATACGGAGTAATTCCTAACGTTAAATCACATAAAGTCCCAAGTTCTTCGCAATTCTCTTCTATCTTTTTCAATAGGCTCTTTTCTGCAGGACTGCTAAAAATATCATAAACGCAAAACTCATTTTCTAACCAATCCTTTGCGTTCAGGACTTTATGCTCCTTACAATTCAGATCATTGATTTCAGAAATTACGTCTAACC
>JAMLGT010000016.1 GCA_023957755.1 Chitinophagaceae bacterium
CCTGATACTTTGGGTTGTACGGTTCCCATATCCACTAAATCACTTACTTGGGGAACACCAGGATTTGAGGTAATAGAACCATCTGCTAAATATATCATTGGATCTCCTTGATCATTTAAGCCAGCGAATCGATAGGCAAAAAGTGTGAATGGTTGGAATCCTGTTCTCAAACCCAATCTTACAGGAGCATAGAATGCAGATGTTAATGGCTTGATTAAAGAGGCAGCATCACTTGCTGTTAAGGAATTATACAGACTTACAACCTTTCCTTTATTATATGCTAAGTTTAGATTGCTATGCCACTTAAACCCCTTGTTATCAATGTTTATTGAAGTTAGACTAACTTCTATACCTTTATTATCAATTATTCCGGCATTTCCAAACACAAAGTCAAATCCTGTAAATGGATTCTCTGGAACATTGCCAAGTAAATTTGTAGTATGTTTAAAATAATAATCAAACTCAGCATTAATACGACTTTTTAATATTGAAAAACTTAAGCCAACATTAAAATTATTCGTTTTCTCCCAACTAAGATTTGTATTTCCAGGTGTAACAATTGTATTTGCGTTAATTAAGCCCGATGGCACCCCCCACGCAAATCCTTGTCCTATAATATCATAAGAACTTCCTGTTCCAGGTAAAGGTGAATTCCCTGTAATTCCATAGGTAACTCTAAGTAGAAGGCGATCTATCCATTTTAAATTTGAAAAAAAAGATTCATCAGATACCTTCCAACTTCCGCCAACCGACCAAACTGGCCTAGCCTGTGCAGACACATCTTTCCCAAACAAATTTGATTCATCATATCGAGTGCTAGCATTCAATGTATATTTCTTTTGAAAGGTATAGGCTCCATTCGCATAATAAGAGATAAATCTGGTATCATTAATGGACTCAATATATTGATCATTAATTTTATATGTTCCTGATGTATTAATTATGGAATTAGGAATTCCTGCACTAGTCGTAACATAATCTATAGACTTATAAGTAAGCATTGATTTATCATAACCTCGAACAGTCGATCTAACAGAAGAATTATAATGTTGCTGGACTTCCATCCCCCCCAAAATGGTTAATTGGTGATATCTGTCTTTCCAATTTTTATCATAAATAAGTTGATTTCGGATACTCCATTCCTTTGTTATAGTAGAAAAAAGTGATCTTTTACCTCCAGTTGTTGGTAAATAATTTTTAACAACAGGGGTAGCAATTGTCATTTTGCCAATTTCTAACTGATTGAAATAGCTACGGACATCATCAAATTGGTGGTTTTCAGTATTTTCCAAAGAACCACCATAAAGGCCCTCAAAGCTCAATCCTCTAAAGAGGTCGATATTTATTCCTGAAAGAAATCTACTTTTTAAAGTGTTGGCACCTGTCTCTCCATAGTTAAGTTCTAAACTCGGGTAATAACTTAAATTGAGTTTTCCCAAATCTGAGATTCCTTCACTTTGATTTTCATATACCCGCCTCAAGGAATCTGTTCTAAATAGCCAGGACATATCTAACCCATTCCCATGCTCATCCTTAAACGAAGCATATGGAATAAATCTTCCATCAGGTGAAATAGTCGATTTTTCTTTAAGGTTTCTATATACGGCATTTGTAATTATGTATATTTTTAATCGATTTAAAGGACGAAAATCCTGCCTAATATTGAGGCTATAAGAATCGTCACTACTTCCTGGGGAAGAACTATAATTTTCAGTAAAACCAATAGAAGCATATATCCCATATTTCATATTATTTGCACTTAATGAAAGTGTGTGATTTCCCATTAATCCACTACGATACCATAATTCTTTCATTTGAGCCAAATTATCCATTAAGGCCAAATCTTCAAGTGTTTTATTCTTATAGAAGTCGGGAATCAATTCTGATTTCCCATAAAAAAAATAATCATGTGGGGCAACAGGGTTTTCACCCTTTATTAAGTCTGGAGTATTGATGGTTGCCCAATCAGTTTTTCCAGCGGAAATATATCCGGGGGTGTTATAAATCTCTTTGATAGCTTTAATATAATCTTCTCCTCTTAGCATGGGGAAAACATCAATTTTCGGTTTGCCTTGGAAAGTATAAAACACATCATAATTAAACTTAAATCCGTCTCCACTTGCATCTTTCGTCGTCAGAACAATAACTCCATTTGCTGCCCTAGCCCCCCAAACTGACGCAGCTGTAGCATCTTTTAATATCGTGATATCTTTTATATCAATAGGGTTAATACCGCTTAATGACTCAACCACCATTCCATCAACTACAAAAAGAGGAGAAGACGAGCCATTGACAGTTGTTAGGCCTCTAATTGATATTGGGAAATAATCGCCTTGCCCCCCCTTGTTCAACGTTAGCCCTGGCACCAAACCATCCATTCGGTCTAGTATATTTAATGAATTAGTTCGATTCTTAAAGGTTTCCATTTTGGGTTTTGAAAATGTTCCAGTACTTCTTTCGCGAGAAATCTTTTGATATCCAGTATTTGCAATTACAATTTCTTGTTGCTGCTCAAAACTAATTGCCAATCTCACGTTTATATTTGTTCGACTCTTAACTTCAACTTCATTCATAAAATACCCAACCATTGAAAAAATCAAAATAGCGTTTTCGCTTACTTCCTTTAAAGAAAAAAAACCGCTACTATTCGTACTAGTTCCCATATTTGTCCCCTTAATCACTACACTTACTCCTTCCAGGGGCTTTCCGTTTTCATCGGTTACTACACCCTGCACCTCAATAGTAACGGGCATATCAGCATCTCCTTTTAAGGAATCAAATAATGAAATAGCTCTTGGTTTGCTTACTACTGTTATAGTCTTGTTTTGAACAGACCAGGTAAAAGGCTGATCGTGAAATACCTGTTTCAGCACTGTTTCTACCGGCTGATTGGTAACATCAATAGTGACTGGATTGGCTTTCTTTAGAAGATCCACATCATAAAAAAATACATATTCTGACTGCTTTTTGATTATTTTAAAAACCTTTTCCAAAGAAATATTCTTGCCGGATATGCTCACGTTCTGACCGTTTGTACGGGCACTTACCTGCATGAGTCCTAAAAACAAAAAGACAGTTAAAAGTTTCATACCTAGTAAAATTTGTCGGGAAACCAATGTTTTTCGTAACTGAAAAAATTGCATAGTTTTGATTGTTTGAAGGTAAATAATAATTGAGCGTAAGGTTTTTGTTTATCATTTTCAAACGACCCCGGAAATGTTCGCTGCATTTCCGGTTTTGTTTTTATACTTTAAGGTTTTACAATTAATTTCTTTCCCTGTATTTCAAAATTTATTTTGTTTTGGCTGAGTAATTTCATTACCTGACTTAGTGTAAGACTCTTTTGTATCTCACCGGCAAATCTCCGTTTCGGGATGCTACCTTCGTATTCTACATCCACATCATACCACCTGGCAAGCTGTCCCATCACGACCTCAATATCTGCATTGTCAAAATAGAACAGCCCATTCTTCCAGCTAATCACTTCCTCAGTATTCACATCTTTTCTTATTTCCATGCTATTACCGGAAATCCTTGCCTGCTCGCCTGGCTGCAATACAGCACTTTGACTTCCAGCGCTAACGTTCACTTTCCCCTCAAGAAGGGTCGTCTTAAACGTACCATCATCTCCATACGCATTTACATTAAAATGAGTTCCCAACACCCTAATATCCATCTTTCCTGTACTCACAAAAAAGGGCTTTGAAGCATCATGTGCCACTTCAAAATACCCTTCGCCTGTGAGTGTTACTTTTCTTTCATTGCCCATAAAGGCAGTGGGGTAAGTGAGTGATGATGCGGCATTCAGCCATACTTTGCTACCATCGGCAAGCACTAACTGGTACTGACCACCGCGGGGAGTGGAGATGGTGTTGTAAGTTGTGGATTGTGGGGTGTGAGTTTCAGGTTTCAGGTTTCCGGTTTCGGAATTATAAGCGATTTGGCCGTCGTTGAGTTTAATGACGGTAATGTTTCCCTGTCTGGTGATAGCGCCGTTATTGGCGGAGTCCAGAATGATTTTCGTACCATCGGCGAGGGTGAGAATGGCTTTGTTGCCGCCGGGGGCGATATCGGTCTGAACTTTTTCTTTTGTTTTACTATCTGCAATTAACTTATCATCTGACGAAAACTTTGATATCAGAAAGTAGGCAGACAAGCCTAAAAGTACTACCACAGAAGCAGCTACCCACCACCTTCTGGACCTGTGAGTTGACATCGGAATCACTTTTTCATTTTCCTCCTGCTCTATTACAGTCATTGCCCGTTGGAACGATGTGCGAATTACCTTTTCATCGGGCCATTCCGGATTACGAGACCTTACTTCCCTGATAATGGTGACAGCATCTTCCAAAACATACTTCCTCTCCGGATATTTATTCAGAAAATCATTCCAGAACTTATCTTTCTCAGCATCTGGACTTATCAGCCAATCCTGAAACCATTCATCGGTAATAAAATCACCGCACTCAAAACTTTTATAGTCGTCAATCGTATGCATCATAGCTTGTATAATTAAATAGTGTAGGCATGATGAAATTTTACCCCATCAACCCCGAAAAATTTTCAGATTATTTTAATAATTGGATATGAGAAAGCCCAATCAGGAAAATCCTCAATAGCCCTTTCAACTGAAGTAATGCCCTGGCTACTATCTTATAAGTAGCCTTTTGGGTAATACCCATAATGGAAGCGACCTCCTCATACGGAAGTTCTTCATAAAATCTCAGATGTATGGCTTCTCTCTGCCTTTCAGTAAGCGATTCAAAAGCAGCCTGAAGGCTGTTTGAAAGATGCTTTTCATGGTCTTTGCGAAAGAATGATTCTTCTGTAGTATTATCCTGCCGGTCATCTTCAGATTTAATCGCTACCAATTTATTCTGCTTTCGCAGCCGGTCATACAGGCTATACCGGAAGGTAGTATAGAAATAAGTTTTCGGGTACTGAATGGTATGCAGTTCATTTCTTTTTCTCCAGAGAGTGATCAATGCTTCCTGAGCGGCATCTTCAATCAGAGCCTCATCATCCGTAATCTTTTTCCCATAATCAAAAAATTTCCGGAAGAGAAAAAAATACAATTCTTCATAAGCGCCTTTATCGCCCTGTGCTATCTTTTCCCATATATCCACCGATAGTGACATAAGTAAGAAACATGTACAGGCTTCAAAGTTATAGGAATTGATATTCTTTCTTCCTCCCTCCCGTCAGAAGCGTATAATAAGAAAATTTCAAAATGAGGCAGGAAAATCAATAGCCCTTTGGGTCAGAGTTTCATGTATTTAATTAAATGGGACTTATAGGATATTTTGAAAGGCCACTCACTAAATGTGAAAGATTAAAACATATAAATTGAAACACTACAAATCCATTTAGGCAATGAATCAGGTTAGCGACACAAAAATTATTAATAAAACTATTTCCTCCCGGGAAAAATCATATCCCGGCATTCTTTAAAAATTCCGCGTTGACGTTTCCACTCATCTCCAACAGTTCTTCCAAACCAGGAAACGCATTGTAATCAATAGAAATCCCAAAAAATAGTGGCATCTGTATCAGTTAGTCCATTCAAGTTTTTCTTCCCAAGCCTTAAAATCAGAACTCTTTAGCTCTTATTTTGCGGAGTAAATCCTAAAATTATTTTCTCCAAACCACTGTAAAAAGAGATAGTATTTCATTGCAAAAATGAAAACACACACTGAGTATGGTAGTTCCCATACTACAACGTGAAATACTTTGAGCAAAGCTATTTAGACATTTGGGCTTCCTAGAGAAAGTATAGACCCTGATAAAATCAAATAAGAATTACCTCACTTCTCCATCTGCTCAATAACCGACTGGGTAACACCTGTGGTGGAGAATCCGCCATCGTGAAACAGATTTTGCATAGTAACATATTTCGTGAGGTCGCTAAATAAGCTTGCTACATAATTTGCGCATGCTTCTGCATCTGCATTGCCGAGCGGGCTCATCTTCTCTGCATAAGAAATAAAACCATCAAAGCCCTTCACTCCACTGCCGGCAGTAGTGCGGGTAGGCGATTGGGAAATGGTGTTTACACGTACTTTCTTCTTCAGTGCATAATGATACCCAAAACTACGCGTGATGCTCTCCAATAACGCTTTGGCATCCGCCATCTCACTATAATCGGGGAATACCCTCTGTGCTGCAATGTAGGTAAGCGCCACTACACTCCCCCATTCGTTCAGCGCATCATTCTTCCAGCAGGTGGCTAACAAACGATGCAGGCTGGTGGCAGAGATATCGAGTGTCTTCTGATTGAAACCGTAATCTATTTCTGTATATGACTTGCCTTTGCGCATATTCAGACTCATGCCCACGCTATGAAGTACGAAGTCGAAACTTCCTCCAAAATGTTCCATTGATTTCGCAATAAGATTTTGCATATCCTCATTGCTGGTCACATCGCACGGGATTACAGGCGCACTTATCTTCTCAGCGAGCTTGTTTATCTCTCCCATCCTCATTGCCACAGGCGCATTTGTCAATACTATTTGAGCACCTTCTTCATGGCAGCGTAATGCAGTAATCCAGGCGATGGATCTCTCGTCTAATGCTCCGAAAATAATTCCCTTTTTTCCTTTCAATAAGTTGTAACTCATACTTGCTGATTTATTATTTGACCGAAAGTAAAATTTTTCTTTGTAATGGCACTTAATTCATTAATTCTCTCGCATTTTCAAAAGCTGCCGCCGTCGGATTCTCTCCGCTCAGCATAGTCGCAATGGCGTGCAGGTGCTCTTCATGGTTCAGCTTCTTTATCCCCGTCCTCACTTTGCCGCCTTTCATTTCCTTATATACATAGAAATGAATTGAAGCCTTCGCAGCAATTTGGGGCTGATGAGTTATTAAAATAATCTGATGCTCATTAGAGAGTTCTTTTATAATATTTGCCACCTGCTTCGAAGCTTCTCCGCTGATTCCTGAATCTATTTCGTCAAAGATCAGGGTAGGCAGACTGACACTGCGTGCAATCAGCGACTTGATAATTAACATCAGTCTGCTCAGTTCGCCGCCACTTGCCACTTTGCGCACCGGTTGAAAAGTGGTCTTATTAGCATTAAACAGAAACTCTACCTCATCGGTCCCTGATTCTGTTAACTGCTCACGCTTCGTCAATTCTACTTTAAACGAGGCATTAGGCATACCCACAATCCCCAGAAGATTATTTACTTTCTTCGAAAAAGCAGGGATCTGTTTACTTCTTGCTTCGGATATTTTTCCGGCTGCCTGTCTTAGAGTTGATAATAGCACTTGTGCCTCCTTATCCATTCTTTCAATAGCACCTGTCAGGTCTGCAACTGCATTTATCTTACCATTCAGTTCCTCCTTAATAGCCAGTAATTCAGCCGTGGTCTGCACTTTATGCTTTTTCATCAGCATATTACCCAGGTCAAGTCGGGCATTGATTGTGGCCATGTGCGACTCATTAAAGGAAATCTCATCATTGACCTTCTCCAACTCATAAGAAATATCTTTCAACTCGATCAAGGATGACTGCAAACGCTCTTCAATCTGTTGCAATGCAGGCACCAGCGACACCACTGACGCCATCCTGGAAATTCGGGATTTCAACTGGTTCAACATCGGGTCTTCTCCCTCATTGAGAAAAAACAAAACCTCTGATAGTGTATTCTTGATATTTTCCGCATTGGAAATCAGGCGCGATTCGGTTTCCAGATCTTCAATTTCGTTTGGGCCAAAATTAGCTTTCTCCAATTCTTCAAAAAGAAACCGGTTATAATCGGCTTCCTGCGACATACGCTCCTGTTCATCCCTAAGAGTTTCAAGACGCTGTCTGAGCAATTTGTAATCGTTGAATAATTGTTGGTATTTATGAAGCCCGGGCTCATTGCCTGCAAGTGCATCCAGTACTTCAAGTTGAAAATCTTTCTTATTAAGCTCCAGTGTATCGAACTGGCGATGCAGGTCCACCAAAAAAGAAGATAGTTCCTTCAGTTGAGTCAGAGAAGCTGGCGTATCATTAATAAATGCTCTGGATTTCCCATTAGGCATGATCTCCCTTCTTACTATAACTTCATCTCCGGTATCGAGCTCATTATCCTGAAGGAACGATTTCAATGCCTTCCCACGATCATTAAATAGTGCTTCTATGATACATTTCTTTTCTTTATCCAAAAGCATCGACGTTTCAGCTCTATCACCCAGCACAAGACTCAATGCTCCCATTAGAATACTCTTTCCCGCACCTGTTTCGCCGGTGATGATATTGAGATTATCGGCAAACTGAATTGTGAGCGAATCGATGATCGCATAATTCTTTATATCGAGTTGCTGGAGCATTTCGACGGGCAAATTACAATATTATTGGCTTGCCATTCAGGGAACACCATTCTTTTTTCAATATCTTATTTGAATTAGTTGCAGCGCAATTTCAGAGCAATAAAAAAGGCGCTGGTTCTCCGGCGCCTGAATTCGTTCGATAGGATAACTTTACTTGATTTCTACTCCGTTGTTGAGTTCGTCGTCCACCAAAATACGACCGCAGTTTTCACAAACAATGATCTTCTTCCTCTGGCGGATTTCACTCTGCACCTGAGGGGGTACGGCGTTGAAGCAACCACCACAGGCATCTCTTTCGACGGGTACTACGGACAAACCGTTTCTATAATTCTTTCTGATACGATCGTAGCTGTGCAGCAGTCTTGGCTCTACATCTTCACGGGCAGTAACTTCCATCTTCTTAAAATGCTTCTCTTCCTTGTCTGTTTCGTGAATGATCTTCTCCAATTCCGCTTTCTTGGTCTTGAGGTTGGCATCCTTATTTTCAATAGCCTTTTTGGCAGCCTCCAGATGCTCTGCTTTCTCTACCATATCCTCTGTGGCATCTTTAATATGTTTTTCAGCCAATTTGATATCAAGTGTCTGCATTTCAATCTCCTTGCTGATTGCCTCAAACTCACGATTGTTCTTTACGTTCTCACTCTGCTTTTCATATTTCTTTTTCAGTTCCTGAGCATTCTTGATTTGCTCCTTCTTATCTTCAATAAATTGAGTGATTCCGTTAATCTCTTCTTCAATACGGTTACGGCGCGAATTGAGTCCGGCAATTTCATCTTCCAGATCACTAACCTCCATAGGTAACTCTCCCTTTAGCACTTCGATTTCATCCAGTTTACTGTCGATCTTTTGCAGCTTTACGAGTGAAGCAAGTTTTTCTTCAATTGAAAAATCTTTTACCTGAGCCATAAATTAATTGTATATGTTTTTAAGTTTAGAGCCTTAAATCCAACTTCCGGGAATCAATACAAATATCGTACGGGATTGGTCTTACGCTCCGTTTTTAGGACGGCAAAGGTAGGAAAATTCTTTTGTAAATAGGTAGCCAAAAGTTCTACTGTATATTGCTCTGTCTCATAATGCCCCGCATCAGCCAGGAGTATTTCGCCATCCGCCTCAAAAAACTCGTGATATTTGATATCTGCTGTGATATATACCTGGGCGCCTGCCGCCTTTGCCGATGGCAAAAGAAAAAACCCTGAACCGCCGCACAATGCGACCCTGCTCACCTTCCTCCCAAGAAAATCAGTATGGCGGATTACCTCGGCATTCAAAAGGTCTTTTACCATATATAATAATTCCATTTCATCCATTTCCTCCTCTAAATCACCTACAATGCCACTACCAATTGTGGATACGGTATTATCCAGCGTAGTTATATAAAAGGCTACTTCTTCATAAGGGTGCGATTCGCGCAATGCGTTTACAAGGCCTATTTCTGCAAATGCCGGAAAAATCATCTCCATCCTCACCTCCTTTTCGTAATGCCTTTCACCCTTATTCCCTACGAATGGATTTGCATCCTCAAGCGCTCTGAAGGTACCGGTGCCTTCCAGATTAAAGCTACATTCGTCATAATTACTAATAAACCCGCCCCCGGAAGCAAACAGGGCGCTACGCACTTTTTCGGCATGATCTACAGGCACAAAGGTTACCAGTTTCTTCAATCCGTCCCGTTTCTCATCCAGCACCCTGGTATTCGTCAGCCCGATTAACCCAGCAAGCATTCCATTGACACCGTGAAGCACATTATCCAGGTTGGTATGTATTGCATAGACAGACAGATTTTCTCTGATGGCCTTCATCACAACCCTTTGCACCAGGCCATCACCTGTCAGTCGCTTTAGCCCCTTAAATATTATGGGATGATGGGCCACAATGAGATTGCAACCCTTTTGGATAGCCTCGTCTAACACTTCCTCCGTTACATCCAGTGTCACAAGCACACCTGAGCAATCAAGTTGACGGTCACCGACAAGGAATCCCGAATTATCATAGGGCTCCTGCAACTGCGGAGGGGCCAAACGATTCAGAAAAGCCGTTACTTCAGCGATTTTCATATTGAAGATTTGCCTTACTGACCCACCATTGTAAGTTGTATATCATCTGAGCCTCCCCAGGGTGCAAATTTCAGGGTGGGTATGTTCTTGGATGTAAACCTCCATGATCTTGCCAGAAATCCAAATTCACCGGGTGGCACCGCGAGCGAAATTACCAATTTTCCATAATCATTGTTGCTGCTCCACGACCCTTGATAACTTTCACTTCCTTTGGTTGCAATTAGCGCTCCGCTATAATAATCGTTTCCCTTCTTAAGTATAAAAGTGTAACCATTGTATTGGGCAGTTATATCATTGCCCCTGTCATTTGCATAAGTAATTACATAGGGCCGGTTTAATACCGCACTCTCAAAATACTGCTCCAGAAATGTGGGCGTCTTATCCCCTGACTTCTTACAGGAGGCCAATACCAAAAACAGTAAAATTGCCATAAAACATTTCCCTAACTTAGACATACTATTCACTTTTGAGCATCTGTAACGACTGCTTATTCAAAACTACCTTATTTAATGTTCAGACATGCCGTTTTATTGTTACTCGCGGGCTTTATTACACTGAATTTATCTGCACAATACTTCGGAGGCACTCCCTCATCTATTAGCTGGCGACAAATAAATACAAGCGACTTCAGAATTATTTTCCCTGAGGGAACAGACTCCACAGCCAACCATATAGCTTCCGTCATTTATCGAACAAAACCAAAATCTGCCAACACTATTGGCCTCAGGACGCGTAAGGTGCCCATAATTCTAAGAACTACAGGACTGGAATCCAATGGCTATGTAGGACTGGCCCCTTTCAGAAGTGAGTTTTACCTAACCCCGCCTGCTACACCTGTCTCTTTGGGCAGTATGCCATGGACCGACCTGCTCGCTATCCATGAATATCGCCATGCCCTGCAATACAGCAATTTCAATGTGGGTGGAAGCCGGGTGCTGCGTACGCTCTTTGGCGACGAAGGCCAGATCCTTGCAAATGCTGCCTCGGTGCCTGACTGGTTTTTCGAGGGCGATGCAGTTTATACCGAGACTCAGTTAGGTGAAAAGGGAAGAGGCCATATCCCCTCCTTCTACAACGGATTCAGGGCCTTATGGCAATCGGGCCGTAACTATAGCTTTATGAAACTGCGTAATGGTTCTTATCGCGACTTTGTGCCTGACAAGTATATTCTGGGCTATATGTTTGTAGCTTATGGAAGAGAAAAGTACGGAGACGAATTCTGGAAGAATGTGACCCATGATGCAGCGTCCTTCAAACCACTTATCTTCCCATTTCAGGCGAATATCAGAAAATATTCAGGCGAGAAATTCAGGGATTTCACCGCGCACAGCATCCAGCAATTCAAAGACAAATTCAATGACCAGCCTGACGGGCAAATGCAATCCGGTTACTATACCAACGAACAATCACCAGCATTCGATTCTTCCGGCGCACTTGTTTATTTAAAAAGCAGCGTAAAAGATGTTCCCCAATTTATTATACACAAAGACGGCAAAGAAAAACGTATCCGCGTTGCAGATGTGATGAGCGACAGTTATTTCACAATGCGTAATGGCAGGATATTTTACTCCTCTGTAAATCCGGATGTACGTTGGGGTTATCTCTCCTACAACGATATTCAGATGCTGGATATAGCCTCAGGCAGGCAAACTGCGCTCACGCATAAAACACGTTACTTCTCTCCTGCTCCGGACGAGGACGGTGCCAGGATTGTAGCCGTGAATGCACCCGTAAACCAACAACCATCGCTCCACCTTCTCGATGGCCATTCGGGTAAACTCATAAAGGAATTTAAGCATCCGGAAGTACTGCACTACTATCACCCATTCATTTACAGCAACCAGATTTTCTGTGCTGTTTCAGATAAAGCCGGCCTGATGTCGATCCTCTCTTTCGACATAACGACAGGAGACTCACGTTTTCTGTTTCCCTTCCAAAATAGCATCATAAGTTACCCCACCATCAGAAAAGACACACTCTACTTTTCCTCAACTCAGCTTCTCAATGATGTACTCTTTGCTTTTTCAATGTCAGACGCAAAACTCTTTGAAGTGAATGCTCCCACACCGGTTCTCAGTAAATACAGACCTGCCTTCTCGACAGATAGTATAGCATGGGTAACACAAACTGCACAGGGACTACACATACAAAAAACGCCGATTGCTCAATTGACCTACACGCCTGTGCCAATCAAAATCGAACCCTCAGCGACAAACAATCAGAGCAATGAGCTGCAATCACCAGCTACATTTAAGGATACCATCTTCCAAACAACTAAATACAGAAAGCTCAGCCACCCGTTTAACTTTCACAGTCTGGAACCGGGTATAGCCGATCCCGAATACAGTCTGCAACTAATTGGCGAAAATATTCTGGGTACGCTTCAGTCGCAATTAGGAATTACCTATAATAATGCTGACAGATCTAAATCGGGCTCAATCAGCTTGAATTACGGAGGTCTTTTTCCACTATTTTCTGCTTCTTACGGCTATTCCATTGACCGTTATTTCATCAAAGACACTAAACAGATTTTCTTTAATGAATCCGGACCCGAGGTGGGCATCACACTGCCATTGAACTTTAGCAAAGGAAGATCGTTTACAGGGTTGACAGTAGGCACCTACATCAGCCACAAAACACTTGCTGCCCAAAAAGCGTTCAAATCAGAATTCGGCGGACTTACCTACAGTTATTTGTCACATTCAATTTCTCTGTACAACCAATCCAGACAGGCATTGGCCCAGGTATTACCCCGTTGGGGACAGTCAGTCACCCTGCGCTACAATCACGGCATTACGGGCGTGTCCGGTCAGCAACTCGTTACTGTAGCAAGGTTGCTATTCCCCGGGCTTATCCGCACCCATAGCTTCAACCTCAGAGCCGCATTCTCAACCAAAGACACATTGAGAGAAATCAGCTATGCCAATAGTTTCCCATTTGCCAGAGGATTCAATGCGGTAAACCTGCACAGGATGTACGGACTTCAATTCAACTATCAACTGCCAATATTTTACCCTGAAACCGGTATTCCCAATATTGTGTATTGGTTGCGGCTTCGTGCCAACGCCTTTGTTGACCTGACTCGTGTGAACTACTTTGACAATAACAGCCACATGATTCACCGCAATTTCCGATCGGCAGGAATCGAACTCAATTTCGATACGCGCTGGTGGAACCAGGCTTTTATTTCTTTTGGTCTCCGCTATACCAGGCTAATGGATCCCGATATCTTTGAAAGTTCTCGGAAAGACAGGTTTGAGGTAATCCTGCCGGTTAATATCTTCAACAGATAATCCTCACTCTAAAATCCTAAACCCTTCTTTGGGAGATTGAAAATTCAGCTGAATACGTTAAATTTGAACTGAAAAAGCAATCTATATGTACCCCGATCCTGAAAAAAAGAAACCTGCTCCCAAAAAGGAGTCTGGCACTCGAAATCTCTTTTATATCATTCTCGCTTCGGTTGCAGTGGGAGCGCTTTTATACTTCACCGTAAAGGAAGGAGAGCGAATTAAAAAGGAAAATGAACTCCTGGATTATGAAGTCTGGTAGGCAGAATCATGCAATTTTTAAAAAAATCTTACGTTTTTTATATTGATTAATCCGAAAAATAATGCGTAATTTGAGTTTCGTATTATATGTTGGTATAATTTTGACTCGTTGAAAAGAATATTTTACATAATTCTTCTTACCGGATTGTCTTTTTCGGCATATAGCCAGATAAGGCCGGGAAATTCATCGGAGACGATGAAAGTCGCAAAGTTATACCCCAATCCTGCTGTGAATTTTGTAAATTTTGAGTTTGACCATACTGACAAGTCCGGCACCATTGTTATTTTCAATTTTATCGGAAAGAAGGTGGACGAAATAAAAGTTACAGACTCAAGAATGACCCTTTCTTTAAACGACTATTACAGAGGTATTTACATTTTCCAACTTCGCAATGCACAAGGAGCCATCCTTGAATCAGGAAAGTTTCAGGTAGCCAGGTAGTCATCCGGCGTTTTGCTATCCTGCCACCTCCATCAGATTCCACTACAATTCATTAAAATCTCCCTAAAAAGACACGTGTAAATGTCATTTTGTCTCTCAATCGGGCATTGGCAAACGATTTGACATCGTACCTTTGCACGCGATTTAAAAAACATGAACCAGAATGAGTAAGAAAGAAAACAGGCACCAGGAAGAAGTTTTTCATGAAGAACAAGAAACTGTAGCTCAGAATCAACAGGCTACACAGGAAAATAGTGACACTGAAAAAGATTTGACTGAAGCGTACGAAGCACTTCAAAAAGAATTGGAAACTCAAAAGGATAAGTACATCAGGTTATTTGCAGAATTCGATAATTATAAGAAAAGAACTGCCAAAGAAGTACTCGAAATTCGACAAATAGCCTCTAAAGATGTAATTACTTCATTATTGGAAGTATTGGATGATATTGACAGAGCCGAGGGGCAAAAGGCAGAATCCAAAGAAGGCAGTCATATTCCTGAAGGGATTCAATTAATTTTTAATAAGTTCAGGCGGATACTGGAACAAAGGGGGCTTAAGGCAATTGACAGTCTCCATACAGAATTTGACGTGGAGAAAGACGAGGCGCTGGCACATGTGCCTGTCGAGGATGCGCAACTCAAAGGAAAAGTTATTGAGGAAATCGAAAAAGGATATATGCTCAATGACAAATTGATTCGATTTGCAAAAGTGGTAGTAGGTAAATAGCATTCCTGCCAGGCGGGTTTATAATTTAGATTTAGAAAAATAATGGCTTCAAAAAGAGATTATTACGAGGTACTGGAGGTGCAGCGAAATGCCCAGGCTGAGGAGATAAAAAAGGCCTATCGAAAGATAGCGATGAAATATCATCCTGATAGAAATCCGGGTGATAAACAGGCAGAAGAAAAATTTAAGGAAGCAGCAGAGGCATACGAAGTACTTAGCAATCCGGAAAAGAGGGCTAAGTATGACCGTTTTGGTCATAATGCCTTTGGGCCGGGACGAGGTGGAGGAGATTTTGGTGGTGGGATGAACATGGACGATATCTTCAGCCAGTTTGGCGACATTTTCGGAGACAGTGTATTCGGCAATTTCTTTGGTGGCGGTGGAAGATCAGGCGGCAGAAGATCCAGAGGTGTAAGAGGGAGCAACCTTAGAGTACGTATCAAACTAAACTATGAGGAAATCGCTAAAGGAGCTACCAAAACTATTAAGGTAAAAAAATATGTAACGTGTAGCCAGTGCCACGGCAACGGAGCCAAAGACAGTAATAGCATGCAGACCTGCCATACCTGTGGTGGAAGTGGCCAGGTACGAAGAGTACAACACACTTTTCTCGGACAGATGCAAACAGTCACTACCTGTCCGGAATGTAACGGGGAAGGCACTACCATTACTAATAAATGTCCTCAATGTAAGGGTGAAGGCCGTGTGTATGGTGAAGAAAATATTACTATAGATATCCCGGCAGGAGTGAGCGAGGGTATGCAGCTCAGCATGAGTGGCAAGGGCAATATGGGTGAGCGAGGCGGCGCTCCGGGAGATTTGATCATCTTAATCGAGGAAGAAAAACATCCCCAACTACAAAGAGAGGGCAATAATGTGGCCTTCGATCTTTATATCAGCTTCACCGATGCGGTATTTGGCACACAGACAGAAGTGCCTACCATTGATGGCAGAGCTAAGATAAAAATTCCTGCAGGCACACAGAGCGGCAAAATCTTCCGACTGAAAGGGAAAGGATTCCCTTCACTCGACTCACACGCCAAAGGCGACCAACTGATACAGGTAAACGTGTGGACACCACAAAAAATAAGCGACGAAGAGAAAACAGCTCTGGAATCGCTTAGTCACAGTGACAATTTTAAACCCCATCCCGATAAGAATGAAAAGGGGTTCTGGGAGAAGATCAGGGAGACTTTTAGTTAAATTCAAAAAGCGGTTGGATAAGAAACCCTCCGCGCGACAGACGCTCCAGGATAAATACGATCCGCTTTTCAGTCAGATCTGCATAAGATTTTGCAAGCAGGGCTACATGCTTGACGATGCACCTTCAAGCGTGAGAACGCTACAACTCTGTGTGGCAGTGCCCAGTACAAAATCTTTGTGCAACATGCGTTAGTGATCTGTTACCCTTCATTCCGTTGGCTGAAGCCAACGATAATAATAGCCGGCTAAAGCACTTTAAACACAAAACTACTTCAGACAAAAAGAGAAGTTGTGGTGGGGAGGGGTAATGCGCAATTTGAAAATTCTGACTTAGAAAAAGGCAAACCACAACAAACCTCATAGCACCTTTTACCGTGGGCTTTAGCCAACTAAAAAGAAGACTGCCTACTCAGGCTTTATCCACATTTTGAATAATAGAACCGGACAGTGATAATTTTTTATTATATCCGCCACAGGCAAAATTAGAGGCCATATTGACCAATTAGATCTACCTTCTTAACGCACCATATCGGACTAAATAGAAAAAAATATCGCCTGAAAAATCCATTCCAGGCGACACTGTCATTACATTTTGTGTATTAAAACTCCGTTAGAACTATTTTAATTTTTCGAACCTTGCCTGGAAAAACCTCAGGTATTTAGGTTCATATACCATCTTCAGCCCTTTCACTTTGTCCCGATGTTCGTACACATGTTGTACAGATTCAGAAATCACATCCATGTGCGCCTGGGTATATACCCTTCGCGGGATGGTTAGCCTTACTAATTCCAGTTTTGGATAATAATGGTCTCCTGTTTTCTTGTTACGTCCGGCAGACACAATTCCCCGTTCCATCGCACGAACTCCGGAGTCCACATACAATTCGGCAGCAAGTGCCTGAGCAGGAAACTGATCCTGCTTAATATGAGGTAAGAACCTCTTTGCATCCAGAAATATACCATGCCCTCCCACAGGTAACACGATGGGGATTCCTGCTTCAAGAAGGCTGTCTCCCAGATATAATACCTGCCCTACACGCGCTTTCATGTGTTCATCCTGAACCGATTCTTCAATTCCTGTAGCCATCGCTTCCATATCCCTTCCGGCCATTCCACCGTAGGTGTGTAATCCTTCATAGACTACCACCATGTTGCTTGCATCTTCATAGATATCCTTATCATTCACTGCGAGGAATCCTCCAATATTCACCAATGCATCCTTTTTGCCACTGAAAGTAGCGCCATCGGTATATCCACACATCTCCTTTACTATAGCAGCGATACTCTTTTTCGAATATCCCTTTTCCCGCTGCTGAATAAAGTATGCATTTTCAGCAATTCTAGTCATATCCAGCATCACCTTAATACCATGCTTATTCGTATATTGCCTCAGCTCTTTAAGATTTTGCATAGACACGGGTTGGCCACCGGCAAGGTTCACAGTCACCGCTACACATACATACGAAATCTTCTTGGCTCCATACTTCTTCACCAGTTTATCCAGTTTACCCAGATCCACATTACCTTTAAATGGATGCAGGCTTTCTGAGTCGTGAGCCTCATCAATAATAACATCTGCAAAAGTGCCTCCTGCCAGCTCCTGATGCAATCTGGTAGTAGTAAAATACATATTACCCGGAACAATGTCACCTTTCTTAATCATCACCTGCGAAAGGATATTCTCCGCACCTCTGCCCTGGTGAGTAGGAATCAGGTGTTTGTAACCGTAATATTTCTGTACTGCCTTTTCAAGCCTGTAAAAATTTTTACTTCCAGCATAGGCTTCATCTCCCAGCATCATCCCTGCCCACTGCTGATCGCTCATCGCAGAGGTACCGCTATCAGTCAGTAAATCAATATACACATCTTCTGATTTCAAAAGGAAAGTGTTGTATCCCGCCTCTTTAATTGCTTTCTGGCGTTGTGCAGGAGTGGTCATTTTAAGCAGCTCAACCATCTTAATCTTGAATGGTTCAGCCCAGGAACGTTTACTTAAACTCATCGAAATATTTTTTAGGGCTAAATGTAGCAAGAATAACCAATCCGGCTATACCAATTATACATGAGCGGCGTCAGAATGCCGTCATATTTGATGAAAAATGCCCGGAGGGTAATGAATTGAAGTTCCTTTCTTAAAAAACTGAATCCTCATGTAACCTTTTGCAATCTCATTTACTCAAATAGATTGAAAGCCTGCCAGGGATTTTCATGGTACCTGTATATTTCGGGGTTAATAATCCCATCAGGGACAATTCCGAAAATTACTATGAGAAAACAGCAACCTACCTCATGAAAACAGGCAATAAAGTAATGGAATTAAAAACAGAAAAATCATGCACGAACCAGGAAAAACAACATCTCAGACATATTAAACGATGTGCTACCTTATCCGAAAATAAACAGGATAAGTGAAGACGAAAAAATCGAAAAAATAGAGTACCATTTTACTGAAATAATGAAAGTACTGGGTACTAGACCTGACGGATGATAGCCTTAAGGATACACCAAACAGGGTTGCGAAGATGTACATTAATGAAATATTCAGTGGCCTGAATCCAAAAAATAAACCCGACATTACTCTTTTTGAGAATAAATACCACTTCAGCGAAATGCTGGTGGTAAAGGACATAGCTCTCTACTCCAATTGTGAACATCATTTCGTACCCATCATAGGGAAAGTACACGTAGGCTATTTTCCGGAAAAGCATGTAATCGGGCTTTCAAAGATCAATCGACTCGTACAATACTACGCCAGTCGCCCTCAGGTGCAGGAGCGCCTTACTGTCCAGATAGGGGAAGCGCTACAAAATATTTTTCTTCATAATGATGTGGCTGTAGTCATAGAAGCCGACCATTTATGTGTAGCATCAAGAGGTGTAAAAGACATCAGCAGCCAGACCGTAACTTCTTATTTCTCCGGAAAATTTGAAGATAAGAGTGTGCGGAATGAATTTTTGTCTTATATCCGAAATAATAAACAGTAACCCGGCTCATTCATTTCCTGTTATAACTTGCCATATTACAAGCACATAAGCTTCCTTACATTTGTTGGGAAGCTTTTTAAATTATATCTGAATGGAGAGATTACATACTTATAAAACACTCGTAGAATGGACAGGCAACAAAGGAAACGGAACCGCAGGCTATACTTCATATGAACGGAGTCATGTCGTAAAAGTTGAAGGTAAACAGGAGTTGATTTGTTCCTCAGATCCTGCATTCAGAGGAGATGACACCTTGTATAATCCGGAAGAGCTGTTCATAAGCAGCATTGCTTCGTGCCACATGCTTTGGTATCTCCACCTCTGTGCTACCGCAGGAGTCATTGTCATCTCCTATTCAGATCACGCCACAGGGAACATGATGGAAGAAAGCGATGGCAGTGGCCGGTTTACCTCAGTCATACTTTCGCCCAGTGTAACTGTACAAAGCAAGGAGATGATAGCACCTGCACTAAGGTTACATGAAACAGCCCACAAACACTGCTTCATTGCCAATTCATGTAACTTCTCTATTCATCACCAGCCGGAATGTGTAGCGGCAGATTAAACCTGAACTAAGAAATCTTGCCATACCTAAGATTCTTATGTATATTTGAGTTATGAACAATCCTTCGCTATACAAAGGAATTCTGAGACCGATCGTTATCCGGTTACTGGAGGAGAATAAAAAGATGTATGGGTTTGAAATAACCCGGGAAGTAAAATCATTGACAGCAGGGCGTGTAAAGATTACGGAAGGAGCTCTGTATCCATTACTTCACAGCCTGGAAGCAGAAGGAGTGTTGGAATCAGAACAACAGTTTGTCGACAACAGAATGAGAAAATATTACAAGCTCACTCCCAGAGGAAAGAAAGTATCCGAACATTCTTTTGGAGAGATTACAGAGTTTATTACTCACCTGCAAAATATTTTCAACCTAAAACCTGCGTGATGCTTACTAAAGAACAAATTGCACACCTCTTTAAGTTTTGCGAAAAGCATTACGTGTATTACTACGAAGTTCAGGTCGAACTCGTAGATCACCTTGCGAACGCTATCGAGGAGAAAATGGCCAGTACCGGGAACCTGGCTTTCGATGACGCCTTAAATAAAGTCTATGCCGACTTTGGAGTGATGGGTTTTGCACCTATCGTACAAGAGAAACAAAACCAGGTATTCAGAACTTCTAAAGCAGCTTACTGGAAATTTATCAAAGAGCAGTTGAAGTGGCCGCAGATATTGAGAGCGCTTTTCTTCTCAGCCCTGCTTTATCAGTTGCTTCTGCATTACGAAACCATAGGTATTGTTCTTATTGGAAGCATTATTTTTTACGGAATCGTTTCCAACCTTTTCTATCAAATCCGGCTCGCCCGCAGCATAAAAAATACAGGTAAGAAATTTGCCTTGTTGAATTACTCCTCTCACCTCACTCTGGGGTTCCCTGCATTTTACTTTCTCATACAGGTAATGCTGCATTTGGATGAGGTCTATCCGCTACTATATAGTATCCTCACAGGGTGTTACATCGTGCTCTTCATCGCATCGGATAAGGTGACAAACCACGTCAAAGAAAAACTAGTCCGCGAATATCCGGAGGCCTTTTATCCGGCTGCATAAATTGAAGATGGATACATTATGGCACAATAACGGTCCTCACTCCTGCATCAAATTTCTCAAGGGCATCAAGCGTGTCATTAATCGCCTGTGCATCGAGCGGAATAGTGCGACTGACTATATGAGAGGTATCCAGCATCTTCTTTGAGGCAAACTCTACCAGACGGGGTAATTCCTGCAACAAATGGTCGTTTGAACCTATCAGTTCCACTTCGTTACCCAGAATCTCACTGTAGGTATGAACAGCCAAATCTTTATTGGAAAGCCCTACTAATACCACCCTTCCCATTGGGCCGGCTGATTGTAATGCCTGCTTCTGTGTCTCAATAAGGCCAATCATTTCAATAGCCACATCTACCCCTCTGCCACCGGTTTGCTTACGTATTTCTTCCACTACATTTCCTTCTTTTCCATTCAGCGGCACGGCTCCATATTGGGAGGCAAGCTTTAGCTTCTCCTCATTGATATCAATAGCAAAAACTGTGGTTGCTCCGAATGCTTTTGCCAACTGAACAGCCGACTGACCAAGCCCTCCCACTCCAAAAACAGCCACCTTATCGCCGGGCTTTATCCGTCCTTTCAGAAGAGAATGAAATGCAGTAGCTGAGGCGCACATGAGCGTCGCTCCTTGTTCAAATGGAATCTCATCAGGCAGATGAATGGCGTTTCTCGCCGGTATCGCTATATATTCCGCATAACCTCCGTTAGTATGATGGCCAATCATTTTACCCTTAAGGCAGAATTGTTCATTGCCTGTAGCGCAGTAGTAGCAATCTCCACAGGTAATCAGATAGTGCAGGCATACGCGGTCGCCCGGCTTCACATTATCCACCTCTTTTCCTATTTTCTCAACCACACCAGCCACCTCGTGACCTAATGTAATAGGAGTGAAACTTACGGGAGAAATGCCTGCCCTGTAATGTGCATCGGAATGGCAGATACCTGCTGCTTTTACACGTACCAGAATATCACGGTCTCCGATTTCGGGTATCGGAATCTCCTGCAATTCAAGAGGCTTATTTACTCCTGTCATTCTTACTGCTTTCATCATTCTTTTCTTTTGGTTCCGCGAAGATACGCCTCAATTCGCAGCACTATTTTCGAAAAGTGATATTTGGGAAGCGACGACTTTCAGGCTTGTAAGCAACAGCAATTCAAAATGAATCAAAGGAATATTTCAAATAAAAAAGGGAGCACGCCGGCTCCCCATGATTGATCTTAAGGTTTATTACTTAATGAAGATATCTCTTGGACTCTTCAAACCGGAAAGGAAGTTTTCTACATTGGTACCATCCAGATTAGCACGTTTGATTATGCCTTTATCCCTGTCGGACCAGTAAAATTTATTTTCTGTATAATCCATCGCCATTCCATGAATTCTGGTGCTTGGCGCATCAGCAAACTTCTCTACTCCGGAACCATCGAGGTTTGCTCTCATCACAGCCTTCGAGTTACGATCATCATAATAAAGCTTGTCGTGAATTTTATCTACAAAGATGCTGTATCCATAAGCACCCGAAATTATCTTCACGACTCCGGTACCATTAGCTCCTGCCGCATACAGGTCTTCATTATTCACCTCATAGAAATAAATAATATTATTCTTACTGTCAAAAGCAATTCCACGCATCATCCCATCAGCAATATGGATAAACTGTCTTTCCAGATTACCCCCATCCAGATCTGCGCGCGAAATATTCCCGTCATCATCTGCCCAGTAAATTTTTCCGCCTGCAAGATTAATAGCAATAGAATACGGATCTACTATACCGTTTACTAATTGTTCCATTCCGGTGCCATCCATATTCATCCTCCATATTTTGCCATCATCGGCCACCTCGAAATCTGAAAAATAAATTTTCCCGTTAACAGAATCGTATGCTAGTCCCACACCACCTTTACCAGTTACATCCGCTATCAACTCAGGAGTAGAACCCGGAGCCAGGGATACCTTACGGATTGCGTTCTGGCCTAATTCCACATAATACATATCTTTTATTGTGGGCGGAGGAGGAGTAGTATCCTTGATGGTCACATCGATCGAATAATTACCCGTACCACCCGGACCCACAGCCCTCAATGCCACAGTGAAAATACCAGGTGCATGATACACCTTGGTTGGATTTTTATCTGTGGAAGTGGTGCCGTCTCCAAAATTCCACAAATAGGAGTCGGCGCTCTCTGAAAGGTTATTAAAGTGCATTTCCTCACCTACATCGTATGCAGTACTATCAAGTGTGAAATAACTCTTCACAGTGTCAGGCAGATCGTCAAAATTGTAGCTTGTCTTCTCACAACCTGCCATAAGGAAGAATGCCCCTAATAAAAACGGAATAAATCTTTTTGTTATCAACATCTTCTGTAGTTTTAAAATTTTTAACGAACGAGTCTTTTCTGTTATAAGGTTTTATTTTATTTCAATTTAAATGTATCTCCTGCAGAATAAAGCGCAAGTTTTGCATTCTGAAAGGCAATCTTGTCTCCATTGAACACTTTTACCTTCCCGGGGTGCGACACCACTACCACCTGGCTCTCACCCACTACACGTACACGCTTACCCTTTACAATCACTGCTGTGCTTTCATCAATCCCTATTACCATCTTATCCGGATGATCTCCTAATACACTCAGCAGCCTGTTGTATCTGCTCCTCTTTACAAAATGCTGGTCTATAATCGCCTTGCTCACAAAGCCCATTCCTTCAGAGGTGATCACATTGCCTTTCTTAATCTCCCTGAAGTTATTGTTATCCTTCTTATCGCGCTCCTCACCTGTGATCATAATCTGAGACATCACCGCTGCTCCTGCACTGGTTCCGGCCACAGTAGCCCCCTCGTTGAAAGCCGTGTGCATTGCTTCGTACAAAGGAGTAGCCCGTACCACGTCCATAAATCTGTTTTGGTCACCCCCTACAATATAAATCAGCCGGGCATTTGCTACAGAGTCGATCCAGGCTTTCTTATCCTTTGCTTCCTGCTGTGTAAAATGAAATTTCGTCACCACATTCTTACAAAGTGTGCCCAGTTGTTTACTTATCGCCTCATAAGATTCGTCAGGTACCCCACTTGCCATTGTCAATACTACTATATAGTCGTCCCCTGCAAGTGAAGCTGTATTCAAAAGTTCCTGCATCAATGCCGTTGACCTTTCACCTCCGCCGATGATAAACAGATTTCCACTTCCCTTCTGTGCACCGGCTATTGCCGTGACCAGTAGCAAGCTGATTGTGAATACAATATTTACGATTCTTCTGTACCTCATCATTCCTTATATATAAATATCGATACTTTGCCATTCTCATCTATCATACCTCTGTACATCCCTGGCGTATTAAACTCCATCGCCACATTTCCAGCCTTATCCAAAGCAATAATACCTCCATTGCCTCCCATCTTCCCTATTTCATCAATTACCTGCCTTGCAGCATCATCTACAGAAAGTCCTTTCAATTCCATTAATGAAGACAAGCGATTGGCTGCCACCTCCCTGATATAAAACTCTCCCCACCCGGTACTCGAAATACCCGCAGTAGCGTTATTACAATAGGTCCCTGCGCCAATGATGGGAGCATCTCCCACTCTTCCATACTTTTTGTTGGTCATCCCACCTGTAGAAGTACCTGCTGCCAGATTTCCACTCTTGTCCAGAGCTACTGCCCCCACAGTCCCAAACTTCTTATCCTTGCCTGACACTCCTGAAATACTGCTACTCTTTGGATCGATGTCATTAAAGGCAGCATGTCCGGTTTCCTCCTGACTGATCATCCGCTGTAGCTGATCCCAGCGTTCCTGCGTGAAGAAGTATGAGGGAGGTACCGTATCGCACCCATTTGCCGCTGCAAATATCTCCGCTCCCCTTCCTACCATCATTACATGTTCCGACTTGTCCATCACAGCCCTTGCTGCATTGATCGGATTCTTCAGATTGGTTACGCCGGCTACAGCCCCTGCTTTCAATGTAGCGCCATCCATGATAGAGGCATCCAGCTCATTCTTACCATCATGGGTAAAAACGGCTCCCTTCCCTGCATTGAAAAGTGGAGAGTTTTCCATTACATTGATCGCCGACTGCACTGCATCTAATGAAGCGCGTCCCTCTTTAATCTGATCGTATCCTGCCTGCAATGCCTCCGTCAGTGCTTCTTTATAGGCCTGTTCCTTTTCCGGAGTCATCGACTCTTTATTAATAGTGCCTGCACCACCGTGAATCACCATTACATACTTTGTGTGCTGGCCTTCTGATACAGGCACGTCACATGAGGCCAGTAAGAATCCGGACATCAGGAAACAACACAATATAATTACAACCCTGTTCATCATTTATTTATACTAATCATCTACCATACTTAATCTGCCTGTATTTACCGACCACCATGATCTGGTAAGCCCATTTGTACTCTCAGGCTCAAAAGTGACCATGTTGAACTTGTTACCTGCTGCTTTAGCTGACACGGCCGAAACCCTAAGTGCCTGGCCGCTCCAGTTCCAGGTAACCGGCGTATTGGACGTAAATGTTTCAGGCGCTTTATCAGAAAATGCTTTGATGAAAAATGCTTTATTTGACCCAACCACTTCAGCCATGCCCGCATCGTCAATACATACTGCTGTCGCTTCATCTACAGCAACACCCGAAGGGGTTTTCCCCCAGTCTTTCATAATTCTGCCCATAAACACTACAAGGCGGCCCTGTCTGTCACGCTGAGTGAAATGCTGATCCGTTATCACACTCTGCAAAAAAGGTGCACGTAGAAAATCACCGTTATACAACAGGATATCACTCCCATAGGGATTTGTCAGGGCAGCAGAAGAAACTACACTCCCCTTCTCGCCACTGAAATAAAAATTGCCTAATATAGCCGCTCCTGCACTGGTGCCTCCAACCGGCACCTTCTTCACCGTCAGCAGATAATTAATAGCGTCCATCACCTTAGTACCCTTCCAATAACCGGTATAGTCAGACTGGTCGCCACCTGCAATGAATAATAGCTCCGCATTCCTGATAATTCGGGCCACACCATCATCCTCGGCCAATTTGCGTGAATCGATCTTCAGAGTCTCAACTGAATTCAGTGAGCCCAGGCGATTTACATAGGGATTATAGGCGTCCGTTCCCGAAGCGCGGATAATCACTGCATCACCACCGCCACTCCTGGCTATCATCCAGCGAAATGCCGCATCCACATCAGCGCCCCCTCCCATAATCACCACTCCTCCACTGGTGGTCTTTGTGACATCGGCAGTA
Source organism: Chitinophagaceae bacterium (assembly GCA_023957755.1). Classification (GTDB taxonomy): domain Bacteria; phylum Bacteroidota; class Bacteroidia; order Chitinophagales; family Chitinophagaceae; genus Ginsengibacter. Next base: position 26,137 of record JAMLGT010000016.1, read on the forward strand.
TCCCCTACAATTCCGATAGAGGCGGGACGTGTTGTCGTTGGATTTACCGGATCCGGATTCCGCGGTGTAAAAGGATTAAAATCATCATCCTTCTTACATCCCGCAAGAAAAAACACAAAAAGAAACAGTGACAATATATACTTCATTACGCTACAATTCATTATTTGCTATCAGTTCTAATATTTAGGATTCTGCACCATCGCTTTGTTTACCGACATCTCATCAGAAGGTATTGGGAAACAGTATTGTGCTGCCGTAGGTTCCAGCTTCACTGCTCCCGAGGCATTGATAGCATCCTGAGGCAGACGCTCTACAGGAAGGTTCCTGCGTTTCAGATCGAAGAAACGATGTCCTTCAAAAGCCAATTCTTTAAACCTTTCATTGTAGATCGCATCCAGCAGGCTCTGTTTATCAGGGAAGCTGGCATCTACATACCCTATTATTCTGGCTCTCCTCAATTCGTTCAGGTCTTTCGCTGCTGCAGTAATCCCGGCAGGGCTGTTATCCTTTTCCAACAAAGCCTCTGCCCTGATGAGATACATCTCTCCGGTTCTGAAAAGCTTGATATCCGTAAGACCTAAATTCAGCGGATCACCTCCATTATACTTCTTAATCAGGTAAGCAGATTTCTTACCTCCTGAGTTATCCTGACGCAACTGGTCATACGTAATATAGCTGCTGAACCGCACATCATTATCTCTGTCAAATGTGTTGAGCAATTTGAAGGCGGGTGCATACAATACGATTTCTCCTGTCTCACGGAAGAAGGCTGACCCTATTTTAGAATCGCCAGGTACCCGTGCCAGTTCCCACACAACTTCAGCATTGCTCTGGTCTATCCAGATTTTCCCGAAATCATTTCTTGCTGCAAGAGGCTCCTGGTTAATCACTTCTGTAGCATAAGCGATGGCCTTATCCCAATCCTTTGCATACAATGCCACCCTGGCCTGGATAGCTGACACAGCAGCTCTGGTGATCCGTGTTTTAACATTAAAACTTGCAGGGATCAGATCTTTTGCTGCCTGCAGGTCTGCATTAATATCCTCAAAATTCGATTGCACGGTAGGCCTTGCCGGGTAGCCCAGCTCATGCTTCTTCATATAAGGTACACCCATACCGTCTCCGTCATACTTAGAAGCATAAGCCTTTAACAGTTCGAAATGGCTAAATGCCCTGAGTGCCAGCATCTCACCCTGATACTGATCCAGTGTGCTTTGGGTAGCACCTGTAACAGGGATATTCGGCACTGCTTCCAGCACCCTGTTGGCACGGTCAATCACCAGATAATACTCATTCCAGGCACTCGTAACAGAACCGTAGGAGGAGTTATACATCCAACGGTGGGTAACGGTGTTGGATACCGTATTCTCAGTAGGAAGCATTACCTCGTCTGATACGATAGCCCCTGTCTCTATAAGCGTATAATCGAGTGGTGCATAGGCGCCTAACGCGCCCATATTGAGGTCGTTCAGATTACGAAATGCCTTTGTAGGATCGATGGAATCTGTCGGAGGCATATCTAACTTATCGCAGGACACCAGTACAGCTCCTGAAAGAGATAAGAAAAAGAATAATTTTTTTATGTTCATGACTGTCAGATTAAAAGTTAACATTGATACCTGCCGTATAAGTACGCGCGTTAGGATATTCAAACCTTCCGTACACCCTGTTATTTTCAGGATCCAGTCCTCTCCATGTGGTCCAGGTCAGCAGATTCTCTCCCTGCGCAAAGAGGTCGATAGACTTTACGAAATTCAGTTTCTGTAACACATTCCCCGGTACACTATATGCCAGCCTCAGGTTTCTCAGACGCATGAAAGATGCATCCTGAATATCTTTTGAGGTATAGTTTCTCGGAATATCGATACGCTGAAGCGTGGTATGGTCGCCGGGCTTTTTCCAACGATCATAAAGCATCCTCTTACTCTGATTGCTTGACATGTAAGCCTGGTTTTCAATATAGAAGTCGATATTGTTCCACCGCTTAATATCAGATACAAAGGTGAAGAGTGCATCCAATGTGATATTTCTCCATTTTACGTTAGTGGTGAAGCCACCGGTAATCTTCGGGTAGAAGCTGCCAAAATCGTGTACAGCCTGTTGTTCTTCGTTATACACATTGGTAATGCTTCCATCACGGTTATAGTACAAGGCATCACCTGTTTCAGGATCTACCCCGGCCCATTTAGGAGCAAGGTAGGTGCCATACGGGAAACCCACTTTAATAATCCTTGTATCACCGTCAGGCAATTCATCAGTCACATCTGTTACGTGCAGTATTGTGTTCTTGTTGAAAGCACCATTAAACCCAATGCTCCAGGTGAAATTATTCGTCTGAATCACATCTCCGGTTAATCCCAGTTCAACCCCTCTGTTCCTCATCTTACCTGTACTGAGTGGCGCTGACGTTGCACCAGAAGTAGCCGACAATGGCTGATCGATAAACATGTTTCTGGTGATTCTGTCATAGAAGTCAAAAATAATCTTTAACCTTTGCGACTTGAACAATGCCAGATCGAACCCGGTATTGAACTCATCTACATATTCCCAGTCAAAATCCGGATTGCCAATTGCTGAAGGTCTGATTGCCGCTTGTCCGCCATAGGTAGTACTCACTGAATAGGTGGACAAATACAGGAAGTCTCCACCGAACGGACTTGCCGTCTGGCCGTAGCTGGCTCTCAGCCTTAATGCTGAAATGAAATCGCTTGACGCAAGGAAGTTTTCCTTCTTCGCATCCCAGTTAGCTCCGAAAGAATAGAAGCCATGCCAACGATTATTAGGCGATACCGAAGAGGCGCCATCATATCTGTAGCTTGCCGTCAGTGTGTATTTTTCATTATAGGTATATTTACCCACCCCCATATACGACATCAGGGTGCTGAACGTGCGCCCGCCTCCAAGGCTTGGCAAAAAGGTAGTGCTGACCGTAATGCCGGCAGGGGTTCCCATCAACCTGTCATCAATTCCATAACCGGTATAGTTAAACGACCTGTAATGATTATGTAAATACTCAAAGAATCCGGATATCTCAAAATCATGTTTGTCGATTTTATTATCGTAAGTAATCCCTGAAGTGGACACAATATTAAAATTGCGCCTTTGCGCCTCTCCAAAGGAACCGCGCTGGCCAAATGCCTTGCTTCCGATATAGGAATTTGGATTTATGAAGTTCTGGTCGGTCGAACTTCTAAGGTCAATCCCCGCCCTGGTAGTTATTTTAAGGCCCGGTAGAATTTCATATCCCAGATTCGCCCCTATAATTGACTTTACCTGTTCAGTCTTGGTAGAAGTGCCATAAAGCACATCTATACCGCGACTACCTTCACGTGTATCCAGAAAGGTTATTGCATCATCCGTAGGATGGAATACTCCATCCGGTGTGTAAGGATACTCAAACGGAAGTGCATAATATACAGAAGCCATCGGCGTACCTACAGAAGTACCGCCTTCGTTATAGGTAAACCTCGAGTTGGAGTAACCAATGGAGATATTTACTCCGGCAGTGAACTTATTGAATTTCATGTTCACATTACTCCGTAATGTATAGCGCTCTAATCCTGTTCTTCTTACAATGCCATCCTCCTTCCAATAACCCAGTGCGTTATACGCCTGAATATTCTCATTACCACCACTCAGGCTCACTTGCTGCTCCATGAAGTGGCCGTCTCTGAAAAACATATCCCTCCAATCTGTATTAATTTGCCTCAGGCTATCCAGGATAAAGTCGGCCCGTTTCTGCCAATCCACCGTATGATTTGCATAATCCGGATTCTTTTTAGAATAAGTCCAGCCGGGTCCTATATTCTGGCCTGTCTCCAACCCTACTTCTTCTTCAAATCTGAGATGCTCTTTGGTATCCATCATTTCAAAGCGCGGGCTGGTAAGGGTAGAAAACCCATACTGGGAATTATAACCTACATTCAATTTTCCTTTCCTGCCTTTCTTGGTTGTGATTACTATGACTCCGTTTGACCCTCTGGAACCGTATAATGCCTTTGCAGAAGCATCTTTCAGGATGGTCATCGACTCAATGTCCTGAGGGTTGATTGTCTGGAAATAATTTCCCTCGATCGGAATTCCGTCCATTACATATAGCGGAGTAGTACTACCGCTGATGCTTCCCACTCCTCTGATTACCACAGCGGCACTTTGTCCGGGCTGGCCCGAGCTTGAGGAAACACTCATCCCCGGCACGCGGCCTTGTAATATCTGATCCACTGTGCTCATAGGCACCTGATTGATCTCTTTACTTGTGACAAAAGTGGTGGCACTCGGACTTTCTTTTCTGGAGTATCCGGTGTAACCTGTAATTGTAACCGTCTCCAACTGATTTACCTTCGACTGCACCATCGCCACCACATGGTCTGTGGCACCCACTTTCACTGTAGTAGTCTGGTAAGAAACGTGGGATACAATTAACTCATCACCTTCCTTTGCATTAATGGTAAATGAGCCATCATCTTTTGTAGAAACGGCTGTATTGCTTCCTTTGACGGTAACTGTGGCTCCTGCTACAGGCCTTCCTGTTTCATCTATTACCTGGCCCGTAATTTCTTTAAAGATATCGGCTTTGGTCTCCTTATGGGTAGGAGTACCCGAAAAATGGATGCCCGGTGCAGATGTGGCTCCTGCCTGAAGACACGTGCCTGCAATTAATAAGGCCGAAAATCCTAAACTTCTCAGATTTCTCCTGAGAAGCAAGGCCTGCGTGTGTGCTTTTACTGATACAATTTGTACCATATCAATTAGTATTTGTTTTGAAGAATTATTTAGATTGACGTTGCTTTTCGGTTTTTCAGAACCAGACAAACATAGGGTGTATTTTTCATATTGGGGATACGAATCATTATCGGCTTCTCTTTCCTGTTAATACTCTAAAAAAAAACTGGTTACTCGGGTAAAGGTAGCTTTTTTTACAATTCCATGACAATTCCGAATTGCCCTTGAAGACCCAATATTAAACGAGTAAAACGTCCTGAATTGGCCTTGCACCGGGTAGTGAAATCTGTTACTATACCAGTACTACCCCCTACTTCCAGACCGACCAGCTAGCTTACTCAAAATCAGCATTTTTTTTGCCCTCTTTGAAGGTTTATCCTCTCTTGGCCAAAGTTTCAATTTTAGAAAGCATCCTCAGAGAATATGTTTTATTTTGCCTCCCTTTGGTTTATAACCATTTCGCTAATGGACGCCCCGAAAAATAACTTCTATCCACAAAATCCTGTACCCTCAGGACTACCTGCGTCTATTACGCCTGTACCTACAGCAATTCCGGGGTTTATTGGCTATACCGAGCGAAGAGGTACGCCAGATAATCCAATCCCATCAAAAAGAATAAATGGTTTTGAAATAGCGGAGCCGATAAGAATTCATTCTCCGGAGGAATACGTAAAAATTTTTGGAAGGAGTCCGGCAGCGACAATCCATGTTTCTATCTCAGAAAGCCTTAATCCCACAACCAAACGTGTGGCTGAAAAATCTATCCATATCGATTGTGATATTCCACCGCTCCATAAAATGTATTATCATCTGCAACTCTACTTTGCCAATGGTGGCGGACCGTGTTATATCATAAGCGCCGGAACCCTATCAGAAAAAATTATTGAGGCAGATGCACTGATTGCGGGTATAGAGATGGCTGCATCCTGCCAGGAGATTACCTTACTCACATGTCCGCAAACCGAACAACTGGAGGAAAAAGATGCAACCTCTATTTACCATGCCATGTTACAGCAGGCCGGACAGCTCAAAGACAGGTTCGCTATTTTAGACTGTTTCGATAATAACCAGGCATTTCGGATGCGAGAAGTTGTCGGGAAAGACTTTCTGCAATTCGGGGCAGTATATCACCCTTATCTGAAAACAGCCTTACCTGTCATCTTTGAAGATGCATCGTTTCGGATTACTCATACGATTGATGGTGTTGTACAACCACACCTATTTACAGCCCTTCCGGATCTGTTAAAGAAAGAAATTAGTACAATGGCCGGCAAACTTACAGTGGAACTCCCGCCATCAGCCATAATTGCAGGAGTCTATGTCAAGAACGACCTCAGCAGGAATGTATGGACGGCTCCTGCAGATATCATTTTGTCAGAAGTAACCTCACCCACCATTTCGCTCAACGAAAAAGATCAGGCGGCTCATATTGCCGACATGGCCACAGGCAAATCAATCAACGTCGTCAGGCTGATACCCCACAAAGGTAATGTGGTCATTGGTGCACGCACCCTTGCGGGAAACGACCGCCAGTGGAAATTCATTTCCATGCGCAGGCTCGTAATCATGATTGAAACCAGCATCCGCAGGTCTATTCAGCCCTTTGTCTTTGAGGCTAACGACAGCCATACATGGGTCAGAATCCAACTTCTGATAGAAAATTTTCTGCAAATGCTCTGGCACCGGAATGTGCTTCAGGGCGCTACTCCCGACCATGCCTTTTTCGTAAAGGTGGGGATTGGGGAAACTATGACGGCGGACGATGTGCAAAATGGCAGGCTAATCATAGATGTCGGAATTGCACTCACTATCCCTTCTGAATTTCTAACGCTTCGTTTCGAACTTCAAACGGGAATCCCTGCCTAAAAAGCCTTTCGGCCCCTATCTCAATTTCGTATAACTTTGCAGCCTCAAAAAATTATCAAACAGCGTTCTTATGTTCAGGACTCATACGTGTGGAGAATTGAGGGCAGGCGATTCCGGCAAAGAGGTCACTCTTTCCGGCTGGATTCAGACTATCAGAAAGTTTGGAAGCATTACTTTCATAGACCTGCGCGACCGCTACGGCATTACCCAACTGGTACTTGATGAAACACTTACCGAGACTATTGAAAAGGAGAATGCAGGTCGTGAATGGGTAATTCAGGCCAAAGGAATTGTGAGAGAAAGAAGCAATAAAAACCCCAATATCCCTACCGGGGATATAGAAATTGCTGTAGTCGAATTTAAAGTACTCAACAAATCAGCCGTACCTCCTTTCACCATTGTAGATGATACCGATGGAGGCGATGACCTCAGAATGAAATACAGATATCTGGACCTACGCCGTAGCCCTCTGAAAAAGAATCTGGAATTACGATTCGCCATCAACCGTGCTGCAAGGAACTATCTATCAGATAAGAATTTCATTGAAGTAGAGACTCCATACCTCATCAGCAGTACCCCCGAAGGGGCACGCGACTTTATTGTACCGAGCAGGCTGAACGCACATGAGTTTTATGCATTGCCACAATCTCCACAAACCTTTAAGCAACTGTTGATGGTGAGCGGCTTTGACCGTTATTTTCAAATTGTGAAATGCTTCAGGGATGAAGACCTGCGTGCAGACAGGCAACCTGAATTTACACAGATCGATTGCGAGATGTCGTTTGTAGAGCAGGAAGATGTGCTGAACACTTTTGAAGGACTTATCAAATCAATATTAAAGGAAGTAAAAGGAATCGAGATTCAGGAACCCATCACCCGAATGTCCTTTGCAGATGCCATGAAAGATTATGGAAATGACAAGCCGGATACCCGCTTTGGCATGCTTGTAAAGAATTTAAAAACACAGCATACTGTCCATCTGCAAACCCTGAATGAAAGCACATTTGATGTCTTCAACAAAGCAGAAACTGTACTGGCCATTTCTGTACCCGGGGCTGCAGAATATTCCAGAAAACAGACAGATGAACTGATTGAATGGGTAAAACGCCCACAAATCGGAATGGGTGGACTTGCCTTCATCAAATACAATCAGGATGGTAGTTGCAAGAGCAGTTTCGACAAGTTTTTCACTCCTGATCAGTTAGCCACATTCACTGAATTTTGTGGAAGTGAAAAAGGAGACCTGATCCTGATTCTGGCCGGAAAAGAGGAACGTACCCGGAAGGCTATTTCCGAACTGCGGTTACTGATGGGAGAAAGGCTGGGGCTTCGCGATCCGGAAAAGTTTAATTTATTGTGGGTTACAGATTTTCCACTGTTTGAGTACGATGAAGAAGATAACCGCTGGGTAGCACGCCACCATCCTTTCACATCGCCCAAGCCGGAAGATGTGCAGGCCATGATTGAGAATTCACCTATAATTACGGATAAAGAAAACTATTTGCAACATCCTTATGCTTCTATCAAAGCCAACGCATACGACATGGTGATGAACGGAAATGAAATTGGCGGTGGCTCTATTCGTATTTATCAAAAAGACCTTCAACAAAAAATGTTCGCTGCACTTGGGATTGGTGATGAAGAAGCGCAGCAAAAATTCGGATTCCTTTTAGGAGCTTTTGAATATGGCGCACCACCGCATGGAGGAATTGCTTTCGGGCTCGATAGGGTTTGCTCTATTCTCGGAGGAAGCGATTCCATTCGCGACTTTATCGCATTCCCTAAAAACAATAATGGCAGGGATATGATGATAGATGCACCGGGGCCTGTAGCTGAAAAGCAATTGAAGGAGTTGAATATTAAGTTGGCATAAAAAATTTTATTTGTTTAATGGCGCAAGCATCTCGCTTGTACTAATTATAAAAAAAGCACTCCCCATTCTGGCGCAAGCATCTCGCTTGTGCCTAATACAACAAACCCCATTCTGGCGCAAGCGTCTCGCTTGTGCCTAATACAACAAACCCCATTCTGCCGCAAGCGTCTCGCTTGTGCCTAATACAACAAACCCCATTCTGCCGCAAGCGTCCCGCTTGTGCCTAATATAACCTACCCCCATTCTGGCGCAAGCATCTCGCTTATGCCTAATACAACAAACCCCATTCTGCCCCCATTCTGCCGCAAGCGTCTCGCTTGTGCCTATACAACAAACCCCATTCTGCCGCAAGCGTCTCGCTTGTGCCTAATACAACAAACCCCATTCTGCCGCAAGCGTCTCGCTTGTGCCTAATATAACCTACCCCCATTCTGGCGCAAGCATCTCGCTTGTGCCTAATACAACAAATCCCATTCTGCCGCAAGCGTCCCGCTTGTGCCTAATACAACAAACACTTGAAACCCCTCCCGCTTGTGCCAATCATAAAAAAAAGCAGAAGCAACATCCAACTCCCTTAGAAACACCTTTTTGTAACGCCCGAAGCAGAAACATCCGAGTACTGTAAGCGCTACCTCTTCCCAACCAACCTACCAGAAAATGATATACAACGCCAGCAACACCCCTATAATCACGAGGCTCATCACCAGCGTGGAATTGGAGACACGGAACATCTTCGTATCCACTTCCAGGCCTTTGGTTTGCAGCCGTTCTTTCTTGTCAAAGAAGCTAATGATAACCATCAGCACAATGGAGAAAAAGAAAGCCCATCCCATACTCACCATAAATGGAATTTCATAAACACCATTGGTATTCGGAAAAGCAGTATAAAGCCAGGTTTCGTGGCCGGCAATTCCCGGAAGGTATTTGTCAAATAAGATCATTACCACTACTCCCACAATCACGCCTGCGATAGCAGCCCTTGAAGTATTACCCTTCCAGAAAAACCCAAGAAGAAAGACCGAGAAAATGGCAGGAGATACATAACCTGTATATTTCTGAATGAAGATAAATCCGCCGGCACCGCCAATTCCTAAGAGGTCGTTCCAGTTGGCTAATATGGCGATCAACAAAGCTACCACTATCACCACCCTGCCCATCCAGAGCAGTTTCTTTTCAGAAGCATCTTTCTTCACATATTTCTTATAAATATCAAGCGTATAAATGGTGGAGATGCTGTTTGCCTTGCCCGCAAGCGATGCCACTATAGCTGCGGTAAGTGCTGCCATCGACAAACCTTTCAACCCTGTAGGCAAAAAAGCAAGAATGGCCGAATATGCATTGTCCGCATTCACTGTACCTCCTGCCGCCATCTGTTCCTGCAGCTGTCCGTTTTTGAAAAGTACGTAGGCCGCAATTCCAGGCAATACCACAATAATGGGCATGATGAGCTTAAGAAACCCCGCAAACAAAATACCTGTCCGTGCCGTTTTTAAATCAGCACCCAGCGCCCTCTGGGTAATATATTGATTGCATCCCCAATAGTTCAGATTCGCAATCCACATCCCTGCTATCAGCATGGTAACCCCCGGCAGATCGAGGTAGTTTGACATCTCCGAAGCTGATGCCCCCGGACCCGGTTTATCAAAAATCATCTTGAAATGTTCCGGTGCTTCAGTCATCAGTTTATTGAATCCGGCCAGCACACTCTTCCCAAGTCCAAAGTAATCTGATACCATCGTCAAAGCAATATAGGTGGTAACCAACCCGCCAATAATCAACACTAACACTTGTATCACATCGGTATATCCTATCACCTTCATCCCTCCCAGTGTGATGATCAGTGCAAATGCAGCAAGGCCAATCATGATTATATGGAAATGTTCACCACCCGTAAGGCTATTGATGGCAAGCGTGCCCAGAAACAAGATAGAGGTAAGGTTTACTGCCACATACAAAAACAACCAAAACACTGCCATGATCAATGCTACCGTTTCATTGTACCGTGTCTTCAGAAACTGTGGCATGGTGAATATCTTGTTCTTCAGGTAAATCGGCATAAAGAAAATAGCCACCACAATCAGCGAGGCCGCTGCCAGCCATTCATAAGCTGAAATAGCCAGCCCCAGTTTGAAGCCGCTTCCCGACATTCCGATAAACTGCTCCGCAGAAATATTGGAGGCAATCAGCGAGGCACCTATTGCCCACCACGTGAGCGAACCTTCAGCAAGGAAAAAATCTGCAGCAGTCTCTTCCTGCCTTTTTTTCCTTCGGTAGATATAAATTCCGTAAGCACTGACTATTACAAAGTAGATTAGAAAAACAATCAGATCGGTAGTCTTGAGCATTTGCAACGATTTAGAAATATCAATGATTCAGGGTAAACTTCCCTAAAAGTGCGAAAAAAAATAAGAAACCCTGACAGAATTTTTAAAAAAAGTACTGTGAGGTATAATGTTTTATCAGTTGAATTTCCACTATCTGCTCCCTTCAAGTGCTGCCAACAGATAAATCAATGAGGCCGTGCCATCCATCGTAGGCTCATTGGTACTATAGTCTCCATAATCGTCGTGATACACTGCCAGATTGCTTTGGAAGGGGGCATAGTCATCATTTCGGGTAAGCTTGATACCAATCAGATTACTGAAGATGGAAGTATATACAGGCCCATCTACCAAGCCTCCGTTAATGGGCGCCTGCATCAGCCGTGTAAGGGCTGCGTGTGGATCCACAGGGAAATCTCCTTTTTCCGGTAGGCCATACACCATAGAAGTACCCCAGGGGTTGCATCCAAAAAGCCAGTCGATATTTGCCTGCATCAGTTCTTCATAACGGCTATCGCCTGTCAACTGCTGATACCAATAACACTGGATGGCAAATGAAGTGGTAAGGTTATTACTGCACCAAATAAACGGCACACCTCTCAGAAAAGCATTCCGGCTTGCCCTTTTGTTCACAGCTTCTATTCCCGTTCTGTAAAAGCTTTCCACCCTTCTTTTATTTCTTCCGTCCAGTTGCCCTGCAAGCTCATAGTGCCCGATATTGATAAAAGGATAATACTGGTAATGATTAGCGGTATCCCGTATCATCCACGGGGTTACCCGCTCCGCAAGCGAATAGCGGAAGGAAGAATCCAGATAGTCAGCCTGATGGTTTACGACATATTTTTTTATTGAAGCAAAAGCCAGCTCCATATCATCTGTCCAGTTTTCTTCTGCATAAATGTAGGGTGACGCTACAGAGACCGTCTGCGTCACGCCAGGTTTTATTTGGGCATAGGCCAGCGCCGATTTAGACTTCTGCTGCAGCAGGTTGGCAAAGGAGGGGTTTTGATTGTGAAACATAAAGCTGCCTAAGGCAAATGCACTCGACATCTTAGCTGCGGTAGAGCTTGTGCCTTCTGTATGATTCATTAACTTACCCTGTTGCTGTGGCTTCCCGTCAATAAAATATACCGGCCGCTCAAATCCTCTCCCATAAAAAGCGTCTTCTTTGGGCAGCCGTAATCCCCGATGGTCGCGGTCGTCAGCTACCTGGTTAAACATCCAGTCATTACGCGGATGCAGCTTTAGCAGGAAGTCGAGCCCCCACTTCGCTTCGTCCAGCACATCCGGAATACCATTGGATCCGTCAATCCCATTTGCATTTTTCACATCTTTAAATACTCCGGGAAAATCGCGCTGCGCTGCCAGCAGGTGCCAGGTGGCATTCGCTGTGGTGGTAGCATATTGCAGGTAATCTGTAGCATCATGCCATCCTCCTATTGCATTAATCCGGGTACTGTCCTGCATAGGGCCATACAACGTGTAACCATCGTGTGTATGGCAGCTATCCTTTAGGAAGGGGTTAAATCCACAGCGTTGCTGCCGCATATAGAACAAGGCAAAGTCTGCCGTACCCTTATATACTTCATCCCCGATTTCAAAAACGGGAGACTGTGTCTTTCCGGTTCTTATAAAGTATTTCCCCGGTTGTTTTAATGATGAAAAATTGAGCCTGTAAGTATTAGTGAAAGGCCCGTAAGCACCGTACGATTTGCCTGCTTTACCTGAATAGACTACCGTATTGCGGGCTGCATCTACCACGTCAAATCGCTGAATCCGGCTATCATCTTTACTACACCAGACAGCTACCTTCACCGATCCCGGCTTATACCCAAGCTGATTGATGCGTATCCATTGTTGCGCGTAAATGGCCGGAGCTGCCGATATACCACTTATTAAAAGGAGAATATAACAGATGCAATATTTTGGGACTAATATTTTTCTCAGCATAGCAATAATAATTTAGAATCAGGGTCTGGCGAATTCCTGCCTCGAAGCGGCCGGAATCCTACTTGAAAATCGTAAATAGTTTCAGATTAATCAAAACTATTTATCAGCTATTGTAAAAGTGCCCGGAAGATATCACCTGAATGAGGCAAGCGCGCTGTTTATAACGCCACCGATCTGCTCGTATTCTAGCAGGAAACCGTCGTGTCCGTAAAATGATTTTATAAGATGGAAATCAGCACCGGGTATATGGGCTGCAAGGAATTGCTGTTCAGAGACGGGAAACAACACATCGGTTTCTATCCCCATCACAAATGTCCTGGCTTTGATTCTCTTCAATGCAGATTCAATAGAGCCTCTACCACGGCCCACATTGTGGGCATCCATCCCCTGACTCAGCAAATAATAACTAAATGCATTGAATCGCTTCGCCAGCTTCTCGCCCTGATACTTCTGATACGACTCGCTCCGGTAACTTAATAACGTATTATCATCAGGGTCACTCTGTGTTTTCTCATATGTATCGTAGTGTCTGTACGAGAGGAGGGCAATGCTTCTGGCTATCTTCATTCCCACAATACCGGCTTCATCTGCACACTCCTTCCATGTAGGATCATTTTCAATACAAAAGCGTTGAGAGGCATTAAAGGCACGTCCCCACGGACTATGGATTGCATTGGTAGCCAGCGGGAAAATATTTTCAAATAAGTCGGGATCTTCAATTGCCCACTCAAGCAACTGCTGACCTCCCATAGACCCGCCCACCCCTGCTTTTATTCTTTCAATACCAAGATGCCAGAGAAGGGGTTTATAGCTCCGAATCATATCGCGCGTGGTGAAGAAAGGAAAATCGTGATAAAATTTTCTTCCTGTAGCTTCATTGATCTCTAAAGGCCCTATACTTCCATAACAACTGCCGGGCATATTTACACAAACAATAAAATCATTCACCGGGTCAAAACATTTTCCTGTGCCTACTAACGAAGGCCACCACTCTGCAGGATCGCTATTAGCCGTAAGTGCATGAAATATCCAGACCACATTATCTTTTGCCTCATTTAGTGTACCATAGGTAGTATAACCCAGATGGTAACCCGTAAGCTGCGCTCCGGACTCTAAGGTAAATGTACCTTCATATTTAAAAGTATCGAAAGCCACTATCTTCTGATTAAAAGAAGGTGCAACATTCTCTTCAATGTTGCACCTTCATGAAAATTTCTGATTATGCCGAAACGGCTTCAGTGTTTTTGGCGAATACCTTATCAAAAGCCTGTTGGAAGTCAGCTTTGATATCCTCAATATGCTCTATCCCTACCGCTACACGCAACTGACCCGGAGTAACGCCGGCACTCAATTGCTCTGCATCAGACAACTGCTGGTGAGTAGTGGCAGCCGGTTGAATAATCAATGTTTTAGTGTCGCCCACATTGGCCAGGTGGCTGGTCATCTTCAGGCTGTCGACAAACTGTGTAGCATTTTCTTTCCCCCCTTTGATTTCGAAAGTAAGTACTGAGCCAAAGCCATGTTTCAGATATTTACTTGCCACAGCATGGTTAGGACTGCTCTTCAATCCGGGGAAGTTTACGCTTTCAACATTCGGATGTGCTTCGAGCCATTCAGCAAGCGCCTGAGTATTCTGCACGTGGCGCTCCATACGAAGTGAGAGGGTTTCTAATCCCTGAATAAGCAGGAAGGAGTTAAATGGGCTTATGGCAGGCCCGAAATCACGAAGGCCTTCTACACGTGCACGAATGATGAATTGGATATTCCCAAACGGCCCTTTGGGACCAAACACATCATTGAATACCAACCCATGATATCCTTCAGAAGGTTCAGAAAACTGAGGATACTTTCCATTGCCCCAGTTATAATTACCCCCGTCGACAATCACACCTCCGATGCTGTTACCATGACCTCCAATCCACTTGGTAGCTGCCTGCACAGTGATATGCGCACCATTCTCCAGCGGACGAAACAGATATCCGCATCCCGCAAACGTGTTGTCCACAATAAGAGGCAAATCATATTTCTGTGCCAGGGCTGCCAGTTTATCAAAGTCAGGTACTTTGAAATCAGGATTGCCGATAGTTTCCGTATAAAGTGCTTTGGTATTTTCATCTATCAATTTCTCCATCTCCTCAGCAGAATTATCTTTTGCAAACCGTGCTTCAATTCCCAGCCTCTTGAACGACACTTTAAACTGATTGAAACTGCCTCCATAGAGATAAGGACTGGTTACAAAGTTTTGTCCGGCTTCAATAATATTGGTGATTGCAAGAAACTGTGCAGACATACCGGAAGAGGTGGCAAGTGCCCCTACACCTCCTTCGAGCGCAGCTACGCGCTTCTCAAACACATCCGTAGTAGGATTCATAATACGGGTGTAGATATTGCCAAACTCTCTCAATGCAAAAAGGTCTGCACCATGTTTGGAATCTTTGAAGTTAAAGGAAGTAGTCTGGTATATAGGTACGGCACGGGCTCCGGTGGTAGGGTCAGGTTCCTGACCGGCATGTTGTTGTAGGGTCTCAAAATGTTTGTAGCTCATTTTATTAATGATTTAATATTTAAAAAGAGAGTTGATTTTTTCGAGCGAAGCGGGAATGCCTGCATACCCGGATTCAGAGAGATATAGACTATGCCTTACGGCATACAGCGACAGCAACAAAGAGAAATATGTGCGTACTTTAGAATCATCAGGTTGCAAATATAGGAGTCAGAATAGCTGCTGACCAAAAATTTTTCGTTTTTGACGGGATTATTACATAAATGGTAAATCACTCCTTCGGGTAAACAGCCCTGTTCATTTAGTTGTTGCAGAACGTTCAGTTCAGATACTGTAACACATCATCAATCACCACAGGCTGCTGTTCATCATTCAACTCTATCACTACCACATAACCATAAGCCCCTCCGGCAGAAAGCATGGCGTTGATAAGCCTTTGCTGATCACTATAAATTAATTTACCATCCCAGAACTCCTTAGTGCACAAGCAACCTTCTGTAGGCGTCATTGGATAATAAGGTTTACCGATATAATACGAAGGGTCTATTGTAGTGCCATGTGCAATGATCTCATTGCGTCCTGCCGAACCCGCAATATAGGTCTCGTATAATGGCTTATAATCACGGACAGATTCCGGTAACAACTGCCGATAATCTTCTATACTCCATTCTCCCTTCATCTTGCGGTTGTCAAAAAATTTCTCTCTGCTCAGTTCTACCGGCATACCCATCTGTATATTCGCCGTAGGCCCTATCGACTGATTGCGCGACACACCAAACCCGAACATCCGGTACAATCCCTGAGGGGTATTTCCTTTAGTCAGAAAAAAAGGAAGGTTAGCTATCCCTCTTGCCAGTTGGGGTGCATGAAAATATTCATTTTGCTCTTTTACAAAGCTGCCATCCCGCTTCCGCACCATCACCATTCCCGGGTAATCACGGTTTTTTCTTTGGAAACTGAACAAGACTGTTTCTCCGGGCAGAAAATCCTTGGACAGCAGCACGTTGAGCACCTTTTCTTTTTCAGCATCACGCACAGCATTACCCGAAAACTGTTGCAACCCCATTAGTATCGGATGGTTGCGAAGCGAATCAGGGAAGTTTTTCACAAGGACATCTTCAATCATAGTGTAGGCTTCAGGGTCAGCCTTCAGCAGATACACTGCACACATCCCAAAGATTCGCGGGTCGGCTGTAGTGCGCATCAGTGCGGTTACTTCCTTCATAAAATCACTCGGATATACAGTGTATGCCACTTCCAGCACACTACGCTGAAAAGAAAGGCTTTGGAATGGCAATACATTCATTGCCTCCTGTACCTTTTGCCAGGTAGCCGTACTTGAATAATTTGCCACTTCCATAGCATTAAATGCAGCCTCATAACTATCTTCGGTAGAATCATTAAGCGGTCCCTCAAGATTCTTATAAATCACATTTTGGACGATCCTTTCGTACGTCTTTGCACGCTCTGCCTCTTCGGTAAACTTCAGGTAAAATGGCGCTTCGTACTGTGCAAATAAATTATAGCTTGGGAGAATAAGAAGAAAAAGAAAGATGCTTTTCACTATCAAACCGGTTTTGTCGAAGGTAACAGAATCTCCGCGCAATGAAATGCGAAGAATGAAAAATCAAGATACAACCTCCCCTTAAAAAAACTATCTGAATTCAATCGCCCGAATCGGGTTTATCTTTTTAATCAAGACAGACGGAATTATCAGCATGGCAAAACAAATAACCAGCGTCAGCACATCTATCAGCACCACCTGCCACCAGACTACATGGGCATGTGCCTCGCGCATGAAATAAGCCGATTCATCAAGTTTGATAAATCCCGTAGCCTCCTGCAATACAGAAATGCCCACCCCCAGGACGGTACCCAGTATAATTCCGGTTACTGCGATAAAAGTGGTATTATAGATAAAAGTCTTTTGTATTTCCCAGTTTCCGGCACCCAGCGCTTTCAATACACCCACCATCCTTGTACGTTCCAACACCAGAATAATCAGGCAGGTAATGAGGTTCACTACAGCTACCACTATCATTATAATCAGTAATATATTCTTGATTCTACCCTGCAAGCCCAGCCAGTCAAATATATCAGGATATATTTCTTCAATAGTGCGGCTATACCATCTGCCGGGCAAAATATCCTCTTCAAACAACCGGTCATTCACGGTATTCATGAGGTGATAATCATTCAGGAAGATTTCATAGCCACCGATCTGGTCAGGTTGCCAGCCATTAAGCCTGCGGATCAGGTTCAGATCACCCAGACAAAAATTATTGTCGTACTGTTCTATGCCCGTTCGAAATAATCCCACCACAGTGAGTTTTCGCGCCCTCAGACTGCCATTGGGCTGAATGAATAGAATAATGATGCTATCGCCTACCTGCGCCTTTAACTGCCGGGCAGTATGTTCACTGATATTAATTTCCCTGCTATAAGCACTATCAGTAAATGATATCCACCTTCCGGCTGTGAGAAAATTCTGCAGGCGATTAAAATCAAAATCCCTATCTACTCCCTTCATCAATACACTTTCGATATCATCTTTGTATCGAAGAATGGCAGACCGTGTACCATAGGCTTCCACACTCTTCACGCCCGGAATAGCCCGTATGGCTGCTTCCAGCGTGTCGCTACGCTCTATGGGGCTCTCTTCCGTGATATTAGCGGCATAGAGTACATTCTGCTGCACACGAATATGACCCCAAAAGCTGAATACCTTTTCACTAATCGTTTCCTGAAAACCATTAAAAAAACTAAATGCAATAATCATCACCGCTACGCTGACCGCAGTGGCACCTATTGCCAGATTGATAATAAATCGAGAAAAGGTTCTTTGACGGTTAAAAGCTATTCTACAGGCAATAAAGTAAGAAAGTCGCAAACCATTTATCTTTGATAGGTTGTAAAACTAATTTTTTTTAAATCATCAGGAAGTAAAAACATCTGATTAACAATTTCAGAGACCGGCAAACGCTGAAAGGATATAAATTTGACTTCCACAAGTCACAACCGTGCGTAACTATTACCTAAAATGAAATCCTGAAAAGGATAAACAAAGCCTGTATCAGCCATGAAAACTTTTTTTCTCGTAATCACGCTCTGCATTACCTCCTTTACCGTATCAGCCGCACTTAATCCTGACAGTATCTACATGCCCAACATCCATACAGTAAGACTGTATCAACAAGGCAAACAACTCTCAATGCCATTGATAAACCTAAATTCCAACGACCGGCTTGAACTTCATTTCGACGATCTTGACGGGCGTTATAAGAATTATTATTACACGTTTCAGCTTTGCAACTTCGATTGGACACCGGCATCCATGATGCCTATGCAATACATCAAAGGATTTACTCAAAATAAAATCAACGACTACAAATTTTCTTCGGTTGCCCTTACCAGATACACACACTACAGCGCCGTAATTCCGCAGGGGAACAGCTATCCCACCAAAGCAGGCAACTACATTCTCCGCGTATATCTCAATGGTGACACCTCACAGATTGCCTTCACCAAACGGATGCTGGTACTGAATCCTAAAGCCTCAATAATCGGAAAGATATTGCAGCCATTCACCCCCCAGATTTTCAAAACCCACCAGAAGATACAGTTCAATGTGGACTTGTCTGAAATCAATGGGCTGAATGCAACCCAGCAGGTACGCGTAAGCATACTCCAAAACTTCAGATGGGATAATGCCGTGACGAATCTCAAGCCGAGCTTTATCAGGGGCAGCAATCTGGAGTACAGTACAGAAACCACCAATGTATTTCCGGCAGGTAAGGAGTGGAGATGGCTCGACCTGCGCGATTTTCATCTGCAAAGCGACCGGGTAGCTTCCGCAGACTACAATAAGTATTCAACAAGTGTGTATCTGAAGACAGACTTTCCATTAGAATCACAACCTTATATCTATTACCCCGATCTCAATGGATTGTCGCTCATAGAAGCAGTAAGAGGTATCAATCCGAATTACGAGGGAGATTATGCGACAGTATATTTTTCATTTCTCGACAGAGAGGAGCAGGGAGACCGTTCCGATTTGTACCTGTATGGCCAGCTCACCAACTATCAGCTAAATGACAGCCTTAAACTATCATACAATGATGAAAAAGATTTGTACGAAACCCATCTGCTGCTAAAACAGGGATATTACAGTTATACTTATTTGCGGAGAGACCGGCGTCCACCGTTTGCCATATCGGAAATGGATGGTAACTCCTACGAAACAGAAAACGTATATACAATTCTTGTCTATTACCGGCCTTTTGGTGCCCAGGCAGATGAACTTGCAGGCATTGCACTTGTCAATTCCAGAAACGACCGCCCGGGGTTTAGCTTTTAATCATTACACCATCTGAGAAATCTAAATTATTCACAAAATGTAAATTTTATTTGTCATTATGTAAAGTGTGCTTTACATTCGTAAAAAATATAAACATG
This sequence comes from Chitinophagaceae bacterium, assembly GCA_023957755.1. Classification (GTDB taxonomy): domain Bacteria; phylum Bacteroidota; class Bacteroidia; order Chitinophagales; family Chitinophagaceae; genus Ginsengibacter. The sequence goes on from JAMLGT010000016.1 coordinate 45,827, forward strand.
AAAACAATCAGATTACTACCTCATCGGTACAAGACAATCGGATGGATCATTTTGATCCCATCGGTAATCATGGGAGCCATAGCGCTTACCGGCGTCGCAGCTTCTTCAGACATGAGTATTAATGGCCACACGTTCGCATTTATATCAGGTGGCCTGCTGGAGGATAATGTGTATTTCTCAGTCATAAGGACAGATCTGCTGGCCACCATACTCGGTGTGCTGGTTACTACCGGCAGCCTGCTCGTTGCCTTCTCGAGGGAAAAACAGGAAGATGAATATATCGCTTCACTCAGGCTTTCCTCTTTTCAATGGGCGGTGCTGGTAAGCTATACCATCCTGCTGCTTTGCTTCCTGACCATATTCGGATTGCCATTCCTGACTGCCATGTCCTTCAATATGTTTACGGTAATTCTGCTGTTCATCATCCGGTTCAATTATCTGCTTTACAAATCAAAACATTCCGACTATGAAAAATAATATCAGAGTAGAAAGGGCCATTCTGGAAATGACCCAGGAGCAGCTTGCCGAAAAAGCAGGAGTAAGCCGCCAAACTATCCATGCCATAGAGAAGGGAAAATATGTCCCTTCAGCGATTCTGGCGCTGAAAATTGCAAGGATATTTAAGAAGCCCGTTGAGCAAATTTTTTCTCTCGAAGGGAATGACTAATCCTCCTTCTAACCAACTGTAAACCATCGGCTTATCATATTTGCCAGTAGAATTGACGATAACTTTACAATATATTTTAAGTGCTGAAAAGCATTTTTAGAATAAATTGCCGCCTCAATTAAATACGTCAAATGAAAAAATACACCCTTCTCGCTGCCTCCCTATTCTTTATAACCGGGCTTTCAGCACAGAAAAAAGCAACACTAAACGGAAAAGTTACGGCTCCGATTACCATTGAGCAGGTCTATCTGCGTTATAGCCTTAATGGAGAAGCCAAAACTGACAGCGCCTCTGTTACAAAAGGAGCTTTCCAGTTTAAGACAGAGATAACCAATCCTACAATGGCCATGGTAAGGATAAAATATCCTGCCGCAAATGCCGATAGCAAACCAAAGTACGAAGCTAAAACCCTGTATCTGGCATCAGGCACTACTCAGTTGCTTATTCACGATTCGTTGAAAAATGCACTGGTAAAGGGTAATAAAGTAGCTACCGACTTTGAAAATCTTACTATCAGCCAGAAGCCATTCTCAGAGCAGTCGAGAGAACTTTCTCAGGCTTACGCCAAATACCGCACTGAAAATAACGAAGCCGGTATGGCTGAAGTAGAAAAGAAGTATGAAATCATGGACAGCACGATGAAGCACGATGTATTTCTAAAGTTCATTCAGAACAATCCTAAATCACCTGTTGCTTTATATGCACTCGAGACTTATGCCGGTTATGATATTAACCCTGCCACTATTTCACCGCTGTTTGATAAATTAGATCCGGTTACCAAAAATTCAGAGCAGGGAAAAAATCTTGGTGAAAGAATCGAAATCGCCAAGAAAACTGCTGTAGGTGCGATGGCTATGAACTTTACACAGAACGATACACTGGATAAGCCGGTGTCCTTATCTGACTTTAAAGGAAAATATGTGCTGGTTGATTTCTGGGCAAGCTGGTGTGGCCCCTGCCGTGCTGAAAACCCGAATGTAGTTGCTGCATTTAATAAGTACAAGAACAAGAATTTCACAGTGCTTGGAGTATCACTTGACCAACCTGGAAAAAAAGATGCCTGGATGGAAGCTATACATAAAGACCAGTTGACCTGGACACATGTAAGTGACCTGATGTTCTGGGAAAATGCTGTAGCAAAACAATATGGCATCCGCGCCATCCCACAAAATCTGCTGATTGACCCAAGCGGTAAAATCATTGCAAAGAATATCAGAGGAGAAGAATTGCAAAATAAACTAGCCGAGATTCTCGACTAAACAGTTAATAAAATAATCACTAACCTGTGAGGCTTCTAAAGTTTCACAGGTTTTTTTTGCTTTCTGCAAAATATCATTCAGTGAGAATCCGGATGCTCGTAGTTCCGCGAATAACATAACCACCTCCCTCTGCTACAAAATCCCATAATGCCACCGGCTGCACAGCCAAAACTTATTGAAAAAAACAACGATTGATTTCCGATTGGTGATGTCAAACTTTTGATGATTTCATTGCACTAAACGACTCAACCATTTTCTGCACGTTTATTCCTCTTTTTCTCTGATGATAAAGAAACCATAATTACTTCCAATTTTTTTATGCCGCACAATGAAGGACGGGGAGTGGGGGTGTGAGACAATATTTTTCATCAATATTGCCAGGCTAATTGGGCTTCAGCCCACTGGGATTAGGTTCTAAAATTAATACCCTGCACTTTAAGCACTTTCAGAAATAGTAAGAGGCAGAAGCCAATCAAATTTTAAATTTATTACCCTGCCCTTTAGGGCAGGACTATGAAAGTATTACCCAATAAGGGCTTTAGCCACACTTTGAATAGCTTAGCCAGAAAACAAGGATTTATTATAACATCAGCAGAAAGTGAAATTGCAGGCCATAATAATCAATTTGATTTGCACTTTTACCGCACTAAAACGGACAGGTCGGGTTTGACTCAACTCACAGGAAAACAAGCTTTCTCACGCTTACAGGCGGGAATATGCGGGCACAAGGGCAGCGCATCTGATAAGAAACAAACTAACTATTAGGCTAATTCGTAAGTACAAAGACAAACAGAATGGTACCCGTCTCGCTGGCGCCTGACTGGGTAGGGTTAAATTTCAGTTCTCTTGCTTTTTGCATGGCAATACTTCTGATATTGGCATTAGAGGTGGTAGTACCTCTGGCAATTGCCTGTGGCGTTACTTTCCCTGAAGCATCCACTACCACGTCCACATACACTTTTGCATTCTCATTAAAATCGCCGGTCATCTTCGGGATTGAAATCATCCTTCTGCCTTTTAACCCACGTGTCACACTGATGCCACTACCTCCACCGGGGGTATCACCATACGCATCCGGTTTGCCATCAGGACTTCCCGCATCACCATTGCCTCCCTTATATCCCTGATTCCGATATCCATTATCTTCGGTTGCATTATTCCCACCGGATCCTGTGCCTCCCTTATATACATTTTTAGGTGCCCGAGGAGCGGGATTAGGATTGGTAACCGGTGATGGGTTTACAGCTTTGGACGATTTGGCCGTGCTCTCTTTATTTACATCTGCTGCCTTAGGATTGGGCTTTGGAGACTTTACCACCGGCGCCGCTTCTTTATCTCCTGTTTCATCAGCTTCAATCTGGCGCGAAGGCGATTCATTCACTTTCCTGGAGCTCTCCACGCTGGCCATGCTCTGCGCATCCGGCGCTTTATCTCCCTTCACCAACGGTTGCACATCCCCCATACCCTCCTCTTCATTACCAAGATTGATATCAATGAGGTCGAGCGTGTTCTCAGGAGGGATGGCTGCTGCACTCCATTTGTAGAGGAAGGCAATCAGTAAAATACTGCTACACACTATAAGCGTGTACAGAAGCGCTTTTCTGTTCTTCTGTACTTCAAACTCGTGTAGCGATAATTGATTCACCTGAAAATTATTTGGGGTAAAGTTATCAAATCAATCCAGCCAACCCCCTCCGATATTGTTAAAAAAGTTAATTCCGTTTCCCAAAAAGAAGTGTGCCTATCCGCACCATCGTGCTCCCTGCCGCTATCGCAGTTTCATAATCGGCACTCATTCCCATACTAATTATATTCCAGTCGCTGCATCGCTCATGCTTCTTGCACTCATCAAACAATGCTTTAAGCTGGTGAAATTCACTGCTGACTTTTCCGGTATCCGAAGTAAAAGTGGCCATTCCCATCAGTCCTTTCACCTTCACGTTTTTATATTGATTCAAAGCCGGTAACAATTCCATAACCTCTCTATGGTCGAAGCCGAACTTCGTTTCCTCATCGGCTATAAAAATTTGAAGCAAGACAGAGATTACTCTTTGGTTTTTACGGGCTTCTTTATCTATTTCTTTCAGTAACCGCTCACTATCTACACCATGTATCAGATGCACGAAGGGCGCGATATATTTTACCTTATTTCGCTGAAGGTGCCCGATAAAATGCCACCGGATATCCTCAGGCAACCGCTGTTGTTTGTCTGTGAGTTCCTGCACATAATTCTCACCAAAGTCACGCTGACCCCATTCATACAGCCTCAGAATATCTGTATCAGGTTTAGTCTTTGAAACTGCCACGAGTGTCACTCCTTTCCGGCCTAACTCATCCTTCAGTTTCAAAAATTCAGTTTGTTCCAATGTTTGGATTTATTTTAATACACTTCTGCTGATTACAATTCTCTGGATCTCTGAAGTGCCTTCATAAATCTGTGTGATCTTGGCATCCCGCATCATGCGTTCTACATGAAATTCTTTTACATAGCCATACCCTCCGTGTATTTGTACTGCTTCTGTGGTCACCCACATTGCCGTTTCGCTGGCAAATACCTTTGCCATTGCAGAGCTTGTAGTATAGTCTCGATCATGGTCTTTATCCAAAGCAGCCTGCAGGCAAAGCAGCCTTGCTGCACTTATTCTGGTAGCCATATCGGCAATCTTGAATTGAATGATCTGATGATCTTTAATGGGCACACCAAATGCTTTTCTTTCCTTTGAGTAGGCTACCGCTCTTTCCATAGCTCCTGATGCAATACCTAACGCTTGCGATGCAATACCAATGCGGCCACCTGACAAAGTGTGCATGGCAAATTTAAATCCAAAGCCATCGGCACCCACACGGTTTTCTTTTGGAACTTTGACGTCCTGAAAACTAATGCTGCGCGTATCGCTCGCCACAATGCCCAACTTATTCTCTCTTGGCCCAATGGTAATGCCCGGCTGGTTACTCTCTACGATGAAGGCATTGATGCCATGACTTCCTTTTTCGGGATGTGTCTGCGCCATTACCAGAAACACCGAAGCAGTGCCACCGTTTGTAATCCAGTTTTTCACCCCGTTCAGCAGATAATAGTCTCCCTTATCTTCTGCAATCGTTCTTTGGGAGGTTGCATCACTTCCAGCTTCCGGTTCGCTTAATAGAAAGGCACCGATATAGAGCTCACCATCCTTCTTGCCGTGTGCTAATGGTTTTAGATATTTTTCTTTTTGTGCTTCTGTACCAAATTCCTGAAGGCCATAACACACGAGGCTATTGTTCACGCTCATCGTTACACTCACGCTGGCATCTACTTTACTAATCTCCTCCATAGCGAGTACATAGCTCACTGTATCCAGGCCGCTCCCTCCATATTCAGGCTTCACCATCATACCCAGAAAACCCAGATCTGCTAATTTCATTACCTGTTCCTTTGGGAAGGTATGATTGATATCGCGGTCAATTACGCCGGGCAGACATTCGTTCTGGGCAAAATCTCTTGCCGCCTGCCTTATCATCTCATGTTCCTCAGAAAACTTAAAATCCATAAAAAAACTTTTGCTGCAAATTTATAGTTTATTGCCCATCAGTCCCAAACCACTGAAATAGGGAAAAGACCAATTGCAAGAGCCACTAATACTAATGTGTATCATTCTCCAGAAATACGGACTTTGTGATTTCATAGACAAAATTCAGTTTAGGTACCTCTCCGAAATACTTCACTTCCTGCTCGCCTGTTTTTACTGCCCCAATTTTTACAATCGACTTTTGCGAGGGAATATTTACGGCTCCGATATGAAAGATCACCTTTTCGGCAAATTCAAATGCATGTCGGAGCATCAGCCTTTTCAGGCGGTGATTATATCCCCGGCCCCAGTGGTCTTTGGCAAAAAAAGTGTATCCAATCAGGATCGATTTATCAGTAGGATTCCAGTCATAGAACCTTGAACTTCCAATCACATTCCCGCTGGCCCTATCGGTTACCAACAAGGCCCCTCCTGATTGCATGGCCCCTTCAAAAAATGTCTGAAACACCTCGCGCTGATAACGATTTTTATTGGGATGATGCGCCCATATCTCAGGATCGGAGGCCACGGCATAGAGCCGTTCGAAATCATCCTGTTGCAAGGGCACTGCAACAATCTTTTCATCTTCCAAAACGGGTTGAAGGTTAACCTTATCCATATCTAATCACTTTTTTTAATGGATGGCCAAAATACCACACTTTTATAAAATTCAATGGCGGATTTATTTATAGCAGTGACACAATCGAATATCTTTCTTAAAATATTGTCCAGCTAAGTTGGAATAAAGGCCACTAGCTTGGGGCCTAAATTTAATACCCTGCCCTTCTATGAATGTCTCACCAAACAAAGGCTTAAGCCCCATTTTGAATAGCATAACCAAAAACAATGGTTTTTTATTTTTCAACCAAAAGTGGAATCGCAGTCCATACTGATCAATTTGATTTGCTCTTTTACCGCAACTATAAAGGGTAAATCTGGAGCAGCCCTATTCATATCCAATCTCGCCTGATTAAAAATTTAAGTGTCGGTAGTCAAAATTCTTTAATAGTCCGGAGGGCTAAAACTATAATAGCCCCCCGCCAGGCCAGGGGTAACGAATGAATTTTTATTACAACTCTGAAAGGGTTGAACATTTTACAACAAATATTTTTTATCAAAGGCAATTCTATTTTCGATCAACAGGCACTTAAATTCATTAAAAAAACTTTCCTTTTTATTGTCTTCCAACTTCCTATTTCATTTTTATTTGTTCAACCCTTTCAGGGTTAATTCTACACCTATTTATCCTCCGGTTCCACCAGGGAGCTATTCAAATTCAGGCCCTTCGGGCTTTAACAGCACCTCAAATTATAAAATGGCCAAAAATCTCTTACCAAAAGAGTTTATTCAAATATCCAATACCTTAGTATCCAGATGAAAACTGTAATTATCTCTGGCGGAACAGGCGCTATTGGCAGCCGGCTCTCACGCTCTCTTGCAAATGAGGGCTACCGGGTAATCATACTCACCAGAAAAAAAACTCACCCACCTGTCCACCCCAACTGTGCCTTCTCTTACTGGAATCCCGACACCGGAGATACAGATTCCCAAATCTATGCTGAAGCTGATTGCATCATCCATCTGGCAGGAGCAAATATTGCAGAAAAGAAGTGGACGGATAAGAGAAAGCAAATAATCACTCAGAGCAGGCTCCACAGCCTTGCCACCATTGCCAAAGGCCTGAAGGCTGCTTCATCAAAAAAGCCTGACATCATTATTGCATCCGCAATCGGTTACTATGGTTACGACCAGCCCGAAAAGGTTTTTCACGAAGACGATCCTCCCGGAAAAGGTTTTCTTGCGGAAGTATGTGTCCGGCATGAAACCGCAGCCAGAGAGTTGTTTGGCGGCCATAGACTGGTATTGCTACGCACCGGCGTAGTGTTAGATAAGCACTCGGGCTTTTACAAAGCTGTAGCGCAATCATTGAAATACAGAGTAGCCGTGATCTTCGGCTCAGGAAGGCAGATGGTCAGTTGGATACACATTCACGACCTCTGTCAAATTTATATTTTCGCTCTTAAGAATACCGATATGCAGGGTGTCTTCAACGCCTGCGCTCCCCACCCAGCCAGCCTGAAAGAAATCACCGTATCAATGGCAAAAATTCATTGCGGTTTTTACTTCATTAAAATCAGCGTGCCGGCTTTCATGCTCAAACTCATGCTGGGCCGGTTGGCAGAGGAAGCCTTACTGGGCACCGCCAATGTGAGCGCTCAGAAATTAATTGAGCAGGGATTCGAATTCCGCTATCCTTCACTGAACATGGCGACAGAAGGATAATCCCCATCAGCAGAACTCATATACCTTCGCAAAATAACAGGTCAATTGCAATGGCTATGAAAAAACAAACGTTTTTAAAATCGCTTGCGGTAGCACTACACGGGATCGTGCAATTCTTTGCCGGAGAGCGAAATGCGCAATTACATCTTGTTGCTGCGCTGCTGGTGATCGCGCTTTCCATCGCACTCAAAATCTCAGGAATTGAATGGCTATTCATAGCGCTTTCTATCAGTCTGGTATTTATTACAGAGATCATCAACACTTCACTGGAGAAAATATGCGACCTCATCAGCAAAGACTTTCATCCGGATATCAAATTTATAAAAGACATCAGCGCAGGCGCTGTGTTGATTGCCGCCCTATTCAGTGTAGTTACAGCCTGCATTATCTTCATTCCCAGGTTCCTTTAAGGTATGGCTATTTTTATGTAGCGGAGTTTTTCAGCCTTTCATACAGCACAAAAAAAGGGTGCCGCACCAATAGGTACAACACCCTTCTTTATTGTTTCAATTAACTCTCCGATTAATAACCCAGGCCCCAGTCTCTCCCCTTGTCGATTGCAGGTACACCTTCAGTAATCCAGCGGGGCGCCTTATCACCTTTCAGCAACCAATCAAAAAATTGTTGTTCACGTATCTGGATATCCTTCCTGTTTTTACGCTCTACCAGGTTATGCTCCTCTCCGTTATAGTTAAGCATCCAAACGGGCTTGCCCAGTCGGCGCAGTGCTGTAAACATTTCAATCCCCTGATACCAGGGCACCGCACCATCATTATCATTTGCCATAACCACTACGGGTGTCTTCACATTTCTGAAATGAAAAAGCGGTGAATTCTCTGTATAAAGATCCGGCCGCTCCCAGATGGTAGCGCCTATCCTGCTCTGCGTGTGTTCGTATTGAAACTGGCGATTCATACCACTACCCCAGCGAATACCTCCATAGGCGCTGAACATATTTACTACAGGCGCCCCTGCCCATGCGGCCTTAAACATATTGGTCTTTGTAATCAGATAGGCTACCTGATATCCTCCCCAACTCTGTCCCTGAATTCCCATTCGGCTGCCATCGATTCCTTTCTTCTTTGCCAACGCCTGTGCACCACTCACAATATAATCGTATGCAGAATTGCCCGGATGGCCTTTCACGTAGGCAATATCAGGGGCAAAAACCACATACCCCCGGCTTACAAAAAAGGAAATATTTAGTCTGCTGGGAGTGGGCGATGGCGCCTGGTAATTATTCAGGCCATCGGACAGCCTCTCATAGAAATACAAAATGACAGGATATTTTTTAGTAGAATCAAAATCTTCCGGCTTATACACTATTCCTTCAGACTTCTTGCCACTGAAGGTTGTCCAGCTAAACAGTTCCGCAGTACCCCAATTATAGGATGCCTGTTGCGGATTGATGGCGCTTAGCTTCTCTTCGTTTCCACCTACATAAGCATATAAATCGGGTGATTGTACGTAAGATTCTTTCGTATAGATAATGCTCTCTGCATCCTTTGCCTTTTGTAATCCTTTCAGGCTGAAAGCTCCATAGGAAACATCAGTCATCTGCAACTTATTACCCAGGTGCGACTTTACAATCGCCATTGATTTATCGACATCATTCACTACCGACAGATAAATTTCCTGTCCGGGAGTTAAGAATTTCTCCTCTCTGTCCACGCGCATATACCTGTACACCTTCTTGTTCTTTCTGCCATCAGGCGTTATTCTTACAGGAGCATTTTTCCCTGTGGGATCCAGCTTCCAGATATCATAACGGTCATATACATAAAATGCGGCATCATCTTTTTCCCAGTCCATCGTACCATAAGATCTTGGATCGTCCGGCACATCATTGAGTTCATCAAATAAAGGCACAGGCACTCGCTGCGATATATTCCTCATTACGCCATTATCCCATACGAAATAGTTCTTTGCTGTAATGTCATACATCTGAATATATCTCCCTCCGGGCGATGCCGACGGAAATCCGTTGAAATTCTTTTTTACCAATGTTTGTTTTCCGGTATTTACATCCACTACGTAAATGTCTCTTGGTGTTTTGCCCAGCCATTGCGAAGCAATTCTTCTGCTTCCGGTATCGGTAGTGGCCAGAAACCAGTTGCCATCGCCTTCAAGTACCGGTTGCACAGAAGGCAGGCCGGGTGAGCCGATCTGCTGCATGGTTCCCTTTTCCAGGTCATACACCGCCAAATAGTTGGCACGCTGATCGATCGTCAGCCTCTTCAGTTGCTGCGGTTGCAGGTAATCGTCTTTGTAATTCCATATATCCAATTTCACCAAATCCATTTCTATCAAAGTGGTGTCTTTGGGTGGCCTTATCGGTGCAGTTCCAAACATCAGGCGTTTGCCTGATTTGCTAAACTTCAGATTACCATTCTCGCTCACACTACTTCCTGAAGGCATGCCCCGGGTACCTTTGTTTACAATCTGCAATGCACTATCGGCTCCTTCAGAATAGAGATACAGGTCGTAGAATTTCTGAAGTGCTTTCTTATCCTTTTCTCTTTCGGCTACAAAAGCCAGTTTGTCTCCTTTCTCACTGAAAGTGAAATTCTTAAATACATTTCCACCTTTCATAATGGTAACAGATTGATCTTTCTCCGGATAATAAATCACAATCAGATCCAGGGAAGCAGAATCTTTCGCATTCTTCTTCTGGTGCATTACCAGCCGCTTTCCAGATTCATCAAAGGAATAATCGCCGGTATTGTTGAAAGTAATTTCTTTACCGGTAGCCAATGCTCTGAGCACTAACTGGTCTCCATCGGGCTTCGCCTCAGGAGTTGTGGTATCTTTCCTGATACTTGTAGCTATCGCATCTGCAACAGGTTCTCCTTTCAGTTGATTTAGCAACTTCGTCAGTGAATCTATCCTGTGTTTCAGGCTGTCCACCACTTTTGACGAAGGAGGGGCGGCAGGCTTTGCGGGTTTCGCAGCAAGCTGATAGGCCAGCCAGCCGGCTCCCTTTTCAGGAAACCTGAACGATTTGATTCCGGCTATCTTAAGAATATCTGTTTTGCCCAACTCTACCAATCCCATAGAATCTTTGGGCATATCCTCCGGCTTTTTCTTTTTTATCTGTGCTTCCCTTGTGTCTTTAAAAAAGGGTTTGATCCTGAAAACAACAAAACGGCTGTCTTCAGATATTGAAGCATTTTGCGCTCTGTCAATCTCCATTTTGAACTTCGGGCCTTGTAGCGATTCGATATACAATGTGCCGTCTCCCTCCTGGGGAGCAACTACATAAACCACCCATTTGCCATCGTTGCTAATCACCCTGGGGCCTACCGTCTGCCAGCCATCATATACTGAATGGTCAAGCGGTTTCTTTTGTGCTATCCCAATCAGCGGTAGAAGAAAAAATAATAAAATGATTCGTTTCATAAACTGTTTTTCGGTTAAGAGATAAATGAATAGAGATATCCTGCCAGTGATACCAACAGGCTATTTTGGAAATTGCTGATACTTGCCTAAATCCATTGTAGGCACCAGCCCATTTGCAGGCATATAGATTATCTGTGGCAGGCTTCCTTTGTCTGCCAGCTTTTCAAGTGTTCTGATAAAAAGGTATTGGTTATACGTCTCGTTGAGTGTGCCGTTTTCCACCTTCATCGCTTCTGCCATTCCTTTGGCTCGTTCGATTTCGGCCTGGGCATTTAGTTTTTCGGCCTCCAGCCTTGCCTTGGCCTCCTCAACCAAAATCCTTCTGTTTTGTTCAGCTTTGGCCATCTCAGCCTTTCCGGCCATCTCCTGTTGCCATACTCTGTAAGTGGGCAATCCAAACATTAGCGCCAGGATAATGACAACCACAATGAGTACTCCCCAAATTGTAATACCTGCCAGTCTGTTCATGTTTTTTTGGAATCAAATATATTGAAATATCCCTGTTGCACTCGAATGATTACCGTCGAAAGTGTCAGATTATATTCTCTTGTTATAAGTCTATTTCACGGAGGTTTCCTGCAAGCCTGGTACCAGCGACTGAATATGCCTGTTCATTTCTGTAAGGAAGTGGAAGATTCCTGCCATTGTATTTACATCCTTAACCACCAGTATTCCAAGCCTTCCATGCTGCTGAAGTCTGGCTTTATTCGTTCGTGTTTGTATAAAGCTCAATATTCCCTCAAAGGTCTTACTGCTGAAGTATGGAGATTCCGGATTGGAAACAAAGAAGCAACGAAGCAATCCTTTCTTCAGCACCAACTTCTCGAAGCCAAGTTCCACTGCCAGCTTTCTTGTTCTCACGGTAGTAAAGAGCGCTTCTGCCACTTTTGGGACAGGGCCAAATCTGTCTTCCAGCTCTTTGTGCAACTCTTCCAGCGCCTCCTCTGTTTCACAATGATCGAGCCTTGAGTACAAACTCAATCTTTCTGTAACATTCTCCACATAGTCATCCGGTAGCAATATTTCCAAATCGGTATCAATTGTACAGTCAGATACATAATCGTCCTGTTTGCTAATCTCCTCTCTGAACACTTCCTTAAACTCATTCCTTTTCAACTCTCTGATAGCTTCATCAAGAATTTTATGATACATCTCAAACCCAATCTCTGCAATAAATCCACTTTGCTCACCCCCAAGCAGATTTCCGGCACCACGAATATCGAGATCACGCATGGCTATCTGAAATCCGCTTCCCAAATCACTATACTGCTCAAGTGTGGTCAGCCGTTTTCTGCTATCATCCGGCAGCGTACTCATCGGGGGTGCCAACAGATAACAAAAAGCTTTCTTATTGCTCCTGCCCACTCTGCCGCGCAACTGATGCAGATCGCTCAGGCCAAACTGGTGTGCATTATTAATGATAATTGTGTTGACATTGGGGATATCTACTCCACTCTCCACAATATTAGTCGACAGCAACACATCATATTTTCTGTCAATGAAGTCCAGAATCGTCTGTTCCAGTTCACTGCCTTCCATTTTTCCATGCGCCATAGCGATTTCCACATCAGGACATAGCTCTTGTAGCATGGTCTTCATTTCCGCTAAGCCTTTCACTCTGTTATGAATAAAGAATACCTGTCCACCACGTTCCACTTCAAAATAAATTGCTTCACGAATAAAGTCTGCATTGAAGATGTGCACCTCGGTCTGAATCGGTTGCCGGTTGGGTGGTGGTGTATTGATGATGCTGAGGTCGCGCGCGCCCATCAGGCTAAATTGAAGTGTACGTGGAATTGGTGTAGCTGTCAGTGTCAAAGAGTCGACCGTTGCACGCAGTTGCTTTATTTTTTCCTTCGCGGAAACACCAAACTTTTGTTCTTCATCTATTACCAGAAGTCCGAGATCCTTGAAATGTACGTCTTTCCCCAGAAGGGCATGTGTGCCTATTATGATATCAATCTTGCCCTCTTTTAGTTTCAGAAGCGTTTCCTTCTTTTCTTTGGATGATTTAAACCGGTTCAGATAATCCACCGTCACAGGAAAGTCGGCCAGCCGCTCACTGAAGGTCTTAAAATGCTGGTAGGCAAGTATCGTAGTGGGCACCAACACAGCAGCCTGCTTTCCATTAAGGCAGGTTTTAAAGGCGGCTCTTATCGCTACCTCCGTTTTTCCGAAACCCACATCCCCGCACACCAGTCTGTCCATCGGTGATTCACTCTCCATATCTTTCTTCACATCGGCTACAGCCTTACTTTGGTCAGGCGTATCCTCATAAAAGAAAGAAGCTTCCAGTTCATGTTGCATATAACCATCAGGCGTATGTGCAAATCCCTTCTCACTTTTCCGTTTTGCATACAGGCTTATCAGGTCTTTGGCTATATCCTTCACCTGCTTCCTGGTCTTCTCCTTCAGTTTGTTCCAAACATCACTGCCCAGTTTATTGAGCTTCGGTACAGTACCTTCTTTACCACTGTATTTACTGATCTTATGAAGCGACGAGATATTTACATAAAGCAAATCATGATCCTTATAGATAATTCTGACTGCTTCCTGCACCACGCCATTATTCTCAATCTTCTGCAATCCGCTATATATGCCCACCCCATGATCAATATGAGTGACATAATCGCCGGGTTGCAGTTCTCTCAGCAGTCTTAACGTCAATGCCTTATTCTTGCTGAAAGCCTGTTTCACCCTATACTTATGATACCGCTGAAAGATTTCATGGTCGGTATAACAAACCACTTTGAGATCGTGATCTATAAATCCCTCATGGATCGAAACCGCTACCGGAGTAAACTGTATGGGAGCACCCTGGTCTTCAAATATGGAATGTAGCCGCTCGAGCTGCCGCGGATTCTCTGCGAAAATATAAAGAGCGTACTGCCTGGCTTCATACGATTTCAGATTATCAATGAGCATGGTAAACTGACGATTGAAAGCAGGCTGTGCTTCCGTATGGAATACCACCTCATTAACTGATGCAAAATGCTTCTTAGTGCCAAACTCTACCAGATACCGCTCTTGTATTTGCTGCTCCAGCATGTCGGCACTCACAAAATCTTCCTCCACGAAATCTCTTCTTTCCTCGTCACTCTCCTCCTCAGTTACCATGACTTCATCAGCCGACTGAAACTGTTCAAAGTCCAGTGCATGCTTCTGTATTCTATCTTTGATGAATTGCCATTCCTCTATCCACACCACCGTATTTTCGGGCATAAAGGACAGAAGCGATACTTTCTCCTCGGTGCCAAACTGAGTATCTACATTAGGTAAAATATTCACCTCAGTCAGCGCCCTTTCACTTATCTGGCTTTGAGGGTCAAAGATCCGGATACTATCCACCTCTTCTCCAAACAACTCAATACGATAGGGTTTTTCATTTCCAAATGAATACACATCGAGGATACCGCCCCGCAGTGCGATCTCGCCGGGCTCATACACAAAATCAGTCCGTACAAAACCAAAATTGATGAACCGCTCAAGAATACGATCCAGATCAATTGATTCTCCTTTTTTAAAGGTAATAATATGCTCATTGAGCAGATTGGGCAATACCACTTTTTCGTGCAGCGCCTCAGGATAGGTAACCACAATCTTTTTATTGCCCCCTCTCGATATTCTTGACAATGCCTCGGCCCTGAGCATCACGTGGCTCATGTTCAATACCGAAAAATTCTTCTGATGCTTAAAGGACGAAGGAAAATAGAACACATCCATTGCCCTTGAAATATTTTCAATATTATTATGAAAATAGGCGGCTTCTTCCGCATCGCGCAGCACAATCAGGTGATTCCATTTAGCACATTCAGGCTGATTAATGAAAGCGGTAAACACCCATTCGCGACTGCTCCCTGTAAGACCTGATAAATGCAGTGGTGGAGGCGTGGGAATACAGACAGCATCGGACATAGAAAGCCTGTCGGAAATTGTTAATATCCGTTTATCTTCTTCAAACGTTCTCAACAACTCATCCAGATTCATTCCGCTCCTCTCAAATAAAGGGCACAAATTTACGATGAAATCACAGAAAACAGGAACAGCAGGCCGCTTCCCCGAAATCTTTAACTTATATTCGACAAAAAACCTGGCCAAACTGACTATGGTGCCTAATCATCCCGGAATACTGGAACAATACGAATCTTTCCTGGAATCCCTGACCCTTTACCCTCAACTGTACAAAATTAAAACAGTAGAGATGGACCTGAAAGGATATCTGAACCCATCGCATCTGCTCAATGAGCTTTACTTCAACCAACAAAAGTGGCTCACCTTTGAACAGTTCTTTACCCACTACCTCGCATTGTTCAGAAATGAACTGGAGGAAAACTTGTCAAAAACAAGCGCTTCCGATTGGGAGGAAGGATTAAGGGCGCGGCTTTATCGTACGCAATTCGGTTTCCTCACAGAATACCATGCGTATTTTCTGGCTTCTGAAATGTTCGGACAAGCAAATGTATTCCGCGAAACCAGTATAGATGTAGTTGGTGTCGACTTTCAGATTATTCTGGATACACAAAAATTCAATATCCACATCTTTGTTGATACCCCTCGTTCATGGAAATACCGAAAGTATAAATCGAACTATAAGAATGTAGAGCACCTCAGCGGATTGCATGTCAATCTACCCTATTCCCTGCAACCGGGCAAAATCCATTCGCTGCGTTTCCTCAAAAATGGATTCGGTGTTTACACAAAGGAATATCTTAATTATTTTGCTGCAGAAGCCCGCTCCGGAAGAGTCCTCAATAACAATATCTCCCGCGTCAGCGAAAAGGGATTTGTCTATTCTGAATAAACTCCTAAAATTTGCCTGAATAACACATTTGAGCACATGGGTGATTATCACATTTATAATAAGAGTTGTTATGGCCTGGATGAAGTGAGGAAAAATTCAGTGCATGCGCTGATTACCGACCCTCCTTATGGGATATCCTACCAGAATAATCACTGGGACAAGAATCTTCCCGAAAAACAAATATGGTCAGACGCACTGGACAGGCTACGCCCCGGGGCTTTCGGTGCGGTATTTTCTGCCGTCAGGCTGATGCACCGCATGATGGTGGATTTGGAAGACAGTGGTTTTATCATAAAAGATGTGTTGTTCTGGTCGTATCTGAACGGCATGCCCAAGAGCCGCGATATTGCGCTGGACATAGATAAAGAACTGGGAGTCGAAAGCCACAATGCAGGAACTTATAAATACGTTCAGGGCTATAGAAAAGAAGGCGCCGCACATTATAAAACAGAAGCTACCAAACACAAGAAAGTGCCTGCTTCAAAAGAAGGGAAATTCTTCGTAGGGAGTGGCCTCGGCCTGAAACCTGCCTATGAGCCTGTCATCCTCGTGCAAAAGCCTACGGAGAAAAAGCTCTCTGTCGCACAAAACATTATCAAATACGGCACAGGTGCACTTAATATCGAACAGACAAGAATTCCTTACGAAAAGGGAGAAGGAAAGGTGGGCCACAATCCGCATCCTAAAGGACGTGTAGCAGCTAACATTGTACGTACCACAGCATTCGAGGATGGATACGACAAATTCTTTCTGGTACCCAAAGTGCGCCAGCACGCTGAAACTTATAACAATCATCCCACTCTTAAGCCGGTGGATCTGATGCACCATCTGACCAAACTACTTACCTGGGAAGGCCAGACGATTCTTGATCCCTTTATGGGAAGCGGCAGCACCGGCGTATCGGCTTACCTGCTGCGTCGAAAATTTGTCGGGTACGAACTCGATAAGGAATATTTCAAAATAGCCAAACGAAGAATGGAGGAAGCAGTAATCTGATCTCCGCTAATGTGCTTCCAGCCAATTGCTGCCCATTCCAATTTCCGCATTTACGGGCACATGATGTGGCAACGGCATGGCCTTAATCATCGCTTCCAGAATTAAAGGGCGAATAGTTTCCACTTCGTCCCTGTGGGCATCGAACACCAATTCGTCGTGCACCTGAAGAATCATCTTTGACCTGAAATTTTCTTTCCGGAAGATTGCGGCTATGTCAATCATGGCCAGTTTAATCATATCTGCTGCAGCCCCCTGAATGGGCGAATTGATCGCATTCCTCTCGGCAAAACCTCTCACCGTCCAGTTTTTTGAGTAAATATCTTTAAGCCAGCGTTTTCTCCCCATTAAAGTTTGCACATAACCGTTAGCCTTGCAGAACGCCACTGTGTTGTGCATATATTCATCAATACCTGAGAATTGTTTTTTATATGCATCAATAATCTCCTTAGCCTCCGTCCGGCTCACACCGATATTCTCCGCCAGGCCAAACGCGCTTTGACCGTAGATAATTCCAAAGTTTACGCTCTTTGCTTTATAGCGCATTTCTTTAGTTACCGCTCCTTCTTCCACATTAAAGATCTTTGCAGCAGTAGCCGTATGGATATCCTTTCCTTCTTTAAAAGCTTCGATCATAGCCTTGTCGCCACTTACGGCGGCCACAATACGCAATTCTATCTGTGAGTAGTCGGCAGAAATAATTACATGATGGGTATCCCTCGGGATAAATGCCTTTCTGATCTCGCGCCCACGCGCGGTACGTACCGGAATATTTTGAAGATTTGGATTATTGCTGCTCAATCTTCCCGTCACTGCAATTGCCTGCCCATACGATGTGTGTACCCTTCCGGTTTTGGGGTTGATCAGTTGTGGCAGTGCATCCACATAAGTTGAACGCAGCTTAGTGAGTTCGCGATAGTTCAGAATATCTTCAATAATCGGGTTGTCCTTTGCAAGCTTCAGCAGCACATCTTCTCCGGTGGCATACTGCCCTCCCCTGGTTTTTTTCATATTTCCTCCGAGACGCATTTTTTCAAAAAGCACTTCACCCAACTGTTTGGGTGAGGCCAGGTTGAAACGAATACCGCTTTGCTCATACACTTTCTCCTCAGCTTCATACGCTTCCTTCTCCAATTCCTTTGAGTAGGCTTTCAGGAAATCCACATCGATATTCACGCCTTCAAATTCCATATCCCTCAGCACCGGGACAAGGGGCGCTTCAATTTTCCTGAACACCTTCTCCACCTCTTTTTCCTTCAGTATGGGTTCGAATACCTGTTTTAACTGATAAGTCACATCTGCATCCTCGGCCGCATATTCCTTTATCTCTTCATAAGGCACATCGCGCATATTACCCTGGCCTTTACCTCGCTTGCCAATCAATTCTGAAATGGATACAGGCACATAGCCGAGATACTGCGCACTCAACAAATCCATATTTCTTCTACCCTCGCTCTCCATCACATAGTGGGCAAGCATCGTATCAAACAACGAGCCGCTCAAATCCAGTCCATACCACTTGAGCATCAGCAGATCATATTTGATATTATGCCCGATCCAGTGCTTCGCTGGGTCAGCAAAAACCGGCTCAAATTTTCTCAGAATTTCTCCAGTCTTCTTCTGATCTGCGGGTAGTGGTACATAATAGGCAGTATGGGGTGCAAAACAAAAGCTCATCCCCACCAGTTCGGCTTCATTGGGATCGAGTCCTGTAGTTTCCGTATCAAAGGCAATCTCCTTGTGCTTCTTAAGTTCGGAGATTAACTCATGGATTAACGAATCGCTATCTGCAAGAACGTACTTATGGGGAGTATTGTCAATATTCTTTTCTGCTATCAATCCACCTTCCGAGGTTGCCGCATCCTGTTTTTCGGGCTGGGTTTCCTCTGGAGCCACATTACCGAATAAATCGGGTTGCACTACTTTCTTTCCTGCTTCAAAAACGCTGTATTCTTCTCCAAGCACCCTTTTACCCAAAGTTTTGAATTCCAGTCTGGTGAAGATATCTTTGAGTTTCTCCTTATCAGGACTCTCCACTCTGAAATCTTTCTCATGAAATGTGCAGGGTGCATCCACCAGAATGGTGGCCAGTTTCTTACTCATAACCGCCAGGTCCTTTCCCTCCTGCACCTTTTTTCCCAAGGCTCCTTTGATCTGGTCTGCGTTTTCAAGCACTTGTTCTAACGAACCGTATTCGCTCAATAACTTTGCTGCAGTCTTCTCACCCACCCCCGGAATCCCCGGAATATTATCGCTGGCATCGCCCATCAGGCCCAGAATATCGATCACCTGACTGACATTGCTGATTCCCCACCTGTCGCACACTTCTTTCTCGCCAAGTATCTCTACACTCCCACCCTGATAGCCCGGCTTATAAATAAATATATGCTCCGAAACCAACTGACCAAAGTCTTTATCAGGTGTTACCATATAAACTGTATAGCCCTTTTGTGCGGCCTGTTTAGCCAATGTGCCTATTATATCATCAGCTTCATAACCATCATACTCAATCGTAGGAATATTAAAGCCCCGGATGATTTCTTTGATATCAGGAATTGCGGTGATTATATCTTCCGGAACCTCCTGCCGCTGCGCTTTATATCCTTCAAACTCAATATGCCTTTCAGTAGGTGCCGCAGTATCAAAGGCTACCGCAATATGTGAAGGCTTCTCTTTATTTATCAAATCCAGTAGGGTATTGGTGAATCCAAACTGTGCATTGGTATTCTTTCCCTGAGTTGTTAAAATGGGGCGCCTTATCAGTGAATAATACGCGCGGTAAATCAATGCCATCGCATCCAGCAAAAACAATTTCTTCTCCATCCTACAAATATACCGATGATTTCAGGCATCCTATATTTTGTCATAACTGACTGTAATACTGTTTATTGGCAAAAGCAAAGACACTGAGCGGCCGGAAATCGGATAGAGTGTGTCCGGAGGAATTCCATGTTCGCCGCTCCGGAAATTCAGTCTCCATAAGCGTTTGGCATCATTTTGGATTGTCCCCGATAATGGGTTTAATGGTTTTTCAAAGAATAAAAGTCCTGTTAAAACCAAAATCTTAGGAGAAACCCGGATAATTTGTTTATTGATTGAACCCAAGGAGTTGAAGCTGCCTTTTAAGGTAGCTTCTTTTATCTACCGCTTCTTCATCTGGCTTATCGAACAAGGCATTTCAGAAAGCATCAAAACTCTTATCACGGCAGTTAATTGCTTGTTCGCCCCTCGCGTACAGTTACCTTTTTCTTTTTAGCATTTTTCTTCTCATAGTCTATCACTTCCTGAGGCTTTATCTTTTTCATTGGTTCATCCTTCACAAATGTTGCTGTTTTAGACTGAGGTATCAAATGACCACGATCATATTTCTCAGTCCTGATGATTCTTCCCGACTCCGGATCGTAGTAAGTCCATTCCCCGTCTTTCACACTATAGGGCTCAGCCTTTACTATTTTATAACTGATAATCTCGCCATTACTTTCTCCGTAGATAGGAATCGTATCATAAGGCACTGCCGGGTCGTAGGCTTTCCAATTTTCTTCTCTGATCAGTTCTCCAAATGCATTAAAATATTTGGACTGGCCCGACTTGTCTCCCCTGAAATAATTTTCCAAAGCAATGAAGTCGCCACTTAAGGT
This sequence comes from Chitinophagaceae bacterium, assembly GCA_023957755.1. GTDB lineage: Bacteria > Bacteroidota > Bacteroidia > Chitinophagales > Chitinophagaceae > Ginsengibacter. The sequence continues at coordinate 66,415 of JAMLGT010000016.1, forward strand.
ATATTTCCGCCAGGTACCTTCTTTTTTATCATCAGCATAATACCCCTCCTCTTCGTAACCGGGTTCACCACGAAGCGGATCAACATGCACCACCCACGGCCCCTGCTTCAACCCCTTACTATCTACCCTGTTCAGCGTATCCCCGTTAGGCGATATTTTGAAACTCTTGTACTGTGCATAACCACCAGTCAGCAGGAAAAGAAAGAAACACGTACTGAGCATTTTGAGATACATAGATTTCTGAATTAAAGTATCAGTAAAATTAGGGATAAAATGCTCCCTTGATTCTTAATGTAACGCCAAAACATACTCAGGGATTGCGATTTGCCAAAAATGATTAAAATCATTCCAAAACAAGATACAACGCACCCGGTTTCCGGCGTTTTATGAGTAACTTACAAACGACTAAAAATCATGAAGCCATGAAAGTAAATTTGAAATGTCTGAGGTTCTCACCCAAAGAACACCTCAAAGAATTTGTAACTGAAAAGGTGAGCAAATTAGAGCGCTTTGATGATAAAATCATCAGTGCAGAAGTAACCCTGTCTATTCAGGACGGAAAACATGTGGACAATAAAGCATGCGATATCAGGCTGGTAGTTCCCGGCAATGATCTCATCGTAAAAAAGGCCGCAACCTCTTTTGAGGCTGCTATTCTTGATAATGTAGAGACACTTCAAAATCTATTGAACAGAAAAAGAGAAAAGGCTGTGCATTAATCATACAGAAAACGATTATGCCCGCCATTGTGCGGGCTTTTTTTTGCAGAAAACTGCCCTAGTTAATTCAGTCGTAAATCTGCTATTACAGGATAGTGGTCTGAATAATTTGCACGAATCACACGGCATTGCTCCACCTTAAAATCCTTTGACGGCAGTATATAATCTATCCGTAACGTAGGGGAAATAAACCGAAAGGTGCGCCCAATGAAAGTGCCTTTACTGATAAATGCATCATTGAGATTTTGCCGTACCGTGAAATAGGTACGCGAGTTGGGCACATCATTAAAATCACCACAAACGATTACGGGAGTGGTAGTTGATTCCACTTCCCGATTGATTGCTTCTGCCTGGCTTCGTCTGTTTACAAACCCGGTTCTTAATTTTGACAATACTACCTTGCCCCCATTCACTTCTCTTCCTCTCGACTCCTTCATCTTGTCAAGATTCTGATAATCATCCTGCTCAAACCTGACAGATTCCAGATGCACTGCAAATACCCTGACCTGCCTGCCATTTACATCCACCATTGCGGAGGCCACCGGATTTATATTAATGCCCGTTGCCACCTCCACACTTTTCCCATCAGCTACAGGGAACTTTGAAAAAACTGCAATGCCTGCGTAATATTGCCGGTCATGAATGCCATCATTCAGAAAATAATAATACCGGTATCCCATCGCCTTTAAGACTTCGACATTAGAAATATATTTCTTCGGATTCACTCCCTCAAAGAATTCCTCCAGGCAAAGAATATCTGCATCATATCTTCTGATAAGATTCATCATTTCCGGCTGAGCATAATCATCGAGCTCCCTTTCTCCAGGAAACTTTATCTGGTTCCAGTTGTGCACATTCCACTGCATCACCCGAAGGGTGCCCTGTGGCTTCTCCACAACAAACTTCTTTGGCATATTAAAGGCAATAGCGGCTCCTATCTGCTGATAACCCAATAATAGTACCGCCAGGCAAATCCAGGCCCTGCGCGACCACAGCATTACCCAGAACAGCGTGGCAGCAACCATTCCAGCCAGAAGAAACGGAAATCCCAATGCCAGGACAGATACCATCCAATACTTATGGTTGTCGATATATGGAACAGTAAGTGATGCCAGATAGAGCAGGCTAATTGCAATCGTGCCCAAATCTGCAATCCTGAGAAAGATGATGCCAAAAACTTTTTTCATTGTCCTGAAGGAGGCGAAATTTAAGCCCTAAATTCTAAAAGGAACATAAAATTTTTACATCAGGCAGACCGCACTCAAAAAGTACCCTTATAAACAGGGAAAGCTATTGGAGCAGATGTAACCTTGTAGCTAGCGCAATCAACGTGGCCACATTGTGGGTATTGGTCTTTCGAAAGATATTCTTACGGTGTGTGGAGACGGTAAATTCACTGATAAAAAGCTCTGAGGCAATCTCTTTGTTAGTAAGGCCTTTGCAAATAAGCCTGATCACTCCTATCTCCCTCTCGGACAAAGTAAGTTCCTCGGCCTCTGCCTGCCGGTCTCTGACAGACTGTAACTCTTCAATCAATTCATCAGAAAAATACAGCCCTCCTTCATTCACCTTAAAGATAGCCGTCAACAACTCCGACTTATTCACAGATTTCGGAAGGAAACCCTTGATATCTGCACGTTCTACCAAATCATAAATTGTCCTGGCATCATTATTCATTGAGAGAATAATAATCTTTACTTCAGGATACTTTTCGTGCAGCATAAGAGAAGTCTCATAACCGCTTATCTCGGGCATAACCAGGTCAATTAATGCAATATCTACCTCCGTACCATTCAATTCTTCCAACATCGAAAAGCCACTTGTATTTTCCAATACCACTTTAAGCTGCTTCTCATTTTCGAGCAATAGCTTCAGTCCATCAATTACAATTTGATGGTCGTCCAATATAGCAATCCTTACGGGTGTAGTACTCATACTTCATTCACTTGTTTCATCATAACGGTATCTCAAAATCCAGACTGGTACCCGCTCCGGGTGTGCTTACCATCTTATAGCGCCCTTTGAGAAATTTAATTCTGGCTTCAATGTTACTTAATCCTATCCCTTTCTTACTGTCCATAGCCGCCGTATCGAATCCTTTTCCATTATCGCGAACTACGCCACTTAAATATTCTTTGTCCACGTTCAGCAGAATATCCACCCTCGAGGCCTCGGCATGCCTGATTACATTCTGAATACACTCCTGCAACACCCGATAAACGACCAACTGAATATCCGTATTCACATGCTGTAGCAGGCCATTCACTTCCAGATTTACTTTCAGTCTGTTATTGCTGATTTTTTCAATTAACTCCTTCAATGCATTCACTAATCCTTTACGCATCACATTATTGGTAACCAGTTCGTGCGACACGCTTCGCATTTCCAATATTGAATCATCTACCAGCTGAAGCGTATTATCATAAATCTTTGATAGTTTGGGATCGTTTGGCAGGTAATCCATCGCAGCCTGCAGATTCATCTTAGCAGCACTCAACAATTGGCCAAGCCCATCGTGCAGATGCTGGCTCATACGCGCGCGCTCGTTTTCCTCTGCACCGATTACTGCTTTTGCCGCCTTATCCTGCTCTTCTAACAGCGCCTCCTGAAAACGTGCTTTTTCGCGTATTTTTTGCCTGTTATAATACAGCAGACCCAGTGCCAGCAGCAACACTACACCACCTGCGCCAAAAAGTAATTGGCGATTTCGTTCTCTTATTTTTAACGACTTATTCTTATCGCTCAGAGCCAGCACTTCTATTTCCTGTTCATTGTTCCTTATCCTGAGTTCATTGTTAGCCAACAATGCTTCCTGGTTTCTGATCTTCAGATCCTGATTACCCAATTGCAAATTCTTCTTGTCCAGTTCCAATTCATTATTACGCAATGCCAACTGATTTGATGCAAGAATCTGTTTTTGTAACTCATTCCGGCTGTGCAACAGTTTTATCTGTTCTTCTTTCTTCTCAGTTTCATACTTTACCTGAAGCTCATTAATCTGGTTACGTATATCCACACCATTTATAGAATCCCCGAGCTTTTCATACTCATCAAGAAATTTTTTCCCATCTACCCCCTGCGTTCTATCCATGGCATACAACATTCTCAATTTGAGAATTTCCTTCAGCTCACTACTATATCCATAGGTTCTTGCCAACGTTTCGATAGATTCAATTTTTGAGTTAAACTCATCATAGCGTTTCAAATTAAGAAATGATTGTGCTACATTGATCCCCGTACTTATCCTCCCCTGATTGCGATGAAGTGCACTTACAATTTCTTCCGCTTTCAGGTAATACGACAAGGCTTCCTCTTCATTGTTATCAGCTGTGGCGGCGAGCGTACCCATGTTTTCATACGCATTTACAAGCCCCGGTTTGAAATCGTATTTCTCCATTATGGGTATGGCCTTCCCGAAGGTTGCTTTGCTGATATCATATTTCCCCTGTGATCGATACACAGACCCTTTCACAAGATAGACCGTACCTAATGACTTCTCATTACCCTGTTCCCGATAAATTTTTTCTGCTGAACCCAGATACTTAAGTGCATCTTCGTACTGTTCCAGGTTTTTAAACATGATACCCAGATTGAAGGAAGTCGATGCAATCCCTCCCCGGTCGTTTAATGCTTCTCGTATATTCAATGCCTCCAAAGCAAAAGGGATGGCAGCTTTGAAATTTCCTTTAATACCATACAGATTAGCCTTGTTAGAAAGTGAAAGCGCTGCATCCTTTTTTCTGCCAATTTTCTGATAAATACGAATTGCCTCATCATAATCCGCAAGAGCCCCTTTGTCGTCCTCTGTTTCAGACTTCACATTGGCGCGGTTGTTATAAAAGTCAGCCAGTTCCAGCTCCATCTTCCCCCTTTGGGATATAGCAATCCCCTCGTCTATTTCAGCAAGCGCCTTATGTGGATTAGAAAAACCCAGGTATAGTATCCCCCTGTTTTTATGGTAGAAGGTTTGAGCAGTTGCAGAATGCGGATAATATTCATTTTTCCAAACCAGTAAATACTTTTCGGCATTTACCGAGTCGTACTCAACAAGTTCAGAGATTATATCCTCCAAAAGCGTCTGCTTCTCCTTTGCAGGGATACTTCTGTTTTGATTTAGCAAATTAATAAGGCTGTCCGTCCGGCTTTTATTTTGTGCAAGGCAGAAGTTACCCGATGTCAGGAAAAATAATAATATACAAGCAATAGACAGTCGCACTCAAAGGCTGATTTTGGCTACAAAATATTCATGGCAATATATTCCAGTTTTCACACATTCTGACAATAAGTAATTTCAAACTTTTAGGTTCATAAATCAGAAATCTTATATCGTCCAATCTCCAAAAATTGGTAAGAATTGCATCCATTTCATAAAAAGACAGGCCGCCCCCACGAACGGCCCGTCATATAAACCACCAGTTAAAATTTAAATCCTTCTATTGTACTCCCACTCCTGTAATACACCACCCGTTCCAGTTCATCGAGCTTATAATCCGGATCCTTCTTATCACCAAGCAACATGTCTGAAATTCTTTTACCATCTGCTTTACTGATAATAGTGATTCCGGCATCCTTCCCGGAATTTCCTCCAAACTTTGTCAGCATAGCTACGAAGCCATTTGCCTGAGTAGTAGCACTAAAGCGTTTTGAAATACTCTTGAATCCGGCTATCCCGGCAGAAAATCCGCTACTTGCGAGATCATTTGCACTTTTGATACTTCTATCCAGTGCGGGGTCGGTACTTCCATAGTAACCTTTCGCAAAGCTCAACTGAGCAGACTGAGCCGCACCTGCAGCTCCCAATGCCATACTTGCAGCCCCACCCAACCCGGACAGGAGTTTGCCTCCCATTGTTCTTCCCGGCGGCTCCACATAGGTTTTATATAAAGGATTTCCACTCTTATCAAATAATGCAGCATTTTGCTCTCCTGCGATGAAAATGTTGCCTTCATATACACTGACAGAAGTAGGCTCGTCACCCTTTTTGAAATCCAGACTCTGAATCCACTCGTTCAATTCGCCTTTGTTGAAATCAACCTTGTACACCTTACCATTTCCGTACACATACCCTGTTTCTGAATTCTCATTAATTCCTATACAATTTTTCACCTTGAAACCTTTTTTCCAACTCTTCTCTCCGGATTCTAAATCCATAATATTAATTTCCTCCGAGGTTCTGAAGTAAATGCCCTGCGGTACCAACTGAAGGTCTCTTACGTCCCCTTTAATACTGATGGGCTTTTTGGTGATTGACTTGCCGGCATCAAGATCCACAATACTGATAAAATTATCTCCCTTGTCGAGCTCAGTTGCAAGGATGAGTTTGTTTCCTACAAGTTTATATGCCAGCACATCACCTTTCAGTCCGATATCATCGCTATCCCATTTTGTACCTCCGCTATTAGGATCTAAAAGAATTAATGACGCCCGGTTTTTTGAAGCAGCAGATGCCCTTGATATTTTTCCTATTAAACCACCGCCTCCTTTATTGGCTTTAGCCACATCCTCCTGCCTTTTTTCGGCAGTCGTAATTATCATGCCTCTGGAATCGTGAAGGATATATGAGATGGGGGAGGGTAATTCAAACCGCTTCCATATTTCTTTACCTGTAGCTGCATCAAACTGAGTCAGTATATCCTGATTCCAAAAATAGAATTTGCTCTTATCCTCGGTCTGAAAGAATGCTGCCGAACTTGCAGTTTGCGTGGCTGAAGCATTCTTTCCACTAAAGGCGCTTCCAAACCCACCCTTCGCCACGGGCACCACAGGAAGATCACTTTTCATATCAATACTATACGCAATCTCACCCGTCTGATTATTCAATTTATAAATGCGCTTGTCGGTAGCTAATAGAATGCCATCTGCAAGTTCGCCGGCCTGAGACACCAGTTGCTCCGCCTTTTTCTCAAATAATTTACTTTGATCCCAAATTTTATTACCGGTGGCAAGGTTCACAAGAACTGTAGTGAATTTGCCCGATTTATCGGTGCCATAAAATAATATACTGTTACTCTTTGACAGATACAATCTCTTTATCACTGTATTTAATCCGTAGTCTTGGGTATTTACAAGAGTCTTCCCACTGAATACATCAATAACTTTGTTGTATCCTTTCATTAATCCTGCCTTTACAAGCGTGACATATGGCGTACCATCTATAGGGTCCACATTTTCTTCTCTTATATTTTCAATATCATCCGCTTTCCACAATTCTTTCCCCTCAGGTGAAATGCCATATAAAGCTTCCCTGGTAGCAACCATTACGGTGCCTGCATCTGTTATTCTGTACCAATTTATTCTTGACTGAAAGTCTTTCTTCCAGTCCGAATCTTTTTGGGCATGGGCCACCATCATGGACACCAGTGCCAGGGTAGTAATCAATACCTTTTTCATAACTAATGATTTTGATGTAAAAATGCCCGCAAACCACATTGTGTTCAATACCCTCCACAGGGTATTTTGATAAATTCATATTTCCATTCGATGGTACGATCAGGGAGACGGCAGAAGGCAAGCATGAAATAAATCGTTCCTTATCATGGTTAATGAATAAACCTTTAGAAATACGACCCGGATTTCCAAATAAAAATAAACGGCTTATTTTTGGACAGATACAAAACAAATACCCATGAAAAGAATAGTATTCTCATTATTGATTTCAGGATTTTTCCTTTCATCATGCGAAATAACCGGCAACCTTCCCATAAACACAGGAAACTCAGGCGGATTGTCAACTTCAGAAATTGCCAGTGGACTTAAAGAGGCACTGCGCGTGGGCACAGATACAGCTACAAAAAGCCTTTCGGCAGTAAACGGCTTTTTTTCAAATGCAGCGGTAAAAGTGCTAATGCCGCCCGAAGCCCAAAAGGTAGAAAAAACCCTTCGCGATATCGGGATGGGAAAGCTGGTGGATAATGCAATCCTTTCAATGAACCGCGCTGCAGAAGATGCCTCCAAATTTGCAGGTAACATTTTCTGGGATGCTATCAGGCAAATGACCATTCAGGACGCTATTGGAATACTTAAGGGTGGTGACTTTGCAGCCACTGATTATTTAAAAAAGCACACCACCAGTCAACTGACTGCCGCCTTCAAGCCTGTTGTGGAGAAATCTCTTGTCAAAACAGATGCTACCAAATATTGGACAGATGTCTTCACCGTTTATAACCGATTCAGTACCAATCCGGTAAATACCGACCTCACTGCTTATGTAACCGAAAAAGCACTGGCAGGTATTTTCCATGAGATAGGGCTTGAAGAACAAAAAATCAGAAAAGACCCTGTTGCGAGAGTTACTGAAATCCTCAGAAAAGTATTTGGCAGCAATCAGGCCTCATGATGAAATGAGGATTTCTGAGCCATTTTTGGGTTTCTATCAATATTTTACCTAATTTTGCAGCCCTTTTTCAGCGTTTTGTGTTTTGGCTGAAAGGGATTTTTTCACAAAACATATTGCCCACATGGCTCCATAAGTCTCCGTCTGTTCGGAGCGCCGGCAAGGGTGTAAAAGTAAATTTTATTAAAATGCCAAAGGTTAAGACCAACTCCAGCGCAAAGAAGCGCTTTAAAGTAACCGGCAGCGGTGAAATTGTTTATCAAAAATCATTCAAGAGGCACATCCTCACAAAAAAGACTACTAAGCGTAAACGTGCCCTTCGCAAGAAAGGAGTAGTAGCAGATGCCAACAGGCCATTTGTAATGCGCTTACTCAGAATGAAATAAGAAACAATTAATTTTTAAATCATCCCATCCAGGGAAAATAAAAATATTATACCATGCCACGTTCAGTTAACTCAGTTGCCAGCCGCGCCAGAAGAAAAAGAATCCTCAAAGCGGCCAAAGGTTTCTACGGAAAAAGAAAAAATGTATATACCGTAGCCAAAAACGTACAGGAAAAAGGAATGACCTACGCGTATGTAGGCCGTAAACTCAAAAAGCGCGAATATCGTGCACTGTGGATCAGCCGTATCAATGCTGCTGTGCGCGAAGAAGGGCTTACCTATAGCGAATTTATAAACAAGCTTCGTGTGAAGGGAATCGACCTGAATCGCAAAGTACTCGCTGATATCGCTATGAACGAGCCTGAGAGTTTCAAATCATTGATTGCATCCGTAAAATAATCTTAATACGTTCTTGAAAATTATTAAACCGCCTATCGGCGGTTTTTTTTATCATCACTTTTATTTTAATTCCTTCACTCTTATGTTTCTGAAATAGACAACCGAACCATGGCCAAGAAAACCAATATGCCCTTTTTCATTCTTGAGTCCCGGGTGATCTTTATGATCCATCGTGCCATGCTTCCGTGCATCACTGATGTCGCCATCCACAATCTTTACCCCATTCAGAATCACTTGTATCTTTGAATCTTTCACAATCACTTCTTCATAATTCCATTCGCCCACAGGTTTCAGGAATCCTCTTTTGGCAGGAATCACACCATACACCGAACCGTGGTATTGATACGGTTCCAGGTCTTTGTAAATATCTGCTGTATTGTCAAGAATCTGCAACTCCATACCCACATAAGCGGCATCGCCCTCCAAAGGAGCTCTGATTCCTAATCCATTGTTTGCTCCGGGAGTAAGTTTAAACTCAAACCGGAAAATAAAATCTTTATACTCCTCCTTCGTATAGAGATTTCCTCTGGAACCCGGTTGCGGTTTTACAACCATCACACCATTTTCAATTACATAATCTGTCTTATTGCCCTGCCACTTATCCATATTAGTACCATCAAACAATACTTCATACCCTTCCTTCTTTTCCTCATTGCTTAGTTGAAAGGGGTTTACAGTATTCAGTTCTTTGATATAAATATCCCGATAACCAATTCTGGAACCATGTGCCTGTAGTTCTATCTGCTCGCTTGGCCACAATGGCAATCCCCTATCCCAATAATTTTCCATGGGCACATTGTCGGTCACCAATACCCCATTCAGATACACAGTCACTTTATCGCCTACCATTTTAATGTAAAAATGGTTCCATGTTCCAAGTGGATTATCTGCAACGACAAGCGGTTTGCTCTCATATCTTTTATTGTTGTAAAGCCCTCCGGAACCTACCTGTGCCCCTACATTAGTTCGGGATGTGTCCCAGATTTGTACCTGTGGTGTGCCACGAAGATAAATGCCTGCATCTCCATCTTTCTGTCCGTCGTTAAAGATTTTCCAGTCTATCAGCATTTCAAAATCGCCATAATCTTTCGTGGTCGCAATATTGTTGCCTTTGCCGGTAAATATCAATGCTCCGTCTTTCACTATCCAACCGTTTCGCATTTCTTCGTCAGCTTTCTGCTGTGCCTCCATTAATTGATCACTATTCATTTCCCTTCTTTTTATGGGATTGGCTACCAACCCCTTCCATCCGGTCAGATCTTTGCCATTAAATAAGGAAACGTATCCTTCCTTGTCCGGCATATCGTCCAGAAATTTTTGAATAGACTTTTTCATGTACACAGCATCCTGACCATCCAGCGAATGCATGGCTTTGGTCAGCCACTGACGAACAAGTGTTCCATAAAATGATTTATCACTCAGTCCAATACTCATGACGGTGGCTGCGGCACTTTGTTTCAGCGACTGATCATCCAGGTATGATGCTGCAAATGCCAAAGCGGGAAAGGTATTGATGGATGAAGTTTCCTTTAAAATGAGTGCCTTTGCTTTATAGTCTGAGGCAGCAGACATTGCTTTCTTTAGTAAAAGCAACTTTTGTGCTTCGGGTACTTTAGCTGTTTGAATCAGGTCAATATATCCTTTTAGCGCCAGGTTCTTGTCTTGCGATGTTTCATTTCCGGAAGCAATTGAATAAAGAATCGGCATTGCGTCAGCATTTGACCAGTTTACCAATGCTTGCAATGCGTTTACCTTTTGTAATTTGCTGCCATTTTTATATCCGGCTTCTACAATCTTCAGTGCTTCCTGATTTCCGATCGTACTCATTGCAGGATACAATAGATATTGCTTTTCGACCGGGAATTCCTTTAGGTGGTTTATGACTGAACCTCCGGCATCAGGCGCATCTCTCAATAGGGAAGAAATTGTTTGCTGTGCTGCCGTTATAATATTTTTATCTGCATCGCTCATTAACAGGTTAAACAATTGCGGAAGTGAGGTTTTATCAGAAACTGCCGGCAAAGCCTTTAATGCAGACGAACTTACCTCTTTATCGCTGCTATGCAATGCATCCATTACAACGGCAAATGCCTTATTGGATTTTTTATCTGCCAGTACATTCAATAAAGTTGCTTTTTGAATACCGGATGTTTTTGGTAAAAATGCCAGTATCTTATCTACTACACTCTTGTCCTCTAACAGCAAAAATGCCTTAGTCAAAACATTCATATCCGATTCACTACTGCTTCTCAGCACATTCAATAATTGACTGGCGCCTCCGGGTGCATTGCTTTGAGCCAATGTCATGATGGCTGCATTCCTCAATCCGGAATGTCTATTTTGCTTCGCAAATTTCCCAATGATTTTCAAGGTACTGGCCGGGATCAAATCAGAATGATTTCCCAGAAAATACACCAACGAAGTCTGGACGTCAACAGGCGCATTTTTGATTCCTTTGGTTAACAAGCCAATATTAGATTTATCAACGAATGGTGCTGCCAGATTAAGTGCAGCATTTCTGTATGCAGCATTTTGATCAAAAGCAGCTTTTGAAAGTGCAGGCATTGCACCACTCTTTATGGTAAGTGTCAATGCAGACAGAGCAGCAATCTTCGCATATATATTGCTGTTAGCTGTATTCTTTACAAAAGATTCTGCCAATTCAGTAGCCCTTTGAAGATTTCCATTTTCTGAAAGTGATTTGATAAATAAACCGTAATCAGCAGTTGCATCTTTATCTTCAAAATACTTCCCGTTGGCCTTTGTTTGATTGAGTAAAACTGATTCTGAAGCAGGGCTACCGATCTGCGCCAGCGCAAACAACCCTGCTTTCTTTTCAGCGATATTGCCATTTAATGCATAGTTATTTATTTGGTCAAGACCTTCTGCATATTTCATATCCCCTATGGATTGAATTAAGGCAATTTTTGAGATATTGTTTCCTCTTTGAAGTGCATCCAGCAAGGTTTTTCCCGCCTCTGGAGTACCTATGGATGCCAGTACCGGAGCGGCTTTCAGGCAGAGAAACTTGTCGTTCAGACAGTGTGCCAGTGCCGGTACTGAGCGATTGGTTCCTATAATCTGAAGCATGTCCATAAAGAAGATCTTCAATTGCTTATCATCAGCATTGGACAATGCTTTTATCCAGGCTTCTTCTGCGTCTTCTTTCATTTTTTTTCTGCCTGGAGCACTCACCCATGTGGTGTATCCTATGATGGCGTATTGCACTCTTGAATTGTCTGCTTCGCCGGGGGGTACCATCTGTTTGGAAAGTTGGTAAAGACCGTCCACCCCAAATTTTTCCATTTCTCCCATAGCGGTTTTCAGGTCATTCTCATTATTTGCCGGCATTTGTGCTAATAGATCAGCAATCCGCGTATTGATAGTCCTTACATCATTCTGTGCGTTTAAGCCAATTGCGCTTAATAAGAAAATATTGAGCAGTAGCGTGATTTTTTTCATGTATATAGATTGATGGATTGTAACGATTATATAGTCCAGGGTGCCCGCATGGGAGGCATGATCATTCTGTTGGCAGCTTCATCATCAATAAATAACTGCTTTTCAGGATCGAACTTAAGCGACCGGCCCAACCTTAAGGCTACCAATGCCATATTTACCATCGTACAGGAGCGATGTCCGTTTTGTTCATTCAATGCAAATTTTCTTCTGGTTATGACACTTTCTTTAAAATCAACTATCTGAGGTTCAGGATCGGGGAGTGCTGCCAACTTTTTATTAAGATCAGGAATGTCCGATCGAAACCCCTGATACAGATTTCCTTTGGGTCCCGCTATGTAAGGCACATCTTCTGTGCCTTCACCATCCAGAATAATCTTACAACCATCCGCATAGGTAAACACAATGCGCCTCCATGTACCCACTGCATCAGGATGTTGCTGAGGGGCATCTATTTCTACAGATACAGGACTTGTGTTATCTTTCTCTAAGAAATACTGAATAGGATCTATGTAGTGTTGTCCCATATCGGCAAGACCTCCGCCATCGTAATCCCAATATCCGCGAAAGGTCGTATGCACCCGATGCGGATTGTAAGGTTTGTATTGGGCAGGCCCAAGCCAGAAGTCGTAATCAAGCTGTGCAGGTACCGGCTCTGGCTTCAGAAATTCTTTTCCTGTCCAGTAAAATTTCCAGTCAAAGCCTGTCAACTTTCCAACTGTCACTGTTAGCGGCCAACCCAAAAGTCCGCTTTCCACTAATTTTTTTATTGGCTTCACTTCAGTATTCATCCCATAAAATCTGTCTTTGAAGCGAAACCAGGTGTTGAGCCTGAACATACGACCGTATTGCTCTACAGCTTCTATCACTCTCTTTCCTTCACCAATGGTATGCGTCATGGGCTTTTCGCACCAGATATCTTTTCCTGCTCTTGCCGCATCCACAGAAATAATACCATGCCAGTGGGGAGGTGTGGCTATGTGCACTACATCCACTTCAGGAAGTTGCAATAGTTCACGATAGTCATGAAAAGTCTTTACACCGCCACCCACCATTTGGGCTGCCTTTTGCAAATGAACTTTGTCCACATCACAAATGGCCACCACACGAGTACCTTCATAAGAAAAGTGGTTTACCCCCATAGAACCCGTGCCGATAACAGCTTTTGTAAGTTGGTCGCTTGGAGGAATATATCCGTTACCGCCTAACACATAACGGGGTACTATCGAAAACACAGCAGCAGTAATGGAAGTCTTTTTAATAAATTCTCTTCTGGAGGTAGTTTTTTTCTTCATTTAATGCAGATTTTGGATTTCTAAAATAAGCCTAATCTTTAGAAGATAAGTATGATTGAAAAATATTTATCCCAAAGAGACCCGAATATAAGTCGTGATTAATTAACAACCAGAGAATACCAGCAATCTGACCCCAACCTCTCGCAGAATAATAATATCAATAATCAGCGGCGTACCTATCAAAATATATTCATTACAACCTCTCCACATTCCTGCAAAAAGGAAGGGGCTGCCTCGTCTCATTCAATTTCAGAAAGGGGTGGCTTCATGGCCCAAAAAATCATCCATGCTGCGCTTATCTTTTTTAGTGGGGCGTCCCTGTTTACTTTTACGCTTTCCGGTATTAAATACATAGGAGGAGGAAGACTGTGTTTGTTTTATCTCTTCCGGTGTCAGGTCTAAGTAATATTTCAATGAGGTCTGGTAATCTGTTTATTCCGGTGATGTTGACCACCATTCCGGCCATCCTGACCACCTCCTATCATTGAGATATTTTTCAGGTCGTTTTTTGTAATTATTTGAAAGAGCCGGGTTACAAAATAAGGATTTATTTTTTTCTTAAGGATGCTCCTTTTAATTCTATACGGTGTGCAGTGTGAACCATTCTGTCTAATATGGCATCGGCAATGGTATTATCACCGATGATCTCATACCATTTTGCCACAGGCAACTGCGAACTGATGATGGTGGATTTGCGACCGTGCCGGTCTTCTATTATTTCCAGCAGGGCCATTCTGGATACACCATCCAGACTTGCCAGTCCAAAATCGTCTAAGATTAGTAAATCATATTTTTCTATTCTGCTGAGTTCACGATTGTGGCTGCCATCTGCTTTAAGTATCTTTAGCTTAGAAAATAGTTTTTGTGTATTAAAGTACAGGGTTTTATAACCAGACTGGCAAGCCTGATGCCCTAGGGCAGAAGACAGAAAGCTCTTTCCCACACCGGTTGCCCCGGTAATGAGAACGTTCTCTTTCCTGTCAATAAAACCCATATCTGCCAGGCGCAGGAACTGAGTCTTGTCAAGACCGCGCTGAGCGGCAAAGTTTATCTCTTCCACAGAGGCTTCATAGCGGAACCGGGCCAATCGCAGATTGCGGGTTATTGTTTTGTTTTCCCGCTCATCCCATTCCGCCTGAACCAGCATGTTGATAAATTCGTCCTGGGTGAGATCATGATGCCTGTTGCTTTCCAACAGGGTCTGATAACTCCTCAACATTCCATGTAGTTTCATTTGAGACATTTTGTTTACAATGGTTGCATTCATTTTAATTTTAATTTTTAGGTTTATGAGTAAAAAGTTTTTTTCTTATTTGTAGTGTTCCGCTCCGCGGATGTTCTGGTGTTGGGGAAGCCGTTGCGTTTCAAGCTCATCAGAGAGGTCAATCTTATCAAGGCCTGCCTGCAGGATTTTCATAATGGTAGAATAGTTAAACGCACCGTAATGGGTAGCTCTTTCTACTGCCCGGATAAGGCGTTGTCTGCCTGCTTTTTTCTCCTGACTCAATATGCCCACACAACTGCGATAGGCTTGTTCGGGATAGGCGGCATTGCTGAGGACTTGTATGACATAGTCTCTGACCACCGGAGCAATGGCTGCTGCCCATCCAATAAATTTATCCGGATTCCACTCACTCACAAACTGGTGAGTGCTGGATAGGTGTTCTTTGGCCGTGGTATAGCGGAAGCGAATCTTGCTCCTGAGATGGTAGGCGATGCGTTCATGATTGTAATAAACCGATACCTGGGAGCGGGAGTAGATAAGCTTTACCTTCCTGCCTATAAACCGGTAGGGTACACTGTAATAATGCTTGTCTTCCAGTAGTTGCACATGGCCGTTTTTCATAACGGTTACCTGCCTGAAGGATTTGATTTCATAGAGGTCGGCAGGAAGCGGAAGCAGGAGATGTTTTTCCTGTTCTTCAAATAATTGTCTGCGGCTGCAGGGTTGTTGCTGAAAGGATTGCCGGTTGTATTCCTCCAGCAATTCCCTTATCCTTTTATTCAGAGAAGCTAAACTGTAAAATACCTCATCACGGATGGGGGCGAAGACGCGGGAATAGACAATATTAACGGCTTTCTCTACCAGAGCCTTATCTCTGGGTTTATAGCTTCTGGCTGGCAAAACGGCCGTGCCATAATGATTGGCAAAATCAAGAAAGGAGCTGTTGATCTCTGCCTCATATTTATCTGCTTTATAAACGGCACTTTTGAGATTGTCCGGTACCAGCGCTCTGGGTACTCCGCCAAAATAGTGAAGTGCTCTCTCTGTAACATAGAGGAGGTCTTCTTTTCTCTGCGATGCCACGGCTTCCACATAAGTAAGCTGGCTAAAACCCAATACAGACACAAACACTTCCACTTCTGCCATCTCTCCCGTCAGGTAATCAGTAATAAAAAGTTTCTTACCTGTAAAATCAATAAATAACTTATCTCCGGGCTCCTGCTCTATATGAAGGGTACCGAAAGTATTTTTCTTCCACTTTTTAAAATGGTCGCAAAACTGGGAATAGCTGTATCCATCCGGGTGCTTTATCCTGTATTCGCCCCAAAGCACCCACCGGGTTACACCGGTACGGCTGAGTTCTTTATCAAAGTGTGGAAACAGGTCATAGAGATTTTGTAGCCGGGTTTCATCCTGAGGGTCAGGATCCTGAAGAAGGGCTTCCAGCGCCTCATCATCCATCTTCAAAAGTTCCTGATGATGTAATCCTTTTGCTTCTATCAGCCGCAGGTATTTCTTTACAGTATTTCTTGAAATCTTTATTGCCCTGGCGATGGTTACCAGTGAAGTACCGTTGTCGCGAAGCCTGATGATTTGTTTTAATTGTGACATAGTAATTGTTTGTCCGGCCATTCTTGTTTGCAGATTTTAGATGAAAAACTGCAAAACAAAACAATTACAAAAGCAGCCCAGCCAAGGTGGTCAGCATTGCCGGAATGACATCCCTGCTAAAAAATCAGGGTGGTCAGTATTGCCGGAATGGCATGACTGAATCTGAATAAAAATGTCTCGTTTGTGGGGGTGGTCAACATCACCGGAATCGGTGGTCAGCATGAATCGGAATTAGTGGTCAATATGAATCGGAATATACACCATATCTCCCGTTTCTTTTTTATTAGCCCAACAATGGTTTCTTCCTTTATGGCAGTGTTTGCGCTTTGGTGCAACTGCTTGTAGTAAGCTTGTTTGCTGTAACCAAATACGCCACACATTTCTGTTATTTTTTCTTTTGGCCGCTGTTTTTGGAAGGAGTGGATTGTTGGGCACCATACTTTTTTACGATGTCGATATTGAACTTTTTCTCTGCAATTTCAATAGCATGTTGCCACAGGTCGGCACGCAGCTCGGCCACCCGTAAGAGCTCTTTGAGTTCTTTGTTTTCTTCCTCCAGCTTTTTGGTGTGGATGTCCTTTTTCATGTCGGCAAAGTTACCTACCTGTTTTGTTTTTGCTGCGTAGCCCTTCAACCCCCGGCTTTGATTGATCCAGTAAAGAATGGTGGCATTGCCCCGGATGCCATAAATCAGCGAAGCCTGGCGCTTATTGAGTTTTCCGCTCAAGACCTCGTTTACAATTTTTTGTTTGAAAGCTTCGGTGTAAAATAATTGCTGCGCTCCCCGCCGATTGGAGCTTTGTTTTTTACTTCCCGAACTGTCGGGACTCTTTTTTTGTCGCATTTTTTGTCCTGTTTTAAGTTGACTTATCCACATTTTTGGAGTCAACCTATTTCAGGACTATACAATTGCCTACAACGGCAGTCCGTCTAAAAACTACCATTGCACTCATAAAAATACGTCATTAGCACTTTATACAAACCCATTTAAGAAAACTGATTTCTCATTTCCCATTCTGAACGAAAAAAAATAGATGGAATAGTGAAGCCGAAAATGGCTTTGTACGCCGACTTTTAGAGCAAAAATGGAAAACCAAAGCTCCTGCAAGAACTTTTGCAACAGTTTTTTGTCCACAAGGCTCATGATCCGGCGTAGGTTGAGTGCCGTGAACATCAACCCCAACTTCTGATTATTTTTCCAGAGACTGTTTGGTTACAAAAGCAAATGCCGGCAGGCTGATACTTTCGGCAAAGAGGTCAATGAAACGGACATCGTTATCGGGGTCAATGATTTCATCGAGGCTTTGCGGAAAGAGGGTGCATTGATTACGGTCTTTTCCTTTAATGTATTGCATACCTCAATTTACGAAAACTATATACGTTCATGCATACTATTTATACACAGGGTGTGTATTAGGTTTTAGACAGTCTGACGGTTCGGGCTTTGCGTTCGGGCGGGAAATTGAAGCACAAAAGCTGAATTTATTACTAATGTTCAATTGAAAAACTACCGTTGAATTTTGCACTTCAGCCCGCCTGACGCAAAACCCTTGTTGGCAGTTCGTTGTTTATTGTCTTAAAATTTTGTCCATTTTTTTCCCTTTCGCTAATTCGTCAATTAGTTTGTCTAAATACCTTGCCTGTTTTGTCAAAGGATTTTCTATTTCTTCAATTCTGTAACCGCAAATTACGCCTGTTATTAGTTGTGCATTTGGGTTTAATTTCGCTCTTTCAAAAAATGTTTCAAATGTTACTTTCTCATCAATGAGTTTTTGTAGTTTCTTGTTGTCAAAGCCTGTCAGCCATTCAATAACTTGGTGCAATTCTTCCACTGTCCTGCCTTTTGTCTGAATTTTTGTTAAATAATGCGGATAAACAGAAGCAAAAGTCATTTTTGCAATTCGTTCGTTATGTTTGTCTGTTACTTCCATAAGTTTTAAAACATCCCGTTTTCGTTAATCATATTTTCGGGAACGGCTTGTCCGAAATCCCAAAGTTCAACAATTTTGTTGTTGTTGTCAAAAAGGAAAATGTGCATTACTGCACCTACAAAACCATTTTCGCCAACTTGTTCTACTCGTGAATGAACAGAAACCAAATTCCCGTCTTCTAATGCTCTTTGAATTTCAAAAATTTTGTTTGGATTTTGTTTATGTGCTTCTTCCATTGCAATCATTAGCGTTTGTCTGTCGCCTTTGAAATATACGTTATGATGTTTAAAGCTGTCTGCAACGTAAAATTCAAACGCTTTTCTTGATTGTCCGCTACTTGCAAGTGTCAAAAAATCTTTTGCTATTTCTTTTTTGGTCATTTTTCGTTCATCTTTATTGTTTGTTGTGGTCGTCTTTTACAATGACTGCCAACGGACAGGGCTTTATGCAGGTTGGGAATTAGAATTCCGTCTGCCCGAACCGCTGCCCGGTTTTATTCAAAAATTGAAATTAAGAACTAAAGTTGAGATTTGTTCGTCCAGCCCGAACTAATGCTGGGATTTGCAATTAGCTGATGATATATTCGTCAGCCCAACTTGCATAAAACCCAATGTTGTACGCATACTTTATTTCTGCCAGTAAGATAATATTTCAAAGTCGTTCGCTGTCCACTTTGATTTTTGAAAATTATCACCTTTTAATTTGTCATACTTATCTTTTGTTGCTTGCAGGGTCAACTTGAATTTTTTTGATTCGTCACCCGTTGGCATGTAACCAATTAAAAAATCAGTCTCTTTATACCCTAAGTCCAAAAGTTTTTGTTTGATTATTTGTATTCCTTGTCTCCCTGTAGTGCACTTTGCATTTCTATCGATGAAAATGTCGCAAATGCCTCCAAATTCCAAAGTATTGTCTTGGTAGCATAGAAATTTCTTTTTTGAATAGTTCGATGAAATGTAATTTTTAAACTCGTTTTCAGATTTTAAAGTTGTCCAATTGAAAGTATAACTTATTGGATATTTTTTATTTAAAGCAGTCAATTGCGAAATATCAAATTCATAATACTTGCCGTCAATATTTATATTTGAATATTCAGGGCTTATATAAATTTCATCGTTTTGAATTTCTTTGCCTTTGACAATATAAATACTCAAATCATTATCACCAATTGTCGGTCTTTCAATTGGCTTTCCGTATTTAATTGAAGATTTCAATTTATTAAGGTCAGCTAAGTCGAAAACGTAAAAGGAAAAATCTTTAAAATAGACTTTCTTTTCTTGATTATATGAACTTACACCAATGACTTTATACGATGAGTCAAAGTTGTATTTCTGAAATAATAGACTGTCTTGTCCGTACAAAAGGTGTGTCGAACCGAAAATAGTTAAGATGATAATTAGGTACTTCATGTTTCTTAAAAGTTGCGTACAACGGACAGGGCTTTATGAAGGTTGGGAATTAGAATTCCGTCTGCCCGAACCGCTGCCTGGATTTATTTTAAAGTTGAATTTAAGAACTAAAGTTGAGATTTGTTCGTCCAGCCGGAACAGAAGCTGGAATTTGTAATTAGCTGATGTTATAATGTCCAGCCCAACTTGCATAAAACCCAATGTTGGTAGCAGTTTTGTCTATTTGCGCCTAGAAAACTGTTGCATGTCTGTATGGCTTTTTCCGTCGTATCCGAACTTATATTTTCTGTTCTGCCAATCGGTTACAATGATGTAATCATCAGTTAGCTTAAAGTTGCCTTGTCCATCTAATGTTGTAAAAATGTCTGCGCCATTCTGTTGCCATTGAATATTTCCATTTCTGTCAAGCCGTGTAATCTCCATTTCGCCATGAACAATGTAACTGTCTTGATACTTAAAAATTTCAAAGCAAGTTGCTTCGTCAGCCTTTGTCTTCCAAAGCAATGATAAGTCAGGTATGGAAAGACAGAATACTGTGTCTGAGCAGCAAATTAAAAATCTGTCAGCCTCAAAAATAGTTGCCTTGTCATGGTTTGTCGTGCCGCCTCCGATAGAACCAACAATTGCAGTCGTTACAAGTTCTTCGTCCCTATATACCTTAATTCCAAACATTGTCGGCAATATGTATTCACTACTGTCAAAGTAAACATGGTCGTAATGATGAGAATTGTCAGCCGAAGCCTGTTGAAAAGTCTCGTCATGATAAATGTCTATTTGGTATTGTCCGACTGTATGCATTGTCGCTTTAAAATTGCTACCAACGTGAAAGGCTTTGCGTTTGTGCTGGTATTCTGTGATTCGTCAGAGCAGCCCATGCACAAATGCCGATTAAAGATACAAAGATGAGTTTATATTCTTCAGCCAGCATAACGCAAAACCCCATGTACTATGCAGGCCGAAGAAATGTCGAACTAAAGTTGATTTATTAACCATCTGCCTGGCTGTATTTGTTTTTTGTCGGGCGGAGCAAATGAAATATTAATGTCAAAAATGTCAAAATTTTTTACGGTTATGATTTTACTTTCAGTTGTAAAATTAATTCTATTAATATGGCTAATAGTTCTATCACTGCGATAATAAACAACCAATTCCTTTGTGATTTTATTTTTGGAAAATCAACAAGGTCATTTACTAATTTTTCATTCTCTAAACGAAGTCTTTGTAATTCAAGATTTTCTTTTTCTTCCATCTTTTCATTAATAGATAGCAAATATTTTTTTATTCCTCCAGCTTTAATAATTGTCAGCCCGTTGTCGCCGATGTCAACAATAGAAGTTTTACTGCCGGGTGCTCTGTATGTTATTAAACGGTACTTGTCCATCAGTTCTTTGGCTAAAAAATATTCTGTCGGTTTGCCGTATGTGTTGAACCAACTGCCTTTGTCAGAAGTTGTCAACTCGGTTAAGAATGTGTCAATGACAATAAATGCTTTTTCTTCTTGTTCGGTAAACATAAAATTGTTTTCTAATGTGCGTTGGCAAAAAACCAAATACAGTCTTGATATCGCTGAGTAGTGAATGTCACGGCTTGCATAGT